>NZ_JBVHTN010000006.1:0-468447 GCF_055569495.1 Streptomyces sp. NPDC028305
TTCACTACTTTAGCGGATTTCCTCCGGGGCTCATAATCGAGCTCCGGGGACAGAATTCCGGGCACGCCGAAATCCATCCCGATGAGGGGCCGTGCAGTAGTGGTTTGCCGCCGGTGCGGCGCGAGTGGCTGTCGAAGAACCGTTAAGGCTCCGTGGCAGCTCGGAGTACATTACGCATCGCCCCGGGGCGTGTCAACTTCATTCCCGGCGCGTCTTCTCACTCCAGGTCGCTCAGCCGTCCGCCGGCGTCCGGCTGGGTCTCCTCCACCCTGCGAAGGACCCGCGTCAGCATTTCGCCCAGCGCCCCGCGCTCGTCGCTGGAGAGGTCCTGGAGAAGATCCTCCTCGAAGACGGACGCCATCCGCATGGCCTCCAGCCACTTCTCCCGACCCTCCGCCGTGAGCTCGACGATGACGCGTACGCGGTTGGCCTCGTCGCGCTCGCGCGTGACCAGGCCCTCGCTCGCCATGCGGTCGAGGCGGTGGGTCATCGCGGCCGGGGTGAGGCCGAGCCGCTTGGCCAGGTCGCCGGGGCCCAGTCGATACGGGGCTCCGGAGAGGACGAGGGCCTTGAGCACCTCCCACTCGGTGTTGCTGATGCCCAGGGTCGCGGTCTGGCGGCTGTAGGCGACGTTCATCCGCCGGTTGAGGCGGCTGAGGGCGCTGACGACCTGCTCCACCTGCGGATCCAGGTCCTGGAACTCACGTTGGTAGGCCGCGATCTGCTCCTCGAGGCTCGGCTCTGCCGGGCCGGGGGTCTCAGGCATGCCGGGCAGTATGGCACGTCCTCATTCGCCTCGAAGTCCTTCGAGGTGTACTCTTTAGCTTCGAACTTTAGTGTTGAAGTCTTGAGGCTTCCACTATTCGGCTTCAGTCCCCTTCAGTCCTTCTTCTCGACCTAGGCAGGTGAGTGTGACCACCGCGATGGGCGCAGCGTTGCGCCGGATCCAGCTGGGGAACGCGCTGAGCGCGTTCGGCAACGGCTTCACCGTTCCGTTCTTGTTCGTCTATGTGGCGCAGGTGCGGGATCTCGGCGCGAGCACGGCGGGCATGGTGCTCGCGGTGTTCGCTGTCGCGGCGCTGGCCGTGCTGCCCTTCACCGGTCGGGTGATCGACCGGCGTGGCCCGCTACCGGTGGCCCTGGTGGGCGCCGTGGCCTCTGCCTTCGGGTCGATGGGGCTGGGTCTGGCCTCCGACGAGGCGTCCGTCATCGCGGCCGTGGCCCTGCTCGGCGCGGGCATCGCGGTGATCCAGCCCGCCCTCGCCACCATGATCGTGTGGTGCTCGACCACGGCCACCCGCTCACGCGCCTTCGCGACGCAGTTCTTCCTCAACAACCTGGGCCTCGGCGTCGGCGGGCTGCTCGGCGGACTGCTGGTCGACGCCTCGGACCCGTCGAGCTTCGTCCGGCTGTTCGCGATCGAGTCGGTGATGTTCCTGGTGCTGGGCGCGGCCGTGGCGACCGTACGACTCCCGAAGGTTTCGAAGCTCGACCCCGCCTCAGCCGTGGGAAGGCAGGCCGGAGGCGGCTGGCGGGCCATGCTGCGGAACCGGGCCATGGTGCAGCTGTGTGTGCTGGGCTTCGTGATGTTCTTCGCCTGCTACGGACAGTTCGAGTCGGGGCTGGCGGCGTTCGCGGTGGAGGTCACTCGTATCTCGCCCGCGATGCTGGGCGCGGCGCTGGCGGCGAACACGGCGGCCATCGTGCTGGCGCAGTTCGTCGTGCTCAGGCTGGTGGAGGGGCGGCGGCGCAGCCGTGTCATCGCGCTGACCGGTCTGGTCTGGACGGTGGCCTGGCTGGTGGCGGGCGCCTCCGGCCTGGTGCCGGGCAGCCAGGCCGTCGCGACCGGCGCGATCATCTCGGCGTACGCGCTCTTCGGGCTCGGTGAGGCGATGCTGTCGCCGACCGTCGCCCCGCTGGTCGCCGATCTTGCGCCGCCGACCCAGGTCGGGCAGTACAACTCCGGCTTCGCGCTGGTCAAGCAGTTGGCGCTGGCCGTCGGCCCGGCGGTGGGCGGCCTGATGGCGGCGTCGGGGATGTACGTGGCGTACATCGCGATGCTCGTCGGCTGCTCGCTCGGTATCTCGGTGCTCGCGCTGCGGCTGGGCAGGCGGCTCACGGCCCGCCAGGACAACCCGCTGCGCACCGCCCCGGGTGCGGCGGTGCCCGCGCAGCGGCGGGAGCCGGCGGAGCGGGGATCGCAGGCTGAGTCGACGGAGCCGGTGACCACGGCGGCGTAACGCCGGAGCGCGGCGTCTGCGGCGGCCGCGCGGCGGAGCCGCGCCTTGGGCTCGCTTCCCCTACCCGCCTCTTCCCAGGCCCAGTCGAATCGCGGCTCCGCCGCGTGTCGACTGGGCCTGGGGCCTTTCGGCGCGCGCGGCTCCTAACCCGCCGGGAGGGCGAACTCGCACCAGACCGCCTTGCCGCCGCCCGGCGTGCGGCGCGATCCCCAGGACGAGGCGATGGTCGCGACGATGGAGATGCCGCGCCCGGCCTCGTCGGCCGGCTCGGCGCGGCGGCGGCGCGGCAGGTGCTCGTCGCCGTCCGTCACCTCGATGATCAGGCGGCGGTCCGTACGGCGCAGCCGCAGGCGCATCGGCGGCACACCGTGCTGGAGCGAGTTGGCGACCAGCTCGCTCGCGGCCAGTACGCCCAGGTCATGCAGTTCCATGGGGAAGCGCCAGCTGGCGAGGACGCCGGAGGCGAACGCCCGCGCCCGGGGCGCCGCCTCGACGCCGCCGAGGAGCTCCAGGGCGGCGTTGTGGAACAGCTCGGCGTCATGGCCGGTGCGGGCGGGGTGCTGGAGGACCAGCACGGCCACGTCGTCGTCGTGGTCGGCGGTGATGCCCAGCGCCCGGATCAGGCGGTCGCACATCACCTGGGGCGCTCCCGTGGCGCCCGCGAAGACGCGCTCCAGCGCGGCCACGCCCTCGTAGATGTCCTTGTCGCGCCGCTCCACCAGGCCGTCGGTGTACAGCACCGCGCTGGAGCCCGGGCCGAAGGGGATCGAGGCGGAGGTGTGCAGCCAGCTGCCCGTGCCCAGGGGCGGTCCGGTGGGCTCGGCGGCGCGGCGGACGGTGCCGTCAGGGTCGCGGACGAGGATCGGCAGATGGCCCGCCGAGGCGTAGACCAGGCGGTTCTCGTTCGGGTCGTGGACGGCGTAGACGCAGGTCGCGATCTGGTTGGGGTCGATCTCGGCGGCCAGGCCGTCCAGGAGCTGGAGGACCTCGTGCGGGGGGAGGTCGAGGCGGGCGTAGGCGCGGACGGCGGTGCGCAGCTGGCCCATCACGGCGGCCGCTCGGACGCCGCGCCCCATGACGTCGCCGATGACCAGGGCGGTGCGGCCGGCGCCCAGCGTGATGACGTCGTACCAGTCGCCGCCCACGGCCGCGTCCGTGCCGCCCGGTTGGTATGTGGCGGCGACCCTCAGGTCATCGGGCTGCTCGAGCTCCTGTGGGAGGAGGCTGCGCTGGAGGGTGACGGCGGCCTGGCGCTGAAGGCGCTCGCTGGCGCGCAGCCGCTCCGCGGCCTCCACCTGGTCGGTGACGTCGGCGCCGAAGACCAGCACACCGCGCAGCGGGGCCCCGTCCGGAGCGCCGGGCCCGGACGCCCCGGGGTCGGGGATCGACGGCTGCTCCGGGGCCGCTCCGAGCGCGGTCGCGACCGCCGGGGCATCGGCGGCCCCGGAGGTGACCGCGGCGGCCGGAGCGGGGGCGGGGGCCGGCGGGGCCATCTCGATCGGGGAGCACGTGAAGGTGTAGTAGCCGGGCCGCCCCCGGCCGGCCACGCTCGCCGGGCCGTGGGAGCCGGAGCCCTGGGCCACGGAGCCGTGGGCCACGGAGCCCTCGGCCACGGAGCCCGCCGCCTCCGTCTCCGCCACGGCCACCGGCGCGGTCCCGGCCCGCGCGCCGAGGACGCGCCGGGACTTGACCGTACGCGGCCGACCGCTGCGCAGGACCTGGTCCATGAGCGGCAGCAGCCCCAGCTCCTGGAGCTCGGGCAGGGCCTGGCGGGCGGAGGCGCCCGGGGTCCGGGCGCCGAAGATGGCCGTATAGGACTCGTTGACGTAGGCGATGCGGTGATCGGGGCCGTAGACGACGGCGACCAGGGCCGGGACCTGGCCGAGCACGTCATGGACAGACAGCCCGTCGAGGGTGGGGACGGCGGCGGGGATCCCGTCCTCTGGGAAGGGGCCCGCCGCGCCCGACGGCGGCGGCTCGCCGCGGTCCGAGGGGTCGGAGCGCTCGCCCCGGGCGGCGGGGACGGAGCCGCTGCCGCCGCCCGCGGCCGCGGGCTGTGGCCGCCGCGCGCCGCGGTCGGTGCGGGCGGCGGTGCGTCGCTGTGTTCGGGGAAGCCGGGCGCTCCAGCGCGTGAAGTTCACCGGGGGTTACCTCGCGAGGTTGTGGCTGAGCGGCGCGCCGGCGCGGGGGTACGGAGAGGGGTGCGGGTGTGGGTGCGGGGGACGGCCCCCAGGGGAATGCAGCAAACTTCCGAATCCTCGCGATTGTCACTCTTTGCAGATACGAGCCCACCCATGGTCACACGTCCAGTGTGGCCGACCGGACTGACATCCGTGAGACGCCGGTCGGTCAGGGGGAGTTCCCGCCTCCGCCCAGAGGAGCGCCGAACGGGCATGGACTGGCGTCGAACGGCGTCAACTGGCCTCGGGATGGCGGCCGGTGTCGGCGGCGAGCTTGAACTCGGCCCGCGGGTTCTCCAGCGACCCGAGCGAGACGATCTCTCGTTTGAAGAGTCCCGACAGGGTCCACTCGGCCAGGACCCGCGCCTTCCGGTTGAAGGTCGGCACCCGGCTGAGATGGTAGGCGCGGTGCATGAACCAGGCCGGGTAGCCCCTCAGCTTCCGCCCGTACACATGGGCGACCCCCTTGTGCAGGCCGAGGGAGGCCACCGAGCCGGCGTATTTGTGCGCGTAGTCCTTCAGCGGCCGGCTGTGCATTGAGGCGATCAGGTTCTCGGCGAGCACCTTCGACTGGCGCAGGGCGTGCTGCGCGTTGGGGGCGCAGTACGTGCCGGGCTTCTCCGCCGTCAGGTCCGGGACCGCCGCGGCGTCCCCGGCGGCCCAGGCGTGCTCCACCCCGTCCACATGGAGGGCCGCGGTGCACTTGAGGCGGCCGTGCTCGTTCACCGGGAGGTCGGTCGAGGCCAGGATGGGGTGCGGCTTGACCCCCGCGGTCCACACCAGGGTGCGGGTGGGGAAGCGCGAGCCGTCGCTCAGCGCGGCGATCCGGTCCACGCAGGAGTCGAGCCGGGTGTCCAGCCGTACGTCGATGTTGCGGCCGCGCAGCTCGCGCACCGCGTATCTGCCCATCTCCTCGCCGACCTCCGGGAGGATGCGGCCGGTGGCCTCCACCAGGATCCACTTCAGGTCCTCGGGCGAGATGTTGTGGTAGTAGCGGACGGCGTAGCGGGCCATGTCCTCCAGCTCGGCGAGCGCCTCGACGCCCGCGTAGCCGCCGCCGACGAAGACGAAGGTGAGCGCGGCGTCCCGCACGTCGGGGTCCCGGGTGGAGGACGCGATGTCCAGCTGCTCCAGGACGTGGTTGCGCAGGCCGATGGCCTCCTCGACGGTCTTGAAGCCGATGCCGTGGTCGACCAGGCCGGGGACCGGGAGGGTGCGGGAGACGGAGCCCGGCGCCATCACCAGCTCGTCGTACTGGATCTCGATCGAGCCGGTGCCCTCCTCCTCGGTCGCGAGGGTTCTGACCGTCGCGGTGCGCTTGCCGTGGTTGATCGCCGTGGCCTCGCCGATCACGACCTGGCACTTGGGCAGGACGCGGCGCAGCGGCACGACGACATGGCGTGGCGAGATGGACCCGGCCGCCGCCTCGGGGAGGAACGGCTGATAGGTCATATACGGCTCGGGGTCGACCACGATGACCTGTACGTCGCCTTGCCCCAGCTCCTTCTTCAGCTTCCGCTGGAGGCGCAGCGCGGTGTACATCCCGACGTAGCCACCGCCGACAACGAGAATGCGCGCAGGTTCCTTCACCCTCCCATGACGCACGCAGAGCCGCGGTTTGTCCACAGGCCCGACGAATTGTGTGACCGGCGATCTCGGCACGCCCGGCGGCCCTCATTCGGTCTGGCGTGCGGAAGGTGCGCAGGTCAGTAAGGGGGTGCGGGGCAGTGGGCGGCAGGGGAAGCGGAGACGGGCGGTGCGGTACTCCGAAAGGGGGTCGATCTGTCCGGACCTACCCCCTTCTTTCTTGACCGGCGCTCAACTATGTTCGTATTCCACGCCGGGGTCGAGACTGCCCCGGCATTCTGGGCGGGGAGTCTCCGGGGGGAGACGTCATTACCGGGGGATCACTATGCAGCTTCAGGGTTCTCATTGGTCGTCAGCCGTCGCATCGGTAGACGGAGCCGGCGGCCGGAACGCTCCGCTTCGCGTAGACGCGCAGCGGAATCTTGAGCACGTGCTACGCGCGGCGCGCGAGGTCTTCGGGGAGCTGGGGTACGGCGCTCCCATGGAGGACGTCGCCCGGCGCGCGCGAGTCGGGGTGGGCACCGTCTATCGGCGCTTCCCCAGCAAGGACGTCCTGGTGCGCCGCATAGCCGAGGAGGAGACGGCCCGGCTGACCGACCAGGCGCGGGCCGCCCTCGGCCAGGAGAACGAGCCGTGGTCCGCGCTGGCCCGGTTCCTGCGCACCTCGGTGGCGTCCGGCGCGGGCCGGCTGCTGCCGCCCCAGGTGCTGCGGGTCGGGGTCGAGGTGGAGGCGGAGGTCCGGGTGCCGCAGCAGCGGCACGTGGGGTTAGCCGACCCTCCTCCCCAGCCGGAACTGCGCCTGGTGGAGCAGCACAGCCCGGTCCCGGGCGGCCCTGACGACGCGGGCGCGGCGGCGCTGCTGGAGGTCGTCGGGCAGCTGGTGGACCGGGCGCGGGAAGCGGGTGAGCTGCGGCCGGATGTGACGGTGGCCGATGTGCTGCTGGTGATCGCCACGGCGGCGCCCTCGCTGCCTGACGCGGCGCAGCAGGCGGCGGCGTCGGCGCGGCTGCTGGACATTCTCCTGGACGGGCTGCGGTCGCGCCCGGCGGTGTGACACCGGCCGCGCGGGTGCGGCGTGCCGGGTGAGCGGTGAGCATGGTGGGCTCGGCGCGCCGGGCCCCGGGGTGGTGAGCCGCGTCGTCGATATGCGGCTCCGCCGCGTGGCCATCGCGGGCACCAAGATCCGTCGGACACCCCCTGGGCCGGGCTGGCCCGGCTAGGAGCCCGGCCAGGGGGTCGTCACCAGTTCGTCGAGCAGGGCGATGACCTGCTCGACGGACAGCCCCGCGCCTTCCGCGCGCAGCGCGTCGACGGTCTCGCGGCCCAGGGCGCGGTGCGCGGCCGCCGTGGCCTTCTCCGTCTCGCGCAGCGGCAGCGGGGTGCGCCCCAGCTCACCGCGCCAGGCGTCGGCCGCGCCCAGCATCCGGGCGGCGAGGCCCTCCTTCTCGCAGCCCACCAGGACATGGGCGGCGGTCTCCGCCTGCTGGGCCAGCAGGATCTCGACGCAGCCGGTCTCGGCGCCCCTGCTCAGGGTGTCGCGCAGTTTGCGCAGCGCGCCGGGCGCATCGCCCTCGTCGGCGGTGATACGGGCGTCCAAGCCGTCTGCGAGCACCCAGAACTGCGAGGGTGGAGTCGCCTGCTCCGCCATACGCCGCGCCCCTTCGCACAGCGCCCGCGCCCGGGCCAGGTTTCCGCGGTGCAGCTCGACCAGGGAGCGCAGCAAGCCGTTGAACGACCGCACGTCCCGGTCCTGGGAGCCGCGGCGCTCCGCCTCCTCGTCCGAGTGGTCCAGCAGCTTCTCCGCGCGGTCCAGCTCCCCGGCGTTGATCGCCACATCCGCGAGCCGGGTGATGATGAACGGTGCCTCGGCGTGCGCGCCGATCTCCCGGGCGAGCCGCCGCGCCAACTCGTACGCCGCCCGCGCCTCGTCGAGCCGGGCGTGGCTCGCGGCCATCTCGCCCGCGGCGGTCTCGACCTGGGCGAGCATCCAGCGGTCGCCGACCCGTCTGCTGAGCTCGCGGAGTTCCGCCCAGTCCGCCTCGACGTTCTTCATGCCGCCCGGCGAGTCGATGACCGCATGCGTGCGGAACATCAGCGCCACGCCGACCGCCCAGTCGTCGCCGTGCGCCCTGGAGTTGGCCACCGCCTCGTCCATCAGCGGGATCACCCCGGCGTGACCGTCGAGGAGGAACCCGGAGAACGGCCACAGCATCCCGGGGAAGCGGGCGCCGCGCGGGCCGGGGTGGGCGGTGTAGGCATCGCGGATGCGATGGGCCGCGGTCACGGAATCGGGACTGGTCAACGTGGGCCCATCGGCGTTGTCCGCGTTCAGGAAGAACAACAGGAGCCGCAGGTCCATCTGGTCCCAGTAGTGCGTGGCGGTCTCGTCGACGCCGTCCTCCCCGGGCGGGACATCCCCGGGTATGGAGCCGAGCACGCTCTGCCAGTCCCCGGGCCCCATGGCACCGCCGAGGATCAGTGCCTCGCGGGTCCAGGCGACGCCCTCGTCGCGGTAGTTGCGCAGCCACCAGAACCAGCCCATGGCCATGACGAACTCGATCACGGTCTGCTCGTCGCGCGCCTCCAGGGAGCGCTTCAGGGCGGCCCGGATGTTGTCGAGTTCCGACTCGACACGGTGCAGCCAGGGAAGCTGTTCCGCGGAGCGCAGCCGTGGCTCGGCGGTGCGCGCGTAGTCGCGGAAGTAGGCGGTGTGGCGGGCGAGGGCGGCGGTGTGGTCGGCCCGGGCGACGGAGTCCTCGGTGGCGCGCTCGCCGACGTACTCGTGGATGGTCTCCAGCATCCGGTAGCGGGCCTCGGCCGGGGCCTGGTCGGCCGTCGGGTGGTCGACGACCAGCAGTGACTTGTCGACCAGCGCCCCGAGCAGATCGAGCACCTCGCCGCGGGCTATGTGGGTGCGGGGGCGGAGCTCGGGGTGCGCATCGGGTTGCACGGACGCGTTTATGGCGCTCATGGCGCTCGTGCCGTCCTGCGCCGTGCCGTCCTGCGCCATGCCGTCCTGTGCCATGCCGTTCTGCGCCATGCCGTTCTGCGCCATGCCGTTCTGCGCCATGCCGTCGGCCGGGGATGCGGCCGACGGGGCCGCGGCGGGCGGCGCTTCCGCGCACACGGCCTCCGCCGCGCTCAGCCCCCACCCGCCGGCGAACCCCGACGCCCGGCGCAGCACCGTGCGCTCGCGCTCGTCGAGCAGCTCCCAGGACCAGTCGACGACGGCCCGCAGCGTCTGCTGGCGCGGCAGCAGGGTTCGGCTGCCGCTGGTCAGCAGGCGAAAGCGGTCGTCGAGCCGGTCGGCGATCTGCCTGGGGGTGAGCAGCCGCAGCCGCGCGGCAGCCAGCTCGATCGCCAGCGGCAGGCCGTCGAGCCGGCGGCAGATCTCCGCGACAGCCGCCTGCGTGTCCGGGTCCCGCGCAGGGTCGAATCCCGGCAGGGTGGCCGCGGCCCGCTCGGCGAACAGCTGGTGGGCGGGCGCGGGCCGGAGCGGCTCCACGGGCCGTACGGTCTCGCCGGGCACGCCCAGCGGCTCCCGGCTGGTGGCCAGCACGCTCAGCCCCGGGCAGTGCGCCAGGAGCGTCTCGGCGAGCGCCGCCGCGGCGTCTATGACGTGCTCGCAGTTGTCGAGCAGGAGCAGCAGGCGGCGGTGGGCGCAGAGCTCGACGAGGCGCGCGGCCGGGTCGGCGCCGTCCGCCCCGCCGAGCCGCGTTTCGAGCTTGGTGGCGAGCAAGCTCGTCTCACGGTCGCCGACCGCGCTCAGGACGGCCCCTGGGACGGCCGCCGCATGGTCGAGCTTGGCAAGCTCGACCACCCAAACGCCGTCCGGGTAGGCGGCCGTGACGGCCGCGGCGACCTCCTCGGACAGCCGGGTCTTGCCGGAGCCGCCGGGGCCGGTGAGCGTGACCAGGCGGGCGCCGCGCAGATCCCGGCGGAGGTCGGCGATCTCGGTCTGCCGACCGACGAAGCTGGTGAGCCGCGCGCGGAGGTTGCCGCGCGGGCGCGGGGCGCCGCCCTGCGCGTGGCCGCCGTTCGGCGGCGCGGGCGGGGTGTCGGCCGGGGCGGGGCCGGTGCTGTGGGCGGCCCCGGCTGCTCGGCGGGCGGCGTCGGGCGCGGCTTCCGAGGGGGCTTGGGGGACGTGGGCGGCGTACCCGGCCTCGGCCGCTTCGCCGCCGTGTCCGGGGTACGGCGCCCGGGCGGCTCCTCCACGAGCCTCCTCCGGACCGTAAGCCGCCCCGGGGTCATGGTTCCCATACGCCAGCCCTTGGGCTGTCTCAGCGCCGTGGCCGAAGTCCGGCACGCCGGCGGCTGCGATCCCGCCAGTCGGCCCCGGCCCCTGGGCTGGTTCCGGAGCGTGAGGCGCAGCCGGACCGTCGGCCCTCCCGTAGCCACGGTCCACGTACGCCGCTCCCGGGGCCGCTTCACCGCCGTGGGGGGAGCCCAGCGTGCCAGGAGCGGCTCCTCCACGAGCCCGCTCCGGACCGTGAGCCGCTCCGGGGCCACGGTCCACGTACGCCGTCTCTGGTACCGCTTCACCTCCCCGGCGGGAGCCCGGCGCGCCACCGGCGGCTCCTCCACGAGCCCGCTCCGGACCGTGGTCCGCCTCCGGACCACAGGCCGCCCGGGGGTCATGGCCGGGGTCCGGCACGCCGACGGCGGCACCCCCACGCGTCGCCCCTGGTCCACCGGCCGTCTCCGGAGCACGGGGCGCCACCGGTTCGTAGGCCGCCCCGGGGCCTTGAGTCGCCCCAGGGGCGGGGTCGGCGTACGCGGCGCGGGCGGCGCCGCCACCGACCGTCTCGGCCCCAAAGGCCGTCTCCGCACCGTGGGCCGCCTCAGGGCCACGCCTCGCGTGCCCGCCGCCCCAAGCCGCACCGGAAGAGTCCTGGGCGGCGTACGGCGTGTGGGTCCGCTCCGGTACGCGGCGAGGTGCCACGGGCGGCCCGTACGGCCCGCGTCCCGCCGCCTCGTCGCCGGAGGACGCCCCGGCGTCCCCGCCGGGACCACGGCCGCCGGCAGCGCCGTCACCCCCAGAGCGCCCAGAGCGCCCAGAGCCACCAGAGCCACCAGGCCCCCGTACGGCCGCCGCCCGCGCGCCCGCCGGGAGGGGTGCGGGGGTGCCGGACAGCAGGTGGCCGTGGAGGGCCCTGAGGTCCGGGCCCGGGTCTGTGCCGAGCCGGTCGGCGAGGGTGTGCCGGACCGCCTCGTACGCGGCGAGCGCGTCGGCCGGGCGGCCCGCCGCGTGCAGTGCGCGGATCAGCTGCGCGTGGAAGGTCTCGTCGAGCGGGTGGTCCGCGACGAGTTCGCGCAGCTCCGGTATGGCGTCCGCGGGGCGGCCGAGCGCGAGGTCGGCGTCGATACGGCGGTGCAGCGCGGTCAGCCGGAGGGCTTCGGGGCGGGCGGCGGCCGCGTCGCGGTCCGGCAGGTCGGCCAGCGCGGGGCCGCGCCACAGCGCGAGCGCCTGCCGCAGTACCTCGGCGGCCGTCTCCGGGTCACCGGCGTCGAGGGCCGTCGTGCCGCTCTTCGTCAGCGCCTCGAAGTGGAGGAGGTCGACGTCCTGGGGCCCGCCGGTGGAGAGGCGGTAGCCCCCGGGCGAGGAGACCACCGCGTCCCGGCCGACGGCCCGGCGCAGGCGGCCCACGAGCGCCTGGAGGGCGGCGGGCGCGTCCTGGGGTGGGTCTTCCGCCCACACCTCGTCGATGAGGACGTCCACGGGCGCGGGTGCCGGGCGTGCGGCGCGCATGGCGAGCGCGGTGAGCAGCGCGCGGAGGCGGGGCCCGCCCAGTGGCAGGGGGTTCCCGTCGTCGTCGCGCGCTTCGGCCGAGCCGAGGATCAGATACCGCACGGCGTCATTGTCCTCGGGTCGGCGGTCGGATCGTACGAATAAGCGACGCAGTCGGCGCGCCGCGCCGCCCATACGCCGAACACAAAGCCCAAAACACCTGAGCCCACAGACCGCGGCTCCGGCCCTACAGACTCCGCGGAACCACCCCGCCCGCCACCGCCCGCTGCCGCGGCGCCGCCGTCCCCGTCCAACACGTGCCGCGCCGGGCCAGCAGCCGCCGCAGCCACACCTCCGTGGAGACGAGTTCGGCCAGGCCGTCCAGGGGCAGCCGCTCCCCCTCCGCCGCCGCGCGCAGCGCCTTGCGTACGACGCGGGCCTCGACCAGGCCCGCGTCGGCCAGCAGCGGCGCGTCGAAGAGGGTGACGACCTCGCCGACCCAGGCGCGCAGCCCGGCCCGTACGGAGGCGGCGTGGGCGGCGTGCGAGGGGGCTCCCCAGCCGGGCGGCAGGTCGCGGATGCCCGCTCCCGCGAGGACCGCGCGCAGCACGGACGCGCGCGCCCCGGGTTGCACTCGGAGCGCTTCGGGGAGCATGCGGCAGGCGCGTACAACCTGGTTGTCGAGGAAGGGCGCGTGGAGCCGCTGGCTGCGCACCTCGGCCGCCTGCTCGAACACCCGGTGGTCGGCCGCGTGCCGGGCCAGGGCCGCGTCGGCGCGCCGTTCCCCGGGGCGGCGGAGGGTCACGGGGCGGGCCGCGGCGGCTTCCAGGCGCAGCGACACCTCGGCCAGCGCCTCGCCGGTGAGCCAGCGCGCGGCGGGGCCGGGGCGGCACCAGGCGAGCGCGGCGAGGGAGGCGGAGACGACCCCGCGCCCGCCCCTGCCGCCCGCGCCCCCGTCCGCTCCGCCGCCACCGCCGCCACCGCCGCCACCGCCGTCGTCGGTGAAGCGCCGCTCCAGGAGGCGGCTCGCGGCGTCCTCGACGCCGTCCCGGTAGGACGTACGGGCCAGCTTGCGCGCCGCCCGGTAGACCGTGAAGGGCACGAAGAAGGAGTGGCCGAAGGGGCCGTCGGCCTTGGCGAGCGCGGTGGCGGGGCGCAGCAGATGGCGGCGCTGCCGGTCGAGCAGGAGGTCGGCGAGGCGCGCCGGGTGGGCGTCGAGCGCCTGCCGGGCTCCATGGCCGACGAAGTGGTCGGCGCTGCCCGCGGCGAGCCGGCGCCGGTGGCGCTCGGCGACGACGATGGAGGGGCCGGGCTCGTCGGTGAGCGGGCCGCTGTCCAGGGCGGCGTACGGAAGCGCCTCCTCGCCCCCGGCGACCACGACGTGGTGCAGCCGCGGGTTGGCGGCGATGGCGCCGGCCCGCTCCAGCTCGGCCTCGCGGGCGCGGACGCCGCCCTGGGTGGCCAGGTCGTTGAAGGTGACGGCGAGGAGGCGTTCGCCCGCCTCGGTGCCGTGGCCGAGCAGGGTGCCGGGCATCCCGGGCAGGCCCGCGGCCAGCAGGGCGAGGGTGGCGGAGGCGCTGCCGCCGGAGAGGTCGGCGCCGATGCCGGGCGCCGGCGCGCCGCGGGCCGCGCGCCGCTCGGCGGGGCCCATACCGGGGACCGGTCCGGGGTCGAGGCCGTCGGTCTCGGGAGCGTGGCGCGGCGCGGCGAGCCTGGCCCGTACGGCCTCCACGAGGGCGTCCCGGATGCCGTCCACGGCCTTCTCCTGCTCCACTTGGGGCGCGGCGACGGCGAGCGAGGCGGTGGGCTCGTAGCCGATGATGTCGCGGGCACCGTCGCGCAGGATCAGGGCGTGTCCCGGGGGCACCCGTCTGACGCCCAGGTACGGGGTGCCGTCGCCCATCGCCTCCGGGGAGTCGGGGCAGGCCAGGAGCGCGCCGAGGTGGCTGACGTCGAGCTGCGCCTCGATGAGGTCGGCGAGCGGCAGGGCGGCCGTGGCGTACGCGGTGCCGCCGCCCCAGTCCGTGTGGAAGACGGGCCGGGCGCCGGCCAGGTCGCCGACGATGGTGGTGCGGCGGCCGACCTGCGCGACGGCCGTGTAGCTGCCGGGCCAGGCGGTGAGGTGGCGCAGGGCGCCGCCGCGGGCGGCGAACAGGCCGACGCGCAGCTCCTCGTCGGAGGCGCCGCAGCAGCCGAAGACGGCGAGGCGGGAGAAGGGGTCGGCCTGGACGACGCGTACCTCGTCGGGGCGCCAGTCGCCCACGGCCCACAGCGGATCGGGGTCCGCCCACAGGAGTTGGGCGCCGACCGGCTGGATCCCGCGACCCTGCGAGGGGTCCGGCCCCGATGCGGTACTGCTCCACCCCACCAACCACCGCATCGCGCCTCCACAGGGTGTGGGCAAACAAGGCAACCAAGAAGTAGGGGCCATCATGCACAGCACGTCGACGGTTTCGGCATCGAACCGGACAACTACATGGATCTCCCCGATGTCCTTTGACCGCATTCGACCACAGAAACAACATGGTTGATCACAAGACGTATTCCCGCCAGGCGCGGACGCGCGTACGGGAAACCGCCGTCGGCGCGACGGACCGCTCCGCCGTGGCCCATGCTGCCATGAGTGGGGCGCAAAGGGGCGTACGAGGGCGCGAACAGCAGCTTCCGTTTCACCACGCGGGGCTTCCGGAACCACCGAACACCGTGCGGCCTACGGGACCATGACGCACCGCCGGACCACGGCACGGGCACCCGGATCACGGCACGGGCACCCGGATCACGGCGGGAGGCCCTGACCCTTGACGGGGGCCGCCGCGCCGGACCTCCCCCTCCCCGGCCCGGCACGGGAGCCCGGCCGCGATCAGCGCCACACGAAGCCACGGGGGAACCCGTCGGGCGCTCACTCCCGATGGGCGTTATTCGGCCAAACTTCCGTGGCGCTCTTGATGGGCGTGCGGATGCCCTGAAGTACTCACACGCCGCCGCACCGCTCCTGACGGCACGACAGTCCGGGAGGCGGCATCCGCCTCCCGGACCGCTCCGCCGCCCGCGGGGAATGAGGCGGCGGCGTCCCCCAGCCCACTGGATTCCGTCCAGCGGGCCGACCCACGCAGGACCCATCGAAACGTCCTCGCGAACCCTGAGACAGAGCGCACGGACGGGCGCACAGCCACACACAACAGGAGCACGTACCACGCTCCGCACGCCCGTTCGTACAAGAATCTCGCCATCCGGGACACCACCTCTTAACGGTCGGGATGCGGCGAACTACGCTGGGTTTACGAATGCCCCGTGCCTATGCCGGGGCGGCCGTCCGCGCTGTCGAGGGGTACGCATGACCAGAGAGCCACGCGGGCCGAACGAGAAGCTCGGCACCGTTCTCGCCCTCGCGGGGATCAGCAATGCTGGGCTGGCGCGCAGAGTCAACGACCTCGGAGCCCAGCGTGGCCTGACGCTTCGCTACGACAAGACATCCGTGGCCCGATGGGTCTCGAAGGGCATGGTGCCCCAAGGCGCCGCGCCCCATCTGATTGCGGCCGCGATCGGGAGCAAACTCGGGCGGCCCGTACCACTCCATGAGATCGGGCTCGCCGACGCCGATCCGGCGCCCGAGGTCGGTCTCGCCTTCCCGCGCGACATCGCTCAGGCCGTGCGCTCGGCGACCGAGCTCTACCGGCTGGATCTGGCGGGTCGGCGCGGAGGCGGAGGGATTTGGCAGAGTCTGGCCGGATCCTTCGCGGTCAGCGCATATGCCACCCCGGCGTCACGCTGGCTCATAACCCCGGCCGACCCGTCGGTCGCGCGCGAGCCCAAGGACGCCGAGAGCAGCGCCGGTCTGGACGGTTTAGCGCAGCGCGTCGGCCATAGCGACGTCACCAAGCTGCGCGAGGCCGCCGAGGACGCGCGCCGCTGGGACTCCAAGTACGGCGGCGGCGACTGGCGTTCGTCGATGGTGCCCGAGTGTCTGCGGGTCGACGCGGCGCCGCTGCTGCTCGGCTCGTACAGCGACGAGGTCGGCCGCTCCCTGTTCGGCGCCACCGCCGAACTGACCCGGCTCGCCGGGTGGATGGCCTTCGACACCGGCCAGCAGGAGGCCGCCCAGCGCTACTACATCCAGGCGCTGCGGCTCGCGCGCGCCGCGGCCGACGTCCCCCTGGGCGGCTATGTGCTGGCCTCCATGAGCCTTCAGGCCACCTACAGAGGTTTCGCCGACGATGGCGTGGACCTGGCCCAGGCCGCCGTGGAGCGCAACCGCGGCCTGGCCACCGCCCGCACCATGAGCTTCTTCCGTCTCGTCGAGGCCCGCGCCCAGGCCAAGGCCGGGGACGGGCCGGCCTGCGGCGCGGCGCTGAAGTCCGCCGAGGGCTGGCTCGAGCGGTCCCGGTCGGGCGACCCCGACCCGTCCTGGCTGGACTTCTACTCGCACGAGCGGTTCGCCGCCGACGCCGCCGAGTGCTACCGCGACCTCAGACTGCCGCGCCAGGTGCGGCGGTTCACCGAGCAGGCGCTGGCCAGACCGACCGAGGAGTTCGTCCGCTCCCACGGGCTGCGGCTCGTCGTGTCCGCCGTGGCCGAACTGGAGTCCGGCAATCTGGACGCGGCGTGCGCGGCGGGCGCCCGTGCCGTCGAGGTCGCCAACCGCATCTCGTCGGCGCGCACCACCGAGTACGTACGGGACCTGATGCACCGTCTGGAGGCGTACCGGGACGAGCCGCGCGTGGCCGAACTGCGGGAGCGGGCGCGTCCGCTGCTGATGGCGCCGGCGTGACGGCCGGCGGCCTCGGCTCCGGTTCGGAGTCCGGTCCCTGGGAGCCGCCCTGGGGGCCGCTCTGGGGGCCGCTCTGGGACCGGCCCGGGCCCGGCTCCGGCTCTGGTGGCATGATCACCTGACCCCGGCCGGGCGTCCGGGTGCCCTGTCGCCGAAGACCGGGGTTTCGGATGGTTGTCAGTGGCGCGGGTCATGATAGTTACTCGACGGTCGAGTGAGTGGACTGTGCGTGGTGCGGGGAGGTGATGTGACGTGAAAGCGCTGGACTGCGATGTGCTGGTAGTCGGGGGCGGGATCGTCGGCCTGTCGACGGCGTATGCGATCACGCGCGCCGCGCCCGGCACCCGCGTAACCGTCCTGGAGAAGGAGGCCGGTCCCGCCCGCCACCAGACCGGGCGGAACAGCGGCGTGATCCACAGCGGCATCTACTACCGCCCGGGATCGCTGAAGGCGCGGTTCGCCGCCCAGGGCGCGGCGGAGATGGTCAAGTTCTGCGCCGAGCACGGCATCGCCCATGAGGTGACCGGCAAGCTCATCGTGGCGACGGAGCGGGCGGAGCTGCCCCGGCTGCACGCCCTCGTCCAGCGCGGCCGGGAGAACGGGATCCCGGTGCGCGAGCTCGGCCCCGCCCAGCTCGCGGAGTACGAACCATGGGTGCGCGGCCTGGCCGCCATCCATGTGGGCACGACGGGCATCTGCGACTTCAAGGCCGTGGCGGCCCGGCTGGCCCGCCTCGCGCGCGACGCCGGGGCGTCGGTGCGTTACGGAGCGGCGGTGCGCGCCATCGGGCGGCGCCCCTCGGCGGTCGCGGTCCGTCTGGCCGACGGGTCGGTGCTGCGGGCCCGGGCCCTGGTCAACTGCGCGGGTCTGCACTGCGACCGCGTCGCCCGGCTGGCGGGCGACGACCCGGGCATGCGGATCGTCCCCTTCCGCGGCGAGTACTACGAGCTGGTCCCCTCGCGCGCCTCCCTGGTGCGCGGCCTGGTCTACCCCGTCCCCGACCCGGCGTTCCCCTTCCTCGGCGTCCATCTGACCCGCGGCGTCGACGGCACCGTCCACATCGGGCCCAACGCGGTGCCCGCCCTCGCCCGGGAGGGCTACGCCTGGCACACGGTCCACCCGCGCGAGCTGGCCGGGACGCTGGCGTACCCCGGCTCCTGGCAGATAGCCCGCCGCCACTGGCGTTACGGGGCGGGGGAGCTGCGCCGCTCGCTGTCCAAGCGCGCCTTCACCGACGCCGTCCGCCGGCTGCTCCCGGATGTCACGGCCGACGACCTGATACCGGCCCCGGCGGGCGTGCGCGCCCAGGCGGTGCTGCCCGACGGCACGCTGGTGGACGACTTCCTGATCAAGGAGTCCCCCCGCCTCGTCCATGTGCTCAACGCGCCCTCGCCCGCGGCGACGGCGTCCCTGCCGATCGGCCGGGAGGTCGCGCGGCGCGTGCTGGACCACCTCTGACACCGGACACTGGGCCGCGAGCCCTGGGGCCCGGGCCCCCGGTCCGTCCCGAGCCCCCGATCCCCGGCGCCCCCGCGCCCCGGGGCCGTACCGCCCCGGCCCGTAGAATCGAAGCACTGTGTCCGAGAACAACGCCGCCCAGAGCCACGTCGCCGAGAACCACACCGCCGGGCGCCACACCGCCCCCGAGCCCCGAGCCGAGCGCACGCTGCCGCCCCCGCGCGACCGTCGCTCCGAGCCGATGTTCCCCGGCGGCCCCGTGGCCGACCCCGCCGGCTCGCACCACGAGCGCCGCATCCGCTCCTTCCGCCCCCGCCGCGGCCGGGTGACCCTCGGCCAGGGCGATGCGCTGCGCCGCCTGTGGGGGCAGTGGGGCCTGGACATCGACGGCCTCTCCCGCCTCGACCTCGGCGAGCTGTTCGGCGACCCGGACCTGCCGGTCGTCCTGGAGATCGGCTTCGGCATGGGCGAGGCCACCGCCCAGATGGCGGCCGCCGACCCGGGCACCGGCATACTGGCCGCCGATGTCCACACCCCCGGCCAGGGCAATCTGCTCGCTCTCGCGGAGCGGAAGAACCTTTCCAACATCCGGGTGGCCAACGGCGACGCGATCATCCTGCTGCGCGAGATGCTGGAGCCCGCCTCCCTCTCCGGGCTCCGCGTCTACTTCCCGGACCCCTGGCCCAAGAAGCGGCACCACAAGCGCCGCCTCATCCAGCCCGAGTTCATCGCCCTCGTCGCCACCCGGCTGCGCCCCGGCGCGCTGCTGCACTGCGCGACCGACTGGGAGCCGTACGCCGAGCAGATGCTCGAGGTCCTCACCGCCGACCCGCACTTCGAGAACACCCAGCCCGACGGCGGCTACAGCCCGCGCCCGGACTTCCGCCCGCTGACCAAGTTCGAGGGCCAGGGCCTGGAGAAGGGCCATGTCGTCCACGACCTGATCTTCCGCCACAAGGACACATAGCGCCCTTTAGCGCCTGGGCATAATCCTCCGGTCCGCCTTTCCGTCGTTCGTTAGGGTCGTCAGGTGCACCAGCCCCCGCCCCCGCACCAGCAGCCCGGCCCACCGGCCACGACATACGGACAGCAGCCGTGGACCGACCCCGCGTCCGCGCCGCCGGCCGGAGACTGGCCGTACCCACCGCGCCGCCACTCCTGGGGCGACCGGCTGAGCGCGCTGTGGGACAACAAGTCCCTGCGCGCCACGGCACTGGTCGTTCTGCTCTCCCTCTCCGGGCTGGTCATCCTCGCGCTGGTCCGTGAGCAGACCGGCACCGAGGGCTTCTTGGTGGGCCTGGGCCTGGCCACCCTGCCCGTACCGCTACTCATCGCCGCGTTCCGCTGGATGGACCGCGTCGAACCCGAGCCCGTACGGAACCTGATCTTCGCCTTCGCCTGGGGCGCCTGCGCCGCGACCCTCGTCGCCCTCATCGCGAACGGCTTCGCCACCGAGTGGCTCATGACCACCGTCGCCGACTCCACCCCCTCCGGCCAGGCCGACGCCGACACCTGGGGCGCCACCTTCGTCGCCCCCGTCGTCGAGGAGAGCGCCAAGGCCGCTGCCGTCCTCCTCCTCTTCCTCTTCCGGCGCCGCGACTTCAACGGGATAGTCGACGGCGTCGTCATCGCCGGAATCACCGCCACCGGCTTCGCCTTCACCGAGAACATCCTGTACCTCGGCACGGCCTTCGTCAGCGACCAGGAGTTCGGCTACTCGGGCATCCGCTCCACCACCGCCGCGACCTTCTTCATCCGCGCGGTGATGTCCCCCTTCGCCCACCCCCTCTTCACCGCCGCCACCGGCATCGGCTTCGGCATAGCCGCCGCGGCCGCCCAGCACCAGCGGGCGCGCCGCATCCTGGTCCCCATCGCCGCACTGCTGGGCGCCATGGTCCTGCACGGCCTCTGGAACGGCTCCGCCACCTTCGGCGGCTACGGCTTCCTCGCCGTCTACGCCCTCTTCATGGTTCCCGTCTTCGGCCTGCTGATCTGGCTGGTCATCTGGTCCCGCAACAACCAGCTGCGCACCATACGAGCCCAGCTCCCCGCCTACCAGGCCGCCGGCTGGCTCACCCCGCCCGAGCCCATAGCCCTCTCCTCCATGCGCGCCCGAGGCATCGCCCGCGACCTCGCCCGCCGCGCCCAGGGCCCGGCCGCCGCCCGCGTCGTCGCCGACTACACCGCGACCGCCACCTCACTCGCCTTCCTCCGCCACCGCGCCTACCTCGGCACGGCGGGCCCCGACTTCACCACCCGCGAGCGCGAGCTCCTGGACCGCCTCTGGCAACACCGCGAAACCGCCCAACCGGCCCTCGCCCACGCGGCCCTCTCGGTCCCCCTCCCCCGCCGCCCGCTCCCCGGCCCGCACCCGGGCATGATGCCCCCGCCGTACTGGCACTCCCCCCAGGCCACCTACGCCCCACCGGGCCCCCACGGCTACCCCGCGTGGCCCCCGGCCCAGCAGCCGCCGTACCCGCAGGGGCAGCCGTAAGCAGGACCTGAGGCGGGCTCCCGTCGGGGTGCGGGAGGCACCACACCTAGGTTCGCGTTGGCGACAGGGGGTCTGCGAAGCTGGTCCCATGTCGGACTCCGAGCAATGGTCGCCGCCGCCAGGTTCGTGGGCATCATCCGCTGCACGGCGCCGGAACATGCAGGCGATCAGATCACGCGACACCAAGCCTGAGCGTGTGATCCGTCAGCTTCTCCACGCTCGGGGCCTCAGATATCGCGTGGCCGCGCGCCCACTATCCGACTTGCGCCGCACGGCGGATATCGTCTTCCGCCCGACGCAAGTCGCCGTTTTCATCGATGGCTGCTACTGGCACGGCTGCCCGGAGCATTACGTCTCCCCAAAAACCAACCCTGGATACTGGTCAGGCAAGGTCGCGGGCAACATTGCACGCGACCGCGACACAGACAAGTGCCTCACCGAAGCTGGTTGGCTGGTGCTCCGGTTCTGGGAACATGAGCCGTCAGCGCTTTGCGCCGACAAGATCACCGCTACGGTCCTCGCTCGCCGGACGGGGCTCGGCAAGCGCTGATGCCGGGAATGCGGCCATCTGATGGGCGGTTTCCTCGGCTGTCAGCACAGCCTGATCCTCTTCCATCTCATACCGCTTGAGCAGGCTTTCACGGTCATCCGGCCGCAGCACGGCTGCAATGGCCCGGCCAACCGCTTCCGCGACCGGCGGCGGGAAAGCATTACCCACCTGCCGGTAACGCGCCGTCTTCCCCCCCTGGAACTTCCAGTCGCGAGGAAATCCCTGAATGCGGGCGGCTTGCCCGACGGTCAGCATCGGGCCAGCAGGACGAAACAGATCGCGCTCCGGGTCGCACGCATCCGGGTCGTTCGCGACTCCCGTCGCGTCGACCCCCATCGCCGCCCAGGCTCGCTTGGCCCGGGTCGGCCCCAGGTCGGCACCGCCATGCTTCTTGGACCCTCCCACCAGCGTCGGCGCGACACCGTCGGAAGAGTTCGCCTCAGCCTTCCCGGCAGCCTCCAGCCATGTCTCAAAGACTTGCTGCCCTGTGCGCTCGCCCGACTTGGCCCGCCTGCCCCTCTTGTTCTTGTCCCAGAATTGTTCGCAGCGCTCACGCATGCTGTCTTCCAGTACATCTTTAACGGAAACAACATCTTCGATAAGACGCTTCGGCCACACGAAGGACCTGTCACCCATGAAGTCCTTGTGAATGACAACCAAGATTGCCCTGGGCCGGAGTTGAGGCACACCAAAATCACGGGCCTCCAGTAGCCGCCAAACGCGGCGCATCTCCTTGTCCTGTCGCTCGACGGGCCAATCCTTGTCAATGTCAGGGACGACATACCCCAAGCTGCCCAAGGTCTCCAGAATGCGCCTGCGGTACTCGATGAAAACGTGTGGCGGCTGCAAGATGCCACGCACATTCTCGATCATTACCGCTTTAGGGCGAAGCTCCTCAACGATTCCGAGCATGTCTGGAAACAAATCGCGCTCATCATCCTCACCAAGCCGTTTACCCGCTAGTGAGAACGGCGGGCAAGGCACTCCGCCTGCGAGGAGATCAAGACGGTCATCGCCAAGGTCGAGATTTTTGCGCTGATCCGACCCAAGAAATTCTTTAACATCTTGAGACTTAAGATTCTCGACCTTTTCTTCGTCCCAGCCGTGCCAGCGGCCTACATTGGCCTTGAGGGTCTCGACGGCGTGAGGATCCCACTCAACGAGGGCTAGGTGCCGGAAGCCGGCCTCATGGAGGCCGACGGCTTGGCCACCCGCTCCCGCACAGATCTCAACCGACGTGAGCTGCAGGTCACTTTGCGGGCCACTACCGCCACTGCCGCCCATGGGCAAGATCCTCCTGATGCGACGCAAAATATCTTGCCCAGTCTCGCATGCGTCGGCACCCCGGTGACCATGAGTTGCGCAGCCAAGCTGACCAGACTTGGACCAGCCTGGTCAGCCGGGGGCAACCCCACTAGGAGCGGGGTCGGTTCTGGCTCATGTGCCCTAGAAGGGCCTCGATGTCGCTGGGAGCGAGGCCGGCCGCCACCGAGGGCTCCTCCTGCAGATCGGAGAGCTGCTGCACGGTCGGGTCGTCGAGAATCTTCCCCATGAACTCCAGCTTCTGGTTCAGCCGTGCCTCGACCACCTCGTCGATCGTGTTCCGGGCAGCGAGCACCGTGACCCGGGTGTCCGTGCCGGGAGCCAGCCCCAGGCGATGGATGCGGTCGAGACTCTGCAGGAAGCGTCCTGCCACGAAATCGCGGTCCACGTACACCGCGTCATGGCAGACATGATGAAGACTGATGCCCTCCCCCAGAGTCGCCGGGTTCGAGATCAGCACCATGCACCCGGGATCCTCGCGGAAGCGGCGAAGCTGCTCATCACGGTCAGGGGTCCCGCCATGGACAACCGCCGGACCGTACTTTTCCATCAGCTGAGCCAGCGTAGTGAGGCTCCGCACGAACGTAGTCCAGACCAGCGTCTTCCGCCCACGCTCGGCGTTCTCGGCGATGATCGCCGCGGCCTCCTTGTACTTGGGCGACAGTTCGTAGTCGGGAAGGTTCTGTGTGAGCGTGAACAGCGAGTCACTCTCAGGGATCTCCAGGGGCGGCAGCTGATAGGCCAGCGGCTCGTAGCGGCTCGCCCCTTCGATGAGAAGAGCCGGGCTCGTCGCGGCCATCAGCAATCGCAAGGCCGTCTTCCCTAGCGAGCTGAGATCATCGCGTGCAGCCCCGGCACTCATCCCTCCCACCAGTGAGCTGTAGATCTCGCTGTGCAGATCCGGCATGTCTACATACCGCATGCGCAGCTCCATCGGCGGCAGACCGAGCTCATGCTTGGTCGTCCGGGTGAAGAGCGGTCGCAAGACCGTACTGGCGTGGGCGAGGTCCCCGCCGGCCACTGCCTGCGCCACGGAACGCTGCCCGTGCCCCGGCCAGACGAAGCCCAGGAGGTTCTCCAGATCCTTGGAGCCGTTGGGGGCTGGAGTACCAGTGAGAATCAGCCGCCGCTGAGCGAGAGGGCCGAGTGCCATGCAGGCCGCACCATAGGTACCCCGTACGCCAAGCTTCATCCGGTGCGCCTCGTCGAGGATGATCATTGACGGAGCGGACTTCAGCCATCCCGCCAGTGTCGAGAGAGAGCGGTCCAGGCGCTCGTAGTTGACGATGAGAACCTCGGCCCACTGGTCGAGAGACCGGTCGAAGATGTGTGTCCGCAGCGGATAGCGGAAGCACACAGCGGTCTCGTACTGCCAGGACTCGTATGCCGATTTGGGGCACACGACCAACACCCGGCTGACCTTGCCCTGTGCCTTCTGTGCGGCGTACACGGCCAGCGCCACACGGGTCTTGCCGGCACCGGGAACACTGAAATTCGCCCCATGCTGGAGGGACAGCAGTTTCGCGATGTCGCGCCGCTGGAACTCACTCAACTCAGCCTGCCACTCAGCGCCGAGAAGGCTGTTGACGTCCTCAGCACGGGCTTCGCCCGAGTGCTCGGGGGCCGCGAGCCGCTTCTTGACAACTTCGGCATCCTGGAGAACCCCAACGACCAGGCCTTGCAACTCCGGAGCCCACGCCACGCCGGATGGGTGTGGCCATGTGCTTATCGCGTTCAGTCTTCCCAGCAGGTCATCGAGCTCCACCGACGCCATGAGGGGGCCGAGCTGGCCGCCCGTACGGAAACGGGCGGCCAGCTGGACGAGATCGTCTCGATGCTTCTCGGTGGTTCTCAGAACGACCTTTGTGCGCGTCTCATCGAAGCCGAGGTGCAAGGACGTCTCGACCGCGGCGTCGGTCATCAGGAGATCTCCATAGCCACGGCGTCAATGAGCCACGAGACGCCGTCACCGGGATGTGGCATACCGCGACCTGCCTGCTGAGCAAGCTTGCGAAGACTGTCCCGCAGCTTCAGCACAGCCTCGTCGAACGCCTCCTCGTCCAGAGAACGGGTGGCGCGCGCCTGCACGAGATCGACCACGCACTGGTCGATGTCGGCACAAGCATCAGCCAGACGGGCCGGCGCCATCTGCTTCCGCTTGCGGACGCGAGCGTCACGGCCAGCGGCGTCGATCGCGGCATCAAACGCATTTTTAGCATCGTAGAAGAGAGACTGAGCGCTGCTCTTGTCACTGTCCGGGATCGCCGGATCAGTGCTGAGAGCGGTGGCCTTCGCCCGCAAAATCTGGTCATTGAGCGCCCGGGCCGCGGAGACAGGCGCCGACGCCCCCGGAACCGAGACCCCCAGCCCCGGCACAGCCACTGCCTCTTCCTCAGTGGCCAGGGTGTTCAGACTCTCCGGGAGCGTACGGCCCAGGTACCTGTCCTGGAAGCCCTCCTCGATGTGGCGCACGTCGGTCTTGGCGAAGCCAAGCGTGATCGCTGCCATCCGGACTTCCTTGAGGACTTCGGCCTGGTCAGGATCGGCTGCGGCCAGCTTCTCGTAGGCGCGGTGAAGCTCCTTGAGCTTCTCCTGGTCGTCCTCGAAGTCCACCAGACGCAGCACCACACCACCACCGCTCCGGCTGCGCTCGATCATGTCCTGGATGGTGCTGAGGATCCAGCGCTCCTGGTGGTACGTAGCGGGCCTGATCCGGAACTCCTTCGCAATGGCATCCGGAGTCCGGCCCAGCGCAGCCTGCTCCTCCATGGCGAGCAGACGGTTGATGTACGAGTATTCGCGACGGTGGTCCTTGCGCAGCTGCAGCGACAGCTCGACCGCGTTGATGTCTGCCCAGGTGAACGACTCCGGCAACACCCCTACGCGCATCGACTGTGCACCGATCTCCCGAAGCGCGGCGGCACGGGTGTTGCCGTTCACGAGGATGCCCTGGTGGGTGATCAGTCCGGGGTCGTTCTGGCCGAACTGCTCCAGACTGTCCTTCAGCTTGTCGAAGTCGGGGTCCCTCCGGCTCGGGTCCTTCGGCTCGGCCTGAAGCAGATGCCTCAGGTAATCCTGGCTCTCAACGCTCCAGGGGTCCTTGTCAAGCGCCTCGTCACGCTCAGCGTTGTGGCTGCGCTGGGCACGGATGCGGTGGGTGCTGGGGTTGAAGTACAGTCCGGCGAGCGGCAGATCGATCACTTCCACAGGCACCCGCTGTTCGTTCCATTCGACGGTGACCGTTTCCCGGGTGCCGCCCGAGGTCTTCACCTCCTCCAGCCTCTTCTTGATCAACTCACTGAACTCCGCCGCGCGCGGCGGCGGTGCGAACTCCCGCAGCATGACTTCCTCGTCCCCCCTCTTAGCTTTCTTCGCCGCCGTGTACGGCCTTCTTGACGGCCGCGCGCGACTCCTCAGGCAGCGTCCGGTAAGTCCCCCACAGCTTCTCAAGCGGGCTCACCGTCCGACGATCGGCCTCAATCCAGCCGGCGAAGACCTTCCGCTCCAGCGGCGTCAGGCTCTTCACACCGTCGAACACCGCCCCCAGATCCACCTCGCGATCCGCTCCGCCCGAACCACACCGCTTGCACTCGGTGACGTACTGCACGTCGACGGTGCCGTCCTCCAGCCGGACGCTGCGACGGGCGACGTTCAGCTTCGACTGCTCGATGCCGTCCTCGTAGAGCTCACCTACACCGACCCCACAGTTGCGACAGAGAAAGTTGTCCGCCTGCCACACCTTGTTGCGCTGAGCCGGACTCAGGCTGTTCTCGTGCTTTGCGACCTTTGCCTGGCCAGGAATCCATACCTCAGCGCCCTTGCTGACGTACCTCTGCTCCTCCAGCTTCAAGGCGGGATCATCGCGGTTCGTGTCGATGCGCCATCCGTGCTTGCGAAGGTCCCGCAGCCGCCGATCGATCTGCGATTCGCCCGGGAATGCCTCACGCAGCTGCGCCTTGGTGAAGATGTTGCCTTCTCCGACCTCGGTCTCCAGCCACAAGGCCGCCCGAATCTTGCCCCCGAACTTTTCCTTGTCCTGCCACGACGGCAGCGTCGCCATCCTGAGTCTCCCTTTCAGCCGTACAGGCACGCCTAAGAAACGTCATGACCACGACATGCATACGCGGTCACGGCGTTCCGCCCCCGAACTCCGGCGGTACCTCCATTGAGCACCGGCAGCCGGAAAAGGTCGAGCGAAAACGCATGTTGCACGCGAATACGCAACTAGCCCTGAGGGAGACTTGGTTGACATGACCGGCACACGACCGGCTACAACGACAGCAGGCAGGTGGGGGTCGCATGCGAGCCAGAGCGAAGCTCAGCGATGAGACACCCCCGGGCAGACGCGCGCTCGCCCAGATGGTGAACCAGCTGCTCCAGCATCTGGGAGCCGCAACGCTCAAGGAAGCGGCCAAGCTCATTACTTCGCACGGATACCCGACAGATAAGACCAGATTGTCCCGCTATCGAAGCGGGAAGAACCGCCCGCCGGAAGAATTCCTTGTTGCGCTGTACGCAGTTGCTGTCGAGCGCGCAGGCGGTGAAGGCGCCGTCGGCTTCTCCGTGTACGACGTGCTTGAGGTACGCGCTGCCGCCGAGACGAAACCCTGCAACGTCTGCCCCACGCTCTACCGCAGGATCCGCCGTATCCGGAACAGAAACCGCCGCTTGCTGCGCGACAACCGGCACCTCTTCGGGGCGAAGGCCGGCTTAGAGGAGGAGCTGGCTGACTTCCGCAAGAACATGACACCGCTGCCGGTCCCCCCTCAACGAGGGGACCGGCAGCGTACAGCGCGCGATGTGGCCGCTGCGCGACAACTTGCCGCCATGACTGCGAATCTCGATGCAACGACCTCGCCGGACGCGACGCTGGCCGTACTGCGTCAGTCTGCGGAGGTTCTGACCCCCCTGGAGAGCGCTGCTTCAGTCGCCCTTCTCCGGGGAGAGCACCGTGACGACTTGGCCGACACCCTGATCACGATGTACGGGCGCGACCACCCTGAGAAGGACGTCATCCGCGCCGCCTTGGAGCTTCACGAGTACGGGATGGTCGATGACGCCGGCGCGATGCTGCGTGCAGCCGCAGTCTGAGGTGCCGGCAGGGGCCGCCTTCCCTTTCACATGCATGGGACGTTCGCACTGCATAAGAGGGGATTCAGCATGGGTTGGGATGGCTACCTCACCACCCCTACCTCTGCTTCGAAGTGCAGCTGAGCGCGGTCCAGGGCCGTGTCCGGGTCCTGGCCGTGTGCTCGGAACCAGTGGAGGAGGTCCGCGATCAAGGCGATGGCCGCTTCTTCCGCGATCGCGCGTCCGAGTTGAGGCGAGGTTCCTCCGTGGGACGCCGACCGGCCATAGAG
Organism: Streptomyces sp. NPDC028305; assembly: GCF_055569495.1. Classification (NCBI taxonomy): domain Bacteria; kingdom Bacillati; phylum Actinomycetota; class Actinomycetes; order Kitasatosporales; family Streptomycetaceae; genus Streptomyces; species Streptomyces sp. NPDC028305. Next base: position 27,689 of record NZ_JBVHTN010000006.1, read on the forward strand.
GGTGAGCAGAGCTTCCGCGCGATCGACTTGAGGCCCATCCAGGTGAGCGTCATCCCGGCGTAGCGCCGTGGCGATCTCGCACCAGGTGGTCTTGCCGGCGTCGGTCGGCATCACGCCCCATCGGTCCGTCACCGCTGTGACCAGCGCCAGCCCTCGGCCCGACTCGGACGTGGCCGTCGCACCCAGGAGTGTGGGCAGGGCGCGGCGGTCCGGGTCGTGGATCTCAATGCGCAGGTAGGTGCCATTCATGGAGACGGCCATCGTCGTGGGGGTGCCGGCACCGACGTGGACGATGACGTTCGTGACGAGCTCGCTGACACAGATCAGCGCCGCGTCGATGAGGTCGGGCAGCCCCCAGCGCGTCAGGTGCATCCGCATGCTGCGACGCAGGGCGGGGACTTCACCGGGTTCCGCCAGGAAGGGAAAGTGCCAGGCCTTCCTCGGCATGCAGTCCTCGATGGCCATCTCTCAACTCCTCACGGTCTCGCCGCCTTGCAGCGATCACGTGTTGCGATCGGCTAGTGGCTCTTGGTTACTCCGTGTGAGAGCATGGCACCGCGCATCCCGCTGTGCAATGTGCACGAAGGGATTCGCTCGAATGGGTGACTGACGGGCTCCTGCCCGTCCGACAAGACTGAACATTCGTTGCCACACGAGGAGTTCATGTGCCTGGATCGCCTACTGCCCGACGCCGCCGCTTGGCCATCGAGCTCAAGAAGCTTCGCGAAGAACACCAGCTCACCTGCAACCAGGTGGGCAAGGAGCTGGACTGGAGCGGCTCTAAAGTCAACCGCCTGGAGACCGGACAGGGCCGCGTACAACCGTCCGACATCGATGCCCTCTGCCGTTTTTACGGAACGTCCAACGAGCTCCGCGAACTGCTCAAGGAACTCGCCAAGCAGTCCAAGACGCGCGGGTGGTGGCATGCCTACGGCAACGCCGTGCCCTCATGGTTTTCGGTCTATGTCGGGCTGGAGCAGGCCGCCGCTGGGCTGCGGGCGTACGAGTGCGAGTTCGTGCCTGGCCTGCTTCAGACGGCCGACTACGCACGGGAACTCCACCTCACCACACCTGCCCAGGGCCCCGACGATGTAGAGCGCATGATCACCGTGCGGATGGAGCGGCAGGCCCTCCTCACCAGCGCGACGCCACTCGACCTGTGGGCGATCGTGCACGAAAGCGTGATGCGGCACACCATCGGCACTGCCAAGATCATGCGCGCGCAGCTCGAGCACCTCCTGGACATGGGCCAGTTGAAGAACGTCACGATCCAGGTGCTGCCGTTCGACGCTGGCAGCTACCCCGCCGTCGGCGCGTTTACGATCCTGGGGTTCCCAGATCAGGAGGACCCCGACATGGTGTACCGCGACGGCCTGACAGACGCGGTGTACCTGGAGAGTCCGGAAGAAATCGCTCTCTACGGCAAGTCGTTTGACAATCTACGTGCTCTGTCCTTGAGTCCTCAGCGGTCGAGTGACCTGATCAGACAAGCGGCACAAGGACTCTATTGATGACCGATATATCGCCCCTCCAGTGGCAGAAGAGCAGCTACAGCAACGGGAGCGGAGGAAACTGCGTCGAGATCGCCGGTCTGGCGAGCGGTGGAACTGCCGTACGGGACTCCAAGGATCCGGAGAGGGCCGCGCTCGCGTTCTCGGCTCGCGCCTGGGTGGACTTCGTCGCGGCCGTGCGTCGCGGGCAGGCGGCGGGTGGGGGTCTAACTGGGCTTTGAGGGTGGCGGCTCGTGCAGCAGAGAAGACGCGTAGCCCTCGTCCTCGCCCCATGGGATCTCCACGTCGTCCATCTGTAGCCGCCACTCGGCATCGGGCAGAGCCCGGCGCAGTTCGGTGACGGAGTCGAGCACATGGGCGAGCACCGGCATGAGCCGGTCGGGGTCGAGGGGCATCTTGGTGGATCCGGCCAGGATCTCGCCCGGCTCGCAGCCGTCGTTCTCGTAGAGGTACAGGCTCTCCTCGTCCTCGTACGGGAAGGTCGCCTGGCGGATGGCGGTGATGCGCGCCACCTCGGCTCCCTCGGCTTCGGTCAGCGGCGTCGCTCGGCACGCCTGGTAATAAAGGGATACACCCATGTGCCGAGCGTAGGGGCGGACGAGGCGTACTCCCACGCCGCCGTCCGCGATCACCTGCCTTGAGCAGGTCAGGCATGAAGGAGGGCGGTGACCTCCTTGGCGACGGCGGTGATGTCGAGGGGTCGGCCGGTGTCGATGGTCAGCAGGGGGCCGCCCAGTCGGAGGGGGCCCGGGTAGGTGGCGCGGATCGTCGCGACGCGTTCGGCGACTTGCTCGGGGGTGAGCTGCGGGTCGAGGTGGCCAGGGTGGCGAGTCCGTCGCTGGAAACGTTCGGCGGCGAGTGCCGGGTCGCAGTCGCAGAAGATCTCGATCAGGCGGGCATTGAGCCGACGCAGCCGTTCGGGTGCGGTGTCGTGGTGCCACCAGTTGTCGAGGACGGCGTGTTGGGCCCGGGCGGCGATGGTGAAGAGGATGTCGTCGCTTGCGCGGCTGAGTTGGTGGCGCCATGTGCGGCCACCGGTGCCGAGAGAATCGAAGAGGGTCTCCAGGATGGCGTCCTTGTCGATGACTGGCCATCCCAGGTGGTCGCCGAGGCCGTGGGACAGGGTGCTCTTCCCGCTGGCCGGCAGGCCGGAGATGATCACGAAGGCGTTGTCGGTCACGATGTCAGTGTCGTGTGGCCTCATGAGAACCACACGAGGGGGAGGGCCGCGCGATGTGGCAGGTGAAGGACCTGATCGACATGACGCTCGTCGATGAGGACGGCGAGGACACCGAAGACTTCAGGTAGGAGATTCACGGCGCCACCGCCGCTGTGGCCTTCGTCGAGGGGCTGGTGGAGCGGGAGGTGGATGTGGAGGCGGGCGGGATGGTCACCTTCGAGTTCCGGGGATTCCGCTCTCGTGGACTCAGCGGCTGCAGGAGTTCGGGAATGAGCGGCGGGCTTGGGATGACGAGGGGAACATCGTCGAGATGTTCATCCAGCACGAGGGTTACGTGGATTGGGTGGGGGGCGCTTGACGCCGGGGTGCGGGCCGCCGCCCGTTGACCGCCATGCGGGGCAGGGGGTCGTGTCGGTCCGGTGGGGTTTCGGCGGGGGTCGGCATCGTGGTGGCACCTGGGAGATGAGGAGGAGGCCGCCATGAGGACACTGACGCGTTGGGCCGCAGCTGTGGTGACCGGGGCGGTGGTCGCGGTGTCGGCCGCCGTCTGCGGGTCCGCGGTGGCGGTCGGTGAAGGGGGGCGGGAGGAGGCGCGGGGCCGCCGGTTCGAGGTGCGTATGCACAACGCTTCGGGGTGTCGGCTGGTGCGCACCGACTACGGGCTGACGGCGGGGAAATTCGTCAAGCGGCCCTCGGCGACCCTGGGCAAGGGGCAGGACGGCGGGTTCAGGGCGCGGTCCCGGGCGGGGTCGCTCCGGGGGGTCGCGGGCAGTGTCGAGTACACGGCGAAGAACTGCGACGCGAGCTGGCGCAATGGGCACGCGACCCGGCTGACCTTCGGCGTTCCGTACAGCGGGATGAACAGCTTCAGCACGGACGGCGGCGGGGCGTTCGGCACCAGGCTGTCCGGGGGGAGCGGGCCGCGCGCCGTGCTCAGTTGGCGCGTGGGGAGGTAGTGGCCCGGAGCTGTTGCGGAGTCGGTGCTTGATCATGACCTCGTCGGCGCGTACGGCCGCCGCGCCGGGCATAGGGTCGAGGCACTGGACCCTCACAGTGGAGGTAAGAGGTCATGGCCGGAATTCCGGCAGGTGTGGTGGCCGCGGGCGGGCTCGTCGGCGGGTACGGGGTCGCGCGCTGGACCAAGAAGCGGCAGCTGGGTGGGGTGGCCCTGGCGGCGGCCGGGGTGGTGGCCGCGCGTGGGTGGCGGCAGAAGGCGGGGACCGGGACGGCCGCGGCGCTGAGCGGGCTGTACGTGGCGGCCTTCGCCGGGTCGCATCCGCTGGCCAAGAAGCTGGGTGCCTGGCCGTCCGTCCTCACCGTGGCCGGCGGGGTCGCCGCCGCGTCCTGGGCCGCCGCCGATCGGCGGAGTGCCGGGGCGGCCGCCCCGGCCTGAGGGGCGTGATGAGCTTCTGTGCGGCGGGGAGGCGTCAGGGCCTCCCCGCCGTTTGTGCTCTGCGGAAGCCGCGGCCTTACTCCGACGCCGACGTCAGCAGCGCCAGCTCCTCCGCCGTCAGCTTCAGCTCCGCCACCGCCAGCAGCGCCGGCAGCTGGTCCACCGTACGCGCGCTCGCGATCGGGGCCACGACCGTCGGCTGGGCCGCGAGCCAGGCCAGGGCGACCGTCGCGTGCTGGGCGCCGTGGTTGGCCGCCACGTCGTCGAGGGCGGCGAGGACCTTCTGGCCGCGCTCGGTGTCCAGGTACTTGGCCGCGCCCTCGGCCCGGGCGCTGTCGACCCTGGCGCCGGGGCGGTACTTGCCGGTGAGGAAGCCGGACGCGAGGGCGTAGTACGGGACGGTCGCCACGCCGTGGCGGGCGGCGACATCGGCGAGCGGGCCCTCGAAGGTGTCGCGGGAGACCAGGTTGTAGTGCGGCTGGAGGGCCACGTAGCGGGCCAGGCCCTCCTTCGCCGAGAAGTCCAGGGACGCCTCGAGTCGCTCGGCGGAGATGTTGGAGGCCGCGATCTGGCGGACCTTGCCCGCCTTCACCAGCTCGTCCAGCGTGGAGATGATCTCCTCCACCGGCACCGAGGTGTCGTCGTAGTGCGTGTAGTAAAGGTCGATGTAGTCGGTGCGCAGACGCTTCAGGGACTCGTCGACGCCCGTCTTGATCGCCGCGGCGGACAGGCCGCGGGGGGTCGGGACACCGGCCCCGACCTTGGTCGCGAGGACGATGTCGGCGCGGTTGCCGCGGGAGGCGAACCAGTTGCCGAGGATGGTCTCGGACTCCCCGCCCGAGTTGCCCGGCACCCACGCGGAGTAGACGTCCGCGGTGTCGATGAAGTTGCCGCCCGCCGCCACGTAGGCGTCGAGCACGGCGAAGGACTCGGCCTCGTCCGCCGTCCAGCCGAAGACGTTCCCGCCGAGTGACAGAGGGAACACGGACAGGTCCCCGAGCTGCTTGCGGTTGTCGGTCTGCTTGTTGTCAGCCATGCGTTATTTCAGCGCGGTGGCGGAAGGGCGTATTCCCATCCCTGAGCGGGTTCACCCTCGCGAAAAAAACCGGCGACCTTGGCGTCAAGGGGGGAGAGAGCGCCAAGGCCGCCGGGGTGCGGGGGCCGGACCGGTCGGACCGGTCTATAGGGCCTGCGGGGACGGGAGCGCGGCGGTCACGGGGTCAGGCCGTGGTCGCGGAGCCAGGGCATCGGGTTGATCGGGCTGCCGCCGCCCGGGCGGACCTCCAGGTGGAGGTGCGGGCCGGTCACGTTGCCCGTGGCGCCGACGCGGCCGATGACCTCGCCCGTCGTCACCGAGCCCGACGTACGGACCATCGACGACAGGTGGCAGTACCAGATCTCGGTGCCGTCGTTCAGCTTGAGCACGATGCGGTAGCCGTACGAACCGGCCCACCCGGCCGAGGTGATGGTGCCGCCGTGGACCGCCTTGACCGGGGTGCCGGTCGGGGCGGCGAAATCCTGGCCGGTGTGGTCGGCCGACCACATGTCGCCGGCCTGGCCGAACGACGCGGTCAGGGTGTACGAGGCGACGGGCAGGGTGTACTGGGCGGCGAGCTTGGCCAGGCGCTCGGCCTCGGCCTTCTTCCTGGCCGCCTCCTCCGCCTTCCGCTTGGCCTCCGCCTCGGCGGCCTTCTTCTTGGCCTCGGCCTCGGCCTTGCGCTTCGCCTCCGCGTCGGAGGCCTTCTTGGCAGCGGTGGCGGCCTTCTCGGCGGCCTGCTTGGCGGCGGCGTCGGCCGCGGCGTCGCGCTGCGACTCGTCGGCGGCGTTCTGCTGGTTCTCGGCCTGCTGGAGGATGCGGGCGCGCAGTGCCTCGCCCGCGTCGGTGGCGCCGTTCTCCTCGTCCTCGGAGGTCAGGCCGGCCGTGGAGAGGGGGGTGGCGGTGGTGGAGCCGTCGGAGTCGGAACCGGAGTCGGAGAACAGCGCGCCGATGCCGGGCAGGTCCTTGGCGTCGGGGAGGGCGTCCTGCACCTGACCGGCGACGTGCGCCAGGTCCGGCATGGATATGGGGGCCTTGGGGCGGTCCTTGGCGGTCGCCATCCCGCCGGCGCCGACCGCCGCGATCACGCCGACGCCGAGGACGGCGCCGCTGCGGGCCATGGTGCCGCCGCGCTGCTTGGGGACGCGGTGCTTGCCGCGTACGGGGGCTATGGACTCCTCGGTGGGATTCCACTCCTCCCAGGTCTCGGTGTCCTGGTCGGCCCCCGCCTTGGCGGCCGGTTCGAACCAGGAGCCGTAGCGGACCGCGGTCCCGGTACCGGTGTCGACACCGGACCGGCGGGTCGGAGCTTCTTCAAGGGCAGACCTGTTGGACGCCACGCGGGCGCACTCCTTTCCTTCCCTCTCGCCTACCGGGTTAGCTGACGGGTTCGGAGCAGGAAGGTCTCCTACGGGTCAGGTTCGACCCGATTCACCCCAAGGTTGGTGGTTCCCCGGTTCCCTTGGTGTTGCTGTTGTCGCTCTGCTGCTGGGTGCTGCCGTGCGTGCGGGATTCGGCGACGGCGCGCGGTGCCGCCTCTTGCGGCGGTTGTGACGACCGCGCTGCGTTATCGAACGTTAATAGAAGGCGTGACCTGATTCCAAGCCGTTCCCGGGAATCAGAGGAACCTTTGAGGTGAACTTAACGCCGAACATGGGACAGATGAGGGCGAGTCGGCGGCTGTCCAAGCGCACCCGGAAACGCCCTCGACCTGATCGTGCGTCAATCGTTATCCGTAATGATCATGGTCCGCTACGGAGCGTGTTAAGGCGCGGTGCCGGGCGTCACCGGGGAGCGGCGCAGCGCCAGCAGCGCCATGTCGTCCGCGGTCCCGCCGCCCGTGTGCCGCTCCACGTCCGCGACCAACGCGTCGAGCAACTCCACCGGTCCGGTGAAGCCGAGGCCGCGCAGCCGGACCGCCGGGTCGTAGAACACGCCCCGCTCGTCGCGCGCCTCGCTCACGCCGTCGGTGAACAGCAGCAGGGTCACCCCTTCGGCGAACGGCAGCTCCTCCACCCGGTCCGGCCACGCCCCCAGGTCGCCCATCCCCAGCGGCAGCGCCGGTACTTCGGGCTCGGGGCTGCACACCGAGCCGTCGGCGTGCAGCAGGAGAGGCGCCGGGTGGCCGCGGTTGATGAGGCGGAGGAGGGAGTCGCCGCGGGGGATCTCGGCGAGCACCGCCGTGATGAACCCCTCGGACTGTTCGATGTCGCCCCGCCGGGCCCGCTCCCGCTGCAACGCCCGCTCCAGGCGCAGCGCGAGCCCCTCCAGCGTCGCCTCCTGCTCGGCGGCCTCCCGGAAGGCGCCGATGGTGATCGCGACCACCTCGACCGCCCCCAGCCCCTTGCCCCGTACGTCGCCGATGAGCATCCGTACGCCGTGCGGGGTGTCCTGCACGGCGTAGAGGTCGCCGCCGATCGCGGCATCGCGCTCCGCGGCCACGTAGCGGGCCGCGACGTCCAGGCCGGCGAGGCGGGCGGGCGGCGCGGGCAGGACGGCGCGCTGGGCCGCCTCCGCGATGCCGCGCGCCGAGGCCAGCCGCCGGCCGCCGCGGTGGATGACGTGGTTGGTGAGGAGGGCCAGCAGGGCGACCGTCACGACGGTGGCGACCTCGGTGGCCGCCTGGGCCCAGTCCCCGACGCCGTGGAACTCGGCCAGCAGGCAGGCGGCGGCGACCGCTACGGCCGCGGTGACGGCCGTCAGCCGCGGCGAGTAGAACGGAGCGGCGACGAGCGGGGCGGCGGCGAGGAAGGGGGCGGCCGTGTACTGGGGCGGGGTGCCGAGGTCGAAGGCGATCCCGCCCGCGATCAGGATGCCGGGGAGCCAGGGCGCGAAGCGGCGGCCTGCGGCGCCCCCGGGCGCCTCGTCGCCCGCGCGGGGCCCGTCCGCGCGCGGTTCCCCGCGCCCGGGTGCGCGCGGTCGCGTACGCGGTCTCGTACGCCGCCTTGTACGCGGTCCCTTGAGCGGGCTCGTACGGGCGCCCGTACGAGCCCTGCTCCCTCGCACCCGCACCGGTCGCTCTCGCTTTCCCCTGGTCCTCTGCTCCTCTTACGCCACCCCACCAGGCTCCGGGTCGGCGGGGCGGCGTGCGAGTCGGTGTCGGCCAGGTGGGTGCGCGCGGGAGAAGTCAGAGGTCAACGCCGAGCGCCCGGGCGTGGCGGTCCGCCGCCAGCTCGGCGGAGACCTCGTCGAGATACACCTCGCACACCAGCCGCCCGTCGGCGGTCAGGTTGTGCTCCAGCTCCCACAGCACGATCTCGTCCCCGCCGGCCAGGAGGAACGCGTGCTCGTAGAAGCGGCACCAGGTGGCGTCGGGGCCGCCGGAGCGGCGGCGCGGCTTCGGGGCCAGAGCGATGTCATGGGCGAACGCCGTGGAGAGCAGTTGCTCGGTGGCCGCTCCGGGGCGGTCGGGGTTCTCCGCGCGGCGCAGGACGCGGCGGGCGTGGTCGGCCGAGTTGTCGGCCACGTACGCGCGCGGGGTCTCCACCGGCGCGACCGCGTGCAGCAGTTGCTCGGGCAGCCAAAGCGGTAACCCCTCCAGCTCGTCCCAGCGGGCGCCGCCGATCCGCTCGTGCACCCGGCGCTCGGCCAGGGCCAGGGCGTCCTCGTCGGCGTAGAGCTCGAAGAGGGGACGGTGGTCCTGGCCGGTGTTGTGCTCCAGCTCCCACAGCAGCAGGCTGCTGCCGTCGGGGAGCAGGAAGATATGGCGGTAGGTGCTGTAGCCGAGCGGGCCGGAGGGCTCGTTGCACTGCCGGCAGGAACGCAGCTCGGACTGGTGCATCAGGGCGTCGCGGGCCCGGCCCAGCACCGCCTCGTCGATCTCGAAGCCGTTCTGCGCGCGGGCGAGCAGCCCGTCCAGATGCTCGGCGGGCCCGCCGCCACCCGCGCCCGCTCGTGAGTGCCCCATGTCTGTCTCCTCCCGCCTCCCGGCCGTCCGCTCGCCGTCCCCCCGGCGACTTCCTCGCGCACTTACCGTAGCGGCGCGAACACAGGACGCGCGTGCGGTTCGGGCGAAGCCGTCTGTGGGCCGTACCTCACTCAGTCCTGCGTCGGGATGCTCGGATATATCACTCGTTCGGCCCGTCGAACAACCCGGACGGGGGGATTCCGCTACCGGACGGGGTTGACGAGGCCTTTTTCGCATTTCGCATAAAGGACTTCACCCCCACCTCTCACCTGTGCTCCGACCGGCCCATTTCTTTCACTGAAGCCGCAAGGCGAGCGAGGCAAAGGAGGGACTAATTATGCCGGACGAGTGAAGGTGAAAGCCAGCCCGAAGCTTTTGCAGATTTACTTCGTTGACGTCGATGTCCGCGATTCCGCGGCAGACACCCACCGGGAGGAATTAAGTGAACATCGTAAAGAAGGCAGCTCTCCTGGCTGCGGCCGCAGGCACGATCGTGCTCGTCGGCGCCGGCGGCGCGTCCGCTTACGGCGGCGGCGGTGGCGGTATTGGCGGCGTCCAGGTCAATGACTGTGACGCCTCCAGCGGCCTCATCCTCGACCTCGCCATCGCCTCGCCGACGGGCGACAACGAGATCGGCAGCGCCTGCACCAACATCAACAAGGGCGGCGTCGCCTTCCAGGAGAACGACTGTGACGCCAGCAGCGGCGTGATCGCGGGCGTCGCCGGTCTCGGCGCCACCGGCGACAACAAGATCGGCAGCAGCTGCACCAACATCTCCGAGCCCAGGGCCGTCGTTGTCAAGGAGCGTGGTGAGGAGCGCGGCGAGGAGCGTGGTGAGGAGCGCCGCGAGGAGCGCCGCGACGAGAAGTCCGGCCACGAGCGCCGTGGTGGCTACGGCGGCTGATTCCATGCCCCGCTCACTGTGTTCTCCCCGATGAGGAAAACAGGGTGAACACACCTCTGGCTTACATCGCGGCCCCGGACACCACTTCGTCCGGGGCCGCCTTGGCGTTGCGAGAGGAAATCGGCCAGCGCAGACTGACGATGTCTCTAATGCGCCGGACGGGTATAGGTGCGGCGGCCCGGAGACCCATCGCCGACCGCTCCTCGTTGGTCACATGTTCGCGGATAACCGTCGAGAACCCATTTGGAGGCTCTATGCACAGGCGCAAGAGGACCGCGCTGCTTCTGGCCGCGGTCGGTGCGCTGGCCGTCGGCGGCGCGGGCACCGCCGACGCCACCGAAAACGGCTCGGGCGCCCATCCCTCGTCCGGCGGGGGCGGCAGCCAGAAAAACCGCTGCGACACCAATTCCGTACTCGGGCCCATCTCGATCGTCGGTCTGGCTCCGACGGGAGACCTCTCGACCGAGACCAACTGCGTCAACCGCAGCGAGTCGGGGGTGCTGGAGCAGAGCAACCGGTGCCGGACCAACTCCGCCATCGGACCCATCACCATCAACCTGGGTCTCGCGGGGTCGTCCGATATCACCAGGCGGACCAACTGCATCAACATCAGCAAGAACGGCGGAGTGCTGAAGCAGAGCAACAAGTGCGACACCAACTCCGCCATCGGGCCCATCACGATCTCGCCGCTGGCTCCCGGGCCGAAGGTCTCGGACGAGACCCACTGCGCCAACATCTCCGGAGACGGAGACGGGAACGGCAAGCGTAAGAACGGGAGCCGTTCCGGATGAAGAGTTCCTGACGGCCTCGCGCAACGGCCCCCGGCGGACAACTCCCGCCGGGGGCCGCGTTTATATGGGCGGGCCATGCGGGAGAAGCTGCGAAGATATCCTTACTGCGGCGGACGGGTGAAGCTGCGACCGGCCCCGGATCCTTCGCCAAATGCCTTCGTTGTTAAGGCGTCTGCGGAATTCGCGGAGAACCTAAATGGAGGCACCAACCAATGCAGATTGGCAAGAAGGCCGCTCTCATGGCCGCTGCGGCCGGCGCGATGGTCATCGGCACCACGGGGGCCGCGAGCGCTCACGGCTTCGGATCCCTGCTCGGCTCGCACGGCGGCATTCAGAGCAACTCGTGTGACACCAGCACCGGTATCACCGCCAACGTCGGAATCCTTGCGCCGACCGGTGACCAGGAGATCGGCTCCGACTGCGTCAACGCCAGCAACAACGGTGCCGCGATCCAGGCCAACGACTGCGACACCCGCACCGGTATCACCGCCAACGTCGCCGGCGTGGCCCCGACGGGCGACCAGGAGATCGGCAGCAAGTGCGCCAACATCGCGGTCCAGCAGGAGGAGCGCGAGCACGAGAACCGCAAGCACAAGAAGAACAAGAAGAACCACCGCGGCCACGGCTACTGATGCGGTAGCGGGTGCCGCGGGATCCGCCCAGGCGGGACCCGCGGCACCGTCCTCCCGGTCGAACGGGCGCTGCCCCGGAAGGAATTCCTTCCGGGGCAGCGCCCGTTCGGTGTCCGGGGTATTGCCGGTCACGGTGCTCCCCTGCGGCGTCGCAGTTCCGCCGACCACGAAAATACCGCCGCCCTGGCCGCCGTTGACCTATTCGCGGTCATCTGGTCGACTACGGTGACGGATTGCACAAACGGCCGGCCGGCGAAGTCGGCGATACCGCCGCCCTGGCTTCCGGATGCATTTCCGCTGATGGAACCGGAATTCATTGCGATATTCGCGCCATTGACGGTGATCCCGCCGCCGCCCTCGAAGTTAACGGCGCGATTACCGGCGACTTCCGCCGACGACAGTGTTGTTGGTCACTTGGCCTGACATTGCTCACGGTATTCGCGTCGAGAATGCCGCCAACGTCGATCCCCGTGCTCACCGGCAGTCAGTGGAGCCCGTCGGGCCCGACGGGCCCGTTCGTGCCGGGACACCGCGGGACCGGTGAGGGTGTGGACACGGCTCGGCGCGAGCCGGCTCCCTCCCGACCCGTGCGCCGGCCGTCGCCGAGCGCGCCGATCAGCCTGAGCGGAGCGCCGCGGGGCGGCATCCGTTCGGGCGCAGGCGGGCGGCACCATGTGCCTAGAACGACGAAAACCGCAGGTCAGCGGTGCACACCTGCGGTTCGCCACGTGGGTCATCAGGGGCTCGAACCCTGAACCAATGGATTAAAAGTCCACTGCTCTGCCAATTGAGCTAATGACCCGCACCCCCGCAGCATAGCTCGGCCGGGGGCGAAGACCCGAGCCAATACCCCACGGGGTCGAAAGGCCGTGCAACAACAGGGCGTTGCACGGCCCCCCGGCAGGCCGTCCGGCCGGCCTCTCAGCCGACCGGACGGCAGCCGTCAGCCGTTGCGCTTCCAGCGCGGCTTGTCGGCGCGGCGGTCGAAGGACCGGTCGTGCGAGCGGTCGTACGACCGGCCGCCGGTGTTGCCGGACCGGTGGTCGTCGCGGCGGGCCGGACGGTCGTCACGGCGGTCACGGTTGAACGGACGGTCGCCGCCGCGGTGGTTGTGGTCGCGGCGCTCGAACGGACGGCCCGGACGGTCGTCACGGCGGTCGTCGCGGCGGTAGCCGCCACGGTCGCGGTCCTCACGGCGCTCGAAGGGACGGCCACCGCGGTCGTCACGGCGCTCGTACGAGCCGCTCGGGCGGTCGTCACGGCGGTCACGGCCGAACGAGCGGTCGTTACGGTCGCCGTCCCGGCGGTCCCGGCGCTCATAGCCACCACGGTCGTCACGGCGCTCGTAGGAACGGCCGCCCCGGTCGTCACGGCGGTCGTCGCGGCGGTAGCCGCCACGGTCACGGTCCTCACGGCGCTCGAAGGGACGCCCGCCCCGGTCGTCGCGCCGGTCGTCACGCCGGTCGTCACGCCGGTCGTACGAGCCGCGCGGGCGGTCCTCGCGGCGGTCACGGCCGAACGAGCGGTCGTTACGGTCACCACGGTCGCCGTCCCGGCGGTCCCGGCGGTCGAAGTTGCCCCGCTCGTCACGGCGCTCGTAGGAGGAGCGCCGCGGCGCCTCGTCGGCCTCGGAGGCGGCGACGGCGGGCGCGGAGGCGGCCTCGGCCACCGCGGGCTCCGCCGAGCGCTGGGCGGGCACCACGACGTCCGCGGGGGCGTCGGCGGCGCCATCCGGGGCGGCGGCCTCGGTCGCGGCCTCGGCCGGCGCCACGTACTCGCCGCGCTCCCGCGCCGCCCGCGCGGTCAGCCGGTCGGCCTCCTCGCGCAGCTCGGTCGCCCGCCGCTGCGCCTTCTCCAGGTCCCGGGTGAGCTCCTGGACGTCGCGCTCGGCCTGCTTGGCCGCGTTCGCCGCCGACTCGGCCTGCACCTCGGTGAGCGAGCGCGCGCCTGTGATCCGCGCCACGTCCTCGTCGAAGGCCCCGGCGCCACCGACGATGTGGCGCGAGGCGTCCACGCCCGCGTCCTCCATCAGCCGGAAGATCTGGCGGCGCTGGTGCGGCAGCGCCAGCGACACGACGGTGCCGCTCTGCCCCGCCCGGGCCGTGCGGCCGGACCGGTGCAGATAGTCCTTGTGGTCGCCGGCCGGGTCGACGTTCAGCACGAGGTCGATGCCGTCGACGTGGATGCCGCGCGCGGCGACGTCCGTGGCGACCAGGACGTTCACATAGCCGTCCTTGAAGTCGGCCAGCGTGCGGGTCCTGGCCCCCTGCGTCATGCCGCCGTGCAGCGCCTCGGACCGCACCCCGGCGTCGCGCAGCTGCTCGGCCACGCGGTCGGCGCCGAGCTGGGTCCGCACGAAGATGATGGTGCGGCCCTTGCGCGCGGCGATGGCGGCGGTGACCGGCGCCTTGTCCTTCGGCTTCACCACGAGCACGTGGTGGGTCATGGTCGAGACCGCGCCCGCGGAGGGGTCCACCTCGTGGGTGATCGGGTCGACCAGGTAGCGCTTGACGAGGGTGTCGATCTCGTTCTCGAGGGTCGCGGAGAACAGCAGCCGCTGACCACCCTGCGGCACCAGGTCGAGGATCTCGGTGACCTCGGGCAGGAAGCCCATGTCGGCCATCTGGTCGGCCTCGTCCAGGACGGCGACCTGGACCTTGTCCAGCGACGCGGCGCCGCGGTCGATGATGTCGCGCAGCCGGCCCGGGGTGGCGACCAGGATGTCGACCCCGCGCTCCAGCGCGTAGATCTGATTGCCCATCGAGGTGCCGCCGCAGACCACCTTGAGCTTGAGGCCCAGCACATCGCCGTACGGCTGGAGCGCGTCGCTCACCTGCATGGCGAGCTCGCGGGTCGGGGTGAGGATGAGGCCGCGGGGGCGCTTCTTCTCGGTGTGGCCGCCGGACAGCGTGGTCAGCAGCGGAAGGCCGAAGGACAGGGTCTTGCCGGAGCCCGTACGGCCACGGCCGAGGATGTCGCTGCCGGCCAGGGCGTCGGGGATCGTCGCGGCCTGGATCGGGAAGGGCGTGGTCACGCCGTTCTGCGCCAGCTTGCGGACGATCTGCTCGGGGAGGCCGAGGTCGCCGAAGGTGACCTGGGGCTCCTCGGGCGTCTGGGCGGCTTCCGCGGGCTGGGCGGATTCGTCGGCCTGGGCGGATTCGGCGGTCTGGGCGGCTTCGTCGGCCTGGGCCTGCTCGGTCAGCTCGGGTCGCTCGCCCTGTTCGTCGGCGGCGGGCATGACGGCGTGATCAGTGGAAACGGACATGCGAAATGCGAAACCTTCCGGAGTCTCGGCACGCGCCCAAGCTCCGTGTGATGTCGCAAAAAACCGCCTCAGTGCGGTCAGCCACGGGAAGGAAAGGAACGCGCCACGCGGCGCTCTCTGCATGGCGCCGGGCAAATGGGATCAAACGATCTACCACCATACGCACTTCCACCCCCCAAGAGCAAATCCGCCGCGCCGGCGCCCGTCAGTCCGTCTCCACTTCCACGGGCGCGGGGGACGCCTGCGGGGAGGCGGGCCCCGAGGTGGCCGGCCGCGACGGCTCCGGATTGCTCGGCGCGGAATGCGAGGGGGTCGCGGTGGAGGGGCCACCCCCGGGCGGCGATGTCGGCGACGAGGGCGCGGACGGACCCGGCCGGTGCGGGCCCGGTCCGCTCGTCGGGGGCCTGGCGGAGGAGGGCTCGGCCGCGCCCGGCGCGGAGGTCCGGGCCGACTCCGTGCCCTCGTCCCCCGGCTCGCCCTCCTTCTCCTTCTCGCCGCTCTCGTCCTTCGCCCGCTTCCCGTCCTCGCCGTCCCTCCCCCGGTCGCCGTCCGGCTCGGCGTCCGGGTACGTACGCGCCCTGGCGCCCGACGGGGCCGCGCCGCCGTCCGGGGCCGCCCCGTCCCGGTCGTGGGGGCCGTGGTGGGGGCCCGGCCGCTTCGGGCCGTCCGAGACGCTCGTACAGCCCGTCAGGGCCACCGCCGCGGCGACGAGGGCCGCCGCCATCGCGCAGGGGCCCCGCAGGACGCGAGCGGTCCGCGAGGTCCCGCGGGGACGGTCGGGGCGGGCAGGGCGGGGAGCGGGCGATCCGGGCATGTGGGGAATGCCTCCAGGGCGGGAGTCAGGGACGCACTGCCCAACTGGCCCCGCCCCGCCCAGGACACGCGTCAGCCGTAGCCGAGGGCGTGCAGCCGCTCGTCGTCGATCCCGAAGTGGTGCGCGATCTCGTGCACCACCGTGATCTCCGTCTCCTCGACCACGGCATCGCGCGACTCGCACATCCGCAGCGTCGGCCCCCGGTAGACCGTGATCCGGTCCGGCAGCACGCCCGCGTACCACTCGCCCCGGTCGGTCAGCGGCGTGCCCTCGTAGAGCCCGAGCAGCTGTGGATCGTCCGCCGGCGGCTCGTCCTCCACGAACACCGCCACGTTGTCCATCAGCCGCGTCAGCTCCGGCGGGATCCGGTCCAGGGCCTCTGCGACGACTTCCTCGAACTCCTCGCGCGTCATCTCCAACACGTGGCCATTGTCCGGCAGCCGGGCCCGGAAAGGGACGACCGCGGCACGGATCCCAGGACGACCGGGCACGGCCTTCGGACGGCCGGACACGACCCGGCGGCGCGCCCGGCGCCCACCTCCCCGTAAACCGTTTTGGCGAACCTCACCGGCATCCCATATGCTTCTCACGTCCCCGACGGCGCCGGAAGGCGCCCAGGTGGGCCATCAGCCCTCATCGTCTAGTGGCCCAGGACGCCGCCCTTTCAAGGCGGTAGCACGGGTTCGAATCCCGTTGGGGGCACGCAACACCATGTGCGAGACTAGTTCTCGCACGAGCTTGGTCCTGTGGAGCAGTTTGGAGTGCTCGCCACCCTGTCAAGGTGGAGGCCGCGGGTTCAAATCCCGTCAGGACCGCTGCGGCTGGGTAGCTCAGTTGGTACGAGCGTCCGCCTGAAAAGCGGAAGGTCGCCGGTTCGACCCCGGCCCCAGCCACCGCAGCCCATTTGGGCGTACACCCCCTCCGGGTCTCCCGGAGGGGGTGTTTTCGTGCGCGCCCCAACACTCGCCGCCTGTCAGCCCGCCGCCCGCTCGGGCGCGGCGGGCTGGTCGGTCCCGCAGTACCGGCACTTGGAGGCGGCCTCCGGGATGTCGGCGGAGAGGCAGGCCGGGCAGGTCTTGACGGGCGCGGGGTCGCCGAAGACGGTGGCTCCGCGGCGCGCCTGGATCGCCTTGTACGGGAGGACGATCACGAAGTAGACCACCGCCATGAAGATGACGAAGTAGATCAGGGCGGAGATGAACGAGCCGACATTGAGGTAGGTGGACTTGTTCCCGGCCTGGCCCAGCTGCCAGCCGAGTCCGGCCGACTTGCCGCCTTGGGCGCGGGCGATGATCGGGTTGATGACGTTGTCGGTGAACGCCAGGATCAGGGTGGAGAACGCCAGGGCGATGATCAGCCCCACCGCCGCCATGATGACGTCACCACGCATCAGGAAGTTCTTGAAGCCCTTGAGCATGACGCTCCTTGTCGGGGTCCGGTCCTCCGGGGCGCTTCAACGCGCGCCTTGGTCCCAGGACAATTGATCTTGGCCTGGCCGACAACCGGAACTGCTCCGACCGGCGGACCCCCGCCCTGCGCTCAGCGTTCGGGCAGCCGCACCGATGTCTCCCGGCCGCCGGGGTGGCGGTGGCGCCAGGTCCAGAAGACCGCGCAGCCCAGCAGGGCCCACCCGGCCAGCACCAGGAACGGGAAGGCGTGCTGGTACTCGCTGAAGTAGACCGCGGTGTGCTGCGCGTTGACGGAGGCGCCCGGGGGCAGCCAGCGGCCGATGAGGCCGAGCAGGGAGGGCAGCAGGGGCCAGGAGACCGCGCCGCCCGAGGAGGGGTTGCCGAGGAGCACCATCAGGCCCCAGGTCGGGATGAGCGCCCACCGTCCGAAGAGGACGTTGAACATGGAGAAGACCATCCCCGAGGTGAACATCGTCAGGGCCAGGATCGCCCAGGACTCGGCGAAGGGCAGGTCGAGGGCGCCGAGCCCCCAGTCCACGATCGCGGCGATCGCGAAGCCGCCGAGCAGCGCGTACGCGAGGGTGAAGGCGATCCGCTCGGCGGGCACCAGGGCCCGCGCGTTCACGCTCAGCTGGATGGCGCCGATGAAGCCGATGATCACGGCGGCGAGCGAGATGTAGAAGATCGCGAGTCCGCGCGGATCGCCGCGCTGTAGCGGGTTCACGTCCCTGACCAGGACCGGCACCCCGATCGCCCGCCCCACCTTCGGCCCGGCCTCGCTGAGCAGCTGGGCCACCGAGGCCCCGGAGGCGCCGGAGACGTCCAGCTCCACCGCGCGGCCGTGGGGCCGCAGGATCGCGAAGACCGACTGCTCGTCGACGGCCCGCAGGGCCCGCGGGTACGTGGGGTAGTGGTGCAGCCTGAGCGAGGCGCCCAGGGCCTTCTCCATGCCGGCGACGAAGGCCTGCTGCTTGGGGGTGCCGTGGTCGCGGACCACGACGGCGGTGGGGATGCGGTGCGGGGTGGGGTTCGCGAAGGCGTAGGTGTAGGAGCCGGCGAAGAGCCCCGCGCCCGCCGAGATGATCAGCACCACGACCGTCGCGGGGTAGTACGGAGAGTGTCTGAAGATCGACCATGCCGATCGCCGGCCGGGGCCGCGCCGCGCGTGCTCCGCTCGGGGATTACCGCCATCGGCCGTACCGTCGCTCGCCTCGTTGCCCATGAGGTCACGCTAGAACGGACATCACGGACATACCTCTCGGCGCGGTCTGGACAACCAGGACGGAAATAGGTTCGCCAGGCGTTTTCGGGAGGTGAGATCCTGGAGCCCGTATGTCCACCACGCCTGCCCCCGCCCTGCCCGCCCTGCTGGAGCGGCTGCCCGAGCTGATGCTGCGCGACCAGCAGCGGCTGGGGCGCCGGCTCGACGGCGCGCGCCGGATCCGTAAGCCCGAGGCCCGCGCGGCCGTGCTGGGCGAGATCGCCGATGACATCGAACGGGCCGAGCTGCGGGTCGCCGACCGCCGCGCCGCCGTGCCCGCCGTCACCTACCCCGAAGAGCTGCCGGTCAGCCAGAAGAAGGACGACATCCTCGCCGCGGTCCGGGACCACCAGGTCGTGATCGTCGCGGGCGAGACCGGCTCCGGCAAGACGACCCAGATCCCCAAGATCTGCCTGGAGCTGGGGCGCGGCGTCAAGGGCCTGATCGGCCATACCCAGCCGCGCCGCATCGCGGCCCGTACGGTCGCCGAGCGCATCGCCGAGGAGCTGCGGTCGCCGCTGGGCGAGTCGGTCGGCTGGAAGGTCCGCTTCACCGACCAGGTGAGCCAGGACACCCACGTCAAGCTGATGACGGACGGCATCCTGCTGGCCGAGATCCAGACCGACCGCGAGCTGCGCCAGTACGACACGATCATCATCGACGAGGCCCATGAGCGCAGCCTCAACATCGACTTCCTGCTCGGCTATCTGGCCCAGCTGCTGCCCCGCCGCCCCGACCTCAAGATCGTGATCACCTCCGCCACCATCGACCCCGAGCGCTTCTCCCGCCATTTCGGCGACGCGCCGATCGTCGAGGTCAGCGGGCGTACGTACCCGGTCGAGGTGCGCTATCGCCCGCTGCTGGAGGAGGGCGGGGAGGACAGCGACCGGGACCAGATCACCGCGATCTGCGACGCGGTGGACGAGCTCCAGGCCGAGGGCCCGGGCGACATCCTGGTCTTCCTCTCCGGCGAGCGGGAGATCCGGGACACCGCCGACGCGCTCACCAAGAAGCAGCTGCGCGCCACCGAGGTGCTGCCGCTGTACGCGCGCCTGTCGCACGCCGAGCAGCACCGGGTCTTCCAGCGCCACACCGGCCGCCGGATCGTTCTCGCGACCAATGTGGCGGAGACCTCACTGACCGTCCCCGGCATCCGGTACGTGATCGACCCGGGCACCGCCCGGATCTCCCGCTACAGCCATCGCACCAAGGTGCAGCGGCTGCCCATCGAGCCCGTCTCCCAGGCCAGCGCCAACCAGCGCAAGGGCCGCTGCGGCCGCACCAGCGACGGCATCTGCGTCCGGCTGTACTCCGAGGACGACTTCCTGACCCGCCCGGAGTTCACCGACGCGGAGATCCTGCGGACCAACCTGGCCTCCGTCATCCTCCAGATGACCGCGGCCGGGCTCGGGGACATCGAGAAGTTCCCGTTCATCGACCCGCCGGACCGGCGCAACATCAAGGACGGCGTGCAGCTGCTGGAGGAGCTGCACGCGCTGGACGGCGCCCAGAAGGACCCGCGCAAGCGGCTCACCCCGGTCGGGCGCAAGCTCGCCCAGCTGCCCGTGGACCCCCGGCTGGCCCGGATGGTCCTGGAGGCCGACCGCAACGGCTGTGTCCGCGAGGTCATGGTGATCGCGGCCGGGCTGTCCATCCAGGACCCGCGCGAGCGGCCCTCCGACAAGCAGCAGCAGGCCGACCAGCAGCACGCGCGCTTCAAGGACGAGACGAGCGACTTCCTGGCCTTCCTCAACCTGTGGAAGTACATCCGGGAGCGGCAGAAAGAGCTGTCCTCGTCCGCGTTCCGCCGGATGTGCCGCCAGGAGTTCCTGAACTATCTGCGTATACGCGAATGGCAGGACATCTACAGCCAGCTGCGCACGGTCGCCAAAACCATGGACATCGCCATCGAGATGTCCGACCAGGACGCGGCGCCGGACCACATCCACACGTCGCTGCTCGCGGGGCTCTTGTCCCACCTCGGTCTGAAAGACACCGAGAAGAACGAGTATCTGGGCGCGCGCAGCGCCAAGTTCGCCGTCTTCCCCGGTTCCGCGCTCTTCAAGAAGCCGCCGCGCTGGGTCATGTCGGCCGAGCTCGTGGAGACCTCGCGGCTGTGGGCGCGGGTCAACGCGAAGATCGAGCCGGAGTGGATCGAGCCGCTCGCCGAGCACCTGGTCAAGCGCACCTACAGCGAGCCGCACTGGGAGCAGAAGCAGGCGGCCGTGATGGCGTACGAGAGGGTCACGCTGTACGGCGTGCCGATCGTCGCCCAGCGGAAGGTGAACTACGGCCGGATCGACCCGGAGACCTGTCGGGATCTGTTCATCCGCAATGCCCTGGTGGAGGGCGACTGGCGCACCCACCACCAGTTCTTCCAGGACAACCGCAAACTGCTCGGCGAGGTGGAGGAGCTGGAACACCGCGCCCGGCGGCGCGACATCCTCGTCGACGACGAGACGCTGTTCGACTTCTACGACCAGCGGCTGCCCGAACACATCGTGTCCGGGGCGCATTTCGACTCCTGGTGGAAGCACAAGCGCCGGGAGGAGCCGGAGCTTCTCAACTTCGAGAAGTCGATGCTCATCAACGAGCAGGCGGCGGGCGTCACCAAGGACGCCTATCCGGACTCCTGGCGCCAGGGGAAGCTCAAGTTCAGGGTGACGTACCAGTTCGAGCCCGGCGCGGACGCGGACGGCGTCACCGTCCACATCCCGCTCCAGGTGCTCAACCAGGTCACCCCGGACGGCTTCGACTGGCAGATCCCCGGGCTGCGCGAGGACCTGGTGACCGAGCTGATCCGGTCGCTGCCCAAGCCCGTCCGCCGCAACTACGTCCCGGCGCCGAACTACGCCAAGCGCTTTCTGGACGGCGTGGTCCCGCTCCAGGAGCCGCTGACGGCCGCGCTCTCCCGCGAGCTCCAGCGGATGGGCGGGGTGCGGATCGACCCCGAGGACTGGGACCCGGACAAGGTGCCGGGCCATCTCAAGATCACCTTCCGGGTGGTCGACGAGCGGCGCCGCAAACTCGCCGAGGACAAGGACCTGGAGGCGCTGAAGCAACAGCTGAAGCCGAAGACCCGGGCCGCCATCTCCAAGGCCTTCGAGACCTCCAAGGAGGGCGGGGGCATCGAGCAGCGCACCGGGCTGACCCGGTGGGCGGTCGGCACGCTGCCGCGCACCTTCGAGACGCGCCGCGCGGGCCAGCCCGTCAAGGCGTACCCGGCGCTCGTGGACGAGGGCGCCTCCGTGGCCCTACGCCTCTTCGACACCGAGGCCGAGCAGCGCCAGGCGATGTGGCGCGGCACCCGCCGGCTGGTCCTGCTGGGACTGCCCGCCAGCCCGGCCAAGTTCGCCCAGGGCCAGCTGTCCAACCAGGCCAAGCTGGCGCTGTCGCGCAGCCCGCACGGCAACGTCCAGGCGCTGTTCGAGGACTGTGTCGCCGCCTCCGCCGACCGGCTGATCGCGGCGCGCGGCGGCCCGGCGTGGGACGAGGAGAGCTTCCACAAGCTCTTCGACGGCGTCCGGGCCGACATCATGGACGCCACGCTCGACACCGTGCGGAAGGTCCAGGAGGTGCTGGCCGCCTGGCAGTCCTGCGAGCGGCGGCTGAAGGCCACCACGAGCCCCGTGCTGCTGGCGTCCCTCGCGGACATCAAGGAGCAGCTGGCGGAGCTCATCAGGCCCGGTTTCGTGACCGAGCACGGGGTGCGCCGCCTCCCGGACCTCATGCGCTATCTGGTGGCCGTCGACCGGCGGCTCCAGCAGCTCCCGGCCAACGCCGAGCGGGACCGGGCGCGGATGGCGAAGGTCAAGGAGATGCGGGACGAGTACGCCTGGCTGCTGGAGCAGTTCCCCAAGGGCCGGCCGGTGCCCCAAGAGGCGCTCGAGATCCGCTGGATGATCGAGGAGCTGCGGGTGAGCTACTTCGCGCACGCCCTCGGCACGGCCTATCCGGTGTCCGACAAGCGCATCGTGAAGGCCATCGACGCGGCGGCGCCCTGACGGCCGCGCTCAGGCGGGGCTCCGGGCGGGTGTGGCCCCCGGGAGCCCCGGCCGGGCCCTGAGGCCCCGAGACGGGCCCTGAGGCGCCCTCACGGGCCTCCCGGGGCCGCCCGGGAGGCAGGCCGCGGTCGGGTGTGCGGGCCGGCGTACCGCCGTCGGAGGGCCCGCACATGGCCGCCGGACGGCCGCCGGGCGCGAGTTCGACCGCACCCCCTGACCTGCTGTAGAGTCTGTCTCCGCAGCGCACGAAAGAGCGCGGCAGCCAAACGGCGAGAGCCGTATGGTCCTGTGGAGCAGTTTGGAGTGCTCGCCACCCTGTCAAGGTGGAGGCCGCGGGTTCAAATCCCGTCAGGACCGCAGCGCGAAAGGCCCGGACCCGTACAGAGGTCCGGGCCTTTCGGTGTCTTGACGGCGGCACGTACCAGAGGTACCCAAGCTAGAAGGCGCTAAGGGGGCGCGCGCGGGAGGTACGGCTTATGACGACATCCGCGAGGCATGAGACCAGGGCGCTGCTCCGCGCGCATCTGGCGGCCGCCACGGGCTATCGCCACTTCACCCGACACTGTCCCATCTGCCATCGGCTGCTGCGGCTCGCCATGGAGCCGATGAGGGACGCGGCGGCGGAATCGCGGTCCAGCGAACCAGAGGGCGGTTCGGCGACAACGGCGGCAACTCGGTAAGCCCTTACCGCAGTTGCCGAGCGAACGACAAGCATTGTGCGGTGTGACGGGAGTCACCGAATGGGCTTGCGGAGTGGGGGAACTTACGCCTCTCCTCCAACAAGTCAATTTAATATGTGCAATTGCACCGCCCATCCAAGCCCCTGGAAGACCTCGGGAAGGGCTCCGGAAGGGGTCATTCCAGACCGACCCGACCACCCGCTCCAACCCTCCCGCGACATCGCGCCACGGCTTGCTACCGGTGAGTCACCAGGGCCCCGCGAACGCGCGCGGACACAAAAAGATCGCGCTGGACCCGGCGGAGTCCAGCGCGATCGACGACGCACCCATGTCGAGCGGGCGTGGGCCTGTTGGGGCAGGCACCAGTCGTTGTGGAGCTAGTGGAGCTGAGCGGGCTCTTTCCAAGGCTGGGGGGCCGGAAAATGCCCGGTTATGCGGTTGTTCAGGCCTCGCTGCGCTGCTGCGGGATGCCCGCGAGAAGCGCACGGACCTCCGCTTCGCGGTAGCGCCGATGCCCTCCGAGCGTGCGGATGGACGTGAGCTTGCCGGCCTTGGCCCACCGCGTGACCGTCTTCGGGTCCACGCGGAACATCGTGGCAACCTCAGCCGGGGTCAGCAGCGGCTCGGCATCAGGGGTGCGAGCGGTCATGAGCGGCCTCCTCGGGAGAACCGAACCATCACGGTTCTTTCCTCTAAATTCTGCACCTTGACCCACGTTGCCCGAAATGGCGGACGCGGGCCGAGTCGGTTATAGGACGAACGGCTTGTCCTCGGCACTACAACTACACCATCTGTCCAGCCCCGTCGGCCAAACCGATGGAATTGCCCTCTCAGGTGTTCAACCTCGACGGAAGCCGATGGACCATGCCATAGCGGACAGTCACACGGCCGTGACGATCAGTCACAACAGGATCAGAGTCACCAGACCCCGTCAAGGAGTGCAATACCAATGAATCCGCCCATACTTGGGCGGAAGGAGGCCTTCCCGGACTCCTTGTCCTATTTTGACACGAGGGTGGGGGATTGCCGCAAGGCCCGAAGTCAGTGCTTTAGATCACGATTGAGGCAATGGCCCGGATCGGGACCTACGTCCCGCACCGTCTCTCTACATCCCCGCATGTCCCCGTACATCCCCGTGTCATCCCCGTGTCATCCCCGTGTCAGTGGTCTCAGCTCGCGTTCTGGCGGCCGCGAACCGCGGTCCAGCGCTCCGTCAGCCGCTGGTACGCGCTTCCCGCCCGCTCTCCGTCCCCGTCACGCAGCGCCGCGAGCCCCTCCGCCACATCGGCGGCGGAGCGGTCGTCGTCCAGCTGCCCTGAGGGCACCGCATGCACCAGGCCGCCATAGTCGAGCTCGACCAGCGAACGCGGGTGGAATTCCTCGAGCCACCGACCAACATCTACCAGCCCGTCGATCAGCGGACCCTCGCCGAGACCATCTTTGAGCACCTTAAGGCCACGCGCCACTCGGCGCCTGGCCTGAACCATGGGGGTCCGGTAGCGCAGCAGCGGCCCGTCCTCCCCCTTGGTGTACTCGCGCTCGTCGTCCGCGAAGAGCACGAACCAGCGCACCGGCACATGCCAGGTCGCCGACCTGATCCACGGCCGGGCGTCCGGGTTGCGCTCCAGCCACCGCTCGTAGTCCGCGGCCGCCTGCCGGCGCACCACCGGGGGCAGCGCGGCGTCCAGCAGCGGCGCCGGGAGCCGCTCGGCGACCTCCTCCAGGGCCAGCCAGCCGCGCAGCCGGGTACGCCACGGACAGACGCAGGTGACCCCGTCCACGACCGCCACGAACGCGTCGCTGCTCTCGTGCACGGGCACCGCCACCGGGGGCACCGGCAGCAGATCGGCCAGCGAGCGCCGCAGCTCGTCCTGGGCGCCCGGCAGGTCGTCGCGCTTGGCGTAACGCGCCCAGTGGGAGCGCTCGGGCTCGGGAAAGGCCGCCAGCGGCTCGTAGACCCGGAGGTACGCCGCGTAGGGGACAACCACCGAAGACGCCACGGTCACGCGCGCTCCCTCTGGGTCCGAGACCAAGGTCCGAGACAAAGGTCCGAAACGGTCGCCGGGGCGCTGCTCGTCCCGGGCTGACCGCATCGTCCCACGGCCCGCACGGCCACTCGCCGCCCACTGTCCGGACTCAGTACGGACGGTGCCGTTCCGAGCCGCCCCTCAGGGCTTACGCTCTTGCCCACCGGCCCTCCCCACCAGCAAGGAGGGCGCCACAACGCGGCATATGGGAGTCACCACAGTGACCGACGTACGTCATACCGTCAGCGTCGACGGTCCGACGGGCAGCGCAGTATCCGGGTCCTCGTCCCCGCTCACCACGCTCTTCGCCTCCGACCAGGGCGGCCATGAGCAGGTCCTGCTCTGCCAGGACCGGGCGAGCGGCCTGAAGGCCGTCATCGCCATCCACTCCACCGCCCTGGGCCCGGCCCTCGGCGGCACCCGCTTCCACGCCTACACCTCCGAGACGCGCCCCGAAGAAGCGGCCGTCATGGACGCGCTCAACCTCGCCCGCGGCATGTCCTACAAGAACGCGCTGGCCGGGCTCGACCACGGCGGCGGCAAGGCCGTCATCATCGGGGACCCCGAGCAGATCAAGACCGAGGAGCTGCTGCTGGCCTACGGCCGCTTCGTGGCCTCCCTCGGCGGCCGCTACGTCACCGCCTGCGACGTCGGCACCTATGTCGCCGACATGGACGTCGTCGCCCGCGAGTGCCCCTGGACCACTGGCCGCTCCCCCTCCGCGGGCGGCGCGGGCGACTCCTCGGTCCTCACCGCCTACGGCGTCTTCCAGGGCATGCGGGCCAGCGCCCAGGCGTCCTGGGGGGAGCCCACGCTGCGCGGCCGCCGGGTCGGCATCGCGGGCGTCGGCAAGGTCGGCCACCACCTCGTCGAGCACCTGCTGGAGGACGGCGCCGAGGTCGTGGTCACGGATGTGCGGGCCGAGTCCGTCGAGCGGGTCCGCGCCCGCCACCCCGAGGTGGCGGCCGTCGCCGACACCGACGCGCTGATCCGCACCGAGCTCGACGTCTACGCCCCGTGCGCCCTGGGCGGCGCGCTCGACGACACCACGGTCGCCGCGCTCACCGCGCGCGTGGTGTGCGGAGCCGCCAACAACCAGCTGGCCCACCCCGGGATCGAGAAGGACCTCGCCGACCGCGGCATCCTCTACGCGCCGGACTACGTCGTGAACGCCGGCGGGGTCATCCAGGTCGCGGACGAACTGCACGGTTTCGACTTCGACCGGGCCAAGGCCAAGGCGGCAAAGATTTTCGACACCACGTTGGCCATATTCGATCGGGCACAGACCGATGGCATCCCGCCGGCCGCGGCCGCCGACCGGCTGGCCGAGCAGCGCATGGCGGAGGGCCGCCACTCCTGACCGCCAGACCGCAGCCTCTGGCCGCGGCCTTCGACCGCCACTCCTAAAGGCGTTCGAAGTCGCCGGAGAAAACACCCGGGGAACCCCTGGGAAAACGCCCGAGAAGCGCTTCGGCAGGCCGTGCGGGACCCTATGGACGTCATCTGGACAAGTGCCGGACAAGTGCCGTACCGGGTCCCGTACGGGGCCGTAGGGAGCCATCGGGGAGAGATCCCTCACGGCCTCTCGGCGGGTCGGCGTCGCAGACGCGTTAAAATCGCAGCTGACCAGCGGGTACAGGGCTGCCCGCCGGTTATGCGGCGTGGCACGTCATGCGGGCGACGTACCGTATGGCCACAGAAGCAGGTACCGTTGAAGCCCTACGGGCCGGGTTCTCTTTCGAGAGTCCGCTCCGAATTATGAACGTGAACGCGTGTCAAGACTCTGGGGCCGTCGAGCCCCGTCGTTGAGGGGGTCGAGCCATGGGGCGCGGCCGGGCCAAGGCCAAGCAGACGAAGGTCGCCCGCCAGCTGAAGTACAACAGCGGTGGGACTGACCTCTCACGCCTGGCTGAGGAGCTGGGCGCATCGACAGCGAACCCGCCGCCGAACGGCGAGCGGTTCGAGGACGATGAGCTGGACAACGACCCGTACGCACAGTACGCGGATTTGTACAACGACGACGAAGACGATGACGACGCCGACGAGCAGTCGGGTCCGTCCGCGCAACGTCGTCGCGCCTGACCGTTAACTTCAGGTCGTTTCAGGCGCTCGGCTGCGAGCCGCACCTCCGCCGGTCCGGGGCAACCGCCTCGGACCGGCTTCTGTGCTGTCCTCGCGCCCCTGGAGGCCACCCGGCACCCCGCCGGATGGCCCAGGGGGCCGACAGGGCGCCACGCGGCCGTACGCGGCGCCTCGGTTGGGGTCGTCACGGTCGTCCGCTCGATCAGCTCGCGTAGTCGCCGATCACGGACACTCCCGCGGCGTGCCCGGCGGTCCGCTCGACGATCTCGCCGCTGACCCAGGCGTCCACGCCGCGGTCCGCGAGAGTGGCCAGCGCCACATCGACCGACTCCCCGGGCACGACGGCGATCATGCCGACGCCCATGTTCAGGGTCTTCTCCAGCTCCTCCCGCTCGACCGAGCCGGCCTCCCCGACCAGGCCGAAGACCGGGCCCGGGGTCCAGGTGGAGCGGTCGACCACCGCGTGCAGCCCGTCCGGGATGACCCGCGCGAGGTTGTTCGCCAGCCCACCGCCGGTGATGTGCGAGAAGGCGTGCACCTCGGTGGTCCGGGTGAGGGCCAGGCAGTCCAGCGAGTAGATCCGGGTGGGCTCCAGCAGCTCCTCCCCCAGCGTCCGGCCCAGCTCCGGGACCTCCCGGTCCAGGGACCAGCCGGCCCGCTCGAAGAGCACATGGCGGACGAGTGAGTACCCGTTCGAGTGAAGTCCGGACGACGCCAAGGAGATCACGGCGTCCCCCGTCCGGATACGATCCGCGCCCAGCACCCGGTCGGCCTCGACCACGCCCGTGCCGGCCCCGGCCACATCGAAGTCGTCGGCGCCCAGCAGCCCCGGGTGTTCGGCGGTCTCGCCGCCCACCAGCGCACAGCCCGCCAGCGCACAGCCCTCGGCGATGCCCTTGACGATGGCGGCGACCCGCTCCGGATACACCTTGCCGACGCAGATGTAGTCGGTCATGAACAGCGGCTCGGCGCCGCACACCACCAGGTCGTCCACGACCATGCCGACCAGGTCGCGGCCGATGGTGTCGTAGACCCCCATCCGGCGCGCGAGGTCCACCTTGGTGCCGACCCCGTCGGTGGCCGAGGCCAGCAGCGGCCGCTCGTAGCGCTTGAGGGCGGAGGCGTCGAAGAGCCCGGCGAAGCCGCCGAGGCCGCCCACGACCTCGGGCCGCGTCGCCTTCTTCACCCACTCCTTCATCAGCTCGACCGCGCGGTCGCCCGCCTCGATGTCGACGCCCGCGCTCGCGTACGTGGACCCGGCCGCGCCCGGGGAAGGCTCAGACATGACGTTGAGATCTTTCGTGTCGTGATGAAAAGGCGTCGGGATTCGTGAGGGGGATGGCCGAGGACCGAGCCGTGGGGGCCGGGGCCGTACCGGGCCCGGTCCCGACGGGGCTCCACGGGCGCTGTGGCCCGTAGAGCCCTTCGGTCCGCTACGGGCGCCGCAGCGCGTCCCCGCCGCCGACGCCGGCCGTCAGCGTCGCCACACCGTCCGCGTCGCTGCGGATCGGCGCCTGCGTCTCGGCCTCCAGGAGGTGCTTGCCGAGCAGCTCGGGGTCCGGGAGCTCCATCGGGTACTCACCGTCGAAGCAGGCCCGGCACAGGTTCGGCTTGGCGATCGTGGTCGCCTCGATCATGCCGTCGATCGAGATGTACGCCAGCGAGTCGGCGCCCAGCGACTTGCCGATCTCCTCGACCGACAGACCGTTGGCGATCAGCTCGGCCCGGGTGGCGAAGTCGATACCGAAGAAGCACGGCCACTTGATGGGCGGGCTGCTGATGCGGATGTGCACCTCCGCCGCCCCGGCCTCGCGCAGCATCCGGACAAGCGCGCGCTGGGTGTTGCCGCGGACGATCGAGTCGTCGACGACCACCAGGCGCTTGCCCCGGATGACCTCCTTCAGCGGGTTCAGCTTGAGCCGGATGCCCAGCTGGCGGATGGTCTGCGAGGGCTGGATGAATGTCCGGCCCACATACGAGTTCTTGACCAGCCCCGAGCCGTAAGGGATCCCGCTGGCCTCCGCGTAACCGACGGCGGCCGGGGTGCCGGACTCCGGCGTGGCTATCACCAGGTCGGCCTCGGCCGGGGCCTCGGCGGCCAGCCGGCGGCCCATCTCCACCCGGGACAGATACACGCTCCGGCCGGCGATGTCGGTGTCCGGGCGGGCCAGATAGACGTACTCGAAGACACAGCCCTTGGGGCGCGCCTCCGCGAAGGTCGTCGAGCGCAGCCCGTTCTCGTCGATCGCGACCATCTCGCCGGGCTCGATCTCCCGGATGAACGAGGCGCCCACGATGTCCAGGGCGGCGGTCTCGGAGGCCACCACCCAGCCGCGCTCCAGACGGCCGAGGACCAGCGGGCGGATGCCCTGCGGGTCACGGGCCGCGTACAGCGTCTGCTCGTCCATGAAGACGAGGCTGAAAGCGCCCTTGACCTCGGGCAGCACGATCGGGGCCGCCTGCTCGACGGTCAGCGCCTTGCCGTCCTCGTCGACCTGCCCCGCGAGCAGGGCGGTGACCAGGTCGGTGTCATTGGTCGCGGCGACCTGGGTGGCCCGGCCGTTGTCCCGCGGCAGCGCCGCGACCATCTCGGCGAGCTGGGCCGTGTTGACCAGGTTTCCGTTGTGGCCCAGCGCGATCGAGCCGTGCGCGGTCGCGCGGAAGGTCGGCTGCGCGTTCTCCCACACCGAGGCTCCGGTGGTGGAGTAACGGGCGTGACCGACCGCGATATGGCCCCGCAGGGAGCCGAGGGATGTCTCGTCGAAGACCTGGGAAACCAGGCCCATGTCCTTGAAGACCAGAATCTGGGAGCCGTTGCTCACCGCGATGCCCGCGGACTCCTGTCCACGGTGCTGCAGTGCGTACAGCCCGAAATAGGTGAGTTTGGCGACCTCTTCGCCCGGAGCCCAGACACCGAAGACGCCACACGCGTCCTGGGGGCCCTTCTCTCCGGGGAGCAGGTCGTGGCTGAGTCGTCCGTCACCACGTGGCACGCCACCGAGTCTAGGACAGTTCCGGAGCGCCACGGCACGAGGGACGGCGAGGGGGGCGTAAGTCACATTCCCGGAAGACCTCCCAGAAGGCCCCGCGAACGCTTCCAGGAGCCCTGGGACGCGTGCGGCGTCAGGCCAGGAGCGGCAGGTGGGGCGCGAGATCGGCGCGCTCGCCACTGGCCGTGACATCCGCCTCCTCGACCGCCTCGGACCAGTCCAGGCGGCCCGTGGCGAGGCGGATCCAGGTCAGCGGGGCCGTCTCGACGACGTTCGGGGGCGTGCCGCGGGTGTGCCGGGGGCCCTCGACGCACTGCACGACCGCGTACGGCGGGACGCGCACCTCGACCGAGCCCCCGGGCGCCTTCGCCGCCAGCGCGTCGGCGAGCAGGCGCGTGGCGGTGGCCAGGGCCTGGCGGTCGTACGGGAGCGTGGTCCCGAGCGCGGCCGCCAGGTCGTCGGTGTGCACGACCAGCTCCACACAGCGTGTGACGAGGAAGTCGTCGAGCCGCATCGCCCCCACCCGGGCGGCCAGCAGCCGGTCGCCGGGCGCCTGGGGCAGGAGCTCGGCGAAGCGCGCGGCGGCGCGGTCCAGCAGTTCGGCCGGCGCCGCGCTCGCCGCGAGCGATCGGGTGTCGTCGTCGATATCCCCGCCGAGGGCGGCGGTCGCGGCCACCCAGCCGGTCGCGGTGACCTCCGGCGCCGGCGGCGCGGGCCGCTCCAGGTGGCGGCCGACCGCCCCCACGGCCATCGACAGATGCGCGACCAGCTCCCGGACCGTCCAGTCGCCGAGCCGCGTCGGCGCGGCCAATTGCTCCTCGCCCAGGCCGCGCACCGCGTCCCGTACGTGCTCGAGCTGCGCGGTCACGGCGGCGCGCGTCTTGGCCGGGTCATAGGTACGGGCGCGGGGGCGGGGAGGCATGCGGCCGAGCGTACCGAGAAGCCCCGAGGAGCACGGCCGGAGCGTGGACAGCGCGGGGGCGGCGGCAGAGGATGGAAGGGAAGGTGAGAGAAATCAGCACGAAAGGCGTGAAACGCCATGGCCGAGCACCCGGATTGCACCCTGGTCCGCCGCGGCTACGAGGCCTTCACCCGCGGTGACCTGGACGCCCTGGCAGGGCTGATGACCGCCGATGTGACGCATCACGTCCCCGGCGAGAGTTCCATATCGGGCCATCACAAGGGCCGTGAGGCCTGCGTCCAGCTGTACCGCCGCCTGGGCGAGCTGTCCGGCGGCACCCTGCGCACCGAACTGGAAACGCTGCTGGCCGACGGGCGCGGGCATGTGATCTCCGTCCACCGGTGCCGTGCGGAGCGCGACGACATCGGCATCGACATGAAGATCGGCATGTTCTTCACCATCGTCGGCGGGAAGATCAGCGACATCGACGAGTGCAGCGAGGACATCGACACCTCGAACACGTTCTGGCGCTGAAGAAGACGGCCCCGCTCCCTGTGTGACGGCAGGGAACGGGGTTTATCCCGTCATACGGGGCAGGCGTCAGGCGAGCAGACCCGGGATCGTCGCCTCGTGCGCCTCCTTGAGCTCCGCCAGCGGAATGCTGAACTGGCCCTGGACGTCGATCGCGTCCCCGTCCACGACACCGATCCGGGCCGCCGGAAGACCCCGCGCCCCGCACATGTCGTTGAAGCGGACCTCCTCGCTGCGCGGAACGGCCACCACGGCGCGGCCCGCCGACTCCGACAGCAGGAAGACGAAGGGGTCCACGCCGTCGGGCACCACGATGCGGGCGCCCTTGCCGCCGCGCAGACACGACTCGACGAGCGCCTGGATCAGACCGCCGTCGGACAGGTCGTGCGCCGCGTCCACCATGCCGTCGCGCGAGGCCGAGATCAGGATCTCGCCGAGCAGCCGCTCCCGCTCCAGGTCCACCTTCGGCGGCAGCCCGCCGAGGTGGTCATGGACCGTCTGCGACCAGGCCGAGCCGCCGAACTCCTCCTCGGTGTCACCGAGGAGGTACAGCAGATGGCCCTCGTCCGCGAACCCGACCGGGGTGCGGCGCGCCACATCGTCGATGACGCCGAGGACGGCGACCACCGGCGTCGGGTGGATGGCCACGTCCCCGGTCTGGTTGTAGAGGGAGACATTGCCGCCGGTGACCGGGGTGCCCAGGGTCAGACAGCCGTCGGCCAGGCCACGGGTGGCCTCCGCGAACTGCCACATGACCGCCGGGTCCTCGGGCGAGCCGAAGTTCAGGCAGTCGGAGATGGCGAGCGGCTTGGCGCCGGAGGCGGCGACATTGCGGTACGCCTCGGCGAGCGCCAGCTGCGCGCCCGCGTACGGGTCGAGCTTGGCGTAGCGGCCGTTGCCGTCCGTGGCGACCGCGACACCGAGGCCGGTCTCCTCGTCGATGCGGACCATGCCGGAGTCCTCGGGCTGGGCGAGGACGGTGTTGCCCTGGACGAAGCGGTCGTACTGGTCGGTGATCCACGACTTCGACGCCTGGTTCGGGGACGAGACGACCTTGAGGACCTGCTCGCGCAGCTCGGCGGGGGTCGCCGGGCGCGCCAGCTTGTTCGCGTCGTCGGCCTGAAGGGCGTCCTGCCACTCCGGGCGGGCGTACGGGCGCTCGTACACCGGGCCCTCGTGGGCGACGGTGCGCGGCGGGACGTCGACGATCTGCTCGCCGTGCCAGAAGATCTCCAGCCGCTCGCCCTCGGTGACCTCACCGATCACGGTGGCGATGACGTCCCACTTCTCGCAGATCTCCAGGAAGCGGTCGACCTTGCCCGGCTCGACGATCGCACACATGCGTTCCTGCGACTCGCTCATGAGGATCTCCTCGGGCGAGAGCGTCGCGTCGCGCAGCGGCACGGTGTCCAGCTCGACGCGCATGCCGCCGGAGCCGGCCGAGGCCAGCTCGCTGGTGGCGCAGGAGAGCCCGGCGCCGCCGAGGTCCTGGATGCCGGCGACCAGGTCTTCCCTGAAGATCTCCAGGGTGCACTCGATGAGCAGCTTCTCCTGGAAGGGGTCGCCGACCTGGACGGCGGGGCGCTTGGTCGGCTTGGTGTCATCGAACGTTTCGGAGGCGAGCACGGAGACGCCGCCGATGCCGTCGCCGCCGGTGCGGGCGCCGTAGAGGATGACCTTGTTGCCCGTGCCGGAAGCCTTGGCGAGGTGGATGTCCTCGTGCTTCATGACACCCACGCAGAGCGCGTTGACCAGCGGGTTGCCCTGGTAGCAGGGGTCGAAGACGACCTCGCCGCCGATATTGGGCAGGCCCAGGCAGTTGCCGTAGCCGCCGATGCCCGCGACCACGCCGGGCAGCACCCGCTTGGTGTCGGGGTGGTCGGCGGCGCCGAAGCGCAGCGGGTCCATCACGGCGACCGGGCGGGCGCCCATGGCGAGGATGTCGCGGACGATGCCGCCCACGCCGGTGGCCGCGCCCTGGTACGGCTCGATGTAGGAGGGGTGGTTGTGCGACTCGACCTTGAAGGTGACCGCGTAGCCCTGGCCGACGTCGACCACGCCCGCGTTCTCGCCGATGCCGACGAGCAGCGCGTCGGAGGCCGGAGCCTTGTCGCCGAACTGCCGCAGATGGACCTTGCTCGACTTGTACGAGCAGTGCTCGGACCACATGACGGAGTACATGGCCAGCTCGGCGCCGGTCGGGCGGCGGTCGAGGATGGCGCGGATGCGCTCGTACTCGTCCTGCTTGAGGCCGAGCTCGGCCCAGGGCTGCTGGACGTCGGGCGTCTGCTCCGCGTGCTTGACGGTGTCCAGAGTCATGCGTCAACCAGGTTCTTGAGGATCGAGGTGAAGAATCCGAGCCCGTCGATGCCGCCGGTACCGACCAACGGCTCGACGGCGTGCTCGGGGTGCGGCATGAGGCCGACGACATTGCCCGCCTCGTTGGTGATGCCGGCGATGTCGCGCAGCGAGCCATTCGGATTGAAGCCCTCATAGCGGAAGGCGACACGGCCCTCTGCTTCGAGTTCGTCCAGAACCCGCTCGTCGGCCACATAGCGGCCATCGATGTTCTTGAGCGGGATGTTGATCTCCTGGCCCTGCTCGTAGGAGCGGGTCCAGGCGGTGTCGGCGTTTTCCACTCGCAACTTCTGATCACGGCAGATGAAGTGCAGATGGTTGTTCCGCAGCATCGCGCCGGGCAGAAGATGAGTCTCGGTGAGAACCTGGAAGCCATTGCAGATGCCAAGTACGGGCATGCCCGCCTTCGCCTGCTCGATCACCGACTCCATTACCGGGGAGAAGCGGGAGATCGCTCCGGCCCGCAGATAGTCGCCATAGGAGAAGCCCCCGGGCAGCACGACCGCGTCGACCTGCTTGAGGTCCTTGTCGCGGTGCCACAGCGGCACGGCCTCCAGCCCGGCGACGCGGACGGCGCGCTGGGTGTCGCGGTCGTCGAGCGTGCCGGGGAAGGTGATGACTCCGACGCGTACGGTCACGACTCCGCCTTCGCGGCGAGCGCGGCCTGATCGGCCTGATCGGCCTCGATCCGCACGTCGAAGTCCTCGATCACGGTGTTGGCAAGGAAGGTTTCCGCGATCTCGCGGATACGGGCGAGGGCGGCGTCATCGACCGGGCCCTCCACCTCGAGTTCAAAGCGCTTGCCCTGACGGACGTCGGCGATCCCCTCGAAACCGAGACGGGGCAGCGCGCGCTGCACCGCCTGTCCCTGGGGGTCGAGGATCTCCGGCTTGAGCATGACGTCGACTACGACGCGTGCCACTGGCACTCCCGGTGGTGTGGTGCTGGTGCGTAAGGCGGTCCGCCAAGCCTACCTCGATCGAAAATCTACGCGGGTAGATTAGGTTGGCCTTCCGTCACGTTTAAGCATCGGCAGGTGCATCCGCTGGGGAAAGTTCCAGGAAAAACGTATGGTCCCGATTGCGACGTGACACGCGGGCAGAATTAGCGGGGCTTCACAATGCAATGCTCGCCGCTGTACAAATGAAAAAGCATTGTTCACTAACAACAGGACAGCTGCCATCTTTGCACGTCAACGCATCGATGCAGCCCGAAAGGACCGATATCCCGTGGCGCAGCGCGTAGTAGTCACGCTCTCCGACGACCTCGACGGCGGTCAGGCGGAGGAGACGGTCTCGTTCGGACTCGACGGCAAGGGGTACGAGATCGACCTCAACGCTGCCAATGCGACGAAACTCCGCGGCCTTCTCGAGCCCTACGTGGAAGCGGGCCGCAAGCGGTCCCGCTCCGGCAAGGCCTACCGCCGCACCTCCGTCGCCCCCGACCCGGCCGCCGTCCGCGCCTGGGCGCGGTCGCACGGCATGGAGGTCCCGCCGCGCGGCCGGATCCCCAAGAAGGTCTACGAGGCCTTCAACGCGTCGAACTGAGC
This sequence comes from Streptomyces sp. NPDC028305, assembly GCF_055569495.1. NCBI lineage: Bacteria > Bacillati > Actinomycetota > Actinomycetes > Kitasatosporales > Streptomycetaceae > Streptomyces > Streptomyces sp. NPDC028305. The sequence continues at coordinate 62,914 of NZ_JBVHTN010000006.1, forward strand.
AAGCCCCCGCACCGAGTTGCACACCCACCCTGGTGATCCGCTAGAGTCTGGATCACGCCGAGGGGCGAGGCCGAAAGGCAAAACCCCGAGGAACGCGCGGGTGTAGCTCAGTAGTAGAGCGCCCTCTTTCCAAGAGGGAGGCGCAGTGTGCAATCCCTGTCACCCGCTCTCATCGCTCGACCGAACCACTCCAGTGGATCAGGTAGAGTGATGGACACGCCGATCGGCGGAAGTTGATCGGAGTCACGCGGGTGTAGCTCAGTAGTAGAGCGCCCCCTTTCCAAGGGGGAGGCGCAGTGTGCAATCCCTGTCACCCGCTCTCATCATCTGCTCGACCACTCCGGTGGATCAGGTAGAGTGGTGGTCGCGCCGGTTGGTGAAAGCCAGTCGGATGCATGCGGACGTGGCTCAGTTGGTAGAGCATCACCTTGCCAAGGTGAGGGTCGCGAGTTCGAATCTCGTCGTCCGCTCAATGACCCTGAGGCGCCGGTCGAATTGACCGGCGCCTCAGGGCTTTTGTGGTCTTGAGAGATTGCTCTGCTGACATTTGTCATCCGAGCTCATGACAGCCCGCACTACCCGCGCCCCGAGGACGGCGGAAGCCTGGAGACATGGATCTCGGGGACAACGCGATAGACGTCACAGAACTACGGCGCAGGTACGGCACCTCTTCGGCCCAGGGCTTCGAAGCCGTGCGGGGCGTCTCCTTCTCGGTCGAGCACGGCGAACTGTTCGCCCTGCTGGGCACCAACGGCGCCGGCAAGACCTCCACCGTCGAACTGCTGGAGGGGCTGGCCGCCCCGACCGGCGGCCGGGTGCGAGTGCTGGGCCACGACCCGTACCGCGAGCGGGGCCGGGTCCGGCCGCGGATCGGCGTGATGCTTCAGGAGGGGGGTTTCCCGTCCGAGCTGACCGTGAGCGAGACCGTACAGCTGTGGGCGGGGTGCACCAGCGGGGCGCGGCCGGTCGGCGAGGCCCTGGACCTGGTCGGTATGGTCCGGCGCCGGGACGTACGGGTCAAGATGCTCTCCGGAGGGGAGCGGCGCCGCCTGGACCTGGCGCTCGCGCTGCTCGGCCGCCCCGATGTGCTGTTCCTCGACGAGCCGACGACCGGCCTCGACGCGGAGAGCCGGCGCGACACCTGGGAGCTGGTGCGCGCCCTGCGCGACGAGGGCACCACCGTGCTGCTGACCACGCACTACCTGGAGGAGGCCGAGGAGCTGGCCGACCGGCTCGCGATCATGCACCAGGGGCGGATCGTCACCTCCGGGCGGGTCGCGGACATCGTGGCCGAGCGGCCCTCGCACCTCTCCTTCACCCTCCCGGCCCCGCTCTCCGCCGCCGACCTGCCCTCGCTCGCCCAGCTCGGCGCCACCGACCGCGAGACGGACGGGCGGACGGTGCGGCTGCGCACCCGCGACCTCCAGCGCACGGCCACCGAGGCGCTGATGTGGGCGCGGCACAAGGGGCTCGAACTCGGCGGGCTCGACGCGCGGTCGGCCTCGCTGGAAGAGGCGTTCCTGCATATCGCCCAGGGCCTGGAGAAGACGGAGACGGCGAAGGGGAACGCCCGATGACCACGACGCACACCACGACACACACCACCACCGGCGCCACGAAGACCGCCGCCCGCACGACCGCGCGCGCCCGCGTCACCTCACTCGCGCGGGCCGAACTGACGCTGCTCATACGGAACAAGGCCGCGCTGACCTACGCCCTGCTGCTGCCCGGCTCGCTCACCCTCAGCATGACCACCTTCACCAGCGATATCGACCTCGACAAGGCCGGTCTGGACCTTCCCACGCTGGTCCTCCCGGGCTCGATCGGCCTGGCGCTGATCCTCGCCGTCTATATGAACCTCGTCGGCGTCTACGTCATCCGCCGCGAGGAGTTGGTCCTCAAGCGGCTGCGCACCGGTGAGCTGACCGATCCGGAGATCCTCGCCGGGGCGGCGCTCCCCGCCGTGCTGATGGGGCTGGTTCAGTGTGTGCTGATGGTCGCCGCGGTGGGCCCGGCGCTGGACGCGCCCGCGCCGAAGGCGCCGCATCTGGTCGTGCTCGGGGTGGCCGCCGGTCTGGCCCTGATGGCCACGCTGGCCGCCGCGACCGCGGCCTTCACCAAGACGGCGGAGTCCGCGCAGCTGACCCCCATGCCGGTGATGCTGGTGTCGATGCTGGCCTCGGGGCTGTTCGTACCGCTCGACATCATGCCGGACCGGGTGGCGGCGGTGTGCGAGTGGGCGCCGCTGACGCCGGTGGTCGCCCTCGTACGGGCGGGCTGGACCGGTGAGATGGGCCTCGGCGAGGCGCTGACGGCCCTGGCCACGGCGGCGGCCTGGACGGCCCTGGCAGGGTGGACCGTGCGCCGGCGGTTCCCGTGGGAGCCGCGGCGCTGACCGGTCGTGGCCCGTGATGGCCGAGGGGGAAGGACAGGATTGGTGATACGGCGATGGCGGCGGCGCAGCCGGCAGGTGGTGCGCGTGGAGCTGTTCACGCGCTGGACGCTGTACGCGCTGCCCTGGATCATGCTGCTCGCCATGGCGGGTCCGCTGCCCGACAGACTGCGGTCGGAGGCACCGGCGAACTGGCTGGCCTGGGGGCAGTTCGGCCTGGCGGTGGTCCAGAACGTGCTCGCGATTCCGCTGCTGCGGCGGGGGATCGAGCACCGGCGGGGCGAGCGCGCGGCGCCGCGGGGGCTGTTGGCGCTCGCCGGGGCGATGGTGGCGGCAGGGCAGTGCGCGGGGGTGGCGCTGCTGATCGTGGACGGGGCGTCGGAAGGCTCGGCGTTCATGTCGGCGGCGACGATGAACACGCTGCCGTTCTCCCTCTCGTGCCCCCTGCTGCTGTCCGTCCGCGCCTTCACCCTGGTGCACGCGGGAATCGCCGCGGCGACGCTCACGGCGCTGTCCGTCGCGCAGGCGAGCGTCTTCCTGTCGGTGTCCTCCCCCCTGGCGGTGCTCCTCATGGCCGCCCTGTCCGCGTTCTCGGTCCGCAGCTCGATATGGATCCTGGAAGTGATGTGGGAGCTGGACGCGAGCCGCGAGGTGCAGGCGCGGCTCGCGGTCGCGGAGGAGCGACTGCGGTTCGGCCGTGATCTGCACGATGTGATGGGCCGGAACCTGACGGTGATCGCGCTCAAGAGCGAGCTCGCGGTGCAACTGGCGCGGCGGGGGCGGCCCGAGGCCGCCGAGCAGATGGTGGAGGTGCAGCGGATCGCGCAGGAGTCCCAGGAGGAGATCCGGGACGTGGTGCGCGGCTACCGGAAGGCGGATCTCCAAGTGGAGCTGGCCGGAGCGCGATCGGTGTTGCGGGCGGCCCGCGTCGACTGCCACATCGACTACCGGATCCCGGACGACGGCGCGGACGCGGAGCTGCCGCCCGCGGTGCGGTCGGCGCTGGCGTGGGTGGTGCGCGAGGGCACGACCAACGTCCTGCGCCACGCGGAGGCGGCCCGCTGCACGGTGCGGGTCGGGATGGGGCGGACGACGGACGGGGGCCGTACGGCGGTGCTGGTCATGGAGAATGACGGGGTGCCTGAGGTGGAACCCCGCGTACCCGGTACGTCGGCGCCCGGTACCTCGGGCAACGGGCTGAAGGGGCTGCGGGAGCGGCTGGTGCCGCTGGGCGGCACGCTGTGGTCCGCGCCCGGGGAGGGCGGGACGTACCGGCTGCGGGCCGAACTCCCGTTGACGGAGCACGAGGAGCGCGAGGCGCGCGAGACGTCTGAAGGGGTCGGCGTATGAGCGGGGCTTCCGCGATCCGCGTGCTGCTCGCGGACGACGAGCATCTGATCCGGGGCGCCCTCGCCGCCCTGCTGTCCCTCGAAGAGGACCTGCTGGTCGTCGCGGAGGCCGCGTCCGGGCCCGAGGCGCTCGCGATGGCCCGGGCACACCGGCCCGACATCGCGGTGCTCGACCTCCAGATGCCCGGCGCGGACGGGGTGTCGGTGGCCGCCTCCCTGCGGTCCGAGCTGCCCGGCTGCCGGTCCATGATCGTGACCAGCCACGGCCGTCCGGGCCACCTCAAGCGGGCGCTGGAGGCGGGGGTACGGGCCTTTCTGCCCAAGACCGCGTCGGCGCAGCGGCTCGCGGAGATCATCCGCACGGTGCACGGCGGCAACCGGTACATCGACCCCGGCCTCGCGGCCGACGCGATCAGCGCGGGCGACTCCCCGCTGACCGCCCGCGAGGCGGAGCTGCTGGAACTGGCGGCGGACGGCGCGTCCATCGCGGAGATCGCCCAGCGGGCGGGGCTGTCGCAGGGCACGGTCCGCAACTACCTGTCCTCCGCCGCGTCCAAGATCCCCGCCGAAAACCGCCACGCGGCCGCACGCCTGGCGCGCGAGCGCGGCTGGATCTAGCGAGCGGCGGCCTCACGGGCTCGCGGCGACAGGGCTTTCTCCCCTACCCGCCCCTTCCCACAACCATGGGCTCCGCCCCTGGACCCCGAGGCCTGGACCCCGAGGCCTGGACCCCGAGGCCTGGACCCCGAGGCCTGGGGGCCGGGCCCACCACGCGGCGGAGCCGTAGATCGACTGGAGCCGGGGAGGAGCGGGCGGAAAGAGAGCCCGGGGCCCGCTAGCGCGCGGGCTCCGCCGACTCGCACAAGACGCCGGCCAGCTCCTGGGGCTGGGAGAGCATCGGCCAGTGGCCGGTGTTCATCTCGACCAGCCGCCAGCGCTCGCTCTTCAGCAGCTCGGCCACGTCGTCACTCGGCTGCGGCCAGTCGAGCAGGCACTTGATGTACGTCGCGGAGAGCTCGGTGAGCGGGCGGGACAGGTGGGCCGGTTCGGTCAGGGATGCGCCCGGGTGCGGGGTCGCGCGGTCGACGATGCGGGCGATCTGCTCGTCCGTGAGGCCCTGGCCGGCGAAGTCGTCCGCCGGGAGCGGCGCCCAGAAGCCGCCCGTCTCGGCGATCGAGGCCTCGATCGCCGCCCGCCCGTCCGCCCAGCCGGAGACGAACGACTCGCCGTCGGCCGGCACGTTGGAGTCGACGAAGACCACATGGGCCAGCCGGTCGCCGATCCGCTCGGCGGCCTGGCCGACCGGGATGCCGGCGTAGCTGTGCCCGACGAGGACGACATCACGCAGGTCGAGGCGTTCGACCTCGTCGACGATGTCCGCCACGTGGGTCTGCTGCCCGGCGGGCACCCCGCGCTTCTCGGCGACCCCGGACAGCGTCAGGGCATGGGCGCCGTGCCCCGCCGCCCGTAGCTCCGGGACCACCTCGTCCCACGCCCACGCCCCCAGCCACGCACCCGACACCAGCACGAATTCAGCCATGCGGGGAACGTAGCGCAGGAGTCGACGGCGCGCAGCTAATCGCACAGACATTCGGGTGGCCGGTTATCCTGGACGCATGCCCTCGTACCCCCGAGGCCTCCAGGGCTCGCTCTTCGACCAGGCCGACGACATCCGTCTCGGCCCGCTGGGCGATATGCGCAGGACGGCGCTCGGCGACGGGGCCTGGATCGATCTGCTGCCCGGATGGCTGAGCGGGGCGGACGCCCTGTTCGCGCACCTCGTCGACGAGGTGCCGTGGCGAGCGGAGCGGCGCCCTATGTACGACCAGGTCGTGGACGTACCGCGGCTGCTCGCGTTCTACGGCGCCGACGACCCGCTGCCGCACCCCGCCCTCGGCGAGGCACGGGCCGCGCTCTCCGCTCACTACGCCGCCGAGCTGGGCGAGCCGTTCACCACGGCCGGGCTCTGCTACTACCGGGACGGCCGGGACAGCGTGGCCTGGCACGGCGACCGGATCGGCCGGGGCGCCCGGGTGGACACGATGGTCGCCATCCTGTCCGTGGGCGCCCCCCGCGACCTCGTGCTGCGCCCGCGCCGCGGCGGGGCCACCGTGCGGCGGCCGCTCGGGCACGGCGACCTGATCGTGATGGGCGGCTCCTGCCAGCGGACCTGGGAGCACGCGATCCCCAAGAGCACCCGGGCCACGGGGCCGCGGATCAGCATCCAGTTCCGGCCGCACGACGTCGCCTGACGGCACGAGGTAGTTCCCTCGTCTCGGGTTTGGTTATAGTGGAGGCGCGCCGGACGGAATTCGTCCGCGCATGCGGACGTAGCTCAGTTGGTAGAGCGCAACCTTGCCAAGGTTGAGGTCGCGAGTTCGAGCCTCGTCGTCCGCTCTTGTGAGGAAGGCCCTGGCCACATCGGCCAGGGCCTTCGTCGTGCCGCCGCCCGGCCGTCAGGCCCAGCGGCTGCCGGTCAGGCGCTCGTACGCCTCCACGTACTTCGCCCGCGTCCGCTCCACGACCTCCGCCGGCAGCGGGGGCGGCGGCTGCTCGCCGCGGTGGTCCCAGTCGGAGGCCGGGGAGGTCAGCCAGTCACGGACGAACTGCTTGTCGAAGGAGGACTGCGGGCGCCCCGGCTGCCACTCGTCGGCGGGCCAGAAGCGGGAGGAGTCGGGGGTCAGCACCTCGTCGGCGAGGACCAGCTCATGCCCGTCCGCGCCGCCCTCGGCCAGGGCGTGGCCGAACTCGAACTTGGTGTCGGCGAGGATGATGCCCCGGTCGCGCGCGATGTCACGGCCCCGGTTGTAGACCGCGAGCGTGGCCTGGCGCAGTTGGGCGGCGGTCTCGGTGCCGACCCGGCGGGCGACCTCCTCGTACGACACGTTCTCGTCGTGCTCGCCGACCTCGGCCTTGGTGGCCGGGGTGAAGATCGGGGAGGGCAGCTCGGAGCCGTCGACCAGGCCCTCGGGGAGGGCGATCCCGCAGACCGTACGGTCCTCCCGGTACTCGGCCAAGCCCGAGCCGGTCAGATAGCCGCGGGCCACGCACTCCACCGGGAGCATGCTCAGCGACTGGCACACCAGGGTGCGGCCCGCCCAGTCGGCGGGGGCGCCCTCGGGGATCTCGGTGGCCAGGACGTGGTTGGGCACGAGGTCGGCCAGCTGGTCGAACCACCAGAGGGAGAGCTGGGTGAGGATCCTGCCCTTGTCGGGGATCTCGGTCGGCAGCACCCAGTCGTAGGCGGACATCCGGTCGCTGGCGACCATGACGAGGTCGCCCTTCTCGTTCCGGTAGAGATCGCGCACCTTGCCTGTGTGCAGGTGCACAAGGCCTGGCACCTCCACCGGCTCGGGCTTCTCCACGAATCCGGACACGGTTCCTCCTGGTGGGTTTGTCCAAGACCCCCACGATTCTGCCCCACGCCCCACCACGCGGCCGACGCGGGGCGCACCAGGCGTGGCCTGGGGCTTCGGCGGTGTCCGGCCAATCTTGACGCCTGCGGCGGGCTCCTCCCCCACCCCGCCCCTTCCCGACCCCTGTCGAGCCCCTGTCGAGCCCCTGTCGATATGCGGCTCCGCCGCGCGGGGCTCCGCCGCACATCGACACCGCGGGAAGGGGCGGGTAGGGGAAAAGATCCGTCGGACACCCCTAGGCGCGTTTGCAGATGCGGTCCAGGAGGTTGGCGGTGGCGCGCTGCACCCGGACGTCGGTGTGGCCGGGGCGGTCCAGGGCCGGGGTCCAGGCGAAGGTGCCGGACGCGAAGACCAGGGCGCCGCTGGGCGCGCGGTACAGGGAGGTGTCCTGGTGCCGGGTGACGCCCTCCGCGTCCCGGTACGGGGAGTGGGCGAGCAGGATCCGGCGCAGATGCCCGGGCAGGCTGGTGCGCGGGAAGTAGCGGTCGGCCTCGCCCGCGACCAGGCCGGGCAGTTCGTCGCCCTCGCCCGCGCCGGTCGCCTCCCACAGCCAGTGGCTCGTGTTCCGGACGATCAGCGGGGACGGCGTGGGCACCGGCCCCGCGTACTGGATGCCCAGCAGCTGCTGCTCGGGCGCGGTCTCCCGCCACTGCGCCGAGCGGCCGGGGCCGCGGCGCTTGTGGCAGGTCAGCAGGCGGTCCGGGCCGGAGGGCGACGGCGCGAGGCCGACCTGCCAGTACATGGTGTTGGCGGAGAGGAAGACCAGCGAGGTGCCGGCGTCGCGGGCCGCCTCGACGGCGCGCCGCAGCGGGGCCGACCAGTACTCGTCGTGGCCGGGGAAGACCAGCCCGCGGTAGCGGGCCGGGTCGACGCGGCCCGCGTGCAGATCGCGGGTCTCGGCGTAGGCGAGGTCGTAGCCCATCCGCTCGGCCCAGCGGATGAAGTCGTACGCGTGGCCCACGTGCAGCGGCAGCCCCGCGCCCGCGTACGGCCGGTCGAAGGAGACCGTGACCGCCGCCTGGGACTCGCCGAGCAGCCGGCCGCGGTCGTCCCACGCGTGGTAGAGGCTGGCGCCGCTCCGGCCGTCCTCCGGGTAGAGGTTGTACGCCTGCCAGGTGATGTCCGGGAGGACGAGCAGGAGGTCGGCGGGGTGGGGGTCGCGGACGGTGAAGGGGATGTGGTTGCGGTAGCCGTCGGCGGTGGTCAGCACGGCGACATACGCGCCGGGGTTCCAGTACGAGGGGATCTGGAGCCGCCAGGACAGCCACCAGTGGTGGCAGGAGACGGTGCGGTCGGCCGCGAGCGGGGGCGGTTGGACGATGCCGGACAGCCGGGGGCTGCTGGTCATCTTCGCGGCGCCGTCGCCGCCGTAGTGGCCTACGCGGTAGACGTCGACGCTGAACTGCTGGGGCGGGTCGACGGTGATCCGGAAGTCGATGGCCTCGCCGGGGGCGGCGGCGGAGGCGGAGGTGAAGCCCTTGATCTGGCGGTGTATGTCGTCGGCGGTGCGGGTGGAGGGGATATGGCCGGGGCCCGGGTCGGCCGCCTCGCCGGGGCCGACGCCGGCGCCGACGCCCGTCATCTCGAACGTCCGGGGGGTTCGGGTGGCCCCGGTGGCTCCCGTGGTGCCGAGGGCCCCCGTGGCCGGGTCGTGCTCCACGTACCAGGGAACCAGGCGGCCCGTCTCGCTGAAGTAGGTCTGCCTGCCCCGCAGCCAGGGCAGCGGGCCCTGGCCGAACGGATCCGTCACCGCGTGTGCGAGCGCTCCCGACTCCCAGCGCCGGACCGGTTCCGTGACGTCGTCCACGACTGGCTCCCCTCCCTGCCTCCCCCGGGCGGCCTGTAGCCACCACCACCCCAGGACATCACATTACGCACCCACTCAGTCACTGATCGTCGCGACTTTGCCGAACCCAGACCCGGAGCGTTCACGTCCGGGTTTCATCCGGTCGGCCCTTGATTTACCGGGCTGAGGTGCTCGGTCCGTGACGCCCGGCCGTCAGACCAGCCGGACCGGCTTTTCCGGCCGCACGCCCGCCTCGCCGAGCCAGGCGCGCAGCGGCTCGGCGTCGCCGTCCTCGACCAGGCTCAGCACCGGGTGCGCCAGATCCGCCCGCCGCCGCCCGCCGATCATCAGCGCGGGCCCGTCCAGCCAGTCGAGGCCCGGCGCGGCGCCCGCGGTGTCTATGGCGGCGCAGCACACCATGGCCGTGACATGGTCGGCCAGCAGCTCGCGGCCGCTGCGGGGCGGCTGAAGCGGGAACAGCGGCGCGAAGCCGTCGATCCACGGGTCGCCGCCGGAGCCCGGCCCCTCCCCCGTACGCACCCCGGCCGTCTGGCCGGGCGCCGCCCGGGTGGCCGCCCGGCGGACGGCCTCCTCACGGGCCAGCTCCACACTGAGCCAGGTGGCGACCTCCTCGCCGAGCCGCCCGGTCGGGGCGAGGTCGGGAGCGGCGGTCAGCCGGTCCATGACCCGGGCGAGGGTGGGCGCGGCGGGCTCGGGGCCCGCCCCTGTGGCCGCCTCTCCAGACGCCGCGGAGCCCGTTCGTCCGCCGCCACCGGAGCCGGCCTGCTCGTCGAGGACGCGGTGCAGCCGGGCGGCCTCCACGCGCCATTTGCGGTCGACGACCTCCTCCGGATACTCGCCCCAGTCGACCGGGGACCAGTCCGGGCCAGGCTCGCTCGGGCCGCCGTGGAACAGCCGGGCGGCCAGCAGGGACGTCGCCTCGTCGATCACGCCCGGCTCCTCAAGCAGGTCGCAGGCAGGACGCTCGCTGAGCCGGGAGGTGAACCCCTCGGCGAGCCGGTCGCGGCGGGAGAGCTCGGTGAGGGCCGCGACCACGCCCGCGTCCAGGCGGGACGGCCAGCGGCCCATCCGCCACGCGGGCAGCGCGACCCTGGTCAGCAGCCGGTCCCACCCCGCGTACGCCAGGCCCACCTGCTCCTGGGCCACGATCCGCAGGCCGTAGTCGACCGTCTGGGCGCGCTCGGAGGCGGCCGCGGCGACGGCCCGCTCCATCACGGCGGCGTGGTCCCGGCAGCCGCGCAGCAGCAGCCGCGCGATCCAGCCGAGGAAGGCGAGGGCGGGGCGGCGCACCGCCCGGCCGAGGGCCGGGCCCGCGCCGTGGCCCGAGCCATGGCCCCCGCCGTGGGCGGCGACGGCCACGGCGGCGTCCAGGCCGCGGACGAAGCGGCGGGCGGCCGCTATGTCGGGGTGCGTGGAGGGGCCGGTGCCCGCGACCACGGGCGCGAGCAGGGCGCGCAGCTCGGCGACGCGCATCCACCACAGGAACGGCGAGCCGATCACCAGCACGGGCGGCTGCGGCACCCGCCGCTCGCCTCTCCCGAGGACCGCCGCACCGGTCGGCACGCGCTCCGCCGCGGCCGCACCACTGCCGCGGGGGCTGTGCGCCCGGTGCGTACGGTCCTCCAGCCAGCTGTCGCAGTCCGGGGTGAGCGCTACCGCGGACGGGGCGGGCACCTCCAGCCGGTCCGCGAGGTCGCGGACCAGGCGATAGAGGTCAGGGGCCGTCTCCTCGGGGATGGGCACGGTGGGGCTCAGCGCGGGCCTGGCCCGGACCACCACGGCCGCCACGGCGGCCGCCAGCAGCAGCGCCACCACGGCGCCGCCGACCACCGCCCAGCGGACGGCGGTCCAGCCCTCGTCATGGGAGCCGCCGATCCGGCCGGTGGCGCCCCCGGCCAGCAGTACGACGGCGGCCGCCGCCGGGAGGAGCGCGATCGCGAGCGCGGTGCTCCGGATCCGCAGCACCGCGAGGGCGCGAGCGCGCGCCACTTCTGCGCCTGCTTCCGGACCTGCCACGGTTCCATCACCCCCTGCTGTCCAGCCGATCTTCGAACAGCGGACGACGGCGGTGTTGTGCCCTTACCCACCCCACTGTCGCACCGGCCGCCCGCGCCGCAATGCCGGTGGGCCAGTTGCCGCACCGCGCCTGAGCGGCACACTAGTTGGGGCCCCGTGCGTGCGTCAGCAGGATGCCGGGAGGGCTCACCCGATGGAATGGCCTTGGTCGGAACCGGGAACTTCTCCAGGAGCTTTCTGGACGACCACAGGCTCTACTCGAGCGCTCCTCAATCCCTTCTCCAACCCTTCTCGACCGGGCCTCAGGCCGATGCCGCCCCGGGCCCCGCCTCCACGGCCGCCTCCGCCGCCGCCTCCGCCGCCGCCTTGGCGGCGATGTCCGAGCGGTGGTGGGAGCCGTCCAGGCCGATCCGGGTGACCGCCTGGTACACCCGTTCGCGGGCCTTGGCCAGGTCGGAGCCGGTCGCGGTCACCGACAGCACCCGGCCCCCCGCGCTCACCACGTCACCCGAGGCAACGTCCCGCTTGGTGCCCGCGTGCAGCACATAGGCCTTGGGCCCGTCCTGCTCCGCCACCTGGTCCAGGCCGGTGATCGCGTCACCCGTACGGGGCGTGTCCGGGTAGTTGTGCGACGCGATCACGACCGTCACCGCCGCGCCGTCGCTCCACCGCAGCGGCGCCAGCGAGTCGAGCCGCCCGGTCGCGGCGGCCAGCAGCACACCCGCCAGCGGCGTCTTCAGCCGGGCCAGCACCACCTGGGTCTCCGGGTCGCCGAAGCGCGCGTTGAACTCGATCACCCGCACCCCGCGCGAGGTGATCGCGAGACCCGCGTACAGCAGCCCCGCGAACGGCGTACCCCGGCGGCGCAGCTCGTCCACGGTCGGCTGAAGCACGGTCGCCAGCACCTCGTCGACCAGCTTGGGGTCCGCCCACGGCAGCGGGGAGTACGCGCCCATGCCGCCCGTGTTCGGGCCCTCGTCGCCGTCGTAGGCCCGCTTGAAGTCCTGGGCGGGCTGGAGCGGGATCACCGTCTCGCCGTCCGTGACGGCGAACAGCGACACCTCCGGGCCGTCCAGATACTCCTCGATCACCACGCGGCCGCAGGCCAGCGCGTGCTCGCGGGCGGCGGCGAGGTCGCTGGTCACGACCACGCCCTTGCCGGCGGCCAGCCCGTCGTCCTTGACGACGTACGGCGCGCCGAAGGCGTCCAGCGCCTCGTCGATCTCGGCCTCGTTCGTGCAGACGTAAGCGCGGGCGGTGGGCACGCCGGCCGCCGCCATCACGTCCTTGGCGAACGCCTTCGACCCCTCCAGCTGCGCCGCCTCGGCGGACGGCCCGAACACCGGGATCCCCCGCGCGCGCAACGCGTCGGCCACCCCCGCCACCAGCGGGGCCTCCGGGCCGACCACCACCAGCTCCGCCTCCAGCGAGGCGGCCAGCTCGGCGACGGCCGCGCCGTCGAGGGCGTCGACCGTGTGCAGCTCGGCGACCTCCGCGATGCCGGCGTTGCCGGGAGCGCAGTGCAGCGCGCTGACGTCGGGGTCGAGGGACAGTGCGCGGCACAGGGCGTGTTCGCGGGCGCCGCTGCCGATGACGAGGACCTTCACGGTATGCAGCCTATTGCCTCCCCGCCCCGCCCCCCGGCCCCGGGGGCCCGGCCGCCCCCTCGCGGCGGCCGTGCGGGCCGTACCGGACCCGGCTCAGAGCTCGCCGGAGAGCACGCCTTTCCGGAAGGCGTCCCACTCGGCGGCGGTGTAGCGGAGGGCCGGGAAGGCCGGGTTCTTCGAGTCGCGGATGGCGACGCCGCCGCGTGGGAGATCGGTCATCTCTATGCAGCCATTGCCGCCGTCGCTGAAGGACGACTTGCGCCACGGCGCCGCGCTCAGGTCTATCGCGTAGAGGTCGTCCTTGCGCAAGCCCGACGGGCCGAGCTGGGCCCTGCCCACGGACGAATGATGATCCAGGTGCGGCTGTCCACCGCGCCCGGTTTCTAGCGGCGCTAGATTTCCGGTCGGCGACCTGATAGCGTCGACCATGTTCCTAGCGCCGCTAGCAAACGGGAGAAATCATGCTCACGCCCATCGCCTACGGACTGGCCGCCTTCCTCACCCTCTTCGTCGTCTTCATCGGCGCACGGTTTCTGGTCAGCCCCCAGGCCGCCGCGACCGGCTTCGGCGTACCCGCCAAGCAGCACGGAGACGCCGCCTACCTGACGGTCAAGGGCCTGCGCGACCTCACCTCGGGCGTGATCGGCCTCGCCCTGCTCGCCTTCGCGGACGTCCATGCCGTGGGCTGGTACATGCTGGCCGTCGCCCTCACCCCGCTCGGCGACACCCTCATCGTCCTGCGCAATGGCGGCACCAAGGCGGCGGCCTTCGGCATCCACTTCGCCACCGCCGTGGTCGTCCTCATCAGCGCCGCGCTCCTCTTCGCCGTCTGACCCTCAGCAGTCTCGCCCCAAGGGAGTTACGCAGATGTCTCTGGTCGTGCCGGAATTCAACGAGTCCGTGATCGTCCGCTCCGCGGAGGCCGAGGTGATCGGCCAGGCCCCGACCACCATCCGGCTGCTGGCCGACAGCGGCTCGACCGGCGGCGCGCTGTCCACTCAACGCGTCACGCTCACCGACGGCGCGGACGGCGCCAGACCGCATCACCACGCCAACTCGGCCGAGCTGTTCTACATGCTGGACGGCACCGCCCAGCTCCTGTCCGGCGAGCAGGTCGTGACCGCCGAGCGCGGCGACCTCGTCATCGTGCCGCCCGGTCTGGCCCACGCCTTCGCCGCCGCACCGGGGCACAACGCCGACATCCTCATCGTCATCACCCCCGGCGTCGAGCGGTTCGAGTACTTCCGCCACCTGGAGCGCATCGCCTACGGGAAGGTGCCGCCGGAGAGCCTGGCGGAGGTCCAGGAGCTCTACGACACCTACTTCCGCACCAGCCCGACCTGGGACCGGGCCAGGTCCTGAGACCGCCGAGCCCGGCGAGCCCACGGCGCTGTCAGTGCCCTCTGCGAGACTTCCCCGCATGCCGGAAGCGAACTTCAAAGCGAATCTGCACCACTACCTGCGCTCCGCCCGCGAAGCCCTGCTGTGGAAGCTCGACGGGCTCTCGGAGTACGACGTCCGCCGCCCCCTGACGCCGACCGGCACCAACCTGTTGGGGCTGGTCAAGCACGCCGCCTGCGTGGAGCTGACGTACTTCGGCGAGGTGTTCGGGCGGCCGGCCGACGAGCCGCTGCCCTGGCTGGCGGACGACGCCGAACCCAACGCGGACATGTGGGCGGCCGCCGACGAGTCGCGGGAAGACATCGTCGGGCTGTACCACCGCGCGTGGAAGCACGCGGACGAGACGATCGAGGCACTGCCGCTCGACGCGGCCGGTCATGTGTCGTGGTGGCTGGAGGGGCGCAGGGAGGTCACGCTGCACCAGATCGTGCTGCACGTGACGAGCGACCTCCAGCGGCACGCCGGCCACGCCGACATCCTCCGGGAGCTCATCGACGGGGCCGTCGGGATGCGGAGCGCCAGCAGCAACATGCCGTCGGTCGACGCGTCGTGGTGGGCGGAGTACCGGGACCGTCTGGAGCGGGTGGCCGACGAAGCCGGGCGGGGCTGATCCCGCCGATGGACATCGCGCTTCGCGAAGTGAGAGACGACGACCTGTCCGTCTTCTGGGCTCAGATGAACGAGCCCGAGGGGATTCATATGGCGGCCTTCACCGCCGAGGACCCATCCGACCGCGCCGCTTTCGACGCCCACTGGGCGCGGAACCGCCAGGACCCGGCGGTCACCCACCGCACCGTGGTCGGCGGAAGCGGTGAGATCGTCGGGCACGCCGCGGTGTTCGGTCCGCCCGAGGAGCGCGAGGTCACGTACTGGATCGGGCGGGAGTACTGGGGCCGTGGGGCGGCCACCGCCGCGCTGCGGGAGCTGCTCGGCGCCGTACCGGAGCGTCCGCTGCTCGCCCGGGCGGCAGCGGACAACGCAGGCTCCATCCGGGTCCTGGAGAAGTGCGGATTCGTGGTGACCGGCAGGGAGCGCGGTTTCGCGAACGCACGGGGCGAGGAGATCGACGAAGTGGTGCTCACCTTGGTCGGATGACCGTCGCGACAGGTACGTTCGCCGGTCATGGAAGAGACCTGGGACACCGTCCGCCGGCTCGTCGCATGGCTGGACGCGGAGAGCGCCGCGGCATCGCCGGAGGTCGCGCGCCTGCTGCGGGTGCTCAAGATCAGCGAGGAGGCGGGGGAGGTCGCCGAGGCGGTGCACGGCGTCATGGGCGGCAACCCCCGCAAGGGCGCCAGCCGCACGTGGGCCGACGTGGAGCGGGAGTTGTGCGACGTCGTCCTGACCGCCATGGTCGCGCTGGCGAGCCTGACCCCGGATGCGCGGAAGCGGTTCGAGGAGCATGTGTCGTACGTCGCCGACCGGTCGCTGGGGTGAGACCGTCGCCGGGTCGGCCCCGGCACTCTTTCGGGTGAGGGGGCGGACGCTCCTATACCGAATCACGCCCCTCGTACGGGCGGTTATCCCGCGAACCCGGCCGCGTGGCCAGCCGTTCGGCGGTAGGTAAGGTGGTTCCGCATCAGCCGCGCGCCAAGGGAGGCGTAGCGAGTACCTCAGCGCAGAGGGAGTGCCACGGGTGAGTCAGCCGGAGATGCAGCCCGAGGGGCTTCCTCGACAGGAAGAGGCGAACAAGCAGGGGGACCTGCTCGGCCGGCCCTTCCCGCAGGGCGACTGGGGGGAGCCCGCCGAGCGTCTCGACGAGCTCTACCGGTGGGTCGAGGAAGGCGCGTTGCAGGTCGCGCGGTGGTATCTCACCGAACGCGTATGGAAGCGGCGGATCGCGCGGGCGCTGCGGGTGGGGGCGGCGGTCACGGGGGTCGTGGGGGCCATACTGCCGCTGCTGGATCTGAACGGGGTGCTGGGCGGCGGGGCCGGGTGGGGCTGTCTGATGCTGCTGATCGCCGCCGCGTGTGTGGGGTGCGACCGGTTCTTCGGGCTGACGTCGGGATGGATGCGGGACGTGGCGACGGCGCAGGCCGTACAGCGGCGGCTGGAGGCGCTTCAGTTCGACTGGGCGTCGGAGAGCGTGCGCGAGGTGCTCGGCCCGACCGAGGGCACCGCGGCCGAGGCCGTGGAGCGCTGCCTCGCCGTGCTGCGCCGCTTCTGCGAGGACGTGTCGGAGCTCGTACGGACCGAGACCGCCGGCTGGATGGTGGACTTCGGCTCCGGCTCGGCGCCGCTGTTCACCCAGGCGCTGGTGGCCCAGGGCTCCCGCCCGGACGGCGGAAGCCCCGCGAACCGCTTCCCGATGCCCCCTGCCACCCGGCCCAACATGCCGCGCCAGCGCCCGCCGGAGCCGCCCCGCTGAGGCCGGGCCCAGGGTTGAGAACAGCCTCAACCCCTCGGGCGGCGCTTGGTCTTCGCGCTCATGCGCTCTCGTAGCAGGGCCTGGTAGTAGCCGGACCGTTCGTCGTCCAGGTCGATGAACTCGCAGATGTCCGCCGCCGTCCCGGCGTCGTCCGCGCTGCCCGTGAGTCCGGTCCGCGCGATCAGCCAGTAGCCCTCGCGGGCCTTGCGGCGGCACTCGTCGCCGAGTTCCGCCCGTCCCGCCGCCTGCTCGGTGGCGTGGGAGTCACCGCTGACCAGGTGGCACAGCGTGTCCAGGAGGTGGCGTCGGGCCGGCGGGGAGGGGTCCCCCGCCAGCGCGGCGAGGATCACGCCGACGGCGGGCACGGCCGCCTCGAAGAGGTTGGTGCCGATCTCGAGGTGGTTGTCGAGGGTGTACCCGATCATGTGCCGCGGTGTCCCGGCGGTGAGGATCGCCTCGAACATCAACGGCACATGTTCCGCGGACTCACCACAGCCGCAGCTCAGCGCCGCCCAGTCGTGGCGCTCCAGCTCCGCGTGCACCAGCGCGCTGACGCTCAACCGCGCGCCGCCTGCTGGATCGCCCACTGGACCGCCGCCACCATCTCGTCGCGGTGCGCGATGTTGTGCCGCGACCACACCGGCGTCCGCCAGCCGGCGGCGATGCCGAAGCGCCGGCGCCCGCCGTCCCGCGTGGTGATACGGAGCACCGTCCGGCCGGCCGCCCCGACCGACGTGATGTCCTCGAGCCGCACGGCCCGCGCCTTGTTCGACCAGCCGACGATCAGGTCGATCGCCCTGTCGACGCCCGGCGGGGCCGCCGAACCCGCCACCGTGCTGAGCAGCTGGCCCGCGAGCTTGGTGTTCAGCGGGCCGTGGTAGAGGCGGCGGTTGGTGAGGACGAGCAGTCCGCCGATCAGCGCGAGTCCGGTCCCCGGAATGAGCACCGCGCCGGTCTTCACGCAGAGCACCCGCTCCCCCTGCTCCGGCGGCAACGTCACCCATAGCCTCATGAAGCATCCCCCTCGGACAAAGCCTACTGGCGGTCCTTTGCCCGAAGCCGATACACGACATTCCGACGCAGCGGCCCTTCGGGCACCGTCAGGTCGTCGAAGTCATCGGCGGGGTCGCGGGTCATGCCGATACGGCGCATCACCGCTTGCGAGCGGAGGTTGGTGGCCGTCGTTATCGCGAGGATCTCGGCGAGGTCGAGGGTGGTGAAGCCGTGGTCCAGCGCCGCCAGGGCGGCCTCGGTGGCATAGCCGTGGCCCCAGTGCGGGCGGGCCAGGCGCCAGCCGACCTCCACTCCGGTGAACGGCGTGTCCTCGTCCACCGGGTCCAGCCCGGTGAACCCGATGAACTCGCCGGTGGCCCGCACCTCCACCGCCCACCATCCCCAGCCGCGCTGGTCGAGGTCGGCCTGGAACCCGGCCACCGACGCCTCGCTCCGCTCCCGCGTGAGCACGTCCGGGAAGTACTCGCGGACCTCGGGATCGGCGTTCATCACAGCCCACGGTTCGAGGTCGGAGTCCCGCCACCCGCGGAGCACAAGACGATCAGTACGCAGCTCGGCCATCGCGCCAACCTAACGGGACGCACAAGCGCGGAGCGATCGAATAAATCGTGCCCGGGCCCGTCAGCCGAACTGGCCCGGCTGGTAGTCGCCGGCGGGCTGCTGGATGATCACGTTCATCCGGTTGTAGGCGTTGATGAGGGCGATGAGGGAGACGAGGGCGGCCAGCTGGTCCTCGTCGTAGTGCTTGGCGGCGTTCGCCCAGGCCTCGTCGGTGACACCGCCGGCGGCGTCGGCGATGCGGGTGCCCTGTTCGGTCAGCTCCAGGGCGGCCCGCTCGGCCTCGGTGAAGACCTTGGCCTCCCGCCAGGCCGCGATCAGGTTGAGACGCACCGAGGTCTCCCCGGCGTGCGCGGCGTCTTTAGTGTGCATGTCGGTGCAGAAGCCGCAGCCGTTGATCTGGCTGGCGCGGATCTTCACCAGTTCCTGCGTCGCGGCCGGCAGCGTCGAGTCGCTGACGGCCTTGCCCGCGGAGTTGATGTACTTCGCGAACTTGGCCGCGACGGGGTTGCCGTAGAAGTTCAGACGGGCGTCCATGGTGTTCTCCTTGCCGTGTCGACGCTTACACAGCACTGACGGACGCGGTTCAGGAGATGTGACGGCCGAACCCATCACATGAATGTGACGTGCGCCACATCCATGTGATGGGTCGGGTCTCAGCTGAAGACGATCATCGAGCCCTGGCCGAGGCTGCGCGTGGCCGCCGCGTGCAGGCCCAGCCAGACATGGCGCTCACGGGCGAAGGGGCCGTCCTCGTACGGAATGGATTCCGCCGGTTCCTCCAGGGTGGTGGGGCGGGCCGGGGGCGCCGGGGCGGCGGGTGGGTTGTTGGGGTCGATACCGAGGGCCGGGGCGACCGCCTCCAGCTCTCTCAGCAGGCCGTGGCTCGACCCCAGGGGGCCGCCGCCTTCGAGGAGTTCGTCGTTGGACAGCGGGCGTTCGAAGTCGACGGGGACATACGTGCCGGCGTGGTCGTAGTGCCACACCAGGTGCGACTGCTGGGCCGTGGGCTCGAACATCTCCAGCAACTGCTCGTAGTCCCCGCCGAGTTCGCCCACCGGCGAGACGGCCAGCCCGCAGACCTGGAGCAGATAGGCGCGGCGCAGCAAGTGCAGCGCGTCGTAGTCGAAGGCCGCGACCGGGGCGACGTCCCCGGACAGCCCCGGCATATAGCCGAAGACGGGCACGGGCGGCAGTCCGGCTTCACCGAGCGCCTTGTCGTATGCCGCGATCTCCTCCGCGAAGGGGTTGTCGGGGCTGTGGCACAGCACATCGACGAGGGGGACCAGCCAGAGGTCACATGCCACGCGATCTCACTCTCGTATCCGTACGGTCGATGGTCGGCCCAGCGTAATGCTCCCCGTACGCCGCGCGAAGAGTCCCGTACGTCAGGGGGCTGTGGTCGCTGGGGTCGTCACTGGAGTCGTCTCGGGGGGCGTCGGCGAGGACGGGCTCGCCGGCGACGTGACCGTGTCCGTGTCCGTCGGCTGGGCCCCCGTTGTGCTCGGCGGCGGCGTCGACGGCGAGTAGGTCGACCCCGACGGTTCCGCCGATCCGGACGTCTCGAATGTTCCGGACGTCCCGGACGAGGACTCCGAGGGCGACGCGGTCGCGGTGGTGGTCGTGGTCGTGGTCGTCGACGACACGGGGCGGACCGGGCCCGGACCCGCGGGCGGCGCGTCGCGGCCGTCGGGCAGGATCCGTACGACCAGGGCCAGCGCCACCGCCACCAGCGCGACGACCAGCCCCGCGGCCACGGGCACCGCCGCCCGGCGCGCCCGCGCCCGGCGCCTGCCGCTGCGCACCGCCCGCGCCATGTCCACGCCCGGCGCCCCGGGGCCCGGTTCGAGCCCGCGCAGCGGGGCGAGCAGCCGCACCGCCTCCCGTGCCAGTTCGTCGTCGTCCCGCATGGCGGCTACTCCTTCCCCACGGGCTTGCCCACGGATGTCCCCGAGGTCCCCGACGGCCCTGACGGCCCCGACGTCAGCGGCCGGTCGCCGAGTTGGCCGCGCAGCCGGGCGAGGCCCCGCGCGGTCTGGCTCTTCACATTCCCCTCCGAACAGCCGAGGACCGCGGCCACCTCGGCCACCGGCAGATCGCACAGGAAGCGCAGCACCAGCACGGCGCGCTGCCGCGCCGGGATGCGGGAGAGCGCGGTGTGCACGACGGTGCGCGTCTCGATGTCCGGGACCCCCTCGACGGGCGGCAGCCCCGGCGTGTCGTGCGGGGCGCCGGAGAGCCGGACGAACCGGGCCCAGCCCAGGCGCTGTTCGTTCAGGAAACACCGGACGAGGATGGTGTGCACATAGCGGTCCAGGTCGTCGGCGGCGCGGGCGCGGCGCCAGTGGACGTACAGCTTGGTCAGCGCCGCCTGGACCACGTCGTCGGCGCGGTGCGGGTCCTTGCAGAGCAGATGCGCGAGGCGGCGCAGCGCGGGCAGCCGCGCGGAGACGTACGCGGTGTACGCTCGCTCGGCCTCGGCCCGGTCGTCGGCCCGGTCCTTCGTCCAGTCCTCGGCCGTACCGGCGGCCCCGTGCCCCGCCCTCCCCCTCATGCCTCTCCGTGCACCTCCCACACCCACAGGCCCCCGATCCACTCGCCCCGCCACCCGAGCAGGCGCTCCAGGGTGGCACGCAGCGCCTCGTCCCCCGGCTGCGGGGCCAGCACCACGGCGCCCGCCCGCCAGAAGTCGAGGTCCGCGCGGAAGGCGCGGCGCTGCTTGCGGCCGATGTCCGGGACCTTCCCGGTGCGGCGGACCTCTTCGAAGAGGGCGGAGGTGTAGCGGGGCTCCGGGCCGTAGATGCCGGTCCGGTCGGGGCCGTAGGGGCCGTTGAAGTAGCCGCCGGGGATCGGGAAGCCCATCTTGGCAACGGTCTGCCAGTGCAGTGGCTCGGCGTTTCCAGGGCTGGGCAGCGGCACGGGGACGAGCGTGTGGCCCTCGGGGACATGCGCGCGCCAGGTGCCGTCGGCGACGAAGGACGGGACGGGGGTGCGGTCGGCGGTGGTGAACGGGGTGGGCGCGATGGGCAGCAGGGCGGCCACGACGGCGGCCCACCCGGCGATCCGGAGCCCGGTGGTTCGGAACCAGGTGAGCTGGGGCCTGGTGAGTTGGGGCCTGGTGAGCTGGGGCCTGGTGAGCTGGGGCTTGGCGGTTCCGAGCCAGGTGGTCAGGGACCCGACGGTTTGCGAGGCGGTCGTTCGGAGCCAGGTGATGCGGGGCCCGGTGGTCCCTGCCCCCGTGATGCGCGGCAACCAGAGCCGTTCACCCCCCTCGGCGCGACGCCCCTCCGCGCGGCGCCCCTCCTCGTACAGCCGGTCGCAGGCCAGCGCCACCAGGATGCCCAGCGCGGGCACCGCCGCCATCGCCACCCTCGACTCGATGACCGACTCGAACAGCGGCAGGCCGGCGAACACCCGCCACGGGCCCGGCAGCACGATCCCCGTCCAGGGCACGGGGATCGTGCGCCCGAGCGAGAGCACCGAGGCCCCGAGGGCCACCCAGCCGAGCGTCCGCACCCGCGCGTCCCGCCACAGCCACACCACCGTGCCGGCGGCCAGCAGGAGCAGGGGCAGGCCGAAGAAGGCGTTCTGCTCGGTGCGGTTCATGGCGAGCGCGTCGGCGGTGGCCTCCTCCCCGGCCAGCGAGCGGCCCGCGAACTCCGTGAACGCGCGCGGTGAGTTGCCGGCCGGGCCGTGCAGCACGCTGTGGTAGCTCTGGTCGCCGAAGAACTGCCACAGCAGCGGATACGCGACCAGCGGCAGGCACACCGCGAGCGCGAAGGCCAGCCCCCGGGCCAGCGGGCGCAGCGCCGCGCGCGCCACGCGCGGGCGGGCGGCCGCGTAGCCGATCGCGAAGAGGACGAGGCCCAGCGCGGCGAGCAGCAGCGCCTCCTCGCCGAGGAAGACCTGGTAGGTGAGGAAGAGGCCGAGGACCACGCCGTCGCGCCTGACACGGGTGCCCTCGCACAGCCGCAGCAGCCGGTCGATGATCAACGGCATCATGAACAGCACCGCGAAGTTGGGGTGCGCGTTGGCGTGGGAGATCATCGGCGGGGCGAAGGCGCAGAGGGCGCCGCCGAGCGCGGCGGCCCGGCGGGCGCGTACGAACCGCTTGCGCAGCAGCCAGTACCAGGCGCCCGCGGAACCGGCCAGCCCGCAGGTCAGCACCAGCGCCCAGGTCATCCCGGGGCCGAGGAGCACGGTGACGGGCGCGAGCGGGACGGACAGCCCGAGCATGGCGGTGTTGGCCATGAGGTTCACCCCGAGCGGGGCGTTCTGGAGCTCGGTGAAGAACGGGTCGCCGGGCCCGGATCCCCCGAAGAGGTTGTCGGCGGTGACCGCGAAGAACCACTCCCACTGGTTCTGGTCCTGCCCGCTGTCCACGAGGTAGCGGTGGCCGACATCCACCCACAGCCCCTTGTAGAGCAGCACCGACAGCAGCAGATAAGCGAGGAGGACGGCCCGGTCGCCGGGGCGTATCCGCTCCCCCAGGCTCCGCCGCCACAGGCGCAGCAGGTCCATGAGCACCCGGGCGTAGTCCAGCGGGCGGATCTTGGAGCCTGCCTGGTGCGCCCAGCGCACCGGCACCTCGGCGACCGCCCAGTCCGCGCGGCGGAAGGTGCGCAGGATCTCCACGTCGATGCCCCACCCGTCGAGCCGCGACCGCCCGAAGGCCGCGCGCGCCCGGTCGCCGTCGAAGAGCTTGAAGCCGCACTGGGTGTCGCCGAAGCCGGGCAGGGCCACCGCCCGTATCAGCCGGTTGCCCGCCCGGCCGAGCAGCCGGCGCAGCGGGTGCTGGTCCACCTCGATCAGCGCGTCGGGGTGGGCGCGGGAGCCGATGGCCGCGGTGAAGCCCGCGTCGAGCCGGTCGTGGAGCTGTGCCAACTCCTCGATGGGGGTGGCGAGATCGGCGTCGGTGAGCAGCACCCGGCGCCCGCGCGAGGCGAGCACGCCCAGGCGCAGCGCGTGGCCCTTGCCGTGGTTGCGCGCGAAGGAACCGGAGGTGGGGGATGCGGCGGCGGGCGGCGCGAGCAGCCGGATGCGCGGCTCGGTCTCGGCCGCGTCGCGGACGACGGCCGCGGTGGCGTCGGTCGACCCGTCGTCGACGACGATCAGCTCCCACTCGGCGTGGCGGCCGGGCGAGGAGCGCAGATAGCGGCAGATCGCGTCGAGGGTCCCGGGCAGCCGGTCCTCCTCGTTGTACGCGGGCACGACGACCGTCAGATCGACGGCGCCGGTGCCGGACGCGGGCCCGCGGGCCACGAGAGGACTTGGCGAAGTGTGCAGCACATGACGGTGACCACGCCGGACCCCCGGCAGGTTGTGTGTTCTGCGTCACAGCTTCACGAGGGGCGAGCGGTCACTCCTTCTCGCGCCCGTTGACCAACCGCTCGATGAGGGCGAGGAAGTGCGCGTTGTACGCGGCTATCAGACGCTCGGAGATCTCGGCGTCGCCGCGGGTGACGGCCGCCGTGAGCTCGCAGTGCCCCGCCCACAGCTCCCCGCGCAGATCCGGCACGCGCCGCAGATACGGCACCGTGAACACCCAGGTCTGCACCCGCAGCCGCTGGAGGAAGTCGAGTATGTAGGGGTTGCCGACGAGCCCGCAGATCTCGCGCCAGAAGCGCAGGTCGTAGCCGATGAGTATGTCCAGGTCGCCGGAGCGCGCGGCGCGCTCGGCCTCCTCGGCCCGGCGCCGCACCGAGGCCAGGGCCTGCGGGGTCATGGTGCGCAGGGTCTCCTCGACGGCATGCCGGAAAAGTCCCTCGACGACCATGTTGCGGGCGTCGACCATGTGCCGGAAGTCCTGGAACGTGAACTCGTGGACCTTGAAGCCGCGGTGCTCCTCGACGTCCAGCAACCCCTGCGAGCACAGGTCGAGCAGGGCCTCGCGGACCGGAGTGGCGGAGACCCCGTACTGGTCGGCCATCTCCTTGACCGTGAACTGCCGCCCGGCCGGGAGCCTGCCCGCGAGCACCTCGTCACACAGCGCCTCGGCGATCTGCTGCCGCAGGGTGTTGCGCTTGACCGGGCTGGCACCGGGCACGGACATCGAGGACCGTCTCCTTCCGCGGCCGTCGTGTCGTACGGATGCGGACGGCCCTCGCATCACGATATGCGAGGGCCGTTGCGCGAAGTGCGCGGAGAGGACCCGAGTGAACTGGTCTACACGGTTATTTGATCTCCTCCTGAGCCTGCGGGCTCAGGGCGGCGCCGACGCGCGGCGCGCGGGCGGACGCCGGGGTCAGGCGTCGGTGTGGGCGTCGGCCGCGGACAGCGCCTCGTCCAGGATCGCCAGCCCCTCCTTGGCCTCGGCCTCGGTGACGGTGCACGGCGGGACGACATGCGTGCGGTTCATGTTCACGAACGGCCACAGACCGCCGCGCTTGCAGGCCGCCGCGAAGTCGGCCATCGGCTGATTGGCCGGGCCGCCCGCGTTGTACGGGACCAGGGGCTCGCGGGTCTCCTTGTTCTTGACGAGCTCCAGCGCCCAGAACACGCCCAGGCCACGGACCTCGCCCACGCTGGGGTGGCGCTCGGCGATCTCGCGCAGCCCCGGGCCGATGACCTTCTCCCCGATCTCGGCGGCGTTCTCCACGATGCTCTCCTCGGCCATCGCGTTGATCGTGGCGACGGCGGAGGCGCAGGCGAGCGGGTGGCCGGAGTAGGTCAGTCCGCCGGGGTAGGGGCGCTGGTCGAAGTCCGCGGCGATCTCGGCGCTGATCGCGACGCCGCCGAGCGGGACATAGCCGGAGTTGACGCCCTTGGCGAAGGTCAGCAGGTCCGGGGTGACGCCGAAGTGGTCGGCGGCGAACCAGCGGCCGGTGCGCCCGAAGCCCGCCATGACCTCGTCGAGGATGAAGACGATGCCGTAGCGGTCGCAGATCTCGCGGACCCCGGCCAGATAGCCGGGCGGCGGCACCATGATCCCGGCGGTGCCGGGGACGGTCTCCAGGATGATCGCGGCGATGGACTGCGGGCCCTCGAAGGCGATGGTCTCCTCCAGGTGCGCGAGCGCGCGCTCGCACTCCTGCCGCTCGTCGGTGGAGTGGAAGGGCGAGCGGTAGAGGAACGGCCCCCAGAAGTGGACGACGCCGGCCGAGGCGGTGTCGGAGGCCCAGCGGCGCGGGTCGCCGGTCAGGTTGATCGCGGCGGCGGTGGCGCCGTGGTACGAGCGGTAGGTGGACAGCACCTTGGTGCGGCCGGTGTGCAGCCGGGCCATGCGCACGGCGTTCTCCACGGCCTCGGCGCCACCGTTGGTGAAGAAGATCTTGTCCAGGTCGCCGGGCGTGCGCTCGGCCACCAGCCGCGCCGCCTCGGACCGTACGTCCACGGCGAAGCCCGGCGCGATGGTGCACAGCCGCGCGGCCTGCTCCTGGATGGCGGCGACGACCTTGGGGTGCTGGTGGCCGATGTTGGTGTTGACCAGCTGGCAGGAGAAGTCGAGGTAGCGGTTGCCGTCGTAGTCCCAGAAGTACGAGCCCGAGGCGCCCGCGACGGCGAGGGGGTCGATGAGCCCCTGGGCGGACCACGAGTGGAAGACATGGGCCCGGTCCACCGCCTTGACGGCGGCACCGGCGGCGGGGTCGGGCGTCGGGCTGGGGGTCGGCGCGGAGTGCGCGGGCTGTGCGGACACGTTCGCTACCTCTGATCGCTCGCGGGTCGGTGGAGCCCAGGGTACGGACCGGTGACCGGGGCGCGGCACCGACAGGCTGTCGGGCGCGGGGCCCGAACCATCGACAGAATGGACAGAGTGACGGAGCTCGGTCCCCGCCGAAGGCCGCGGCCGTTCGAGGGATCGTTCCAGGCCACCGGGGTCGCGCCGGACGGCTGTGCGAACAGCCGGGCGGGGGAGGGGGGTTCACGGCCGGGGCGGACGCGCCGCGGGCGGCCGCCGGAGGCCGTGCGGACGGTGCGGAATCGGCACGGTCAGATACGGAACCGATAACGGATCGTATGCGTCGTCCACTTCGCTCTCAGTCCCCTTTATTCTCTGGCAAGGGGCTGATCAGGGGATCAGGGGAAGGACAGCGAGGCATGGAAGACCTGGGGGCCGACGACCCTCGTTGGATCGGCGAGTACCGGCTGATCCGCCGGCTGGGAGCGGGGGGCATGGGACGGGTGTTCCTGGCCCACTCGCCGCGCGGCCGTACGGTAGCGGTCAAACTCGTACAGACCGAACTCGCGCAGCAGGCCGAATTCCGGCGCCGCTTCAAGCAGGAGGTGCGGGCCGCGCAGCGGGTGGGCGGTGAGTGGACCGCGCCCGTGCTCGACGCGGACACCGAGGCCGCCACCCCTTGGGTCGCCACGGGCTATATCGCCGGGCCCTCACTGCACGCGATCGTGACCGAGTCGGGCCCCCTGCCCGAGCGGTCCGTGCGCATCCTGGGCAACGGCCTGACCCGCGCGCTCCAGTCCATCCACGGCGCGAACCTGATCCACCGCGATCTGAAGCCCTCCAACGTCATGATCACGATCGACGGGCCCCGCGTCATCGACTTCGGCATCGCGCGGGCCCTGGAGACCATCACCGACGGCGTCCTCACCCGCAGCGGCGCCGTGGTCGGCTCCCCCGGCTTCATGTCGCCCGAGCAGGTGCGCGGCGAGCGGGTCAGCCCGTCCAGCGATGTGTTCTGCCTCGGGTCGGTGCTCGCGTTCGCGGCCATCGGCCGCCAGCCCTTCGGCACCACCGACAGCGGGGTGCACGCGGTGATGTACCGCATCGCGCAGGAGGAGCCCGATCTTCAGGGGCTGCCCGATGGGCTGCGGGAGCTGGTCACCGACTGTCTGCGCAAGGACCCGGCCGCCCGGCCGACCCTGGAGCAGCTGCTGGAGCGCACGGCCGAGCCCGAGGGGGCCGACGGCGCCGACGAGCCCTGGCTGCCGGGCAGCCTCGTCGCCCAGCTCGGGCGCCACGCCGTACAGCTGCTGGACGCGGAGACCCCCGCCTCGCCGCTGTCGCCCGGCGTGCCCGCGCCGCCGACCATACCGCCGGCCGGCCCGCCCGCCTTCCCGCCGGCCAAGCCGACGGTCCCGGCTCCCCCGGCCACGCCGCCCACGGCGTCGCTGTCCGCCACGTCGTTCCCGCTGGCGCCTGCGGAGCCGCCGACGCCCCCGCCGCCGACCAACCCGCCGCCGGCCGGCGCGCCCGCGCAGGCGGCCCCGCCCGCGGCCCCCGCCACTCCCCCGGCCGTTCCCCCCGCGATGCCCGCCGCCTCGCCGGTGGCGCCCGCAGCCGCGGCCCCGCAGACGCCTCAGCCGCCCGCCGTCCCGCCGCAGGCCGAAGCGCCCGCCGCGAGCCCGGTGCCCGAGCCGCGGGCGGAGAACGCCGCCGCGCCGCAGGCCCCCGAACCGGCCGCGCCCGCCGAGCCGGCGCAGACCGCGGGTCCGGGCGCGGCACCGGGTGCGGCACCTGCGCCCACGCCGCCGCAGGGATTCGGGCCGCCGGAGGTCACCTCCTTCGACGCCACGCCCAACACGCCCCCCGCGGGCCTCGGCGCCATGGGCCCGGGCGGCCCCGGCGGACTCCAAGGTCCCGGCGGCCCCGGCGGGCCGTTCGCGCCCGCCCCCGCGCCCACACCCCCGCCCGCGAAGCGCAACAGGCGCAAGCCGGTCATCATCGCCTCCGCAGCCGCCGCGACCCTGATCATCGCGGGCGCGGCCGCCTTCGCCTACGTCGCCTTCAACGACGACGACAAGAAGGACAAGCCGGACTACAGCAAGATGACCCACACGCCCCCGGCCAACTCCAAGACCACGCCGCCGACATCGCCGTCCGAGGACGACTCGTCCTCGCCCGAGCCGTCCTCGACGGGCCTGAACAACGGCGGCGACGTCCCCGATGACTACCTGGGCGCCTGGGAAGGCCAGATCATGGACGGTGACACGGCCACCGGGAAGATCCGCCGCATCGTCATCTCCCAGGGCGCGATCGGCTCGAAGACCATCGAGACCTTCACCGCCGCCTCCGACTCCTTCTGCTCGAGCAAGGCGACCCTCAAGGACGTCAAGAGCCTTCTGGTCATCGAGGACGAAGAAGTGAACACCAGCATCCCCTCGGCCAATTGCAGCGCCGTCGGGGAACAGACCCTGAAGCTGGGCAACGACGGCTCCATCGCCTGGAACAACTCGGACGGCTCCTCGTCCGCCACGCTGCGCCCCTCGAAGTCCGGTGACAGCCCCATCCCCGACAAGTACCTGGGCACCTGGCTGGCCAAGGACGCGTTCGGGGTGTCCGGCGCCACGTTGAAGATCACCATCAAGCAGGGCGCGATCGGCACGGTGGTCACCAAGGACCTCGGGGAGAGCGAGAGGTACCAGTGCGAGACCAGGCGGATTCTGGTCTCGGTCGACAAGGGACTGGTCCTGAGCCCCGGCGAGGTCGTCGACGAGACCCCGGCGGACTCCTGCCCTTCGAGCGAGATGCTCAGCTTTACCGCCGACGGTTCTGACAAACTCCGTGTGGACTACGACGATCCGAACGACTACAGCGACGAGACTCAGACGCAGACGTTCACTCGCGTAGGCTGATCGCCCGTCAGCCGATGGCCGGTCGTCGGCTGAACGCACACGGACAGGAGCCGTACGGCAATGGAGAACCTCGGGGCCCAGGACCCGCGGTGGATAGGCGAGTACCGGCTGCTCGGCAGGCTGGGCGAGGGCGGGATGGGCCGGGTCTACCTGGCCCGCTCCTCCCGCGGCCGCACCGTCGCCGTAAAGCTGGTGAAGGCCGAACTCGCCCGACACACGGACTTCCGCAGCCGCTTCCGGCGTGAGGTCGCGGCCGCGAGACGGGTCGGCGGGCAGTGGACCGCCCCCGTACTGGACGCCGACACCGAGGCCCAGGTGCCCTGGGTGGCCACCGGCTACATCGGCGGTCCTTCCCTGCACGACGTCGTCGCCGAGCAGTTCGGCGCGCTGCCCGAGCAGTCCGTACAGACCCTCGCCCGCGGGCTGGCCCTCGCGCTCCGCGACATCCACGGGGCCGGGCTGATCCACCGGGATCTCAAGCCGTCCAACATCCTCATCACCATCGACGGGCCGCGCGTCATCGACTTCGGCATCGCGCGGGCCCTGGAGACCATCGCCGGCGTGGGCACCAACCTGACGGTGGCGGGCGCGGTCGTCGGCTCGCCCGGCTTCATGTCGCCCGAGCAGGTGCGCGGCGAGGCCGTGACCACCGCGAGCGATGTCTTCTGCCTCGGCTCGGTGGTGGCCTTCGCCGCCACCGGCCGTCAGCCGTTCGGCAATGTGACCAGCGGGGTGCACGCCCTGCTGTACCGAATAGCCCAGGAGGAGCCCGACCTCCAGGGGCTGCCCGAGGGACTGCGCGAGCTGGTCGTCGGCTGTCTGCACAAGGACCCGGACGCCCGGTTCTCGATCGACGACGTGCTCGCGCGCACCGAACCGGCCGGGCAGGCGGCCACCGGCCCCTGGCTGCCGGGCGAGCTGCTCGCCAAGCTCGGGCGGGACGCGCTACAGCTGCTGGAGATGGAGGCAGACTCCGACTCCGAAGCAGACTCGGACACCGCCAACCTGCGGACGGGCGGCATGGTGGCCGTCGCGCCGCACACCCCCGGCGGCCACGTCGGCTACGCCACGCCCCCCGCGCCCGGAGCGCCCGGGACACCACCCGGCGCCTTCACCCCGCCCGCCGCCCACCCCGGTTACCCGATGGCCGGCGCGGCCGGGCAGCCCTGGCCGAGCGCCCACCACCAGTTCCCGGGCCGCATCGGCGCCCCGCCCGCCCGGTCGCTGCGCACCTCGCGCGGCCTGAGCACGACCATGAAGTGGCTGCTCGGCGCCTTCGCGCTGCTGTCCATCGCCCATCTGGGCCTGAACGGCACGCTGTTCGGCGCGTACGACGACTCTCTGAACGGCGTCGACACCAGGGCCGATATCGACGAGGCCAGGAACGCCCTGGACCTCCTCGAGATCTTCACCGGGGTGCTGGGGATCACGCTCATCGTGCTGTTCCCGGTGTGGTTCCGGCACGTGTACCTCAACGCCACGTTCCTCGCGCCCGGCCGCCAGCGGTACGGCAGCGGCCTCGCGGCCGGCTCGTGGTTCCTCCCGGTCGCCCAGCTGTGGATCCCCAAGCAGATCGCCAACGACATCTGGATCTCCAGCACGCCCCCCAACACCCGGCCCGCCTCCCGCGCGGTGCTGAACTGGTGGTGGGCGCTGTTCGTGACGATGTGCTTCAGCACCGTCTTCCAGGAGGCGGCGGAGGGCCTGGCCAGTTCGACCGAGCGGAAGATGGTGTCCGTCGGCCTGGGCATCATCGACGATGTGGCCTCCGCGCCCGCGGCTGTGCTGGCGCTGATGGTGGTGGCCCGCGTCACGAAGATGCAGCAGCCGCAGCGCTGGCAGCCGGAGGGAGGGGGCTTCGGGCCTCCCGCGATGCGCTGAGTGGTGTCCGGAGGAATGTTTCCCCTCCCCGCCCCTTTCCAGCCCCTGTCGATATGCGGCTCCGCCGCGTGAGGGGCTCCGCCCCAGCCCCCGGCGCCCCCGCGGCTCCTACGCCACCTGCGGGCGAGCTGGCGCCCGGCCGCGCGGGCGAAGCCTGCGGCGCCCCCGGGGCTACCGGCCCCTTCCCACGTCATCGACGTGCGGCACCCCCGCAGGAGCGCCCCGCCCCGGACCCGGGGGTCCGGGGGCAACGCCCCGCGGCGCGGGCTCAGGTCCGGGGGCTCTGGGCCCCCGGACGGTCACAGGAACGAGTTGATCTGGATCGTCTCGTCACGGCCCGGCCCGACGCCGATCGCCGAGATCGGCGCGCCCGACATCTCCTCCAGCGCCTGAACGTACTTCTGCGCGTTCTTCGGCAGCTGGTCGAAGGTCTTCGCCTGGGTGATGTCCTCCGACCACCCCGGCAGCGTCTCGTAGATCGGCTTCGCGTGGTGGAAGTCGGTCTGGCTGTACGGCAGCTCGTCGACCCGCTTGCCGTCGATCTCGTACGCGACGCACACCGGGATCCGCTCCCAGCCGGTCAGCACGTCCAGCTTGGTGAGGAAGAAGTCGGTCAGGCCGTTGACCCGGGTCGCGTAGCGCGCGATGACCGCGTCGAACCAGCCGCAGCGCCGGTCACGGCCGGTCGTCACGCCCCGCTCGCCGCCGATCGTGCGCAGCTTGTCGCCGTCCTCGTCGAAGAGCTCGGTCGGGAAGGGGCCCGCGCCGACGCGCGTGGTGTAGGCCTTCAGGATCCCGATCACGCGGTTGATCTTCGTCGGGCCGACGCCGGTCCCCGTGCAGGCACCGCCCGCGGTGGGGTTCGAGGAGGTGACGAAGGGATACGTGCCGTGGTCGACGTCGAGCAGCGTGCCCTGGCCGCCCTCGAAGAGGACGACCTGGCCGTCGTCGATGGCGTCGTTGAGGATCAGCGTGGTGTCCGCGACAAAGCCGCGGAGCTGGTCGGCGTAGCCCAGCAGTTCCTCGACGACCTGCTCGACGGCGATGGCGCGCCGGTTGTAGAGCTTCGCCAGGAGCTGGTTCTTGAGGTCGAGGGCCGCCTCGACCTTCTGCCGCAGGATCGACTCGTCGAAGATGTCCTGCACCCGGATGCCGACCCGGTTGATCTTGTCGGCGTACGCCGGGCCGATGCCGCGGCCGGTGGTGCCGATCTTGCGCTTTCCGAGGAAGCGTTCCGACACCTTGTCGAGGGTGGTGTGATACGGAGTGATCAGATGCGCGTTACCACTGATCAGCAGCTTGGACGTGTCGATTCCGCGCGCGTTCAGCCCGCTCAGCTCGGAGAGCAGGACCGCCGGGTCCACGACGACGCCGTTGCCGATGACCGGGGTGCATCCCGGGGAGAGGATTCCGGAAGGGAGGAGGTGCAGCGCGTACTTCTGGTCGCCGACGACGACCGTGTGGCCGGCGTTGTTGCCGCCCTGGTAACGCACCACATAGTCCACCGAGCCGCCGAGCAGGTCGGTGGCCTTTCCCTTGCCTTCATCACCCCACTGAGCACCGAGCAGCACAAGTGCGGGCACAGGCGTACACCCCTTCCGGGCGGGGCATGTCCAACGTGCGTGGTGGCTCGCGCAACCACAAGAGCCGTCGGACCGGTGCCCCGGATAGACGAAGCCCCTGGCGCAACAGCGACAGGGGCTCTTGCACCGAGAGATTACCTGAGGAAGGACCGAGGTGTCGGCTCCAGATCCCTGGCAGATTCCCCCGGACGCCGTCCGGGGCCGCCCCCTGCTCGTGCTCATCGACCCCACCGCCCGGCGAACGGACGGGGAGTCGGTGCGGATCGCGAAAGATGTGTTGTGTGCGGGCGCCGCAGCGAAAATCTGCCTGCCGGACGGGCCCGACGAGGTCGAGCGGGCGCTCGCCCGCCGCGGCAGCCGCCGCCCCGTGGTCGTCGGTGACCACCGGGCCCTGCTGCGGACCGTGGAGCTGCTGCACCGCAAGCGGCAGCTGGCGGACGCGGCGCTGTCGATGGTGCCGGTGGGCGGCTCGGCGACGCTGGCGCTGGCCCGCGCCCTGGGGCTGCCCACGGACGCGGTGAGCGCGGCGCGCACGGCGCTGGACGGCTCCGCGCACCGGCGGGATCTGCTGGTCGACGAGAGCGGCGGGGTGGTCCTCGGGGGCTTGAGGATCTCCGGCGAGGACGCCACCGCGTACGGGGCCGGGGCCGGGGCCGAGGTCGGCGGGTGCGGCTTCGCGCCGTACGACGCGGCGTACGAGGCTCAGAACCGGGAGGCGCAGGACGAGGCGCAGGACGGCGCGCCGGACGGCGACAGCGGGCTCGACGGCGACGGGCCCGACGGCAAGAGGCCCGGGCGCGACCTGGGGCACGGCGCGCCGGGCGGCCATCAGCCGTGGTGGACCCCGGCGGCCCGCACCGCGCGCTCCGCGCTGACGCTGCTGTCGCTGCCCGGCGGCATCGGCCTGGGCGGCTCCCGGCGGCGCGTACGGCCGCCCGCGCAGCGGCTGCGGGTGGAGGCGGACGGCGTGCTGCTGGCCGATCTGGACCGGCCGGTCGAGCGGGTCTCGGTGTCCACGGGCACCGCGGGCGGCGGCCTGGCCGAGGTCGTGATCCACGCGCGCGCCGGTGCCGGTCCGGTCCGCGCGCGGGCCCGGGCGATCACCGTCTCGGGCCCGGACTTCCGCTACCGCGCGGACACCCTGGCCCGCGGCCCGGTGCGCACCCGCACCTGGACGGTTCTCACCGAGGCCTGGCATCTGATGCTCCCCCGAGGAGGCTGAGCAGGGGGTGTCCGGCTTAAGGCGCGCTGTTGTTCCGCTGCTCCCCCACATGGAAGCGGGCCCGCCAGCGCGCCAGCATGTCGAGCAGCTCCGCCTGCATGAACTCGTAGAACTCCGCGGTCCTGATCGCCCGCGCCCCCGCCGGGGTGTCCGGGCCGAGGACCTTCGCGCCGTCCTGCATCGTGCGCTGCCAGCGTTCGAGGATGTGGTCGCGCTTGGACACGGCCTCGTACCAGACCTCGTTGTACAGGCGGTACTGGTCGCGCCGCGAGCCCGGCTCCCGCTCGCGGGTGATCAGGTTCACCTGGGCGAGGTAGCGGACGGCGCCGGAGACGGCGGCCGGGCTGATCTGGAGCCGCTCGGCGATCTCGGCGGCGGAGAGCTTGCCGGAGTCGGAGGCGAGAAGCACGGCGAAGACCCGGGCGCCCATCCGCTGCATCCCGGACTCGGTCATGTCCGCGGCGAACCGCTCGACGAACTGCGCCACCGCCTCTTCGTCGCGCGCGAAATCGTCGTCCGCGCCTTTGTGCGCGCCCTCCTGCCGCGTCACCTCCGTCACCACCTCATCATCTCCCCTCGCCGCTTGTTCAATATCAGTTTATACGCTTCCCTAACTTCACAATTTTGTGAAACTAGCGTAGCTTCTGAAGCATGACAACGGCAATCTCCACCTCCGGCCTCCACAAGTCATTCGGCCGAACCCATGCGCTGGACGGCCTCGACCTGGAGGTCGAGACAGGCGAAGTCCATGGCTTCCTCGGGCCGAACGGAGCCGGGAAGTCCACCACCATCCGCGTCCTGCTCGGCCTGCTGCGGGCCGACGGCGGAGCGGTCCAGGTCCTCGGCAAGGACCCCTGGCACGATGCGGTCGAGCTGCACCGCCGCATCGCGTACGTACCCGGCGACGTCACCCTGTGGCGCAACCTCAGCGGCGGCGAGGTCATCGACCTGTACGGGCGGCTGCGCGGCGGTCTCGACCAGGACCGGCGGGCAGAGCTGCTGGAGCGGTTCGAGCTCGACCCCACCAAGAAGGGACGCACCTACTCCAAGGGCAACCGGCAGAAGGTCGCGCTGGTCGCCGCCTTCGCCTCGGACGTCGATGTGCTGATCCTGGACGAGCCGACCTCCGGGCTCGACCCGCTCATGGAGGAGGTCTTCCGCGACTGCGTGATCGAGGAGCGGGACCGGGGCCGCACGGTGCTGCTGTCCAGCCACATCCTCAGCGAGGTCGAGGCGCTGTGCGAGCGGGTCAGCATCATCCGCAAGGGCCGCACCGTCGAGACCGGCTCGCTCGCCGAGCTCCGCCACCTCACCCGCACCTCCGTCACCGCCGAGCTGGTCGGCCCGCCCAACGGCCTGTCCGGCCTCCCCGGCATCCACGACCTCGACGTCCAGGGCAAGCGCGTCAAGCTCCAGGTCGAGACCGACAAGCTGGACGCCGTGCTGCGGCAGCTCAGCGAGTCGGGCGTGCGCAGCCTGACCAGCACCCCGCCCACCCTTGAAGAGCTGTTCCTGCGCCACTACCAGGACGACATCCGCGAAGAGGCAGAGGTGGCCGCCCGATGACCGCCGTAGCGGACACCCGCGCCACGACCCCGGAGCGCACCGGCTCCCGCGACCTGGCCGGCACCGGCACGCTGCTGCGGCTCGCGCTGCGCCGCGACCGGGTCATGATCCCGGTGTGGGTGCTGGCCATCGGCATGACCGGCAGCAGCGCCCTCGGCCGGCTCAAGAGCACGTACGAGACGGCCGCCGACCGGGCCAAGGTCGTGCAGGACATGAACGGCAACGGCTCGATGCGGTCGATGCTCGGCGTCGCGTTCGGCGACTCGTACGGCGCGCTCTCCGCCTGGCGCGTGGGCGTCTTCCTCGCCGCGTTCGCCGGGATCATGAGTGTGCTCCTGGTGATCCGGCACACCCGCGAGGAGGAGGAGTCGGGCCGCCAGGAGGCGCTGTCGGCCGGCATGGTCGGCCGCCGCGCCGGCCTGACCTCCGCCCTGCTCACCATGGGCATCGCCAACGCCGCCATCGCCCTGCTGATCACGGCCACGCTCGCGGGCGAGGGCAGCGGTGGCGCGCTCGCCTACGGCCTGGCCGTCGGCCTCACCGGCCTGGCCTTCGGCGGGCTGGCCGCCATCGCCGCCCAGGTCACCGAGAACGCGCGACTGGCCAGGGGTCTGGCCGCCGGTGCCGTCGGCATCGCGTACATGCTGCGCCTGCTGGGCGACGCGGCCCAGGACGGGTCGAAGGGCTCCGGCCATGTGCTGGTGTGGCTCTCGCCGATCGGCTGGGCGGAGTACACGCGGCCGTTCGCGAACGAGCGGTGGTGGGTGCTGCTGCTGCTGGCCGCCTTCACGGCCGTCTCGTTCGCCGTCGCCTACTCCCTCGCGGGCCGCCGCGACATCGGCGCCGGCTTCTTCGCGTCCCGCCCCGGCCCCGCCTCCGCCGGCCGCTCCCTCCAGGGCCCGTACGGCCTGGCCTGGCGCCTCCAGCGCGGCACCCTGATCGGCTGGGGTATCGGCATCGCCCTCTCCGCCGCCGGGCTCGGCGGCGCCGCCAACGGCGCCGACAGCATCATCGGAGACAGCCAGAAGAACCGCGACCTCATCGAGCGCCTGGGCGGGGCGCAGAACCTGAACGACGCCTTCCTCGCCGCCATGGTCACCGTCCTCGGCGTGGTCCTCACGGTCCACACCGTCAGTGCGGTGCTGCGGCTGCGCAGCGAGGAGACCGACCAGCGCGCGGAACCACTGCTGGCCAACGCCGTCAGCCGACTGCGGTGGGCCGCGAGCCACCTCGTCATCGCCTATCTCGGCCCGGTCGCCGTCCTCGCCGCCGGCGGGCTGACGATGGGCCTGGTCTACGGAGCCGCGTCCGACGACCTGGGCGGCGAGCTGCCGCGCGTCCTGGGTGCCATGCTCGCCCAGGTCCCGGCGGTGTGGGTGGTCACCAGCCTGGTGGTCTTCCTCTTCGGCCTGCTGCCCAACTACACCGCGTCCCTCGGCTGGGCCGTGGTCGGGGTGGTCGTCGCCATCGGCTGGCTCGGCCCGGCGCTCGACGCGCCCCAGCCCGTGCTGAACCTCTCGCCCTTCAGCCATCTGCCCAAGCTCCCGGGCGAGAGCCTGTCGGCGGCGCCCTTCCTGTGGCTCCTCCTCCTGTCGGCCGTCCTGACGGTCGCGGGGCTGGTGGGGCTGCGGCGCCGCGACATGACCAACTGACGCCTCCCGTCAAGCCGGAACCCCCGCCGTCGTCCACACCCTGTGGACAACGGCGGGGGTTCCGGGCATCCGGCGCGGGCTCAGACCTCGACCAGCAGCTCCCGCAGCCCCCGGATCACAAACCCGGGGTTCCACCGCGGCTCCTCGACCAGCCGCAGCCCGGGCGCCTTCCGCAGCAACGCGCCGAACGACGCGGCGAGTTCGAGACGAGCCAGGGGCGCGCCCAGGCAGTAGTGGATGCCGCCGCCGAAGCTGAAGTGGGGGTTGTCCGTACGGGACAGATCGAGGCGGTCGGGGTCCGTGAAGCGCGCCGAGTCGCGGTTGGCCGACCCGAAGAGCATCGCCACCTCGCTGCCGCGCGGGATGACCGTCCCGCCGACCTCGATGTCGTCCAGCACCCACCGCTCGAACAGCTGCAACGGCGTGTCGTAGCGCAGCAGTTCGTCGACCGCGGTGGGCAGCAGCGCGTCGGGGTCGGACCGCAGGAGCGCGAGCTGGCCGGGGTTGCGGAAGAGGGACAGCCAGCCGTTGCCCGTGGAGTTGACCGTGGCCTCGTGGCCGGCGTTCAGCAGCAGCACACAGGTGGAAATCATCTCCTGCTCGGACAGCCGGTCCCCCTCGTCGTACGCCGCGACCAGCCCGCTGATCAGGTCCTCGCCCGGGTCCCGGCGGCGGGCGGCGATCAGCTCGCGCAGATACGCGGAGAACTCGACGGAGGCGCGGACCGCGCGCCGCGCGGTCTCCTCGCCCGGGTTGAGCTCGAACATCCCGCAGATGTCCGCCGACCAGGGGCGCAGCGGCGCGCGGTCGGCGGGCGGAATGCCCAGCATCTCGGCGATGACGGCCACCGGCAGCGGCTCGGCCACCGCCGCCACCAGGTCGCCGCCGCCCTCGGCGACGAACGATTCGACCAGCTCGTCCGCCAGCCGCGCGACGGTCGGCGCGAGCCGCTCGACCATGCGCGGCGTGAACGCCTTGGACACCAGCCGGCGCAGCCGGGTGTGGTCCGGCGGCTCCAGGTCCAGCATGCCGTGGCCGTTGAGGGTGTGGAACGGCTCGTGCTCGGGCGGCGGGGCGGTGCGGCCGAACTCCTCGTGGCTGAAGCGGTGCAGATAGGTGCGGCCGAGGCGGCGGTCGCGCAGCAGGGCCCGGACGTCCTCGTAGTGCGGGATCAGCCACTGCCGGGACGGTTCGAAGTAGTGCGCGCGGCCCCCCGCGCGCAGCGCCGCGTACCCCGGATAGGGATCGGCGACGAACGACGGCTCCCACGGGTCGAAGGAGGCCGGGGCGGGTGCTGCGCTGCTGCTCATACTCGGACGCTACTTCTCTCTCGTTCTGCGGGCCGCATGGGCGATCTCCTCGGCGACCGTGCGCGCGGCGGGGGCGGTGGGGTCGATCAGCGGGAAGTGCCCTGCCGAGGCGAGCCGCACCAGCCGGACCGGCTGCCCCGCGCCGCGCGCGGCCCCCGCGAACGCCTCGGCGACCCGCGGCGGGACGTCGATATCGGTGGCGCCCTGCACGACGGTGGTGGGGACGGCGGTGGGGAGCAGCGCGGCGGGGTCGGCCAGCGGCAGCCGCTCCGGGTGGTGCGCCTCGCCGTCGAGGAACTGGTCGACGGCGTCGGAGCACACCCGCAGCTCGCGCGCCGTGGCGAAGTCCGCGATGGGGGCGAGGGCGACCACGCCGCACACGGGGGGAGGCGCGGGGAGATGCCAGGGGCAGTCCGGCGGCAGGACATGGCGGGCCGCCGCCCACAGCGCGGCGTGCCCGCCCGCGGAGTGCCCGGCGAGCACGACCCGCGCCGGGTCCACGGGCAGCGCCAGGCCCCGCGCGAGCCCCGGCACGGTGTCCACGGCGGCCGCGATGTCGTCCAGCGTCTCCGGCCACCGCCCGGCGTGGTGCTCTTGTCCCCCGCCCCGGCGGTACTCCACCGATGCCACCACGAACCCGCGCCGCGCGAGATACGCGGCGAACGGCGAGACGTGACGCCGGTCGTACGGGGCGCGCCAGGCGCCGCCGTGGAACAGCAGCACGAGCGGGGCGTGGTGCGGGTCCGCCTCGGACGGAGGGAGATGGAAGTCGACCACCTGGTCCCGGTGGTCGCCGTAGGCGGCGACGCGGTCGGGAGGCACGGTGGCGAGGCCGAAGAGGGACGCCTCCTCGGCCTCGGCGGACGCCTTCGCGGACGCGGCCGGGTCCGGGGCCGGGTTCGCGGCCGGGTCCGCGGCCGGGTCCGGGGCCGGGTCCGGTCGGCCGGTCAACGCCGGCTCCCCCGCCCGTACGGCCGGCCCGTCCCCGGCCGCCCGGGCTCGGCCGCGCAGGGGCGAGAGGCCCCGTGCGAACCCCTCCCGGGACGCCGGGCGAGGGGCCCCGCGCCCTGTCCCCGGACATCGGGGAAATCCCCCGTGCCCGGGCGCGCGCCCGGGGGCCCGGCGGCAACGGCCCGGTGCGGAGCCGCACCGTGCGGGCACCCGGCCAGGCCCCGTCCAGCGGGACGGCGCCCGAGGGTCCGGCGGGCCCACGCGCGGCGCGGCGCGCCGCCCCGCCGAAGGCCGGGGGCGGGCCTACCGGGCTTTCGGCCGACACAACACACGGGCACCGCCCGGCGACAGCCGGAGGAGGGCGCCAGGACGGCGAACCGGGCGCACCTCGTCTGATGCGGCACTAGGCCACCTCCCCCGGCGCCCCCGCCAGCACCGCGGCCAGCACGCGCGCCGCGCGCTCGGTGTCGGCGAAGCCCGTGTAGAGCGGGGTGAAGCCGAAGCGCAGCACGTCGGGGTGGCGGAAGTCGCCCACCACGCCGCGCCGGATGAGCTCGGCCATCACCTCGCCCGCGTCCGCGCAGCGCAGCGCGACCTGGCTGCCGCGCTCCCCGTGCGCGGCGGGGGTGAGGGACTCGACGCGCCCCGCCGGGACGTACGCGCCGACGCAGCGCAGGAAGAAGTCCGTCAGGGCCAGGCTCTTGGCCCGCACGGCGGCCGTCGAGACCCCGTCCCAGACGTCCAGCGCGGCCTCCAGCGCGAGCATGGACAGGATGTCGGGGGTGCCGACACGGCCGCGCAGGGCGCCATCGGCCGGGACGTACGCGGGCGCCATCCCGAAGGGGTCGGCGTGGGAGTTCCAGCCGGGCAGCGGGGAGTCGAAGCGGGGCTGGTGCTCGCACGCGACGTACAGGTAGGCGGGCGAGCCGGGCCCGCCGTTGAGGTACTTGTACGTACAGCCGACCGCGAGGTCGACCCCGTGCTCGTCGAGCCCGACCGGCAGCGCGCCCGCGCTGTGGCACAGGTCCCAGACGACGAGGGCGCCCGCGGCGTGCCCGGCCGCCGTGATGCCGGGCAGGTCGTGGAGGCGGCCGGTGCGGTAGTCGACGTGGTTGACGAGCGCGACGGCGGTGCGCGGGCCGACGGCGGCGGCCATCTCGGCCGCCGGTACGGGCCGCAGGGCGCAGCCGGTCATCCGGGCGGCGGACTCGGCGATATAGCCGTCGGTGGGGAAGGTGGACTCGTCGACGAGGATCTCGTCCCGGGCCACATCTCGCCCCGCTGACCGCCCCTGGGCGATCCGTATGGCGCCGACGAGCGCCTTGAAGACATTCACGCTGGTCGAGTCGCCGACCACCACCTGCCCGGGCGCGGCCCCGACGAGCCGCCCCACGCGGTCGCCGATCCGCTCCGGCGCGGTCCACCAGCCGCTCTCCCCCCAGGAGCGGATGCGCAGCCGCCCCCACTCGCGGGCCACGACATCGGCCAGCCGGGCGGGGACGGCGGCCGGCAGGGCGCCGAGCGAGTTGCCGTCGAGGTAGACCGTGTCGTCGAGGACGAAGTCGGCGCGCTTGGCGCTGAGCTCGTCGGCGGCGTCCAGCTTCGCCGCCTCCTCGGCCAGGGAGGCGGTGGCGGACGCGTTCGGCTCAGACATGGCTGCGCGCCGTCCACAGCTCGGGGAAGACGTTCTTCGTCGCCCGCTTCTCCAGCCAGGCGACCCCCGCCGAGCCGCCCGTGCCGGTCTTGGCCCCCATGGCCCGCCGGGTCGCGACGAGGTGGTCGTTGCGCCAGCGCCACACCAGCTCGGCGACCTCCGTGAGCGCCTCCCCGAGGCGGGCCGGAGCGCTGTCCTCCGGGCCGGAGTAGACCTCCTCCCACACCCGCTCGACCGCGGGGTCCGGCTCGTACCGCCGCGTCGGATCGCGGTCCAGCACGGACTCCGGGACGGCCAGGCCCTGGCGGGCCAGATAGCCCAGCACCTCGTCGTAGAGGCTGGGCTCGGTCAGGGCCTTCTCCAGCTCCGCGTGCACCCGCGGCGCGCCCCGGTGCGGGACGAGCATGGACGCGGACTTCTCGCCGAGCAGGAACTCCAGCCGCCGGTACATCGCGGACTGGAAGCCCGAGCCCTCGCCGAGCGCGGAGCGGTAGGAGTTGAACTGGCCGGGCGTGAGATGCGCGAGCGGCTTCCACGACGCGTTGAGCGATTCGAGCTCGTACGTGGAGCGCTTCAGCGCGGCCAGCGCGGTGGACAGATCGTCCTCGCGCAGCGCCTGCGCGGCGGTGTGCCACTCGTGGACGATGACGGTGAACCACAGCTCCATGACCTGGGTGGTGACCAGGAACACCATCTCTCCGGGGTCCTCGGAGAGCGGGTGCTGGAGGTGGGTGAGCACGGACGCCTGGACGTAGTCCTCATAAGGCGTCGTGCCTTGGAAGTCGAGATTCGGGGCGTCCGGCTCGGCTTCGTACGGGGCAGGCTGATGCGACATCGCTGTCTCCTGAGTCTGCTACCGGGTAGCGGTCCGCCCCTTCCTGATCGGCGTCGGAGCCCCGGTCCCCTCGGGACCCGCCATCGACGGGCCCCGAGCGCATCATGCGTGCCATGCGCACTTATCGCAAGTGCGCTGCCGGGCCTCAGGAGTCCTCAGGAGAGGGTGTCCGCCGCCGTCGGAGAGCTGTCCCGCAGGAACGTCGAGCAGCGCTCGTACTCCTCCTGCTCACCGATGGCCTGGGCGGCGCGGGCCAGCGCGTGCAGCGCACGCAGAAAGCCGCGGTTGGGCTCGTGCTCGAAGGGCACGGGCCCGTGGCCCTTCCAGCCGCTGCGCCGCAGCGCGTCCAGGCCGCGGTGGTACCCGGTGCGGGCGTACGCGTACGACTCGACCACGCGTCCGGCCTCGAAGGCCTCGTCGGCGAGCTGCGCCCAGGCGAGGGAGGAGGCCGGGTACTTCGCCGCGACCTCGGCCGGAGCGGCGCCGGAGGCGAGCAGCTCACGCGGCTCGGGGTCGTCGGGCAGATGGGTCGGGGGCGGTCCCCCGAGCAGATTCTCATGAATGGCCATGGACCCCAGTCTGCCTGGTCCGGGCCCGGGCGGGGGGCGTCCCGGACAGCCGTCCGGCCCTCAGCAGCCCGGGACGCGCCGCGAGGCGTCGCCCGGATCCAGCGGTGGGGCGCCCACGCCGCAGTGGTAGACGCACTCGGGACGGCACGGCCCCGGGGCGCCCTCCTCCGCCGCCGCCGCGGGAGCGCCCGCGGGCCCGGCCGTAGGCCCGGCGGCGGGCGCGGGCTCGACGGCCCCCTGCTCCAGCACATCCGGCCGTACCGTGCACCAGGCCACGACGGCGCCCAGCACCAGCACCCCGGCACAGATCGGCATCGCGCGGTCGAAGGTCGCCTGGAACTGGTGCGCCGACCGGTACGCCTCCGGCCCCATCCCGGCCAGCAGCGGCAGCGCCGCCACCGAGATCAGGCCCGCCGCACGGGCGGCCGCGTTGTTGATGCCGCTGGCCAGACCCGCGCGCTCCACCTCCACCGAGGCCAGCACGGTCGCGGTGAGCGGGGCGACCAGCGTCACCATGCCCAGGCCGAGCACCAGCAGCGCGGGCAGCACATCCCGCCAGTAGACCGCCCCCGGCCCGGCCCGCGTCATCAGCAGCATCCCCACCGCGCACAGCAGCGGCCCGACGGTCAGCGGGATCCGCGGCCCGATACGCCGCCCCAGCTCACCGGCGCGCGCCGACAGCAGCAGCATCAGCACGGTGGTCGGCAGCAGCGCGGTGCCCGCGGCGAGCGCGGAGTAGCCCACCACGACCTGGAGCTGAAGCACGGACAGGAAGAAGAAGCCGCTGAACGCCGCGTACACGCACAGCGTCACCGCGTTGACGGCGGTGAACTGGTGGGACGCGAAGATGTCCAGCGGCAGCATCGCGTCCGACGCACGCCGCCGCTCCACGTACACGAAGGCCACGCCCAGCAGCACGCCCAGGAGGGCCGGCACGATCACGGCGGCCGAGACCCCGGCGACGGGCGCGGCGATCAGCGCGTAGGTCACCCCGCCGAGCGCCAGCGCGCCCAGCGCGGCGCCCAGCACATCGAACCGCCCGTGCGCGCGCGGATTGCGGGACTCGGGGACATGCCGCAGGGCGACCGGCGCGCACACCAGCGCCAACGGCACGTTCAGGAAGAACACCCAGCGCCAGCCCGGCCCGTCCACCAGCCAGCCGCCCACGAACGGCCCGATCGCCGCCCCGACCCCGCCGAACCCGGACCACAGGCCGACCGCCCGCGCCCGGTCGTCCGGGTGGAAGGTCGCCTGGATCAGCGCCAGGGACCCCGGCGTGAGCAGCGCCCCGCCGATGCCCTGGAGCGCGCGGGAGGCGATGAGCACCCCGGCGTTCGGCGCCAGCCCGCACAGGAGGGAGGCGACCGAGAACCACACCACGCCGATGACGAAGACCTTCCGCCGCCCGAATCGGTCCCCCAGCGCCCCGCCCAGCAGGATCAGCCCGGCGAGGGTGAGCATGTAGGCGTTGATGGTCCACTGGAGAACGGCGAGATCGGCGTTCAGGTCGAGGCCGATGTGCGGCAGGGCGACATTGACGACGGTGCTGTCGAGCAGCGCCATCGCCGAGCCCAGCACGGTGGTGAACACGACCCAGCGCCCGGCCGCGGAGGAAAGCCGCATCGTCCCGGCACGCTCCGCCCCCGCCCCGCCCGCCCCGGACGGCGCGGAACCCGAGGGCCTGTGCTCGCGGCGCGGCCCGACACCCGGCCCGGTATCACCCATACCAGGATCCTCCTCGCCCCCGCCCCTCCCCGCCAACCCGAAACCCAAGATCCGGGGGCCGGAGTGCCGGCTCGGGGTCCGGGGCGGAGTCCCGGTTCGGGAAGGGGCGGGGCGGGGAGAAAGCCGCGGGCCCGGCGCCCCCACCGTGGGGGTACCGGGCCCGCAGAAACCGCGTCGCCGCGTTACTTCAGCTTGGTGCCCGTGGAGCGCAGATCCGCACACGCCTTGGTGACGCGCTCGGACATGCCCTTCTCCGCCAGCTTGCCCCAGCTCCGCGGGTCGTACGTCTTCTTGTTGCCGACCTCGCCGTCGACCTTCAGCACACCGTCGTAGTTGCGGAACATGTGGTCCGCGATCGGCCGCGTGAAGGCGTACTGCGTGTCCGTGTCGAGGTTCATCTTCACCACGCCGTTCTCCAGCGCGGTGCGGATCTCGTCCTCCGTGGAGCCGGAGCCGCCGTGGAAGACGAAGTCGAACGGGTCGGCCTTGCCGTACTTCGCGGAGATGCCGTCCTGGAGATCACGCAGCAGCTCCGGGCGCAGCACGACATTGCCCGGCTTGTAGACGCCGTGGACGTTGCCGAAGGAGGCGGCCAGCAGGTAGCGGCCCTTGTCGCCCAGGCCGAGCGCCTCCGCGGTCCGCTCGACGTCCGCGACGGTGGTGTACAGCTCGTCGTTGATCTCGTGCGAGACGCCGTCCTCCTCGCCGCCGGTCGGGGTGATCTCGACCTCGAGGATGATCCGGGCCTTGACGGCCTCGGCGAGCAGCTCCTGCGCGATCCGGAGGTTCTCGTCGAGCTTCTCCGCGGAGCCGTCCCACATGTGGGACTGGAAGAGCGGGTTCCGGCCGGCCGCGACGCGCTCCTGCGAGATCGCGATCAGCGGGCGCACATACCCGTCCAGCTTGTCCTTGGGGCAGTGGTCGGTGTGCAGGGCGATGTTGACCGGGTACTTCTCGGCGACGATGTGCGCGAACTCGGCGAGGGCGACCGCACCGGACACCATGTCCTTGCTGTACTGACCACCCAGGAACTCCGCACCACCGGTGGAGATCTGGACGATGCCGTCGCTCTCCGCCTCGGCGAAGCCGCGCAGCGCGGCGTGCAGAGTCTGCGTCGAGGTCACGTTGATCGCCGGGTAGGCGAACTTGCCTGCCTTCGCCCGGTCGAGCATCTCGTTGTAGATCTCGGGGGATGCGATGGGCATCTGTCCGCTCCTTGTGATGTGCGGGTGTCGGTTCTTGGCCCTGACCTAGGAAAACCGCGGGGGCGACGTCACTGTCACGGCCATCTTCCCAGACTCCGTCCTTTGCTCCACACGGCGCACGGCGGGATGACTCGGACGGGGGGTGGTGGTTTCACGTGAAACCACCACCCCCCGTCATCAAGTGTCCAACGCGGCCGCCCGCAAGCGCGCCTCAGCCGAGGTCGAGGTCGGCCAGCGAGTACGCGTGCAGATAGCGCAGCCCCGCCTCCGCGATCGCCGGCGCGGCCCCGCGCTCGACGATCGTCGCGACCGCCACGACCTCCGCGCCCGCCTCACGCGCCGCCTCGACGGCGGTGA
Organism: Streptomyces sp. NPDC028305; assembly: GCF_055569495.1. Taxonomy (NCBI): domain Bacteria; kingdom Bacillati; phylum Actinomycetota; class Actinomycetes; order Kitasatosporales; family Streptomycetaceae; genus Streptomyces; species Streptomyces sp. NPDC028305. The sequence continues at coordinate 107,882 of NZ_JBVHTN010000006.1, forward strand.
GCGGCGAGCCGCCCGTGGTGGAGGTGTCCTCGACCACCAGCACCCGGCGGCCCTTGATGTCCGGGCCCTCGATCCGGCGCTGCATGCCATGGGTCTTCTGGGCCTTGCGCACGACGAAGGCGTCGAGCCTGCGGCCCCGCGCGGCGGCGACATGCAGCATGGACGCGGCCACCGGGTCGGCGCCGAGCGTGAGCCCGCCCACCGCGTCGAAGTCCAGGTCAGCCGTGGCGTCGAGCATGACCTGGCCGACCAGCGGCGCCGCCTCGGAGTCCAGGGTGATCCGGCGCAGGTCGATGTAGTAGTCGGCCTCCAGCCCGGAGGAGAGGGTCACCTTGCCGTGGACCACGGCCTTGTCCTTGATCTGCTGTAGCAGGGCGTCACGCGCATCGCTCATGGCCACGAGCCTAGACCGCTGTCCCGCCGGCGCCTCACCCGAGCCGTCGCCAGCTCCAGGTCATGGCGATCTCCAGCGGGTCGATGGGGGTGACCAGGCGCGGGAGGGTGTTCAGCCCGTTGGGCGGGCCGGACTGCGGCTCCACGCAGACGGCCTCCGCCTGCTCGTCGTAGACGACGACCCACTCGGTGCGGCTGGCGACCTTGAGCTCCAGCCGGCCGGGCCAGGTGAGCGTGACGTCCACGCCCTGCGACATGCCGAAGCAGTCGTCCCAGGGGCCGGGGCGGGGCTCGATCCGGCGGCCGGTGGGCAGGTGGTTCTCGCCGCGCTCCTCCTGCCAGTCGGGCTGGAAGGAGATCTCCACGGCGGTGCCGGCGCCGTCACCCGGGAGGTTGCGCAGAAACCACGGGTGCCAGCCCGCCTGCGCCGGGAAGGACTCGTCCTCGGTCTCCACGCTCATCGTGGTCGTCAGGGAGTCCGGAGTCAGCTGGAAGGTCTGGGTGACCCGCCCGCGGTACGGCCACGGGTCGGCGAGGTCGTAGGTGAAGGCCGCGGTGGCGGAGTCGGCGCTCACCGTGCGCCAGGCGGTGTCCCGCCCCGTGCCGTGGATCGCGTGCGGCGGCGCGTTCACGGGCAGTTGATGGCTCCGGCCGCCGTTACGGAACTGTCCGTGTTCGACCCGGCCGCACCAGGGCACCATCGGGAACGACCCGAACTTCGGGCCCTGCCGCAGCAGCTCCGTACCGCCGATGCGCAATGAGCCGACGCGGCAGCCGCTGTCGGGCGCGACGGTCAGCTCGACGTCCCCGGCGCTCAGCCGTACGCCGCGGGTATCCGTACTCTCTTCGGTGGTCACGCCCCCGACCTTATGCGCCCGCGCACGCCTCGCTCACCTTCCGCTGCGATCACTTTCCGCGGCGCTCACTTTCTGCGGCGCTCACTTTCTGCGGCGCAGCACCCGGCTGACCACGACGGCGGAGGCGATCACCACTGCGGCGGCGGGCGCGGCCCAGCGCAGTGCAATACCGGAGGACACGGTCTCGGGCGCGGGCACCGGGGCGTAGCGGCCGCGCGGCGGGGCGTGGTCGACCTCCTCCGTGGAGCGGCCGATCATCGTGCGGCGGGCGTGTGCGGCCTCCGCGGGGGGCTCGTCGCCGAGGTCGCCCAGCTCGTCGAGGTCGCTGAGGTCGCCGACCTCGGCCACGTCCTCGATGTCTTCGATGTCCTCGACATCGGCGATGTCATCGATGTCGTCGACGTCGTCGAGATCCCCGACGTCATCGACGGCCACCTCCTCGACGTCGTCGAGCGTGACGACCGGGTCGCTCTCCAGGCCCGCGGCCAGCGCCGCGCCGAAGCGGTCCAGCATCCGGCGGCCGACCGTGGCGGCCGCCTCCTCGTCGAACTCCGCCAGCCGCCCCTCCCTGCGCACGGCCCCGGAGCAGATCAGCGCGGTCCCTCCGGCCACGGCCTTCAGCGCCACGGTCAGCGCGAGCTTCACCGAGCCGCCGCCGCGCGCCTCCGTCCCCTCGCCCTGCGCCTCGAAGTCACCGCCGCGCGCCGCGACCCGCAGCGAGCCGCGGTAGGTGATGGTCGAGCCGCCGATCCGCAGTCGGAGCCGCCCGGCGAGCGGGCCGGCCGTTTCATCGGCGTCCTGCTGGAGCCCGGGAACGCAGCGGGCGACTCGGTCGGACTCCGTGAGCGCCAGCCGGACGGTGTCGACGGGAAACGGAACGAACACCTCATGCTCCATAGCTCAAGACACTACCCATCGCGCCTCCCGTGAGACCCGTTCCCGCGCGACTTTCACCGCGCACCCGCGTGAATTCCGGGCGGCGGGGTCACGGCGCGTACCGCGGGTGCGTCAGCGTCGAGGCGGGCAGCCCCGGCTGCCGCTGGCGAGCCGCCTCCCGCACGCCCGCGCGCAGCGCGTCCGGCGTCAGGGTCCGCGGGCGCGGACCGCGATCGGGCAGGGCCGGCCGGACCGGGGCGCGCCCGGCCAGCACAAAGCCCCAGTCGCCGCCCGGCGGCCGCCCGCCGACCGTGTACGGCGTGGTCCGCAGGCCGACGGAGCGCACCGTCGCCTCGACCGTCCAGTAGGCCCTCGGGTCGGCGCTCAGCGTTCCCGCGTGCACCGCGAGCCGCCCGCCGGGCGTCAGCACGCGCTCGGCCAGCCCGTAGAACTCCTGGGAGTAGAGCTTGGTGCTGGGGGTGACGCCGGGGTCGGGCAGATCGCAGATCACCACGTCGTACGCGCCGGAGGAGCCAGAAGAGTCAGAGGAGCCGGACGGGCCAGGCGAGCGGGGGCCGTCGGCCGGGCCGTAGGGACTTCCCGCCCCGCGCAGCCAGCCGAACGCGTCGGCGGTCACCACCCGCACCCGCGGATCGCGGTAGGCGTGCGCGTTCAGGGAGGTCAGCCCCGGGTCGGTGCGGGCCAGGCGCACCACCTCCGGGTCGAGTTCGACCACGGTGACCGAGCGGACCCCGCCGTACCGCAGCACCTCGCGCGCCGCGAGCCCGTCGCCGCCGCCGAGCACCAGCACATGCCGGTGCGGCCCGGCCATCGCCGGGTGGACCAGCCCCTCGTGGTAGCGGAGCTCGTCGCGCCCGCTGACCCGCAGCCGGCCGTCGAGGAAGAGGGACAGCGGCCGCCCGTCCGCCCCACCGCCGGTCAGCACGATCTCCTGGACGCCGGTCCGCACGGCGACCCGTATGTCCGGCCCGTACACGGCTCGCCGGGTGGCCCGCTCGAAGGCGGGGGTCAGCGCCGCGGCGGCGGCCAGCAGGGCGAGCACCACCACATTGGCCACGACCAGCGTCCACCGCGCCCGCGCGCTCAGATCGCGGCGGAACAGCCACAGCACCAGCGCCCCGCCCGCGACCGCGTTGACCGCGCCGGTCAGCAGCGCGCCGGTGAGCTGGCCGAGCGCGGGCAGCAGCAGAAAGGGGAACGCCAGCCCGCCGACCAGCGCGCCCACGTAGTCCGCCGCGAACAAGTCGGCCACCGCGCCGCCCGCGTCCTGCCGCCGCACCCGCTGGATGAGGGTCATCAGCAGCGGCACCTCGGCGCCGATCAGCACCCCGATCGCCAGCGAGAAGCCGACGAGTGCGGCGCGCGACTGCCCGGACCAGACGAAGCACGCGTACAGCGCCATCGCCGAGCAGCCGCCGACCAGCGCGAGCACCGCCTCGATCGCGCCGAAGCCGACGGCGGCGCGGCAGCGCAGCCGCTTGGCCAGCAGCGAGCCGAGGCCCATGGCGAAGACCATGACGGACAGCACGACGGACGCCTGGGTGACCGAATCGCCCATCAGATAGGAGGCGAGGGCGACCAGTTCGAGCTCGTAGACCAGCCCGCAGGCGGCGCAGACGAAGACGGTGCCGAGCACGAGGAAGCGGCCGAGCCCGGGCGGCACGGGCAGCCGCGCCGGGCGCTCGGGCTCGGGGAGAGGTGGCGCGCTCGGGGTGGCGGGCACCGACGAATCGATCACGAAGGGCACGCTACGTCACACATCACTCACGCTTTGTCACCCACACGGAGGCAATGGCCGCCGCTCATCCGTGCCTAGAGCCCCTCTTCTCAGGGCGAGACCGGGTTCGAGGGGTCGGGCGTCAGAGCGCCGCCGCCACCCGCGCCCCCATGCACGTACGCGTCGCCACCAGCCGCCCCTCCTGCGGATAGGCGTGCCAGGTCCGCCAGCTCACCTTCCCGTCCCGCCACTGCGCGACCATCGCCGTGAACGCGTGCGGGCTGCCGGGAAAGGTGCCGGCCAGCCCGTGGGGATGGTCCGCGACCAGCGCGAGCAGTTCCTGCGCGCGCCCCGCGAACGCGTCGCGCGACAACTCCTCCACGCGCGCCGCGAATTCGTACTCACGGCCGTCGACCAGGGTGGAGACGCCCATCGGGAGCGGGGTGCTGTTGCCCGACATACAGGCCACGGTCTCCGAGCAGGAGCCCCCCTCGCCCTCCAGGAGAACCTGGTGGGAGGCGCCGAGCAGCCTCAACTGCACGGAGAACTCACGCAGCCGCAGATCGAGCACGGCCAGGGCCGGCAGCGGTTCCCGCCCCAGACTCCAGGCGAGGTCGTCGGCGCGGGTGTCGGTATAGGCAGTCTTGAGGGTCGTGAGCATGGGTCGGCTCCGCAAACAGCGCAGGGGGAAGAGATCGGCCGGCCCGCCCCGCCGTGAGCCGGGCGCGTTCGGATGCGCCGAAGCGTGCCCACGCGGGGTCCGTGGGGTCGGTGGTACACGGAATCATGGAATGAGCGGGCAGCACATCGTTTTTACCCATCTTCGCCAGGTTTCCACCCCTGCGGGCGCCTATCAGTTCATGTGTTCAATAGGCACTGGCGCCCAACATAAGTGCGCCCGGCGTGCGTTGGCACGCCGGGCGCACAGGCGGGTGGAGAAGCTGACCCCCCGTGAGTCAGCTGCTCCCTCCGCAGCCACCACCGCCGCCGCTCGACGAGCCGCCCCCACACGACGACCCGCTGCCTGCGCACGAGTGGTGATGTCCTCCGCTGTGTCCCCCGTGCCCCCCGTTTCCGTGTCCTCCGCCCCCGTCACTCCCGGCCCACCAGCTGCTGTCGTCGGCCCCGCCGCCGTACGCCGAGCTGCCCCAGGCCCGGGCCCGCCGGGTCCGCGCGGTGCCGAGCGCGGCCAGCACCGCGACGGCGAACGCCACCACGATCAGGACGACCATGAAGGTCATCGGACCTCACTCCCTTCCGTTCCCCCGTGTCCCCCGTGTTCGGTCCGGTGTCCGGTATCCCCCGTACTCTCCCCCGTACTCCCCGTATCAGGTCACCGGTCCCTACCTGTCATGAACGATGCCCGGGCAGCCGGAGTGTCAAAGCGGAGTTGAGGAACTCCAGAGGTTAGGCGCAGGATGGCCCCCATGGGACGACCGCTGCTCAACCGCCGCCTGGCCGAATTCCGCACCACGATCTTCGCCGAGATGTCCGCGCTCGCCGTGCGCACCGGCTCGATCAACCTCGGCCAGGGCTTCCCCGACAGCGACGGCCCCGAAGAGGTACGGGAGGCCGCGGTCCGCGCGCTGCGCGACGGCCACGGCAACCAGTACCCGCCCGGACCGGGCGTCCCCGAGCTGCGCACCGCCGTCACCGAGCACCAACAGCGGTGGTACGGGCTGTCCTACGACCCGGACCGCGAGGTGCTGGTCACCGCGGGCGCCACCGAGGCCATCGCCGCCTCGCTGCTCGCGCTGGTGGAGCCGGGCGACGAGGTGATCGCCCTCGAGCCGTACTACGACTCGTACGCCGCCTGCATCGCGATGGCCGGCGGCACCCGCGTCCCGGTCACGCTCCGCCCGGACGTCACCGGGCCCCGCCCCGCCTTCCGGCTCGACCTGGACGAGCTGCGCGCCGCGGTCACCGACCGCACCCGGCTCATCCTCCTCAACACCCCGCACAACCCCACCGGCACCGTGCTCAGCCGCGCCGAGCTCGCCGCGGTCGCCGAGCTCGCGGTCGAGCGCGATCTGCTGGTGGTGACGGACGAGGTCTATGAGCACCTGGTCTTCGGCACCGAGCACACCCCGCTCGCCTCCTTCCCCGGCATGCGCGAGCGCACCGTCACCATCAGCTCGGCGGGCAAGACCTTCTCCTTCACGGGATGGAAGGTCGGCTGGATCACCGGCTCGCCGGAGCTGGTCGCGGCGGTCCGCTCCGCCAAGCAGTTCCTCACCTACGTCTCCTCCGGCCCCTTCCAGTACGCGGTCGCCGAGGCCCTGCGGCTGCCGGACAGCTACTTCCACGGCATCCGCGAGGACCTGCTGGCCAAGCGCGATCTGCTGGCCGGCGGCCTCGCCGACGCGGGCTTCAGGGTCTTCCGCCCCTCGGGCACGTACTTCATCACCACCGACATCCGCCCCCTCGGCGAGACCGACGGCTTCGCCTTCTGCCGCGCCCTCCCCGAGCGCTGCGGCGTCGTCGCCATCCCGAACGCCGTCTTCTACGACCACCAGGACCAGGGCGCCCCCTTCGTCCGCTTCGCCTTCTGCAAGCGCGACAGCGTCCTGGAAGAGGCCGCGACCCGCCTCAAAACCCTCGCGGCCTGAAGCCACGCCCCCCGTACGGGTCACCCCGGTCGCGGCGGGGCGCGGGAGGGCGCATGGTCAGGGTGTGCCGAGCCCCGCCGCATTCCCGGGGCTCGGCACGCGACCGCCGTGTGTACCCCTCCGGGAGGTGCCCCGTGTCAGCCGACACCACCGCGCCCATACGGGCCCCGGAGCCGCCCGCACAACCCCCTGATCAGCGACGCACCGCGCACCGGCTGCGCGCGTCGCTGCGCCGGGCCGGGCCCGCGCTCGGGCTGTACGCCGCGAGCCGGCTGACCGGGCTGGTGTGCATGGCGGTCTGGGCCGGGTGGGTCGGCAAGCACCCGCGGACGCTGCTCGGCTACTCGTGGGACAGCGTCTGGTACGTGGACATCGTCCGGCACGGCTACAACAGCGCCCTGCCGCCGGACCCCGCCAAGCACGGCGTCCCCTTCAGCGACATGGCCTTCTTCCCGCTGTTCCCGATGCTCATGCGGACCCTCACCACCGTGCTGCCCATCACGGCGGTGACCGCCGGGCTGCTGGTCGCCTGGGTGGCGTCGGGCGTCGCGGCCTGGGGGATCCACGCCATCGGGGAGCGGCTGCACGGGCGGCGCGTGGCCACGGTGCTGGTGGTGCTGTGGGGGCTGCTGCCGCACGCGATCGTGCAGTCCATGGCGTACACCGAGCCGCTGCTGACCGCGCTGGCCGCCTGGTCGCTGTACGCGGTGCTGACCCGGCGCTGGGTGTGGGCGGGGGCGCTGGCCCTGCTGGCCGGGGCCTCGCGGCCGAACGGCATCGCCGTCGCGGCGGCGGTCTGCTGCTGCGCCGCCGCCGAGCTGTGGCGGGGCCGGGGCCGCGCACAGGGGTCCTGGCGGGTGTGGGCGGGCGCGGCGCTCTCGCCGCTGGGCTGGCTCGGCTATCTGGCCTGGGTGGGCTATCGGCGCGGCAGCTGGCGCGGCTACTTCGCCGTCCAGGACGAGTGGGGGTCCCGGTTCGACTTCGGCGCGAACGCCCTCCGGTTCGTCCGGTACCTGCTCATCGGCAAGGCGTCGTTCACGTACTTCGTGGCGCTGGTGATCCTGGGCGTGTCGCTGCTGCTGCTCGCGCTGCTCGCGGTGGACCGGCCGCCGATGTCGCTGCTGGTCTACACGCTGGTGCTGGTCGCCATCACCCTCGGGGGCAGCAACTACTTCGCCTCCAAGCCGCGCTTTCTGCTGCCCGCCTTCCCGCTGCTGCTGCCGATGGCGCTGGCCATGGCGAGAGCCCGGCCGCGCGCCGCCGTGCTGACCGGTGGCGCGCTGGCCGGGCTCTCCCTCGTCTATGGGACGTATCTGCTGACCGTGGCCCGCGCCCCCCTGTGAGCGCGGGTCCCCATGTGGGCACACGAGCGCTCCCGCCGGGGCGGGGCCGTGGGGCGGCGGCCGTCAGGCCTCGTCGTCGCCCGGCTTCTCGTCGCCGTCGGACTCGATGTCGGCCTCCAGGCCCAGCTGCTCGACCAGCCACTTGTCGAACTCGATCGAGGCCCGCACCCAGCTGACCGTGCTGGACACGAAGTGCTCCAGGCTGACGCCGGTGCCGATCAGCATCTGCGCCTCGCCGATCAACCGGACCGTGCCGTCGTCGTTGGTGTGGCTGTAGACCTTCGGCCACAGCGTGCGGCGGTTCCAGTCGTCGATCGCCTCGAGCAGCCGCGGCTTCTCGTCGATCTCGTGCGGCCGGTCGTAGAACGTCCGGACCGAGAAGACCTGCTGCTCCTCCTCACCACGGAACATGAAGTAGGTGCGGAACTGCTCCCACGGCGCGGCGAGGTCCCCCTCCTCGTCGACGACGTACTTCAGCTCCATCTGCTCCAGCAGCTGCTTGACCAGGTCCTGGTCGGGCAGCACGGGGCCCGTCGGACCCGTCGGTTGCGGCTCGGGCTGGCCCCCGAAATTCGGAATCGAGGACGGGTCGATGCTCACCGTGGATTTCCCTTCGTCTGGATACCGCCATCCTCCCTCACACCCGCCCCCACCGTGCAAGCCCGGACGTACTGGTTACGGCATCCGTTCATCGAAAGGCCCCGGCGGGGGCCCGTGGCGCCGGCGCCACGGGCCCCCGCCGGCCGCTCTCAGGCCGTCCGACGCGCCTACTGTGCCGGGCCGACCAGCAGGTCGTCGCCGACCCGGTCCACCCGGACCGTGTCGCCGTCCCGGACCTCGCCCGCCAGGATCTCCTTGGCCAGCCGGTCGCCGATCGCCGTCTGGACCAGGCGGCGCAGCGGCCGCGCCCCGTACGCCGGGTCGTTGCCCTCCTCCGCGAGCCAGGCCAGCGCGGCGGGGGTGACGTCCAGCTTCAGCTGCCGCTCGGCCAGGCGCTCGGCGAGCCGGTCGACCTGGAGCTCGGCGATGCGGGCCAGCTCGCTCCGGCCGAGCGCGGTGAACACCACCAGGTCGTCCAGCCGGTTCAGGAACTCCGGCTTGAAGGAGACCCGCACGGTCTCCAGCACGCTCTGCTTCTTCTCCTCCTCGCTGAGCAGCGGGTCCACCAGGTACTGGCTGCCGAGGTTGGAGGTGAGGATCAGGATGGCGTTCCGGAAGTCCACCGTCCGGCCCTGGCCGTCGGTGAGCCGCCCGTCGTCCAGGACCTGGAGCAGCACGTCGAAGACCTCGGGGTGGGCCTTCTCGACCTCGTCCAGCAGCACCACGCTGTACGGGCGGCGGCGCACCGCCTCGGTCAGCTGGCCGCCCTCCTCGTAGCCGACGTAGCCGGGGGGCGCGCCGACCAGCCGGGCGACGCTGTGCTTCTCGCCGTACTCGCTCATGTCGATGCGGACCATGGCCCGCTCGTCGTCGAAGAGGAAGTCGGCGAGCGCCTTGGCCAGCTCGGTCTTGCCGACGCCGGTCGGGCCGAGGAAGAGGAACGACCCGGTCGGCCGGTCGGGGTCGGCGATCCCGGCCCGGGTGCGGCGCACCGCGTCGGACACGGCCCGTACGGCCTCGGTCTGGCCGATCAGCCGCCGGCCGAGCTCGTCCTCCATGCGCAGCAGCTTCTGGGTCTCGCCCTCCAGCAGCCGCCCGGCGGGGATCCCGGTCCAGGAGGCGACCACATCGGCCACGTCGTCCGGGCCGACCTCCTCCTTGACCATCGTGCCGCGGCCCTCCTGGACCTCGGCCTCGGCCGCGGAGGCCTCCTCCAGCTCGCGCTCGACCGCGGGGATCTCCCCGTACAGCAGCTTGGACGCGGAGTCGAAGTCCCCGTCCCGCTGGGCCCGCTCGGCCTGTCCGCGCAGCTCGTCGAGGGTCTCCTTCAGCTCGCCGACCCGGTTGAGGCCCTGCTTCTCCTTCTCCCAGCGCGCGGTCAGCCCGCGCAGCTCCTCCTCCTTGTCGGCGAGGTCGCGGCGCAGCTTCTCCAGCCGCTGCCTGCTGGCCTCGTCGGTCTCCCGGGCGAGCGCCATCTCCTCCATCTTCATCCGGTCGACCGAGCGCTGGAGCTCGTCGATCTCGACGGGCGAGGAGTCGATCTCCATGCGCAGCCGGGAGGCGGCCTCGTCGACCAGGTCGATGGCCTTGTCGGGGAGGAAGCGGGAGGTGATGTAGCGGTCGGACAGGGTGGCGGCGGCGACCAGCGCGCCGTCCGCGATCTGCACCTTGTGGTGCGCCTCGTAGCGGCCCTTGAGCCCGCGCAGGATGGCGACGGTGTCCTCGACGGTCGGCTCGGAGACCAGCACCTGCTGGAAGCGGCGCTCCAGCGCGGCGTCCTTCTCGATCCGCTCGCGGTACTCGTCGAGGGTGGTGGCGCCGACCATGCGCAGCTCGCCGCGGGCGAGCATCGGCTTGAGCATGTTGCCCGCGTCCATGGCCGAGTCGCCGCCGGCGCCCGCGCCGACCACGGTGTGCAGCTCGTCGATGAAGGTGATGATCTGCCCGTCACTGGACTTGATCTCGGCCAGGACGGTCTTCAGCCGCTCCTCGAACTCGCCGCGGTACTTGGCGCCCGCGACCATCGCGCCCAGGTCCAGCGCCACCAGCCGCTTGTTCCGCAGGCTCTCGGGCACATCGCCCTTCACGATCCGCTGGGCCAGGCCCTCGACGACGGCCGTCTTGCCGACGCCGGGCTCGCCGATCAGCACCGGGTTGTTCTTGGTGCGCCGCGACAGCACCTGGACGACGCGGCGGATCTCCTGGTCCCGGCCGATGACCGGGTCGAGCTTGCCGTCGCGGGCGGCGGCCGTGAAGTCGGTGCCGAACTTCTCCAGGGCCTTGTACGTGCCCTCCGGGTCCGGGTTGGTCACCCGCTGCCCGCCCCTGGCCTTCTCGAACGCGGCGAGCAGCTTCTTGGCGGTCGCGCCCTGCTCGGCCAGCAGCTCGCCGGCCCGGCCGCCCTTGGCGGCGATGCCGATCAGCAGGTGTTCGGTGGAGACGTAGTCGTCGCCCAGGTCCTTGGCGCGCTGCCCGGCGTCCGCCAGCACCGCCAGCAGCTCCCGGTTGGGCTGCGGCGGGGCGACCGTCGACCCGCGCACGCTGGCCAGCCCGGCCAGCAGCCGCTCGGTGCCGTCGCGCACCACGGCCGCGTCGGTGTCCACGGCGGCCAGCAGATCCATCAGGTTCTCGTTGTCCTGGCCCTGCACCAGGGCCAGCAGCAGATGCGCGGGCGTCAGGTCCGCGTGCCCCGCGGAGACGGCGCGGTCATTGGCGGCGCTCACCGCCGCCCGGCTCTTGTTGGTCAGCTCGGCGTCCACGTCCCCGTGCTCCTCCTCATCGTGCTGATGGCACTCAATCCCTGCCGTGCCCAACATCCGTAAAGTTGAGTCTATTCCACTCAAGTGTGGCCGGTCGAGAGAGGGAACGCCCTGGCCGATAGATTGGCCACCATGGCTCTCGACCCCCGCGACCCCGACCCCGCCTACCTCGCCTTCTGGCGCGAGCGCCATGTGTGCACCCTGACCACACCGCGCCCCGACGGCACGCCGCATGTGGTCCCCGTCGGTGTCACATACGACCCGGCGGCCGGAATCGCTCGGGTCATCGCCAACAAGCACAGCCGCAAGGTCGCCCACGTCCAGGCGGCCGGCCCCTCCGGCGCGCCCGTCGCCGTCTGCCAGTTCGCCGGGAAACGGTGGGCGACGCTCGAGGGCCGGGCGGTGATCCGTACCGAGGCCGAGCTCATCGAGGACGCGGTGCGCCGCTACGCCGAGCGCTACGAGCGCACCCCCTCGCCCAACCCGGACCGGGTGCTGATCGAGATCACGCTCACCAGGGCGCTGGGCCGGGCATGAGCACGAGAGACGCCGCCGGGTCTCGCCCGGCGACGCCCCTGTCCCCCATCGCCACTCAGCTCGAACCTTTGGCCTTCGCGTAGTCGGTGGCCATCTCGCCGGCGACGTCGTACAACACGGCCGGTTCGTCACCGACCACCCATGCTTCATGCCCCGGCGGGACGACATAGACATCGCCGGGTCCGATCTCGGACTCCGCCCCGTCGTCCATCCGGACGCGCATCCGCCCCTGGGCCATGATCCCGCGGTGCGGCACCTCGCAGGTTTCCGTCCCGACTATGGGCTGGACCGACTCCCTCCAGCGCCAGCCGGGCTCGAAGGTGCCGACGGCGAAATCGAGACCGGTCAGGTGCAGGGCCTCGATGTGGCCCCGGGGAAAGTCGCGCCGCTCGTCGGGCTTATCGATCGTCTTGACTTCCAACATGGCGTTACCTCCTGTGCCGTACTTCCATCGTGCGCCTCGGAACCCCGCACCCGCACACATCGGACGAACCGAACTCACCGACCCTCGTCCCCGTCCCGGTGGTGCTGCACCGCCGCCCACGGGTGACGCAGTCTGATCCACACATCCCGCGCCCGCCGCCCCGCCCGGGCCCGGCTCAGGGCCACCAGCCTCCGGGCCTCGTCGACGGTCTCGACCATGGGCCCGGAGCCGCGCAGCGGCCTGCCCGCCGTCTCGTGCAGGAAGACCGTGGAGATCAGGCCGACGGCGCCCGCGGCCATCAGGTAGTACGCCGGCACCAGGGTGTCGCCGGTCGTGGCGACCAGCCAGGAGGCGACCAGCGGGGTGGTGCCGCCGAACAGCGACACCGAGATGTTGAACGCGATCGACAGGGCGCCGTAGCGCAGCCGGGTCGGAAACAGCGCGGGCAGCGTGGCCGCGCTGGTCCCCGCGAAGACCACCAGCAGCAGCCCCAGAATCACACAGCCCACGGCGGGCATCAGGATGCCGCCCGCCTGGATCAGCAGCACCGCCGGGAGCGCGAGCGCGATCATCGCCACACTGCCGGCCATGAACATCGGCCGGCGCCCCCAGCGGTCGGAGGAGCGGCCCACCACCGTGATCGTCAACGCGACGAGAATCATGGTGCCCAGCACCAGCACCTGGGCCGTGGTGGCGTCCTGGCCGAGGGTGGAGGTCATATACGTCGGCAGGTAGGACGTCACCATGTAGTTGGTGACGTTGTAGAGCAGCACCAGCCCCATGCAGATCAGCACGGCCTGCCAGTGCCGGGTGAAGATCTCCTTCAGCCTGCCCCTGCCGGACTGGCGCGCCTCCTCCACCGGATCCACGCCCGCGCGCCCGGCGCCGACCGCCTCCGCCGCCCGCCTCGCCTCCTGCTGGAACGCCGGGGTCTCCTCCAGCCGCAGCCGCATATACAGCCCGATCAGCCCCAGCGGCCCCGCGATCAGGAACGGCAGCCGCCAGCCCCAGTCGACCATCCCCCGGTCGCCGAGGACGGCGGCCAACACCGTCACCACACCGGACCCCAGCGAATAGCCGACGAACGTCCCGAAGTCCAGCCAGCTCCCCAGGAAGCCCCGGCGCCGGTCCGGGGCGAACTCGGCGATATACGTGGTCGCCCCCGCGTACTCGCCCCCGGTCGAAAACCCCTGCACCACCCGGCACGCCAGCAACAGCAGCGGGGCCGCGATGCCGACGGACGCATAACTGGGCAGCAGCCCCACCGCGAAGGTGCCGATCGCCATCATGATCATGGTGGTCGAGAGCACCCGCCGCCGCCCGATGCGGTCCCCCAGCGGCCCGAAGACCAGCCCGCCCAGCGGGCGCACCAGGAACGCGACCGCGAAGGTGGCGAAGGTCGACACCACCTGCGTCGCCGGTGAACTCGACGGGAAGAAGACCTTGCCGAGGGTGACCGCGACATACGCGTAGACGCCGAAGTCGAACCACTCCATGGTGTTTCCGACCGCCGTGGCGGCGACCGCCCGGCGCAGCCGCGGCCGGTCCACGACCGTGACATCCGAGAGGGACAACGGCTCCTTGCGGCGGCGCAGCAGCGTCCGCAGCATCCGATCGGTGCGCTCGCTCCCGGCGCCCCGCCCCGCCCTGCGGGTGCGGCGCACGGGATGACGGGGTGGCGTGCGACCAGTACTCATCCACTTCCCTGCCGACGGGCGTCGGCACCTGCTGCCCCCTTCCCCCATCCTGCGCCCGGGCGCACACGGCCGCACGGGGCGGAAAACTCTCCGAAGATTTTTTACCGGAGCTGTCGATCCGGCCGTCTCCCGTTCGACGCAAGGGTGAGAGCGGGAAGAGAGCCCCCGCCCTCCGTACCGAAGAACCAAGGAACCACGGAACCAAGGAACCAAGGAGACACCATGCCGCGCTTCATGACCCTGATCCGCGTCGACGAGAAGAACGCCCCCGCCGAGGGCCCCAGCCCCGAGCTCATGGAGCGCATGGGCGCGCTGCTGGAGGAGATCACCAAGGCCGGAGTGATGCTGGACACGGCCGGGCTCACCCCGACCTCCGAGGGCACCCGGGTGACCTGGTCCGGCGGCAAGCTCAGCTACACCGACGGGCCCTTCACCGAGAGCAAGGAGGTCATCGGCGGCTACTCGATCGTCCAGGCCAAGGACAAGGCCGAGGCGCTGGAGTGGACCAAGCGGTTCCTCCAGACCCACGAGGACTACTGGACCATCACCGCCGAGGTCCGCGAGATCGCCGAGGGCTGACCGGCCTAGCTTGCCCCGACCTGGCGCGGCTGCTCTGATGGGTGGACGTGACGGGAGCAAGCTCGGAAGCGGTCCAGGCAATCGAGGCGGTCTTCAGAATCGAGTCCGCGCGGATCATCGCCGGCGTCACCCGCATCGTGCGGGACGTGGGGCTGGCCGAGGAGCTCGCGCAGGACGCTCTGGTCGCCGCGCTGGAGCAGTGGCCGGAGTCGGGCGTCCCGGACAAGCCGGGCGCCTGGCTCATGGCCACCGCCAAGCACCGCGCGATCGACCTCGTACGCCGCAAGGAGACCTACGCGCGCAAGCTGGCCGAGGTCGGCCGGACCCTCACGGACGCCTCCCCACCCGAGTACTCCGAGGACCCCGCCGAGGACATCGACGACGACCTGCTGCGGCTGATCTTCACCGCCTGCCACCCCGTGCTGCCGACCGGAGCCCGGGTCGCGCTCACCCTGCGGCTGCTGGGCGGGCTGACCACCCAGGAGATCGCCCGCGCCTTCCTCGCCCCCGAGCCGACGGTCGCCCAGCGCATCGTCCGCGCCAAACGCACGCTCGCCAAGGCCGACGTCCCCTTCGAGGTCCCGTACGGCGACGACCGGGCCGCCCGCCTCGCCTCCGTCCTCGAAGTCATCTACCTCGTCTTCAACGAGGGCTACGCCGCCACCGCCGGCGACGACCTGGTCCGCCCCGCCCTGTGCGAGGACGCCCTCCGTCTCGCCCGCGTCCTGGCCGGCCTGATGCCCAAGGAACCCGAGGTACACGGCCTGGCCGCACTCCTGGAGTTCCAGGCCTCCCGCATCCCGGCCCGCACCGGCCCCGACGGCGAACCCGTCCTCCTCGCCGACCAGAACCGCGCCAAGTGGAACCGCCTCCTCATCCGCCGCGGCGTCGAGTCCCTCCACCGCGCCGGCCACGGCCCGTACTCCCTCCAGGCCGCCATCGCCGCCTGCCACGCCCAGGCGGTCCGCTACGAGGACACCGACTGGACCACGATCGCCACCCTGTACGGCCGGCTGATGACCCTGACCCCCTCCCCCGTCATCGAGCTCAACCGCGCCGTCGCCGTCGCCATGTCCCAGGGCCCCGCGGCCGCCCTCGAAATCGTCGACGCCCTCACCGAGGACCCAGCCCTGAAGGGCTACCACCTGCTCCCCAGCGTCCGCGGCGACCTCCTGGAACGCCTGGGCCGCCCGGCGGAAGCCCGCGCCGAATTCGAGCGAGCGGCCGCCCAGACCCACAACGCCCGCGAACGCCGACTCCTCCTGGAACGGGCCGCCCGCTGCGCGCCTCGGTGACATCGCCGTCGGCTCATCGCAGGGGGTGGGTTCGGCTGAGTTCCGTTACTCCGAAACCTCGCCGTGGCGGCGTCCAGCGGCGGTGGCGAGTGTGCGAGCGGCCTCGATCACCGTCTCGCGGCGGCGGGCAAGGGCGGCCTGGTCGGTCTCCTCGTCCAGGATCATGCGGCACATCCTGGGCACCGCGAAGTTCCAGGCGATCAGTCCCATGAAGGTGAACAGCAGGTCCTGCGCGGCGCGAACGCGTGTAGCCTCCGGAAGGTGGCGGGCCATGCCTCCGTCCACGAGCCGGCAAGCCTTCTCGCGGAAACCGTCACGGCGCTCCCGCTCGCTCTCATCGGGTTCGCCGGACGCCTCCAGCGCCTCCCACAGCAGCAGCCTGATCAGCTCCGGGTGTTCCTGGTACCAGTCGAAGAGCTGCCCGACCGACTCGCCCACCGCGTCGGGATCGACGGCGACGCAGACGTGGACCTCCTCGAGCTTCGCCCGCAGGATGGCGGCGAACAGCTTCTCCTTGCTCCCGTAGTACAGGTAGATGGCCTGCTTGTTGGCCCTGGCGACCGTCGCGATCCGGTCGACCCTGGCCCCCGCCAGGCCGTGCTCGGCGAACTCGGCGGCAGCGGCGTCGAAGATCCGCCGTCTGGTGTCCTCCGCGTCATAGGCCATGAGCGAATTAAACCATCCGGTTGACTCCTCTCCACCCAGGCAGCAGTATCGATCCCAGCAATAAAACAACCAGATGGTTTATTCCACCCACCGGAAGGCCCTTTCCCTTGAACACCTCGACTCCCATCCCCGTTCGCTCGCCCCTGACGAGCGCCCTCTCCGGCACCACCGCCGTCCTCATCGGCGGAAGCTCGGGCATCGGGCTGGCCGCGGGCGTCCTGCTGCGTTCGGTCGGCGCCCGCGTCGTACTGATCGGCCGCGACCCCGACCGACTCGGGGCCGCCGTCGCCCGGGTGCGCAGCGCAAGCCCGGCCGAGGACCCCGCCGAGGACCCCGACGACGCCGTGCTGGGCGTGACCGGCGACGGCGGCGACGAGCGGACCCTTGCCGAGGCCTTCGACAGGGCGGGCCACGTCGACCATGTGCTCCTCACCGCGGGCGGCCTCAGCGGCGCCGGCCCCCTGACCGGGCTGTCGGCGGACGACATCCGCACCACCTTCAACTCCCGCCTCTGGCCGGCCTTCGCAGCCGCCCGCGCAGCAGCGACCCGGCTTCCCGCGGGAGGCTCGCTCACATTCAGCTCAGGGATCCTCGTGGTCCGTCCCATGCCCGGAATGACCGCCCCGCTGTCGGTCGGCGGTGCCGTGGAGACCCTCACCAAGGCCCTCGCCGTGGAGCTCGCCCCCGCACGGCTGCGCGTGAACACCGTCCGCTTCGGCCGGATCGACACCCCGCTCCTGCGCTCGCTGCCGGGGCTGGACTCCGACGAAGCGATCGCCGCCGCCGGATCGACCGCTCCCCTCGGCCGCTTCGGCACCGCCGAAGAAGCCGCCGCCTCGGCCCTCTTCCTCATGGCCAACAACTACGTCACCGGCCAGGTCATCACCGTCGACGGCGGCGAAACCCTCACCTGACGACGAGCCTGCCGTTCCGCTACGTCGCCGACGGCTCAGCCCGCTACGAAGCGGTCCGGACACCAGACAGCTGTGCCAAGGCGCCCCGGATGTCGCGAATCATCGCGCCGGGGCGCCGGTACACATCGCTCGCCGTGAACCTCAGAATGCGGCGCACTTCCGCGCACGACATCAGGTCGTTGAAGCGGACCGTGTCCCTCTGGTGCTGGGCCCGGCTGCCGTGCCACCGGTAGCCCTCGATCTCCACCACCAAGCCCTGCCCCCGGAACAGAAAGTCAGGGAAGATCCGCCGCCCTGCCGGGGCGATGAGTGCCACCTGTGACTCCGGGTAGAGCCCCGCGTCGTTCATCCGCAGCCGGGCAACCGTCTCCGCGGGCGACCCGGCCTTCGGGTCCGCCATCGCCAGCCACTCGCGCGCTGCCCTCGTGCCCTGCGGCGGGGTCCCGCTCTCCAGGGCGCGGGCGATCTCCCCGAGCGTGGTGCACGGCTCCCGCCGCCGTCCCGCTCCATCTTGGCCCCGGCGGGGACGCCGGCTCACGGCGGACTCCACAGCCACCAACGCCCAGTCCCGCGGCCCAGCCCGCAACAGATCCGCCATGGTGCGCGCCACGGTCGTGACTCTCAGCCCCCCGGCCACGGTGGTGATCTCATCCGCGCCCAACGGCAGCCGATGCAGCACCCCACCGTGCAACGTGGGTCTACGGCTGCGGGGCCCGGTGAACTCCACGCGCTCCATGCACGTTTCGATGTCGTGCAGTACGGCAGCCGCCGTATGGCTCACCACCAGTTGCGGATGCGCGAGCTGGTTCGCCCACAACAGCGTCACCACGTCCACCGCCCGCCCCGGCTCCGCCCAGACCCCGCGACCGATGCGCGTCCACCCGTCGCTCACCAGGCATCGGTTCAACTGGCTCTGATTCCACCCGCCCGCCAGAGCCTGAGCCGTCAGCACCACGCCGCCCTGGGCGCCGGCCCCGCCTGGGCCTGTGGACAACCCGGTTTGTGGTGAGTATGAGACGGCGACACGCCGTGCCGTCGGCGTGTCGCCGTCTCATACTCACCACAAGTGGTCGAACTCCCCCGCCTTGGCCGCCCGGATGAAGGCCGCGAGCGGGCGCGGGGCGGTGCGTATGGCTGTGCCGGGGGCCTCGCTCTCGCGGAGGTGTATCGCGCCGTTGGCGGCGGCGAGTTCCAGGCAGTTGTTGTCGGGGCCGGTCCCGGAAAAGGAGGACTTTCGCCAGCGGGCTTGATGCATGTCCTGATCCTCTACAGCTCTCGTGCGATGCGGTGAATGAAGTCTCGCGACTTCTCGGGGCTGATCGCCGATGCCTCGACGGTACTGAGGAGAGCGCGGTAGTAGTTGAGTTGCGCCTCCGCGTGCAGGAAGTCGATGCCATGCATGTGGTCAATCTGCACGGTATCGAGTCCCGGAACAGGACCTGCCGCGTACGTCATGGCGTAGCCCATGCCCGCGAACCCCTCCGCCGAGAAGGGCACGATCCGTACGGTGACGTTCGGGAGTTCGGAAGTCTCCAGGATGAAGCCCAGCTGCTCACGAGACGTCTTAGGGTCGCCGACCTTCATCAACAGCGCGGCCTCGTGGATGATCGCCGTGAAGCTGGGCGGATCTTCACACTCAAGCACGGCACGACGTCGCAGACGGAAGTCGATGACCGCCTCAAGGTGGTCCGAGGCGTGGACGGAGCGCGCGTAGGTGAACAGGGCCCGCATATACGGCTCCACTTGGAGCAGCCCCGGAATGTGCACCACCTGCAAGCTTCGCATCCCACGGGAGTGCCACTCCAGAGCAGCGAGATCCAGCGACGTCGAGGCGAGGGTGCCGCGATACTCCTCCCACCAGCCTCGCACCCGCTCCGTCGCCATCGCCGCCAGTGCGTCGGCCAACGCCTCGTCCCCGCAGCGGTATTGGTCGGCGAGTGTGCGCAGCCGTTCCTCGCTGACGCCGAGACGGCCGACCTCCATGTGACTCATCTGCATGGGGCTCACGCCCAGGCGCTTGGCGGCCTCTCGTGCGGTCATCCCGGCCCGCTCCCGCAGCTTCCGCAGCTCGGCGCCCAGCCGCTCCTGACGGGCGGTGGGGTTACTCCTCGGCGGCATGCGCCTACTCCCTGCTACTCAGCAACTGCCGCGCCACCCTGCCATGGACCGCCCCGTTTGAGCGAACGTGGCGTACTACGTTGCGCCGGTGCTACGTAGCACCCTGCGTTGAGTATCACATCACTCACCGAGCGAAACGTCCGGTCGGCCGGAGTTCGCACACCCCGCCGCGCCACAGGAGGCCCTCATGCCCCTCGCCACCCCTGCCGTCGCGCCCTTCGAATACTGCCTGCACATCCCCCACGACCCCCGCGCCGTCCGCGTCGCCCGGGCCTCCCTCCGCACCGCCCTCACCGCGCACGAGCTGCCCGAACTGGTCGATCGGGCCGAGCTGCCGGCCAGCGAGATGCTCACCAACGCGATCGTGCACGCCGGGGGTGAGGCCGACCTGCGGGTGAAGTGGTCCGCCGAGCGGTTGCGCATGACGGTCTGGGACACCAGCGCGACACCCCCCAACCGCCGGGAGATCCACACGGACAGCGAATGCGGGCGGGGGCTACAGCTGCTGGAGTTGCTCGCCGACAGCTGGAATCACTTCCCGCTCACCGGCGAGCTATGGAGCCCCGCATCCAAGGTGGTCTGGTGCGAGATCAGCCGGACGCCGCCCGCAGGCTGGGGCTGAGGCGCCGGGCCCGTCGCCGCCCGCCAGGGGACGGCGACGGCCACGCGGCGGAACTCGACGCGAAAGTCGTCGGCCAGGCCGGAACACCACATGGCACCGCTTGGCGCCATCCGGTGCCACCCGGCGCCACCCGGCGCCATTCCGGGCCCCTCAAAGCACATGCGGGCGCATGGCGCCACCATGACTCAGGCCACCGCTTTCACGTCTCCGCAGCTCAGGGCGGCTTCCCTCGAACCCGAACCCCATAAGACGCCATCAGGGATTGCGGATGGCGCCATAGTGGTGCCATGATGACGTCATGGACCTCACCCCGTATGTCGACACCCTCCGCCGCGAACTCGCGGTGGCCGCCGAAGCCGGCGGGGAGGACGCCCGCGAGCTGGCCGAGCGGCTCACCGCCCCCCTGGAGTCGGCGACCCGGCTGGTCATGCTCAACGTGCTCTCCGCCGCGATGGACGAGATCACTCGCGAACTCGCCCCCGGCTCGGTCGACGTACGGCTGCGCGGGCTGGACCCCGACTTCGTGGTGACACTGCCGCCCGCCGAAAGCGGCGTCCCCGCGGAGCCGACCGCGCCCGCCGAACCACTCAGCCCCCCGCCCCCGGCCGACGGCGACGAGGGCGGCACCGCCCGCGTCAATCTGCGGCTGCCGGCCCACCTCAAGGCCCGCGCCGAGGAGGCCGCGAGCCGCGAGGGCCTGTCGGTCAACTCGTGGCTGGTGCGGGCCGTGTCGGCCGCGGTCGACGGCGGCACCCGGCCGCGTACGACGACGAAGACCCACAGCGTCGGACAGAGCTTCACGGGCTGGGTGCGATAGCCGCGCCGCCCGCCCGCACCACTTCACTCACCCACCGCGTCCCACCAGCAGGGACGCCACCAAGACCCAAGAGGACGGGACAGCCATGCCTTCTTTCGACACTCCCGAAGCGATCTCCGTCACCGCCCACGTGGAGGCCGGCTCGATCCGCTTCACCGCGAGCGACCGCATCGACACCGTCGTCGAGGTGCAGCCCCGCGACCCGAAGAAGGACCGGGACGTGCGCGCCGCCGAGCAGGCCGAGGTCACGTACGCGAGCGGCACCCTGACCGTCAGGACCCCCAAGCACCGCAGTTCGCTTCGCCGCCCCGGCATCGTCGATGTGACGGTCGAACTGCCCACGGGCTCACGCATCGACATGACCGGTGCCTGGGCCCAGGTGCTCGGCGAGGGCCGGCTCGGCGAGGCCCGGGTGAAGACCTCGGCCGGTGACGTCCGCCTCGACACCACCGGGCCGCTGAAGCTGACCGCCTCCCACGGCTCGATCACCGTCGACCGGATCGAGGGCATGGCCGAGATCACCACCAGCACCGGCAGCGTGCGCGTCGGCTTCGTCGACGGCTCCGCCGTCCTGAAGAACTCGCACGGTTCCACGACCGTCGGGGCCGCGAGCGGCGACCTGCGGGTGAGCGGCGCCCACGGCGCCATCGACATCGCGCGCGCCGAGGGCTCGGTCGTCGCCACCACCGCCCACGGCACCCTGCGCGTCGCCGACGTGGCCCGTGGCACCGTCCAGTTGGAGACCTCCTTCGGCTCCATCGAGGTCGGCATCCGCGAGGGCACGGCCGCCTGGGTCGACGCCAGCTCCGGCTCCGGGCACGTGCGCAACACGCTCACCGCCTCCGAGAGCCCGGAGAAGGCCGAGGACACCGTCGAGGTCCGCGCCCGCACCCGGTACGGCAACATCGACGTCCTCCGCGCCAAGGCCTGAGCACCGGCCCCGCCAACTCGCGCACTCCCCCCGTCACTTCTGCCTTCGAATGGGAGGGCCTCATGCCTTCTTCTGTCATGCCCACATCCAGTCGGGGCGATGGTCCGCAGTCGCCGGCCGCCATCTCCACCGTCGGTCTGCGCAAGTCGTACGGCGACAAGACCGTCCTCGACGGCATCGACCTGCACATCCCGGCCGGGTCCGTGTTCGCACTGCTCGGGCCCAACGGCGCCGGCAAGACCACCGCCGTGAAGATCCTGTCCACGCTCATCTCAGCCGACGGCGGACAGGCGCAGGTCGCGGGCCACGACCTCACCACGTCACCGGACGGGGTGCGTGCCGCGATCGGTGTCACCGGGCAGTTCTCCGCCGTCGACGGCCTGATCACCGGCGAGGAGAACATGCTCCTCATGGCAGACCTCCACCACCTCTCCAAGCGCGAGGGACGGCGGGGCGCCGCCGAACTCCTGGAGCGGTTCGACCTGGTCGAGGCCGCGAAGAAGCCCGCCTCCACCTACTCCGGCGGCATGAAACGCCGCCTCGACATCGCCATGACCCTCGTCGGCAACCCACGGATCATCTTCCTCGACGAACCCACCACCGGCCTCGACCCACGCTCCCGCCACAACATGTGGCAGATCATCCGCGAACTCGTCACCGACGGCGTCACCGTCTTCCTCACCACCCAATACCTCGACGAAGCCGACGAACTCGCCAACCGCATCGCCGTCCTCAACAACGGCACCATCGCCGCCGAAGGCACCGCCGAAGAGCTCAAACGCCTCATCCCCGGCGGACACATCCGCCTCCGCTTCACCGACCCCGACGCCTACCAGACCGCCGCCACCACGCTCCGCGAGGCCACCCGCGACGACGAATCCCTCGCCCTCCAGATCCCCAGCGACGGCAGCCAACGCGAACTGCGCTCCATCCTCGACTGGCTCGACACCGCCGGCATCGAAGCCGACGAACTCACCGTCCACACCCCCGACCTCGACGACGTCTTCTTCGCCCTCACCAGCACCACCCAGCCGAACCAGCCCAAGGAGGCTGTCCGATGAGCTCCCTCTCCCTCGCCGTCCGCGACTCGTCGACGATGCTGCGGCGCAACCTCCTGCACGCGCGGCGCTACCCGTCGATGACCCTGAATCTGCTGCTGACGCCGATCATGCTGCTGCTGCTGTTCGTCTACATCTTCGGCGACACCATGAGCGCGGGCATCGGGGGTGGCGGCGCCGACCGCTCCGAGTACCTCAAATATCTCGTCCCCGGGCTCCTGCTGATGACCATCGGCAGCACCACCATCGGCACCGCCGTCTCCGTCTCCATGGACATGACCGAGGGCATCATCGCCCGCTTCCGCACCATGGCCATCCACCGCGGCTCCATACTCATCGGCCACGTCATCGGCAGCGTCCTCCAAGCCATCGCCAGCGTGATCCTCGTCGGCGCCGTCGGCGTGGCCATCGGCTTCCGCTCCACCGACGCCACCGCCCTCGACTGGCTCGCAGCCTTCGGACTCCTCGCACTCTTCGCCCTGGCACTCACCTGGATCGCCGTCGGCATGGGCATGGTCAGCCCCAGCCCGGAAGCCGCCAGCAACAACGCCATGCCACTGATCTTCCTCCCCCTCATCTCCAGCACCTTCGTCCCCATCGACGCCATGCCCGGCTGGTTCCAGCCGATCGCCGAATACCAGCCCTTCACCCCCACCATCGAAACCGTCCGCGGCCTCCTCCTCGGCACCGACATCGGCAACAACTGGTGGATCAGCATCACCTGGTGCCTGGCCCTGACAGCCCTCGGCTACCGCTGGTCCCAGGCCACCTTCAACCGCGACCCGAAGTAGCCGAGGACAACGCCCTCACGCCGACAGAAAGCGGCCCGGTGACCGACGGATCGGTCACCGGGCCACTCGATGGGGTGAGGCCGGCGCGCAACGCGCGGCCGCTACTCCGACCGCTTGGGCTTGGGACGCCACACCACCAGCGCGCTGGTCTGCCGGACCTGGTCGTAGGGGACCAGGTCGCGGCGGTAGGAGGCGTGGACCGCGGCCTCGCGCTGCTGCATCGCCGCGGCCGCGCCCTCGACCGCGGACTGGAGTTCGGCGACGCGCTCCTGGAGGGCGGCGACCTGGTTCTCCAGTTCGATGATGCGCTTGATGCCGGCGAGGTTGATGCCCTCGTCCTGGGAGAGCTGCTGCACCTGGCGGAGCAGCTGGATGTCGCGGGCCGAGTAGCGGCGCCCGCGGCCGGCCGTGCGGTCGGGGGAGACCAGGCCCAGCCGGTCGTACTGGCGCAGGGTCTGGGGGTGCAGCCCGGAGAGCTGAGCGGCGACCGAGATGACGTACACCGGCGACTCGTCGGTCAGCTCGTACGGGTTGCGGCTCCTGCCTCCGAGCCCAGACGTCTCCATGGGGTCACGCTCCCTTCGCGGACTGGAACAGCTCCGCCCGCGGGTCCTCCCCCGCGGTCGCCTCCCGGTACGACTCCAGCGCCTCGCGCGCCTTGTCGCTGAGGTCCTTGGGGACGGTGACCTCGACGGTGACCAGCAGGTCGCCGCGGGTGCCGTCCTTGCGCACCGCGCCCTTGCCGCGGGCGCGCATCGTGCGGCCGTTGGGCGTGCCGGCCGGCAGCTTCAGGGTGACCGGGGGGCCGCCGAGCGTCGGGACCTTGATCTCGCCGCCGAGCGCCGCCTCCGGGAGGGTGACGGGCACGGTGACGGTGAGGTTGTCGCCCTTGCGGCCGAAGACCGGGTGGGGGTCGACATGGACCACCACATACAGATCGCCGGCCGGCCCGCCGGTCTCGCCCGGGGCGCCCTTGCCGCGCAGCCGGATCCGCTGGCCGTCGCTGACGCCCGCGGGGATCCGGACCTGCATGGTGCGGGCGCTGCGGGCACGGCCGCTGCCCTTGCAGGTCTCGCAGGGGTTCTGCGCTATCAGGCCGCGGCCCCGGCAGTCCACGCACGGGTCGGTGAGCGAGAAGCCGCCCCCGCCGCCGCGGCTGACCTGCCCGGTGCCGACGCAGGTCGGGCACACCCGCGGGGTGCCGTTCTTGTCGCCGGTGCCCGAGCACGCCTTGCACGGGGCCTGACTGGACATCCGCAGCGGGACCGTGGCCCCCTCCACTGCCTCGGTGAAGCTCAGCGTCACCTCGGACTCGATGTCCTGGCCGCGGCGCGGCTGGGCACGGGTGGAGGTGCCACGGTTGAAGAGGCCACCGAAGACGTCCCCGAGGCCGCCGCCGAAGCCGCCCGCGCCACCGGCGCCGCCCCCGGGCTGGGCGCCGCCGAAGAGGTCGCCCAGATCGAAGTTGAAGTTGCCGGTGCCGCCCGCGCCCGGCCCGGGGCGGAAGCCGCCGTTGCCGAACAGGGCGCGCGCCTCGTCGTACTCCTTGCGGCGCTTGGGGTCGCCCAGGACGTCGTTCGCCTCGGAGATCTCCTTGAAGCGCTCCTCGGCCTTGGCGTCGCCCTTGTTGGCGTCCGGGTGGAACTCGCGGGCGAGTTTCCGGTACGCCTTCTTGATCTCCGCCTCGGTCGCGTCCTTGGGGACGCCGAGGACTTTGTAGTAGTCCTTCTCGACGAAGTCCTTGGTGCTCATCCTCGACGTCCCTCCTCTCCTGCCACCGCTGTCACGTCAGCCCTCTTCCGGGCCACCGCTCTCCTCGTCCGGCGTCTCGTCCCCCTTGGGCTGGGCGCCCGGCTGGGGCTCGGCGACCGCGACCCGCGCCGGGCGGATCGTACGCTCGCCGATTCGATACCCCGGCTGCAGAATCTGCACGCACGTGGTTTCGGTGACGTCCGGCGCATACGAGTGCATCAGCGCCTCGTGCACCAGCGGGTCGAAGGGCTCGCCCTCCGCGCCGAACTGCTGAAGGCCCATCTTGGACGCGGTCGTCTCCAGCGACTCGGCGACGGACTTGAAGCCGCCGACGAGCTCGCCGTGGTCACGAGCGCGGCCGATGTCGTCGAGCACGGGCAGCAGCTCGGTCAGGAGGTTCGCCACGGCGATCTCCTTGACCGTCACCCGGTCCCGCTCGACCCGGCGTCGATAGTTCTGGTACTCCGCCTGGAGCCGCTGGAGGTCTGCCGTGCGCTCGTTGAGCGCCGTACGGACCTGGTCCAGCTGGGCCTGGATGGCCACCTGCTCGAGGTCCCCTGCCTGGGCCTCCGGGCCCGCCTTGTCGGCGGACCCGGCGGCACCCTTGGCCGCATCGTCAGGGGTCTGTGCGGCCTCGGAGGGGACGTCGGGCTGCTCCTCGAAGCCCGGGGTCTCCTCCGTCACGCGGCACCACCCCGACCCTTGTCGCTCTTCTCGTCGTCCACGATCTCGGCGTCCACGACGTCGTCGTCGGCCTTGGCCTGGCCGTCACCGGCGGCCGCGCCCGCGGCACCGGGCGCGCCCGCGCCGTCCGCCTGGGCGTTGGCGTACAGCGCCTGGCCCAGCTTCTGGCTGACGGCCGCGACCTTCTCGGTGGAGGTGCGGATCTCGGCGGTGTCGTCGCCCTTGAGCTTTTCCTTCAGCTCGCCGAGCGCGGTCTCGACCTCGGTCTTGACGTCGCCGGGGACCTTGTCCTCGTTGTCCTTGAGGAACTTCTCGGTCTGGTAGACCAGCTGCTCGGCCTGGTTGCGGGTCTCGGCGGACTCGCGGCGCTTGTGGTCCTCCTCCGCGTACTGCTCGGCCTCGCGCATCATGCGGTCGATGTCGTCCTTCGGCAGCGCGGAGCCGCCGGTGACGGTCATCTTCTGCTCCTTGCCGGTGCCGAGGTCCTTGGCACCGACGTGCATGATCCCGTTGGCGTCGATGTCGAAGGTGACCTCGATCTGCGGCACGCCGCGCGGGGCCGGCGGCAGGCCGGTCAGCTCGAACATGCCGAGCTTCTTGTTGTACGCCGCGATCTCGCGCTCGCCCTGGTAGACCTGGATCTGCACGGACGGCTGGTTGTCCTCGGCCGTGGTGAAGATCTCCGAGCGCTTGGTCGGAATCGTCGTGTTGCGCTCGATCAGCTTGGTCATGATGCCGCCCTTGGTCTCGATACCGAGGGACAGCGGGGTGACGTCCAGCAGGAGGACGTCCTTGACCTCGCCCTTGAGGACACCGGCCTGGAGCGAGGCGCCGATGGCGACGACCTCGTCCGGGTTGACGCCCTTGTTGGCCTCCTTGCCGCCGGTCAGCTCCTTGACGAGCTCGGCGACGGCCGGCATCCGGGTCGAGCCGCCGACCAGGACCACGTGGTCGATCTCGGAGAGGGCGATGCCCGCGTCCTTGATCACGTTGTGGAAGGGGACCTTGCAGCGCTCGAGCAGGTCGCTGGTCAGCTGCTGGAACTGGGCGCGGGTGAGCTTCTCGTCCAGGTGCAGCGGGCCCTCGGCGGAGGCCGTGATGTAGGGCAGGTTGATCGTGGTCTCGGTGGAGCTGGAGAGCTCGATCTTCGCCTTCTCAGCGGCCTCGCGGAGGCGCTGGAGGGCCATCTTGTCCTTGGACAGGTCGACGCCGTGGCCGTTGTTGAACTGCTTGACCAGGTAGTCGACGACGCGCTGGTCCCAGTCGTCACCACCGAGGTGGTTGTCACCGTTGGTGGCCTTGACCTCCACCACGCCGTCGCCGATCTCCAGCAGCGAGACGTCGAAGGTGCCGCCGCCGAGGTCGAAGACCAGGATGGTCTGGTCGTCCTTCTCCAGCCCGTAGGCGAGGGCGGCAGCGGTAGGCTCGTTGACGATACGCAGAACGTTGAGGCCCGCGATCT
This sequence comes from Streptomyces sp. NPDC028305, assembly GCF_055569495.1. Classification (NCBI taxonomy): domain Bacteria; kingdom Bacillati; phylum Actinomycetota; class Actinomycetes; order Kitasatosporales; family Streptomycetaceae; genus Streptomyces; species Streptomyces sp. NPDC028305. The sequence goes on from NZ_JBVHTN010000006.1 coordinate 135,404, forward strand.
CACCGGCCTCCTTGGTGGCCTGGCGCTCGGCGTCGTTGAAGTACGCCGGGACGGTGATGACCGCGTCCGCGACCTTCTCGCCCAGGTAGGCCTCGGCGTCCCGCTTGAGCTTCTGCAGGATGAAGGCGCTCATCTGCTGCGGGTTGAAGTCCTTGTTGTCGATGTTGATCTTCCAGCCGGTGCCCATGTGGCGCTTGACCGACCGGATGGTCCGGTCCACGTTGGTCACCGCCTGGCGCTTGGCGACCTCACCGACCAGGACCTCGCCGTTCTTGGCGAAGGCGACGACGGACGGCGTGGTCCTGGCGCCCTCGGCGTTGGTGATGACGGTGGGCTCACCGCCTTCGAGCACACTGACGACGGAGTTCGTCGTACCCAGGTCGATGCCGACCGCACGAGCCATTTCGCAATCCTCCAGCTACACAGCATTGAGTGGAACAGGCTCAAGAGTGCCCGACCGAATCCGCCGTGTCAACAGACCTGAGCCGGACCGACTCAACTTTTATGCAGCTCTTATTTACAGGACACGGACAAGGCGACGGGAGGGCGCGCGAGGTGGTACCACCGAGCGACACAGATCACCGGCCGGTCGGCTACATGAGCCACCGGCTCCCCGGGTAATCTCGGTCAAGACCAGATAAGTTACTGCTTAGTAATCCACGTACTTCCGCGTACTTCCGCTCTCGCAGGTTCGAGGAGCCCCCATGCAACTCGCCGCGATCATCGTGTCGCTGGTCCTCACCGCGGTCGGCGTTGCCCTGCTCGGCCGCGCCATCGCGCAGTTCGTGCGCTTCTTCAAGCTCGGCACGCCGGTGCCGGCGGGCGCCCGGACCGACAACCCCTACCAGCGCAGTGTGACGCTGGTCCGGGAGTTCCTCGCGCACACCCGGATGAACAAGTGGGGCATCGTCGGCGTCGCCCACTGGTTCGTCGCGATCGGCTTCCTGACCCTGCCGCCGACCATCATCAACGCCTACGGCCAGCTCTTCCAGGCGGACTGGACGCTGCCGGTCCTCGGCGGCTTCCTCCCCTACGAGCTGTACATCGAGTTCATCGGCACCATGACCACGCTCGGCATCGCGACCCTGATCGTGATCCGGCTGCTGAACCTGCCCAGCCGGGCCGGCCGCAAGTCGCGGTTCGCCGGCTCCACGGCCTGGCAGGCGTACTTCGTCGAGTACGTCATCCTCATCATCGGCATCGCGATCATGGTGCTGCGCGGCACGGAGGGCGCGCTGCACCATGTGGACTCCTACGAGCCGGAGTACTTCGCCTCGTATCCGCTGGTGCTGCTCTTCAAGAGCCTCAGCATCGGCGCGGTGCAGAACCTGACCTACCTGTTCGCGATGATCAAGCTCGGCACGACGATGGTCTGGATGATCACGGTCTCCGTGAACATCGACATGAGCATCGCCTGGCACCGCTTCCTCGCCTTCCCCAACATCTGGTTCAAGCGCGAGTCGAGCGGAGAGGTGGCGCTCGGCGCGCTTCAGCCGATGACGTCGGGCGGCAAGCCGATCGACTTCGAGGACCCGGGCGACGACGACGTCTTCGGCGTCTCCCAGATCGAGCACTTCTCCTGGAAGGGCCTGCTCGACTTCTCCACCTGCACCGAGTGCGGCCGCTGCCAGTCGCAGTGCCCCGCCTGGAACACCGGCAAGCCGCTCTCGCCGAAGCTGCTGATCATGTCGCTGCGCGACCACTCGCACGCCAAGGCGCCGTATCTGCTCGCGGGCGGCGGCGCTGTGACATCAGCGGCTGCCGCCGCGGGGCCGGAGGGGGAGGAGAAGGCGTCCGCCGAGGCGTTGAAGGACGTCCCGGCGTCGGCGCTGGCCGAGGCCGAGCGGCCGCTGATCGGCACGCTGGAGGCGAACGGCGTCATCGACCCGGACGTGCTGTGGTCCTGCACCACCTGCGGCGCCTGCGTCGAGCAGTGCCCCGTCGACATCGAACACGTCGACCACATCGTGGACATGCGCCGCTACCAGGTCATGATCGAGTCCAGCTTCCCCTCCGAGGCCGGGACGATGCTCAAGAACCTGGAGAAGAAGGGCAACCCCTGGGGGCTGGCCAAGAAGCAGCGGCTCGCCTGGACGAAGGAAGTCGACTTCGAGGTGCCGGTCGTCGGCAAGGACGTCGAGGACCTCACCGAGGTCGACTACCTCTACTGGGTCGGCTGCGCGGGCGCCCTGGAGGACCGCGCCAAGAAGACCACCAAGGCCTTCGCGGAACTGCTGCACATCGCGGGCGTCAAGTTCGCGATCATGGGCGGCGACGAGTCCTGCACCGGCGACTCGCCCCGCCGTCTGGGCAACGAGTTCCTCTTCCAGCAGCTCGGCCAGCAGAACGTCGAGATGCTGAACATGGCATTCGGCGAGTCCGCCGAAGGTGAAGAGGGGGAGGAAGGCGTCGTCGTCGAGAAGTCCAAGAAGAAGATCGTCGCGACCTGCCCGCACTGCTTCAACACCATCGCGAACGAATACCCGCAGCTCGGCGGCCACTACGAGGTCATCCACCACACCCAGCTGCTCCAGCACCTCGTCGACGAGGGCAAGCTGGTCCCGGTCACCCCGGTCGAGGGGCTCATCACCTACCACGACCCCTGCTACCTGGGCCGCCACAACAAGGTCTACACCCCGCCGCGCGAGATCATCGCCAAGGTGCCGGGGCTCAGGAACGAGGAGATGCACCGCCACAAGGAGCGCGGCTTCTGCTGCGGTGCCGGCGGCGCCCGCATGTGGATGGAAGAGCGCATCGGCAAGCGCATCAACGACGAGCGCGTGGACGAGGCGCTGTCCCTCAACCCGGACATCGTCTCCACCGCCTGCCCGTTCTGCCTCGTCATGCTGACCGACTCCGTCAACGGCAAGAAGAACGAAGGGAAGGCGAAGGAGTCGCTCCAGGTCGTGGACGTGGCGCAGCTGCTGCTCGACTCCGTCAAGACGCCCGCCGAGCCGGAGGACGACGGCGAGACGGCACCCGAGCCCGAGCCGGAGCCGGTGAAGTAGCGCCAACGTCCCCTTCGTCATCCCGACGGGCCTGATCCGGCCGACCGACCGGATCAGGCCCGTCTTCGCGTTCGGCGCGGGGCCGGGGCCTAGTAGCGCCGCTTACCGCGCTGCGGCAGCGTCTGCTCGGTCCAGATGACCTTGCCCTCCGCCGTGTACCTCGTCCCCCACCGGTCGGCGAACCGCGAGACGAGGAACAGCCCGCGCCCGCCCTCGTCCTCCGTCGCCGCGTACCGAAGATGCGGCGAGGTGCTGCTGGTGTCGGACACCTCGCAGATCAGGCTGCGGTCGCACAGCAGCCGCACCCGGATCGGCCCGGTCGCGTAGCGGATCGCGTTGGTGATCAGCTCGCTGAGGATCAGCTCGGTGGTGAACGCCACGTCGCCCAGGTCCCACTCGGCCAGCCGCGCCGCCACCGCGGCGCGCACCGCGGAGACCAGGGCCGGGTCGGACGGCACCTCCCAGTCCGCGATCCGCTCCGGCTCCAGCACCCGCGTACAGGCGACGATCAGCGCGATGTCGTCGCTGGGGGTGTCCGGCAGCATCTCGCCGAGCACCGCCGTGCAGGTCTCCTCCGGCGTCCGCCCGGCGTGGGAGAGGGACGCGCGCAGCAGCTCCAGGCCCTCCTCGATGTCCCGGTCGCGCTTCTCGACCAGGCCGTCGGTGTAGAGGACGAGGTGGCTGCCCTCGGGCAACTGAAGCTCCACCGTCTCGAAGGGCAGCCCGCCCAGGCCGAGCGGCGGCCCGGCCGGCACCTCGGAGAACTCCACCGAGCCGTCCGGGGACACCACCGCGGGCGGCGGATGTCCGGCCCGGGCCATGGTGCAGCGCCGGGACACCGGGTCGTAGATCGCGTACAGACAGGTGGCGCCGGTGATCACGCCGCCGCCCGCCAGGCTCTCCGAGCGCTCGTCCTGGTCGATCCGGTCGATCAGATCGTCGAGGTGGGAGAGGATCTCGTCGGGCGGCAGGTCGAGGGTGGAGAAGTTGTGCACCGCGGTACGCAGCCGCCCCATCGTGGCCGCCGCGTGCAGCCCGTGCCCCACCACATCGCCCACCACCAGCGCCACCCGCGCCCCCGGCAGCGGAATCACGTCGAACCAGTCACCGCCCACCCCCGACTCCGCGGGCAGATAGCGGTACGCCACATCCAGCGCGCTCTGCTCGGGCAGCACCTGCGGCAGCAGGCTGCGCTGGAGCGTCACCGCCATGGTGTGCTCGCGCGTGTACCGCCGGGCGTTGTCGATGGACACCGCGGCCCGGGTGACCAGCTCCTCCGCGAGGGACACATCGTCCATCTCGAAGGGCTCGGGCTTCTCCGAGCGCATGAACGTGGCGATGCCCAGGATGACGCCCCGGGCCCGCAGCGGGACCGCGATCATGGAGTGGATGCCGCCCGCGACGATCCGCTGCGCCCGGTCCGGGTCGTGCTCCTGCCATCCGGAGAAGTCGCCGAGCACGGCCTCCACGGTCGTCTCACCGCTGGCGAACCCCCTGGCCTGCGGCGTGAACGGGCCGTAGCGGATCAGCCCGCCCAGCGGATACAGCCCTACGTCCTCGCGGATGCCGCTGAGGGCGGTGCGGCGCAGCGAGGTGCGCGCGGTGGCGCCGCTGCCCGTGGCCGCGCCGGTCGGCTCCTCGCCGCGCAGCACCGGGTCCACCAGATCCACCGCGACGTAGTCGGCGAACCGTTCCACCGCGTATTCGGTCAGCTCCTGGGCCGTACGCACCACGTCCAGCGTGGTGCCGACCCGCACCCCCGCGTCGTACAGCAGCCGAAGCCGCTTGCGCGCCACGTCGACCTTGCCGGACAGGGTGCGCAGCTCGGTGGTGTCGCGGAGCGTGGCGACGCTGCCGGGCGGCCCGCCGTTGCGGTCGGTCGGCCGGTGGCTGACGGTCAGCAGCCGCTCCCCCGCCTTGTGCACCTCGTCGGTGGCGGGGCGGCCCGACACCAGCAGCTCGGCGGTGCTCGGGTCGAAGCCGAGCTCGGTGACCGGGTGGCCCTCGGCGTCCGGGGGCAGGTCGAACAGCCGGCGCGCCTCGTCGTTGGCCAGCAGCAGCCGGCCGTCCCCGTCGACGATCAGCACGCCCTCCCGTACGGAGTGCAGCACCGCGTCGTGGTGCTCGTACATGCGCGTCATCTCGCCCGGGTCCAGGCCGTGGGTCTGCCGCCGCAGCCGCCTGCTGACCAGCGCCGTGCCGCCCGTGGCCAGGATGAGCGCGGCGGCGACGCCGCCGAGGAGGATCGGCAGCTGCTTGTCGACCGCGCCGCTCACCTTCTCCACGGTGATCCCGGCGGCGACCAGGCCGACGATCTTGCCCCGGCTGTCGGTGACGGGCACCACGGCCCGTACGGAGGGGCCGAGGACGCCCGTGGACGTCTCGGTGACCGTGCCGCCCTCCGCGGCTGCGCGGTAGCTCCCGAGGAAGTGCAGGCCGATCTGCTCCCTCTCGGGGTGCGTGTAGCGGATGCCGTCCGTGGTCAGGACGACGATGAAGTCGACGCCGGCCCGGTGGCGGGCGCGCTCGGTGCGCGGCTGGAGGATCGCGGTCGGGTCGGGGGAGCGCAGCGCCTCGACCATGCCCGGGGCGTTCGCGAAGGACTCGGCGACGGCGAGCGAGCGGCGGCGGGCCTCCTGGTCGGTGTCGTGCCGGGACTGGAGTACGAGGGCCGCCCCGGCGGCGACGGCGAGCAGCAGCACGACCGCCACCTGGAGGAAGAACACCTGGCTGGCGACCGTACGGGTGAGGCGCAGCACGGCGCGCCGTACGGATCGGGCGGACCGGGCCGGCTGGGTGGGCCGGTTGGGCCGGACCGGCCCGGTGGGCCGGGCGGTGGGCGCGGTCCGGGCGGCGCGGCCTTGGGACTCACGGCCGGAGTCAGGGCCGGACTCGTGGCTTTCGCGGGTGCGGCCCGTGGGCGCTGAGGCCGGCTCAGGGCCGCCGGGCGGCGGTAACGGCTGTGGCTCCGCCGACCGTTGCCGGTCGCTCAGCGAGCGGGCCGACGGAACCCGGGACAGACCGAACGATCTGGCCGTGCTTCCGCGTCTGCCGCTGTCGCCGCTTCCGCCGCTGTCGCCGCTTCCGCCGCCGTCGCCGCTTCCGCCGCTCTCGTCCTCCGGCGGGCGAGCGGCATCCGCCGCGGCCGGCCGACCACTTGCATCGGACATCTGACTACGCTCCACCCACCCCCTCCCCCCATGAACGTTTCTTCGAATCAACAACCACCCGCATGCCGTGCAGTACGACCATGGCCGCCCCCGCCTCAACCGCTCCGAACATGACTCGATCCTGACCGCGAAATGACGCTTCTCACAACAAGGTTGCGGATCTCTACAGGATCATGCCCCAAACCTCTGCACAGGAATGTCCTGAACAGCCCTTCCGCACCATAAGTCATCTCTACAGCCAAGCAGATGTTCCGAAACTGAAATGCCCTGGAAGGTGCTGATACATGAATACCGCGCCTTTGAGCCAAAGGGCGCCCGGACCCCACTCTCCCCGACCCGACACAACGACAACTGACCCACGTCCCCCGTCCGTTCACCTTCACAACACCCCCGCAGCATGAACGCGCAACCCTCCGCACGCCCCGCGAGTCACACCGGCGGGAGCTCCCTGCTCCACCCCACCGTCCCGCCCCACCCTTGGAGCTCTTGTGCCGACCTCGCGTCTACGGAACCTCGCCATCGCCGTCGCGGCCGTCGCTGCCGGCACCTTCGGCGCCCAGGCCGCCCCCGCGGCACCCGCCGACTCCGTCTCGCCCACGGCGAGCGCGAGCGCGTCCGGCGCACGCGCCGCCGCGGCCTCCGCGCAGCACGACTTCAACGGCGACGGCTACGACGACCTCGTCACCGCCACCCCCAAGGCCCCCGTCAACGGCCGGGCCGGCGCCGGCAGCGTCGTGGTGCTCTACGGCTCGGCGAACGGCGTCGCCCCGTCCCGCTCCACCACCCTCACCCAGGCCACGGCCGGCGTCCCCGGCACCCCCGAGGCGGGCGACGCCTTCGGCTCCGACGTGGCGAGCGGCGACCTGGACGGCGACGGCTACGACGACCTCGTGGTCGCCTCCAGCGGCGAGAAGACCACCGACGGCACCACCACCCGGACCGGCTCGGTCACCGTCATCTGGGGCGGCCGGAACGGCCTGAAGAACGGCGGCACCGCGGTCCCCGCGGACCGGGCGGGCGTTCCGGTCGGCGACCCGTTCGGCATCGACGTCGCCGTGGCCGACATCGACGGCGACCAGGGCCAGAACCTCATCGTGCTCACCGGCGGCAGCCTCGTCCCGTACGCGGACGGCTTCACCCGTACCGCGCCCTCTGCCGCCATGCCCGTCACCGACTCCATCCGGGAGAACCCCCACGCCCTGGCCACGGGCGACTTCACCGGATCGGGCAGCAGCGACATCGTCGTCTACGGCTCGCAGGACACGGACGAGACCAGCGGCGCCTGGACCGCCGTCTACAGCGGCGGCCCCGCCGGGGTCGAGTTCCAGCGTGAACTGGCCGACGGCGCCTCGGCCGTGCCCGAGTCGGCCGCGGTCGGCGACTTCGACAAGGACGGCCGCGCGGACCTGGTCACCGGCTCGGGCACCAACTGCTGCCCCGACTCGGTGAACGACCCGTCCGAGTCCGCCGGCCAGATCACCGTCTACTACGGCGCCCAGAACGGCCTCGGCAGCGGCCGCCGCCCCGTACTCATCCACCAGGGCACGGCGGGCGTGCCCGGGGTGAACGAGTACGTGGACCACTTCGGCGCCTCCCTCGCGGCCGGCGATGTGACCGGCGACGGCTACGCGGACCTCGCGGTCGGCCTGCCCGGCGAGGAGGTCGACGGGGTGGCCGGGGTCGGGTCCGTGGTGCTGCTCAAGGGCGGCGCGAGCGGGTTGACCGGCACCGGCGCCCAGGCCGTGCACCAGGACACCGCGGGCGTCCCGGGCGTCGGCGAGAAGGACGACCACTTCGGCTCGGCCCTCGGCGCCGCCGACATCAATGGCGACGGCAGGGCGGACCTGGCCATCAGCGCGAGGGGCGAGGACGTCACCCCCGGGGCGACGGCGGACGGCGCGGTGTGGTCGCTGCGCGGGGCGCGGGGCGGGATCACGACGACGGGGGCCACGTCCTTCAGCGCGCCGAAGTTCGGCTTCACGTACACGAACAACGAGTTCGGGTCGGTGCTGGGCGGCTGACCGGGGCTTGCCGGGCCCGTGGGACGGGCCCGGCGCCCACACCCCCCATTGACACCCCTGGCACCCCTGACACCCCGAAACCCGCCCTGGGAGCCCCCACGTGCACAGCCGCCACATGCACAGCCACCATGGCCGATCTCCCTCGCCCCTCCCCCGCCGCCGCTCCGCGACGCTGGCCTGCGCCGCGGCGCTGGCGCTGCTCACCGCGTGCGGTGCGGGCGGCGACGGCGGGGGCGACCCGAAGGACGAGAAGGCGTCGAAGAAGGCGTCGAAGAACGGGCAGACCTCGGCACCCGGCGGCGCCCGCACCGGCGCCCCGGTCATCACCCCCACCGCGACCGCGCCCGTCCCCCGGGGCAAGGGCAGCGAACTGCCCGACGACCTCAACGGCGACGGCTATCCCGAGCTCGCGCTCCCGCTCTTCGCGAACGAGGAGGACACCGGTCCCACCCTCCTCGCCTTCGTCCACGGCTCGCCGGGCGGCCTCAACCCCGCCACCCGCACCGTGCTCACCCCCGAGGACCTCGGCCTGCCCGCCCGCGACGCGGACACGCCGGCCGTGCCCCCGACCGACGTCGCCACGGCCGACCTCGACGGCGACGGCTACGCCGACCTGGTCACCCCGGTGAACGAGCGGCTCGGCGAGGCCGATTCCGACCGCCTCCACACCACCGTACGGACCGTCCCGTACATCACCTGGGGCGACGCCGACGGCCCGCGGCGCGGCGCCAAGGCCACCCGCGCCACGCTGACCGGCCCCGACGACAGCGTGGACGCGCGGCGGCCGGCGGTGGGCGACTTCGACGGGGACGGCCACCACGACCTGGCGCTGGTGCGCGCGGACCGCGGGTCCTTCCTCGTGCTGTACGGGCCGTTCGGCCGGGACGGCAAGGCCGCCAGGGCGGTGCCGTACGAGACCCCGCTCGGCAGCGGCGACAGCGGCGGCGACATCAGCGAGCTGATCGCGGACACCGTCGACGGCGACCGGCCCACCGATCTGGTGGTGCACGCCATGAACGACGACGATCAGTCCGCCTCCGTCCTGCTGGCCGCGGGCCCGGGCGGCCTCGCCCGCACCGGTCACAAGCTGCGCGAGGGCAACGCGATCGCCTTCGGCGACTTCGACGGGGACGGTCTGCGGGATGTGGCGGTCGGCGACAGCGGCACCCGCAACAACGAGCCGGGCTACGAGACGGAGGCGCCGGACGTGGACCACACACTGACGGTCTACACGAAGAAGACCTTCAAGAACATACCCATCAAGATCGCGAACATGGCGGGCGGCCTGGCCGCCGCGGACACCGACGGCGACGGCACCGACGAGCTGGCCGTCGCGCTCGAAGCGGGCGGCGTCGAGATCATCACCGTCCGGCCGGACTCCCCGGGCGACATCGCGCGCCGCCACACCCTGACCCGTACCGCCCCCGCCCGCGTGGACGGCGAGAAGATCCGCAAGGACCGACGCGCCGCCCGGCTCCACGGCGCCGGGGACTACGACCACGACGGCAAGGACGAGGCCGTCCTGGCCTGGGGCCGCGACCCCGTGTTCGCCCTGTACGGTGACCGGCCGGAGTGGTGGTGGATCACCGACGGCACCGCCGACAAGACCGCGTTCAGCGACAAGCCCTTCGCCGCCGACACCGACTGACACCCACTGACCGGCTGGCCCCCGCCCCCTGCGGGGGAAAACCCCCCAGGGTCCCCCTAAGGGATGTCACAGCTCGGCCGCAATGCCGGACCTGATATGAGAGGTCCGGCACCCCAGTCCCGACGACCGGGTACGTTCGATTCGTGGCTGGATTCAGGATCGGACGCGGACGGGACTCCCGGTCCGCGCAACAAGGGCAGCAGCAACCACCGCAGCAGCAGCCGTACGGCCGGCAGCCGCCGCCGCACGGCGGGCAGCCGCCGCAGTGGCAGCAGCCCGCCTCACACGGCGAGCCGGAGTACTTCGGCGGCCAGGACCCGTACTACGACCCGCATCAGGGCCAGGGCGGCGGCGGCTCGTACAGCAACAACAATCCGGGCCATACCCAGCAGTTCAGCGTCGGCGAGGCGCCCGACGCCTACGACCCGTACGGCCAGGACCCCGGCTACGGCCCCGGCCCCGGCTCGTACGACGACGGCTACGGCAACACCTACCGCGCCGGCGCCTCCACCGCCCCGCCCGCCGGCCCGCGCCTGCCCTGGAAGCAGCTGCTGAGCGGCATCGTGCTGCGCCCCTCGGCCACCTTCTGGCAGATGCGCGACTACGCGATGTGGGGCCCCGCCCTGATCGTGACGTTCGTCTACGGCCTGCTCGTGGTCTTCGGCTTCGACCAGGCCCGCGCGGACGTGCTGAACGCCTCGATGGGCAACAGCATCCCGTGGATCCTCGTCACCGGCGTCGCGGTCGTGATCAGCGGCCTGATCCTGGGCGCGGTCACCCACACCCTGGCCCGCCAGCTCGGCGGCGACGGCTCGTACGCCCCGACCATCGGCCTGTCGATGCTGATCATGTCCATCACGGACGCGCCGCGCCTGCTGTTCGCCCTGTTCCTGGGCGGGGACAGCCCGACGGTGCAGGTGCTCGGGTGGGCGACCTGGCTCGCGGCGGGCGCGCTGTTCACCTCGATGGTGAGCAAGTCGCACGACCTGCCCTGGCAGAAGGCGCTGGGCGCGTCGGCGATCCAGCTGATCGCGCTGCTGTCGCTGCTGAAGCTGGGCACGCTGTAAGACGCCGAGAGGGGCCCACCAGGGCCCCTCCACCTTTCCGCCTCCCCGGCGGGGTCGTCAGGCGTCAAGCACCTGCCCACCGCGCCGCACGACGGGCGGCGCGACGCTCCAGGGGAAGTTCACCCAGTCATCCGTGCGCTTCCACACATACTCACACTTGACGAGACTCTGCGACTTCTCGTAGATCACCGCGCTGCGCACCTCGGCGACCGTGTCGGCGCAGAAATCGCGGACGAGCTTCAGCGTCTTGCCGGTGTCCGCGACATCGTCCGCGATCAGCACCTTCTTGTCGGAGAAGTCGATCGCGTTGGGCACGGGCGCCAGCATCACCGGCATATCGAGGGTGGTCCCCACGCCGGTATAGAACTCCACATTCACCAGGTGGATGTTCTTGCAGTCCAGCGCATACGCCAGCCCACCCGCGACGAACACCCCGCCCCGCGCTATGGACAGCACGATGTCCGGCTCGTACCCGTCGTCCGCGATCGTCTGCGCCAGCTCCCGCACCGCGGTGCCGAAGCGCTCGTACGTCAGGTTCTCCCGCTGGTCACTCACCCCGGCTCACACCTTCGTCCGGTGGAAGTTCTGGTACGACCGCGACGGCGTCGGCCCGCGCTGCCCCTGGTAGCGGGAGCCGTAATGCGCCGATCCGTACGGATGCTCGGCCGGCGAGGTCAGCCGGAACATGCACAGCTGCCCGATCTTCATTCCCGGCCACAGCTTGATCGGCAACGTCGCCACGTTCGACAGTTCCAGGGTCACATGCCCCGAGAACCCCGGGTCGATGAAACCGGCCGTCGAGTGCGTCAGCAGCCCCAGCCGCCCCAGGCTCGACTTCCCCTCCAGCCGCGAGGCGATGTCGTCCGGCAGCGAGATCACCTCGTATGTCGAGGCGAGCACGAACTCCCCGGGGTGCAGGATGAACGCGTCATCCTCCTCCGGCTCCACCAGCCGCGTCAGATCCGGCTGCTCCACCGCCGGGTCGATGTGCGGATAACGGTGGTTCTCGAACACCCGGAAGAAGCGGTCCAGCCGCACATCGATGCTCGACGGCTGCACCATCACCGGATCGAACGGATCAATCCGTACCCGTCCGGCGTCGATCTCGGTCCGGATGTCCTTGTCTGAGAGAAGCACGCAACGAGGATACGCAAACGAACCCCGTGCTCCGGGCCCGGCCCAATCGGACCGGGCCCCCGTCGCGACAGTCAGGACGCGGTCACAGCCCTAACGCTTCCCGCCGGCACCCACCGGCACCGCCTGCCGCAACCGCGCACAACGCGGACAGCGCAGCAACCGACCGGGACCGATCCGGTCGACGGTGAGGTGCTGCATCGGGAACGAAGCGGTGCTGAACACGTGCCCTTCGGCACAACGGACGACGGTGCGCTCCATTGAGTCCCTTCCCCATGAACGTGGACGACAAAAGCCACATTAGGGGATCAACCACCCACCACTCCACGCGGCACTCCGCCCCACCGTACGCCCCAACTCCCCCACCCCCCTAGCCGCTTCCCCACCCCCACCCCACACCCACGCCCAACGGGCAAACTCTCCCGAACAACGCGAAAACCCCACGGCGAATGCGCCGGGGGTCAGGCATGGGGTACAGTGTGCGACGATGCGACACGGACGGACAGTGTCTCTCGCGGGTGTAGTTTAATGGTAGAACATGAGCTTCCCAAGCTCAGAGCGCGGGTTCGATTCCCGTCACCCGCTCCACGACGAAGGCCCAGGTCACAGACCCGGGCCTTGCTTGTTGTCTAGACCTATTTAGCGCTTTCTAAGCGTCGCGCACCAGATCCGCACCAGATGCCGCCTCGGCGGCCTTCTGCCGGTCGGCCCGCACCCGGGCATCGATCCCGGCGGCCACCTCCTTCTGCCGCTCTGTGGTCGAGTGCTGATAGATCAACGCGGCGCGCTCGGAGGACTGCCCGGCGCGGACCATGGCGTCCTTGAGCGTCGCGCCTGACTGGGTCGAGAGGGTGTGCCCGGTGTGACGAAGATCGTAGAAACGGAAGTCGTCGGGAAGTCCGACTTTCGCCCGCGCCCGTCGCCACTTCCGCCCGAAGGAAGACCGACGGAACGGCGCCCCCTTCTCCCCGACGAAGAGCAGCCCGTTGGGCTCCTTCTCGGCGAACCACTTCAGATGCCGCTCCAGGTCCTTGCGCATGAAGCCGGGCAACACGATGAACCGCTTCCCCGCCTCGGACTTCGTATCGCCCACCACCCGCCGACCGGTTGTCAGCTCAGGCGCGGCCCGGCGCACCCACACCCCGACCGCATCGAGGTCCACGTCCGGCCGCCGCAGCTCGGCTTGCTCCTCGGGGCGAGCAGGGCCGTACGCGGCGATGTAGACCATGAGCCGCCACCGGGGCCCAATCGCGTCCGCCAGGGCGTCCACCTGCTCAACGGTGGCTATGGGTCGTTCGCTGGCGGATTCCTTGCCCGCACCGCGTATCCGGCACGGGTTGCGACGGATCAGCTCGTCCTCAACGGCCGTTTCCAGGATGGCTTTCAGCAGCCGGTACGACTTCGCGACAGTCGTGGCCCCGATCGTCTCCAGACGCTCAGCGCGCCAGGTGCGGACGCGTGGAGGCGTTATCTCGCCCAGGTCCCAGACGTGGAAGGTCGGCAGGATATGCAGCCGCAGCAGTCGCCGGTACAACTCCTCGGTGGTGGGAGAAAGCCCACGCTCCTTCACCCACCGCAAGGCGTACTCCTCGAAGTTGACGGCGCCCGCGTCGGGGTCCTGCCAGTCCCCGCGCGTCAGGTCCGCCTCAACTTGAGACAGCCACACCTCAGCATCCTTCTTGGTGTCGAACGTCTCCGGCGAACGCTGCTCTTGCCCGTCCGGCGCCAGGTAGCTCGCTGTCCAGCGCCCCGAGCGGTACTGACGGACCGAGCCGAAGCGGCGCCGGTTGCCCTTCTTGTTCCCCATCAGGCAGCCCTCCCGAGGCGACGCCGCCGAGGCTGTACCGGCCGCACGGTGTTGGCGTCGATGTACTCCTGAATGACGCTCGCCGGGATACGGACGTGGCGACCGACCTTGACGTAGGCGATGCGCCGCTCGGCGACCAAGCGCCGAGGGAAGCGATCGGTGGTGCCCAGCAGCTCGGCGACCTCTCTGACGCTGAGGTACCGGTCACGCATGTGTCGGTTCTCCTTCCGTACCGGGGGCGGGGGTGATGGTGGCGGCGAGCCATTCCTCGGCAGGGGTCAGGCCCGTTCCGGCATAGACCCAGTGGGCGAGGACGAGCGTGGTGTCTTCCTGCTCCAGCTCGGCGGCGACTTGGACCCGTCGCCATGCGGCGCGGGCCTCACGAAGAGCCCCGAGAGTCGTTGAGTACCGACGCGACTTGGTAGAGAAGTGGCCCCGAAAGCCGAGCATGTGAGCCCAGGCACGGAGCCGGAGAGGTTCCAGATCCTTGCGAGCGCCGAGGGCCCAGGCAGTGCGGATCAGGCGGCGGGTGTGTTCGGGAACGTCGATCTGAGCGAGTTCGGCGATGAGCCGTATCGGCCGGTCGAGAGCGCCGGTCGCCGTCTCGGCGCCTTTGGTGGCGTACTTGGCGATGTACGCGGCGACAGCTCGATCGGTCAGCGCCGTTCCGCCGTCGAGTTCGGGCCCACGGATGGGCCGTACGTCGAGCTGGCGGCCGAAGACGAAGCGGTGAGCCCGGCCGTCGATCATCGGCCCTTTCACCTCTGCCTTTGCTGCCGCAGCGCGAATCGAATCAGCCAGCAGCTCGGTTGTGGCCCAGGCCGGCGGGAGGGTGTCACCGCCTTCCGGGCCATCGAGCCGGATCACAGCATGGAAGTGCACAGCCCCGCGCTTTTGATACTCGGCGACCTTGGCGAAGGACAGCCGGGCGTGGTCCCGGAAGGCCCGTTGCGTGAGTCCGGCCCGCTTGGCGACCTCCCGCCGCAGGTAGATCGAGAACCGTCGCCACAGGGGCCCGGCGCGGGTGTTCCAGAGCACCGCGGATTCGTAGTCGTACGTGTCCGGGTTCAGTGGAGCGCCAAGCGCATCGTCGTCCTGGTCGTGGCAGACGCCGCAGCGACAGCGCCGGACGGGGCCGGTGGGCCGGTTGTGGACCGGGCCGAAGCTGGGGGCGGTGAAGGTGGCGAAGACGCGCGGGTGCGTGGCTACCTCCTCAGGGGTGCCTTTGCCGCCGCGTAGTCCGGCGGTGATCAGGTGGAAGGTGTCGCGGCGGTAGACCTCAGCGCAGGCCGGACAGCGGGTGACACGGCGGTTGTTGCAGCGGACCAGCAGATGCCCGGCGGGCAGCTCGGCGGAGTCCAGGTGGCGGAGGACGCGCCCAATCTCGCCGGTGCCCCGGTTCACCTCGTGCTCGGTGCGGTGGCCGTCGAGGCGGATGGGGTGCGTGCAGCCGCCAAGGCCGGAGAGTTGGCGCAGCAGGGCGGGCATGGTGCCGAGTGCTGCCAGGCTGCCGAGTTCGGGCAGCGGTGGCGGGGTGGTGCGGGTGATGATGGGTTTCTCCTCTTTCGACTCTGGTCGGGAGGGGTTGGGCTGCCGGGGCGGCGGATGCTTGGCGGTATCGAGGCCGCCCCGGCAGTCGTGTTGCGGTTCAGCGGCGCCGCTGGTTGCCGAGCAGTGAGCGCATGACGACGGCAGCGACCGCGACGGAGATAGCCGTGACGGCGACAGCAGCGAGCAGAGCCGTCAGGACGATGCCGACCGTGACCACGGCGGCGACGGTCCCAGCGCTGAACCCGGGCACCATCCGATGAGCGGGCGCAGGCGCGGGGGCGGTGTGCTGGCAGGAGCAGGCCGGGGCGTGCCCGTGCTGGACGGCCGGGACGCTCGGGCTGATCACGTGGGTGGAGGGCAGGGCGGGGGCCTCGGGGAACTTGGGTCGGAACACGATGCATCTCCTCTCAGCTACTCGTCTAGGTGAGTGGTGTTAGCGGTTGACGACGTCCACGCCGGAGCGCGTGCCGGATTCAATGACCGGGGCGAGAACGGTGTGGGAGAGCCAGAAGCCGAACAGAGCGATCACGACGACGACCCAGACTCGGACGCCGAGGAACTTGATCGCGAACCAGGTGATGGCTCCGAGGACGAAGATCAGAGGCAGGCTAACGATCACGGGGATCTCCTTTCAGCGGACAGGGCAGCGGTGCGTACGGGCGGCCAGCTCGGCGGCGGCCCGAGTGTCGTAGTCAGCGGAGAAGTCGCAGCGCGGTGCGGTGCATACGGCGGTGTGCTTCTCGCGGCCCCGCTGGTCGTAGGCGGTACCGACCCGGACAGGGCCGATGCGAGCGATGTTGCGGAAGCGGCGGAGCGACATGGGGACTCCTCTCAGAGACGGGCGGCGATGGCGTCGGCGAGCGGCGCGGGCACGCCGAGGCGGGCGCGCAGGGTGTCGGGGCCGATGGGTGAGCCGGTGCGGGCGTGGTGTTCGTCGGCGAGCTTGCGCGCGTGGGTGACGAGCGCGGCCGGAACATGCGGGACAGGCAGCTGCGGCTTCTCGGGTTCGGCGGGTGGACCCGCGGTTTCCCGCTCGACAGCCACCGGCGCGGGTTCGGCAGCGGGCGCGGTGTGGGCGAGCAGGGTCCCGCCGAGGAAGGCGACGGCGGGCCATCCGGCGACGAGGATGCGCAGCCAGGCCGGTACGTCGGCCAGGTCGAGCAGCCCGGCGGTGGCGACGTTCGCCCCGAGCGACGCAGCCAGGGCGACGACGAACCAGCACCAGCCCGCCGCCTTGGACGCCCCGGACCGCAACCGCCGCCAAGCCGCCACGAGCAGCAGATCCACGGACACCGGATAGGCCCACGCCTTCCACCCGTCCTGTCCGGCCGCCGAGGCCAGGTCGTGCAGGTGAGCGAAGGACAGCGCGGCGGCGATGACCGCTTGTACGAGCACCGCGTCAACACGCGCCAGATGAGCACGCATAGTCTTCCCTCCCGCTCAGTCGGCGCCCTTGAGCGCGTCGGCCCTGTCGCGGGCAATGGCGGCGACCTCAGCAGCCTCGGTGTCACCAGGGCTGTCGGCGGCGATGCGTTCCAACAGGTCTGCCTTGCGGCTCATCAGGTCAGCGAGGTCGCCGACTCTGTGTTTGCGGTAGTTGGCCAGGTCAGCGATGAGGGCGGAGACCTCGGAGATCGAGGGTCGGGACATGGTCGATTCCTTCCGGGTTCAGGCATGGCGGGGGTAGGGACTTGGCGCGATACGGTCACGCCGACCGTGGGATGAAGGGGTTACTCGGTAGCCGGAACGGGCTTGACCAGCGTCGGAGCGCTCGCCGGGACGGCCGGCACGGCGAGCCGGAATGGTTCGAGCGCGGGCAGGTCGGGCACCAGGTGCGCGTTGTCGCGGCAGGTGGCGGCAGCGTCTGCGAGTGACAGGTAGGGGGTGCGGATGCGGGACCAGCCGCCGGAGGTGTCCCCGGCGACCGCGAGGCCGGGCCGTTCGGGCGCGATGGCACAGGCCGCGCCGACCGCTTCGGGGGCGATGTCGCCGAGCGCCATCTTGGCGGAGGCTTCATCGTTCACGCGGTGGCAGACCCGACCCGTGAGCTGAGCCCGCAGCATGGTGGCGCCCTTGCCCAGCTCGGCGCCGAACCTCTGCCCGCACACCTCCAGGTAGATGCCCGCCGCGCGGCCGAGTTGGGCGAGCCGGATGAGCTGGGTGACCATCTCGTCCCGCCTCTCCTCGTCTTTCCGCGTGGCGACGAGGAAGAGTTCGGCCACCTCGTCCACGAGCAGCACCACCGGCACCGGCCGCTCATCCTCCGGAAGCCCCCAGATGTCGGAGGTGATCTCCTCGTCCGGAGTGCTCGGGGCGATGCCCTGCCGGGCCTTGATCAGGTCGTACCGGTCCTCCATCAACTCAACGAGCACCGGCAGCAGCTCGGCCGCCTGCACAGGATCGGTGGCCAGCGCCGACAGTCGCGGGGCGAACGGCGCCAGTTCCACACCCCGTTTGCAGTCGATCCCGACCAGCGCGACCGGTTGCCGCGCCAGGCCGGTGATCAGGTGCCGCAGGAACATCGACTTCCCCGACAACGTGGCGCCGAGGGTGAGTTGGTGTGGGATGGCCCGGTAGTCCCGTACGAACGGCGTGGCGTCCTCCCGCAGCGCCACCGGCACCTTGAGGAAGCCGCCCACCGTCTTACGGGGCATCCGGACCTTCCGCAGGACATCGAAGCCGATCAGCCTCAGCTCCACGACGCCCGGCTTGATCTCCTCGACGTATACGCCGTGGACGCCCCAGGCGTGCCGGAGCCGTTCGGCCGAGGCCGCCACGTCGGCGGGTTCTTGTCCCGGGGCCAGCCGCAGGCGGACCCGCAGCCCGGTCGATGTCGGCCGGATGATCCCGCGTCGCGGCGGGACCGGCCGGACCTCCCGGCGGGTGAGTGCCTGTATGGCCCAGGCCCGGAGCCGGGACGGCGGCACGGTCAGCCCGCAAGCGTCCATCACCGCCCCGTACGACCCGAGCAGCTTCACCGTGGAGACCGGCAGACCGACCGTCGACCAGTACGCGGCCGGATGCTTGGCCCGGAGGTAGGCGGCCCCGCCGACCGTCGCGGCAACGGGACCACCCACCTCCAGCAGCGTCGTCACATCGGTCATCAGGCTCAGGCCCCCGCACCGACCGGTATGACGGCCGGGGCGATGGCGTCGGCCCGGAAGGCGATGCCGTGCCGCTGCTGCCCGTTGAACACGCTCTCCCACGGCCGCGCAATCAACCCGATCAGCGTGACCGGCGAACCAAGCGCCAGCCCGTCCGTCACCCCGCTCTCCGGCACGGTCACCTGAAGCAGGGAGGACTCCCCGCCGTCGATGTAGACAACTCCCAAGCGCATCAGGGCCTCACCGCTCTGGGCATCCTTTGCGATCTCGCCGGTCTGCCGGTCCTTCACCTTCGGCTCAGGTGCCTCAGTCAGCAGGATCGTCGCGGAAGACACGTCAACACGGATGGAACGCAACTGCTTCTCCTTCTCTCACACTTCAACCATCTAGTCATCTAGATGAGTTGCTGCCCTCCGACCCGAACGGGCGGGGAACGGGGACCACCATGCCACACAACTTGCCCACTCGTCTATACGAGTATGTGTCTTGGTGTGTACGAGTCGAGAGAAGCGGCCCACCGCAGCCGCCGAGCGCGCCATCCGGCCCGCCTGTCAGGTGGCGGGCAGCTGGTAGGAGAGGACGTAAGCGTCAGCGGCCATCACGGTGTCGCAGACCTCCACGGCCCGCCCCTCTGAGTCGTAGGCCGTGCGGATCAGGTGGATCACCGGTACGCCCGAGGCGAGGTGCAGCGTGCGGACTTCCTGCGGGGAGGGCATCCGGGCGCGGATCTCCTCGTCGAAGTGGTCCAGGTGGTGGCCCATCTCTTCCAGCCGGGCGTAGATGCCGCCGGGGCCGGGGTTGGGCTGGGCGATCGGGGTGTCCCGGGCGAGATCGAGCGGCAGGTACGAGGTGGCGAACTCCACCGGCCGCCCATCGAGCAGATACCGGCGCCGACGGGCGAGCACCTTCCGTGGCGAGCCGAGCCGGGCGGCGATGTCCTGCGAGGGCCGCTCCTCCTTGACCTCCAGGCTGTCCACCTCGGGGCGGCTTCCCGCGGCTTCCGCCTCCACCGTGAACGCCGACTTGCCCTGATCACGATGACGCCGCGCAAAACGGTCCGAGGCCAGGCGCCGCACGGGCGGCCGGGGCCGGACGAAGACACCCTTGCCGTGCTCGGAGACGGCGAGCCCTTCTTGCTGGAGCAGGGCCAGCGCGTTGCGGACGGTCATCCGTGAGACGCCGAAGTGCTCGACGAGCTCAGTTTCCGAGGGCAGCTTGTCGCCCTCCTTGAAGCGGCCCTTGTCGATCGCTTCGCGCAGCCGGTCGGCGATCTGCCGGAACACGGCCCGATCGCTGGTCGGGTCCAGCGCGCCCAGGACGGAAGTCAGAGAAGGCATGTGTTTCTACTCCTTTAGGTGTCTAGACGAGCGGCTGACCCTGGTTGCTACGGTGGAGAGCCTAGCCAGCCGGGAGGGCAGAGGAACGTGAGCACTGATCGCCCGCACTCCGTGAGCGTCGCCGGAGTCATCGTCGACGACGCTGGCCGCGCGTTGCTGATCAAGCGACGGGACAACGGTAAGTGGGAACCGCCCGGTGGAGTGCTAGAACCCGGAGAAACCATCCCCGACGCACTTCAGCGCGAAGTCCTCGAGGAGACCGGCATCAAGATCGCGCTCCCCGCGACCCTCACTGGCGTCTACAAGAACATGGCCCGCCTGATCGTCTCCATGGTCTTCCGCTGCGAGGCGATCGACGGCACCCCGACCACCGGAGCGGAGACCCGGGCACTTCGCTGGGCCACCCGCGAAGAGGTCATCGAGCTGGCCGACGAGGCGTACGCGATCCGCGTCCTGGACGCGCTCGACCACACGACCCCGCCGGCCGTCCGCGCCCACGACGGCGTTCGACTCATCTAGCACGAACCCATGACCCATGGCCTATGGCCCCTACCAGCATAGAGGAACTTGTATGCACGAGTATATGAGTAGCGTTCGTGCCTGGGGACTGACTTGCCCAGGATTCCCAGAAGAGATCGGCCGCGCCCGCCGCTGGACCCGCGACATCCTCAGCGACCACCCATGCGCCAAGATGGCAACGCTCATCGTCAGCGAACTGAGCACCAACGCCGTGACCCACACCGCCAGCGGCAAGCCCACAGGGACCTTCCACGTCGCACTCGCCCTGTCCGCACAAGTCGTCGCGATCTCCGTGACCGACGCCGGAGGCCAGCCGGGGAAGCCTCACCCGATCGAGCCGGACCAGGACGCCACCCACGGCCGGGGCCTGAGCATCGTCATGGCCCTCGCCAACCACCTCGGCATCACGGGCGACGAACACGGCCGCACAGTCACAGCCGAACTCCTCACCCCAACCGCACTCGCCCCACAAGGAGGGGCCGGATGACCACCCCACCGACCTCGGGCCGCAACGACGGCTGGGAGATGGACCAGCTCCACCGTGACGAGATCACCGTGGCGATGAACTGGGTCATCCGCACGTGTCAGCAGATCGTCCGCGACCGCAGTCACAAGACCTTCTGGACCCCAGCCGACACCAGCGAGGGCACCCCATCACCGGAACAACTCATGCAGACGGCCCGCGAAGACGTGCTCGACAAGCTTCAACGGATCATTGAGGGCGCCCAGTTCGTCATGAAGTACATCGAGCACGAACGCGCCAAGCATCTACCGGGATCGGACAACGCCAAGCGCAAGCAGTGAGTTACAACCTTCTCTACGGGTTCAAGTCGGCTCGCATCCGCTCGCCGCGCGCGGCCCGGCCCCCGGCCGGGCCTGCGCTCCTGTCTCCGCCCCGCTCCAGCCCGGCCGCCGCCCGTGCCGCGCGCACAGCAATCAGCCGCTGATGTCAGAGAAGGGGTGCGTAGTGGCTGGGGCGGTCGGCTCCACGGCTTTACGGAGCCACTTTGGCGCGAGCCTCGAAGATCATGGCCCCAACGTCGTGCTTTACCGGGCAGGTCCACAGACTGCCCGACGCGCCGGAAGCTTACGGGGCCATGATCACTCGCGCCAAAGCAGCGCCACCCCAAAGCCGCTCCACCGACCTCGCTTCGGAGCCGCCGCTACTTGATAACTCCGATCGCCTTCCCGTAGTTGTTGATCTTTCCAAGTACGTAGTTCGCGATGGTCGCTCGGCCCGTCTTCGCTCGCCACATCAACTCCAGGCGAATCGGCGCTCCGTTTTTAAGGCAGTAGATGTCACTGTTGAAGACGAGGTCTGTTCCGAGATTCCGCTCAGTTTCGTAGCTGTCGATGAGCCCCGTTTCAACCAAACCCCGCCCTAGCGCATCGTTCAGAAGCCCATCATTAGTCCTGGAGATCTCCACCAGCTTCGCGAACGCATCCTTGGTATTAGAACCCGGCTTGGGACCACGCTTTCGCGTCCCCAAGGGATTATCTTGCAGCAGGATGCCTAGATCACTCTCAAGGAGCCGACGCGCGGCGCTACCATCTCGCGCCGTGATCATGTCTTTGGATTGCATGACCTTATGTAGCTCAGGGCTGCCGTATGTTCTGGTCGCAGCGAGCATGCAAACCATATCCATGTTCACGATGCGCGCATCAAGGACAGTGCCGAGAATACCCGTCTGTTCTGGATGCTTCTTAAGATCACTAACGACATTAGCGCCAGTGGAACTCAAAAGCCGATCAACGTCAGCGGCGGAGAATCCTCCTCGAGTCAGCGCCGCAACGTCGCCCTCCACGTCATTCCCAGATACGGTTAGAGTCCACATTCGATAACGCTCCTTTGCAAGAAGCTTCTCGACCCGAGCACCAGCACGGACCGCAGCCATTCGAATCCTGGCGAGATAGCTGCCGATGGTATCGGACTGCTCTGCAAGATTGTTGGCCAAGTCCACAGAAATACCCAAAGCGTCGAGCGACGCACCCTCATTCAGAACAGAGACGGTCTGCTGGGCAATCCTTGCAAACTCTGTTTTAGGTGGCCCTTTAAAAGAAGTAACAGGGTTCGAAATACCGAAAAGGGCCTCTCGCCCCAGACTCTCCCCAATGCCGACTAGCAACTCGGCGAGATCATCGCGGTTAGTCGGCCAGACAACGAGAGAACGCTTCCCCGCCTCCGACCTAACGAATTGATTGATCTCATGCATGGCGGATTCAATCTCAGCCCCGGAGACATCCCTTAGGGCCTCACGGCCCTCAAGTACGATAACGGTATTATCTGCACTTAAGGATTCACGGAGAGCTTGGGCGACATCTACATCCCGGGCAACTCGGCGAGTTGAGACACGCTGACGAAAGAAGCCGACGGTGTCGAGAAAGGTGGACTTCCCTGCCCCGGACGTGCCTCGGAGGATCATGAGCGACCCCCGATCGGCAGCACGCATGTCCATGAAACGCTCGTCCAGCTCCTCGAGCATCGGTTCGACCGGGACGATGATCGAGGTCAGCGTTTCATCACCAAGGTCGCGAAGTCGCTCAAATCGGTCCGGGAGCCGCAGATCTTTGACGTCCATGAACCCATTGTGAGGGATGTCGGGTTGCAAGTCTGCTGTTCACGGATATGCCTCACGGCAACAGGCGACCTCAGCGAACACCCCGTCAAGTGGCTGAACAGCAGGGCTAGATCCGCGGTCACCTCAGCGGGCCGGGCGTATCTCAGCGCACCGAGGCCCACTGGAAGCGGACGACCATCAACACGGCCCCCGGCTCCAGCACACACCATGCTTGCGTCGCGGCAGGTGGTCTTGTGCCGGCCTGTCTGTGCATCTACCGTCGATCTGCCAAGTAGTGCTACGCACTAGGGGGAAGCGTGCAACTTGACTTTAGCGCCTTAGTGCGCGCGCTGGGAACGCCTTCCAAGCTCATTGTGAGCTCCACACCGGAATTAGCGGAAGAGGTCGAAAAAGAAGCCCGGGAACGCGTCGGTCCAAAGCGCGGTGCTTCCAGCCTCTATCGGAAGCCAGTGTACGCAATCCCGTCCAAGTTATTTACCGGGATCGAATCAAGCCCGGCGGAAGTACTGCGCGAATTAGGGTTGGCCACTACATTCATTACTGCTTCACCTTTCGCCGACATAGCGCGCCACTGGGCACACGTACGCTACTGCGCCACTCTTGTGAGCAATCAAAAGCAGATCTTGTCCCTAACTCAGGCAGGCTCCGACATAGTCCACCATCACAAGGTGGCACAGTCGGAACAACTCGGGGTTGGCTTGGCTCTTGTAGTGGCGAAAAGAATCCTTGAGCGAAAACACCCCGGATGGCTGTTTTCGGGCGTTGACGTGGACGTCGCCCTCGCAGCTGGCTTTATTGAAGGAGTAGGCTTAGTCAGACAGAAGAACAAAGCAACAATGCGCCCAGATTATTTCCTAGTCGGCCGTCGCGCCGGAGGCGGAAATTCAGGGTGCAAGGTGTACGTCTTGGAGTGCAAAGGCACGCACGGTAATTCCTACCATTCTAGGAAGCAGTTGGCCACAGCTTCTCTTCAAGTAGGTTCCGTTGAGGTAGCGGCTCGAACCCTGCCAAGCCTAATCGTAGCATCTCGCCTGTCCACATCAGGCGTCTCCATTGACGTACTCGATCCGCCTGGAAATGACGACCTATGGGAGGGAGAACCTGCAGAACTCGATGCGTTACTGTCCGAGGACCCTGGCCCTCAGCAGTGGACGTCAGGAAAGCCCACCTTCGAACAGTTCCATGCACGGCAGCGAGAACTTCTCGGAGTTGGAGAATTCGAGCCTAGTGATGCCGAATTGGCGAC
This sequence comes from Streptomyces sp. NPDC028305, assembly GCF_055569495.1. NCBI lineage: Bacteria > Bacillati > Actinomycetota > Actinomycetes > Kitasatosporales > Streptomycetaceae > Streptomyces > Streptomyces sp. NPDC028305. The sequence continues at coordinate 159,595 of NZ_JBVHTN010000006.1, forward strand.
CGCGCACACCGCGTACGAGGCAAGCCTGGAGGAACTTCCCACTATTTTCCAGGTGCCCGAGAGTGGGAAAGAGTGGCTATTCCGAATTCTAGCGAGAAGCGCAGCCCACTCTGTTCTGCGGTTCGCGGGCGACAATACTTCTGCATCGCAATTCACCTCCCCACGAGCCGAAGATTACCAGCGCTTACCCTTAGACGATCCGGCCCCGGACTGGCAGAGTTTCACTGTAGGATCCGAGTTTAGAATCGATTCACACCCGTTCGTTGGCCTCAAGTATTCCATGCCACTCCCCAATGGGGCCTCACTTGAAATTTTCAGAGGCGTCGAAAAGGGGATGTACGAAAATCTTCGTGAGGGCAGAATGAGTGCCTACCTGCGAAGGGCTCACCGACTTCGCGATGCATGGGCGACCGTCGCCACAGGTACGGTTGCAAGCGGACCCCACCAAGCCGTCTCGGTCGGAAGTGACGGAACCGGCCTGCGGATCCGCGTGGTGTAACGGAGTAGGCGTCCTTGAGCCGTCGGGCCGCTACTGACATCAACGGCTGACATCAACGAGACCGGACGCCAGCGAATCCAGACGACCCAGGAGAACAGGTCAGACGCCGTACCAGCCGACCCCTAAGCCCGCCGGACCGAACTCCTAAAGCGGTTGTCGCCGACATCGGATCCAGCCTGGGGAGGAAGATCTCTGCCGCCGACAGAGCGCGTCGTCATGAATCTCGGCAACAACGGAGCGGTCAGCTCCCACAGCTCGTCCGGCACAAGCCGACGCGACAGATCAGCCCCCACGATCCAACATCATGCCGTATCAGCGAACGCCCACGTGAGACATCCTCTTATGTATGAACGACGGTCCGAAGTACTCATGGCCCCTCCCAGTAGTCAGGTCTGAAGCGCACCATCCCATACGGCACTGACAACCGCTGCCTACCGCTTCACCCACCCATAGATCGCGAGCGCGGCGAGATCGAGCAGGGCCGGTTCGGGGGCGCGACGCCATCTCGATGTACCGGCCGGCCCGTCGTCAGGTCTGCGATGGCGTCACCAGACGCCAAATTCAGCATGTCGCAGCATGTCTAGGGCGTCTGTTACTGATTTCCTGAGTACCACATTGCTATACCCCAATAGAATCTTGTCCCCCGCCATCAATTCCACTAGATCCCCGGTTGTAGGCGCATCTTCTTCATGTTCCGAAGAATACATGTACGCCAAGATCGCCTCCATTGCGGTTGCTCGCTGAATCGTCGGGTCACCAGCGATAAATTCTCTTATACTCCTGATCCAGGTGAGTAGGATCGAGAGGACATCATCTAGCGGGGAGTCGCGTGTCTGAACGCCGAGCGCCTTGGCCTTCAGTAGTAGGCGCAGCAGTGAATCGCACCGCGACTCGAATTCTTTAGGGTATTCGACTTTCTTTGACCAGTCGGCGAGATGCAGAAACGGCACCTCTCTCACGGTGCGACAGAAGTCGTCCAGTAGGGTATTCCCCTCTGCGTATATATCAAGGACCAGCTCATGGCGGACTCTATCCAGCCCGCCCGTCGCCCCGAAAACAATATGCTCAGCGTTGTACTGGTTTCCTGTGACGCTTTGTCGGCTCTGATTGAAACTTGCTTCAGCCACTCAAGCCCCCGGCAATCTGGCCGACGGTTGCTGCCAGTGTCGCCAACCCAACAGAATCTGCGAGCCAAGCACGTGCACGCTCAAGGCGCCGCCTTGCGGTAGCGGTGTCGCCTGTCTCCAGGTCTTGACGGGCCGCAATTAGCTCGTCTCGCCCTAGTTGGTCAAGCTGGGAGTCCTCTGCGCACGCGACATCGATGACCTCGTCCAGCTGTTCACGAGCTGCTTCCAGAGTGATGCCTTCTGTCCTGTACTGGACCTGATTGATGGTCTCGGCGTTGTTCTGGCCGCCGTAAACGGTCTGGTTCTGCTGGTTGAAGGTCGCCATGGGCCGAGACTATTGCCAGTCCCCGTTGCGTGTTGGCTGTCTCTCGCATCTCTGCACATACAAGGAGCCGTTTCCAACCTGACGGGTGGTTGGACGGGCGACCCCGGCGGTGGGGCCGTCGTTCAAGTCCCGTCCGCAAGGCGGCGGGACTGCTCCGCGAGACGAGCGGGCTGTGCTCACGGCGGTGGTGTACGTCCTGACCAGCGGGTGTTCCTGGCGGCATCTGCCGGAGACGTTCGGCGTCTCGCCCGCCACCGCGCACCACCGGTTCATTGTGTGGACGAGAGCAGGGCTGTGGCGGCGGCTGCACCGGGCGGTCCTGGACGAACTCGGCGCCCGGGGCGAGCTGGACTGGACCTCCGCGATCGTCGACGCGGCGTCGGTGCGGGCGAAAAGGGGGCTCGCTGACCGGGCCGAATCCGGTCTATCGCGGCAAGAAGGGCAGCAAACTGCACGTGCTGTCCGAGGCCCAGGGCATCCCGCTGGCCGTCGCCGTGTCCGCAGCGAACACCTACGACAGCCTCGCCCTCAAGCCACTGATCTGCGGGATACCCGCCATCCGCTCCCGCCGCGGACCACGCCGACGCCGCCCCGGCAAGCTTCGCGCCGACACCAGCCATGACGCTCGGACGTGTCCATACCGCCGTGTCCTCCGCATCCAGGGCGTGACCCCCCGGCGTGCCCGTTGTGTGCCCGATGGGGCGGTGAACCAGGGTCAATCACGGGCGAAGATGAGCCCCGCGTGGCAGGCCAGATGGCCCGTTCCAGCAGGTCAGAACAGGTTTGGCGCCGCGCCAGGCCCTGTGATTCCCAAGCTCAGAGCGCGGGTTCGATTCCCGTCACCCGCTCCACGACGAAGGCCCAGGTCAACGACCCGGGCCTTGTTTGTTGTCTAGACCTCGCCAAGCGTCTCGTGCCCGTTGCGTTCCCGTGCCGCTGGAGCCGACTCACGTCTCTGTACACGGATGCCCGGGGCCGACGCGTTCTCCGGCCACGGTGTACTCGGCATCCCCGAAGTCCGCGGCCACACGAAGCCGACCGCCCAGCGCCTCGACACCCGGGACGTGGAGACTCCCAGGGGCGCGGCAACTTGGCGCTGAGTCAGCGCCTGCTCACGCCGGACCTCTGCGAGCTTGTGAGCGCGTACCTCTGCGGTTCAGCCGGTCCATCGCTGCCTGCTTTTCCTGCGCCGATCGCACCGGCAGCCCGGCAGCCTCGCGCCGCTCGCGTGCCTTGCGCCTGGTCTCCTCCCAACTGACCGTGCTCACTTGCACTCCCTGATTTTGAGATCGGCTAGAGCCGGCCACATCCCGTCAGGTAAGGGGTGACCCCGAAGCTCATCCCGGCACTCTGCTGCGCGGCGCTTCTCGCCGACGGTACGGCTACGCGCCAACACTTCCTCACCGCCGCCGACGGTGCTCGCCCGCCGGTCTGCTCAGTGGTCGCGACCTGCCTGCGGCCTGTCGTCAACAACAAGTCCACGGTAAGCCCACGTCATACCGTTCCCAGGATGCTGTGCTCGTCGAAATCCGATGCGTGCCGTGCGACAACGCGGTAGTCAGCATCGTCATGCAGGACGACCAAACCATGGTGAGCTGCCGTAGCGGCGATCATCAGGTCCACCGGTGAGGCGCTGCGGTGTTCCCCGGCCTGGGCCATGCGATGCTGTACCGCGCCGATCCAGCGCCCCGCGTTCTTTGGCACCGACACGTCAGGGTAGAGGTCGGTGAACATCTCCGTGATCTCGTTGTACTCCCGCATGTTCCGGGCGCTGTACAAGAACTCCGCACGCTGGGGATAACAGGACGCAATGGTCCCGGCATCGATCGCGTCGTACCAGGCCGACTGCAGTTTTGGCTCACGGAGCAGCCGGACGAGACCCGACGTATCGAGGAGATACATCATCGACTGTGCTTCTCCGCCTCATGCAGCGCCTCTGCATCGTCGACGGCACCCCACTCACGCGCCCGCTCGAAGTGCCGAGTGATACGGGCCGCCCGTTCCTGTTGCTCGGCGTAGAAGTGGAGTGCGAGGTTGACGGCTTCTTTCTTTGTTCTCACCTTGGAAAGCTCCATAGCCCGCTGCAGAGCGTCATCATCGATATCGATTTGCGTCACGGACATGCCGCACCTCCCGCGATGTTGGTGATGTACATTGCATTGTACGCGACCAACATGGACCCTGCCACGTAGCCGCTGGGCGCCCATTCCGCGGCAGTCATCGACCAACCCGTGCGGGAACCACCCCAGAGCTCAGCCGGAGCATGACCGTGCCAGATGCGTGCCAGAACGCTCGGGGAACCACGGACAACAGCGGCCATGACAAAGCTCGCGGAGCAACCGGCCGAGGAGGCGTTCGTGCAGGTCAGGCACACATCCTGATCGTTTTGGCCGGTGATTCCCAAGCTCAGAGCGCGGGTTCGATTCCCGTCACCCGCTCCACGACGAAGGCCCAGGTCAGCGACCCGGGCCTTGTTTGTTGACCAAGCCCTTCTCTCCAGCAGGCCCCCAGCGGCTTTGCCCTGCGGAATAATCGAGACATGGCATCAACGCCCAGCGCCTCCGAGGCCCACCGCGGCAAGTTCACTCGGCGGCTCCCCGCCGAGCTCTCGGCGCTCGCAGGCCCGGCCCATGGCATCGTCGGCCTCCCGCTGCACATGGCATGGTCGGGGCTAACTCACTTCGATCTTGACCAGCCCCGGCTGAGGATGAGCTTCTACCGGATCGCCTTGGCCGAGGGGATGCACGACGATCTGGTGCAGTACCTCAACCAGGACCTGCTGGTCAGCATGTGGCCCGTCCTCCGCACTTTGATCAGTCGCGACATCCGCGACGCCTGGGAGAGCACCTTTCCCGAGCTGGCTCACCATGCCCAGGCCGTCGCGTGAACCTCACAGACCTGCACCGTCGACTGCTCTCAGATGTGCTTGCCGTGGGAGGTGCCTACCCGCTCGTCCTCACCGGCGGCTACGCGGTGCAAGCGCATGGGTTGGTCGACCGGCTCAGCCAGGATCTGGACGTCGCTACAGAGAATCCGGAACGGATGGACAAACATCGCTCGGACGGTACGCGCGGGACTGGAAGAACGCGGTTGGCACGTCCGGGCGTTGGAAACCGATCCACTGTCCGCGCGGCTGATCGTCACTGATGTCGGCAGCGGCGAAGAGTGTGAGGTCGACATCCTCAAAGAAGCACTCTGGCGCCCGCCTGTGAAGACAGAACACGGTCTGGTGCTCTCCCTCGAAGACGTGGTCGGTACCAAGGTGCGCGCATTGGCCGACCGCGGGCTCGCCCGCGACCTGATTGATGTCCGAGCTGCGGCGGACCGTTGGAGTAATACTGAACTGGAGACACTCGGCCGACGCCATGCCCGCGACACCTTCGACCTCGACGACCTCCAGGCCCGGCTCACCGGCATCGACTGGATCGACGACGCCGAGTTCGCCGCGTACGGCCTCGACGAAGCAGCCACCGCCGAACTGCGCAGATGGGCACAGTCGTGGGCCGACGACATCACGGAGCGGCTCCACGAGCTGGAAGTCGATGACGAGTAGCGCGGCAGGTGGGGTAGATCAGCTCTCGATCCGACTTCCCGAACCGGCCCGAGCCCACCGCGACCGTCGGTGGGCTCGGATCGTCCGTGCAGCTGCTTTCCGTTACTTCCCGAATACCTGGCGGAACTCGTCGACGGTCTCATCCGAGGCCCCGTTCGCGCCACACACCGGGACGACGCCGTTCTCGGCAGCCACGATGTAGCGCTCACCCTTCGAGAACGTCAGCGCCTCCGGCCGGCTCGCGTCGCTGTCGAGCACGACCGTCGCCGTGTCGCCGCCCTTCAACCAGTAGTCGACGCGGAAGGTGACCGTGGAGCCCTTGATGGAGGTGACCGTTCCCACGAAGAGGGTCGGGTACCCGCGCAGGGTGTCGGGACTGGGTGTCACACACTTCTGGCTGCCGAAGCCGCTGTGGGTGGTGAGTGTCAATGGGCCGGCCGAGTCCGAGTGCCCGTTGTCGTTGTTCGCCATGACTCCTCCGGCGATGCCGCCGCCGAGCAGAAGCAGACCGGCAGCTGCCGCGAGTCCGAAGAGCTGACGGCGGCTCCGTCGCGCAGCGGTCTTCGCGGGGGCCGTATTGCCGGTCTGGAGCGCGGTGTCGGTGGTCAAGATGTCCTCCACAAGTCGGTCGATGTCGGGCAGCGGAGCATGCGGGGTCAGCGCCGGGTCCGCGGACTTCAGCCGGGCCAGCAACTCGTCGTCATTCACTGACCGCTCCTTCCTTCATCCCTCTTGTGTCCGGATGGTTCGTCATGCTTTCGCCCCAACTGATCGGCGAGTTTCTTTTTCGCCCGGTGTAGCCGGATGCTCACCGCGTTGGGCGTCAGCCCGGTCGCCTCCGCGATCTGCCGGGGTGCCAGCTCCTCCCACGCCCACAGCCGCACCACCTCGCGGTCCAGCGCCCCGAGGGCGGCGAGCGCGGCGTGCAGACCGCTGTGGTCGGCGACCCCAGCCAGCTGCTGTTCCTGCGTCCGGATCAACCGCTCCACCAGCCGGAGTCGGCGCCCGTCGGCACGGCGGGCATTCGCCAAGCAGCCCCGCGCCACCCCGTAGCACCACGGCAGCACGTCATCGGGGTCGGGCAGGGAACCTGGCGCCGGCCCCAGGCCGGGGGCGTCGTCAATACGGCGCCACAGCACCAGCATCGCCTCCGCCAGGATGTCGTCGACCATGTCGGCGCTCGTCCGTCGCAACAGATACCGGTGCAACGGTTCCACCACCACGTGCGCCAATCTTTCGAAGCGCGCCTGCCGCCTCTGGCGCGACTCCTCTTCCGTCATGGATTCCACAACCCGTCCTGTCCGGCACCGGCCGGATCCTTTCAGGCGAGGGCGTACGGACGCGTCAGGAGTTCAGGGCGTCGTCCATGGTCTGCTGCCAGCCCGCCACTGGGTAGCCGCCGTGCAGGCCGAGGCATACGCGGGCCTTGGCGACCTCCGAGCCTGCGAGCGGGCCCTCGACACCGCCGAAGAGGTCCTTGGCCTGGCCTCCCCCGGCCACAACAGCGGCTGGGGATGAGGGTCTCCGTGAGGGCCCGGCCTGTTGGCGCATCGATCTCCCAGGCCGCGAAGCGTTCTTGCTGCTCGTCTCGCAGGCCGGCACTCTGATCGGCCGCGGTGATGAGCCGACCGGTTGCCTCCTTGGACAGTGACCAGTGGGTGGCGTTGGCCTCAGCAGGGTTCATTCGGGCATTGTGCACGGGCGCTGGCGGACTGGCGCCCGTGCACAAGAGCCATTCTCAGACGCACCTGAGGTAGAGAACGCTGCTCTGGGCATTGCCGGAGTCGTGGCTTGAGCCGTACACGATGGTGCCGGTCGTGGGCGGCGGCGGCCGCAGCTAGCCGCATCACAGCCAGCAGGCGGTCGAGCTGCCCCTTCATCACCTCCGGGCCGCCAAGGTTGCTGTAGAGAGCCTGTTCGCCGAGCAACACGTTGAAGATCCGACTCCCCTGATACAGGTACTGCTGTCGTTCAAGCCGCTTGGCCGTGGCGGCTTCCGCGTCGTCGGGGATCTCGTAGTAGTCGACAACCTGTCTGAAGGTCTCTGCGGCGTAGTCGGCTGTCTGGAGCGTCCCCCACACGACTGTGGGATGCCAGATACGGAAGACCTTGGTCTTGGCGTAGACCTGAAGGCCCTGGCTCTGTCGCTTCTCCGCGCCTGTCTGGAGTAGTCGGCGCCATTCCTGCCAGAGTTCGTCGATGTGGCGCACGGTCGCGATTAGGTCATCAATGTGGTCTTGCCGCCCTGTCGCCGTACACCAGAGTCTGATGTCGTCCTCGCTGGCGTTCTGCTTTCCGTTTTCGAGTCGTGAGACCTTCGATTCCTGCCAGCCGAGCGCGCGGGCGAGCGCCCGGCCGCTCGCGAATCCCGCATCCTTGCGGAAACCGCGGAGCCGGGCGCCCAGCGCTTGTCGTGCTTCTTGTGCCTGGTTGCTCACTGATGGGTCAGGGCTTGTACTCGGCGTGGGGGATGGCGGCGGACCAGAGAAGGTCACGCACGCGGATGCAGTCGGCCACGATGTCCAGATCTTCGATGATTTCCGACCCCAGCACTCGGCCCTCCGGGTCGAAGTGGCCGACGGCAAGAAGGCGATCGTCGTACAACCACCAGTCGTTGCCGTCGACCGGGAAGGTCACTTCCTGCGGCAACTGGTGCCGAGGAAGCCATCGGATGTCCTCGGCGGCTTCCAGGTTGAGGTGGGTCAATGAGTGCTCCCAGCCGACGTACTGGGAGTGAGGCTCCGTGACGACACGCACGCGCCTGACGGTCTTTCCCTCACCCGTGACACGCTTCATGAGGGTCATCCAGGGGTTGAGCCATGCCTAGTCATCGGGCTCGCCCCTCTGCCACCGTGCATAGGGCGTGTCTTCGATGGGAGACCCGTAGTCGTCCCTCAGCTCCAGGTGGAAGGCGTCGCGCTCGAAGCTGTTGAACAGCTCGTCACGCTGGGCTGATCAGGTCCACTGTTCTCCTCCAGTAGGGCCGTGATCGAGGACTTGGGGACCTCGATGCAGGTCTCATAGTCAGGCATCCGCATCTGGCTCAGAGCCTGCGTCGGACATGGTCTGTTCACCCTCTGCGAGGTTCGGTGGGCCGCCGGTTTCACCGTACTCCGAGCGCACGCCCAGGCTCACCCACGCCCTGCGGACACAGACCCGGGTTCCTGAAGAAGTCGCTGATCACACGGGGGCTCAGCGGCCCAACGCCCGGAGTACAGTGAAAACACCGGGAGCACTTCGTACACCGGCTTACACGCGCGGGTGTCGTTCTCGGCGAGCAACAACACCGGGACGTTGAAGATGCGCCCGGGGACAGGTCCGCGCCATGACCGTGACCATCGACCGTACGACCAACCATGAGCGCGCGCCCTCGCCACCGGCCCGCCTGTCCCTGACTCCGGTGAGCCCGGTTCCAGGTCTTCTGGACGGTGCGTGGTGGCCTCGCTCCCGGGATCTCCTCCGTGAGCTGCCCGCCCTGACGGACGTGCTGGACGCACGCTGGGGCCGTATCACTCGCGTGTCCGTGAACCCGGCCCATTGGCCCGTGATCCCGCGCGAGGTGCCTGTGACCGGGCACACGGTGCACGTGGGCTGGTTCACTGACGAGCAGGACCCGCACAAGTTGATTCTGCTCTCCTACACCGCAGGCCGCTGGGACCTTCTGGTGATCCCGCCGGAGACGAGTGCGGCCGCCGCCGCCCGGCTGATGGCCGCCGCAGCCACCCCGGGCAGCCTCCTCACCGCCAGCGGTCTGATGGCGAACGAAACCGCCACCCGTGACGCCCGGGAGACCCGCACCCGGGAGGAGGAGTGGGAGACCGATGGCGGGCCCGCCCCTATGGCGGCCGGCAGCCGAACCCGACCGGACTCCTGAGTTCCGCCGAAGGGAGGTGAGGACGTGGAGACCGTCTTCAGCGGGTCCGTGATCACTGCCATGACCGTCAGAGGAGTGCGGCCGATCCATCTGCTCAATGACCGGCACAACGAGCGGATGGCAGCATTCCACTACACGGAGCCGGAAGAGCCGACAGCCGGCAAGCCCGCCGGATCACCCGTCGTCACCGCCTCACCTCGAACACCGCGACGGGGCCGCGCAAGATGCATGACCTTTTCCTGGCCTGGGCCGGTGGGTGCGAAGCGTGGCCCCACGCCCACCGCCAGGTCCTCCTGATGAAACGAGGTCACCATGCAGCCACCCGAATCACCCTCGCCAGGGCGCGCCGAGGTGCGTATCGTCTCCGCGTCCCCCGAGGCCGCCCGTCAGGTCGCCGAGGTACTCCGTCGTTGCTTCGCCGGCGCCGAGCAGCGCAGCTACCCTGCCGGCGCCGACGGCGGAACCCGGCTCCATCTCACCGTGGACACCAGGCACACGGCAGGGCCGGCGCGGTCCTGGCTGCTAGCAAGTCAGTCCTCCGGACAAGACCGCACGCAGACGGATGAAGTCTGAAGCGATGCCCCTCAACGGGTGCGGGCAGGGCACCGCCGCCCCGTGTCCATGCACTCCTCGCACTCCTCGTCGGTGCCCTGCACGTGTGGACGGCAACCATGGCAACACTGCGCGAGCGGAAGAACTACCGCGAAGCGATCATGAAGGCTCTGTACGAGGCCGTGGAAGGCAATCGCCTCCTCGGCATCACCGGGGCGAAGCTGCGCGACGAGCTCCAGGTCCCTGAGCAGGATCTGGCGGCCGCCTGCGCATACCTGGCGGGCGAGGGGCTCATCACAGTCGACTGGGCACGAGGAAATACACCCGCGATGGCCACACTGACGCACCAGGGGATCCGGCTGATGGAGGGCGAAGAGGAGGAGGAACGTGGCTGACGGGGGCGGGGGGCCTTCCGCCCAGGCGCCGCATTACCCAAAAAGTCTGCGATGCCGGAAAAACACCCCAGGCATAACATGGTGAGTGGGCCGGTGCACTCTCACGTGCAACCGTCCCGAAAGGGCGGCCCCGGTGTGTTTACGCCGGGGCCGTTGTGTCGCCGCCGGCGCGACGGCAGGGAGCAGGGCAATATCCACGAGGTGATCCTCGCTCTGCCTGCGCCTCGACGGTGCGAGCACCTCTACAGGCCAAGGAACAGGACACGGTGCCGATGGCTGTGCAGCTCACGGCGATCTTCAGAGTGCGTCGCTGGGCTGATGCGGTAACCACGGCAAGGCGCCTCCGGCGGGGCGCGCGCATTGCTCTTCGGCCGCCTCAGGCACCGGTCGCGCTACGGCGACCTGGCGGCAGGTGTCGCAGACCCTCATGTGCGCGATGCTGGGGGTGGAGGAGGCAGCAGGACCGAAATGCGGCGAACAGCGCTGAGGCTCGCCTCTGTGTGAGGCGCTGCGGCGAAACGAGGTCGCTATGACGGAAGGTGAACGGGACTTCCGTAAAGTCACCGTGGATCGGTCAGAGGGATTCGGTGAGCGGCTGCTGGGTGTGCTGCTGGACCGGGCTCACGAGATGCCGCCCCAGCTGATCGCCCCGCTGGTCGCGGAGGAAGTGGGCAGGATCGGCGGGCGGGACGTCTCGATCCTCCTTCAGGACTACGACCAGCTGATGCTGGCTCCCCTGCCGGGCATGAGACTCGTGGTCGGGGAGCCCGAGCGGATCGACGATTCTCAGGCCGGCAGGGCTTTTCTCAGCGCGGCGATGGTGGAACAGCCGCAGGCCGATGGCGTACGGATGTTCCTGCCGCTCCTGGACGGCAGCGACGTGGTGGGGGTGCTGGCCGTCACCCTGAGCACCGTCGATGACGACGACCGGCGGTTGCTGCGGCGCCTGGCCGGCCTGGTCGCCGACATGTTGGTCACCAAGAACAGCTATACCGATCAGTTCTTCCAGGCCCGGCGCCGTGAGCCGATGAGCCTGGCCGCGGAGATCCAATGGTCGCTGCTGCCCCCGCTGACCATGGTCACCCCGCAGGTCGCGGTGGCCGGAATCCTCGAGCCCGCCTACGACGTCGCGGGTGACAGTTTCGACTACGCCCTGAACGACAACATCCTGCACGTGGCCATCATCGATGCCATGGGTCACGGGCTGGACGCCGCCGTGCTGGCCACCGTCGCCATCGGCGCCTACCGGCACGCCAGACGCACCGACGTCGGCCTCGCCGACCTGTACATGTTCATGGACACGGCCATCGACAAGCAGTTCGGGCCCGACCACTTCGTCACGGCGCAGATGCTGCGCCTCGATATCGGAACCGGCCACCTGCAATGGGTCAACGCCGGGCACCCGGCACCCCTGCTGATCCGTGACCACCACGTCGTCCAGGCGCTGGAGAGCCCGGGCACCCTGCCCGTCGGCTTCGGCGGCGCCATCCCGCAGATCAGCGACCAGGCGCTGTCCCGCGGCGACCGGATCCTCTTCTTCACTGACGGTCTCATTGAGGAGCACCGCACCGGCGAAGAGCAGTTCGGCGAGGAGCGACTGCTCGACTTCGTGGACCGCGCGGGGTGCGTGGGCGAAGGCGTACAGGAAATGGTACGCGGCCTGTCCCACACCCTGATGCGAGAACGCGGCGGGGTCACCACCGACGACGCGACGCTCCTCCTGATCGAGTGGTGCGGCGGCACCGCCGACCATCTCGTCACGGTGTAAGCATGACCAGCAGGTTCCCCCCTGGCTCCGCGGGCGGGGCGTGGTGGCCCGACGCCACGCCCCCACAGGGGCTCATCGCGGCCTCGCCCCACCCCACCGCACCCGCCCCGACGCTGCTTCGGCCCCCAGCGTTGGTCTCAGCGGCTACCGGAGCGTTCGCCCCTGGGCACCCAGGCGCGGAGACAGCCACGGCAGCTGGACGCGGCGCTCGGGTTTGCCTCTGCAAGGCCGGCCTCGGGCCGGGTGGGCTTGCAGGCGATGCATCCCGCTGAACCGACGGAAACGAAGAACCTTCTGCGCATCCGCTGGCCTCGTGCCCTATCCATGCCCTTAGCAGCAGTCAGCAGCGGTCAAAAACGGCGCAACCAAGCCCCGCGCACACGCCCTTTTGGCCACGTTTTCCCTGGTCAGCCGCACCACAGCCCCGGAGAGTGTCATTGATTCCCAAGCTCAGAGCGCGGGTTCGATCCAGGCGCAACGCGGTCACACTTGGGCCAAAGCGATCGAGACGCGTCGGGTGTTGTGTGGCGGACGAGGCGCGGGCGTAGGCTCAACCCAGCGACCGCAACAACGGCCAGGCTCATGATGATCACGCAGACCGCCGCCCAGGAGACGTTTCGATGACCGAACAGCCTTCTGCCCCCGACGGGCCCCTGATCCCCATGCCAGCGCTCACTCCAGCAGCACTCCGCGCAGCGGTCGCCCAGATCGCCCCCGCCCAGCTGCCGTCTTTCGTCGAGCACCTCGACCGCGCGGTCGAACAAGCCGCCGCCCAGAGCACCATCGCTCCGCTGCGCACCTTCTTGCAGTGGTGGGGCGAGTTCGTCGCCATTCAGCGCTACCCGGCCCGCGCCGCACGCCTTCGCGAGCTGGAGGCCGTAGCGCAAGAAGCCACCGACCGCGAGACCCTTCGCTCCGCACTCTCCGAGATCCACCAGATCACAGACCTGGCCCACCACGAGATCTCCGCGTGAGCGATACCTGGACCTGGGACTACGACCCCGATGCTGAGCATGTCGTAGGCGGCCTGCCTCACGAAGTCGTGGCCGAGGTAGAGCGTTTGGCTGAGCAGCTGACGGTCCTGGGCCGCGACGCAGTCGATGTCGGCCGCGGAAATGCGCACGGCGGAGGTCTGCGGACACAGGACATCTTCGGAGGACGTGGCTTCTTCATGTTCATGGCGCTGGAACGCCTCGAGCTGGTTGTGATCACTCGCGTCACATGGCTCGGCTGATCAGTCGCTACGGCACAAGCCTGCATGCGATCGGCCTTTGGCTGCCGCAAGGCGAGCCAGGGCAGGTGCGGCGCAGCCCGGCCGGGAAAGCGTCCGCCGCACCAGATGCGCACCAGATACGGCGGTCAACAGCGGTCAATTACGGGTGCCTGGTGGGCCTACCGAACAGCCGACGGCACCAGATTACGCAGGTCAGCGACGTGCTTAGGGCTGATCACCCAGTGATTCCCAAGCTCAGAGCGCGGGTTCGATTCCCGTCACCCGCTCCACGACGAAGGCCCAGGTCAGCGACCCGGGCCTTGCTTGTTGTCTAGACCTCTCTGTAGCCCCCGTGCCCGTTGCGTGCCAGATCAGGCGCTAGGCATGCCGACCGGTCGCCTTGCCGGGCCGACTCCTCCCCCTCTCAGCCAAGACGGCTTGCCGCCGTTAAAGTGGCGGCGGTCAGCAGCCCGCCGAGTGAGCTGAAGCGGACCATCTCCATGCGCACGAGAGGGACGAACACGTACCGTAGGGCGCACAGCGGACCTGCCGATCCTCACTGGAGACCGCGATGACCACGCAGCCCGAACATCCGATGCACGACATCGCCGACAGTGATCCGGAAGCTCACCGCATCGCCCAGCCGGCCAGCACGCCTGAGGAACTGCGCGCTGCTCTTGCGCTGATCGCCCCGGACGCACTGCCGACATTTGATGCCGAGCGCGCCGCGGCACTCCGGCAGTCCCGAGAGCAGGTGAGCGCGGCACCCATGCGTCGCTTCGTCGGGCAGTGGGCCGTCTACGTGGCCGTCGAGCGCCACCCGGCCCGAGCCGCCCGCCTGCGGGCGCTGGAAGCCCGTGCGGCCGAGACCGACGATATCCACGAGGCTCGCGAACTTGCGGCGGAGATCGGTCGCATCCTTGACACAGCATGCGCTGAAGCCGGCATCGACCAGGAGCAGGGAGCAGCGTGAGCGACCGGGACCAATGGCGTTGGGAGTATGACCCGGACGCCGAGATCGTGTCGGGCCTGCCCCCGCAGGTGGTCGCCGAGGTTGAGCGCCTCGCGGGAGAGATGGTTGCACTGGCCGACGTCGGCGTTGACGTCACGGATCTCGGTCAAGGACCGCGACGGGGTGTGCCAGGCGGAGTGCGGCGCATCCCCCTGCTCGTCGACGGCTGGTTCTACGCGCTGCCCCTCCCCCGTCTGCGCCTCATCGCGATCACGCGAGTGATCCCCCCATTCTCCGATCTTTAGCGGGTGAACAGATCTCGCTTCGAGGGACTGGACCCCAGCGCGGACTGATCGGCAGTGCGCCAGGTTCCGCACCAGAAGCGCACCAGATGGAGCGGTAAACAGCGGTCAATGCCGGGTACTGCGGCAGGCGTGGCCGCTTGCCCACAGCGCCCATTCGCGCTGGTCAACGGCATAATCCGTGCTGACGGCCCCGTGATTCCCAAGCTCAGAGCGCGGGTTGGATTCCCGTCACCCGCTCCACACACGGCAGAGCCCCAGGCCATCGGCCCGGGGCTCTGCCGTTGCTCGGGGCCGCTGGCCCCTCTGGCGACTCGCGACAACGCACCAGAACCCACCCCAACGCGATCACGCTTGGGCCAGAGCGATCGAGACGCGTCGGGCGTTGTGTGGCGAACGAGGCGCGGGCGTAGGCCCAGCCCAGCGTCCGTACCAACGGCCAGGCTCACGATGACCACGTAGACCACCCGCCAGGAGACGTTCCGATGACCGAGCAGCCCCCTGCCCCCGACGGGCCCCTGAGCCCCATGCCGGCGCTCCCTCCGGCAGCACTCCGGGCAGCGGTTGCCCAGATCGCCCCCGCCCAGTTGCGTTCCTTCGTCGAGCACCTCGACCGCGCAGTTGAACAAGCCGCCGCTCAGAGCACTATCGCTCCGTTGCGTACTTTCCTGCTGTGGTGGGGAGACGGAGTACGCCGCGCGGCCATCACGCGGTGATGACCGTGTGATGCCGATCTTCTCGCCCCGCAACGACGCCGCATGGCACCGTCTCGCATCCGACGCGGAAGTCCTGATACCGCAGGTCGTGGGAGTGGCGACCGCAGGTCGTCCGGGGGAACGGCTGCCGGCTCAATCGGTCTTGACGGGGGTCAGGCTGAACCCGTCGTTGGGCTTGCCCGCAAGGAGGTCGGCCAGCCCGCCGCTGAGCGCGTACGTCGTCCCGTCCGGTCCCGCGGTCACGTCGCTGGTGACGGGATCCTCGACGGTGTCGGTGACCTTCACCGTGGCCTTCTTCCAGCCGTCACGGGGCTCCACACGCTGGATCTGGGCGGGCTTGCCGGTCAGCAGACCGCTGCTGACCGCCGCGATCGAGCCGTCCTTCAGGAGCCGCATGCCGGCCGTGGGGGACCCCAGGGGCGCGGAGAGCTTCACCTCCTGCGCCTTTTCGGGATGTTTGACGGGCACCCGTACCAGGGAGCCGTCGGCCATGGCGATGATCAGGTGGTTTCCTTCCACCCACTCCACCGCTGTCATGCCCACATCGTTCAGGAAGTCGGGAATGTCAAGCGTGCCCTTGAGCAGGTCGTTCTGCAGAAATACCGAGGCGCGGCCCTTGCGGTCGATGCGGAACACCGTCGGGGTCAGCTCGTCGACGGCGTACGCGGTGCCGTCGGGCGCCACCGTCACGTCGGAGATCAGGTGCTGCTTGCCGTCCAGGGTGACCGCGGTCAGATCGACGCACCAGTCCTGCTTCCCGCTCTCCAGGTCGTAGCTGCCCACACCGGCGACGCGGAAGGGGGCGTTCTTCCTGGAACGGTCGGCAGTGCCGTAGTCCACATTGCTGACCAGGATGCGGTCCCGTTCGCGGTCGACGAGGACGGCCTGCGCCGACACCATTTCCGGGTCGTCGATGAGGGTGCGCACCTTTCCGTCAGGACTGACGGCGGAGACCGTGCCGCGCTTCAGCGACCCGGCGAGGAACGTGTTCGACCGCGCGTCGAAGTCCAGCGAGTGCGGGAACACGTTCGAGCCGTCGGCCTTGATGGCGCTGGGCTTCTTCTGCTCGGCCTGCTCGGCCCGGGTCTGCTCGGCGCCGGATGTGGAGCCGGATCCGGCAGACGAACCGTTCGCGGCCAACGCCGTTCCGGTGGCCACGGCAGCGACAAGTGCTGCGCTCGCGATGGCGATGTTCAGCTTCGTCTTCTTCATTGTTGTCCTTGTTCCTCGAGAGGGTTGCGGCCGGCGTGTACTGCGGTGACCTGCGTGAGGGTCACTCGGTGATGTCGCGTCCGAGCAGTGCGGCCAGCCGGTCGAGTGCGGGGGCGTCTTCCGGAGCGGTCCGGGACGGCGCGAACGGAGCGCCCGGTCCAGACGGCATCTGTGCCGTGAGGCCGCGGGCGAACTCGGTCTCCCGCTCGACCGTGGCCTCGTCGAACAGGGCCTTCTGGCCGATGGCCCGGGCCAGATCCCAGCCGTGCACCAGGTGCTCGATGGTCTGCAGATGCAGTGCCACAGCGCCGGGCACCTCACCGATCGGGGCCCGCACCGTGCGCTCCAGCGCTCCCGGCCGCTCGAAGGCGGCCACCAGGGCGGCGGCCGATGTCCGGAACGCCTTCTTGAGCGCTTCCGGAGCGGGGTCGAGCGCCGGCCGGGGCGGCTGCGCCCCCATCACGACGGCGAACGTGTGCTGGCCCAACAGCAGATGGTCGACCATCTGCTGGACGTTCCAGTCGGTGCAGGGCGTGGGCGCGCTCCACTGCTCCTCCTCCACGGCCTCGACCAGGTGGGCGATGGTGTCGATGACCCCGGCGAAAGCCGTGACGGGTGTGGTGGACATGGGGAACCTCCAGGAGGGGTCAAAGGGTGACTGTGCGGGCCTCTGCGGATGTTCTCCGCGATGGAAGGGGGGAGCCGGCTACGCGCCCCGCCCAAGATCAATGTCGGCGTGTGTCCGCCCATCGCGTGCGAGCGCCGAATGCGTGATGCCGGCGGGCGGGGACACAGGGGAGAGGAAAGAGGGGCGGCAGTGTCATCGGCGGCCGGAAAGCGTGCGTGACGAGGCCCCCGGGGCGCTCCCCGACAGCCTCGGGCCGGAGGCTGTCGGGTGATGTCGGGCGGACTGTGGCTTTGTGACGGCCAGATGACCGGATACGGCCGGATCAGGGGTGTACGGCAGGAACGATGTGTGCGGGGGTGCCGGCGGCAGGGCGGGCGGTCGCCGACATGTCCGCGGCGGGCTGGAGGGTCTGGTTGAGCAATCGCAGTGCCGCCTGGTCGGCGGAGCCGGGCGCCGCCGTCACCACCACCAGCCGGATCCCTTGCCCCCGGGGCACCGGGAGCGAGTGCTGACACACGTCCAGCTCCCCGACCATCGGATGGCGCATCCGGTACTCGTTCAAGCCCCAGGCGCGCACCCGGTGCTGAGCCCACAGCGTGGCGAAATGCGGGCTGCGCATCGTCAGCTCGCCGACGAGGGAGGCCAGATGCGGATCGTCCGGATACTTGCCGACCGCCTGCCGCAGTTTGCCCACCACATCCCGTGCTTTCCTGGGCCAGTCCACGTACAGGTCCCGCGTGTGGGCGTCCAGGAATACCATCCGGGCGGTGTTGGGTCGCGTGGCCGCTTGATCCGGGCTGTCCGGGGCCAGATGCCCGGCGAACAACGCATGCCCGGTGCGGTTCCACGTCAGGACGTCCGAGCGCTGGCCGAGGACCACCACGGGTGAGTCCCCGAAGGCATCCACCAGTTGGCGTATCGCCGCGGTGACACGCTCGGCGGGGAGCCGGCGACGGCTCTGCCGGACGTCACCGGACAAGGTGTGCAGGTGGCGCCGCTCCGCGTCATCCAGCCGCAGAGCCGTGGCCAGCGCGTCGAGGACCTGCGGCGAGGCGTTGAGCGACAGCCCCTGTTCCAGCCGGATGTAGTAGGCCACGCTGACGCCGGCCAACTGGGCCAGTTCCTCACGCCGCAGCCCCGGCACCCGCCGCCGGTCGCCGTAGTCCGGCAACCCCACGTCCGCCGGCTTCAACTGAGCCCGGCGCCGGGACAGGAACTCACCGAGGAGGGATTTGCCGTGCGCTGTCTCATCCATGCGACCGAGTATGGACAGGCTCTCTCCATCTAGCCTGCCCCTGCGACTAGCAGGCGCGAAGCCGCCGAGCACCTGAATTGAATACGCAGCGCCATGCCGTCCCCCGACCATGGTTACGCGAGTGAAGCTGTCACCGTACGTGGCGCCGGTAAACGACCGATGGATGCGAACCAGACCCCCACCGAGTCGGCCCACGCGGGAGCGCCAACGCTTCGTTAGTGGCGCGTTAATGGGACGGTAGCCGCCACCGGCAAGGTGAGTGCCACACCGGGCGATACGTCGCTGTGTGCACTACTCCGCTGATGACGAAGAAGGTCCTCCCATGCTGATCGCCCGCCCCCGAGTCCGTATGTTCGCCGGTGCCGGGCTGCTGATGACTGCCGCGATGCTCGCCACCGCTTGGCAGTCCTCCGACGACGCGAGTGGTCAGTCCGGTGACTCGTCGGCCTCCGCCGTGGCTGCGGTTGCGGTTGCGGCTGACCAGGACACCGGCTCTGGCGCATCGATCAAGACCTTCGTCGCGCAGGACACAGGAACCCAGGATGGTGTCGGCGCCCACGTCGGCGACGGCGAGCGTGGCAACGTCGGGCAGGAGTGCGGGGCCAACGACATTTCCTGGAGCACCAGGTCCGAGTCACAGGCCGGCGGATACATCCTGATCATCGCGAAGGCCAAGCCCGGGATCACCTGCGTCCTGCCCGCCGAACTCCCCACCGTGGCCTTCGGATCGGACGGCACCGAAGCCGGCCCCGCCGAACAGGCCGTAGGCGAAGCGGTCACCCTCGGCAAGGGAACCACCGCCTACGCCGGAGTCAACCCCAAGACCACCAACGAAAACGGCGGCAAGGAACTCAACAGCATCATCATCGCCATCGGCGCCAAGGACCCCAACCCCGTCTCCCTGCCCGTCGACACCATCACCGTCGACAAGCCCATCGTCACCAACTGGCACACCTCCGCAGCAGACGCCGTCCCCTACGACGGCGGAACCGACCAGTAACCCAACGACAGCTGCCGTAGCTGCCCATGAGCGCTTCAGGCTTCGTTCAGCCGGCGTTACCAGCATCTCCCTCGCAGCAACAACGTTAGGAGTTCGTACATGCCTCGCAAACGCTCACTTCTGATCGCCGCCCCGATCGCGGCGGTCGCCTTGTCCCTGACCGTCGCCGGTTACCAGGCCGCTGCGGCCGGGTCGTCGCCCTCGGGCGGCGCAGAGCGGGCCGGCATGGCCGCCAAGGCGACGGGCCCGTGCCTGGCCGGCGCCACGACGCTGGTCGGCGATCTCGACGGTGACGGTCGCCCGGACAAGATCACGAATCCGGGGCACACCGGAACCAAGATGACGATCCAGTGGGGGACCGCGGACGGTTCGTTCGGAACGAAGCACGCCGTCAGCAAACTCCTGGGCGCGAAGACGGGGGAGGTCGCGTCCGCCGCGGTCGCCGACTTCCAGAAGGACGGCACCCTGGACATGGTCGTCAACATCGTCAAGCCGTCCGGCATCGACGACCCCTCGACAGCGCGCGTCGCGCAATACCGCCCCGGCCCGCTCAAGCGGGCGAACCTGAGCTCCGCCCACGCCCGGCACTCCGACATCGGCGACCACGGCGAGGTCCAGCAGCTTCGGATCGCCAACTACGGCGGCGACGCCTACCCGGACCTCGCGATCCTCAACAACAACGGTGACGGGCAACTGGATCGGGACGTGCGCCTGACGGACCCGAACAGCGGCCCAGGGGACTTCGACTACGAGCTGAAGACGAAGTACGGCGCGTTCGGGTCCACCGGCGAGCCGCCGTCCATGCCCAGCAACGGCTGGGCCAAGTTCTACAAGCCCTGCTCCTGACCACAACCGGCGCCGCCCGGCCCTCATCGGGTGGGCGGCGCCGAAGCGTGCGCACCTCAGCCGGGATGCGTATCGGGGCGCATGTCGACCCCCTCCAGTCGGGAGGTCGGGGGCAGTCGCTCGAGACGAGCCGTTCTTCGCCGACGCCCGTTGCTCTTCAGCAGAGGATCACTTCGCACAGGCGGCGCGCCGGGGGCCCCGCCGCTCCTGCGCAGCCGCTCGACCAGGAGGGGCAGCCCGACGACGACTATCAGCCACACCTGCACGTAGAGCCTGTCGCCCTCCATCGCCACCGGGTGGGCAACGGACGTCAGCAGGCCCGTACCGCCCACGGCGATCAGGCAGAGCGCGATGGGCACCGAGCGGCTCATCGCGCCCCAGACGCCCAATGCCAGGAGGAAGAGCAGGGAGGGAGCCAACGCCTCTCCCTGTAGCCACTGCCACCAGTAGTTGACATCGAGCCGGGCCAGTCGGCGCCATGGGTCGGCGACTTCGGCATACGTCCAGTGGAGGGAGAAGGTGTCCTGGAGCGAATCCTCCAATCCGGGCAACCGGAGCGCCCGGCTCATCGCAAAGGCGACCAGGGACTCGAAGAGCGAGACGATGAGCAGGCAGCGCGTGCCCTTGTGCCGGGCCTGTGGAACGAACATCAGCGCCAACGCGCTCGCCGCCACCAGGCATGGCCCCACCAGGGCGAAGCTTGAGTACTTGACCGCGAAACCCAGCGCGAAGGCCGCCACGGACAGCAGAGCCCCCGCCACCCGCCGCCCCTGGCACAGCCACACCGCGCCGAGCAGCATGGCCACCATGAGGGCGATCATCGGCCCCTCCGTCATGGGCCGGCTGCCCCACAGCCCTATCGGCGTGACGTAGTACAGGCACTGACCGAGCCATGCCACCGGAGGCGGTGCACGCAGCGCGCGCAGGAGCACCAGGACCAGCAGCCCTCCGAGCGCCGTGAAACCCAGGGCAACCGCCGTCAGCCCCGCCTTGGCCCCCAAGAGCCGGACGAACGGCGCGGCCACCAGTGGATAGGCGAGGCGAGCATGGAAGAGCGCCTCGTACCGCGGATTGCTGGGGTTGAGGCCATCCGCGTGCTCAGTGAGGCAATCCTGGAACTCATAGCTGCGCACCGGGGCCCGGAACTCGATCTGATGCAGCATGCGGTTTCGCTGAAGCATGGCCGCCGTGTCCGCGCAGTAGGCCCGCAACGCTTTGTCCTGGGCTTTCCGGTAGGGGTCGCCCAAGAACTCGTACGCTGAGCGGGCGTAGCGGTATGAGTCATTGGAGAAGCGTGTGCCTGGATAGGCGAAGACATGCAACAACACAAAGACGACAACCGTCAGTAACGGGATGATCTTGTGTATTCGCATCACGAGACTCACCCTAAATGCGAACAAACAGGGCGACATCTCGAGTGGTCCACCAGGGTCTTCCTCTCAGATCTGAGCCAGAAACCCGCGTTGCGCTGCCCTCGTGCGTCACTCTCCCCTTGTGGACTTCGAGAGCCCGCACCCGGCGGGCGTGCAGGAGGACGGGATCATGGCTTTCGCCGACTACCAGAACGAGATCTACCTCGACGGGCTGCGCGGGGTGCTGCCGAACCTGCCCATGACCTCCGACGATCTGGAGCCGCTGGCCGAGGCGGCCATGCCGCCCGCGGTGCGCTCCTACGTGGCCGGCGGCGCGGGCAATGAATACACCCAGCGGGCCAACGTCACCGCGTTCGAGCAGTGGGGCCTCATCCCCCGCATGATGGTCAGCCCCACCCAGCGCGACCTGTCCGTCGACCTGTTCGGGATGCACCTGCCCACACCGCTGCTCATGGCCCCGGTCGGCGTGGTCGGTCTGTGCGCGCAGGACGGCCACGGTGACCTCGCCACCGCCCGCGCCGCCGCCCGTAGCGGCGTGCCGATGATCGCCTCCACCCTGACCGTCGATCCGATGGAGCAAGTCGCCGCCGAGTTCGGCGACACGCCCGGCTTCTTCCAGCTCTACACCCCCTCCGACCGGGAGGTGGCCGAGAGCCTGGTCCACCGGGCCGAGGCCGCGGGCTTCAAGGCCATCGTGGTCACCCTCGACACCTGGATCCCCGGCTGGCGGCCCCGTGACCTGGCAGCCAGCAACTTCCCCCAGCTCCGCGGCCACTGCCTGGCCAACTACACCAGCGACCCGGTCTTCCGCTCCCGGCTCGCCAAGGCTCCCGAGGACGACCCGACCGCGACCGTGATGCACTGGGCGACGATCTTCGGCAACCCCCTCACCTGGGACGACCTGCCCTGGCTGCGGTCGATCACCAACCTGCCGCTGATCCTCAAGGGCATCTGCCACCCCGACGACGTCCGTCGCGCCAAGGACGGCGGCGTGGACGGCGTCTACTGCTCCAACCACGGCGGACGCCAGGCCAACGGCGGCCTGCCCGCGCTCAACGCGCTGCCGGAGGTGGTCGAGGCCGCCGACGGTCTGCCGGTCCTGTTCGACTCCGGCGTCCGCACCGGGGCGGACGTCATCAAGGCCCTCGCCCTGGGTGCCACCGCGGTCGGCGTCGGCCGCCCCTATCTCTACGGCCTGGCTCTCGCCGGCACCGACGGCGTCGTCCACGTCCTGCGTTCCCTGCTGGCCGAGGCCGACCTGCTCATGGCCGTCGACGGCTACCCCACCCTCGCCGACCTGACCCCCGACGCGCTCCGCCGCCTCACCTGACCACCGCGGCAGCCCCGCTCAGAGCACCATCGCTCCGCCTTATGATCATGAAGGTACGCCCGTTGCCACCGCGGCAGCGCTGCGTTAGCGGCACGCCAACGAAACGATAGCGGCCGTCGGCAAGCTGACTACCAGACCGAGCGAAACGTCGCCGGGCGCACCGTTCCACTCATGACAAGGAAGTCTTCCCATGCGTACCACGCGCACCCGAGTCCGTACGTTCGCCGGTGCCAGTCTGCTGGTGGCTGCCGCGATGCTCGCCACCGCTTGTCAGAACTCGGACGACGCGAGTGGTCAGTCGGGTGACTCGTCTTCCTCCGCCAAGGCCGAGGCCGAGGCCGGCAAGGACACCGCCTCCGGCTCATCGACCGCAGGCAACAGCAACAGCGACAGCAACGGCAAGTCCTCCGGCACGAAGGGCGACGGCTCCGGCGCCGACGTCGGCAACGGCGAGAAGGCCGCAGTCGGGCAGGAGTGCGGGGCCAACGACATTTCCTGGAGCACCAGGTCCGAGACGCAGGCCGGCGGATACATCCTGATCATCGCGAAGGCCAAGCCCGGGATCACCTGCGTCCTGCCCGCCGAACTCCCCACCGTGGCCTTCGGATCGGACGGCACCGAAGCCGGCCCCGCCGAACAAGCCGTAGGCGAAGCGGTCACCCTCGGCAAGGGAACCACCGCCTACGCCGGGGTCAACCCCAAGACCACCAACGAAAACGGCGGCAAGGAACTCAACAGCATCATCGTCGCCATCGGCGCCAAGGACCCCAACCCCGTCTCCCTGCCCGTCGACACCATCACCGTCGACAAGCCCATCGTCACCAACTGGCACACCGACGCGGCGGACGCCGTCCCCTACGACGGCGGAACCGACCAGTAACCCGCAATCAGAGCGTTGAGCGGATGCGGCCCTGTCCGGCGGTGACGAGCCCGCCGGACAGGGCCCGCATGGCGCGCTCGACGGTCTCCTGGTTTTCGCCGACCGGAGCCACGTAGTCGATGACGTCGCGCGCGGCGGCCTCCCCGAGGGTGCGGGTGATCACCCACGCGGCGAGATACTGGGACGACGGGCAGCCGCCCGCCGTGGCGATGTTCCCCTCGGCGTGAAACGGCGCGTCCAGCACGGTGACGTCGCAAGCCTCGACATAGGGCCGGCTCTTGATGTCCGTGCAGGCGGGCATGGTGTCCAGCAACCCGAGCCGGGCGAGCACCAGCGCGCCCGAGCACTGCGCGCCGATCAGCTGTCGCGAAGGGTCGAGCGGCAGCGGTTGATCAACGCGGAGGCGATGAAGCTGTCGAGCTCGTTGAACCCGTCAAAGGTGACCACGGCGACCTGCATGGCAACTCCTCAAAGAACGGCAGCACTGGAAGCAGTCTGCCGGGGGTGCCGTGTCCAGGTCGCGGGCCAGATCTCCATCGGTGGCCATCGCGCCCGCTACTTGCCCCCGCCGACGGCGTCGACCGTGATGGCGGAGGGCGCCGCGTCGTTGGCGGTCGCGGTGTCCTGGCATGCCGCCAGCGCGAACGCTGCCACGGTGGCGACCACCGCGGCGGCGGCGACCTTACGGAGGTGGCGGAGTTCGGCATGGCATGACATGTGTCCCCCTGTTGTCGCGGGCTTCATCCCCGTCCTTCAGGGGCCGTGACAACAAGCCTGTTCGGCGGCGCTGACGATCTACTGCCGCCCGGCTAACGCGCCGCTAATTCGGTCGCGTTCGGCGATGCCGGTGCATAGGTTGAGCGGATGCCCGAGCCCAGCGAGAGCGAGAGCGACAGCGCCCGCGCCGCAGCCCTGAGGGAGCTGCTGGGCGTCGAGCGCTGGGAGCGGCTGGAGCCCTGGGCCGTGGCCCGGGTGCGGGTTCGAGGTGCGGATGTGGCGCCTTCCGTTGTCGTCAAGTGGGCCGAGGGCGGACCCGTCCAGGGGCGTGACGCCGGGTGGCGGTTGCGTACCGAGGTGGCCGCGCTCCGGTTTCTCCGGGACGACGTCGGGATCGCCCTCGCCCCTCGCGTCATCGCCGCCGACGCGGCGGCCGGGTTCGTGGTCCTGGAAGACCTCGCGCCGCGCACCACCCTGGACCGGCTGCTGCGGCGCGACGGAGCGGCGGCCCACGGCGACCGGCTGGCCGCCTTCGCCCGTGCCCTCGGTGAGCTGGGCGCGGCCACCGCCGGGCGGGCCGAGGACTACTACGCGCGCCGGGCCGGGCTGGGGCCGGTCGACCCCGCGGCCGACCGGGCCGGGCGGCTCGCCCCGTACCGCGACAGGGGGATCGAGCACGCCGTGGGACTCGGGGTGCCGCTGGAGGCCGGACCCGCCACCGAGATCGGCGCGGTGGTGGATGAGCTGGCCGCCCCGGGGCCGTTTCTCGCCCTCGGCAATGGGGACGCGGAAGCCAACAACGTCCTTCTGCATGCCTCCGGCCCGGCCGACGCCCGCCTCCGCCTGGAGCGGTTCGCCCTGCTGGACGCCCGCCCACCGGGCGACCGCAGCCGCCCCCAGCTCGTCGCCACCCTCGAAGCCACCGCGCCCTGCCCCACCTCACCGCCTGGCTCCAGCGCATCGCCGCCCTGCTGCGCGGCCGTTGGCCCGACGCCGACCAGGACTTCACCGACCTCGTGCGATTTCCGGCCTACCAGGCTCGGCACGCCCCTCAGATGTGATGGACGTGATGGACGGCTGGGAGTGGGACGACACCTTGTTCTCGGGCACGGCGGCCTACTACCGGCGCGGGAGGCTCCCGTACGCCCCCGGGCTGGCGGACGTGCTCGCCGAGGTGCTGCGGCTCGACGGGCGGGGGCGCCTCATCGACGTGGGATGCGGGCCGGGCACCCTGGCCCTGAGTCTGGCGCAGGTGTTCCATGAGGTGGTCGGGGTGGACCCGGACCGCGGGATGATCGACGAAGCCGGGCGCGGGGCCGCCGAGGCGGGGGTGGCCGGAAAGGCGCGGTGGGTGCGGATCCGGGCCGAGGATCTGCCCGCGGATCTCGGCTCCTTCACCGTGGCCACCTTCGCGCAGTCCTTCCACTGGATGGATCGCGACCTGGTGGCGGCGACCGTCAGGGGCATGCTCCGGCCGGGCGGGGCGCTGGTGCATGTCTCGGACTTGAAGACGGAGATCCGCAGCGTGGACGGTCTCCCGTATCCCGCGGTGCCCTATGCGGCGATCGACGAACTGGTCAGGCGCTATCTGGGGCCGGTCCGACGGGCCGGCCGGGGGGTGCTGCCGCAGGGAACGCCGGGTGGCGAGGCGGCGGTGCTCGCGCGGGCGGGGTTCTCCGGTCCCCGGCGCGTGGTCGTTCCCGGCGGGCAGGCGCTGGAACGCACGCCGGACGATGTCGTCGCGGGGGTGTTCTCGATGTCCTTCTCGGCTCCGCATCTGTTCGGCACGCGCCGTGATGCGTTCGAGGCGGACCTGCGCGGACTGCTGGGGGCGGCCTCCCCGGCGGGCCGGTTCTCGGAACGTCAGCCGAGCTCCGAGGTCTTCGTCTGGGGCAGGGACTCCGCCCCGTTGTGATCGGACAGCGTGATCCGGAATATCTCCGAAAAGTTTTCGGTATATCGGCTCGAATCCTGGCCCACGGCACTGGGGTTTTCGTTATTCGTCTTGAATTGATCAATGTGTCGACCCCGCCACCAGGTGAAATGCTTTTTCAGAAGATCCCTGATCAAGTCCGGCCTTCCGGAACCCTTGCGGAAACTGTTGACACCCCATGGAGCCGGTTCAACACTGTCGGCATCAACGGCCCGTCAGCTTCATGAGGAGGAGCATCATGCACGAGGACGACGCCCCCGCCCGCCCGACCAGCCGCAGAGGCTTCATCGGCCGGGCCGGCGCCCTGGCACTGGTCACCTCCGGGTTGATGGTCCCGGGCACCGCGCGCGCCGACACGACGATCACCACCAACCAGACCGGCACCAACAACGGCTTCTACTATTCGTTCTGGACCGACGGCGGTGGCTCGGTCTCCATGACCCTGGCGTCCGGCGGCAGTTACCGGACCTCGTGGACCAACTGCTCCAATTTTGTCTGCGGTAAGGGCTGGAGCACCGGCGGACGCAGGAATGTGAGCTACTCGGGCAGCTTCAATCCGTCCGGCAATGGATATTTAGCGCTCTACGGGTGGACCTCGAATCCGCTCGTGGAGTATTACGTCGTCGACAGCTGGGGCACTTATCGGCCCACGGGCACGTACAAGGGCGCGGTCACCAGTGACGGCGGTACGTACGACATCTACCAGACGACGCGCTACAACGCGCCCTCCGTCGAGGGCACTCGGACCTTCAACCAGTACTGGAGCGTCCGGCAGTCGAAGCGCACGGGCGGGACCATCACCACGGGCAACCACTTCGACGCATGGGCCCGTTCCGGAATGGGCCTCGGCACGTTCAAGTACTACATGATCCTCGCGACGGAGGGCTATCAGAGCAGTGGGAACTCCAGCCTGACGGTCAGCGGATGACCGTCGTGACGACGGCGTTCCGGGCGTAGCGGCCCGGGGTGACGCCCACAAACCGCTTGAAGTGCCTGGTCAGGTGCGACTGATCGTAGAAGCCCACCGCGGTGGCCACCTCCGCGGGCGGTCGGCCGTCGAGGAGCAGCCGTCGGGCGTGGTCGACGCGCCGGGACATCAGGTACTGGTGCGGGGCGATCCCGAAGGCCGTGCTGAACGCCCGGACCAGATGGGTGGGGTGGGCGGGCACCAGCGTGGCCGCCTCGTCCAGGGTCATGCCGTCGAACAGCCGCTCGTCGAGGAGTTCCCGCAGGCTGTGGGCCACGCCCGGGTCGGAGTCGGGCGGGGTGGCGGCGAGCCGGGGCAGCAGGTGTCCGCGCAGCCGCTCGCCGATCAGGGCGAGACGGCTGGCCGCCTCCAGTTCGTCGCCGGGCCGCGTCAACGCCGCGTGCAGCTGCCCGATGCGGCGGCGCAGGAGCGGGTCGACGATGTCGGGGTGGTCCACCGCCGGGCCGATGAGGCCCTCGTCCAGCTGGGACAGGTCCAGGTAGAGGACGCGTTTACGGAAACCCTGCGGGGTGGCGGGCGAGCCGTTGTGCGGGACCTGCGGGGGCAGCAGGGACACCGTGTCGTGCGGGGTGCCGCACTCGCGGCGGTTCAGGTCGTAGCGGACCGCGCCATTGTCGACGATCAGCAGCGTCCACACGTCGTGGACGTGCATCGGGTACGCGTGCTCGGTGAAGTGGGCGTGGAAGACCTCCACGACGCCCGGCACCCGCGGGCGCCACGCGGACACCTCGTGCCGGGACACCATGCAAGAAACGTACAAGACGGTACGGCGGGGTGCTCGGCAGCCTCGGAGCATGACGAGCACGACAAGCATGACGACCATGACGACTGAGACCACGCCCGTACGATTCGACACCAAGATCGCCGTGGTGCTGCGGGAGGACCTGCCGACCTGGCAGCGGCTGAATGTGACCGCGTTCCTGGTCAGCGGCCTCGGCTCGGAGCTGCCCGAAGTGATCGGCGAGCCGTACGCCGACGCCGACGGCACCGCCTACCTGCCGATGTTCCGCCAGCCCGTCCTGGTCTTCGAGGGGACGAAGGAGACGCTGACCGCGGCGCACACCCGCGCCCTGTCCCGCGCGCTCCCCCGGGCCGTGTTCACCTCCGACCTCTTCGCCACCGGCAACGACCGGGACAACCGCGCGGCGGTGCGGGCGGTGCCGAAGGACCAGCTGGATCTGGTGGGGCTCGCCGTGTACGGGCCGCGCAACGCGGTCGACAAGGTGCTCAAGGGGGCCCGTATGCACCCCTGAGCGCCGCGTACCGTGGCGCGGGTGGGCAACGTGTTCGGGGGGTTCGGGGGCGGCGGTGGCGGCGGGCTCTCGCTGTCCAACGGGGGGACGGATGTCTTCCTCGACGTCCTGACACTCGCCGTCTCCGATCTCGCGCGCGACCCGTGGGACTTCCGCTTCGCCGCCCTCCTGACCCTTCAGGACCAGAACGTCATGGGGCGGGGCGCCGTCGGATTCGACCTGGAGGAGATCGACTGGGGGGCGACCCGCGCCGAGCGGGCCCGGGCCAAGGACTTCGTGGGGCGCGTCGTCGACCTCGCGCTGCGCCGGCACCGCTGGGACGAGCTGGGGTACGAGCCGCCGTTCGCGGAGGGGTATCTGCGGCGGTTCAGGGCCATGGTCGAGGCGTTCGACCCGGCCGACGCCGTACGCGGCCATGGCGGTGTCTTCCCCGGGCCGGACGGAGCCGCGGTCGCCTCGTGCGTACCGCACCGGGTGCTGAGCGCCCTGCCGTACTGGGACGGCTGCCGCTTCTGCCGTTCAGCGGCGGGTCAGGAGCCATAGGAAGTACGGGCCCCCGACCGCCGCGGTCAGGGCGCCCGCCGGGATCTCCAGCGGGGGCAGCGCGGTGCGGGCGGCCAGGTCGGCGAGGACGAGGGTGACGGAGCCGGTCAGGGCCGAGGTGGCGAGGGGAAGGTGGGGGGTGCGGGTGAGGCGGCGGGAGAGCTGGGGGGCGGTGAGGGCGATGAAGCCGATCGGGCCCGCCGCCGCCACGGCCGCCGCGGCGAGCAGGGCGCCGAGGGCGGTGAGCCCGAGGCGGACGCGGGCCACCGGGACGCCGAGCCCGGCGGCCGTGTCGGGGTCGAGCCCGGTCACCCGCAGCGCGCGGGCGGCGAGCACCAGCGCGGGCAGCGCCAGCAGCAGGGCCAGCGCGAGCGGCTCGGCCTCCGCCCAGCCACGGCCGTTGAGACTGCCGGTCAGCCAGAGTTTGACCTGCTCGGCCTGGGACGGCTCGCTCTCGCTCGCGTACAGCTGCACGATCGCGGAGAGCGCCACCCCGATCCCCGTCCCGGTCAGCACGAACCGGCCCGAGTGCGCCGTTCCCCCGCGCCAGGCGAGTACGTAGACGAGGGCGGCCGCGGCGAGCCCACCGACGGCGGAGACCAGCGGGAGGGCGCCGGGCGAGGTGACCAGGCCGGTGGCGAGCGCGGTCACGTTGGCGGCCGCCGCGCCGTGGCTGACGCCGATGACGTCGGGGCTGGCCAGCGGGTTGCGGGTGACGCTCTGGATGAGCGCTCCGGACAGCCCGAGCGCGGCGCCGACCAGGGCGCCCAGCACGGCCCGGGGGACGCGGAGTTCGCCGACCACGAGCGCGTCCCGGCTGGGTTCGCCGCGCAGGATCCGCCAGACCTCGCCGGGCGGGACGAACGGCTGACCGACGCAGGCCGCCGCGACCAGCGCGCCCGCAAGCAGCACCAGCAGGATGGCGGCGACCAGCAGCGAGCGGCGGTGCAGGGTGATCGAGTACGGGCCGCGGCGCAGCACGAGCGTTCCGCTCGCCCGGCCTGGCCCCGGGTCGCGGCGCGTCCCCGGTGCCGCGCTCACCCCGCTCATCCCGCTCACCCCGCCACGCCCCTGCGTCGTACGAGCGCCACCAGCACCGGCGCCCCCACCAGCGCCGTCATCACCCCGGCCGGGACCTCCGCCGGGGCGAGCACCACGCGGCCCGCGACATCGGCGGCCAGCAGCAGGCTCGCGCCGAGCAGCGCGGACAGCGGCAGGACGAAGCCGTAGCCGCCGCCGCTGCCCCGGGCGAGGCGGCGGGCGAGATGGGGCGCGGCCAGGCCGACGAAGGCCACCGGGCCCGCGGCGGCCACGGCGGCGGCCGTCAGCAGGGCCGCGCCGAGCGCCGCCGTGACGCGGATCAGCCCCACGCGGTGGCCCTGCGCGCGGGCGGTCTCGTCGCCGAGGAGGAGCGCGTCCAGGCCGCGGGCGCGGGCGACGACGATCAGGGCGCCGACGGCCAGGAACGGCAGCATCTGGGTGACGGTCCCGCTGTCGCGCCCGCTGAGGGAGCCCACCTGCCAGAAGCGGTACTGGTCCAGGGTCGCGGAGTCCGCGGTCAGCAGGACGGAGGTGGCGCCGGCCACCATCGCGGACAGCGCCGTCCCGGCGAGCGCCAGCTTGACGGGCGTGGCCCCGCCCCGGCTGCGCAGCGCCACCAGGTACACCAGGCAGGCGGCGGTGATCGCCCCGCCGAAGGCGTACCAGACATAGCCGTTGAAGCCGCCAGCCAGCCCGGACACGATGGCCAGCACGACCCCGGCCGAGGCGCCTTGGCTGAGCCCGAGGATGCCCGGGTCGGCGAGCGGGTTGCGGGTGATGGCCTGGAGCGCGGCACCCGCCAGGCCGAGCGCGGCCCCGGCGGTGACCCCGACCGCGGCGCGCGGCACCCGCAGGGTCCGTACGACCAGCGCGTCGGGGGTGGCGCCGCCGTGCAGCAGGGCGTCCCAGACGGTGGCCGGGGGGATGGGGCGGGTGCCGACGGCGAGGCTGGCGGTGACCGCGGCGAGGGTGAGCGCGCCCGCGGCGAGCAGCCACCCGAGGCGGGTACGGACGGGCCGGGTACGCACGGGCCGGGTGCGGGGAGGAGGGGCCACTGGGCGCTACTCGGACGTGCCGCCGAGCGAGTCGGCCAGTTCGTCGGCGACCAGACGGGCGGCGGTGGGACCGGCGTTGAGGTACCAGGCGTCGTCGTCGACCCGGACCGCGTGTCCGGCCTTGACCGCCTTGAGCGACTTCCACAGCGGCCCGGCCAGCACGCTGCCGGCGTCCGTCTTCGCCGGGTCGCCCTGGACCGAATAGAAGATCCAGCCGCCGTCGGCGATGTCGATCCGCTCGGCGCTGATGTCCTGTGAGATCGCCCGGAACCGCTGGGACGCGGGCCGGGACAGGCCCATGTCCACGGCGATGGATCCGGTGAAGGAGGAGACGCCGAACATCCGGGTCCGGTCGGCGGTGAAGCGAACCATGGATACGCCGGCCGCGCCGGTCGCGCCGGACACACCGTCCGCGGCGGCCTTCTTCTCGTAGGCGTCCAGGACTTTCCGCGCCCGCTCGCCCTTGCCGACGGCGGCGCCGACGAGCAGCAGGTCGCGCTTCCAGTTGATGCCCTGGCCCTGGGTCAGCACGGTGGGGGCGATCTTCGACAGCTTCGGATAGAGCGCCTTGAGGCTGGCGTTGGCCAGGATCAGATCCGGGCGGGCCGCGGAGAGGGCCTCCAGGTTCGGCGCGTTGCGCGTGCCGACGTCGGTCATCTCGGCCAGCCGCTCGCGCCGGTCCGGGAACGCGGTCCGCAGATAGCCGGGGACCAGCCCGCCGTTCTCGGCGCGGGTGGCGGCGGTCGGGGTGACGCCGAGGGTCAGCAGGTCGTCCAGCTGCCCGGTGCTCAGGACGGCGATCCGGGCGGGGGCCTTCCTGACCTCGGTGGTGCCGACGACGTGCTTGACGGTGCGCGGGAAGGTGCCGTCCGGCTCCTCGGCGCCCATGCCGGGGGCCAGTCGGCTGGGGGCGGCCGTCGGGCCGGTCGACGCGCCCGCCACCAGGTTGCGGGATCCCTTGTCGGTGCCGTCCGCGCCGCCACCGCCCGTGGAGCACCCGGCCAGCAGTCCGCCCACGACGGTCACGGCCATGGTCACGGCCACGGCCGGCAGGGCCCTGGCCCCGGCTCTGCGCACACGCACAACAAACCCCTCCTCGCATTAGGTAAGGCTTACCTTAACGTGCGCCACCAGCCGTTTCGTGGAGTGGGTGGGGTCGGCGCGGCACCGGAGGTCTCGGCGGGGAGTCTGTCCGAACAGGGGGTGACCCCCGGCCGAGCGCAGTGGGCTAACGTCTCACTAACGCCTCACTGACGCGGCACGTCGGCGGTTCGGGCGTGGCCGACCGGTCAGGCGGGCCCGCCGGCCCTAACCTGGTTACCTGGCAAAGCCGTTCGGGCGGGACGAAACGGGAGAAAGAGGATGGGCGAGCGATGCCGCTGAGCGCCGGGGACCCTGAATCCATAAGCGGCTACACCCTGACCGACCGGCTCGGCGCGGGCGGCATGGGCGTCGTCTATCTCGGGCGCTCGGACTCGGGGCGGCAGGTCGCGGTCAAGCTCGTGCACGAACAGTACGCGCAGGACGAGGAGTTCCGGACCCGCTTCCGGCAGGAGGTCGCGGCGGCCCGCAAGGTGAGCGGGGCGTTCACCGCCCCGGTGGTGGACGCCGATCCGGACGCCGCGCGGCCCTGGATGGCCACGCTGTACGTGCCCGGCCCCACCCTGAGCGAGGTCGTACGCGAGAAAGGCCCGCTGGGCGGGCGGGATCTGCGGCGGCTGGGGCTGGGTCTCGTCGAGGCGCTGCGCGACATCCACAAGGTCGGGGTGGTGCACCGGGACCTGAAGCCCTCCAACATCCTGATGGCCGGGGACGGTCCGCGCGTCATCGATTTCGGCATCTCGCGCGCCGCCGACAACCAGACGCTCACCGTCACCGTCGGGAGGGTGCTGGGCACCCCGCCCTTCATGTCGCCCGAGCAACTGCGCACACCCCGGGGCGTCACCGCGGCCTCGGACGTGTTCTCGCTGGGGTCGCTGCTGGTGTACGCGGTCACGGGCACCGCGCCGTTCGACTCCGACAGCCCGTACGTGTCGGGCTATCAGGTGATGTACGAGCACCCGACGCTGGCCGGGGTCCCCAGGCCGCTCGCGGCGATCGCCGAGCGCTGCCTGGACAAGGACCCGGCGAAGCGGCCCGATCTGACCGAGCTGCACCGCATGCTCGACGCGCTGCCCGACTTCCCCGCCGCGGACCGCTCGACCGTCAAAAGGCCGAACGCCGAGGGCCCGGACGCCGAAGGCGCCCTTCAGGCCCCGCCGCCACCGCCCCCGCTCCCCGGCAAGCCCGCCGCCGGGCGGCGGCGCCGACGGCTGATCCTCACGGTCATCGGCGCGACCCTGGCCCTCGCCGGGCTGACCGTCGCGGCGGTGATGTTCGCGACGGACTCGCCCTCGCCGGACACGACGCAGCCCACCGCGTCCACGCCATCCGCGGCGCTGCCCAAGGGCTGGCAGCCCTGGCGCACGTCGCTGAGCGTCACCACGTCCGGCCCCCAGATGGGCTACCAGAAGTCCGGGTGTGTGTCCGACGCCACCACCCTGTACTGCGGCGGAACGGGCTTCACCATCGCCGCGGTGGACGCCGCCACCGGTCGCGTCCGGTGGCGGTGGGGAAACTCCCCGCAGCAGGCGCGGCCGATCGGGGTGCGGGACGGGGTCGTCTACGCCTACCGGGAGTCTGGAGGGCAGGGCCGGCAGGTGGTGGCGCTGGACGCCGACACCAAGAAACAGCGGTGGACACAGCAGATGAGCGGGTCCGGATCGGCGGTCCTGTTCCCCGGCGGGGTGCTGACGCTGGCGGACGGGGAACAGGAGTTCATCGCGTACGGGACGTCGGGTCGGCAGCTGTGGCGGTCGCCGGCGCTCGCGGGGAAGTTCTGCGATCCGACGGTGCTGGGCGGCGTCCCGTACGCCCTCTGCTCACCCATCGACGATTCCGGCCTGGCCGTCGAGGGCCCGTACACCCTGCTGCGCCTCGACCCCGCTGACGGCACCCCGCACGAACTCGCCACCCTCCCCAAGAAGTCGCTGCTCCTCGGCGCCTTCCGCGACCAGCCCGTGTTCCTCGTGCCGCAGACCGCGAAAGACGTGTACGACGAGGGGTACGTGCGGCCGTACAACGCCCTGATCCGTGTGGACCCGCGCACCGGCGAGACCGAGCGGACCGCACTGTCCCACACCATGTACGGCTCGGCCACCGTGCTGAACGGCGTCGTCTACTTCGTCCAGGACAACGGGGCGGTCAGCGCCGTGTCCGCGGACACCGGCCGGAGGCTGTGGCGGAGGTCGACGGACGTCGAGAGCCTGTCCGCGCCGGTGAGGTCCGAGAAGTACGGACAGCTGTACTTCTCCAACCGCTTCGGCCGGTTGCTGGCGCTGAACACCAGGACCGGGGCGGAGGCGTGGCGCATCACGGCGCTGAACGACGTCGGGGTCGGGGGTGTGGCCGTCCCGCCGAGCGTGATGCTCGTCAAGGACGAGATCGTGGCCACGGCCGGGTACACGGCGTTCTCCGTGCGCGCGGACCGGCCCTCGGCCCGGCTGTCGGCCCAGCCCTCGTCGGGTGAGCCCTCGAGTGAGGCCTCGGACTCGCCTACCCCTGGTACCAGAGGCTGACCGCGAGGCCGAGGCCGGCCAGGGCTATGGCGATGCGCAGCGGGGTCTCGGGCAGCCGCCGTACGATCACGGGGCCCACCCAGCTGCCCAGGAGGGCGCCGACGCCGAGCGCCACGGCGGCGCCCCAGTGCACGGGCGCGACGAAGGCGTAGGCCACCGCGGCGGTGATGTTGGCCGCGCCGGTGGCGATGTTCTTGACGGCGTTGGTGACCGGGAGCGGCTCGCCCGCGGCGGCGGTGAGCGAGAGCACCGCCAGCATCAGCACGCCGGAGGCCGCGCCGAAGTAGCCGCCGTACAGGCCGACCAGCAGGACCGCGGCGGCGATGGGGAGCGTGGGGCGGGCGGCGGAGCCGAGGGCGTGCGCCCGCGAGGTCACCAGGCGGCGCAGCGGGTCGCGGACCAGGATCAGCACCGAGCCGAGCGCGATGAGCCACGGCACGACGGCCTCGAAGGCCGAGGACGGGGTGGAGAGCAGCAGCGCGGCCCCCACCGCGCCGCCGAGCGCGGAGAGGACCGCGAGCCGCAGCAGACGGTCGCGCTGACCGCGCAGTTCGGTCCGGGACCCGGCCGCGGTGCCCACCGTGTTGGAGAACAGCGCGACCGTGTTGGTCACATTGGCCGCCACCGGCGGCAGCCCCGCCGCGAGCAGCGCCGGGTAGCTGAACAGCGAGGCCAGACCGGCGATCGAGCCGGCGAGCCCCGAGGCCACGCCGGCCGACACCAGCAGTGCCGAGGAGCCGATTCCCATCTCCAGTTCCCCGCTCCTGCCGCCCATGCCCGCGTGTGCCGTCGGCTCATCCTCCAGACTCGCTGTCTCGTATGCAAGACAGTGTCCACATACTTAGACGGCTCCCGCGTTTAGACGGCGGACGGCTCGGGGCCCACCAGCTCGTCCAGGACATCCGTCATCGTGACGAAGCCGAGCACGGCCCCGCCGTCGCCGGTGACCGCCGCCAGGTGGGTGCCCGCGGCGCGCATCGCGGTGAGGGTGTCGTCCAGCGGGGTGTCGGCGCGCACCCGGGTGACGGCGTGCAGCGCGGTGCCCGGGAAGGGTTTGTCGCGGTCGGTCGCCCCGAGGGTGTCCTTGATGTGCAGATAGCCGAGCACCGCCCCGGCCGGGGCGAGGACCGGCAGCCGGGAGTAGCCGGAGGCGGCTGCGGCGCGCTCCAGCTGGTCGGGGGTGACCTCGGGGCCGACGGTGACCATCTCGTCCAGCGGCACCAGGATGTCGCCGACCCGGCGGGTGCCCAGCTCCAGGGCGTCGCGCAGCCGCTCGCTGCCGGTGGGGTCCAGCAGGCCCGCGTCGCTGGAGTCGCGGACCAGCCGGATCAGCTCGGCGTCGGTGAAGACGGACTCGACCTCGTCCTTGGGCTCGACCTTCAGCAGCCGCAGCAGCGTGTTGGCGAAGGCGTTGATGCCGAAGACGACGGGGCGCAGCGCGCGGGTGACGGCCACCAGGGGCGGGCCGAGCAGCAGCGCGGTGCGCTCGGGCGCGGCGAGGGCGATGTTCTTGGGGACCATCTCGCCGATGAGCATGTGCGCATAGGTGGCCGCGGTCAGGGCGACCACGAAGGCGATCGGGTGCACCAGGCCCTGTGGGACGTGCACCGCGTCGAAGCCGGGCTCCAGCAGATGCGCGATGGCCGGTTCGGCGACCGCGCCCAGGACCAGCGAGGAGATGGTGATGCCCAGCTGGGCGGTGGCCAGCAGGGCGGACAGGTGCTCCAGCGCCCACAGCACGGTGCGGGCGCGCCGCCCGCCCGCCTGCGCGGCGGGTTCGATCTGGCTGCGGCGCACGGAGATCAGGGCGAACTCGGCGCCGACGAAGAAGGCGTTGGTGAGCAGGGTGAAGGCGCCGATGGCCAGCTGTAGGACGGTCATCGGGCCTCCTCCTTGACTGTGATCTTGTCTGTGCCCCTGTCGGTGACCTCGTCCGTGGCGAGCTCGGTGGCGGGGGTCGCCGGGGCGGTGATGGTGACGCGGTCGGCGCGGTGGTGGTCGACGTCGAGGACGGTCAGCTCCCAGCCGTCCAGGTGGACGGTGTCGCCTTCGGCGGGGATGCGCGCCAGGCGGGTGGCGAGCAGCCCGGCCAGGGTCTCGTACGGGCCGTCGGGCGCGGCGAGGCCGATGGCGGCGAGCTCGTCGAGGCGGACGCCGCCGTCGGCCTCCCAGACGGCGCGGCCGTCGTCGGTGGGCGGCGCGGGCAGCAGGTCGGGCGGGTTGAGGGGGTCGTGCTCGTCGCGGACCTCGCCGATGACCTCCTCGACGATGTCCTCGACGGTGGCCACCCCGGCGGTCCCGCCGTACTCGTCGATGACCACCGCCATGACGCGCTCGGCGCGCAGGCGCTGGAGCAGCGTGCCGACGGGCAGGGTGTCGGGCACCAGCAGCGGCGGGGTGATCAGGTCGGTGACGGGGGTGGCGGCGCGCTTGGCGGCGTCCAGGGCGAGGACGTCGCGGATGTGGACGGTGCCGATGACCTCGTCGAGGCTGTCGCGGTAGACGGGGAAGCGGGACAGGCCGGTGGCGAAGGTGAGGTTGGCGGCGTCGGCGGCCGTGGCGTGGGCCTCCAGGGCCCGGACGTCCACGCGCGGGGTCATCACGTTCTCCGCGGTCAGCTCACCCAGGTGGAGCGTGCGGACGAACAGCTCGGCCGAGTCCGGCTCGATGGCCCCCTGCGCGGCGGAATGGCGGGCCAGGGCCACCAGCTCCTCCGGGGTGCGGGCGCCGGCCAGCTCCTCCGCGGGCTCCAGGCCGAGACGGCGTACGAACCGGTTGGCGGCGTTGTTGAGGTGGCGGATGAACGGCGAGAAGGCGGCGGTGAAGCCGCGCTGGGGGCCGGCCACGACCTTGGCCACGGCCAGCGGGCGGGAGATGGCCCAGTTCTTGGGGACCAGCTCGCCGACCACCATCAGCACCACGGTGGACAGGGCCACGCCCAGCACGGTGGCCACCGAGGAGGCGGCCCCGCCCAGGCCGGCGGCGCTCAGCGGACCGCGCAGCAGCGCGGCCAGGGACGGCTCGGCGAGCATGCCGATCACCAGGGAGGTGACGGTGATGCCCAGCTGGGCACCGGACAGCTGGAAGGTCAGCCGGCGCACCGCCGCCAGCGCGCCCTCGGCGCCGCGCTCGCCCGCCTCGACGGCGCGCTCCAGCTCACCGCGCTCGACGGTGGTCAGCGAGAACTCGGCGGCCACGAAGACCGCGCAGGCCAGGGTGAGGAGCAGGGCCAGGAGGAGCAGCAGGACCTCGGTCACCGTGCCACCCCCCGCGCGTCGCTCGAATGCCGCAGGGGTATGGCACGGCCGGTACTGGGAGGTTCACCCATGGCGGGTCCGCCGCTCCTTTTCTTCGCTCGGTGGGCCGGGTAGGCCCTCATGGTTCGGGGAGGGATCGTCCCTCATTCAGCGTAAAGAGATGGTAAAGCATTCCCGGGGGGCGGCGCCCGCTCTATGCTTCTACATGCGTGTAGAAAAACGACGGGGACCAGAATACTTGTGAAGGAGTGAACGCCGCGATGGTGTTCAAACGACTGCTCGGCTCGCTCGGTGTCGGCGGCCCCACCGTGGACACGGTCCTCGAGGGCGGGCCGGTCCGTCCCGGTGGCGTGCTGAGCGGGCAGGTCCACCTCAAGGGTGGGTCCTCGGACTTCCAGATCGAGCAGATCACCCTGGAACTGGTGGCCCGGGTCGAGGCCGAGCACGAGGACGGGGAGAGCGAGGGCGTCGTCGCCTTCGACCGCTTCACGGTCGGCGGCGGGTTCCGGCTCGCCGAGGGGGAGCACATGAGCGTGCCCTTCTCCGTCCACATCCCGTGGGAGACGCCCGTCACCGAGCTGTACGGGCAGCCGCTGGGCATCATCATGGGCGTGCGCACCGAGCTCGCGGTGGCCGGCGCGAAGGACAAGGGCGACCTGGACCAGCTGACCGTGGGCCCGCTGCCCGCGCAGGAGGCCATCCTGGAGGCGTTCGGGCAGCTCGGCTTCGGCTTCAAGTCGGCGGATCTGGAGCTGGGGCACATCGGCGGCACCGGCCAGACGCTGCCGTTCTACCAGGAGATCGAGCTCACCCCCGCCCCGCAGTACGCCCACGCGGTCAACGAGATCGAGGTCACTTTCCTCGCCCACCCCGGCGGCATGGAGGTCGTCCTGGAGGCCGACAAGCGCGGCGGGCTGTTCTCCGGCGGCCATGACGCCCTCAACCGCTTCACCGTCGGCCACGAGGGGGCCGAGCACCGCGACTGGACGGCCGAGGTCGACGCCTGGGTGCGGCAGATGGTCGACAGCCGCGGCGCGCACGGCGCACCCTACGGACAGGGTTACGGCCACCAGGACGGGTACGGACACGGTCACGGGGGTCACGGGGGTTACGGACACGGCGAGCACGGGCACGACAGCCACGGGCACGACGGCCACCGCCGCTCCGGCCCCAGCACCGGCGCCGTGGTCGCGGGCGTCGCGGCGGGGGTCGCGGTCGGCATCGTCGGCGGCATGGTCGCGGCCGAGGTCGTCGACGAGATCGGTGACGCTTTCGAGGACGAAGAGGAAGACTGAGTCCACGGCCGGACCGGCCGCCACAACCCACGCCAAACACCCCTGCTAGCTTTTACAACACTGTAGAGACAACACACGTACGGAGTTCTCATGGCCCTGTGGGATCGCATCAAGGATTCCGCCCAGACGATGCAGACCCAGCTCGTCGCGAAGAAGAACGACCTGAAGAGCGGGGCGTTCCGCGACGCGAGCATGGCGATGTGCGCCCTGGTCGCGGCGGCCGACGGCAGCGTCGACCCGTCCGAGCGGCAGCGCGTCGCCCAGCTCATCGCCACCAACGAGGTGTTGCAGAACTTCCCCGCGGACGACCTCCAGCGCCGCTTCAACGACTACCTCAACAAGCTCATGGCCGACTTCGACTTCGGCAAGGTGAGCCTCCTCCAGGAGGTCGCCAAGGCGAAGAAGAAGCCCGCCGAGGCACGGGCCGTCATCCAGATCGGCATCGTCATCGGCGGCGCGGACGGCGACTTCGACAAGACCGAGCAGGCCGTCGTCCGTGAGGCCTGTTTCGCCCTGGAGCTGCCGCCGGCCGAGTTCGACCTGTAATTCGACCGGTAAGCGCCACAGGCGGCCCGCCGGTCACAGCGGGGTGGCCGCATGGAGGACGAGGAACAGCGCCACCGCCGCGTTCGCCGAGGACAGCGCGGACGCGGCGGTCCCGGCGGCCGCGATCCAGGCGGCCAGCCCCGCCGCGGTGGCCACCGGCGGCCACCACCGGGCGGGCGGCACCGGGCCGAGCAGCGCCGCCACCCGCCGGGGCACCGGCCCGGGGGCGGCGAATCCGGCCAGCGTGGGGGCGGGCGTGCCCTGCGAGACCAGCGCCGCCTTGCCGACCGCCCGCGCCATCACCCTGCGGTCCCCCACCGCCCCGGCCGCTTCCTCGTCCGCCCACCGCTCCGCGCAGTAGGCCACCGCGGCCTGGAGCGCGTACAGCAGGGGGTTCGCCCGCGCCGCCAGCTGGGCCACCAGAAGGTAGCGATGGTGCCGTCCGGTCAGATGGGCCCGCTCATGGGCGATCAGCGCCTTGCGCTCGCGCGCGTTCAGACAGTCCAGCATCGCGGTGGACACCACGACCCGCCCCCGGTCGCGGCACGCGCCGGGCCCGCCGGGCAGGGCATACGCGTACGCCTTGCCGTCGGGCAGCACCGCGACCGGCGACTCCGGCATACCGGCCAGCGCGGCCTGGGCCCGCCGCCGCACCGTCACATGCCGCACCAGGGTGCCCGTGCAGCCGGCGGCCACCACGGCCAGCGCGCCGATCGCGGCCTTCCCGGCCACCTCGTCGTACGGCACGGCGGCCCGCACCTCGGGGTCGGACCAGCCGTCCGGGAGCGGATTGCCCGGCAGCTGGGCCGTGCCGACGACGACCAGCAGCACCAGGCACAGCGTGGAGCACAGCGCGAGCACGCCCCCGACCAGCGACAGCAGTCGGGTGGCGGCCCGCGGATGCAGATGCTGCTCGGCCAGGCGCGCGATCGGCAGCGCCGTCAGCGGCAGCATCAGGGGGAGGAAGACGAACAAGCCCATGGGTCAGTTCTCCGGCTCCTCCGCGGCCTCGCTCAGCAGGTCCCGCAGCAGCCGCTCGTCGTCCGCCGACAACCCCGTCACAAAACTCGCCAGCACGGCCTCCCGGTCGTCCTGGCCGTCCAGCACCCGGCGCATCCGCAGCGCGGCCAGGCCCGCCTCGTCCGCCTCGGCCCGCCAGACGAACGCCCGGCCCACCCGCTCCCGCGCCACGGCCTGTTTGGTGTGCAGCCGGGACAGGATCGTCATCACCGTCGTGTACGCCAGGTCGCC
Source organism: Streptomyces sp. NPDC028305 (assembly GCF_055569495.1). Taxonomy (NCBI): domain Bacteria; kingdom Bacillati; phylum Actinomycetota; class Actinomycetes; order Kitasatosporales; family Streptomycetaceae; genus Streptomyces; species Streptomyces sp. NPDC028305. Next base: position 200,891 of record NZ_JBVHTN010000006.1, read on the forward strand.
CTCGAGCCGCTCCTGCACCCAGGCCGCCGTGACCGGGCCGCCCGCCCGGCACAGCACGTCCAGGACCTGCGCCTCCAGCTCGCCCTGCCCGCGCCGCCGAGAACGCTGGCGGGGGCCGTGCTCGTCCGGGTTCAAGGGGTCGTCCCTCACACCGTCTCCTCTCTCCGCTGCGCCGCCACAGGACCGTACATCCTCGGCGGCTTCGAACAGCCCCCCACGATTCTTCTACAGTGTTGTAGATTTTGAGTCCGGGCCCGGCTCCGGGCCAACCGAAACACAGGAGGAGATCGTGGGAGTTTCCCTGTCCAAAGGCGGCAACGTCTCGCTCAGCAAGGAGGCACCGGGTCTGACCGCGGTCCTGGTCGGCCTCGGCTGGGACGTTCGGACGACGACGGGCACCGACTACGACCTGGACGCCAGCGCCCTGCTCGTCGACGAGTCCGGAAAGGTCCCCTCCAACCAGCACTTCGTCTTCTACAACAACCTCACCAGCCCCGACGGTTCGGTCGAGCACACCGGTGACAACCTCACCGGTGAGGGCGACGGCGACGACGAGAGCATCAAGGTCAACCTGGCCGGCGTGCCCGCCGATGTCTCCAAGATCGTCTTCCCGGTCTCCATCCACGACGCCGAGTCCCGCGGCCAGAGCTTCGGCCAGGTCCGCAACGCGTTCATCCGCGTGGTGAACCAGGCCGACGGCGCCGAACTCGCCCGCTACGACCTGAGCGAGGACGCGGCGACCGAGACCGCCATGGTCTTCGGCGAGCTCTACCGCCACGGCGCGGAGTGGAAGTTCCGCGCCGTCGGGCAGGGCTACGCCTCGGGCCTGGCGGGCATCGCCTCCGACTTCGGCGTGAGCATCTGACACGGCCCCTGCCGCCGGCCTTGCCGCCGGCACCGCCGCCGCTGCCGGGCCGGGCCCTCGGGTGCCCCGGCCCGGCAGCGGCGCCACCGGCTGGCTCCAACTCATCGAGGGGACGGACATGACCGGCCCGAACGCGACGCAGGCCTTGCAGCGGGAGGACAGATCCGACTTCGAGGAGGTGCTGCGCCAGGCGCTGAACGCCGCGGAGATCCGCGCGGCCCTGCGGAACGGCTCCGCCGAGGGCCCGGGCCTCGAAGAGCTGCACTCCCAGGCCCTGGCGGACGCCGCCTCCATCGCGGCGGCGGCCGCGGCCGAGTACCGCGACTACGTCCAGCTGCGCGCGGCGGCCCGCCCCTCGGCACTCTCTGAAGAAACCTCCGAGGCGACCACCGGGAACGGGCCGGGCGGGCGTGGGCTGCTGCCCGCGCTGGCCGTTCTGACGCCGGTGCTGGCCACCACCGCGACCGCGGTCTTCCTGCTTCTCGGCTACCTCATGGGGCTCAGCGACTCCCAGGAGCGGCTCGCCGACACCCTGCTGACCGCCGCCTGGACCACCGCCGTCATCGCGGCCGTCACCACCGTCTCCGGCGTCGTCTGGCTGTTCACCACCGCCGCACGGCACCGCACCACGCCACCCGAGCGGCAGTACGAACGGGTGGCCGCGGCGCGCGGCGCCTGGCGGCGGGCCCTCCTCGAACGCGGCGTGCTGCCGTATCTGCGCGAGCGACTGCCCCGGAACGGCCCCACGCGGCCCCCGGAACCCGCCCGCCGCCCGCGCCTCGGCTACTCCAGCCCGGACTTCGCGGCCCCCGATTACGCCAGCCCCGACTACGCCAGCCCGGACTACGCGACCCCCGACCGAGCGCATCCCGATCGCGCCAAACCCGACTACGCGAGCCCTGACTTCTCCAGCCCCGACTATGCGAGCCCGGACTTCTCCGTGCGACGCTCATCGGGGGAAGACTGACGGCGGCGGCCACCCGCACCCCAGCGCAAGCCCACCACCCCACAGAGAAAGCAGGCACCGATGCTCGGCATAAGCGAACTGTCACTGCTCCTGATCGTCGTCATCGTCGTCCTCGGGGCCAAGAAACTCCCGGACCTGGTCCGCTCCATGGGCAAGTCGGCCCGCATCCTCAAGAGCGAGGCCAAGGCGATGAAGTCCGACGAGGCGCCGTCCGTCACCCAGGACGGATCCGGCAACCGTGTCATCCGCGCCGAGCCCGGCGACGTCATCAAATCCCGGACGGAGAACGACCCCGGCAGCGGCACCGCTCCGCGCTGACCCGAGGCGGGCGGCCGTTTTCAGTACCGCTGCCGCCCGCCCGGGTAGCGGACCGGCTGACAGCATTCGGGGGCGCCGACGGGCGGATGCCGCCCGTCGAGCGCGTAGCACAAGGCCGCGTGCAGATGTTCCGCCTCAACGGGTGTCAGCTCCAGTTCGGCGATGGCACGATGCTGCCCGCCGCTGCTGATCTGGAGTGGCAGCGCGAGCTCCCCCTCGTGCGTACGGCGCAGGCCCCACCCGGGAACGGGCCAGATCCGCCAGCCGGTCATGACAACTCCCGGGCACGCTCAGGGTCCAGCCCATGCACGCCGTCCTCGTCGGGTGCGGGCAGGCGCCCGCCTCTGCTCTCGGCCACCCGCAGCACGTCGCACAGCGCCTCACACAACCGAGCCGCCAGGAAGCGGAGTTCCCCAGCGCCCGCCTCACGGTCCGCGAGCAGCGCGCGGGCGTGGGCGAGGAGTTCCCTCCCCATCGACACCTGGAGCGCCTCGATCTCGTCCGCTCTGCGGCTCAGAAGGCTGTTGCCGTCGTCCGTCGCCAGATAGCACGGCTTGCCATCGGGGCCGGACCACGGCAGCAGCCGCAGGCCGAACATCGCCCTCACCGCGCCACCCACACGGGCACGGTGTCGATGCCACCGAGGGCCAGCATCGGCACGGGACCCCGTTCCTGTCGAGCCTCGCGCTCCTGCCGGAGTTCCCGCCGCCGCTGCCGCTCACGTTCCTCATACGCGAGGACATCAGGACGCAGCCGCTGCCCTGGGGCCATGACCCGGCATGGACTTGTGGTGAGTTTGAGACGGCGACACGCCGTCGCTTCGGCGTGTCGCCGTCTCAAACTCACCACAACGTCAATGGCGGCACCGCTCCGCGCTGACCCCGTCCCGGCTTCCCCGGTCGGCCTCCAGGCCGGCTTCCAGATCGTCGAGCGCCCGGCGGGCGGCCGCGATCCGCTCCCGCAGCGCATCCCCCTCCGGTGGCACGGCGGGCTGCGCGGCCGCGTGCCGCCCGTTCGGCTGCTCCTCCTCCATCGCGCGGGCCTCCTCAAGGGAGTTGATCACCACGCCGATGAGCAGGTTCACCAGCACAAAGGACCCCAGCAGCACGAACGACGCGAAGTAGACGATGGTCCAGCGGGAGATCTCGAGCCCCGCGCGCACCGCGTCGCCCAGCCCGTCCAGGGTGATGAGCAGGAACAGGGTCAGCCCGGACCGCCCGATCGAGCCGTAGTGCTCCGGGTCGTCGTCGGCGAAGAACACCCAGCCGACCATGGCGTACACATACAGCAGCAGGGTGCCGACCAGCAGAAAGCTCAGCGTGCCCGGGAGGCTCTTGCCGACGGCCGTGATCACAATCCGCACCTGCGGCAGGAACCGCGCGGCCCGCAGCACCCGGGCCAGCCTCAGCAGCCGCAGCACGGTCGCGTTCTCGCGCGCGATGGGCAGGAACGCGAGCACCACGACCACCACGTCGAACAGGTTCCACGGGTCGCGGAGGAAGTCCCGGGGCCGGTCGGCATGGGCGGCCGCCCGTAACAGGATCTCGGCGGTGAAGAAGGCCAGGAAGACGTGTTCCAGGGCCTTCAGCTCGGTGTGCCAGCGCTCGACGGCGCCGCCGTACGTCTCGACGCCGAGGACGGCGGCGTTGGCCATGATGACGCCGAAGACCAGCACCCCGAACCAGCGCGAGTCGACAACCCGGCGGGAGCGCTCCGCGAGGGTGCGCACCTTGAGTGCGACGGTCTGGTCCGCCATGTCACGTTCCAACTCTGCGCTGCCCGCCGTTCACCCTTCAACTGAGTTGATCTTACGGGGTGGAGGGGGCGAACGGCGGGCAGACGGGCCGCCTGGGGGGCGGCGTCACCTGATGTCTTGCGAGGAGGCTCCCCCCGTTTGCCCCTGGAAGGAATCGCATCCGTGTTGCGACGCGGAGCATCCCCGTATCCGCTTCAGTGCGCGAGGCCCACTGCCGTGTCGGCATCGCCAGCGTGATGCGAACGCGTGCGCCAGTGATCGCTGGACGGGGTGATGGTGGCGGGATCGGGGCACGTGTGTACGGCGGCCGTGCGTATGGTCTTTCGGAGAGTCGGGGCATGGCGTCCCGGCCGGGGACTGTGAGGGGGATGGCACAGGTGAGGGCGGCTGCGGAGGCCGGGCATGCTCGGTACACCTACCGGGTTCGCGTGTCGTCCACCGCCCGTACCGCCCTGGCGGCGGAGTGGGACCGCTGCCAGTGGGTGTGGAACGAGTGCGTCGCCAAGTCCAGGGCCGTGTACCTGCGCAACAAGGCCACCGGCCAGAGGGCCACGTGCGGCCCGGCTCAGCTCGACAGGATGCTGACCGAGGCGCGGAAGACGACACCATGGCTGCGTGAGGGCTCGTCGGTCCCTCAGCAGCAGATCATCCGCGACTTCGGCCGCTCCCGCGCCAAGGCACAGAAGGACATCACAACACGCTTGCCGATACGGCGGCGGGCCGGGATGCCGAAGTGGAAGACCAGGCGCGAGGCGCTGCCGAGCCTCAACTACACCCGGCGCGGGTTCCGGTTGCAGGACGGGCATCTGCGCCTGGCCGGGGGCATCGTCGTGACGGTGGTGTGGTCGCGGGAACTGCCGGCTGAGCCGTCCTCAGTGCGCGTGTATCAGGACAGCCTCGGGCACTGGTATTGCTCGTTCGTCGTACCCGCCCAGGTTGCGCCCCTGCCTGGGACCGGCCGCGTACTCGGTGTCGACCGGGGCGTGAAGGAGATCGCGACCACGACGCCATCGCTGTCGAGGACTTCCGCCCGAAGTTCCTCGCCAAGACCACCATGGCCCGCAAGGCCGCTGACGCCGCTCTCGGCGCCACCAAGGCCGCCCTGATCGAGATGGGCCGCAAGCACGGGCGGGACATCCGCCTCGTCCACCCCGCGCACACCACGATGGACTGCGCGCAGTGCGATGCGAGAGCCAAGCATCGCCTGCCGCTGGGTGAGCGCACCTATCACCTGCACCGCATGCGGAACCATGTCCCCACGGGACAAGAACTCCGCACACGTGATGCTCGTCCGGGCTGGTCTCAACCCGGCTGGTGCCGATGGCAGAAGACCTCCCGGAGCGCTGCTCCAGGAGGCGGCCTGAGCCAGGAATCCCCTCCCTTCAGGGAGGGGAGGATTCAAAGCACCGAGCGGAACCCCGGCAGCCGGCGCAGTCCGGCGGCAGCCGGGAACGCCGCGCCCAGCGCGAGAACGGCCGTCAGGACCCAGGCGACGAGCGCGGGCAGGGCATCTCTCCCCAGGGCGAACTGCACGGCCACGACGATCGGCAGATGGATGATGTAGACGGCGTACGAACCGGCCGCCAGCTCGCGGCGCAGCCGCCCCGAGCCCGCGCACCGCTCGCGGAACAGCGTGAGCAGCCCGACGCACAGCGCCACGCACAGGCCGCTCTCGTACAGCGACCACAGCGCGGACCGCCACCCGGCGCCGCCCGGCGCGAACCAGTCGGCGTCCGGGCCGACGGCGAACAGCAGGGCCGCCCCGCCGACCCCGCCCGCCAGCCAGATCAGGCCGGTCCGGGCGGGGAAGCGCGCCGGCCAGCCGTAGCGGTGGGCCACCGCGCCGAGCACGAAGAAGCTCGCCTGGAGCGGCAGCCGGGCGGGCTCCACCTGGAGGAAGTCCAGAAAGGGCACCCAGGAGTCGAGCGGGTAGCGCAGCCGCACGGCGTAGGTGGCCGCCGCGAGCCCGACGGTCAGCAGCGCCAGCGCGCCGTGCCCCGGCACCCGCGCGGGGTTCTGGTCCTCACGCCGCCGTCGGCGCAGCAGCCGGGCGGCCTGCCGGCACAGCAGATACAGGGCGCTGTAGGCCAGCAGGTTCTGGATGAACCACAGGTGCGCGAACTGGAGATCCGGCCAGGACGGGCCGCTCCAGCCGGCCGGCTTCTCGCCCAGCCCCAGATACACGTCGGTGAAGTAGCGGGGGAAGGAGATCGGGGCGTAGCCGCGGTAGTGGACGTAGTACGTGTACATCAGCCCCGGGACGATCGTCAGCGCCCCGACGACCAGCGGGATGCCGAGCCGCCGCAGCCGGGAGGTCAGGAACGCGCGGGCGCCGTGGCGTTCGTACGACGTGGGCACGAAGTAGGCGGAGACGAAGAAGAACAGGCTCATCGCGAACGTCCCGTCCAGCGCCGACAGCGCGGCCAGCGCCCCCGAGCGCGGCCGCCCCTCGACGTACCACCAGTCGTCGGGGCCGTACGCCTGGGCGGCGTGGTGGACCACGACGAGGACGGTCACGGCGATACGGAGGTTGTCCAGCCAGGCGAGCCGGGAGGGTGGAACAGAAGGCTTGGTGTTCATGTGTTGAGAATGGTGTACACGTGCACACTCGCGCGGTAGGGCTGTCCCCCGTATCGGCCTTCGGGCCCGCCCTACGCCTCGTCGGGGCCGAACAGGCCGTGGAGCAACAGGCGTTGGTTGGCGGCGCTGCGGCGGGCCAGCACCTCGGGGGCGAACATCGGGTCGCTGACGTTCGGTTGCATGACCCGCTCCAGCAGCAGGGGCCCGAGGATCAGGCACAGCAGCTGGAACGGCGCCCACTCCTCGTCCGCCCGCGGGTCCGTGGCCCCGCCGGACGCCTCCCGCAGCCGCTCCAGCTCCCGCCGCGCCCCCCGCAGCAGCCGCCCGAACAGCACCGCGCTCGCCTCGCTGTCCTCCAGCAGCGCCTGCCGCAGATAGCCGCGCAGCACCGGATCGGCCCCGAACAGCCGCGCCGAGACCTCACCCAGCGAGGCCATCAGCGCACCGCCGTCGGCACCCTCCGCGTCGAGGCCGCCCAGCGCCTCGCCGATCCGGCCGAGCACATACTCGTCCACCGCCGCACGCAGCCCCTGCTTCGAGCCGAAGTGGCGGGTCACCAGCGCCGGGGAGAGCCCGGCGGCGGCCGCCACCGCCCGCGTGGACGTCGCCTCGAACCCACGCTCCGCGAAGAGTTCGAGCGCCGCCTCCCGCAGCCGCGCCCGCCCCGTCAGGTCCGTTCTGTCCACCGCTCGCATACCAGGAGGCTATCCGCGTCGGTACCCTGAATCTGTCGCGGTCCCCCCACCACCTACCTCCTCGTACGGTGCTGCTGTCCGTCGGCGTCTTGGATTGCTCAGGGTCGATCAGGATCGAGGTTGTGCACACGTGCTGGTGGCGGATCGGTACCGGTTGGAGACACCCATTGGCCGCGGCGGTATGGGCGAGGTCTGGCGAGCCACCGACGAGGTGCTGAGACGGACGGTGGCCGTCAAGCTGCTGCTCGGTGACGACCCCGGCTCGCAGGCGGCGGCCCGCTTCAGGCTGGAGGCCCAGACGGCGGCCCGGCTGAGCCACCCCAACATCGTGGGGGTGTTCGACTTCGGGGCCCGCGACGGCCGCTTCTATCTGGTGATGGAGCTGGTCGAAGGCCAGAGCCTGGCCCAGGAGCTGACCTCCCAGGGCGCGCTCCGCGCCGAGCGGGTGGCCGTCATCGCCGCCCAGGCGGCCGCCGGGCTGGCGTCCGCGCACCGTACGGGGATCGTCCACCGGGACATCAAGCCGGGCAACCTGATGTCCGACGCCGACGGCACGGTCAAGATCGGCGACTTCGGGATCGCCCGGTTCGTCGACGACCCCGCCACCGCGCTCACCACGGCGGGGCAGATCATCGGCACCAGCCTCTACCTGGCCCCCGAGCGGGCCCTGGGGCGGCCCGCGAGCCCGGCCTCCGACGTGTACTCGCTGGGCTGTCTGCTCTATCAGCTGCTCACCGGCGCCCCGCCGTTCCAGGCCGACACCTCCGCCGCCACGCTCGCCCAGCACATCGACGCCGCGCCGGTGCCGCCGCGCAGCCGGGGCTTCCAGCTGCCGCCCGCGTTCGAGAACTTTCTGCTCGGGATGCTCGCGAAGCAGCCCGAGGACCGCCCCGCCGCCCAGCAGGTGGCCGACTGGTTCGGCTCGGGTGCCTGGCAGGGCCACCCGGAGCCCATGCCGGAGCCGACCCCGGCGCCCGCGCCCGCGCCCATGCAGGGCCCGCCCCCGCGCGCCCAGGTCTTCGGGACCACGTCGGCCGCCGGTGCGGCGGCCGCGCGGCCCGGAGCGCCCAGCACACCCGAGCCGCCCTCCGTCGCCACGTACCGCCTGCCGCAGGCCGCCCCCGCCCCCACCTCCGCCCCGCGCCCGGACCGTGGCCGCCGGCAGGCCCCCGCCCAGCGGCCCGGCGCCCGCGCGCTCATCCGGCGTCGGCCGAGGGTGGCCAGCGCGATCGCCGGTGCCGTGGCCTTCATCGCCGCGGTCCTGATCGGCATCGCCTGGTTCTCGACCGACAACAGCTCGGCGGACAGCCCGAACGGCCCGACGTCCCCGACGACCAGCTCCCCGCGTGAGTAGACGGCGGTACGTCGCCCGAGGCGTGCCGGGCGGCTACCGCGTCTGGGACAACCGGGCGCGCCGGTGGTGGGGCGACCACTACGAACTCTGCCCGGACGAGCTGCTCGGCGAGCTGAACGGCGACGCGGACCAGACGAAGATCACCGCGCTGCTCAAGCGCTACCGGGCCCAGAAGCGATAGCGGGGCGAAGCAGGCGGGGCGGACGCTCCGCCGCGCCCGCCCCGCCCTCTCTCTCCTCTCCCCCTCTTACTCCGTGCGCAGCGCCGTGGCCGTGCGGGTCCGGGCGGCCCAGCCCGCGGGGAGGAGGGCGCCGGTGACGGCGATCAGCAGGCCGCCGAGGCCGAGCAGGAGCAGCTCGGGCGGGGTGTAGACGTCGATGGCCGCGGTGGGGAGGGTGAGTCCGGCGCTCTCGCCCATGGCGGGGACGATCGCCGCGTGCAGGGCCAGGCCCGCCGGGACGCCGAGGGCGCCGCCCGCGAGACCCACCACGACGACCGAGGCGAGGACCATCGCGACGGTCTGCCGCGGGGTCATGCCGAGCGCCTTGTGGACGCCGAGGTCGTGGACGCGTTCGCGGGTGTCGAGGACGACCGCGTTGAGCACGCCAAGACCCGCGACGGCGACGAGCATCAGGGTGAGGAGGGCGGCCAGCGCGTCGAGGACGAGGATCACCTCGCTCTCGCCCCCGGAGGGGCCGGTGCGCGCGGTGACGTCCAGCGAGCCGAGCGCGGAGTTCAGGGCGGTGACGTAAGCGGCCGCGTCCGTGCCGGGCTTGAGGGTGATGCGGTAGCTGTCGGCCGGCGGGCTCGCGGGGGCGAGCGTCGCGGCGTCGGTGAGGACGTTCATGCCCTGGTTCCGGGGGTCGAAGACCTCCCCCACGATCCGGACCCGGACCGTCTTGCCGGCGTGGTTCAGGGCGACGGTGTCCCCGAGCCGGGTGCCGGTGGCGGCGAGGAACTGGGACGGCACGACGGCCTCGCCGGGCTCCTCGAACCATCTGCCGGAGACCTTCCGGTAGTTGGCCCAGGTGGCGTCCCCGGCGAAGGTGTGGAGCTCGGTGGAGCCGGTCAGCCCGGCGATGGTCACCTGGGTGGCGGCGGTGGCGTAGTACGCGCGGGTCCCCGGCTGGGCCTTGATCGCCGCGGTGATCGCGGCGGGGTCGGCCGTGATCCGCGGCGGGCCGCCCGGGCCCCTGCGGTGCGGGCCGGGCCCTCCGTCCGGCCCTCCGTCCGGCCCTCCGTCCGGTCCTCCGTCCGGTCCTCCGTCCGGTCCGAGGGCCGCCGCCTTGGGGTCGACGGTGACATCGGCCCTGTCGTGCTCCCTGGCGTCCTGCACCCGGTTCAGCGAGGCGGCCAGGCCCACGGCGAAGGTGACGGCGGTGGCCCCGAAGGCGACGGCCGCGACCATCGCGGCGGCGCGGGCGGGGCGGGCGAACGGGCGGGCCAGGCCGAGGCCCAGCGGCCGGGACAGCGGGAGCCGCCCGGTCAGCCGGACCACCGCCCGGCCGCGGCCGGGGCGCGCGGAGCGGCCGACGGCGAGCGCGTCGACGGCCCGCAGCCGCCCGGCCCGCGCCGCGCTCGCCCACGCGACCGCCGCCACCAGGCCGAGCGCCCCGGCGGCCACCGCGGCCACGACCCACGGGGCGATGATCAACCCGGCGGTCCCGTAGGCCTCTTCGGCCTCGGACAGGACCGGACGGGTCAGGAGGGTGCCCGCGACGACGCCGACCACGGTGCCGAACGCCGCCGGGATCAGGGCCTGGGCCATATAGGCCCGTACGACCTGGGCGGGGGTGAACCCGAGCGCCTTGAGGACGCCGATCCGCCGCAGCCCGCCGCCGACCGCGCCCGCCACCACATTGCCCACGATCAGCACGGCCATGACCAGCCCGAGCACGCCGAAGGCGACGAGGAACGGCACGAACACCGCGGTCTCCTGCTCGGCCTCCCGTTTGACGGAAAGCCAGGACTGGTCGCCGACCCGCGCCCCGGCCGGCACCGCCGCCTTCACCGCCGCCCGCCCCGCGGCGATCCGGGCGCCGGTGTCCGCGTCGGCGAAGCGGTAGAGCATCTGATAGCCCGCCCGCGCCCCGGGCGCGGTCAGCGAGGCGATCTGGGAGGGGGCCACCCAGGCGTCGGCGGTACGGCTGACCGAGCGGGCCACGCCGACCACGGTCAGCGTCGGGTCGCCGGGCAGATCGGGGAAGCTGAGCTTCAGGCCCAACACGGGGGGAGCGCCGGCCCCGGGCGACAGCACGATCTGGCCGGGCCGGGTGGCCCAGACCCCCTCGGTCAGGGTGACGCGGTCGACCGGATCGCGGCCGGGATCGGCGCGGCCGACGACCGACATCGGCACCAGCTTCTCGCCGTCGAGGCTCGGGGTGACCGACGCGGTCGGGAAGGGCCCGGCCGCCGCCGTGACCCCGCGCGCGTCCGCGGACCCGGCCAGCTGCGCGGCCGTGGCCTTGGCCGCGTCGTACCGCACCGACAGATGCGCGCCGCGCTGCTTGGCGAAGGCGTCGGCGAACGGCGCGCTGGAGGCCACGAGCAGCGAGGCGCACAGGACGGCGGCGGTCACCGCCATCGTGGTGGCCAGCCCGATCACGGCGTTCTGCACCCGGCGGCGGCGCACCCCCGAGCGCACGACCCGGCCCAGGGCGCTCATCGGGCCTCCTCCGCCATGACGGTGTGCCCCTCCGCCGCGATGCGGCCATCGACCAGCCGGACCGTACGCGTCGTGCAGGACCGCGCCAGCGCGAGGTCATGGGTCACCAGAACCACCGTCTGCCCGGCGGCGTTCAGCTCGGTGAGCAGCTCGCGGACGGCCTCGCCCGCGGCGGTGTCCAGCGCGCCGGTCGGCTCGTCGGCCAGCAGCAGCGCGGGCCGGTTGACCAGGGCCCGGGCCACCGCGACGCGCTGCCGCTCGCCGCCGGACAGCCGCCCCGGGTAGGCGTCGGCGTGCCGGTCGACGCCGAGCGACTGGAGCAGTTCGGCCGCGCGGCGCTGGGCGGCGCCGCGCGACCGCCCCGCCATCCGGGCGGGCAGGGCGACGTTGTCGGCGACGGTCAGGTCGTCGAGCAGGTTGAAGAACTGGAAGACCATGCCGATCTTCGCGCGCCGGAAACGCGCCGACGCCGCCTCGCCCAGGGTGTCCACGCGCACGCCGTCGACGGTGACGGTTCCGGCGTCCGGCCGGTCCAGGCCCGCGACCAGGTTGAGCAGCGTGGACTTGCCACTGCCGGACGGCCCGAGGATCGCGACGGCCTCCCCGGGCCGCACGGTCAGCGACACGTCGTCCAGCGCGGGCGGCCCCCCGTCGTATCCGCGGCTCACATCCCGCAGTTCGATCACCGGCGTGGTCATGCTCGTCTCCCTAGGTCCATGCGTGTGACGCGGTTGGACGCTAGGCGCGGACGTCTCCGGGGCACGTCGCCCGGCCGGGGCATTTCCGGTACCGCTCCGGGATGAGGGCGGCCGGTGTCATCCCAACGATGTAGGCGAGCGATGTAGGGGCGGGCGCCCCGAAGACCGGCGGGAGGATGTTCCGGGCCTGGTCCGGTGGCGAGAATGAGCCGGTGATGAACGTGCCGTTGCCGGCCCGGCTGCGCGAACTGACCGAGTTGCTGAAGCGCGCGACCGGCCCGCTGCCCCTCCCCACCCGCCGAGGCATGGTCTTCGACGTGGCGCTGGCGCTGGCCCTGGGTATCGCCAGCGTCCAGTACGCCGTGGAGCACTGGGACGGGCGGGTCCAGACGGCCGTCGACGGCGTGGTCGAACCGTGGGTCCCTGCCGAGCCGTCCGAACCCGCGCCCCCACCTGTGCCGCCGCCGCTCCCGGACGGGCCGCCCCCGGGCCCGGGCTGGCTGGCGGGCTGGCTCCTCCCGGTGGCCTTGGCGGTCGCCGCCTCGGCGCCGCTCGCGCTGCGCCGCCGGTATCCGCTCGCCGTGCTGTGGATCGTGACGGTCGCGGTCTCGCTGACGCCGACGAGCGCGCCCAGGATCACCTCGTACGCCTGCGTGATCGCCGCCTACGGCGCCGCGGCGTACAGCCCTTACCGGGTGGCCACGCTGGCGAGTCTGCCGGTGGCGGTGTTCGCGCTGAGCAGGCTCGCCGACGGCACGCTGCCCGTCGTCCAGAACGAGTACATCCCGTTGCTGATCCTGGTGCCGATCGTGGTGGCGGCCAACGGGCTGCGCACCTGGAAGCTGCGGGCGGGCGAGAGCGACGCGCGGATGTCCGCGCTGGAACGGGAGCGGGCCGAGGAGCTGCGCCGCGCCGCCGAGCAGGAACGCGCCCGTATCGCCCGCGAGTTGCACGACGTGGTGACGCACAACGTCAGCGTGATGGTCATCCAGGCCGGGGCCGCCCGCAAGGTCATGGCGACCACCCCCGACCGGGCCCGCGAGGCGCTGCTCGCGGTGGAGGCGAGCGGCCGGGCGGCGATGGCCGAACTGCGTCACGCGATGGGCCTGCTGACGATGGACGAAGACACCACCGGCACCGGCGGAGCCGCCACCCCGGACCTCGCACCGCAGCCGGGCCTGGGCCAGCTGGACGCGCTGGTCGCTCGGGTGCGGGAGGCCGGGCTGCCGGTCGAGCTGACCGTGTCCGGGACGCCGCGCCCCGTCCCGTCCGGGGTCGGCCTGGCCGCGTACCGCGTGGTGCAGGAGGCGCTGACCAACACCGTGAAGCACGCCGCCGGATCGACGGCGGCGGTCACCGTCGCGTACGGCGACGACAGGCTGCGGGTGGAGGTCACCGACACCGGCGGCACGCCCGGCGCGTCCGCGGCGACCGGCGGCGGGCGCGGGCTGATCGGCCTGCGCGAGCGGCTGTCCGTCTACGGTGGGACCCTCCACACCGGGCCGCGCCCCGGTGGCGGCTACCGCGTCGAGGCAGAGATCCCCCTGGAAAAGACATGCCCCCTGGAGGAGATGTGACCGGGCCGCTGCGCGTGGTGGTCGCCGACGATCAGGCGCTCGTCCGTACGGGCTTCACCATGATCCTGGCGGCCGACGGCATCGATGTGGTCGCCGCGGTGGCGGACGGGGGCGAGGCCGTCGAGGCCGTCCGGCGCACCCGGCCCGATGTGGTGCTGATGGACATCCGGATGCCGGAGATGGACGGCCTGGAGGCCACCCGGCGCATCCTGAGCGGCTCCCCCGGCGAGCCCCGCGTGATCATCCTCACCACGTTCGACCTCGACCACTTCGTCTACGCGGCGCTGTCCGCCGGGGCCAGCGGCTTCCTCCTCAAGGACGTCACCCCCGAGCATCTGGTCGCCGCCGTCCGCATGGTCCGCTCCGGCGACGCGCTGCTGGCCCCGGCGATCACCCGCCGCCTCGTGGAGCGCTACGCCCGCCGGGACCCCGACACCGCCGCGCTCCACCGCGACCTGGCCGCGCTGACCCCGCGCGAGGCGGAGGTCCTGCGGCTGCTGGCCCAGGGGCTCAGCAACGCCGAACTCGCCGCCCGACTCCATCTGTCGGAGGCGACCGTCAAGACCCATGTCGCCCGCATCCTCGCCAAACTCGGGCTCCGCGACCGTGTCCAGGCCGTGGTCGTCGCCTATGAAACCGGGCTGGTCAGCCCCGGTGGACGGCGGGACGCGGACGCCCACTGAGAAGAACCGCCCCCGCTTACGTATCTCTTCGGTATGCGACGACAACCGATGAGGGGCGGCCCGGTGAAAAACAGGAAGAGACATAAGCGGTCCCGAGTGATCGCGATGTCCGTGGTCGGTGCGACGGCGTTGGCCGTCGGGGGCGGAGCGCTCCTGATGACCGACAACAACGCGTCGGCCGCCAAGGAGACCCCCGCGCAGCAGGCCGCCGCGCGAGCCGGGATGACCATCAAGTGCCCCGATGTCGCGACCGGCCTGTCGGACGTGCCACAGCAGGCGCGGCCCGCCGTGAACGACCAGCTGGCCAAGATGGACAGCCAGGTCGCGACCGCCTACCAGCGGCTCGTGGACCAGGGCGGCAAGACCGACCAGGAGTCGGTGCGCACCCGCGTGCTGGACCCGCTGAACTCCGAGCGGCGGCAGACCCTGGACCGCATCGCCACGGAGATCGAGAAGGTCAAGCCCCGCCCGTCCGGCCTGGACTCGCTGGCGTCCTGCACGGTCAAGCAGGACGAAGCGGCCGCCGTGGCCGCCGCCGGCGCCCAGACCGCGGCGCCGGGCACCCCCGCGGCGGGGGGCGCGACCCCGGCCGCGGGCGCTCAGCAGCAGTCCGGCCCCCAGCGGGCGGACTTCGTGGACATCCGCAAGGTCAAGCCCAACGTCAAGGCCCCCCGCGTGCAGGGCAAGGGCTCCAAGGGCACCTTCTCCTCGCGCTGCGGGCGCAACGAGAACAAGCACTTCAACTCCGACAACGTCATCGTGGCCCCCGGCGTGAGCAACGGCGCCCACCACATGCACGACTACGTCGGCAACAAGAAGACCGACGCCTTCGCGTCCAACCAGACCCTCGAGTCCGCCGGGACCACCTGCACCAACGGCGACCGGTCCACCCACTACTGGCCCGTCCTGCGGCTCCAGGACGGCACGAAGGAGTTCGACGCGGGCGCCCCGGGCGGCGGCACGGAGGGCAACGTGGGACGCATCCTGCGGCCCACCTCCGTACAGCTCACCTTCAAGGGCAGCCCGGTCTCCAAGGTCGTGGAGATGCCCAAGTTCCTGCGCATCATCACCGGTGACGCCAAGGCGTTCACCAACGGCACGGCCAACGCCAACGCGTCCTGGAGCTGCACCGGTTTCGAGAACCGCCAGCTGAAGGACAAGTACCCGATCTGCCCGAAGGGCAGCAACGTGGTGCGGACGTTCAACTTCCAGAGCTGCTGGGACGGCAAGAACGCGGACAGCGCGAACCACCGTACGCATGTGGCCTTCGCCGCCGCCGACGGCTCGTGCCAGAAGGGGTTCAAGGCCATTCCGCAGCTGGTCCAGCGGATCACCTACAAGCTCGCCCCCGGCGCCTCGAACTTCGCCGTGGACAGCTTCCCCGAGCAGTTGCACAAGCCGGTCACGGACCATGGCGACTTCATCAACGTGATGTCGCAGAAGCTGATGAAGCAGGCCGTGAGCTGCATCAACAGCGGCCGCAAGTGCGGCTGACCCACTGACCCGGCAGGGGGACGCCCCCCTGCCGGGTCCTTTATCGTCTCCGCTCGGACGGCGGGCGCACCATGAGGACGTCGATCGGGTCCTGGGCTTCCATGACGAATCCGTGACGCTCGTAGAGCCGACGGGCGGCACTGCCCTGGAGGACCTTCAGCGCCACGGCCGCACCCTGCGCGTCGGTCCGCTCCAGCACGGTGCGCAGGACGGCGGAGCCGAGCCCGCGGCCCTGCTGGTGCGGCGCCAGGTAGAAGTGCTCCAGCCACTGCCTGCCGTCGGCGGGCCGGAGCGTGACGCATCCCGCGAGCTCACGGCCGACCATGATGATCGACGTGTACTCCGTGGAGAACGAGTCCCGCAGCCGCTGCCGCACCCGGTGCTCGTCGTAGCGTCCGAGCCGTTCCAGATCCGCCCGCATGACCGCGGCCCGCAACTCCGCGACGGCCTCGACGTCCGCCATCGCCGCGGAGCGCAGCGCCCAGCGCACCGCGGTGTCCGGTCGCGTCCCGTTCCCCGTCATCCCGTCATCCCGGCATCCATGGCCGGAGTATCTCAGTCCGCTTACTTCGCTCCCCGCCCAGTAGGCGATATACATACGGAGATCGCACAACGACGACAAATGGGGGCTGTCATGGCACTTTTCGGCAACGCACACACCGTCGACCCGGCGTCGGCGCAGCGGGACTACGCGAAGCTGCTGGGGCAGGGCGAGCAGATACAGGCCGCGTACCAGCTGATACGGGACACCATCCTCTTCACCGACCGCCGGCTGATCTTCGTCGACAAGCAGGGAATCACCGGCAAGAAGGTGGAGTACCACTCGGTCCCGTACAAGAGCATCACCCACTTCGCGGTGGAGACCGCCGGCCACTTCGACCTCGACGCGGAGCTCAAGATCTGGATCTCGAGCAACGCCACCCCGATCGAGAAGACCTTCACCAAGGGTGTCGACATCTACGAGGTGCAGGCGATCCTGACGCAGTTCGTGGCGAAGTAGCGGCGCCGTCTCAGATGCGTGGCCCGCCCGAACGCGGCACGACAAGACCGAACTCATACGCCAGCATCACCGCTTGGGCGCGGTCGCGGGCGCCGAGTTTGGCCAGGACCCGGCTGACGTGGGTCTTGACGGTCTCGGCGCTCACCGTGAGGCGGGCGGCGATCTCGGCGTTGGCCAGGCCCTCCGCGATGAGGCGGAGCACCTCGGTCTCGCGCGGGGTCAGGAGGGCGAGCGGGGTGGGCTCGGCGGTGTGGGGGCGGAGCCGGACGAACTCGCCGATGAGGCGGCGGGTGACGGTCGGGGCGAGCAGGGCCTCCCCGGCGGCGACCACGCGCACGGCCTCGAAGAGCCGCTCGGCGGCCATGTCCTTGAGGAGGAAGCCGCTGGCGCCGGCGGCCAGGGCGTCGTAGACGTACTCGTCGAGGTCGAAGGTGGTCAGCATGACGATGCGCGGGCCGCCACCGACTCCCGCCCCGGCGACGATGCGGCGGGTGGCCTCGATGCCGTCCAGGACCGGCATGCGCACATCCATGAGGACGACGTCGGGGCGCGTCTCGCGGCAGATCCCGACCGCCGCCGCGCCGTCCGCCGCGCTGCCGACGACGGTCAGGTCGGGCTGGGTGTCCAGCAGCGCGCCGAACCCGGCGCGCACCACGTCCTGGTCGTCGGCGATGACGATGCGTACGGTCATGCGGCCGCCGCCGCCCGCAGCGGCAGTTCGGCCGCGACGACGAAGCCGCCCGCCGGGCCGTGCCCGGTGCGCAGGGTGCCGCCGGCCATGGCGACGCGCTCGCGCATGCCGAGCAGGCCGTGGCCGCCGCCGGGGGCCGGGCCGGGGCTCATGGGGCCGGTGACGGGGCCGATGTCGCGTACGGTGACGCGCAGCGCGCCCTCGGCGTAGTGGAGTTCGACGTCGACCGGCGCGCCGGGGGCGTGCCGCCGGGCGTTGGTCAGGGCCTCCTGGACGATGCGGTAGGCGGTGAGCTCCAGGCCGGGCTCCAGGGGGGCGATCCGGCCGCGTACGACGAGCCGGACGCCGCCGCCCGCGGCGTCGCGGGCCTCGTCGACCAGGGTGAGCAGCTGGTCGAGGCCGGGCTGCGGCCGGCGGGTGGGCGGGCCGGACGACGCGTCGTCGCGCAACACGCCCAGCAGACGGCGCATTTCGGTGAGCGCCTGCCGGGCCGTGTCGCCGATCGCCAGCAGCCGCTCGGCACCCAACGGCGGCAGCCCGGGGGTGGTCAGCCGGGCGGTCTCGGCCTGCACGGACAGGGTGGAGATGTGGTGGGCGACGACGTCGTGGAGCTCCCGGGCGATCCGGGCCCGCTCGCCGCGCGCCGCGTGCTCCAGCACGGTGTGCGCGTACTCCCAGTCGGCCGCGGACCGGGCGGCCGCCTCCCCGCCGGCCCGCCGCGCCGCCCCGGCCGCGAGCGCGGCCGCGGCGCCCGCCAGCAGCGCCACGCCGAGCGGCTTGCCGCCGGCCGCCGAGGCGGCCGGGCCCACCGCGTACGCCACGAAGGGGACGGCGAACAGCAGCGTGGTGCGGGGCGAGCCGCGCAACCCGGTCAGATGGAGCAGTGCGGCCAGGGCGGGCAGCGCGGCCACACAGGGCAGCCGGTCGCTCAGCGGGGTCAGCAGGACCGCGGCCGTCACCGCCGTGGCCGCGGGCAGCAGATGGGTGCGGGCGAAGGCGAGCGGCGCGGTCGAGCCGAGGACCAGGGCCAGGGTGAGCGGGATGTCGGCGCGGTTGCGTTCGTCGATCTCCGCGACGGCCTGGAGCAGCCCGGCGGCACACAGCGCCGCGGCCGCCACGAGCGGCAGATCCGGGGCGCGGCCGAGCCGCCGTACCGCCGCCGCCCCGCGCCCGGCCGCGGCACGCGCCGCACCGGCCGCACCCGCCGAACCGGCCGCACCGGCCGCACCGGCCGCACCGGCCGCACCGGCCGCACCGGCCGCACCGGCCCGGGGCCTTCTCCACCTCACGCCGGTCATTATGCGGCGGCCGGCGCGCCCTGCCGTCCCCCGTGCGGGGGACACCCGGGCCGGAAAGATTCCCCACCGGCGTGACGGCCTGCCGGGCAGCGCTGCGTAGCGTCCCTGGGCATGGCGAAAACCATGACGGGCCTCTCGATCGAGGCCCACGATCTGCGGAAGCGTTACGGGCCCACGGCGGCCGTGGACGGGCTGACGTTCGCGGTGCGGCCCGGGCTGGTCACCGGGTTCGTCGGGCCCAACGGCGCGGGGAAGTCGACGACCATGCGGATGGTGATGGGGCTCGACGCCCCGGACGGAGGCACCGCCCTGGTCGGCGGCCGCCCGTACGCCTCGCTGCGCGAGCCCCTGAAGGTCGTCGGGGCACTTCTGGACGCCGAGGCCGTCCACCCCGGCCGCCGGGCGCGCAGCCATCTGCTGTGGCTGGCCCGGTACAACGGCCTGCCCGCCCGGCGCGTCGACGAGGTGCTGGAGCTGGTCGGCCTCGCCTCCGCCGCGCGACGCCGGGCCGGGGGCTTCTCGCTCGGCATGCGGCAGCGGCTCGGCATCGCGGCGGCGCTGCTGGGCGATCCGCCGGTGCTGATCCTGGACGAGCCGGTCAACGGGCTCGACCCGGAGGGCATCCAGTGGATCCGCGGCTTTCTGCGCTCGCTGGCCGCCGAGGGGCGCACCGTGCTGGTCTCCAGCCACCTGATGAGCGAGCTGGAGGACACCGCCGACCACCTGATCGTCATAGGCCGCGGCCGGCTGCTCGCGGACACCGATGTGGCGACGCTGCTGGCCGCCGCGTCCAAGGGCCGCGTCACGCTGCGCACCCCGCGCCGCGCGGAAGCGGTGACGGCACTGGCCGGGGCCGGGGCCGAGGTGGCGGTCCTGGGGCCCGACCGGCTCACCGTGGACGGGCTGCCCGCCGAGCGGGTGGTGGCCCTGCTGGGCGCGGGCGGGGTGCCGTTCTCTGAGGTGGCGGCTCATCGCGCCTCATTGGAGGAGGCCTATCTCGAACTGACCCGGGATGCCGGGGAGTTCCGCGCGCGGGAGGGTTCGTGATACGCGCGATCCGCGCCGAGTGGACCAAGCTGATGTCGGTGCGCAGCACCGCCGTCGCCCTGCTCGCCGTCTTCTCCTTCACCGTGCTCATCGGCTATCTCTCCGCGCAGGGCGGCCACGGCAACGCCAACGACGCTCCGCGGACCGTCGACCACTTCAGCTTCGTGCACCGCGAACTCAGCGGCGACGGAAGCGTCACCGCGCGCGTCGCACAACAGAAGGACAGCGCCCCCTGGGCCAAGTCCGGCGTCGTCATCAAGGCGTCGACGGCCAGCGGCTCCTCGTACGTCGCCCTGATGGTCACCCCCGACCACGGCGTACGGATGCTGGCCGACGCGAAGACCGAGGCCACCGGCGAGGGCGACACGGCCGCACCGGTCTGGCTGCGGCTGACCCGCGCGGGGCGCGAGATCACCGGGTACGCGTCCGCCGACGGCCGCGCCTGGCGGAAGGTCGGCACGCTCACCGCCCGCGCGCTGCCGGCGCGGGCCCAGGCGGGGCTGTTCGTGGCCTCCCACGGGCGCCTGCACGAGCGTCTGGTGGGCCCCGGCGAGATCGTGGGCGGCTTCCGCCCCACCACAGGCCAGGCCGTGTTCGACCACGTCACCCTGGCCCCGGCGGGGGCTTCCGCGCCGGACGACTGGACGTTGACGGACGTGGCCGAGGCACCCGTGACCCATGGCCCGCCCGCCGAGATCCGCACCGCGTCCGAGAGCCCCGGCACCCTGCGGCGCGCCGGGGGCACCTTCACCGTCACCGGGAGCGGCGACCTCGGCCGCATCGGGATCGCGGGCGTCGGCAGCGAACTCCACGGCTTCGACCGGGTCAAGGACAGCCTCTCCGGGGCGCAGTTCGGGATGATCGCGGCGATCGCGCTGGGCGTGCTCGCCATGACCTCCGAGTACCGGACCGGCACGATCCGTACGACGTTCGGCGCCTCCCCGCGCCGCGCCCGGGTGCTGGCCGCCAAGGCCGTCGTGCTGGCGGGCACCGTCTTCCCCATGGGCCTCGCCGCGGCCGTCACCACCCTCCTCCTCACCCGGCCGATCCAGCGCCGCAACGGCATGGGCCCGCCGGTCCACCCCGACCCCTCCCTCAGCGACCCCACGGTGCTGCGCGCGGTCGTCGGCACGGCGGCCACGCTGGCGCTGGTCGCGCTGCTCTCGCTCGGCGTCGGCGTGCTGCTGCGGCGTACGGCGGGGGCGGTGATCCTGCTCTTCGGGGTGTTCCTGGTGGTGCCGATCGTCGCCCAGGTCAGCTCGGTCGACGTCAACAACTGGGTCAACCGGGCCACGCCGATCGCGGGGCTGGCCATCCGCCAGACCATGCACCTGCTCGGCGACTCGACCAGCCCCTGGGGCGGCTTCGCCGTCCTGTGCGGATACACGGCGGTGGCGCTCGGCGCCGCGTTCTGGGTGCAGGGCAGGCGCGATGCGTGAGGCGCGGCGCGCGGGGCGGGCCCTGCGCGCCGAGTGGACCAAGCTGTGCACGGTGCCGTCCCAGCTGTGGACGCTGGCGGCCCTGACCGCGGTCATGGCGGGCGTGACCGCGCTCACCGCCGCGGGCCAGGGGCGCCCCCGGGACACCCCGGCGGACCCGGCGGCGCTCGCCCTGTCGGGCGTCTACTTCGCGCAACTCGCCGCCGTCGCGGTCGGGGTGGCGCTGGTCGCCTCCGAGTACCAGCCGAGGGTGATCCGTACGACGCTGGCCGCGCACCCCGGACGGACCGGCGTCCTCGCCGCGAAGGCCGCCGTCGTGGCCGCGGCGGTGCTCGGCGCCGGCGTCCCCGGGGTGCTGGGGTCGCTGCTGGCCGGGCGGGCCGTGTCGGCCGGGCAGGGCCACGCCGCGGCCGCCCTGTCCGACCCGGCGGTGTGGCGGGCGGCCGCCGGCACCCTGCTCTATCTGGCGCTGGTCGCGCTGCTGGGCGCCGGGGTGGCCGCGGTGCTCCGGCACGGCGGGGTGGCCGTCGGGGCCACGGCGGCGCTGCTGTACGGGCCGTTTCTGGCCACGAAGGTCGTCCCGATGTCCACGCACGCCCTCCATGTGGTCCAGAAGGTCTCGCCGATGAGCGCCGGGCTCGCCGTCCAGACCACCCTCCCGGGCACCGGCACCGCCCCCCTCGCCCCCTGGACGGGCCTCGGCGTCCTCGCCGCCTGGGCGGGGGCGGCGGTGGCCCTGGGCTGGGCGGCGCTGCGCTTCCGCGACGCGTGACGGGGGCGGGTGGGCGCGGAGTGGGCTGGTGGCGCCCAGGGGGGCAGCAAATCGACGCAGCCCCCACCCCGCCCCTTCCCGAGACTGGGGCTTCGCCCCAGCCCCCCCCGGGGTAGGGGCGGGGAGGGCCCGCCGCAGGCGTCAAGATCCGCCGGACACGGCCTAGCCCAGGACGCGTACGGGGGAGCCGGCGAGGAAGGCCTGAATGTCCTCGACGGCCTCGCCGTAGTACCTGCGGTAGTTGTCCTGGGAGACATAGCCCAGGTGCGGGGTGGCCAGCAGCCGGGGCAGGGTGCGCATGGGGTGGTCCGCCGGGAGCGGCTCGACGTCGAAGACATCGACCCCCGCCCCGGCGAACGCGCCCCGCCGCAGGGCGTCGATCAGCGCTTCCTGGTCGACGATGGCGGCCCGGGACGTGTTGACGAGGTACGCGGTCGGCTTGAGCAGGGCCAGTTCGGGCGCGCCCAGCAGACCGCGGGTGCGGTCGCTCAGCGCGAGGTGGACGGAGACCACGTCGCTGGAGGCCAGCAGCTCCTCCTTGGAACCGGCGAGCGCCACCCCGACCTCATCGGCCCGCTGCCTCGTCAGATTCTGGCTCCAGGCCGTCACCTCCATCCCGAAGGCCAGCCCGATCGCGGCCACCCGGCTGCCGATCTTCCCCAGGCCCAGCAGTCCCAGCCGACGGCCGTGCAGATCCGCGCCGACCGTGCTCTGCCAGGGCCCGCCCGTGCGCAGCGCGGTGTTCTCGGCGACCAGGCCCCGGGCCAGGCCGAGGATCAGCGCCCAGGTCAGCTCGACCGGCGGGGCCTGGGAGCTGGCCGTGCCGCAGACCGTCACGCCGTGGCGCTCGGCCGCCGCGTAGTCGATGACCGAGTTCCGCATGCCGGAGGCGATCAGCAGCTTCAGCCTCGGCAGCCGGGCGAACAGCGAGCCGGGGAAGGCGACGCGCTCCCGAAGGGTGACGACGAAGTCGAAGTCGGCCAGAGCCGCGGCCAGCTCGTCCTCGGTGCCGAAGTGCCGGGTGAAGCTCACGACCTCCACCCGGTCCAGGACGGGGGCCCAGTCTGCACTGGTCAGGGCCACCCCCTGGAAGTCGTCGAGCACCGCACAGCGCAGCTTCATCCCCGCTCCCTTACCGCGGCTCTCCGCGTCATCTTGTCCGTTTCGTTGTCCGGGCACGGCCGGTGAGGCTGTTCCCGGCACAGGTTTATCGGCCATACTGCCCGCCGTGGAGCAGCGCATAGGACCGAGCACCCCGCCCGTGCCCGCCGCCGGGTTCGATCCGGCGTACATCCCCGGCCTCACGGCCCCACGCCCAGCGGAGGAGGAACCCCCGAAGGAAAAGGCGGAGAAGGCAGAAGAGCCGCTCGAGGACGCCGAAACCGAGGCTGGGACAGAAGCCGACGCGGAACCTGAAGCCGAAGCCGACGCGGAAGCCGAAGCGGAGGCCGAGGCCGCGGACGCGGCCGAAGAGACGGCCGGCGAGGATGAGGACGAGGACGGCGGCCCCGTCTTCGAGGCCGCCGACCACCGCGGCTCGATCGTCGCACGCCGCGGCGGCGTCACCCTCCGGCTGGACGGCGAGACGGCCGAGTTCGACTGGAGCGAGATCGGCGCGGTCGAGATCGACACCCCGCGGTTCGGACGCCGGTTCTCCGTCACCGTCTACACGACCGCCCGCCGCTGGTACACGGCCGATGTCGCGGCGTCGTCCAAGAAGGTGCTCAAGGAGTGGACGACGGAACTCGACGCAGTTCTGGACGCCTACTTCGAGGACGCCAAGCCCGAGAAGGCCGAGCCCGAGAAGGCCGAGCCTGAGGACGCCAAGCCCGAGAAGGCCGAACCCGAGGACACCAAGCCCGAGAAGGCGGAGCCCGAGGACGCCAAGTCCTGAGGCTTCCCCGCGCGTCCGGCCGGGGTCACCCCGGCCGCCGCGCGGCCATCTGCCTCCGTACGGCCGGCGGCGCGCCGAGCGCCTGGGCGGTGGGCGTGGGGTCCGGCTTGAAGGAGACCGCCACCAGCGGGGCGTCAAGGCCGGGGTCGGAGACGGTCAGCACGAGGACCGGATAGTCGGCCGCGTCGTTGCTGCGGGGTGGGCTGGAGTTCATGAGGTCGGACATCGAGTAGCCGTTCCGCAGCGCCGAGGGCGGCAGCTCGACCATGAAGTGCAGCGGCTCCTCGCGGGTGACGCGTATCGCGCCGTCCTTGGCGGCGGGTGTCTCGACGGACTTCGGCGACAGCCCCTTGGCCTCCGCCATCAGGCCCTTCCCGTGCGGAGCACAGAAGCGGACCGACACCCCGCCGCGTGCGAGGGGCGTGTGGAGGACGAGCGGGTTACGGCCCACGTTGATGCTCGCCCCGATGGTGAAGTGCATGTCGCCGCCACCCATCGGGGACTTCGAGGAGTATCCGTGGCTGAGCGTGACCAGCCGCGGCTCCTTCTCATCCCAGACCGAGGGGTGTGGCGCGTCCTTCATGCAGGGGTCGTCGGCGCGCCACGGTACGCCTTCTCCGGCCGCGTCCTCTGAGGCGCGGGTGCCCATGTACACCAGGGTGAGCACGCCCACGACCAGCGCCGCGATCAGCGCGTACGAGCGCCGTGACAGGTTCAATGCCCCCTCCTTGCCCCGGACCTCGTCCAGTCGGCCATCCAACCATGCCGGACCGACACGGCCGCGAGCCGCCAGCCCGGCCCCACGTGGGCACCGGGCGGGCGGCTCGGCCCGTTCACGGCATGTCCGTTCAGGGCGTGGCCAGGGCCTCCGTCGGGGAGAGCCGGGAGGCGCGGATCGCCGGGTAGAGGCCGGCCAGGCCGCCGATGGCGAGGGTCGCGGCCAGGCCGACGAGCAGCGCCCACGGCGGGACCTCGACGGGCCAGCCCTGCGACAGCGCGTAGCCGGCCGTGACCCCGGCGCCCAGGAGCGCCCCGCCCGCTCCGCCCAGGGCGGACAGGAGCAGGGACTCCGCGAGGAACTGGCCGCGGATCTGGCCCCGGGTCGCGCCCAGGGAGCGGCGCAGCCCGATCTCCGCGCGGCGTTCCAGCACGGAGATGACCATCGTGTTGGCCACCCCGACGCCGCCGACGAGGAGCGCCACCGCGCCGAGGCCGAGGAGCAGCCCGGTGAACGCCTCGCCCGCCGCCTGCTGGGCGGCGAGGGCGTCGGAGGGGCGGGAGACCTCGACCTCGCCGGGCGCCTCGGGGTTGGCGGTGGCGCCCAGAACGGAGGCCACGGACTCCACCGCGGACTCCTCGGAGCGGGTGTAGATCGTGGTGGGGCGTCCGTCGAAGTACAGATCGGCCTCGGCCTCGGCCCAGCCGACGAGGGCCGCGGTGTCCAGCTCGGGGGCGAGCGGGGCGGGTTCGAGGACGCCGACGACGGTGAACCACCGGCCGCCGATCAGGACCTGGGTGTCGGGGCCGACCTGCCCGATCCCCAGCCGTTCCGCGGCGGTGGCGCCGAGGACGACGGCCGGGTAGCGGCTGGTGGCGGCGTTGAGCCAGGTGCCGCTGCGCAGCTCGGCGCCGATGGCGGCGCGCAGGCTGGTACGGGCGGCGTAGGTGGCGATGCCGTTGGTCTCGGCCTCGGGGATCTTGTCGGTGCGGTAGACCTTCGCGCCGGGGAGCTTGCCGACGGCCGACACCGAGTGCACCGGGCCGATCCGCGCCACCATCTGCTCCGCGGTCTCCGGGAGCCGGGCCTGGCCGCCGGACATCGTCGAACCGGGCGAGGCGGTGAGCAGGTTGGTGCCCAGCGCGGCGAGGGTGCGGTCGAGATCGGCGCGGGAGGAGGACGAGATGCCGACCACCGCGACCATCGCCGCGATGCCGATGGCGATGCCCAGCGCGGAGAGGAAGGCCCGCATGGGGCGGGTGCGCAGGCCCACCGCGCCGACCTTGACCACATCGCGGGGGCGCAGCCGGGCGGGGCGGAGGGCGTCGGCGCGCCGCCGGTCCGTACGGCCGGGGCGGTCCGTACGGCCGGGGCGGTCCGTACGGCCAGGGCGGTCCGTACGGCCAGGGCGGTCCGTACGGCCAGGGCGGTCCGTACGGCCGGGGTGTGTGTCCGTGGCCATCAGTCCGACACCGTCCGCCCGTCGCGCATCCGCACCTGCCGGGGCAGGCTGTCCGCGATCTCCCCGTCATGGGTGATGATCACCACGGTGGTGCCCGCGGCGTGCAGCTCCCGCAGCAGCCGCATCACCTCGGCCCCGGAGTGGGAGTCGAGCGCCCCGGTCGGCTCGTCGGCCAGCAGCAGCGCGGGCTCGCCGACCACCGCGCGGGCGATGGCGACGCGCTGGCGCTCGCCGCCGGACAGCTCGTGCGGATGGTGGTGCACCCGGTGGCCGAGGCCGACCCGGTTCAGCATCAGCGCGGCCCGGCGGCGCCGTTCGCCGGCCGCCAGCCCGGAGTACAGGAGCCCGTCGGCGACGTTGTCCAGCGCCGAGGTGCCGGTGGCGAGGTGGAAGTGCTGGAAGACGAAGCCGATGCGGGTCGCCCGCAGCGCGGAGACCTTGGCGTCGGAGAGGGCGCCGATGTCGTATCCGTCGATGAGCACGCTTCCGCTGGTGGGCCGGTCGAGGGTGCCGAGGATGTTGAGCATCGTCGACTTGCCGGAGCCGGACGGGCCCACGATGCCCACGAGTTCGCCGTGCCCGATGTCCAGGCTGACGCCGTCCAGCGCGGTGACCCCGCCCGGGTGGGTCTTGGTGACATCCGTCAGGGAGATCACTTCGGCGCCCCCACCTTCGTGCCCTCGGAGATGCCCTTGCCCGAGATCTCCACCCGGCCGTCGGCGAACAGGCCGGTGGTGACCGGGACGTACGTGCTGGTCGAGCCCTTGACGACCTCCACGCCGAAGCCGCCCTCGGCGAGCGCCAGCAGGGCGCCGACCGGCACGGTGAGCACGTCCTTACGGGTTTCGGAGGTGAAGTCGACGTGGACGGCGGCCAGCGCGTAGGCCTCGGCGGCCTTCCGGGCCGCCGCGTCCCCCAGCGCGACGACCACCTCGATCTTCGTCTTCGCCTCCTCCCCCTGCCCGTTGCCCGGCTCGATCACCGTGGAGACGTCCTTGACGGTGCCCTTGACGGTCCGGTCGCCCGGCAGCACGACCTCGACGTCCCTCCCCTCCTTCGCCAACTGCTGGTCGGCGGGGTCGAGCTCGGCGGTGACGGCCTGGTCGGTGCCGGTGTACGACAGCACCTTGCCGCCGGGGGCGACCGTGTCGCCCTTGCGCGCCGCCACGCTGTCCACGCGGACCGCGCCGGGCGCGAACACCACGCTCCCCAGCTCCACGGTCCCGGTCTCCGGCAGGCCCAGGTCCTCCTGCCAGGCGCGGACCGCCTCGGCCGTGGTGGCCGTGTACTCGTCGTCGACCGTGAAACCCGAGTAGCCGAGTGCCCTGAGGTTCCGCTCCAGCTGCCGTACGTCCGCGCCCTCACTCCCCGTCTTCAGGGCGCGGTACGCGGGCGTCGAACCGTACATCAGCGTCACGGGGCGCCCGTCCGCCTCGTACAGCGCCTTGCCGCGGGTGATCCGGTCCCCCGCCTCGGGCGCCTCGGTGACCGTGCCGGGCCGCCGGGCGGACAGGGTGGTCGCCGGGCCGAAGCCGAGCTGTCCGTCGACGCTCTGGGTGTCCTGGAGCGTCCGGCGGGTCACCTCGACGGTGCTCGGCGGCAGTTCGGTCGCGGCCTTGTCGCCCGAGCCGCGGCCGACCGGGCCGAGGGTGGCGACGGCGACGGCGCCGCCCGCCACCAGCACCAGGACGGCGAGGGCGGCCTTCATGCCGCGGCGGCGGCCCTTGCGGCGGCGGGGCGCGGGCTCCGGGACCGAGGTGCGCGCCGCCTCCGACTCCCGGTCCGACTCCTGGTCCGAGTCCTGGCCCCGCACGCTGTCCACGGCGATGTCCCCCATCAGCCGTCGTTCCGGTTCAGAGTGCCGCCGCCACCGATGTACTTGTTGCAGGCCTTCTCCGCCTTGGAGAAGTCGGGGTCGTCCATGACCGAGCCGTCGACCCGGAGTCCGCCCCCCGTCTGCGGGTCGGGGAAGTTCTCCACGCCCTGCTCACGCATGCACTTGGCGTACTTGCGCATGTTCTCCTGCGCCTTCGCGTCCGGCTTGCGGCCGCCCCCGTTCTGCACCGGGTCGTACTCGCGGCAGGCCTCCTGGGCCTTCTCCACCGTCCCCTTCGGGGTGCCGGGCGGGATCTCGATCCTGATCCCCTGGCCGGGCTCCGGGTCCTCCATGTCGATGCCGTGCTCGCGCATGCACTGCGCGAACTTGGCCCCCATCTCCTGCGGGTCCATGCTCGGGGCCGAGCTGCCGCCACCGTCCTTCTTCGCGCCGTCGGCCGAGGCCACCTTGTCGTCGCCGCCGCTGCCGGAGCCGCATCCGGTCAGGGACAGGGCGAGGGTCAGCGCCAGTGGCACGGCCGCCGCCATGCCGAGGATCCGCCTGCTCATGGCGTCGTCTCCTTCTGCTCGATCGGTACGTACGAGAGGGATGCAAGAGCAGGCCGCGTTTCCCCCACGTTTCCGGCGGCGGCCGGTGGCCCCTAACGGCGCGGAAACACCGGACCGGGCACGATGGCCTCGCCCGCAGGGGGCTGCCGGCAGGAAGGGGAGGGGACGGATGCGGGTGCTGGTGGTCGAGGACGAACCCCTGCTCGCCGACGCGATCACGGAGTGGCTGCGCGACGAGCCGCACGCGGTCGACGTCGCGTACGACGGCACCGCCGCGCTGGAGCGGCTGACCGTCAACGACTACGACGTGGTGGTCCTGGACCGGGACCTCCCCGGGGTGCACGGCGACGACGTCTGCCGTGAGCTGGCCGGGGCCGGGGCGACGGCGCGGGTGCTGATGCTCACCGCCGCCGCAGAGGTCGCCGACCGCGTCGCCGGGCTCACCCTCGGCGCCGACGACTACCTCACCAAGCCCTTCGCCTTCGCCGAACTCGCCGCCCGCGTCCAGGCCCTGGGCCGCCGCAGCCGCCCGGCGGCGCCGCCGGTGCTGCGCCGGGCCGGGATCACCCTGGACCCGGCCCGCCGCGAGGTGTTCCGGGACGGGCGCTACGTACCGCTGTCGAAGAAGGAGTTCGCCGTGCTGACCGAGCTGCTGCGGGCCGACGGGAGCGCGGTCTCCGCCGAACAGCTGCTGGAGAAGGCCTGGGACGAGCACGCCGACCCGTTCACCGGGGCGGTACGGCTGGCCGTGCTGAAGCTGCGCCGCAAGCTCGGCGGGCCGCCGGTCGTCGAGACCGTCACGGGCGTGGGGTACCGGATCGCATGAAGCGCCGCCTGAGATTCCCGCCGCGCCGGTTCCTGCCGCGCCGGATCAGCCTGCGGGCCCGGCTCACCCTGATCTACGGAGGGCTGTTCCTCGCCGCCGGCGTGGTGCTGCTCGGCGTCACGTACGCGCTGTTCAACCAGCAGCTCGCCGGCGGCGGCGGCCTGAAGATCTACGCCCGCAGCGTGCAGACCGACGGCCCCGCCTCGGGCCCGCCCCGGAATCAGGTGATCACCGGGGACGGCGAAGTCCTCACCGACAAGTCGGCGCAGAAGTGGATGAAGGACGAACGCGACCGGGTGAACGCCGCCGCCACCACCTCGCTCATCACCCAGGGCGGGCTCGCCCTCCTGGTCGTCGGCGGCGCGGCGGCCGGCTTCGGCTGGCTGGCCGCCGGCCGGGTGCTGGCCCCGCTGCACCGGGTCACCGACACCGCCCGCCGTATCGCCAGCGCCCCGGCCGCCGATCGCGGCCTGCATGAGCGGATCGCCCTGCGCGGGCCCGACGACGAGGTCAAGGACCTCGCCGACACCTTCGACACGATGGTCGAACGGCTCGACCGGTCCTTCGACGGCCAGCGCCGCTTCGTCGCCAACGCCTCGCACGAGCTGCGCACCCCGCTCACCCTCGGGCGGGCCCTGGTCGAGGTGGCCATGCACCGCAGAACCGCCTCCGAGGACGTCAAGCAACTCGGCGAGAACCTGCTGGAGATCAACGCCCGCCATGAGCGGCTGATCACCGGACTGCTGCTGCTCGCCAGTTCGGAGAACGAGATCACCGAGCGGCTGCCGGTCGATCTGTCCGACATCGTGGACCACGTGGCCGGACAGACCGCGGCGGAGGCGGCAGGGGCCGGGATCACGGTGGAGCAGGAGACCGCCCCGGCGCCCACCACCGGCGACGCGCTGCTGCTGGAGCGGCTGGTGCACAACCTCGTCGAGAACGGCATCCGCCACAACACCCCGGACGGGGGCGGCTGGGTGCGGGTCGCCTGCCGCGCCCGCGACGACGGCCGGGTCGAGGTCGAGGTGGGCAACACCGGCCCGGCCGTGCCCCGTTACGAGCTGCCCGCGCTCTTCGAGCCCTTCCGCCGCCTCGGCACCGACCGCCTGGTCACCGCCAAGGGCGCGGGCCTCGGCCTGTCCATCGTCCGCTCCATCGCCCGCGCCCACGGCGGCGACGTCACGGCCCGCCCCCGCGAGGGCGGCGGCCTGACCGTGACGGTCACCCTGCCCGCCCACGCGGAGGCGGCCGACCCGCCGGACGCTCCCGCGTAGCGCCCTCTTCGGCCGACCCAGGGTCAGCCGAAGAGGTTGTACTGCTGCCAGCCGGTGCCGATCGTGACCGGCGTGCCGAAGAGGTCGGACGTGGCCTTGCCGGTGCCCGGGTAGAGGTAGAGCATGCCGGCGGGGGTGCGGGCGGCCAGATCGGCCTTGCCGTCACCCGTGATGTCGCCGACCGTGGCGAAGGCGTCGTACTGGCTCCAGGTACGGACGTGGATGCGGGTGCCGAACGCCCCGGAGCCGGACTTGCCGGTGCCCGGGTAGAGATAGACGTACGAGTTGCTGCTGCTCCGGGCGATCAGGTCGGGCTTGCCGTCGCCGGTGAAGTCGCCGTGCCCGAGCAGCCGGTTGTACTGGTTCCAGCCGCTGCCGACCGCGACCGGGGAGGCGAAGGTGCCGTCGCCCTTGCCCGGGTAGATGTACAGCGTGCCGCTCGCGGTCACCGACAGCAGGTCCGGCAGCTGGTCGCCGGTCACGTCACCCGGGGCGACGACCTTGGTGCGGGTGGACCAGTTGCCGAAGACCAGGGTGGTGGCCCAGCTGCCGCTGGCCGGGACGTAGTGCCGCCAGTAGACCGCGCCGGTGGAGGCCCGGCGGATGATCTGGTCCTGGTAGCCGTCCCGGTTGAGGTCGGTCTGGAGGACGAGGTTCTTGTCGCTGTACGAGCCCCAGGACACCCTGGTGGCGAACGACGTGCCCTTGGAGTCGTACTCGTAGCCCGTGTTGTCCGAGGAGCGGCGCACGAACAGGTCGGCCCTGGCGTCGCCGTTCAGGTTGGTGTCGTCGATCCGCGGATAGGCCGCCCCGACGTACGTGCTCACCTTGGTGAACACGCTGTACGACCCCTCGGCCACGCAGTCGGTCGCGCCCCAGGAGACCACGCCGACGACCTTGCCGCCGACGATCAGCGGCCCGCCCGAATCCCCGTTGCAGGCGGAGACGGTGCCGGTGTCCGAGCCAGTCGCCGGCTGGCCCGCGCAGACCATGTGGCCCTTGATGAACTGACTGCCGTAGGTGGTGGCGCAGGTGGTGTCCGAGACCATCGGCAGGGTCGCCGTGCGTAGCGTCTCGGAGATGTCCTGGCTGGTGGAGCTTGTGCGGCCCCAGCCGTAGAGGGTGGCCTCGGTGCCCGCGGCGTACGACGCGGTGTCGTTGGAGGTGGTGATGGGGGCGGGCTTGGCGGTGACGGGGCTGGGCAGCGTCAACACCGCGAGGTCGTTGTCGATGGTGGTCGCGCTGTACGACGGGTGGTTCCACTGCCGCCAGACGCCGGAGACGGTGCCTCCGTGCACATCGACCGAGCCGTCGCTGTTGTCCGTCGGCTGCTGGGCGGTGCCGGTGATGACGGCGCCGTTGGCGTTCCAGTCGTAGCCCTTGACGCAGTGCGCGGCGGTCAGGATCTTCGTGGGGGACACGACCGTGCCGCCGCAGAAGAAGCCGATGTCGTCCGAGGTGTCGGCGGTGCCCTTGTCGTCGGAGTACCACAGCTGGGCCATCCACGGGGCCGTGGTGATGCTGGTCTCCGTACCGCCGATGATCTTGGGATCGACGGTGCCGGACGGCGAGGTGGCGCCCGCCGAGGGCTTCGCGCTCGACGAAGACGCCGCGCCCGCGGACGGCTTGGACTCCGTCGACGCCTGCCCCTGATCAGCGCTCAGCGCGCCCTTGATACGGGCCAGGAGCTCGGTGTGCGAGGGGACCGCGTCGCGGCCCGTCGTCACCGGCGCGGGCGAGGCATGGGCGGGCGCGAGGGGAAGGGCGGCGGCGAAGCCGGCGGCGATCGCGACGGCGGCGGCGGGAAGGGCTCTGCGCACCCGCCTTCCCCGCCCCTCCCGCTTCTGGGCAGCGAACACTCGGGTCTCCTGTCGGTGAAGGATCGACTCGCACCCGGACAGGGAGAAGCGGCCGGACAACGGCAGCACGAATACCGCCCGCTATGCGGACGAACGCGGCCAGAGAGCGCGTTCCCCTCCCGAGGCGGACTGATCGTATGACCGCCCGCCGCTCCGTCGGCCACGCGGCGGGAAACGGGTGCACAAGACTTGGCAAAAGACGCGACAGAGGACGGATCGCCAGGTCGCTCGCTATGCTCGTTTCGCTGAGGTCGCTGGTTCCAGGGGGGCTCGGCGCCGCTGGACGGGGCCGAGGTGCCTCCCCGATGGCGCTGGGGCGGCTGTTTCCGCCCCTGGTCCGGCGGCGTGGTCGTCACCCACTGCGGAGCGTCCGCCACCGGCCTCCGGGAGTCCGCCGCCCAAGTCGAGCGCGCGCTGGCCCGCTTCGCCGGGCCCGCCTGGACCCGGCGCCCGTGACACCGCGGTGATCAGGCAGGCTTCTGCGGCACCACACACCGCTCCTGAAGCCCGCATCAGGCGGCCAGGTCGTGCTCCATGCGCCGGTCGACCCGGGACCGGAGCGCCAGGGTCACGGCCGAGGTCAGAACGCCGGCGAGGAGGGCGCTCCACCACAGGACGGCGGGGCTCAGGGACGAGTAGACGGTGACGCCCACGGTGAGGGCGCCGAACCGGGCCACTCCCCAGGTCCATTGGAAGGCGCCCTGGTAGCGGCCGCGGGCGTGAGCCGGAGCGAGGCCGGCGACCATCGACGCGGCGATCCCCGCGACCACGACCTCGCCGAGGGACCAGACGACCACGGACACGGTGTACATGGCGACGCTGTCGGCCACACCGGTCAGCGCCACGCCCGCGGCGATCAGCACACTGCCCGCCGCCTGCACGGGCAGCTGCGGAAGCCGGGCGAGAGTGGCCGTGGCGACCGGCTGGAGTACGACCACGAACACCGCGTTGACCGCGGCCATCGCGCCGTAGACAGCAGGTGAGAGCCCGCTGTCGCGGATGGCCAGCGGCAGGGCGACCTCGGTCAGCGAGTAGACGAAAAGCTGGACTCCGAACAGCGGGAGCAGGGCGAGTAGCAGACGGTCGCGCAGGACGACGCCGTAGCCGATGCCGTCCGCCGTCGTGGCCTTGTCCTTCCCGGCGGGGCGCGTCTCCCGCAGGCGGGTGGCGACGATCACCGCGTAGACCAGCATGGTGACGACATCGACGGTGAACAGGAGCCAGTAGCCGTGTGCGGCGAGGAAGCCGCCGAGAACGCCGGCCGCGGCCGTTCCGATGTTGACGCCCCAGCCGAAGAGCGCGTACGCGCGCTGCCGGCGGTCCGCGTCCACGGAGTCGGCCAGCAGCGCGTACGCGGCCGGGCTGATCAACGCGCCCGCCGCGCTGAGCAGCAGGGCCGCGGCCGCCATCGTCAGCGCCCCTGGCGCCGCGAACAGGGCACCCTGCGCGGCGGATGCGCCCAGGAGGCCGATCAGCATCGTGGAGCGGCGGCCGATCCGGTCGGCGAGCAGGCCGCCGAGTGCCGGCCCGACGAGGTTGCCCGCGCCCAGGGCGCCCAGGACATAGGTGGTCTCGGCTCCGGTGACGCCGCGCGCCGCCAGGAAGAAGACCAGGAAGGGGGTGACGAGGTAACCGAGCCGGTTGACGATCGTGCCGGCGAAGACGGTCCAGACGGCGGGCGGCAGGCCGCGGAATGTGGAGAGCATGCCGGAAGAGTGCGCGGTCACCCAGCACCCTTGCCATTGATTAAGGTGAGACCGAATCCATGGGGCAGTGAGCGTCGTCGGCAGGGAGATCGCATGGAGACCGGGCTCAGCTTTTCCGCCGCGGACCTGGCACAGACCCGCTTCGCGGTCTCTCCGATGTGGGAGGTCGTCACCAGCTTTCGGCTGCTGCGCGGCGCGGAAGGCGAGCCTCCACCCCACCGGCGGTGGGCGGCACAGGTACGGCCGCGGCTCGCGGAGGCGGGGCTCGACAGCGGCTGGCTGGCCGCGTTGATTCCCGAGGGCGGCTATCTCGCGGACTTCCTCAACCCGACCCCGGTGACCCCCTTCCCCACGCTCGCCGCCGAACTCGACGCGATCCGGCAGACCCCGGCGGAGCGCGTACGCACCGAACTGAACATGCTCGGCGCCGAACGGGACCTGGGCCGGCAGCCACGGATCCGGCTGCTCAGGGAGGCCCCTGAAGCGGCGCTGCGGAAGGTCGCCGCCGAGATCGAGACGTACTGGGAGCTGGCGCTCGCACCGTATTGGGACCGGATCCGGCAGCTGCTGGAGGCGGATGTGTTCCACCGGGCCCGGCAGGTGGCCGAGCACGGCGCCGGGCACGTCCTCGGCGAGCTGCACGAAACCGTGCGCTGGGACGACGGCACGCTGCGCCTGGTGCGCCGGCACTGCGGGCTGAGCCGGGCCGAGGCCGGGGCAGGGCTGCTGCTGGTGCCCTCCGCCTTCGCCTGGCCGCGGGTGCTCACCCGGTCCGTACCGCCCGACCCTCCGCAACTCGCCTACCCCGCACGGGGAATCGGCACGCTGTGGGAGCCACGGGACGCGGGCTCGATCGACGCGGTCGCGGCGGTGCTGGGCCGGTCCCGCACGCTGCTGCTCGCGGAGCTGGACACACCGGCGTCGACGACGCGGCTCGCGGCGCACTTCGGGATGTCGGCGGCAGGAGTGTCGCAGCATCTCACCGCGCTCCGCGGAGCGGGCCTGGTGACGGCACACCGGGCGGGCCGTTCGGTGCTGTACGCGCGCACAGCGGTGGCCGACGCGCTCATGGCACCCGCCGGAGGCACTGCGCCTCTCTGATGGGGGCGGGGCGGGTGCCGCGCTGGACTACCTGGTGTGGGCGACGTCCACGATCAGCTTGTCGCCGGACTGCTGGACCCGGAACGGCAGCTTGGTCCGGACGCCCAGACCGACCTGGGTCTGCCCCTCGATGCTCGACCCGAACTTGGTGTCCCGGAACGTCTTGTAGCCGGTGACGTCCACACCGGGCAGGGTCTTTCCGGGCTTACCGGCATACGTCTTCTGGGCCGGGTTCGACGGGTTGTAGCTCGGAGCGTTGACGACGATCTCCAGGATGGCGCCGCCCTTGACCGGGATCTGGTCACCGGTGCCGCTCTGACGGAACTTCGCCGTGTATCCGACGTGGTAGCCGACCTTGCCCGTCGCGCCCTTGACGTCGAAGACCATCCGGTCGAGGCCTGGCAGGCCGTGGCCGACCGGACCCGGTCCGCCTGGAGCGCCTCGCTCGGGCGCGGGAACTCCTCGCCGGGCGGGGCATGGACACCGGACAGTGCCGGCTGGCCTGCTTCAGCGCCGCGGGCTTCAGCGATGCGTTGCGCGGCGAGGCGGCACGCGGCGGCGACGGTGTGCTGCTCATCGGCGTCGACGAACTCTACGGCGGGGCAGTGCCCGCCCCGCCACGCTGATCAGCCCAGCCCGGTGTTCCGCTCATTCCCCGATCATCGTCACCGTTGCCCCTTCGGCCGTGGTGACCGTGAGAAAGACGACGACTCTGGCACCAAACGCACTGGAGAGTTCCAGGGTCTCGCCGCCCTGTGCCCCCAGGCATCCAAGATGCATGGACGTCTGTGCGGGGACGTCGAGGGTCAGGCCGTCCTGTGGCCCCGTCGCCCCGTGTCCCCGAAACTGGCTCGGCGGGGTGAGGACTTCCACCCCACCTGGAAAGGTGTCGATGTTCGCCGCCCAGATGTGCAGGACAAAGTCGGCACTGCTGGTCACACGAACGACGTGCTCCTCGTCGCCGAGACCGAAGTAGCCGCGAACAACGTGATCGCCACCTGCCATGGGTATCCCTCTCCGCTGACGCCTCGCAGCCATCGTGATCGGCGTGGAAGCAGCGGGCCAAAGCTGCTAGCCCATACGCCGTAGCCGTTGTCCCGGACGGCATGAAACCGCCGTGAAACCGCCGTGAACCCGGCCGCCCGCACGCTCTGGGGCATGACGAATTCCCGATCCCCCCGGGCCATCACGGCGACCGGGCTGCGCAAGGCGTTCGGCGAGCAG
This sequence comes from Streptomyces sp. NPDC028305, assembly GCF_055569495.1. Lineage (NCBI taxonomy): Bacteria > Bacillati > Actinomycetota > Actinomycetes > Kitasatosporales > Streptomycetaceae > Streptomyces > Streptomyces sp. NPDC028305. Next base: position 237,239 of record NZ_JBVHTN010000006.1, read on the forward strand.
GTGGTGCTCGACGGCATCGATCTGGACATCCCCGAGGGGACGGTCTTCTCGCTGCTCGGGCCGAACGGCGCGGGCAAGACCACCATGGTCCAGATCCTGTCCACGCTGATCGGCGCCGACGGCGGCGAGATCCGCGTCGCCGGGCACGATCCGGCCGAGGACCCCGACGCGGTGCGGGCCGCGATCGGGGTGACCGGGCAGTTCTCGGCCGTCGACCATCTGCTCACCGGCGAGGAGAACCTGCTCCTGATGGCGGACCTGAACTACCTGGGCCGCCGGGAGGGGCGGCGGCGGGCCGCCGAGCTGCTGGAGCGGTTCGACCTGGTCGAGGCGGCGAAGAGGACGCCCGCCACCTACTCGGGCGGGATGCAGCGGCGGCTCGACCTCGCGATGACGCTGGTCGGCGAGCCGCGCATCATCTTCCTCGACGAGCCGACCACCGGCCTCGACCCGCGCAGCCGGCACACCATGTGGCAGCTGATCCGGGACCTGGTGGCGGGCGGGGTCACGGTGTTCCTGACCACGCAGTACCTGGACGAGGCCGATCAGCTCGCCGACCGGATCGCGGTGCTCAACGGCGGGAAGCTGGTCGCGGAGGGGACCGCGGAGGAGCTGAAGCGGCGGATTCCCGGGGGGCACGTCCGGCTGCGGTTCACCGTGCCGGGCGATCTCGAACGGGCCGCCCGCGCCTTCGGCGAGGTGTCGCGCGACGACGACGCGCTCACCCTCCAGGTGCCCAGTGACGGCAGTGTCCGGGAGTTGAGGTCCCTGCTCGACTGGCTGGACGCCGAGTCGATCGAGGCCGAGGAGCTGTCCGTGCACACCCCCGACCTCGACGACGTGTTCTTCGCCCTCACCGAGAAGCCCGGCAACCAGACCACCACCGCACAGAAGGTGAACGCGTGATGAGCAGCGCCGTGTCCCGTCCCCTGACCGACTCCATGACGATGCTGCGGCGCAACCTCCGGCACGCGCTGCGCTTCCCCGCCATGACGATCTCCGTCGTCGCGATGCCGATCGTCATGCTGCTGCTGTTCGTGTACGTCTTCGGTGGCGCGCTGGGCACCGGCGTCGGCCCGATGGGCGGGGCGGGCGGCGGCGACACGGACTACATCGACTACGCCGCCCCCGGAATCATCCTGATGGCGGCGACCTCCGGGTCGCTGGCGATGGCGGTGGCCATCTCCGTCGACATGACCGCGGGCATCATCAACCGGTTCCGCACCATGGCGATCTCGCGGTCGTCGGTGCTGATCGGGCACGTCGTCGGCTGTGTGCTCCAGACGCTGATCGCCATCGCGCTGGTCATCGGGCTCGCGCTGCTCATGGGGTTCCGGCCGAACGCCACCCCCGTCGAGTGGCTCGCGGTGCTCGGCCTCCTGGCACTGGTCACCGTCGCGCTCACCTGGCTCGCGGCCGCCATGGGGATGGCGTGCAAGACCCCCGAGACCGCCAGCAACGCGCCCATGCCGCTCCAGTTCCTGCCGCTCCTCGGCAGCGCGGTCGTCCCCACGGACTCGATGCCGACCGCGCTGCGCTGGTTCGCCGAGTACCAGCCCTACACCCCGATCATCGAGACGCTGCGGGGGCTGCTGATGGGCACGGAGATCGGGAACAGCGGGGTCATCGCGGTGGTCTGGTGCGTGGGGCTCACGCTGCTCGGCTTCCTCTGGGCGCGGGCGCTGTTCAAGCGGGAGCCCCGGCGTTAACGGGCCCGGCAGCGCTCGCCGTGCCTGCCGTGCCCGCCGTACTCGCGCGGGGCGGGCGTCAGGGGCTCGATCGTCGTCAGGGCCGTGGCCAGCAGTTCTTCCCGCCCCAGGGCGGCGTACGAGGACACCGCGTCCGCGTACGCCGCCCTGTCGGCCTGTTCGGCCGCGCGGCGGGCGCGGGCGGAGGACATGGTCGGCTGGAAGCCGCGCAGGAAGCGGAACCGCTCCGCCAGGGCGATCAGCCGCGCGCCGGTCGTACTGGCCGCCGCGTCCGCGGTGCGCTCCGCGCGGTCGAGTTCCACCATGGCCAGGGCCAGCAGCAGCGCGCCGCACACCGGGAGGTCCATCAGGTAGGCCGGGGGCTTCTCCACGGGGTGGCTGAGCATCGTCCACAGCTTGTGGGGAAGTACGCCGACGGCCTCCTCGATCAGGCCGAGCCGGCCGTGGTGCGCGTGGGCGACCACGGCCGCGGCCTCGATCTCCAGGGTCCAGGGCTCCAGACCGGGCGGATCGGTGCGGTAGAGCGCGCGCTCGCCGCTCTCCGGCGCCTTGACGGCCCGCCGCCACTCGTGGCAGCCGGCCTCGGCCTCGCCGCGCGCGAGCAGCAGCTCAGCCCGCATGCCGAGGCCGAAGGCGAGCGCGCCGACCGTCTCCGTCTCCGCCTGCCGTTCGGGCGTCGTCAGCGGCAGCCAGCGCTCCGCCTCGTCGACGGCGCCGAGTTGGAGATTGGCGAGGACCAGGGCCGCCTTGATGCCGGTGATGTCCCCCCACAGCATGCCCCCCTCCATCAGCCGCAGCGCCGCGGCCAGATGGCGCCGGCCCTCCTCGCCCCGTTCGGCCTGAAGGGACAGTTCGCTGATCCGGGTGCGGGCCAGAACCTCGACCCAGTCGGCGCCCCGGCCCCGGAACGCGTCCAGCATCCCCTCGGCCGCCCGGATCGCGCCGTCCACGTCGCCCTGCCGCTCCAGGGCATAGCTCGCGAGGGAGTTGGCGACGACCGCCAGCAGCGGCTCGTCGCTGTCGCACAGCGCGCGCAGCGGGGCGGGATCCGGCCCCAGCACCTCGGGCGCGGCGGCCATCACGGTCGCGATGGCCCGTACGAGGGTGTCGGGCGGGGCGGGCGGCAGCCGGCGCAGGGTGGCCAGCGGGCGGCCGGCGCGCAGCCCGACGACGGTGAAGGTGTTCGCGGTGAACAGCGCCGCGGCGGTCCGGGTGACCTCGACGAGCGCGGGGTCGGACCCCCGCTCGGGCCGGAAGTGCGACAGCTGCCTGCTGGTCTCCTCGGCCAGCGCGGCGACGCGCGCGTAGTTGCCCTCGACCGTCCACAAGGACGCGAGCACGGCGGCCGTCGCCGCGACCGCCGGGCCGTCGGCGCGGGCCAGCCCGTGCCGCAGCGCGTGGACGAGGTTGTCCTGCTCGGCCCGGATCCGCTCGAGGGGCGCGAAGAAGTCGCGTTCGTGGGGCGAGTCGTGGTGCGCCACGCCGAAGTCGCGGGCCCACGCGAGGAAACGGCCGATCACACGGTCGGTCTCCCCGGCCGCCTCACGGTGGGCGGTGCTGAACTCCCGTACGGTCTCCAGCATCCGGAAGCGTGCCCCCGACGCGGTGTCGGCGACCTTGAGCAGCGACTGGTCGGCCAGGTCCGCGAGCACCCCGAGGACGTCGTCCTCCTCTCCGAGGAGGTGGCACGCGGCGTCCGCCGTGAATCCGCCGGGGAACACGGACAGCGCGCGCAGCGCCGCCTGCCCGGCCGGATCCAGCAGGTTCCAGCTCCAGTCGACGACGGCGTGCAGCGTACGGTGGCGGCTCGGGGCGTCCCGTGCGCCGCCGCGCAGCAGGGTGAACCGGTCCTCCAGGCGGCGGGCGATCTCCGCGACCGACATGACCCGGACCCGCGCGGCCGCCAGCTCCACCGCGAGCGGCAGCCCGTCCAGGTGGCGGCACAGCTCCTCCACCGCGTCCGCGGGCAGGTCGGCGCCGGGGCGCACGGCCCGCGCCCGCTGCCCGAACAGCTCGACCGTCGTCGCCAGGCTCAGCTCCGGCAGCGGATACACGGCCTCCGAGGAGAGGCCGAGCGGGGCCCGGCTCGTGGTGAGCACCCGCAGGTCCTGGGCCTGGGACACCAGATGGCGCACCAGCTCGGCGGCGCCGCGTATGACGTGCTCGCAGTTGTCCAGCACCAGCAGCACCGGCCCGGGGCCGAGCGCGGCCAGGATGCCGCTGTGGACATCCGTCGGCAGACCCAGATGGCCGACCGCGCCGGGCGGGGCCTCGCCGACGCCGAGCGCCGACGCGACCTCCCTGACCACGTCGTCGTCGGACGTGACGCCCGCGAGCCCGACGAAGTACACGGCGCGCCGCCCGGCCCGGCGGCTCACGGCGTGCGCCAGCCGCGTCTTGCCCAGGCCGCCGGGGCCGACGACGGAAGCGACCCGGGAGGCGTCCAGCAGCCCGGCCACCGCGGCGATGTCCTCGTCGCGGCCGAGCAGCGGGTTGGGCTCGTACGGGACGCCGTGCCGCACCGCCGGCTCCTCGCCCCGCAGCAGCTCCTCGTGCAGGGCCTGGAGCGCGGGGCCGGGGTCGGTGCCGAGTTCGTCGCGCAGCGCCCGGCGGTAGGTGTCGTACCTGGCCAGCGCCGCGGACGGGCCGAGCGTGGCCGCCTCGCAGCGCAACAGCTCCAGCAGCACCTCCTCGTCCCGTGGCCGCTCGCGGGCCAGGCCGGCCAGCGGCTCGGCCGCCTCGGCCCGGCGGCCGAGCCGGGACAGCGCCAGCGCGCGGGCGCGCGCCAGCGTCCGGTACGTCACGGCCCGCTCGGCGCGCAGGGCGGCCACCGGGTCCTCGGCCACCGCGCCCCGCGCCGCGCCGTCGGCCTCGCCGCCCGGGGCGCCCTCCCACAGCGCGAGGCCCTCCTCGGCGTGCGCGAGCGCGGCGGCGTGGTCGCCCGCGCGGGCGTGGCGCGCGCTCTCGGCCGCGCTGAGCAGGACGGCCGAGCTGTCGACCCGGTCCTCGGGCAGGGCGAGACGGTAGCCGGTGGGGGTGCTGGCGATCACGTCGGCGCCGAGCTGGGAGCGGGCGCGGGAGACCAGGATCTGGAGCGCCTTGGTCGGGTTCTCGGGCCGCTCCTCCGGCCGTTCCTCCGGCCAGAGCCCGTCCACCAGGCGCGCGGTGCCGCAGCCGGTGCGCAGGTCGCCCGCGAGGAGCGCGAGCAGTCCGCGCAGCCGGGGCCCGTTGATCTCGCGGCCTCGGCACGAGACCCGCGACAGCAGGGTCAGCTCGGTGGTCACCGGGTCAGGTTAGCCAGTCGCCTTGACGCCGCGATCGCCCCGGCCTCGCGCTTGAGGCGGCCCGCCGGGGGCAGCGGCGCCGAAGGCGTACGAGCCCTCAGAACCCGCGCCCGCCGACCGCCGTACGGCCCACGACCGCCCCCAGCTTGCGCAGCCGCCGCCAGTCCATGCGCGGCTTCACCACCGGAACCCCGGGCCGGACCCGGGGCACCCGCACCCGCAGCGCCCCCTGCGCGATACGGCAGCGCACGGGCACCGACAGCACCATCGCCTCACCGTCCACCCCGACCTCTATCTCCGGGCGGTCGGCGTCCACCACCACCTCGCGGGCGGTGCGCACCGTCAGGCCCGCGGCCTTACGGCCGCGCAGCAGCCCGGCGGCCTGGGCGGCGTTGTCGACCTTGACACCGAGGACACCCAGCCGGCCCGAGTTCAGCAGCTCGCGGCGGCCGAGCCCGGCCGGGTCGCCCGTGCGGTACGGGTTGTTGCTGACCAGCAGGGCCTGGGGGGCGGGGATCCGGATTCCGTCGGCCTGCGCCATCAGCACGGGGCCGCGCTGCCGGGTCAGCAGGTCGGGCAGCAGCTCCAGGGTGGTGCGCACCTTGTCGTCGCGGTACGCCGGGCTCTGGACGACCGCCGCGTACGCCCCGAACGACGCGTTGTTGACGAAGGGGTGCTCGTTCGCGAAGCCCAGGTCGACCCAGAGCTCCACGCCGTCGGAGAGCGCGTCCAGGCAGGTCGACGGGTCCTCGCGGTCAAGACCGAGGTCCAGGGCGAAGTGGTTGCGGGTGCCCGCGGAGATCACCAGGAAGGGGATGCCGCGCTCCGCCGCGACCGCCGCGACCAGCGCCTGGGTGCCGTCACCGCCCGCCACGCCCAGCAGATCGGCGCCCGCGTCCGCCGCCTCGCGGGCCAGGGCGGCCACGTCCTGCGGATGGTCCGGGTCGAGCAGCACCACGCGCGCGCCCAGACCCTCGGCCTTCTCCTTCAGCCCGAACCGCGCCACCTTCCCGCCGCCCGAGCGCGGGTTCATGATCAGGAAGGGGCGCTCCGGGGCGGGCGTCTGATGCTCCGTCACCGGTATGGCGCCGAAGCCGGTGCTGCGGATCGCGGCCCGCCCCGACCAGACCGCCACCGCCCACAGCCCCAGGGCGACCATGACCACCCAGAGCAGATTCCGCGCGTCGTAGAACCCGATCACGGTGGCCGGCGCCGCGACGGCCAGCACGGCCGCCGCGATCCGGACCGCGCCGCGGCGGGTCAGCACCCACCAGACTGCGGCGGCGGTGACCGCCATGCCCACCAGCCCGACCAGGACCAGCACCAGGCTGGCGGACCCGGCGAAGATCAGCGGCAGCAGCACCGCCAGCGCGGCGGTGGCCAGGGCCAGCCGTGCCGACCAGCGCTGCACGGAATGAGTCCCTTCGTCGCTCCCCCATCGACCGCCGGGAGGTGCCCCCTCCAGCCACCTCGACCCTCCCCGGCCCGGCGAACCATTCAACGGCTACTCCCTGCACCTTCGGCACGTTCAGCACATTCGACAGCGCGTCATGCTAGGCCCTGCGGCGAGCCGTTACCCCGAACTCGCCCTGGAGGACGGGCCGTGGCGCCATACGGTTCACTCGCGCGTCGCCGACAGCGGGCGGCGGCGGGCGGCGGGCGGCGGGCGGCGGCGGACGGCGACGCGGGGTCCGCAGGCCCGAGGCCGTGTCCGGCGGATCTTGACGCCTGCGGCGGGCCCACGCGGTGGAGCCCCGCGCGGCGGAGCCGCAAATCGACCGCCGCTCGGACACTGCCCCACCCCGCCCCTTCCCGAAACTGGGGCGCTGCCCCAGACCCCGGGGTCCAGGGGCAAAGCCCCCCACGCGGCGGAGCCGCAAATCTGCACCGCGGGAAGGTCCGGGGCGGCTCAGGCGGTGGCGGGCCCGACCGCACGGGCGACGAGGTCGCGCCAGCCCGCCTCCAGCCGCTCCAGCGCCATGCCGCGCTGCCGGGTCAGATGGTGGATGAGGGCGGGCTCCAGCCAGCCCATCAGCGTCTCCGCCAGCAGCTCCACGTCGCCGTCGGCCCGCGCCTCGCGGAGCAGCATGGTGATGTGGGTGAGCCGGACCTGGCGCGGGGCGATGACCAGGCGGCGGTCGGCGGGCGGATCACCGGCCAGGTAGAGGTCGAGATACGCGGACATCTGGCGGAGGGTGGACACGCCGAACGCCTCCAGCCGCTCGACGGCCGGGGCGCCGGGCCCGAGTGGGGGCGGGCCGGTGAGAAACGCCTGCTGGTATGCCTGCTCGGAGTGGTCGAGCAGGGCCTGGAGCAGACCGGTGCGGTCGCCGAAGCGCCGGAAGACCGTCCCCTTGCCGACCGACGCGGCGCAGGCGACCGCCTCCATGGTCAGGTTGTCCGCGCCCTGCTCGGCGACCAGCCGCGCGGCGGCCTCCAGCAGCCGGGCCCGGTTGCGCGCGGCGTCGGCCCGCATGGGCGGCGCCTGGCCGGCCAGGGGCAGCAGCGACCGCCCGGCCGCGTCCTGGGAGGACGAGGCGGGAGGGGGCGGGGGCTGGGACGCCGCTGACGAGGTCATGATGAGCAAGCTTAGCGGACCGCGGTCCGCTTGGATTAAAGTGGACCGCGGTCCGGTTATCTGGTATAACCTTCAACTAATGAGGTCCGCACCGCGGGCGCTTATCGATCTTGGAGAAGAAATGTCTGTTCGTATCCTCGCCCTGGTCGGCAGCCTCCGCGCCGGCTCGCACAACCGTCAGCTCGCCGAGACCGCCGTGAAGCTCGCCCCCGAGGGTGTCGAGATCCAGATTCACGAGGGCCTGGCCGACATTCCGTTCTACAACGAGGACATCGACGTCGAGGGGTCCGTGCCCGAGGCCGCCGCCAAGCTGCGTGCCGCGACCGCCGCGGCCGACGCCCTGCTGCTGTTCTCGCCCGAGTACAACGGCACCATGCCGGGCGTCCTGAAGAACGCGATCGACTGGCTGTCCCGCCCGTATGGCGTCGGCGCCATCGGCGGCAAGCCGGTGGCCGTCGTCGGCACCGCCTTCGGCCAGTACGGCGGCGTGTGGGCCCACGACGACGCCCGTAAGTCCGTGGGCATCGCCGGCGGCACCGTCGTCGAGGACATCAAGCTCGCCATCCCCGGCTCCGTGACCCGCTTCGCCGAGCTGCACCCGGAGAACGACGCCGAGGTCACCGGCCAGCTCAACGACGTGCTCGCCCGCCTCGTCAAGGAAGCGGGCGCCGCGAAGGCCTGAGCCCCGACTTCCCCCAGCGGGCCCCGCCGACCGAACGCGGTCGACGGGGCCCGCTCGCGTTCCAGTACGCTCTCGCCGAATCAGCGATGCCGCCACATCCGACCACAGCGGGAGTGCCCGTGGAATTCATCCACCACGCCGACGGCGAATCCCTGAGCTGTGCCACCTTCGAGCCCGCCGCCGAAACCGCCGGACCCGCGCCATCCGGCACCGGCCGCACCCGCGTGGTGATCATGCACGGGGCCGGGGTCGGCAGCAAGGAGCGGTCCATCCCGCTCGCCCGCGACTTCGCCGCCGCGGGCCACCCCTCCCTCGCGTTCGACTTCTCCGGACACGGGGACAGCTCGGGGCGGCCGGCGGAGCTGAGCCTGGAGCGGAGGTACCGTCAGGCGCTCGACGTCATAGAGGCGTTCGCCCCCGACGGCGACCCGCTCACGCTGGTCGGCTTCAGCATGAGCGGCCAGACCGTCGCCGATCTGGCCGCCCACCTCGGCGGCCGGGTCGCGGCGATCTGCCTGTGCGCCCCGGCGGCGTACGCGCCCGAGGCATGGCCACTGCCGTTCGGCGACGGGTTCACCGAGCTGATCCGCCGGCCCGAGAGCTGGCGCCCCAGCACGGTCTTCGACGTGCTCGGCGCCTTCACCGGCCGCGCCGTCCTCGTCGTCCCGGAACGCGACGACATCATCCCGGCCGAGGTCACGGCCGGGATCGAGCAGGCCCTCCGTACGAAGTCCCGGTTCGCCAAGCTCGTCCTGGACGGCGCCGACCACCAGCTCGGCCGCTGGCTCTCGGCCCACCCCGCACACCGCGCCCGGCTCGTGGACCTGTGCACCCGGCCACACGACCCGGACTCCACCGACCCCGGTCCGAAACGTTGACGCCGTGGCATTAGTGTCCGAGCCTCGGCATCAGCGAGACAAGGGGGGCGTGGCCATCCATGGCGACGGACGACGCCGTACGCGGCTGCACCGGCGTGCTGGTCATCGGCACCCGCGGATCCACCGGCCCCGGTGAGGTCCTGGTACGGATCAGAGGCGGCTCCGAAACCTTCCTCGCCTGGTCCGACGTCCCCCTGCCCAAAGGAACATCCGTGCTCGTGATCGATTGCCGTGGCGCGCGCCACGTCGACGTCATCGAGTGGGCTGATCCGTTGAACGCGCTGCCCGGCGAGGCCGGCAGCGCCGGTTGAGGAGACGAAACATGTTCGGTTACCGCGTTCCCGCCCCGGACCAGGCGATGCTCATCTCCGGCGGCAGGCGTGGACAGGGTGGGGCGCCGTTCCGGGTGGTGACCGGCCACGGCAAGTTCGTGATCCCCGTCTTCCGCAAGACCCGGTTCCTGACCCTGGCGATGTGCGAGTCGGAGGTCGCCGAGACCTGTGTCACCAAGCAGGGCATCGTCCTGACGGTCCGTGCCGTGATCGCCTTCAAGGTCGGCAACGACACCGAGAGCATCGTCAACGCGGGCCAGCGGTTCCTCTCCGACCAGGACCAGATGTCGGTGCTGACCGGCCGGATCTTCGCCGGACACCTGCGCGCGATCATCGGCTCGATGACCGTCGAGGAGATCATCACCGAGCGGCAGAAGCTCGCCACCGAGGTCCTGGACACCTCCAAGACCGAGATGGCGAAGATCGGTCTGATCGTGGACTCCCTCCAGATCCAGTCCATCGACGACGGCGACACCGGCTACATCGCGGCGATGTCCGCCCCGCACAAGGCGGCCATCCAGCGCCAGGCCCAGATCGCCCAGGCCCAGGCCGCGCAGGCCTCGGCCGAGGCGGAGCAGGCGGCCGCGCGTAAGCAGGCCGAATACGCCCGGCAGACCGCCATCGTGCAGGCCGAGTACTCGGCGGAGGTCGAGCGCGCCCAGGCCCAGGCCGCCCAGGCCGGACCACTGGCCGACGCCCATGCGCAGCAGGAGGTGCTCGCCGCGCGGACCGAACTGGCCCAGCGCGCGGCCGACCTGCGCCAGCAGCAGCTGGTCGCCGAGATCGTGAAGCCCGCCGAGGCCGAGGCCGAGCGGATCAGGGTGCTGGCGCTGGCCGAGGCGGAGCGGATGCGCATCCAGGCCGAGGCCGCGGCCTCGCACGGCCGGGTGGCGCTGGACCGCATGCTCATCGACCAGCTGCCGCAGATCGTCAAGGAGGCAGCCAACGGGCTCTCCGGGGCCAACGTCAACGTCCTCAACGGCGCCGACGGCCTGGGCGAGATCGCGGCGGGCCTGGTCGGGCAGGGCCTGACGATCCTGGACTCGGTACGGCGGAGCCTGGGTTCACCCGAGGGCGGCGCGGACAAGGCGGACGAGGGCGGCAGGGTCGAGATCCGCTGAGGAGCAGGACCGGCGGCCGGACGACCACCGGATGACGGCCGGACGACGGCCGCCTCTCAGCACATCTGGTGGTCTCTCCGGTCCGGGAACGTCACCCGGTTGAGGTTGCAGCGGTGCGCCGGGGCCCCGGAACACCGCGCATGCGCCTTCAGCGCGACACTGACCAGGCACAGCAGCACATCCGCGTCCCGCTCGTTGTCCAGGTGCACGGTCACCCACTGCGAGTCCGGCACCAGCCGGATCGCCGTGGACCGCCCCAGGTGGACGGCCAGGTGCCGGATGGCCGGTTCGGTAAGGTGCAGGTCAGCGTCCCGGTCGGAGTGGAAGTGCACGATCTCGCACTCCGCCGTACGCAGCGCGCGGCCCGCGCCACAGCAGGCCGGGCCCACGTCGAGGTCCGGCCAGTCCCGCAATCGCTCCATGGCCCGATGCGCCACGCTCACACCACCATCTTCCCCCGGTTTCCCCGGGCCTCACCCTCGCGTTGCCCGACCGTAACCAATCGGCCGGGCAGGCCGGTTGTCGCCCCTCGCCGACACACCGCACACCCCACACCGCCCACCCGAGGGGGCGGTGGCCTTGTGATGCCCGCCCCCCCTTGCTACTCTTCAGTAGCCAGGAGCGTTGGAAAAACAAACTCACCCCGCCTCGCTGGAACTCGCTGGAAGAGGAGGCGATCGCCATGCGCGACGCCGTCATCGTCGAAGCCGTCCGCACCCCCATCGGCAAGGGAAAACCGGGCGGCGCGCTCGCCGGAGTGCATCCCGTGGAGCTGCTGGCCCAGACGCTGGGCACGCTCATCGAGCGGAGCGGGGTGGATCCGGCCCTGGTCGACGACGTCATCGGCGGGTGCGTCGACCAGGTGGGCGAGCAGGCCATGAACACCACCCGGTACGCATGGCTCTCCGCCGGATTCCCCGACTCCGTCCCGGCGACGACCGTGGACCGGCAGTGCGGCTCCTCGCAGCAGGCCGTGCACTTCGCCGCGCAGGGAGTGATCTCCGGGGCGTACGACCTGGTGGTGGCCTGTGGCGTGGAGTCCATGAGCCGGGTCCCCATGTGGTCCAACGTGCCCGCGGGCGCCGATCCGTTCGGGCCGGGCATCGCGGCCCGCTACCCCGAGGGGCTGGTGCCGCAGGGGATCAGCGCCGAGCTGATCGCCGCCAAGTGGTCCCTCACGCGGGAGCAGATGGACGAGTTCGCCACCGCGTCCCACCAGAAGGCGGCCCGCGCGACCGCCGAGGGCCGGTTCGCCACCGAGCTCGCCCCGGTACGGGCGGACGACCGCACGGTGGACACCGACGAGTCCATCCGCCCCGGCACCACGCCCGAGGTGCTGGCCGGGCTGCGGCCCGCCTTCGCCGACCCCGGGTTCGCCGAGCGGTTCCCGCAGATCCAGTGGTCGGTGACCGCGGGCAACAGCAGCCCGGTCAACGACGGCGCCGCCGCGCTGCTGATCACCAGCAGCGAGACGGCGGCCCGGCTCGGCCTGCGCCCCAAGGCCCGGCTGCACAGCTTCGCCGTCACCGGCTCCGATCCGCTGCTCATGCTCACCGGCGTCATCCCCGCCACGGAGAAGGTGCTGCGCCGGGCCGGGCTGGCGCTGTCGGACATCGACCTGTTCGAGGTCAACGAGGCGTTCGCCAGCGTGGTGCTGGCCTGGCAGCAGGAGACGGGCGCCGACCCCGGCAAGGTCAACGTCAACGGCGGCGCCATCGCCCTCGGCCACCCCCTCGGCGCCAGCGGCGCCCGGCTGATGACCACCCTGGTCGGCGCCATGCGCGAGCGCGGCGCGCGGTACGCCCTCCAGACCATGTGCGAGGCGGGCGGGCTCGCCAACGCGACGGTGCTGGAGGCCATCGGGTAAGTCGCCGTTGTCAATCCGCCGGGCGGCCGGCCCCGGGCGCGCGCGGGCCAAGCGGGTTGATCGGCACATGCCACCGGTTGTGGTCAAGATCCGCCACGTTACGGGTCTGTCCCAACGGACCGTGGCCGAGACCGCCTTCCAGCGGCGTGCCCTGGCGCGGTGCGGCGCATGCGGCGCACCGTGTTCGGGCCCTGTTTCCCGCTCCGGATGGCGGCAGAGGAGGGGTGCGGGAGCAGCGGGTGCGGGCGGGGTGTGCCCGGCTGCGTGTGTAACAGGGATGTATTAGCGGGTGGTTGGACGGAACAGCTTGTCGGCGGGGCCAATCTTGGTGCCCAGAAACGCTCGCTCGTACCGACTCGTACCGAGCAGCGACACCCCCCACCGATACTGAGGAACAACGATGCGCGTCTCCAAACTCACCTTCGCCACCTTGGCCGTTGTCGCGGGTCTCTCGCTCACGGCCTGCCAGAACGACGATGACGGCACGGGACAGAGCAAGCCGTCGTCCTCGTCCGCAGCGTCTTCGTCGGGCGGCGGTTCGGGCTCGGGCGGCTCCGACGACAACAGCAAGGCCGACAAGTGCCGCACCGACGAGCTGGAGATCACGGCGGCGGACCGCACCATCGACGGCGACGGCGAGCGCACCGTCGCGGTGACGCTGAAGAACGGTGGCGGCCGGGACTGCACGCTCTCCGGGTTCGCGGGCGTCGACCTGAAGACCAGCGAGGGGACGGTGTCCGCGGAGCGCAGTGGTGAGCAGGCCGACCCGATCGTCCTCAAGGACGGGAAGTCGACCTACTTCGGCATCACCTACCCGGACAACGACTCGGGCGGCTCCGGCGTCCGCGTCACGGGGCTCGTGGTGACCCCGCCGAACGAGACGAAGTCGGTCACCCTCGACTGGCCGGGCGCCGCCACGCTGCCCGTCACGGACGGTTCCGGCTCCTCGGTGAAGGTCGGCCCGATGGGTGGCATCGGCCAGGGCGACTGACGCGCACCCACGCCGCCCCCTGGCCCTGCTGATCGCGCCGGGCCAGGGGGCGCCGCACACCGATCGACGCCCTCAAGAACGTCCGCTCAGGTATTGGCACCTCGTGCTGTTACCTGCCAGCGGTCGATCACTTCGCGGTCCCGGACGACCAGCAGCTCATCGGCGAGATTCACCGGCGTGCAGATGTGGTTGGGGACGACAGCCACCAACGCCCCAAGGCGTGGTCCCCGCACCCCTTCCGGAAGCCGGACCACGGCGTGGTGCTCCCACAACCCGGTGATGGATCCCTGTGGGAACTGGGGCAGGTAGCCATGGCCCGTCACCCAGGACGACCGGTCGGAGCCGAGGACCTTGCTGCCGACATCGAGCACGAAGCGATCCGGGGCGGGAACACTGATCACCGTCGCCGCGGCGACCAGTGCGAGATCCTCCACCCCGCAGGTGCCGATGGCCAGCTGGGTGGCGTCATTGAAGACGTAGACACCCGGCCGCAACTCGTTCACCGCACCCGGCTGCCACTGCCCCACCGTCGGAGTCGACCCGCCACTGACCACACGGGCGCCGAGCCCAAGGTCCCGCAGCGCCTGTGCGGCCTCGCCCAGCGTGCGCTCCTCATCTCGTGCGGCGCGCTCGCGTGCCCGCGCGTCGTGCCCGTAGCCGTGTCCCGGGAACGTGAACACGCCGACAACATTCAGTCCCGCGTCGGCGGCCGCCTTCCCGACCTCACCAGCGGCATGAGGCTGCACTCCGGTGCGATGGCTCCCGCTGTCGACCTCGACGAGCACCTCGACCGTCCGGGCGCTGCCGCGCACGGCCTCCCCCAGCCGCCGCGCGCCTTCGACCGACTCGACGCCGACTCTCAGGGCCACGTCGTCCGCCAACCGGCGCAGCCGCTGTGCCTTGTCGGCATCGAGCCACACGGGGTAAGCGATGAACAGGTCGTCCACGCCGGCCCCGGCGAATGCCTCGGCTTCGCCGATCGTGGCCACCGACAGCCCGCGTGCGCCGGACCGCAGCTGACGGTCGGCGATCTGCGCGCACTTGTGGCTCTTGGCGTGGGGACGCAGGGCGAACCCTTGAGCCCGCGAAGCCTCAGCCATCCGCGAGATGTTTCTGTCCAGCACATCCGGATCGACCACGAGCGCCGGCGTGGCCAGCCCATCGGGCAGCGGTGTCACCATCTCTTGCCTCTCACACGTTGACGGACTCAGGCCGAGGCGGATGGGGCGTGACATTGACGGGTGGCGGCGCTGCCTTGGTCGACAAGGTCCTCATACACCCCGACCTTGAACCTGATCAGGTCCAAGGACTCACTGAGCCTGCCGATCTGGGCGGTGACGTTCTCCTGATGCTCGCGCATGAGCGTCAGCCGTTCTTCCTCGTTACCGGCGCCATCTCTGACCAGATCGGTATATCGGCGAAGCGTGGGCAGGGGCATGCCCGAGGCGCGGAGAATGATGCAGACGGTCAGCCAGTCCACGTCATCCTCGCTGTAGACGCGGCGCCCGCCGGCTCCGCGTCGCACGGCGTTGACGAAGAGGCCCTCGCGCTCGTAGAAGCGCAGCGCGTGAACGCTCAAACCGGTGCGTTCGGCGACCTCTCCGATACTCAGATTCGCCGTGATCTCAGCCATGCCGGTCAGGGTAACGGGGGCTTGATCTAGAGCCGGGTCTAGTTCCTAGGGTGCCTCGTGCGATCGACGCTTCTGTCGCTCCGCGTGATCGGTTGACCTAGTTAGGGAGCATCACCATGCGCTATCGCACCCTCGGCAGAACCGGTATCGAGGTCAGCGTCCACTGCCTCGGGACCATGATGTTCCAGGACGGCTTCAACTCCGACCACGACGATTGTGTCCGCATCATCCACGCCGCCCTCGACCAGGGCATCAACTTCGTCGACACCGCCGACATGTACGGACAGGGCGAGTCCGAGGAGATCGTGGGAAAGGCGCTGCGGGGGCGCCGTGACGACGTCGTACTCGCCACCAAGGTCCACTTCCAGATGGGCGAGGGCCGCAACCGCAGTGGCAACTCGCGGCGTTGGATCCTCACGGCGGTCGAGGACAGCCTCAGGCGCCTGAACACCGACTGGATCGACCTCTACCAGGTCCACCTCCCCGACCACACCACGGACATCGAGGAGACGCTCTCGGTACTCAGCGACCTCGTGCGCCAGGGAAAGATCCGCGCCTTCGGTTGCTCGAACTTCCCGGCCGAGGAGATCGTCGAGGCACACCACGTCTCCGAGCGGCGCAGCCTCGGACGCTTCCGCACCGCCCAGCCGCCCTACTCGATTCTGGCCCGCGGGATCGAGGCCTCGCTCCTGCCCGTCTGCGAGCGCTACGGGATGGGGGTGCTGGTCTGGAGCCCCCTCGCCTTCGGATTCCTCACCGGCAAGCACCGCAAGGGCCGGCCCATCGACCTGGCAGCCGGCCGTGCCGCGCTCCGCCCGGCATTCTTCGATCCCGCGATCGCCGAGAACGCCGCCAAGCTCGACGCCGTCGAACAGCTCATCGAACTCGCGACAAGCATCGGCTGCACCCTCCCGCAGCTCGCCGTGGCCTTCACCGTGGCCCACCCAGCCGTCACCTCGGCGATCATCGGACCGCGGACCATGGGGCAGCTGGCGGATCTCCTCAAGGGCGCCGCGCTCACCCTGGACGATGCGACCCTCGACCGGATCGACGAAATCGTGCCGCCCGGGGTGAACCGGTACAACCCCAGCACTTCCTTCCCCCCGCGCTCACTGACCGACACCGCCTTGCGTCGCCGCCCACTCGCGGAACGCGCCGCGGGCTGAGGCCGGCGAGCGCGGAAGGCGTCCGGCGGAGGCTCGCCCGCCGCGCTCGCGCACGGTCCGGCTTTCGTCACACCCGGCGGGACGCTCCGTCCGGCCAGACGACATCCACGGGCAGCCCCGCGTCGCGCGCCTCGTACACCACGTCCGCCGTGCCCCCGCCCTTGCCGGTCGGCGGCTGCCCGTTCCACACGGCCACAAGGCGGTCGGCACGCTCCAGCAGTACGGCATTCGCCGCCTCGTACGCCGCGCGGTTCGCCGTGGCATGCGGCATCACCAGCACCTCGTCCGCCGCGTCCCTGAGCCGGTCGAAGGTCGCTGCGTGGTCCGGCTTCACCTTCGCTTCCCGGTAATCCCGCGACGGAACCACCACGACCAGCCGCCCGCCCACGGCCAGCACCGCATCCGCGAACACGCTGTCGCTGCCGCGCGCGATGCACGACACACCGACCAGGTCGGAGGGCTCATACGCGGCGAGGATCCTGTCCAGTTCCTCGCGCACCAGCGGCACGGAGTCCTCGGTGAGGTCCATGTGCCCGGTCACGGCGATCGTCGTCATCGCGTTCACCTCGTCATGTGCTCAGCGGGCTCCGGATGCTACAGCGGACACCGGCCACGGCCCGGGGGCACAGCGTTCGCCATGCCTGGGAGTGAACGGCCTCACACCAGAGGGGCCTTGCCTCATACCCTGGCAGCGACGAGCTGGACAGAGAGGGGCAAGGCCATGCCATCTGACGCTACCCCCAACCCGCTGGACCACCCGCTGGTCTTCGGCCAGCGGATGCAAGTCCTCCGCACACGCCGGGGCATGAGCCGTACCGTCCTCGCCGGTCTTCTCGACAAGTCCCCGAGCTGGGTGAAGCAGGTGGAGAACGGCGCTCTCCACACTCCCGGATTTCCCATGATCTTGCGCATCGCCGAGGTCCTACGCGTCCGCAACCTCGCTGAGCTCACCGGCGACCAGACGATGCCCATCGATCTCTTCATCGGCCCCGGTCACGCCAAGCTGCCTGCGGTGCGAGCCGCGATTGACGCATTCCCCGTCGCCGACGATCGCGAAGCACCTTCGGCCACGCACCTGAGGGCATGCCTCGAACGCGCTTGGTCAGCCCGCCACTCCGCACCCAACCACCGCGATGTGATCGGCACTCTCCTGCCGAACCTCATCCGGGACGCACAGCTCGCCGTACGCCAGGCCGACCGCGCCCCCGACCGGCGAGCGGCTCAAGCGGTGCTGGCCGAGGTCTACGGCCTCAGCCAGTTCTTCATCGCGTACCAGCCGGACTCCGCCCTCTACTGGCGCGTGGTCGACCGCGCGATGGTCGCTGCCCAGGAGAGCGAGGACCCGCACGCCATCGGTGTAGCCGCCTGGCTCACCGCCCAGGCCCACCGCGAGAGCGGTCCCGCCCACTTCGACGCAGCCGACGCAGTCACCCTGGAGGCCCTGCGCTACCTCATGCCTCTCCTGCCGGACGCGCCGGACGATGTGCGCGCCATCGCGGGCGCCTTGCAGTTCGAGACCGGATACACCGCCGCACGCCGCGGAGACACCGGCACCGCGTGGAGCTACTGGGACACCGCAAGCAAGATGGCCAAGCGGCTCCCCGCCGACTACTACCACCTCATGACGTCGTTCTCCCGGGCCATCATGGGGGCGCACGCGGTCACGGTCGCCGTCGAGTTGCACGCGGGCCCGGAATCCGTACGGCAGGCCGCGAAGGCCGACACAGAGACAATCCCTTCACGACCTCGGCTGGCCCGGCACAGGATCGAGGAGGCCCGGGGCTACCAGCTTGACGGGCAGCCGGAGACCGCGCTGGCAACGTTGGACAAGGCGCACGAGGCTGCCCCAGAGACGATTCGTTACAACGGCTACGCGCGCCGCATCGTCCTGGAAGAGACGGAGGCGAAGTCTCCTGAGCGTCGCCGTCGTGCGGCCGCACTGGCCGTGAAGATCGGCGTACTGGCCACCTGAACCCGCGTTCGAGGGGCAGAATCTCTGCCCCCTCCCCGCCCCCGGCGCTCTTACGGTCGGTAATCACCTGATCACCGATGACGTCGGGGGCTCCTGTGGAGACGACGAGCAACCACCGTGTCCTGTCGTGGACGCCGCCCAGCGGGCAGAGCGCGGAGCTGCGGCCCGCCGGCCGATCGTGGGACGTCGTGCGCGTTCCCCTCTCGATCGGCATCGGCAAACGCACCCTCGGCTTACTGGGGGCGACGACGGGCGCGGTCATCGAGAACCCGATCGACAGGATGCTGTACTGGCTCATCGAGCCGGGCGCCGCCGCCCAGTGGGACATGAGCCTGCTGCCCTCCGTCCAGGTGTGGGGAGCGACCGCCTACATCGAGGTACCTCCCGCAGCTCGCACGACGGGGCCTGGCGTCCACTGGCGCGTACCGCCCCGATACGACTGCCACCTGACCGATCCGGCGGCCCTCCTCACCGCGCTTCAGACCGCGACCCGCGAAGCGCTCGGGCCCCGCGAGGAGGCCGCCCGGTGACGGAGTACTGCTACCGCTGCGACAAGTCCACCCGCGAGCCGATCACCGTGCTGCGCGCGTCGGCGTCCGGGCCCGGCTGCCTGCGCCACCTGTGCCCGGACTGCAACCGCCGACGGCCGCACCCCGACGCCGACCTGTACGAGGTGCTGATCACCTTGCAGCGCGACAGGCAGGCGACATGACCGCCCCGGCCGGCGGCCGGCGTCTGTCCCCGTACTGCGCCATGTACACCGCCGAGCCCGACACCACACCCGCCGAGATCCACGCATTCTGCAAGGGACCGGGCGAAGTCCGGGCGGCGCCCGTACCGCCCGCGACCCGGGGCGCGCTCATCTTCACCGTCCGCTGTGACTGCGGCTGCCACCAGACCCCGCCCATCGAGGCCCTGAAGGCAGATGCCACCTAGACCGGCGGGCCTCTGCCAGTGACTTTGTGGTGAGTTTGAGACAGCGACACGCCGAAGCGACGGCGTGTCGCCGTCTCAAACTCACCACAAATCCAGCCCTCGACGGCGTACGCCCGCCCAAAGCCTCGCCCCGGCCCCCGCTTGCAGGCCAGTGGCCGGGACGAGCACCGCGCAACCGCGCGAGGACACAGGAGCAGCCCATGCGATTACAGCACGCCTCCCGCCACGACCCGGAAAGCGGCGACACCATGCCGGACACCGACGCCCCGACCCCCGGCGGCCAGACACCCGGCGACTCCGACGACGGACGCGAATACGCGCACTAGCCAAATGGCGGCCCCGCCCCCGCCGCGGGGCCGCTCCCACCACGCAGGAGCCACCCTCATGACTGCGTCACACTGGCACTGCTACCGCTGGACCGGAGAACGCCGAACCTACGACGACGAGTCCACACGCCGACCACCACACCTCGTCGTCCACGACATCACGCCCCACGAGTGGAAACAGATCACAGCCGCCAGCCCCCGCCTTCATGGCCAGCGAGGTGCCGCCCCTGGAGGTACCGCACTGGCTGCTGCGCCCGGCCAGAATGATCAAAGCCACCTTCCAGGAGCCGGAGAAAGCCTCAGCCTGGTACCGGGACCAGGTCACCGACCTGACCCCCGCCTTCATGACCGACCACGACAAGAACCCCACCCGGCAAGCCGAACGGTTCGCGGCCGCCGACGACCGGCTCAGCTGGGGCGGGGATGTCGTCGGCGGCTGGTACCTGCGGGGGACCGGGTTCGCCTCCGTCCACGTGGTCGCATGCAGCGCGAACCGGATCCGGCCGACCATCCCCTGCCCGAGGATCCCCTAGCAATAACGGGGCTCGGCCGCCCCGCTCACGCGCGGCGCGCCGAGGCTCCCGCGCCGACCGCCGCCGAGCCGTGGACCGCGACGCCGTCCGGGCGGCCCAGCTCCAGATACATCTTGACGTCGTCGAAGCGCTCGTCGCCGACGGCTATCCCGCTCGGCAGCCGACCCCACTCCCGGAAGCCCAGGTCCTCGTACAGGGCGATCGCGCCATGGTTGTTGCCGCGGACGCCGAGGATCAGCAACTCCAGACCGGCCGCGCGCACGTCGTCGATCAGCGCGGACACCAGGAGGCGGCCGATGCCCCGGCCCCGGGCGGCGGGGTGGGTCATGACCTGCTGGATCTCGGCGCTGTGCCGGTAGCTGGCCACGGCGGCGCGCCGCCGCCAGAGCGCGCAGCCCAGCACCTCGTCCGACCCGTCCGCCGATGTCGCCAGAGCGAGCGCCGCGTCCCCGGTCCGTACGTCGGCCAGGACCCCGTGGAGCCAGGCGTCGGTCTCCGCCCGGTCGGGCGGCGTGAGGTAGCCGATGGCCCCGCCGGTCTCGGTGACGGCGTGGATCATCCGGTGCGTCCTCGCCAGCAGCCCCTCGTCCAGGGCGGTCGGCCAGACCAGCTCGACGGGGTCGGTCATGTCGTGTGCTCCTTGTGCGCGTTCCGGCCGTTCATTCCGGGCGGAAGAATTTCAGGCACGCCGCCCAGTGCACGCGGCCCATATGCGGATCCAGCATGAACGACAGACGAACCGGATTCTTCTCCGTGACGATGGCGGTGCCGTAGGGGATCCCGTCCTCCAGCGGACCCAAAATGTAGTCCGGCATCATGGTTCCCGGCTCGTAGGTCCACACCGGCACCATGCGCGGATCCCCGTCGATGACAGCATCCGCCTGCCAGCCCATCAGGGGCTCGCCGTCGTCCGCGTACACGGCGACCCTCGTGCCCTCGGGCACCTCGAACGTCGGAAGGTCGGTCTCGATCCCGCCATGACCGGCGAATACAAGCTCGCCGTCAGGGCGTGGTCCCAGCGTGCTCCGCGGTTGGTCCCAATCAATGCCGTCCTCATAGGGGGCCAGCCCCAGGGGGTCGACCCAGCGGTGCGGATTGGGGACGTAGGTGACCGGGTTGGGGGCGGGGGTGAGGCCGAGAGGGTCGGGGGTGAGGTAGCGGGCGGTGGTGGGGTCGTAGTAGCGGTGGTGGTTGTAGTGGAGGCCGCTTTCGGGGTCGAAGTACTGGCCCGGGAAGCGCAGGGGGGTGTGGGTCTGCCCCGTACGTTCTTCCGTCGTGGTGCCCCAGAGGGTGGTGCGGCCTTGCCAGGCGATGTCGCCGGTTTCGTCGATGAGTTCGGTGGGGGTGCCGATGTGGTCGGTGACGATGGCAAAGAAGCGGCGGTCGATCTCGCGCTGGGTCGCGGCGTCGGTGGTGCGCTCGGTCTGGGTCAGGGGGCGGAAGCCGTCGTGTTCCCAGGTGAGAGTGGTCGGGTCGCGGAGGTCGGGTGTGGTGGTGGTCTGTTCGACGAGGGTGTGGCCGTCCCAGGTGAAGTCCGTCTGTTCGAGGACGGTTTGGCCGTCGTCGGCTAGGCGTTGTTTGGTGGTGCGGCGGCCGAGGGGGTCGTAGAGGTAGCGCCAGAGGGCGCCGTCGGGGGTGGTGAGGGTGGTGAGGTGGTTTTCGGTGTCCCAGGTGTAGTGCCAGGTGTCGGGTTTCTTCGACAGGCGGGTTTTCTGGCGGAGGGTGAGGCGGCCGGCGGTGTCGTGTTCGTAGCGGACGCGTCCGGCGCGGGTGATGCGGGTGCCGGTGTAGGTGCGCGGGCCGGTGGCCTCCGGGGTGGGCTGTTCGTGTGGCCAGGTGGCGTGGGTCTGGTTGCCCGCCTCGTCGTAGGCGTAGGTCTCTGTCCAGCCCTCGGCCCGGACGGTGGTGACCCGGCCCGCGTCGTCCAGGTCGAAGGTGCGGGGGCCGCGCAGTTGATCGTCAACCGCCGTCAGGTGGCCGTCGGGGCGGTAGGTGTAGGCGCGGTGCTGAAGGCTTCCGCCTTCCGGGCCGGTCAGGGTCTGCTCGGACAGCCGCCCGGCCGGGTCCCAGATCTGCGCGAGATTGGCGGTAGGCCCAAGTTGGCGGGCTGTTTCCCGGCCTACCGCGTCATACGTGAAGTCGAGGGTGTGGCCGCAGGTGGTCAGTGTGGTGCGGCGGCCCGCCGCGTCGTAGGTGAACCTGGATTTCGCGCCGGATGGGGTGGTGCGGCGCACGGTGCGCCCCAGTGCGTCGTAAGCGCGGGTGAGGACGCGGTCGCCGACGATCTCCGAGGTGATGCGGCCCATCCGGTCCCGCCGGTACGTCAGCGCCACCTCCGGGCCGACGGCCTCCACCAGCCGCCCGGCCGGATCGTAGGTGAAGGTGGTGACCCGGCCGTCGGCGTTCTTGCTGACGATTCGGCCGCACTCGTCGCGCTCAAGGGAGGTGGTCTGGCCCAGGGGGTTGGTGCGGGAGACCAGTTGGCCCGTCGCGTTGTAGGCGTAGGTGAGGCTGCGGCTGTCGAAGTCCGTCTCGGCGAGCAGCCGGCCGACCGGGTCGTAGGTGTAGGTCCAGGTCTGGCCCTGGGCGTTGGTGACCTCGGTGAGGCGCAGCCTCGTGTCGTACGTGAACTCGTGCCTGGCCCCGTCCGGGCCGGTCTGGGCAGCCAGCAGGTCGAAGTGGGTGTACTCGTAACGGGTCAGGCCGCCGCTCGCGTCCACGTAGGTGGTGGGGTTGCCTTCGCCGTCGTAGGTCCAGGTCTGCTCGGTGCCGTCCGGGGCGATGTGCCGCAGCGACCTGCCCTCGACGCTCCACTCCAGGTGGGTGGTGGCGCCGAGGGGGTCGGTAATGATGGTGGGGCGGCCGAAGGCGTCACGGTGGTAGGTGGTGGCCGCGCCCAAGGGGTCGGTGATCTCGACGGGGAGCCCGGCCGCGTCGCAGCGCACACGCGCGGCGTCGCCGAGCGCGTTGGTGGCCGTGGCCAGGTGGCCGTGGTCGTCGTAGGTGTAGCGGGTGGTGTGGCCCAACGGGTCAGTTGCCGTCGTGCGGTTGCCCCGCTCGTCGTACGCGTAGCGCCAGGTGGCCCCATCCGCGTGGGTGACCTCCACGGGGAGGTTCAGGGTGTTGTAGGTGGCGGTGCGCCGGTGTCCGTCGGGGGTGGTCACGGAGGTCAGCCGGCCGGCCGTGTCGTAGGTGTAGGCGGTGGTCCGGCCCAGCGCGTCGGTGCGGGACAGGATCCGGCCGTAGCGGTCGCGACGGGTGCGGGTGGTGTGGCCGAGCGGGTTCGTCACGGCGATGACCTGGCACCGGTCGTTCACCAGATAACGGGTCGTGTGGCCCTCGGCGGTGGTGACCGTGGTGACCCGGTGGCCCGTGCGCTCATCGACCGGGCCGTAGTCGATGTGCAGCGCTATGTGGCCCTCGGTGCCGCCCTCTGCAATGCAGCGGTCCCGGTTGTCGTAGACATAGTCGTAACGGCGCTCGTTGGTGTCGATCCACGCGATCACCCGGCGTTCGGTGTCGTACTCGAACCGCAGCGGCAGACCGGAGGACTTGACCACCTCGGTGAGGTTCCCGTCCGTGTACGCGTAGCGGATGAGCTGCTGGTCGGCGCCCGTCAGGTGAAGGGCGGTGATGCGGCCCTCTTCGGTGGTGATTTTGAGGTGGTAGCCGCCGCTGTGGACGATGCTGGTCGGGGCGCCCTGCGCGTCGTATTCGAAGGTCAGGCGGTGGCCGTTACGGTCGCTGAGCTCCGCCAGCAGGGCCTCGCCGTCGCCGCCGCCTTGCGGGCCGGTGAAGTAGCGGGTGTGACCCGTGTCCGGATCGGTGAGCGTGTAATCGCCTTCTGCCGTGCGCTCCAGGGGCCACCTCGGGCCGAGTTCGGGCAGGGTCGGCAGGCCGGGGGCCGGGTGGGGGTACGAGAGCAGCAGTCCGTCCTCGGCGACGAACGCCACGCCCCGTGCGCCGATTTCCAGCCGCTGATCGGCGGTGCTCGACCATGACGGGCCGAACCACCGGCCCGCCCGGTACCCCGACTCCGCCCGGCGCACGAACACCAGCGGCAACGCCCCCGGCAGCACCACATCCCGCTGCGGCAGATACATCCGCCCCGACGCCAGGTCCACCGGATCCGTACCATCCGCGGTCTTCGCAACGTCCGGCGTCGCATGCGGCGCCGGGCCGTCCTTGGCCAGCGTCTGCAACCCCGACCTCTCAGCCCGGGCGACGGTGGCGGGCAGCCGCTCCGCAGCGGTGACGGCAGCCTTCGCACCGCCCAGGCCCTTGGTACCGATCAGCTCCGGCACCAACCGGCCCAGCCCCTCGGACGGATCCTGCTGGAACGCGCCCCACATGCCCTTGATCGCCGCAACCGGATCATTGGCCATCCGCAGCAGACCAGCAGCCGTGTTGTTGAGGTTGGTGACGTATTCGGCGGGGTGGGTGATGTTGTACAGGTCCAGCGGGTTCACCTGCCGGACGAAGTTCAGCAGGCCCGCCGTCCCCTTGACCACGCCACCCAGGAAATGGCTCGCGTCCAGGTTCAGCCCTTCCAGCCCGTCGCCCACCTGCCGGGCGTACGACGGCTTCTTCGGCGCGGCGTCCCGCGCCCCCTCCACCGCCGCCTTCGCCACCCCATGCGCCTCATCCCGCTGCCGCCGCGCCTCCGCCAACAACTCCTGCGCGGCCTTCACCTCCGCCGCCCCCGGATCCTGGAACGCCCCCGGCTTGTCCGGCAGCGAGGACGGGTCCCGCTTGTCCGCAGGCAGGCCGTTGTACGCGTCCACCGCCTTGTTGTACGCGGACACGGTGTCGTTGTGCGCCGAGCGGGCGTCGTCCGAGGCCTTCTTGCCCTTCTTGTAGCGCCGGATCGCCTCCTCCGCCTGACCCTGCGCCCACTCCACCGTCCCCGCGAACCGCTCCAGCGCCCCCGACGCCTTCTCACACGCATCCGCCGCTGCGAACCACTTCTTCGGCTCGACCGACACACTCTCCCGGAACGCGTCCGCCGCCTTCCCCTTCAACGACCCCGAACCCAGCCCCCGCAACCCCTTGCCCACATTGTTGAACGCGGTCTTGAAGTCGCTCAGATGACTCGCGGTCGACCGCAGCTTGGACGGGCTGCCGTGGATCAGCTTCTTCGCATCCTCGCTCTCACCCAGCTGCATCTCATCGACAGCCGCTCCCAGCGCGTTCGCCGCCGAATCCGACTTGTCCCGGACCCAGTCCGCACCGCTCTGCCAGCCGACGTCATCCAGCCGATCCGCCGTCCAGTCCCCCGCCTCGTCGATCGCCCCACCGACATCCTCGACCCGGTCATCGACCCAGTCCTCGATGCCATCCGGTATGAAGTCTCCAAGCTCCACGCGCAGTTACCCCCGTGCAACAGTCGCAGCGGCCTGTCTCCCGGCCGTTGATCGGCACCGTACCCGCCAAGCGGAACGCGGGACACCGGGGGCCCGGCGGCTGGGTGCGTTCAGCCTGTTTCCGCCACCGAGATCTAGCGAGGGAGTACCAGGATTCAGCCTGGTAGGGAATCGCTTCTCAAGGCTGTCCTGACCCCGGCTTTTACTGGTTCGGCGAACGCGTTGTGCCTGTACTTCGTAACGAAAACCAAGCATATGAAGAAGAAAGGGCAGTTTACGCCTGTTCTGATCTCTCGGCACTCGACCAAAAGCAACGTTCGTACGATGCTGGCATGCAGCTTCGTTTCCAGTATCGCGTCATCCTGACACCCGGGCAGCGCATCCGCGCTGCCCGGGTGTTCGGGTGTCGGCGCGTGGTCTGGAACGACGCGCTGGCGATGCAGAAGCAACGCAAGGCGTCGAACAAACGGCTCGGCCCTCCAAAGGACCGGATCGCTGAGGGCCCGTATCAGTCGATCCCGAAGAACGCCGAGCTGGGCAAGACGCTGGTCACGGTGGCGAAGAAGACCGAGGATCGGGCGTTCCTCTCGAATTGTCCGGTCGGCGTGATGCAGCAGACCCTCCGCGATCTGGACGCGGCGTGGAAGGCGCACGAGGACTCCAAGACGGGCAAGCGCAAGGGACCGAAGGTGGCCACGCCAAGGTTCAAGAGCCGCAAGGACACCCGGCAGACCGCACGGTTCACCCGTTCCGACCGCTGGTCGATCCTCGAAGACGGCATGCTCCGCCTTCCCAAGATCGGTGATGTGCGGGTCACTTGGACCCGCGACCTGCCATCCGGGCCCAGCTCGGGGTGCCGGTAAGAACCGTGTCACCAGCCGCAAACGGCGGTGATCAGTCCTTTGACCTGGAGGGTCGGGGCAGTTCTGCCGTGTTGGTCGACTCGGCGAGCGCGAGACGGCCGCCCTTCAGTTCGGGCACGTAGTTGTAGATGGTGTTGCGGGAGACCCCGAGGAGCTTGGCGATCGAGGTGACGGTGTTCTCCGGGCGGGCAAGCAGGTCGCGGGCGTGACGTACCTGTTCGTCGGTCATGGCCGGCGGGCGGCCGAGGCGGGCACCTCGGGCGCGGGCGGCGTCCAGGCCCTCGTTGGTGCCTTGGACGATGAGTTCGCGGATGAACTCCGCCAGGGCCGCGAAGACATGGAAGACCAGGCGCCCGCCGGGCGTCGTCGTGTCGAGCGCCTCGTGCAGCGAGGTGAAGCCGACGCCGCGCTTCCGCAGGCCGGACACGATGGCGATGAGGTCCTGGAGAGAGCGGCCGAGCCGGTCCAGCGACGGGACGACGAGGGTGTCGCCCTCGCGCAGGTAGTCGAGGGCCTTCCACAGTTCCTCGCGTTCGGCGTTCTTGCCGGACTTCTTGTCGGAGAAGATCCGGATGCACCCTGCTTCGGTGAGTGCGTGGATCTGCCGGTCGAGCAACTGCCCCTTGGTGGACACGCGTGCGTATCCCACGAGGCTGCCGGTCCGTACGGCCGGAACGGGTGCGAGGAGATCGGCGGTGTCGTCGTCCTGGGGTGGCTGCACCTGCCAGATCGTACAGAAATCGGTGCTCCTCAAGTTCTTGAGCACATCGACTTTCTGACACCGTTTTATGGGCATGATCCGGTGCCGATCCGACTGTGCGCCGCCGCTTACCGATCTTGCTCATCAATCGGTCGATTCCTGCACGCCACAGCAAAGTGGGAACGCTTCGGCGGTCATCAGTGCGTTGGTTGAGGTCCCCGGTGGCCGGGGCGATCGAGAACAGCCAGGCCCGCAGGCGTCCTCGTTGTCGTAAGCGGCGATGGGCCAGATCGCAGACCTGGGGTGACCTGCTTGCTGCCGGGTCATGGTGAGGACGGCACCAGGCCCGCTCTGTAAGCGATGATCACGAGCTGGACACGGTCGCGAGCGTCGAGTTTGGTCAGCAGTCGCGCCACATGGGTCTTGGCGGTGGCGTGGCCGATGAACAGTTCGGCGGCGATCTCGCTGTTGGACAGGCCGCGCCCGACGAGCGTCAGCACCTCGCGTTCCCGCTCGGTGATGCCGTCGAGCCGCTGCGGCGGGACGGCAGCCGGGGCGGGACGGCTCGCGAACTCCTCGATCAGGCGACGGGTGACGCTCGGCGCGATGAGGGCGTCTCCAGCGGCCACGACGCGGGTGGCGGTGAGGATGTCGTCCAGCGCCATGTCCTTGACCAGGAATCCGCTGGCCCCCGCCCGGAGCGCGGCGTAGACGTTGTTGTCGTCGTCGAAGGTGGTGAGCATGAGCACGCGCGGTGCCGGGGTATCGGCGGTGATCATCCGGGTGGCTTCGATGCCGTCCATGCCGGGCATCCGGATGTCCATCACGACGACGTCGGGCCGGAGTTCCCTGACCAGCCGGACTGCCTCCGTGCCGGTTCCGGCCTCGCCCACGATCTCCAGATCGGGGGCGTCGGCGATGACCATGCGAAGGCCGGCTCGTACGAGAGGCTGGTCGTCGGCGAGGACGATGCGTACGGTCATCCCGGCAGCCTGGCTGTCACCCGAAAGCCGCCCTCGGGGCGCGGCCCGGCGCTGAACTCGCCGCCCAGCAGATCTGCTCGGTCGCGCATTCCAGTGATTCCGTAGCCGGTGCCGTCGGTCGCGGCATCGGGCGGCGCGCCGGTGCCGTCGTCGACGACCTCGATGGCCAGCTCGGCGGTGCGGTAGTCGACGTTCACCTGGCAGTGGCGGGCGTTCGCGTGGCGGACCACGTTGGTCAATGACTCCTGGATGATGCGGAATGCCGATTGGTCCGTGTCGGGTGGCAGCGGACGTTTCGTGCCCTGCCAGCGCACCTTTACGTGGAGTCCGGCCGTGGCGGTGCCCTGCGTCAGCCGGTCCACGCCTGCCATGCCCGTCACCGGTTCGGGTTCGGTCCGGTGCAGCGTGCCGAGCATTTGGCGGAGCCCCACGAGGGTCTCCCGGCTGGTCAGCTCGATCGCGTCGAGCGCTCTGCGGGCTCCCTCGGGCTGGGTCTCGATGACCCGCTTGGCCGCGCCGGCCTGGATGGCGACCACTCCGATGCTGTGGGCGACCGTGTCGTGCAGCTCCCGGGCGATCCGCAGGCGCTCCGCCTGCACCGCCTGGGCGGCGGCCTGTTCACGCAGCCGCTCGGCGTACTCGCGCCGCTGGCGGATCGAGCTGCCCAGCGTCCAGGAGACCAGGGCGACCGAGGCGATCGGCACCGCGGCCTCGGTCACACCGTGCGCCCAGCCTCCGTTCGTGATCCGCCAGCCGCTGATCTGCGCCGTGAGGACCGCGACGGCCGCCATGGCAGTGGTGCGACGGCTGCGGTCGGCGGTGGCGGCGATGTAGAGCAGCAGCACGTCCGCCGTCGGGAGCAGCAGAGCCCACGCCCAGGGAGCGAGCGCCGCAGCCGCCAGGGATTCGGTGAGGACCAGGCCCAGGACCGGCAGTGGTCGGCGTCGGGCCGCTACGAGCGGCAACGCCAGGCCGACGGCCAGCGCCAGGCCGGCCCAGGGGCCCCGCAGGAAGGGGGCGGCCTCGGGCCCGCCCTGTTGCTCGAGCAGCCACAGCGCCAGTGCGAACAGCAGAGCCGCGCACCAGGTGAGGACCGGCCAGGCGCCTGGCGGGATGCGTCCGAGCAGGGGCGGCCGGGGCTTGATCTCTTCCACAGGCCGAGCGTAGGCGTGCACCCGGCTCCCCGCGTCGCCTTACAGGCGTACGCCTGCGGCATTACGGACCACCCAACGGGTCCGCTGAGGGCCGGACGCCCCCAGGACCCGGCTTGGGCGAGCGTGGACGGCGTTCCGAGCTCCACCGAGAGGACTCCAATGGTGATGGAGACGATGACGACGACCACGTACGCGGCGGCTGCCCGAGCCCGTGGGCTGCACAAGGTCTACGGGGAGGGGGAGACCCGGGTCCTGGCGCTGGACGACGTCAGCGTGGAGTTTCCGCGCGGCGAGTTCGCCGCGATCATGGGTCCCTCGGGATCCGGCAAGTCCACGCTGATGCACTGCATGGCCGGGCTCGACAGCGTGACCTCCGGCTCCGCGACGATCGGCGATGTGGAGCTGGCCGGCCTGAAGGACAAACAGCTGACCCGGCTGCGCCGAGACAGGATCGGGTTCATCTTCCAGGCCTTCAATCTGATGCCCACGCTCACCGCCATGGAGAACATCACGCTGCCCGGGGACATCGCCGGGCGCAGGCCCGACAGGGACTGGCTGGCACGGGTCGTCGACGCGGTGGGCCTGGCCGACCGGCTGAGGCACCGCCCCGGCCAACTGTCCGGCGGACAGCAGCAACGCGTGGCCTGCGCCCGCGCCCTGGCAGGAAAGCCCGAGATCATCTTCGCCGACGAGCCCACCGGGAACCTCGACTCGCACGCCGGCGCGGAGGTCCTGGCGCTCCTCGGATCCTGCGTGCGCGACTTCGGCCAGAGCGTCGTCATGGTCACCCACGACCCGGTGGCCGCCTCCCACGCGGACCGGGTGGTCTTCCTCGCCGACGGCCGCATCGTCGACGAACTGCGATCGCCCACCGCCGACAGTGTGCTGGACCGCATGCGCCGGCTCGACCGCGTCGGCTGACGGGGGCTGTCACCCATGTTCCGTACCGCACTGCGCAATGTCCTGGCCTACCGCGGCCGGCTCCTGATGACCACCCTGGCCGTGCTGCTCGGCACCGGCTTCATGACCGGCACCATGATCTTCTCCGACAGTATCCACCAAGCCGCGAACAACAGCCGCAGCAAGGACTTCACCGGCATCTCGGTCCAGGTTGCCGACGACACCGCAGGACTTCCCTCCAGCGCCAGGCAGAACAGCACCAAGAGCTCCGCCCGGCTCACAGAGGCGACCGTCCGTCGGATTGCCGCGCTGCCGGGAGTCGCCGGGACCCGCGCGGTGGTGAGCGGCACCGCTGCCATCGCGGACAAGAACGGCAACATGATCGGCGACATCATGAGAAGCACGGGCGCCAACTTCGTGCCGGATGCCGCCGGGAACG
This sequence comes from Streptomyces sp. NPDC028305, assembly GCF_055569495.1. Taxonomy (NCBI): domain Bacteria; kingdom Bacillati; phylum Actinomycetota; class Actinomycetes; order Kitasatosporales; family Streptomycetaceae; genus Streptomyces; species Streptomyces sp. NPDC028305. The sequence goes on from NZ_JBVHTN010000006.1 coordinate 267,649, forward strand.
ATGCGCGCTACCCGATGCTCCAGGGCCGAGGACCGCACACCGCGACCGAGGTCGCCCTGGACCGGGGCACCGTCGAGAAGGCAGGCTACCGGCTCGGTGACACCGTCCGCATCGCCGCCAACGGCCCTGCCATCAGCGTCACCCTGACCGGCGTCTTCTCCTCCGACGCGCCTGCGGTCCGGTCCGGCAACCCGCTGGCCCTGCTGGACACCCAGGGCGCCCGGCGGGTGCTGTCGCTGGCGCCGGACCAGTACAGCAGCATCGACGTCACCGCCGCCCCCGGCACCTCCGAGACCGCACTGCTGCACGCCGTCACTCCGCTGGTCCCCGGCGGCAACCAATTCCGAGCCGAGACCGGCGCGCAGCTGGCCGCGCAGCAGGCCGAGATGCTGGCCCAGAGCGGCAGGAGCCTGGCCACCATGCTGACCACCGCTGCCGGGATCTCGCTGTTCATCGGCATCTTCCTCATCGCCAACACCTTCACCATGCTGGTGGCCCAGCGCACCCGGCAGCTGGCACTGCTCCGCGCCATCGGCGCCGGGCGCAGCCAGGTCACCCGCTCCGTGCTGATCGAGGCGCTCCTTGTCGGTCTCAGCGGCTCCGCCGCCGGACTGCTCCTCGGCATCGGCATCGGCGCCGGTCTCGCGGCGGGAGTGAAGTCCCTGGACGCGGACCTCCCCAGAGCCGGCGTGGTCATCACCCCGACAACCGTGCTGATCACCCTGCTCGTCGGCACCCTGGTCACTGTCCTGTCCGCCGCGCTGCCCGCCCTCCGCGCCTGCCGGATCCCCCCGGTCGCCGCGCTGAGCAGCGGCGAGCAACCCGCCACCCACCGAAGCCTGTTTCTTCGCAACGTCCTCGGCTCCCTGACCACCGCCGGGGGCCTCGGCCTGGTCCTGTTGGGCAGCACCGAGAGGGGCGCCACGGCGCGTTTGCCGCTCATGGTGGGGGCGCTCCTCGCGGTCCTCGGGGTCGTGCAGCTGCTGCCGCTGCTGTCCCGCCCGGTGATCGCCCTGGCCCGCCCGCCGCTCGCCCGCCTTTGCGGCACCCCCGGCTCACTCGCCGCACTCAACGCGATCCGAAACCCGCGCCGCACCGCGAGTACAGCCGCCGCCCTGACCATCGGACTCACCCTGGTCACCGCGATGACCGTGATCGGCGCCTCGGTCTCGGATGCGATCGACCGTGCCGTGACCAACGAGATGGCGGCGGACTACGCCGTCACCACGCTCACCGGCACCCTGGACCCGAGCATCGCGACATCGGTCGCCCAGGCCCCCGGGGTGGTCGCCTCCAGCCCGGTTACCGACGTGGAGTGGCGGATAGCCGGCGTGCGGACCGAGGCGAAGGGCCTAGACGCCGACAGTGCCGATCAGCTGGTCCGGCCGAGCATGAGTCAGGGGGCGGCCACGGCACTGAAACGAGGTCAGATCCTGGTGGACTCCGACTTCGCGGGCCGGCACGGACTGGCCGTCGGCTCCACCGTGACCGTGGCCGCCCCGCGCGGGACCGGCGCCCGCCTCACCGTCGGCGGGGTGTTCGCACCCAGCCGGATGCTCGCCCCCGTGCTCCTGCCGGGCGGCGTGGTCGCCGCACACCAGCCGTACGCGCCGGCGCAGCAGATCCTGGTCAAGGGCGCGAACGGGGCAACCCCTGCCTTCAAACAGGCTCTCAAGGACGCCACCGGCAAAAGCCCTGTGATCGAGGTCGAGAACAAGCAGGACCTGAGGGACGGGTTCGACCGCACCATCACCTTCGCCCTCAACCTGCTCTACGCACTGCTCGGGATGTCGTTGCTGGTCGCGGCCCTGGGAGTGGTCAATACGCTGGCAATGGCCGTGTTCGAGCGCAGGCGCGAGCTCGGCCTGCTCCGGGCGATCGGCCTGGACCGCGGCGGCGTCAAGCGGATGGTACGGCTGGAATCGGTGTTGATCTCCGTCTTCGGCGCGGCGATCGGCATGGCCTTCGGCGTCTTCCTGGCCTGGGCGGCCGGTACCACCATGACCGTGACCCTGCCAGAGCTCCGCACGGTCTTGCCCTACCCCAAGCTGTTGCTGATGCTGCTGGCCGCCGTTCTCGTCGGCCTGGCCGCCGCCCAATGGCCGGCTCGCCGGGCCGCCCGTCTTGACGTGCTGGACAGCATCACCGCGGACTGACGGCCCGGCCTGCTCCGAAGGTCACGCCGGATCGCCCGGCGCCCGCCGCGTGCGGTCATAAGCAGCGGAGCGCCCTCGTACTTGATGTACTTGGCGTTTCGCCAATGCAGCGAGCGTGCGCGCAGGCGTCGCGGGCCCGGGACGATCTGCTGGACCGGCCGCAGCTGTGGCCTCTGTGCTGCTGCGTCAAGCCCCGGCTATGCCGTCTGGTGGGCTAGCCCGTGGCCGGCGGCTTCCGCAATGCGGGGGCCCGGCACGGAGGCCGAGGCGAGGTTGAGGCGGGCGGCCATGTTCAGGTTGACCTCGCCGTACGGGCGCACATGGGACCAGAACAGCGGGGTCAGTCCGCGCCGGTCGGCGGGGGTGAGCAGGTCGGCCCACTCCGGCTCGTCCATGACGTCTTGGAGCATGAGGGTGTTTACGTAGACCAGAGCCGATTGCAGAATCCGCAGGCACAGAACGAACATCTCCTGCTCGTCGCGCCGGTTCGAGGCGATCTCCCCGCCCTTTCCGTAGGCGATCATCGCCGCGTAGGTGGGGTGGGAGGCGTTGCGGGTGAAGCGGCGCAGGATCGCCTCGGTGGACGCGGTACGGGTACGGATCGCCGTGGCGTACTTGATCATCTGGTCGTACTGCTGGGCGATGAGTTCCCAGCGGATCGGGCGGGTCAGCGCCGGGGTCAGCTGCGGGTAGGCGTCCGGCTCGCCGGCCACCGGCCGGTACAGCTTCACCTTGTTGATCCGCTTGATACGCGGTAGCAGGTCGAAGTTCAGCAGCCTCGTGATGCCGAACCCGATTTCCGACTGGCCGTGCGAGTCCGTGTAGTTGGCCTCCACGTCCATGGTGGTGCCGTGCCGCATCGCGCCCTCGATCATCGCGGCGACCTCGGAGGCGGTGCAGTTGATCAGCTGGGAGTGGATGGCCAGGGACTTCTTCTCCACGTGCCAGTAGATGAGCACCCCGCGGCCGCCGTAGCGCGAGTGCCACTCGGTGAACAGGTTCTGGTCGTAGGCGCGCACGTGGGTGGAGTCGGAGGCGACCGCGGTCGAGCCCTGGCCCCACAGCTCGGTGCTGCGGGCGGCGAAGGTGGCGTTCGCGATCTGGACGGCGATGGCGCGGGCAGCTTCGGCGGACAGGTAGCGGCGGCGTACGTAGCGGAGTTCGTCCTCGGTGTGGCCGTGGCCGCCGGACGCCACGGCCTTGATCCCGGTGTTCGTGCCGTACGCGTAGATGACCAGCAGCAGGCGCTCCGCCAGCACTTCCGGCGAGAGGCTGCCGCCGCCGGAGACGGAGGTGACCGCGTCCAGGCAGCCGGTGTGCAGCACCGCTTCCTTCAGCATGTCGACGAGCGGCACGATGCCCCAACGCCTCTGTACCTCGGCCTTGATTCTGCGCAGGTTGCGCGGCTCGGGCTGGGACTCGGCCGTCGTGAGCCGGATCGCCCCGGACTTCCGCTCGGCGATGTCCAGCCAGGACAGCTTCGGCATTTTGTCGTTGAGCAGGGTCAGCTCGGCCGTCATCTGCTCGCGCAGCTCGTCGACGAACACCGCGGCGTCCAGGGGCTTGCGCAGCTCCCGGTAGTTCTCCGCCCGCCGGGCCTCGAAGTCCTGGGGCAGGTCCTCATCGGGGTTGCGCCACTTGTCGGCGCCGACCACCCAGATCTCCTTGCACTTGAGCTGATCGCGCAGGGCCTGGAAGGCCACGACCTCGTAGACCATGCGCACCACCCGGCGTCGGCCGCGCTTGTCGGTGCGGTGCACGACTTCCGCCCAGTCCCCGCCCATCGCCTTGTGGACCGGCACCGTCTCGCCCAGCGGGTAGTACGTCGTGTTCCCCGCGTTCGCGTACCGCGCCACCAGCGCCAGGGCCTCGATCACGGGCCGGTGGGCATGGTTGGAGGAACGGAACTCCAGCACGTCCAGCAGCTTGATCAGCCCGCGCCGGTAGTGGTTGGTGTACGACGCCTTCAGCGTCGTCTGCACCGTGCGCCGGTAGATCGGCCCGCGGGTCTTGAACTCGTGCACCAGCTCCCGCAGCGTCGCCTCGCCCCCGGACACCGCCGCGAACACGACCTGGCGGACCGTCCCCTCCGGGGCGCCGAGCGACGCCTCGGCGAGCTTGAAGAGGATGTTCTCCTTGCCCGATACCTTCTTGAACGCGTTGATGAGCTGCTCGGTGACCTTCTTCTCCGCCCGCGCCCCGATCCGGTGCACGGTAGAGATCAGCAGCTCCACCAGCGTGTCGGTGATCTCCCGCTCCCGCTCGTGCAGCAGAGCGGCCAGCAAGGTCACCCGCAGCGGTACCGGGTGCGTCCGCAGGTGGGAAGGCGACTCGACCGCGGCCCGTGCCTGCCAGCTGGCTACGACCTTCGGCGCGACGTCGATGAACAGATCCCGTGGCAGGCCGATCGCCCGCACCGCCAGGAGCTTGTCGATCTCGGTAAGCATCGTCTCCAGGCTCACGTTGCCCGGCGCTTCCTTGATCTTCCCCAGCACCGGCGGCGCGTCCACGCCCTCCGTGCCGCCACCGTCGGTTCCGGCGTCGTCGTCCTCGTCGGCGCCGCCGGCCACCAGAGCCACGATCCGCTCCACGTTCTCCGCGGTCAGCCGCGAGGAGATCCGGGCCGTCAGCGACTCCTCGGCCGCCCGCAGGGCAGCCGCGACGATCCGGTCGCACCGGCCCGGCGTGGGCGGCTCAATGTTCTCAGCACGGCAACGCGCCAGCAGTTCCACCCGTACCTGCTCGGACCTGCGTTCCTTGAGCGCGACGTGCTCGGCCAGATACGCCGTCAGCTTCTCCGCGTCCGCGACGCTGCACTCACGGAAGCCGAGATGGCCCCGGATCTGCGCGCGGTGGTACTCGACCGTACGGCCCGTCCAGTCGTAGGACTCCAGCTCCGAGGCGGGAACCTGCGCCTGCCGGGCGACGAATTCCACGGCCTCACCGGGCAGCTCTGCCCGGTTCCGGGGAAACCGGCCGTACTGCGTGTAGAACTTCAGCAGCACAGCGAAGCCCAGTCGCGTCACACCGCGCTTGCCGGACACGAGCGCCTGCTCGTCCTTCAGCAGCGTCCAGTGCTCGACCAACTCGTCCAGGTCCAACGGAGTACGGGCCACGATCGCTGATCGTCCCCGCAGAGCCTCACTCACCGCAGCCGTACGGCCCGAGACTCACCCACACGGGTGACACCCTCGGAAGATCACCGCCGTTTGCGGCTGGTGACACGGTTCTTACCGGCACCCCAGCTCGGTGACGCTGGTCAAGGACCGCTGCAGCCGGTACTGGGTGTCCTTCGTCGTGGAGACCGACCCGGCCGATGACATCCTCCCGCCGACCGATGGGGACCAGGGCATCGACCTGGGCCTGGCCCGCTTCGCCGTGCTCGCCGACGGCTCGCACATCGTCTCGCCGAAGTATCTCCGGAGGGCGGAGAAGAAGCTGAAGAAGCGGCAGCGGGAGTTGTCGCGAAAGAAGAAAGGCAGCAACAACCGGGACAAGGCCCGGATCAAGGTCGCCCGCGCCCATGCCGCCGTGGCGGACGCGCGCCGGAACTTCCACCATCAGTGGTCTCACAGGCTGACGCGCGAGAACCAAGCCGTCTTCGCAGAGACCCTGAATGTGCGAGGACTGGCACGCGGCCGACTGGCCAAGAGCGTGCACGACGCGGGCTGGTCCCAGTTCGTGATGTTCTGCGAGTACAAGGCGACCCGACGAGGCCGGGCTTTCGTCAAAGCGGCCCGGGCTTTCCCCAGTTCCCAGATATGTTCCGCCTGCGGACACCGGGATGGCCCCAAGGCATTGCACGTCCGTACCTGGACATGCCCGCAGTGCCGGACGCGGCACGATCGAGACTGGAATGCCGGGCGGAACGTCCGCGATGAAGGCCGTCGCATCCTCGCGGCCAACACGACAGCACCACCCACCCCAGGACCTGGGGCCCTGCGCCGGTAACGGCACGGGTAAACGCCTGTGGAGCGCCGTTAAGACCAGGGGGTGCCCTGGCAGTGCGCACAACCCCCATCCAGGTGGGGAGGAAGCAGGAACCCGCCCGAAGCCGGTGGCCTCTCACTCCGAAACGCCACCGTCAGACGGAGAATCCTCGGCCGTCAGGCCGATGGAGGAGGTCAACACTTCCGGCGGCTGACCAGCATCTCGCCGCAGACTTACCGCCACGTGTTCCGGTCCCGGTCGATGCCACCCGGGGCGCAACATTAGGCACCATGGGAGTGACCGCAGGCATCCGAGGGAGGAGCACACCGTGACCGAGCGCAAGCCGCCCGGCATCAGCTTCGAGACGTGGGCCGACCGGCAGATCCGCGAGGCGGAGGCGCGGGGCGACTTCGACGATCTGCCCGGCAGAGGCAAGCCGCTCAGGGGCCTGGACGGGCCGTACGACGCGATGTGGTGGGTCAAGGACAAGATGCACCGCGAGGGCCTGTCCTTCCTGCCCCCGTCGCTCGTGCTGCGCAAGGAGGCGGAGGACGCGCTGGCGGCGGCGCGGGGGGCCGGGTCCGAGGGCGAGGTGCGGCGGATTCTGTCGGACATCAACGACAGGATCCGCGAGGCGCTGCGCCGGCCGCCGGAGGGCCCGCCGCTGAATCTGGTGCCGTACGACGTGGACGGCGTCGTACGGGAGTGGCGCGAGAGCCGGGCGGGCTGAGGCGGTCCGCCAGCCCGCACTGGCCGGAAATTATCGTTGCCCCAGGCTACCGGTGGTGAATGCAATCACTTCGGCGTACGGTGATCAGAGCTGATCAGAGCTGATCTGAGACTCGTCAAGGGACCCGATCAGCAGCACATGACGCACCCAACACAGGGCAGAGCCGCGCCCCGGCCGCCGGGGCGACCCGACCGGAGGGAGCGACACCGCGATGTGCGGCATCACCGGATGGATCTCGTACGACAACGACCTCACCGGCGCCACCGAGCGCGACACGCTCGACGCCATGACCGCGACCATGGCCTGCCGCGGCCCCGACGCGGCAGGCCGATGGACGGACACCCACGCCGCCCTCGGCCACCGCCGGCTGGCCGTGATCGACATCGAGGGCGGCAAACAGCCCATGTCCGTCGAGCGCGACGGCCACACCGTGCTGGTGACCACCTACAGCGGCGAGATCTACAACTACCGCGAGCTGCGCGCCGAGCTGATCGACCGCGGCCACGCCTTCCGCACCAGCAGCGACACCGAGGTCGCCCTGCACGCCTACCTGGAGTGGGGCGAGGGGTTCACCCACCACCTCAACGGCATGTACGCGTTCGCCCTGTGGGACCCCCGCGAACAGCAGCTCCTGCTGGTCCGCGACCGCATGGGCATCAAGCCGTTGTACTACTACCCCACCCCCGACGGCGTGCTCTTCGGCTCCGAGCCGAAGGCCATCCTCGCCCACCCCGCCGTACGCCCCGCCGTCGACGCCGACGGCCTGGCCGAGCTGCTGGCCTTCACCAAGACCCCCGGCCACGCCGTCTACAAGGGGATGTACGAGCTGCGCCCCGGCCACGTCCTCCGCGTCCGCCGCCAGGGCCTGACCGAACACCGCTACTGGGCCCTGGAGGCCCGCGACCACACCGACGACACCAGCTCCACCGTCCACCGGGTGCGGGAGCTGCTGGACGACATCGTGGCCCGCCAGCTGATCGCCGACGTGCCCCTGTGCACCCTGCTGTCCGGCGGGCTCGACTCCTCCGCGATCACCGCGCTGGCCGCCCGCGGGCTGAAGGACGCCGGGCGGGGCCCGGTGCGCTCCTTCGCCGTGGACTTCGTCGGCCAGACGGAGCACTTCAAGGCCGACGCGCTGCGCGCCACCCCCGACAGCCCGTACGCCCACGCGCTCGCCGAGCATGTGGGCGCCGACCACCAGGACATCGTCCTGGACACCGCCGCCCTCATGAACCCGGCCCACCGCCGCGCCACGCTGACCGCCCGCGATCTGCCGTTCGGCTCCGGCGAGAGCGACACCTCGCTGTATCTGCTCTTCAAGGCGATCCGCGACCGCTCCACGGTGGCCCTGTCCGGGGAGTCGGCCGACGAGGTCTTCGGCGGCTACTCCTGGTTCCACGACCCGCGGGCGGTCGCCGCCGACACCTTCCCCTGGCTCTCGGTGTTCCGCGATTTCGGCTTCACCGGCAGCCCCACCGGCGGCCGCGAGGCGCTGCTGCACCCGGGGCTGCTCGCCAAGCTGGACCTCGACGGCTACCAGGCCGCCCGCTACCGCGAGGCGCTGTCCGAGGTCCCGTACCGCGAGGGCGACCCGGCGGCGGAGCGGCGGATGCGGGAGATCTGCTATCTGCACCTGACCCGGTTCGTGCAGTTCCTGCTGGACCGCAAGGACCGCGCGAGCATGGCGGTGGGCCTGGAGGTGCGGGTGCCCTTCTGCGACCACCGGCTGGTCGAGTACGTCTTCAACACGCCCTGGTCGCTGAAGACCTTCGACGGCCGCGAGAAGTCCCTGCTGCGCGCGGCCACCCGCGATGTCCTCCCCGACTCCGTCGCCCAGCGCGTCAAGAGCCCGTACCCCAGCACCCAGGACCCCCGGTACTCCGACGCCGTGCGCGCCGAGCTGCGCGAGCTGCTGGCCGATCCGGACGCCCCGGTCCGCCCGCTGCTCGACACGGATGCCGCCCGGCACGCGGCGGAGGAGGGGAGTGAGGACGCGCGGCAGCCGATCGAGGTGGTCCTCGGGCTGGACGCCTGGCTGCGCCAGTACGACGTCGATCTGACGCTCTGACGCACACTCCGGCAAGGGCACCGGCAAGAGCCTCAAGGGCCGCCTGACGCCACATCAGGTACAGACCAACCCCCGGCCTGGCCGGGGGTTTCGTCGCCTCCGGGACATTCGCCGCATGCCGCCGCCGAACGATGTAGAGAGATGCTCAACTCACCTGACTGGCTGTCTTGCCACTTGTGTCGAAAGCGTGAAAGGCTCGGGCGGTACCACAAAGGCACATCCCCCAACTCCGAAAAGACGCTGGCTGTTTGGCCAGCCGCTGCCCGGCCTGATAAGAGTGTTGCCCGGCGGGGGCGCCGTTGTTCGTGAGTGAGGAAACCACCTCCATGCCCCACCAGTCATCCCATGACGCCATATCCGAGACCGCTCTCCTCTCCGAATACTGGGACGCGGTGCTCGACTACGCGAATCTGTGCACCATCAGCCCGCAGGACGGAATGCGGCTGGCCACCGAGGCGTTCCGGCGCGGCATCCGGGAGACCCGCAACTCGCGGACGCGGGCATGGGGGCCGCGCCTGCCCTGGCTCCCACTGCTCCTGAGCTCCGTACGGAAGACAGCGGCCGACTGGCAGGCGAGACAGGCCGGTGAGCGGCTCGACCCGGCGCTGCGCATCTGGCTGACCTCCGACCGGGCCAGACGCTACGCCAACCCGCGCCGGGAGCAGCCGCTCGCGCTGCGCGGCTTATGGGACCTCCCTGAGGGAGACGCGGAGCTGCTGTGGTCCGTCGAGGTGGAGTCGCACTCCCTCACCACGGTCGCCCGCCGGCTGGGCTGGGACAACGCGTACACCGACGAGGAGATCCGCCGGGTCCGCGCCCGCTTCCGCGAGCTGTGCCAGCGCAACCACGTCGACACGCTCACCGACGAGGAGTGCCGCAGCTACTCCGGGCTGCTGGACGCGGCGACCCGCTCGCCGGACGCCGCCGCGCCCGAGGACCTGTGGGAGCACCTGGCCCGCTGCATGCACTGCAAGGAGGCGGCCGCCTGTCTGTATCTGCACGGCAGCGGGCTGCCCGGGGCGCTGGCCGGGGGTGTCCTCGGCTGGGGCGGGCTGCCCTACCTGGAGCGGCGGCGCAGGGTCGCGGCCGAGCACACCGGCGGCAGCCGCCTGGGCACGCTCGCGCGCAGCGTGGGGCCGCCGCTGTGGGAGCGCGTCAAGGGGATGCGGGGCGGGCGCGGCCGGTTCCGCATGGGGCGCGCGGGCAGTGCGGCGGCTGCCACGGCGGCGACCGCGAGGACACCTGCGGGCACGCCCACGGGGACGCCCGCCGGCACGCCCACCAGCACGCCCGTCGGCACGCCCGCGCCGGCTGCTCGTACGGCCGCCGAAGCGCGCCATACGTTCGACGCGTTCGGCAGGGTGGCCGCGCCGAGGAACACGGGGTATGCGACTGACGGGTTCGACGGGTACGACCCCTTCGACGCGTTCGATCCCTTCGGCACGACCAGCGCCACCGACCCGTTCGACGCCACCGGCACGCTCGACGCGGCGGATCTGACGGGTGCGGCGGGCACCACGAGTGCCTACGGCGCCACCGGGGTGATCCGCCCCCGCGGCGAGGCCGGCCGGCGGCGCGCGGGCGGCGGAGGCCGCCGGCGCAGGCCCAGGAAGGGCCGGAAGACGAGGGCGGCGGGGATCCTGGCCGCGGCCGCCGCGGTCTCCGTGATCGCCATCATCGCCTACACCAACACCGACGCCGACCAGGACGACGGGCTTCCGCCCGACGGGAACTCGGGGCCCGGCGCGCTGCCGACGGTCGGCCCCACGCACCTTCCGTCGCCGGGCGGCCCCAGCGACTCCCATGCCCCGCCCTCGTCCGGTACGAGCGAGATCGGGCACCGGACCAACCCGTCGAAGCCGACGACCGGGAAGCCCTCGCCGGACGATGACGCGTCCCCGGACAAGCCGTCCAAGAAGCATCCCTCCAAGGACCCCGAGACCGCCGGGACGACCTGCACGGCCCGCTACACCCTGGACAACGAGTGGCCCGACGGCTTCCAGGCCAAGGTCACGCTCACGCCCCGCAAGACGGTCCACAACTGGCGGCTGAGCTGGGAGTTCGAAAGCGGGCAGCGCGTCACGCAGATGTGGAACGGCGAATTCGAGCAGCGTGGGAGCAAGGTGACCGTCACCCCGGCCGAGTACAACGAGACCGCCCGGGCCGGGGAGGCCCTCGAAGTGGGCTTCCTCGGCAGCTGGGACTCCGGAAACGCCACGCCCACCGACCTCGCGCTCAACGGCCACCACTGCGACACGCGGTAGGCAGGCGGTGTTCTCCGTCCCCTGCCCACAACGCACGTGTGGCGTGCACATGATGTGCACGCCACACGAAACGTCGACCCGGTCAGGGCCGGTTACTTGAAGCGGACCACCTGCGGGTCGTGGTCGCTGGTCTGGTCGGAGAACTCGGCGTTGATGTGGACGACGTCGTACTCGGGCTTCTTGATGGCGGGCGAGACCAGGATGTGGTCCAGCGTCTGCGCGTTGCCGTCGTACACGTAGCTGTACCGCTCGCCGACCGGAAGGGTGTTGATCAGGTCGGTGAGGACCCCGCCCTCGGTCAGCGTGGCCAGCGGCTTGGAGAACTGGAAGTCGTTCATGTCACCGAGGACCACGACCCGGGCCTGCCGGTCCTTGGCGAGCAGGCCGGAGACGAAGGTGTTGACCTCCTTGGCCTGGGCCGTGCGCTGGGTCTCGGAGCCGAGCGTCGGGGGCTGGAAGGCGCCGTGCCCCGGCTGGTCGCCGCCCTTGGAGTTGAAGTGGTTGCCGACCACGAAGAGCTTCTCCCCGCGGAAGGTGAACTCGCCGACGAGCGGCTTGCGGCTGCTCTTCCAGGCGTCGGAAGTGGGGTTGATCCGGCCCGGCGAGATCGACAGCCTGGCGCCCTTGTTGCCGTCCTTGACCGCCTCGACGGCCGTGGTGGCGTCGCCGCCCGGACGGTCCACGAAGCTCACGCGCTGCGGGTTGAAGAGGAAGACGTTGCGGATGTTGCCACCAGGCTCGCCGCCGTCCTGGTCGTTGACCGGGTCGACGGAGCGCCAGTCGTAGGTGGGCCCACCGGCCGCCTTGATGGCGTCGATGAACTGGGCGATGGTCTTGTCGGCCGCGACCGTGCCGTCGTCCTTGGCGCCGTTGTTGTCCTGGATCTCCTCCAGGCTCACGATGTCCGGGGTGGCCAGGTTCTTGACGACGCCCTCGGCGAGCCGGTCGAACTTGCTCTGCGGGTCCGTCGGGTCGAGGTTCTCGACGTTGTACGTGGCGACGGAGACCTCGTTGGCCTTGCCCTTCTTCGCCACCTCCGGGGTGAGGCCGCCGGAGGTGACCTTTCCGAGGGCCGTCGCCTGGACGTTGTAGCCGCCGTAGTTGGCGTAGTCCACGGGGCCCTCGGTGGTGCCGGTGAGGGTGTCGCCGACGTTGGCCTTGAGCTGGTCGCCGGTGAGCGAGGCGATCAGGAGGCGCCCGGAGTTGGGGTTGTCGTAGCCGGTGAGGACGGTGCCGCCGCGCGGGGTCGGGTTCTGCTTCGGCTTGGTGGTGATCCACGTCTCGCCGTAGGTGTTGGTGGCGCCCACCACCCGGGAGTCGCCGATCCGCACCCGCATGCCCTCGTGCGCCTCGAGCCAGTCCAGCGCGTAGGCATCGGGCTTCAGCTCCAGGGACTCGATGTTGCCGCCCTGCGCCTGCGGCGCGTAGGCCTCGGGCAGCGTGGCCGCGTCGATGACCTCCGCGTCCGGCAGCTTGTTGCCGGAGGAGAGCACGACGGCCGTGGGCGCGGACAGTTCGGTGACGGACTGCGTGCCGCTGTTCTTGCCGCCGGGGTAGTACTCGGTCACCTTGGCCGAGACCAGCACCGAGTCGCCCACCTTGACCTGCGGGGTGGCGGAGCCGGTGAAGACGAACACGCCCTCGCTGGTGGCCGCGTTCCCGTCGCCCTCGGGGTCCTGGATCCAGTAGCCCTTGGAGCCGGTGGAGCGGACGCCGGTCACCACACCGGGCACATTGGTGACGGTCTTGCCGTTCTGCGGGGAGATCCGGGTGGTGCCCTGGATGTCGTGGACGCGGAGCGGGCCGGGGTTGGTGTCGGTGGGCTCCGGGGTGGGATCGGGCGTCGGGGTGCCGCCGGTGCCCGTGGTGTTGCGGGGGCTGGGGGCGGAGCCGGTGAAGTCGGCCGCGTTGTTGTCGGTGTCGTGGAACCCGGCGTCACGCGCGACGGAGGTGGTGTTGCCCGCGCCGGTGGCGGGGGCGGACTCGCGGACCGCGGCGGTGCCGAAGCCGGCCAGGTCCTTGATGGCGCCGTCCGCCGCGCAGTCCTCGGCGGTCAGGCAGGTGAGCGCGGTGGTCGAGTGGACCAGCGCCACGGTGCCGCTGCTCGCCGACATGGCGATGGTGCCGGTGGCGTCGGGGGTCGGCAGGGCGGTGTCGCCGCCGGTGCCCTTGGCCTCCTGGACCAGGTAGGTGCCGCCCGCGGGGATGCTGCCGGTGAGCGGGGTCACCTGCCACTTGGTGGTGGAACTGGGCGAACCGCTGAGGTACTGGACGGACCAGCCGCTGAGGTCGAACGACCCGGTGCCGGAGTTGCCCAGCTCGATGAAGTCATGGGTGAGGGACGCGCCCGAGTTGCCGCCGCCTCCGTAGACCTCGGAGATGACGGCGTCCGGGGACGGCGTGGCCTGGGCGGTGAGGGGGAGGGCGATGAGCGATCCGACGAGACCGACGGGAAGCGCTACGAGGACGGCCGCCTTGGCACCACGGCCACGCAGGGCCGCGGGTATGTGTTCGGGCACGATGGGACTCTTTCTTGCGCGAGGGGCGGTGCGAGGAAGAAGCGGGGGAAATGCGGGGAATATGCGACGACTTGGAATCCTGGCCAAAAATACGCGCGTAGATATGGACCGACAAGGGCCCTGAGCCTGCCGTCCGGCAAACGTTGCGTGAAAACGCCGGCCAGGAAAGCTCAGGTGGCTCAGGAAAGGTCCTGGAGCTCGATCCGCTCGCCCGGCTTCAGCAGGTGCAGCCGCCCCGTCAGACCCGCCGCCTCGAAGGCGTCGACCAGCGTGTCGGCGCCCTGGGTGAAGTGCGCCCAGTGCTCGAAGTGCAGCGGGACGACCTGGCGCGCGCCCAGGATCTCCACCGCCTGGGCCGCCTGCTCGCTGGCCAGGGTCAGAAAGCCGCCGGGGACCAGCGGGGTCGAGGCGGCGCCCGCGAACAGCAGGGCCACGTCCACCGGCCCGAGCCGCGCGGCGATCGCGCGCACCACGTCGAGCGAGGCGTTGTCGCCGCTGATGTAGACCGTCGGCAGCCCGCCCCCCGACACCACGAAGCCGGTCACCTCGCCGACCAGGTGCTCGGTGCCGTCCGGGCCGTGCTGGGCCGGGACGCCCGTGATCCGCAGCGTGCCGCCGCCCGGGCGCGACAGCTCGAAGGACTGCCAGTTCGGCAGCGCCGTCACGGTCGCGCCCAGCCGCTCCCGCGCGGACGCCGTGGACAGCACCAGGTCCGCATGGTCCAGGTAGGCGCGGCCCGCGCGGTCGAGGTTGTCCGGATGCTGGTCGTGCGAGAGCAGCACCGCGTCGACGGGGCCGAGGCCGGAGGTCGCGACGGCCGGGCCCGCGGTCTTCACCAGCTTGCGCTCGCCGATGGGGTAGTCCCCGGGCGGGTCGAAGGTGGGGTCGGTGAGCAGTCGTACGCCACCGATGTCGAGGGTGGCCGTGGGCCCTCCCAGGTAGCGCACGGCCAGGGCACCCGGGGAAATCGAATCGCTCATGGCTGTGTCTCGCTGCCTCTCGCTGTGGACGGTCGCGGGACGGCGTGATTCCGGCCCGATCCCCCCATTGGTTCCGGGCCGGAATCCGTTGTCAACCGGCACACCGGCCTCTCCACGTTCTGTCCGACGGGCCGTCACCGGCCCCTGAACAGGGTCGCCGTGCACCACCCGCCCTGCTGATCCCTCCCGGCCGACCCGCACCACAACCGGCATGATGGGCCGCTTGGCCGGTAACTTTCCGACGGGAAGGCGACGATGAGTGAAATTCCAGGAAACGGACAGTCAGCTTCCATGCGTCTCGGAGTGCTCGATATCGGTTCACAGTCGGCCCATCTCCACATCGCCGACCTCACACCGGGCGGTGCCCCCGTCCCGGTGACCTCGCTCAAACGGGCGGTGCGGCTGGCGGAGGCCACCGACCGGCAGGGCGTGATCGAGCAGGAGGCGATCAAACGGGTGGTCGCCGCCGCGACCGAGGCCGCGGCGGCCGCCGAGGCCCACGGCGTCGACACCCTGGTCCCGTTCGCCACCTCGGCGATCCGGGACGCCGCCAACCGGCCGGTCGTGGTCGCCGAGGTCGAGGACGCGACCGGCATCCGGCTGACGTTCATGACCGGCGAGGAGGAGGCGCGGCTCACCTTCCTCGCGGCGCGCGGCTGGTACGGCTGGTCGGCCGGGGAGATGCTGCTGCTCGACATCGGCGGCGGCTCCCTGGAGATCGCCTGCGGCGGCCGCGCCGAGCCCGCCGTCGCCCTGTCCGTCCCGCTGGGCGCGGGCCGGCTCACCCGCCACCATCTGCCCGAGACCGCGCCGGTGCGGAAGCGGGACGTCAAGGCGCTGCGCCAGTTCGTACGGTCCGTCATCGGCGAGACGGCCGAGGGGCTGCGCGACCGCCCCGCGCCGCGCACCCACGTCGGCGCCTCCAGGACCTTCGCCCAGCTGGCCAGGCTGACCGGCGCGCCGAAGGCCAAGGCGGGCCCGTACGCGGAGCGGGTCCTGGACCGGGACCGGCTGGCGGCCTGGGTGCCCCGGCTGGCCGCCCGGAGCGCGGCCGAGCGTTCCCGGCTGCAAGGCATCTCCGCCGCCCGCGCCCACCAGTCCCTGGCCGGTGCCGTCGTCGCGGAGGCCGCGATGGACGTCCTGGGCATCGAGCAGCTGCGGGTCTGCCCCTGGGCGCTGCGCGAAGGGGTCATGCTGGACCGGCTCCGGGCGCTGGAGACGCACCCGGCCCCGGACCCCGCCGACACCGCGCGCGAGGTCCCGGCCGTCCCCGCGAGCGCGCCCGTCGTGACGCTCCCGGCGGGTCGTGGCCGGCACGGGGCGGGGCGGCTCCACACCGTTCCCACCGTCCCCTGGACCAGCTGAACCATGCCGCGTCGGCCCCGGCTCAGCCCCGTAGGTACGCCAGGACGGCCAGCACCCGGCGGTGGTCGTCGGGGGCGGGCGGCAGATCCAGCTTGAGCAGGATGTTCGCGATGTGCTTGGCCACCGCCGCCTCGGTGACCACCAGGGCCCGAGCCACCGCGGAGTTGGAGCGGCCCTCGGCCATCAGCGCCAGGACCTCGCGCTCGCGCGGCGTGAGCCGGCGCAGCGGGTCCTGCCCGCGGGCCAGCAGCTGCCGCACCACTTCGGGGTCGATCACCGTGCCGCCGTCGGCCACCCGCGCCAGCGAGTCGGTGAACTCGGCGACGTCGCCGACCCGGTCCTTGAGCAGATAGCCGGTGCCCGCGCCGCGACGGGCCGCCAGCAGCTCCTCGGCGAAGGTCTGCTCGACGTACTGGCTGAGCACCAGGACCGCCAGGGACGGCCGCAGCGCCTGGAGTTCGCGCACCGCGCGCAGCCCCTCGTCGGTGAAGCCGGGCGGCATCCGCACATCGGCGATGACGACGTCCGGCTCGTGCTCCAGTGCGGCCGCGACCAGCGAGGGACCGTCCCCGACGGCCGCCGGGACGCGGTGTCCGAACCGCTCGAGCAGGCTCACCAGGCCCGCGCGCAGCAGCACGGCGTCCTCCCCGATCACCACGCTCAGTCGCCGCACGGAATCTCCACTCGCAGCCGGGTCGGCCCGCCTGCCGGGCTGGACAGCAGCATTCTGCCGTCCACCGCCGCCACCCGGTCGGCGAGCCCGGTCAGCCCGGTCCCGGCGGCCGGGTCCGCGCCCCCGCGCCCGTCGTCGGCCACCTCAAGCACCAGCACCCCGCCGCGCAGCCGCCCGCCGACCCGCAGCCGGGCCGCGCCGCTGTGCCGGGCCGCGTTGGCCAGGGCCTCGCACACCGCGAAGTAGCCCGCGGCCTCCACGGCGGGCGGCAGCCGCCGCTCCAGGTCGACATCGAGGTCCACCGGCATGGGCGAACGCGTCGTCACGTCCCGCACCGCGGCGGGCAGCCCCCGCTCGGTCAGCACCTGCGGATGCACCCCGCGGATCAGCTCGCGCAGCTCGGCGAGCGCGTCCTTGGCCATCCGGTGCGCCTCCGCCACCTCGCGCGCGGCGCGCGACCCGGCGGGCAGGTCGAGCCCTGCCAGGCCCAGCTTCATGGTCAGCGCGACCAGGCGCTGCTGGGCCCCGTCGTGCAGATCCCGCTCGATGCGGCGCCGCTCCGCCTCGTACGCGTCCACCAGGCGCGCCCGGGACCGCCGCACCTCCGTCAGCTCCGCGTCGCCCAGGGCCAGTACGGCCAGCGACACCGCCGCCCGCGCCCCCGCCCAGGCGGCGATCGGGTACGCGGCCACCGGCAGCAGCAGCGCGCCCGCGAGCGGGCCGCCGAGCCGGGCCCACGGCGGGGCCTCGGGCTGAAGCGGCGCGGCCAGCAGCGCGCCCGGAATCCCCAACGACACCAGCACCACGGCCAGATCGACCCAGCCGAGCACGAGCACGGACAGCGCGCCGTGGCCGATCTCGCGCGCGTACGGCTTGGCGTACGTCTTGCTGTGCGGCGTGGTGTGGGGGGCGACCAGGCGCAGCCGCCGCCGTTCCCACGGGCGCGCCGCTACGGTGGCGCAGCCCAGCACCAGCAGCGCGCACACCACGGCCGCCGCCGCGCCGATCCGCCCCCAGGACGCGGCCACGCCCGCCACCGCGACCCCGCACGCTACCCCCGGCACCCCGCCCGCGAGCAGATAGCCGGCGGACCGCCAGGGCCAGGAGGAGCGGAGGAAACCGACGGGTCCGCGGGTGAGCGCTTCCAGGGGGTCTCGGGGGATCACCGCTCGACCGTAGCCGCGCGGCGGGCCGCGGACAGTAGTGCCAGGTGGAGTATCGGGACTAGCCCGGCCACCCGTGTGCCGCCCCGCCCCGCGCCGGTTCACTCGGCTCCATGCCCACAACCACCACGTCCTTGGCCCACCCCGTCCCCCACCCCATAGAACTGCGCGCCGTCTCCCGGCGGTACGGGACGGGGGAGCGGGCCGTCACCGCCCTCGACGGGGTCACGCTCGGCTTCGCCGAGGGCACCATGACCGCCGTGATGGGCCCCTCCGGCTCCGGCAAGTCCACGCTGCTGCACTGCGCGGCGGGGCTCGACCGGCCGACCTCGGGGCGCGTCGTCATCGGCGGCACGGAGACCGGGGAGCTGGACGAGACCGCCCTGACCCTGCTGCGCCGGGACCGGATCGGCTTCGTCTTCCAGTCCTTCAACCTCGTCTCCGCCCTGACCGCCGAGCAGAACGTGGCCCTCCCGCTGCGCCTGGCGGGCCGCCGCCCCGACCCCGCCCAGGTGGCCGCCGCGCTCGCCGAGGTCGGCCTGGCCGACCGCGCCGGACACCGCCCGGACCGGCTCTCCGGCGGCCAGCAGCAACGCATTGCCATCGCGCGGGCGCTGATCGCCCGGCCCGCGGTGCTCTTCGCCGACGAGCCGACCGGCGCGCTGGACATCACCACCTCGCGCGCCGTGCTGGGCCTGCTGCGCGGCCTGGTCGACCGCCATCGGCAGACGCTGGTCATGGTCACCCATGACCCGGCCGCGGCGGCGTGGGCGGACCGGGTCGTCTTCCTGGCCGACGGGCGGATCGCCGACGAGATGGCGGACCGGCCCGGGGCCGAGGCGATCGCCTCGCGGATGTCGGTGCTGGAGGCGGCGGCATGACGGCGGGCAGGAGCGGGGGCGGGGGCGGGGGCGGCATGCTCGGCCTGGCCCTCGCCACCGTACGGGCACGCCGCACGGCCTTCGCGGGTTCGTTCGCCGCGCTGTGCCTGGGCGTCGCGGTCCTCACCATGAGCGCGCTGATCCTGCTGTCCGGGAACGGCGGGGTGCCCGGGCGGTACGCGGGCGCCCCCGTGCTCGTACGGAGCGCGCAGGGCGGCACCGGCCCCGACGGGGTGTTCCTGGAGCGGGCCCCCTGGTCCGCCCACCGGACGAAGGAGTTGACGCGGGCGCTGGACGCCCTGCCCGGGGTGCGGCGCGCCGTGCCCGACCGGTCCTTCTCCGCGCAGGCGGTCTCGGGCGGCGCGCCTGTGGGCCGGCAGCGGGCGGGGGACCGGCTGGGCCACGGCTGGTCCGCCGCGGCCCTCGCCCCGTACCGGCTCACCGCGGGCCGCGCCCCGCAGCGGGCCGACGAGGTGGCCCTCGACCGCGCACTCGGGGCCCGGCCGGGCGAGCGGATCACGCTGCTGACCGCGGCCGGGGCCGGGCGGTTCACCGTCTCCGGCACGGTCGACGGGCCCGGCTACTACCTGACCGACGAGCGCGCGGCCGCCCTGTCCGGCGGGGTGCGCGTCATCGGGCTGCTGACCGAGCGGGGCGCGGACCCCGGCGCGGTCGCGACGGCGGCCCGCTCGGCCGTGAACGGCGCGGGCGAGGTGCTCAGCGGCGGTGCGCGCAGCGGCCTCGCCCCCGTCCAGGACGCCAAGACGCGCTGGATCGGCGGCCAGGTGCTGACCGCCATGGGCGCGCTCTCGGCCTTCGCCACGGTCCTGGTCGTCGCCTCGACGTTCGCCCTCAGCGTCGCCGGAGGCCGCCGCGAACTCGGCCTGCTGCGCGCGGTCGGCGCCACCGGGCGCCAGCTGCGCCGCCTGCTGTACGGGCAGGCGCTCGCCGTCGGCGCGGCAGGCGCGGCGGCCGGGGCCCTGCTCGGCGCGGCGCTGGCCCCCGCGCTGGGCGGGGTGCTCACCGACGCGGGCTTCCTGCCGCCGGGCTTCGCGGTCCACCGTCAGGCGTGGGTGCTCGCCGCGACGTTCGCCGCCGGACTGGCGGTCGCGCTGGCCGCCGTGTGGTCCGCCTCCCGGCGGGCCGCGAGGACCGGGCCGCTGGAGGCGCTGCGCGAGGCCGCCGCGGACGACCGCCCGATGACCCGCGCCCGCGCGCTGACCGGCATCGCCTTCACCGCCCTGGGCTGCGCGGCCGCCGCCGGAACGGCCTTCGCCGACCCGGCCGATATGACAACCCTCGCCCTGTGCACGGCCGTCGGGCTGGTCACCGGAGTGACCCTGCTCGTCCCGGCCGTGGTCCCCCCGCTCGTACGCGCCGTCTCCCGGCCGCTGGGCCGCCGCGGCGGTGCGCTCGGCATGCTGGTGCGCGAGGGGATGCTGACGGCGGTGCGGCGTACGGCGTCGACGACCGCCCCGGTCCTGGCGACCGTCGGCTTCGTCGTCCTGATCACCGGCAACACCCAGACCTCCGTGCACTCCTACGCCACCCGCGACACCGTGTCGGTACGGGCCGAGGCCGCGGTCGTCGCCCGCGACGGCACCCCGGGCCTGTCCGACGCCGCCGCCGGATCCGTCCCGGGGACGGGGCTGCTGGCCACCACCGTCTACGGGGGCGCGGCCAAGACCCCCGTGCGGGCCGCGGGCGTCGACCCCGCCGCCTTCGCCGACGTCCACCACCGGCTGCGGACCGTCTCCGGATCGCTCGCGCGGCTGCGCGGCCCCGGGACAGTGGCCGTGACCGAGTCGGCGCTGGCCACGCTGGGCGGGCACGGCACCACGAGGGTGACCTTCGAGGACGGCCGCACGGAGAGGCTGCGGATCGTGGCGGTCCTCTCCGACCGTACGGCCCCCGCCCCGTACGCCTTGCTGCTCCCCCGGGAGGTGGTCCGCGCCCACGACCCGAACGCGCTCACCGACGTCGTCTACCGCACCGGCGGCCCGGCCCCCTCACCCGCCGCGCTCCGGCGGCTCGGGGCGGAGGAGGTGAGCGTGGCCGCCTACGCGGGCCGCGCGGACGCCGAGGAGGACCGGCTGGTCGAGATCTTCACGCTGCTGCTGGTCGCCATGTCGGCGGGATGCACGGGTGTCGCGGTCGCCAACACCCTCCTGATGTCCACCGCCGACCGGCTGCCCGACCTGCGCCTGCTGCGCCTGGTCGGCGCGACGCCCCGTCAGGTGCTGTGGACCGTCGCGGCCGAGACCGCCTTCGTGGTCGCCCTCGGCTCCGTCCTCGGCGCCCTGACCGCGCTCCCTTCCCTGCTCGGCCTCCGCGCCGGCCTCAGCGGCACCCTCGGCGTCCCGGTCCGGCTGGTCGTGCCCGTAACGCCCGTCGCGGCGGCGGTCGCGGGCTGCCTGGTGCCGGCGCTCGCGGCGAGCGTGCTGCCCGCGCGGGCGGCGCTCGCCAAGGCGGCGCGCGTCGGGGCCGGTTGAGCCGGGTCGGGCGGCGCGGGGATCGGGGCCGTCAGGGCGTGGGCCAGTTCCGCAGCAGGGCGTCGAGCGCGTCCAGGATCCGCGCCCAGGTCTCCTCCGTATCGGGCGCGCTGTGGCTGAACCCGCCCCCCAGCTCCAGGCTGACGTAGCCGTGGAAGACGCTGCCGAGCAGCCGGACCGCGTGCGTCTGGTCCGGCTCCGGCAGGTCGTAGCCGCGCAGGATCGCCCGCGTCATCTGCGCGTGCCTGACGCCCGCGCTGGCGGCCGCCGTCTCCGGGTCGAGCCTGAGCTGGGCCGCGGCGTAGCGGCCGGGGTGCTCCCGGGCGTAGCCGCGGTAGACGTTGGCGAAGGCGGCCAGGGCGTCCTTGCCGGCCCGTCCGGCCAGGGCGTCGGCGGCCCGGTCGGCGAGCTCCTCCAGGGCGAGCAGGGCGATCCTGGTCTTGAGGTCCTGGGAGTTCTTCAGGTGCGAGTAGAGACTCGCGACCTTGACGTCGAACCGCCTGGCCAGCTCCGAGACGGTCACCTGCTCGAAGCCGACCTCGTCGGCCAGCTCCGCCCCCGCCCGGGTCAGGCGCTCCGTGGTCAGCCCTGCGTGTGGCATGCCCTTCCTCTCCCTCGACAGTACTTATTATGCGTTTGCCTAAAAGGTTTAGGCAAATTAGCCTCAGATTTATGAAGCCACTGACCGAGCAAGAGATCCGAACCGCCTTCGTGAACTGCACCAAGGGCGAGGCCAAGCGCCTCTCCGTCCCCCGCGACCTGGCCGAGCGACCCTGGGACGACCTGGACTTCCTCGGCTGGCGAGACCCCCAGGCCCCCGAGCGCGCCTACCTCGTCACCGCACTGGACGGCCGCCCGAAAGGCCTCCGACTGCGCTGCCCCAGCCCGGCCTCCTGGCAGATCCGGCGCGGCATGTGCTCGGTATGCCTGACCTCCCACACGGGCGGCGTCTCCCTGATGGTCGCGCCCAAGGCCCGGCAGGCCGGGCAGCAGGGCAACTCGGTCGGCACCTACATCTGTAGCGACCTCGCCTGCTCGCTTTACGTGCGGGGCAAGAAGAGCGCGGGCGCCGACGGCCGGATCCAGGAGTCGCTGACCCTGGAGGAGAAGATCGCGCGGACCGTGGCGAACGTCGCGGCGTTCTTCGACAAGGTGACCGCGTGAGCCCGCCCCCGACATAGCGTTCACTTTCATTCATTGCAACGATCCGGAGGGGGATTGTTGCGTTAGATTCTGGACCGTTGCAACGATTCCTGCTCTTCTACCTGCACAGATGGAGATTACGCGCAACGATTCCGTTGCTGGATCCCTGAACGCAACGTAGTGTTTCGGTCATCGGAAACAACGAGCCGAAGGAACGCACGATGCAGAAGTTCGACACCCCCGCCCCGGTCACCGTCGACCTGGACATCCCCGCCGGACGCGTCCAGTTCATCGCCGCCGACCGCGCCGACACCACTGTCGAGATCCGGCCCGCCAACCCTGCCAAGAGCCGCGACGTCCAGACCGCCGAGCAGACCACCGTCGCCTACGCCGACGGCATCCTGCGGGTCCGCACCTCCGAGCCCAAGAACCAGCTCCTCGGTTCCGGATCCCTGGAGGTCACCGTCCAGCTGCCCGTCGGCTCCCGCGTCGAGGCCAAGGCGTCCGGCTCCGAGCTCCGCGTCGTGGGCCGCCTCGGCGACGTCGCCTTCGAAGGCGCATACCGCCGGATCAAGATCGACGAGGCCGCGAGCGTCCGCCTCACCGCGCTCGACGGTGACGTCGAGGTCGGCCGGCTGAGCGGCCCCGCGGAGATCAGCACCGCCAGGGGCGACATCCGGATCACCGAGGCCGTACGCGGCGCCCTCACACTCCGTACCCAGTCCGGTGACATCACGGTCGGCGCCGCCGCCGGCGTCTCGGCCGCCCTGGACGCCGGCACCGACTACGGCCGCATCAGCAACGCCCTCAAGAACGACGGCACCCCCGAACTCGACATCCGCGCCGCCACCTCCTACGGCGACATCACCGCCCGCAGCCTCTGACCCGAGCCTGCAAGACCACCGCCGTGAAGATCCTTTCCACGCTCATCACCGCCGACGGCGGGCAGGCCCACATCGGCGGCCACGACCTCACCGCCGACCCGCAGGCCGTGCGTGCCGCGATCGGTGTCACCGGGCAGTTCTCCGCCATGTCCATGGAGACGGAGACGGCGGTGCCGATGGTGGTGCTGCCGATGGTCATCAGCAGCGGCGTACACCGACACCACGTCGATGTACGCCGCCCCTCTCGTAAGAGGCCTACGGCTACTCGGCCAGCCGGTCGAGGCGGGCGCGGTGAGCCGGGGTCAGGGCGAGGCGGGCCGCGGCGAGGTTCTCCTCCAGATGCTCGATCCGGGCGGTGCCGGGGATCGGGAGGACGACGGGCGAGTGGCCGAGCAGCCACGCGAGCGAGACCTGCGTGGGGGTGACGCCCAGCTCGGCCGCGACGGCGGCGATCTCCGCCCTCGCCCCCGACGCCCCCGCCGCGACGGGCCGCCAGGGCAGAAACGCGATCCCCGCCGCCGCACAGGCCTCGAGCACCGGCTCGTGTTCGCGGTCGAGCAGGTTGTAGCGGTTCTGCACGCTGACGACGTCGACGATCTCCCGCGCCCGGCCGAGTTCGGCGACGGTGACCTCGGACAGCCCGAGCCGGCCGACCTTGCCCTCGGACTGGAGCTCCCGCAACGTGCCGAGCTGGTCGGCGAGCGGCGTCTCCGGGTCGATGCGGTGCAGCTGGAGCAGCTCGATCCGCTCGACCCGCAGCCGGCGGAGGGCATGGTCGACCTGGTCGCGCAGGACGGCCGGACGTGCGTCCAGCCTCCACTCGCCGCCGGGACCCGTTCGCGCGACGCCGACCTTGGTGGTGACGAGCAGCCCGGCGGGGTAGGGGTGCAGGGCCTCGGCGAGGAGTTCTTCGTTGGCGCCCCCGCCGTACAGATGGGCAGTGTCGATCAGCGTGACGCCGAGCTCGACGGCTCGTCGGGCGACCGCGAGAGCGGCTTCGCGGTCGGCGGCGGGCTCGTTCGGCAGGTGCATGGCCCCGAACCCGAGCCGCCCTACCTCCAGGTCCCCGCCGATACGAAACGTGTCCGATGCCATCCGCCGCCTTCGCCCCCATCCCTCAACGGCCCACGCTAACAGCCTCATTGGCCGTGTTGGCCGTTTCTCGTCGGAGTGGATCAGGCAGCCCCCACCGCGGCCGGCCGAGCGCTCTCGTAAGCTGAGCCCGTGCCGAGCACCGCCGAGTACCGTCCGTCCCCGCCCGCGTGGCGGTGGCGCGCGCTGCTCGTGCTGGGGGTGCTGGCAGGGCTGCTGGGCATGCACGCCCTCGGACCCTCCGGCGGGCTGATGCCGCGTACGCATGAGCGCCCCGCCGCCACGATGACGGCCACCTCGACGACGGCCATGACCGCCATGACGACCGTCGCGACCAGCGCCACGGCCCACAGCGGCTGCGACGGCGCGTGCGGCGGCTCGCACCTCCACCACGCCGATCCGACCTGTGCCTCACCCGCGGTCGGCGGCGGACCCACGCTGTCCGCTCCCCCGGCGGCCCCCGTCGCCGTCTGCGGCCACGACCTCACGGCGGCCCGGCGCGGCACGGCCCCCTCCCCGGCCGACGGGCGCGCGCCGCCCAGCCTGGCCGAGCTCCAGCTCCTGCGGATATAGGACCCGCCCTCGCGGCGCCGCCCACCCCCACTCGGGGCGGGCCGGGCGCCTCACCCCGGCATGTCCCGAAGACCACCGAAAAATTCCTCAGGAGTTCCCCCATGCGTTCCCTCACCCGCCGTACCGCCCTCGCCGCGGCCGCCGCCGCGGCCGCGCTGTCCCTGACCCTGACCGCCTGTGGCAGCGACGGCGGCGGCAAGGACCACTCCGGCTCCGGCCACGACTCGACCAAGACCACCGCGAGCGCGAGCGCGTCCGCCCCGTCCGGCAAGCACAACGACGCCGATGTGAGCTTCGCGCAGGGGATGATCCCCCACCACCGCCAGGCCGTGGAGATGGCAGACCTGGCCGCCACCCGGGCCTCCTCCGGCGCGGTCAAGGAGCTCGCCGCCGAGGTCAAGAAGGCGCAGGACCCGGAGATCCGCACCATGTCCGGTTGGCTCGAGGCGTGGGGCGAGAAGGTCCCCGAGGCGATGCCCGGCATGGATCACTCCCAGCACGAGGGCATGCCCGGCATGATGAGCTCCAAGGACATGGAGGAGCTCAAGAAGGCCTCCGGCGCGGCCTTCGACACCGCGTTCCTGACCATGATGGTCGAACACCACAAGGGCGCGGTGGACATGGCCCGCACCGAGAAGAAGCAGGGCGCGTACGGACCCGCCAAGACGATGGCCGACGCCATCATCAAGACCCAGAACGAGGAGATCACGCAGATGAACAAGCTCCTCGGCAAGGGCTGACCCGCGGGCTGACCCACAGCCGACGGGCGATGGGCGAAGGCACCGGCACCCCGCCGGGCCTTTGCCCATTCAGCCGCGGCAGGCCCAGTGGTTACGATCTGGCGCGATGAGTAGACAGCGCGACGCGGTCCGAATACCGGGCGGCACGGTGCGAGCCACCGTGCCCTCGGTCCTTCGGCGTGCCGTCCTGCTGTGCACCATCGCGTTCTGGCTGGCACCCTCGTTCCTCCACCCGGCCGCGGAACACACGTCCGCCGTGCGGCACGCCTCCGTCTCGGCACACCCCCCGTCCGGCCCCGAGTCCCGCCCCGAGTCCCGCCCCGCGACGGCCCCCGTGGCCGCGCCCGGCCGCGCGTGCCCGGACCCCGCCTCCCTCGGACCCCCGACCGGGGCGCACAGCGCGGGCGGCGCCGGCGACAACTGCGTCGCCGGCCCCCGGGGGGTGAGCCAGGGCCTGGTGCCCGCGCCCGTCCCCCCGCCCGCGCTCGCCGACTTCCCGCCGCGCGAGCGCCCGCACGACACGGATGCCACCCGGGCCCCGCCCGACCGCGCCATCCGCGCCCCCGGCCTCCACCAGCTCCAAGTGCTTCGCACCTAGGCCGCCGGTATCCACATCCGCACATCACTCATTCCTCCAGTGCAAGGACAAGGACAAGCCATGGCTTCCAAGGGATCGAAGACGAAGAACGCGGCGGCCGCGCGCCGCGAGAAGATCGAGGAGTTGCGCCGCGCCGAGAAGGCGCGCGACCGCCGCTACCGCATCATCACGATCGTCTCGTGCACGGTGATCGTCGTCGGGCTGGTCGTCGGCGGCTACTTCATGATCGACGCCAGCAAGGAGAAGGAAGAGAAGGCCCAGGCGGTGACGATGTCGACCGTCAAGACCGGGACCTTCAAGGGCATGAAGACCTGGAAGAACCTCGGCCGTACGCACGTCGAGGGCTCCGTCAAGTACGCGATGTCGCCGCCGGCCGGCGGAAACCACAACCAGGTCTGGCAGAACTGCAACGGCGACGTCTACGAGAAGCCGATAGCCAACGAGAACGCGGTGCACGCCCTGGAGCACGGCTCCGTGTGGGTCACCTACACCGACAAGGCGCCCGCCAAGGACGTCACCGAACTCGAGAAGCGCGTGAAGCAGACCCCGTACTCGCTGATGAGCCCCTACCAGGACCAGGACGCCCCGATCATCCTCACCGCCTGGGGCACCCAGCTCCACGTCGACTCGGCGACCGACCCGCGCGTGGAGAAGTTCTTCAAGGACTACGTGCAGGGCAAGCAGACCCCCGAGCCGGGCGCCGCCTGCACCGGAGGTAAGTCGGAATGACGGACACCGCCCAGGTGACGACCACCGGCCGCGCGGGACGGCAGCCGCTGATCGCGGGCGTCTCCGCCGCGCTCGCGCTGCTGGTGCTGGTGGCGGTGGGCGTCCTGTGGCTCACCGCGGACCGCTCGGACGGCACGACCGGACCGTCGAAGCCGGGCGACACCTCTGCGGAGGCGGGGTTCGCCCGGGACATGTCCATCCACCACCAGCAGGCGGTGGAGATGTCGTTCATCGTGCGCGACAGCACCGACGACGAGGATGTGCGCCGCCTCGCGTACGACATCATCAACACCCAGGCCAACCAGCGCGGGATGATGCTGGGCTGGCTGGATCTGTGGGGGCTCTCCAAGACCTCCGAAGACCCCCCGATGACCTGGATGAAGGACCTCTCGTCGGACGGGTCCACGGACCATGACTCGATGGGCTCCATGGACCACGGCTCGATGGGCAAGGACGGCGCCTACAAGCCGCACGACGGGTCCCTCATGCCCGGCATGGCCACCAACACCCAGCTGGACGAGTTGAGGAAGGCCAAGGGGAAGACCGCCGAGGTGATGTATCTGCGGTTGATGATCGCCCATCACAAGGGCGGGATCGACATGGCCGAGGGAGCGGTCAAGCTGGCGAAGGACCCGACGGTCAAGCGCCTGGCGCAGGGCATGGTCGACGGCCAGCAGTCGGAGATCCTGCTGATGAACGACATGCTGAAGAAGCGCGGCGCCAAACCCGTGTCGTAGCCCACTTCTCGGGCGCCCCGCGCGCGTCACCTCTTGAGGCGCTCCTCCCCCCGGGAGGGGCGCCTTGCGCTTGCCCGCGAGGGGGGGACAAGACCGGTCAGGAATCGAGAAGCCCCGTCGCCGGGCAGCCCCGTAGCGTGATGGTCATGACGAACACCACTTCCACCGCATCCATCGCATCCGTCACATCCATCGCATCCGTCACCCTTGAGGTGGCCGACCCCGAGGCCGCCCGCCGCTTCTACACCGCCTTCGGAGTGGACACGCGCATACGTCTGCGGGCGTCCGAGGCCCACTCCACCGGATTCCGCGGCTTCACCCTGGCTCTCACGGTGTCCGGGCCGGCCACCGTCGACGGCTTCGTCGACGCGGCCGTGGACGCCGGCGCCACCGTGCTGAAGCCCGCCGCGAAGTCGCTGTGGGGCTACGGCGGCGTCGTCCAGGCCCCGGACGGGACGATCTGGAAGATCGCGACCTCGGCGAAGAAGGACACCGGCCCGGCCACCCGCGAGATCGACGAGATGGTCCTCCTGCTCGGCGTCGAGGACGTGAAGGGCAGCAAGCAGTTCTACGTCGGCCGGGGCCTGACCGTGGCCAAGAGCTTCGGTGGCAAGTACGCCGAGTTCGCCTCCGACGAGTCCAGCCCCGTCAAGCTGGCGCTGTACAAGCGCCGCGGCCTGGCCAAGGACCTCGGTGTGCCCGCCGAGGGCACCGGCTCGCACCGCGTCGTCCTCGGCTGCGCCGCCGGCCCCTTCACCGACCCGGACGGATTCGCCTGGGAGGCCGCCTCCTGACTCCCGGCCCCGCGCTCCCGCCCCGACCCGCCTCAGGCCGGCCAGGGCCGGCCGCCTCGCCCGGCCCGCGGGCCAGGCGAGGGGCGGCGGTACGGAAGCGGGCCGCGCGGGCCCGACTCGTCAGCGGGTCAGTGGGAGGTGGCGCTGAACTCGACCGGCATGGCGGACACGCCGCGCATCATCAGCCCGGAGCGCCACTCCAGTTCCTCGGGGGCGATACTCAGGGACACATCCGGGAGCCGGTCGATCAGGACCTCGATCGCGGCCATGGCGATGGCCTCGGCCAGCTCACGGGCGACCGGGGGGCAGCCGTGGGTGCCGTGGCTGAAGGCCATGTGGGCCTGGTTGCCGGCCGCGCCCGCCCGGAAGTCGGGGCGTACGTCGGGGTCGGCGTTGGCCGCGGCGAGGCCCAGCATCAGGCAGTCGCCCTTCCTGATGCGGCGGTTGCCGAGCATGGTGTCCTCGGCGGCCCAGCGGCCGATCCAGTTGGGGACCGGGGTGGCCTCCCAGAGCACCTCGTTGAGCGCCTGGCCGACGCTGCGCCGCCCGCCGGACATGGTGACCGCGAACCGCTCGTCGGTGAGCATCAGCCGCAGCGCGTTGCCGATCAGGTCGGTGGTGGGCTGGTGGGCGGCGTAGACGTTGCCCAGCAGGTCGTTGATGATCTCGTCGTCGGTGAGCCCCGCCGGGTGGAACGCCAGGACGGTGGAGATGTTCTTGCGGTCCGGGTTGGCGCGGGCCTGCGCCAGCAGGCCCACCATCTGGTCGACCATCTTCTGGTGCGCGGCCGGTCCGCCGACCCCGCTGACCAGGTCGACCGTGATCTGCTGGAGTTCCTCGGACTCGGCCCCGTCCAGGCCGTACATGCGGCTCAGCACGCGCAGCGGGATCCGGCAGGCGTAGTCGGCGATCAGGTCGGCGCTGCCGCTGCCCGCGAAGTCGTCGATCAGATCGTCCGCGACGCGCTCGCACAGCGCGCGCAGCTCGAACGGGTCCACGACCTCCATGCTGTCGATGATCGCCTCGGCCCGCCGCTCGTGCTCGGCGCCCTCGGTGAACAGCATGGTGGGCCGGTAGCCGACGAACGTCATCAGCTCCCAGTCGTCCGGGACCTTGTCCCAGGAGTGCCAGCGGCGCGAGTCGCGGGCGAAGGTTTTGGGGTCGGTGGTGACCCGCACCATCTCCCGGTAGCCGAGCACCAGCCAGACGGGGATCTGCCGCTCGAGCAGGACGGGTACGACGGGGCCGTGGTCCCGGCGGAGCCGCCGGTAGAGATCGTCCTGGCTGTGCCGGAAGGCGTCGGCGTCCAGCACCACGGCGTCCGGCTGCTCCGGCCAGCCCTGCGGCGGCCCGGCGGCGAAGGGGTCCTCGGGTACGGGCGTGGGGTCCGGGGTGGTCACGCGGTGCTCTCCCGGGGAACTGAGGTGGTGGACAGGGAGTAGAGATGGCGCACCAGGGCGATCAGCACGGCCTTGCTCGACTCGCGCTCCCGGGCGTCGCAGTCGACCATCGGGATGTCGGGCGACAGGTCGAGGGCCGCCCGCACCTCTTCCAGGGTGTGCTTCGGCTCGCCGAAGTTGTTGCGCGCCACGATGAACGGCGTGCCGTGGTGTTCCAGCCGGTCGATGGCGTACCAGGAGTCGGACACCCGGTTGGTGTCCACCAGCACGACCGCGCCCAGGGTGCCCATGAACAGCCGGTCCCACAGGAACCAGAACCGCTCCTGGCCGGGGGCGCCGAACAGATAGAGCACCATCTGCTCGTCCAGGCTGATGCGGCCGAAGTCGAAGGCGACGGTCGTGGTGGTCTTCTCCCGCACCTGCGAGGCGTCGTCGATCCCCACGCCCGCCTGGGTCATGGTCTCCTCGGTGCTCAGCGGGCGGATCTCGCTGACCGAACGGACCATGGTCGTCTTGCCGACTCCGAAGCCCCCGACGACCACGATCTTGAGACCGTCGCTCGCGCTCTGGCTCAGCTGTGCGTCCTGGCCCGGCTGCGCGCCCTCGGGGCGGTCAGAGGTTCTGGAGTGCAACGAGCACCTTCTTCAGCATCTCGGGTTCGGGCAGCCGCGTGTCGGCGCGGACCACCTGAGGATGGCGAGCGGTGATCTTTCCCATGTCGAGCAGATCGCAGAGCAGGATCTTCACGACGCTGACCGGCAGCCCCAGATAGGAGGAGATCTCCACGACCGCCAGCGGACGGTGGCACATCCGGAGGATCCTGGCGTGCTCCGACTGCATGCCGGGGCTGGGCTCGCTCTCGCTGACGATGAGCGTGACCATGTCGAACACGCTCTCGTCCACGCGGCTGCGGCCGCCGGTGACGATGTACAGCCGGTCCGGATCCTCGCTGTCGACGGCCCCTCGGATCATGCGGTGGCCCCTCCGCTGCCGCTCGCGGCCACGCGGGGCGCGGCGCGCAGATGGTCGCCGATCTGCTCGACCAGCTCGTTCATGTTGTGGCCGATGACGCCGACGTCGGCCTCGTCCTCCGCGATGACCGCGAGGTGGGCGCCCTCGCCGGCCTCCACGATGAACAGGATTCCGCCGTGGAACTCCGTCATCGACTGCCGGACGCCACCGCTGCCGTCACCGAACTCGATGGAGGCGCCGTGGGACAGGCTCTGGATACCCGAGGCGATGGCCGCCAGTTGGTCGGCCTGGTCGAGGGACAGGCCGGAGGTGAGACACAGCTTGAGACCGTCTCTGGAGAGCACCAGCGCGTGCCGGGCGCCGGGGGTCTTCTTCAGCAGGTTCTCCAGCAACCAGTCCAAGCTGCGATCTGTGGTGTTCATCGGGGTTCCTTCTGTCACGGCTGGTCGTTCTCGGGAGACGTTTCGGGGAGGGGGCAGGCGTCGGAGGCGGGGGTGGCGGTGGAGCCGCCCCGGGTGGCCTGGCGGAAGGCGCCGAAGCGGGTGGCGTCGGGGCGCGGCCGGTCGCAGGGCTCCTTGGGCGCCTCGGTGGGGGTGGGCCGGGCGGCGGCGGCCAGCGTCTCGCCGCGGCGGCGCTTGGGCAGCGCGCCGTTCACCTCACCGGTCGCCTCGCCTTCCGTGCCGCCGTTCGCGCCGCGCGGGGCGGCGGCCGGGGCGGTCTTACGGGCCGGGGCGGCGGTCCGGGTGGAGCGGGGGGAGGAGATGGTGCCGGAGGGGCTCGCGGACCGGGTGGCGGTCTGGGCGGCGGCCGGGCGGGCTCCCGCGGTGCGGCCCGTCACGGAGTCCTGGCTCGCGTGGGTGATCAGCTGCTGCGGGATCAGGACGACCACGCCGGTGCCGCCGCGCGAGGAGGGCCGGAAGGAGACCGTCAGGTTGTGCTTACGGGCCAACTGCCCGACGACCGCGAGCCCGAGCCGGGTGCCGGAGAGCGTGGTCAGGTCCAGGGTCTCGGAGGAGACGGCCTTCTCGGCGCGGGCCAGCGCGGCCGGTCCCATGACCAGACCGCCGTCCTCGATCGTCACCACGACGCCGGTGTGCGTCTCCTGGACGTACACATGCACCTCCTCGGTGGGAGGCGAGAACGTGGCGGCGTTGTCCATGAGTTCGGCGAGGGCGTGCATGACGCCCTCGGCCGCGTACCCGGCGACCGCGGCGGTGCTGGCCGAGTGGATCCGGACCCGCTGGTAGGCGCTGATCCGGCCGACCGCGCCGCGCAGCACGCTCTCCATGACGATCGGCTTGGTCCAGCGGCGCCCGGAGCGGGCCCCGGTGAGGACCGCGATGCTGTCCGCGATGCGCCCGGCCTGCGCCGTGGTGTGATCGAGCTTCAGCAGGTCGCCGAGGACGGCCTCGTCGTGCCGGTTCTCCATCTCGCGGAGGTCGGCGAGCATGCTGGTGGCCAGCGCCTGCACCCGGCCGGCGGCGTTGGCGCAGGCGGCCATGGCCGAGGCGCGCATGCGCTCTCCGGTGGCCACCTCCCGCACCAGCGTGTTCAGGACCCGGCCGTGCGCCTGGTTGGCGGGCGAGCCCAGCGAGGCGATCACGGTGTCCATCGTGTCCCCTTCGCGCAGCCGGTTCACCGCCTGGGGAATCGTTTCGTCGGCGAGCCTGGTGGTCTCGGCCTCCATCACCGCCGTACGCCGCGCGGCCTCGGCCTCCACGGCCGCCACGCGTTCCCGGAGTCGCCGTACGTCCTGGGCGCGGGCGGCGGCGAGCGCGCCGGCCACGCAGGACACGATGACGACCACCGCGGAGAACAGTCCGACGGACGCCCGGCTCTCGGTCGGCACTTCGGCCGTCACCCAAGCCCCGATGCCTCCGAGAACGACGGCCGCCAGCAGCGGTACGGTCAGGGCCTGCCGCGTCATGGGGAGCCCTTTGACGGGTTGGCTGGATATATGTGCTGACATCTCTCAGGTCCTCAGGGGCGTGATCGAGGGACGAGGTCGGTTTCAAGCCATGGGCGGCACATCGTAGTACCGCACACACGCTTTTGACCGGCCCGTTCGCCAATCGGGACCTTGACATCCCGTCAGCACCGAGAAGTAAACCCCGGTTGGCCCCCGCATGGCGACCCCTGAACCGTCGCCGAACGCCGCAAACCAGAATGAGCCGTTCCGGGTCCGCACGTCCACCCCACGGCGTGTTCCTGCCGACGCTAGTGCGTCTAGCGTTGCTAGAATCAGGGCATGTCATCCACCGAGCGTCGCGAACGCGAACGAGCACTCCGCCATCAACTGATCATCACCTCCGCCCGCGAGCTGGCCGAGGCCGAGGGCTGGGACGCGGTCACCACGCGCCGGCTGGCCGAGCGCGTCGAGTACAGCCAGCCCGTCCTCTACAGCCATTTCAAGGGCAAGGACGCCATCGTCCGCGCGGTGGCCCTCGAGGGCTTCGACGACCTCGCCGCCCAGCTGCGGCGGGCGCGGCTGGGCGAGATCTCCCCGAAGGAGGCGCTGCGCGCGGTGGGCCGGGCCTACCTCGACTTCGCCGCCAACCGGCCCGCGCTGTACGAGGCCATGTTCATCATGCCGACCGACCTGCCCTTCGCCAGCAGCGAGACGCCCTCCGCGCTGCGCGCCGCCTTCGCCGAGATCGTCGCCGTGGTCGGGCCACGCGAGGGCGAGGGGCTGTACGCCGAGGTGTTCTGGGGCTCGCTGCACGGCATCGCCGTCCTGGTGCACGGGGCGCGGATGCCGGCCGAGTACCAGGGGGTACGACTTGACCTCCTGGTGGAGAAGTTCGCCCCGGAGACGGGCTGACCCGCGGTCAGGACGAAGCGGCCGTCAGGGCAGCGCCAGTTCCGCCCAGATGACCTTGCCGTCGGCCGTGTAGCGGGTGCCCCAGCGCTCCGCGAACTGCGCGACCAGGAACAGCCCGCGGCCCCCCTCGTCCGTCGTCGCCGCGTACCGCAGATGCGGCGAGGTGCTGCTGGTGTCCGAGACCTCGCAGATGAGATTGCGGTCGCGCAGCAGCTGCACCCGGATCGGGCCCGCGGCGTAGCGGATCGCATTTGTGATCAGTTCGCTGAGCACCAGCTCCGCCGTGAACGCCACGTCCTCCAGGCCCCAGTCCGCCAGCCGGCGGATGACCTCGGCGCGCACCTCGGCCACCGCCGCCGGCTCGCACGGGACGTCCCAGCTCGCCACCCGGTCGGCGGCCAGCACCCGGGTGCGGGCCACGATCAGCGCTATGTCGTCGGTGGGGCGCGCGGGCAGCACCGCGTCCAGTACGTCCGCGCAGGTCTCGTCGGGGCTGCGGCCGGGGTGGGCGAGGGCGTCACGGAGCAGTGCGAACCCGGCGTCGATCTCCCGGCTGCGGTCCTCGATGAGCCCGTCGGTGTAGAGCACCAGTTGGCTGCCCTCGGCCGGCTTCAGCTCGGCCGTCTCGAAGGGCAGGCCGCCCACGCCCAGCGGCGGCCCGGCGGGCACCTCGGGGAACTCCACCACGCCGTCCGGGGAGACCACCGCGGGCGGCGGATGTCCGGCCCGGGCCATGGTGAAGCGCCGGGTCACCGGGTCGTAGATCGCGTACAGGCAGGAGGCCCCGGTGATGCCCGCGCCGCCGCCCTCGTTCCCCTCCGGGGGCGGGTCGCCCTCGTCCTGGTCGATCCGGGCGACCAGGTCGTCGAGGTGGGAGAGGATCTCGTCGGGCGGCAGGTCGAGGGTGGAGAAGTTGTGCACCGCGGTGCGCAGCCGCCCCATCGTGGCCGCCGCGTGCAGCCCGTGCCCCACCACATCGCCCACCACCAGCGCCACCCGCGCCCCCGGCAGCGGGATCACGTCGAACCAGTCACCGCCCACCCCAGACTCCGCGGGCAGATAGCGGTACGCCACATCCAGCGCGCTCTGCTCGGGCAGGGCGCGGGGCAGCAGGCTGTGCTGGAGCGTCACCGCCATGGTGTGCTCGCGCGTGTAGCGGCGGGCGTTGTCGATGCAGACGGCGGCGTGGGCGGCCAGCTCCTCGGCGAGGGAGATCTCGTCCTCCTCGAAGGGGTCGCGCTTCTCCGTGCGCCAGAAGCTGACCATGCCCAGCATGACGCCCCGGGCCCGCAGCGGCACCGTCACCAGCGACCTCACGCCGTAGTCGACGACCAGACCGGTCCGCCCGGGGTCCTGGGCCCGCCATCCGTCGGCCTCCCGCAGGTCCGGCTCGACCACCGCCTGCCCGCTGCCGAACCCCCAGGCCTGCGGGGTGGAGGCGACGAACGAGAAGCGGGTGCCCACCGGGTAGAAGGGGTGGTCGTCGCGGATGCCGTGGACCGCCGCGCGGGACATCTCGATGCCGCCCACCGCCAGCGGCTCCTCGCCGCGCAGCACGGGCCCGGCCAGGTCGACGGTGACGAAGTCGGCGAAGCGGTCCACCGCGACCCGGGCCAGCTCCTCGGCGGTCCGGCCCACGTCGAGCGTGGTGCCGATCTCCACGCTGGCGTCGTAGAGCAGCTTGAGGTGGATCTGGGCCTCCTCGGCCCGCCCCGACAGCGCGCGCAGCTCCGTGGAGTCCCGCAGGGTGGTCACGCTGCCGGGCGGGCCGCCGTCCCGGTCCGTGGGGCGGTTGTTGACCGCCAGCAGCCGGTCCCCGGCCACCAGCACCTCGTCGGAGACGATCTGTCCCGACGCCAGCACCTCGGCCATCTGCGGCTCCATCCCGAGCTCGGTGACGGGCCGGCCCTCCGGGTGCTCGGGCAGGGCCAGCAGCCGGCGGGCCTCGTCGTTGGCCAGCAGCAGCCGGCCGTCCCCGTCGACGATCAGCACGCCCTCCCGTACGGAGTGCAGCACCGCGTCGTGGTGCTCGTACATGCGCGTCATCTCGCCCGGGTCCAGGCCGCGCGTCTGCCGCCGCAGCCGCCTGCTGACCAGCGCCGTGCCGCCCGTGGCCAGGGCGAGCGAGGCGCCGGCCGCGCCGACGAGGATCGGGATCTGCCGGTTGGCCAGACCGCTCACCTTGCTGACCGTGATGCCCGAGGCCACCAGGCCGATGACCTTGCCGTGGCTGTCGGTGACGGGCACCACGGCCCGTACGGAGGGGCCGAGGGTGCCGGTGTACGTCTCCGTGATGGTGTGGCCCTGGACGGCGGCGCGGTAGTTCCCGAGGAAGTGCCGGCCGATCTTCGCGGTGTTGGGGTGGGTGTAGCGGATCCCCTTCGTGTTCAGGACCACGACGAAGTCGACGTCGGCGTCCTTGCGCGCCGCTTCGGCCCGCGGCTGGAGCACCGCGGTGGGGTTGGAGGAGCGCAGCGCGGGGGCGATGCCGGGTGAGTCGGCGAATGTCTCGGCGACGGCGAGGGAGCGGTGCCGGGCCTCGTTGGTGGCGTCGTGCCGGACCTGGAGCACCAGCGCGATGGACGCGGCGGCGACCAGCAGCAGGACGACCACCAGTTGCAGCAGAAAGACCTGGCCGGCGACGCTCCGCGCGCTCAGCCAGGACCCAGGGCGCCGCCCTGCCGCCTCTGGGCGCTCACGCCGCCGACTCCGTGGGCGCCGACCGGGGGACATGCGGGCAGCCAGTGCCCACGATCGGCCCATATACCGGGCCATACCCCTACATCTACACCGCGTCCTCCCGGAAGGCGAGCCACCTCGCGCCCTGAAAGTGCCGACCCTGGCGGCCTATGCAAACCTGAAAAGGGGTAAATAGCTACATATGCCGCAAATCATCGGCCATCCGGCCGACCGTCGGCAGGGACGAAGGAGCCCAACAATGGCCAGTCACGTCGGTGGAGTTCAGCCGCAGGCCGCGCCCAGTGCGCACCACCGGGCGGCGGCGAGCGGATGGCTCGTCTTCGGTGGCATCATGTTGATCTTCGCGGGGCTGATGGCCCTCGGCCAGGGGATCTCGGCCATCCGCAACGACCAGGTGTTCGTGGTCACGCACCACTACGCCTTCGCGTTCGACCTCACCGGGTGGGGCTGGGTCCACGCGATCGTCGGCGCCGTCGCCGTGATCGCCGGTGCGGCCGTGTTCACCGGTGCCATGTGGGCCCGGGTGACCGGCGTGGTGCTGGCGGGGCTCAGTCTGATCGCGAACTTCCTGTGGCTGCCCTACTACCCGGTCTGGGCCGTGACGCTGCTCATCCTGGACGCCCTCGTCATCTGGGCGCTGTGCGCGGGGCCGAGCTCGGCCGAGCGGGCGGCACAGGCACAGATGTGGGGAGGACGGCAGGGACCGCAGGGACCGCAGGGACCGCAGGGACAGGCACAGTCGCAGTCGTCATGGGGGCAGCAAGGACAGCAGGGGCCGCAGGGGCCGGGCCCGCAGGCGCAGGGGCCGCAGGGACCTCAGGGACAGCCGTAAGGGCCGGGCCCGCGGGTCACAGGGCGATGACGACCAGCGCCGTGTCATCCGCCACGGTCCCGCCCATGACCCCCAGGTCGATCAGCAGCACGTCGGCCAGGGCCTCGGGCTCCAGCTTCCCGTTCCGGGACAGGCTCTCGGCGAGCCGGCCGATCCCGGCGTCGATGTCCTCGCCCCGGCGCTCGATCAGCCCGTCGGTGTAGAGCACCAGGATGCCGCCCGGGGTGTACGGGAGAACGGCCTCGGGCCGCTCCACATGCTCGAGCTCGAGGCGGGCACCCAGCGGCGGATCGGTGGCCTGGTCGAGCTGTACGACATCCCCCTCGGCCCGCAGCAGCAGCGGCGGCGGATGGCCGGCGCAGCTGTAGGCGATGGTCCGCTTCGACCGGTCGATGACGGCCTGCACGGCGGTCGCGGCCAGCGCCCCCTCGATGGAGCCCGCGTACAGACCGAGCGCCTCCAGCGCCTTGGCGGGTCCTTCCACGACCCGGATCGCCGCGCTCAGCGCGCTCCGCAGCTGCCCCATCACACAGGCGGCCTCCAGCCCCTGGCCCACCACATCACCCACCGCCGCCGCGATCCGGCCGTCGGGCAGCTCGAACACCTCGTACCAGTCGCCGCACACATTCAGCGAGCCGACGGCGGGCCGGTAGCGGACCGCCACCCGCAGATGCAGCCCGGGGACCAGCGCGGGCAGCATGGCCTGCTGGAGGGCCAGCGCCGTCGCCCGCTCCCGGGCATGGGCCTCCCGCAGCCGCTCGTTCAGCTCCTGGAGCTCCTGCGCGCGGGTGTAGAGGTCGGCGTCCATCGCCTCGGTGTGCGTGAACGGCACCTGCGCCCGCCCCTGGACGAAGTCCGTCACGTCCTCCACCCGGTGGATGATCATCTGCACCGAGCCGTCCGGCCCGAGGACGGGGATGTTGATCGGGCTCCAGTACCGCTCCTCGAACCGCCCCTCGCCCCGCCTGGCCCCGCCCTCTTCGCCGGGTGCGGGGATGTCGTACTTCTGGAGCGCCATGCTGTCCCGCTCCCCGGTCGCCAGGACCCGTTCGAGGGAGGCGCCCAGATTGCGGGTCCCGGTGGCCTGCGGGTCCGCCGGGTTGTCGGGGAAGGCGTCGAAGATATGGCGGCCCAGCAGGTCCCCGCGCCGGGTCCGGGTGGCCTTCAGATACGCCCGATTGACCGCGACGATGACCAGATCGGGACCCACCACCAGATTCGGACTCGGAGTGGCCTCGAAGAGAGCCTCGTAGTCGATCTGCTGTCCCGTGGCCTGCTCCCTGCTCGTGCCCTGCCACGCCGCGCCCGCGGTAGGAGCCGCGTGCTTATGCCCAATGTATGGCGGGGCCGCGCTTACCGCACGCGGCCGGGGTGCGCGGCCGGGGTGCGGTGACGGGCGGGAAGAGCGAGGCTGAAGCCATGCTGCTGGCCGATGTCGCGCGTACCTCCCGCGAGGTCGCGGCCACCTCCGCCCGCTCGGAGAAGGTCGCCGCCCTGGCCCGGCTGCTCAGCCGCGTGGAGCCCGCCGAGGCACCCGTGGTGATCACCTATCTCGCGGGCAGGCTGCCGCAGCGCCGCATCGGGGTGGGCTGGGCCGGGCTGCGGATGCGCCCGGAACCGGCCGCGGGGCCCCGGCTCGGCGTGCTCGACGTACACCAGGCCCTGGACCGGGTCGCGGCCGTCTCCGGCACCGGCGCCGCCGGCGAGCGCAAGCGGCTGGTGTCCCGGCTGATGTCCGACGCCACCGAGGAGGAGCAGCGCTTTCTGCTCGGGCTGATCGGCGGGGAGCCGCGCCAGGGCGCGCTGGACGCGCTCGCCGTCGAGGGGCTTTCGGCCGCGGTCGGCGCGCCCTCCGCCGAGGTGCGCCGCGCGGTGATGCTGGGCGGCTCGCTGGGCGCTGTCGCCCGGGCGCTGGTCGAACACGGGCCGCCGGCGCTGACCGGGTTCCGGCTGGAGGTGGGGCGCCCGGTGCTGCCGATGCTCGCCCACAGCGCCCGGGACCTGGACGAGGCCATGGACCGGCTCGGCCCCTGCGCGGTCGAGGAGAAGCTGGACGGCATCCGGGTGCAGGTGCACCGGGACGGGGAGACCGTACGCGTCTACACCCGCACCCTCGACGAGATCACCGACCGGCTGCCGGAGGTGGTCGCGGCCGCCCGCGAGCTGGCGGTGGAGCGGGCGGTCCTCGACGGCGAGGTGATCGCCCTGGGCGCCGACGGCCGGCCCCGGCCGTTCCAGGAGATCTCCGGCCGGGTCGGCTCGCGGCTGGACGTGGCCGGGGCGCGCGCCTCGCTGCCGCTGTACCCCGTCTTCTTCGACCTGCTCTCCGTCGACGACCGGGACCTGCTCGACCTGCCCGCCCGCGACCGCCACGCCGAGCTGGCCCGGGTGGCCCCCGGCCCCCGGCGGGTCCGCAGGCTGGTGGCCGAGGAGCCGCGGGACGAGGCGACCCGGCGGGCGGCGCGGGAGTTCGCCGCCGACGTGCTGGCCCGCGGGCACGAGGGCGTCATGGCCAAGTCCCTCGACGCCCCGTACAGCGCGGGCCGGCGCGGCGCGTCCTGGCTGAAGGTCAAGCCGGTGCACACGCTCGACCTGGTCGTGCTCGCCGCCGAGTGGGGCCACGGCCGCCGCACCGGCAAGCTGTCCAACCTCCACCTCGGCGCCCGGCGGCCGGACGGCACCTTCGCCATGCTCGGCAAGACCTTCAAGGGCCTGACCGACAAGCTGCTCGGCTGGCAGACGGAGGCGCTGCTGCGGCTGGCGGTCAGCGACGACGGCTGGGTGGTGCGGGTGCGGCCCGAGCTGGTCGTGGAGGTCGCCTTCGACTCGCTCCAGCGGTCCTCCCGCTATCCGGCGGGGGTGACGCTGCGCTTCGCGCGGGTGCTGCGCTACCGCGAGGACAAGCCGGCGGCGGAGGCGGACACGGTCGAGACGGTGCTGACGCTGCGCGGCGGGTGAGGGCCGTACGGCCGTACGGGGCCGGTCGCGGACCCGCTACCGCCCCAGGGCCTTGCGCGCCAGCCGATAGGCGACCAGGTCGGCCACCGAGATCAGCGGCAGCAGCCTGCTGGCCGCGAGCCGGCTGAGGTCCTCGTAGTCCGCCGGCTCCCAGTCCGGCGTGACGACCGCGCAGATCGCGGTCACCCCGGAGAGCCCCGCCAGCCGCGACAGGTCGACCGCCGCCTCGGCGTGGCCGTCCCGCTCCAGCACCCCGCCGGGCACCGCGCACACCGGGAACACATGCCCCGGGCGCCCCAGCTGCTCAGGGGCGGTCTGGGGGTCGGCCAGCGCCTGGACGGTGCGCGAGCGGTCCCGGGCGGACAGGCCCGTGGTGGTCGGCCCCAGCAGGTCGACGGGGACGGTGAAGGCGGTGCTGAGCAGCCCGGTGTGCTCCTCGTCCGCCACGATCCGCGGCAGCCGCAGATGCTCGGCGCGCCCATGGGGCAGCGCCACGCAGACCATGCCGGAGGTGTGGTCCAGCAGCTGCCTCAGCGCGCCTTCGTGGGCGTGCTCGGCGGCCAGCAGCAGAGCGCCCCGGTGATCCTTGGACGTGTCGTCGAAGACGATGACGAAGCCGCCCTCGGCGAACGCGTCGATCGCCTGCTCGACCGCCAGGAGGCGCTCGGGTGCGACCGTCTGCTCAACCACTGTCATGGGGAGGAATTTTGGCACATGCCAATGGAACTGACGACGTGTCAATGCTCACAAAGTAAGGGCGAGCACACCATCAGTAACCTCCGGCCGCCACCACCGCGCCTTCAGGGGCCCGCGCGAGAATGAGAGCTCGCCCGATCGAGAGGGTCAGTGTGGAGACGACAGTCGCGGAGGACCGAGCCGCCGAGCCCGTACATCCCGTACGCCGCTTGGTACGGCCCGTACGCCGCTTCGCACGCCCCCCGCGCGGGCGGGCCCGGCAGGTGGCGGCCTGGTGCGCGGCGCTGCCGCTGGCCGTGGTGAGCGTGGTGCTGGGCTGCCGGGCCGCGGACAGCGACGGGATCACGCCCGTGCCCCAGCTCCTGGCCTTCCTGCCCTGGCTGCTGGTCCCCGCGCTGCTCGGCCTGGTGCTCGCGGCGGCGGCGCGCTGGCCGCTGGGGTGCGCGTGGGCGCTGGCCGCGGCCGCGGTGACCGGGTGGTTCATCCAGCCGTACAACCCCGGCCCGGCGCCCCGCCCGCGCGGCCCGGTGGTGGCGCAGGTGCGGGTGCTGACCGCCAATCTGGAGTTCGGCGGGGCCACGAAGGGGCTGGTCGGCGCGGTGCGGCGGGAGGACCCCGACCTCGTCTCGGTCCAGGAGTGCGACACCCGCTGCGCGGCGGCGCTCGACGCGGCCGCCATGCGCGAGACCTACCCGTACCGGAAGGTCATCGCCGTCCCCGGCGACGCCGCGCACGGCTCGGCGATCCTCAGCAAGTACCCGCTCACCCCCGAGGCCGGGGTGTCCGGCAAGCTGGCGATGCCGGGGGCCGTCGTACGGATCGCCGGGCGGCCGGTCCATGTGCAGGTGGCCCACCCGATGCCGCCGATGCCGGGCCGGCTGGACGTCTGGCGCACCGAGCTGGGGCGGCTGCGCGCGTACGCCGCCGACCGGGGCGACGAACCCACCCTCATCGCGGGGGACTTCAACGCCACCCAGGACCACGCCGCCTTCCGGTCCCTCCTGGACACCGGGATGCGGGACAGCGCACGGGCGGTGGGCAGGGCGCGGACGCCCAGCTGGCCGAGCGTGACGGCCCCGGCGCTCGGCGCCCAGATCGACCACG
This sequence comes from Streptomyces sp. NPDC028305, assembly GCF_055569495.1. NCBI lineage: Bacteria > Bacillati > Actinomycetota > Actinomycetes > Kitasatosporales > Streptomycetaceae > Streptomyces > Streptomyces sp. NPDC028305. The sequence goes on from NZ_JBVHTN010000006.1 coordinate 309,643, forward strand.
TCCTGGTCAGCGAGGCGCTGCGACCCCGCGCCGCCCGCTTCCTCGATCTGCCGAACACCGACCACCGGGCGCTGCTGGTCGACCTCGACCTGCACTGACGGCCGTCGGCCCGCGCTCCGCCCGCGCCGCTCAGCTCTCGCTCGGGTTGTAGGAGTTGGCCACCTCGAAGGGGTCCGGCTCCAGGCCCTCCGTCGGCCAGCGCTGCTCCCGCTGCCACTGCTCGTTCTCCAGCGCCAGCGCGTCCCACAGCAGATTGAGCGGATGGCTCGGATCGTAGTGGGCGCGCTCCCCGCGCCGGGTGAAGGCGCCGAGCAGCACCTCCAGCCGCGGCCCGGTGTCATTGACCAGCTCGACGGCCCGCATCCCGCGCCCGTACGCGACCCGCGGGTCCCCGGCCGCGTCCGCGACGCCCTTGGTGACCAGCATGCAGCCGCGCAGCAGGCCCGAGCGCAGCAGCTCGAAGCCGTAGGTGACGGTGTCGATCTCGGCGGCGATGTGCAGCTTGTTGCGGTAGTCGGCGCCGAACCAGCTGTGCAGCACGCCCGCCATCAGCCCGCTGGCCGAGATGACGAGCGGCAGCGTGCGCAGCTCGCTGCTGGGGGCGGTCGGGCCGGGCAGCCGGGAATGCGGCAGATTCGTCAGCAGCGACACCCCGCTGCGGCGCCACTCCATCACATCGAACGCGTTGAGCTCGTTGTCGACGTCGTTCGCCTGCGGGGTGGTCACCACGGAGCCGCAGACCAGGTCCACGTCCTTGGCGCGCAGCTTGCCCAGCACGTCCCGGGTGCGGACATGCCCGACCTTCAGCTCGATGCCGCGCTGCTCGAACTCCTCGGCCACCCGCTCGCCGGCGCCCGCGAGATAGCCGAGCGTGAAGCGCGTGGTGCCCACCATCAGGGTTTTGCCGAGCCGGCGGCGGGATTCGTGAATGCCCTCCAGCCAGTCGCCGAGCGTGTCGCGCGCCAAATTGACCAGGGCCTCGCCGGTGCCGGTGAACAGCACGTCCTTGCCGCGGCCCTGCTTGAGGACGAGCGGTTCGCCGCACAGATCCCGGAAGTTGCGGTTCATCGTGTCCAGCTGCTTTTGCACGCTCGACTGTTCCCGGCCGAGCACCCTGGCGGCGCCCAGCGCGGTACCTGTCTCATGCACCACGATCAACGTGCGGAGCTGGTCCATCGTGGTGTCCATGAGCGCGAGTGGGCTCTGCAGCAGCCTGCTTCGCCCGTTGGCCGTCGGTGGTCCGAGCGGCCCGGGAATGGCCATGAATCCGTCTCGCTTCCCAACTCTGCCCGATTTATGGACTCTCGAGTTTAGCCCCGGGATGCTTGATCACGTGGCTTTCGGAAGTCGGCCGCGCCCCATTGACGACGCAATGGCCCCTCATCAGCGACCGATCGAGGCTCATTTCGGATAAGCGCGGATTTACCGTCCCTATGCACGTACGACATGCGCCTACGACATGCGCGCACGACATGCTCGCACGGCGGCCACGCGCCGCGTGTCCCCCTACGCCGAGCGGCGGAATTGCCCCGGACCACAACTGACCCGCATGTCAGTTGAATTGATCTCCGGGACAATTCCGCCGCAGTCGAGAATGCCGAGAATTCCGAATAATTCTCGGCCCGGATCAGGCGCCGATGTCGCCGCCGTCGCGCCGCCACACGCTGATCACCGACGGACGGGTCAGCTTGCCCGGGCCGTCGGGCCAGGTGGACGCGGGCCTCTCCACGCTCGCCCCGTCGACCTCGCCCGGGTGCTGCACCGCCACCATGACCCGCCGGTCCTGGACGATCGGACCGCAGGTCTCGGCCCCGGTCGGAACGGTCAGGAACTGCTTGACCTCACCGCTCCTGGGGCCGGACGTCGCCACCCCGAACAGCCCGTCGTGGCTGCCCAGCGCGTTGCCGTCGGTGGAGATCCACAGGTTGCCGTACGCGTCGAAGGTGATGTTGTCCGGGCAGGAGATCGGCGAGACCTGGTCCTTCGGGAAGCCGCCGAAGTACGTGCTCGGGTCCGCCGGGTCGCCGCAGACCAGGAACAGCCGCCAGCTGAAGCGGCGGGCCGCCGGGTCGCCCCAGCGCTCGGTCAGCTCCAGGATCTGGCCGTGCTTGTTGCTGTTGCGCGGGTTCGCCTCGTCGGCCGGGGCCTTGCCCGCCTTGCCGCGGTCGCTGTTGTTGGTGAGGGCGACATACACCTTGCCGGTGCGCGGGCTGGGCTCCACGTCCTCCGGGCGGTCCATCTTTGTCGCGCCCACCTTGTCGGCGGCCAGCCGCGTGAAGACGTAGACCTCCTCGGCCGTCATCCCCTCGACATACGAGGTGGTGCCGCTCGCCAGCGCGATCCACTCGCCGGAGCCGTCGAACTCGCCGTCCTTCGGCAGCTTCCCGGTGCCGTCGATCTCGGCGGCCGGGCTGTCCCCGGTGAACTTGGCGACGTACAGCGTGCCCTCGTCGAGCAACGTGCGGTTGTGCTCGCGCGCGGCCCGGCTGGTGCCCTTCATCATCCGCTTGGACGAGACGAACTTGTAGAAGTAGTCGAACTTTTCGTCGTCGCCCATGTAGAGGACCGGACGGCCGTCGTCGGTCAGCCGGGGCTCGGCGGCCTCGTGCTTGAACCGGCCCAGCGCGGTCAGCTTGCGCGGCGTCGACTCCGGGTCGTACGGGTCGATCTCGATGACCCAGCCGAAGCGGTTGGTCTCGTTCGGCTCCTGCGCCACGTCGAAGCGCTTGTCGAAGCGCTCCCACTTGCGCTCGGTGGCCGCGCCCGCCAGGCCGTAGCGCTTGAGGCGCGCGGCGGTGGTCGGGTCGGTCACCGAACCGGCGTTGGCGAAGTACTGGTTGAAGTTCTCCTCGCCCGACAGGACCGTGCCCCACGGGGTGATGCCGCCGCCACAGTTGTTCAGCGTGCCCAGGATCCGCTTGCCCGTCGGGTCCGCCGAGGTCCGCAGCAGCTTGCTGCCCGCGGCCGGGCCCGTCACCTCGAACGGCGTGGTCGCGGTGATCCGGCGGTTCAGGCGGTGGCGCGACACGGCGGTCAGCTTGCCGAGCTTGCGGTCCTCCTGCGTCGCCACCACGGACAGGCCGTGCGCGGCCCAGGCGATCTCGGCCTGCTCGCGGGTCGGGTTCGCCGCGTCGTACCCGGCGAACATCAGCACCTCGTCGGTGTACTCGTGGTTGACCACGAGCAGCTGGCGGTCGCGCTCGTGCGGGATGTCCAGCACGGCCATGTAGTCGTTGTTGTAGCCGAACTGGCCCGCCTGCGCCTTCGCGGACTGGTTGGCCGGGTCGAACGCCGGCGCGCCGCGCAGGATCGGGTCGCCCCAGCGGATCACCACGTTCTGGTCGTGCCCCTCGGCGACCACGACGGCGTCGGTGGTGTTGGGCGCCACGGGAGAGAAGCGGAGGCCGCGGGCGGCCTTGCCCGCGCCCTTGTCGGCGGCCTGGGCCACGGCCGCCCCGTCGGCCGCCGCGGCCTCCGGCGCCCGCCCCACCGCGGTCACCCCGGCCGCGGCCGCGACCGAGACCACGGCGCCGGCGCGCAGCACCGAACGGCGGGACAGCGCACCGGCTATGACGTCACCGATGTAGCCGTTGTCGCTCGTGTTCGGCACCTCGTGGAAACAGGCGTCACCACAGCGGTACCGGCATGTGAGCGCGGAACGACCGCCCGGGTGTGAGCTGATGAGCGGCAGAAGCTTGCGCACGTCTTACCCTCCGTACGGATTGCACGCATCGATTGCGCGTGGACCGTCCGGCGCGCAACCCACGCCGCCACGGTGTCGGGACCCCATCCGGGGCGAAGCTATGGGCGTAGAGCCGCGGACCGGCGACCGCCGTCTGAATCACGAGTGAACGGCGGGTAACCGGAATCGGCAGCTGAGTACTGCTGAAGGGCCCGCTAGCCTTTCCGCACCACGGACATGTACCGCCATGCCCCGGACTCGACACGTGATGAGGTATCTCCCATGGCCATACGGGACCTACTGCGCAAAGTTTTCGGACGCTCCCGCACGCCGCGGGTCGACGCTTCGGCTGTGCCGGAGGCGGCAGTTGTCCCGGACGCCCAAGAACCGCCCGCCGCCGCCACCACCGCCCCCGCCAAGCCTGATCCCGAGGCCAAGGCCGAGGCGAAGCCTGAGCCCGAGGCGAAGCCCGAGCCCAAGCCCGCGACTACTCCTGCGGCTCAGACGGAGGATGAGGAGGCGGCAGCCCACCACCCGTCTCTGGCCGAACCGCTGAAGACTCTCGACGAGATCCTGGAGTCCTCCGCCCCGGAGTCGCAGGCGAAGGACCAGCCGAAGGCCGACCCCGAGCCCAAGCCCGAAGCCGCTGCCGAGCCGGCCGACGACAAGAAGGCGGAAGCGGCAACGGAGCCCGCCAAGCCGGCCGAGACCGAGGCCGAGACCACCTCCGCGCCGAGCGCCGACGCGGACACCCCGGCCGAGCCCGAGGCCAAGACCGAGAGCACCTCCGCAGCGGCCGAGCCGGCCGACCCGGTCGAGCCGAAGCAGGAGACCGCGCCCGAGCCCGCCCCGAAGCCCGCCGCCGAGGCGGAGCCGGAGCAGGCGGCCGCCGAAGAGAAGCCCGCCGAGCCGATCGCGGCTGCGGCAGACGCCGAGGAGCCCACCGCCGAGCCGGTGGTGGCGGAGACCGAGGCCACCACCGCGCCGAGCGGCGAAGCCGACGCGGCGGACGCCCCGGCCAAGGCCGAGGCCACCCCGGCCACCGCCGACGCCGACGCCGAGGCGGAAGAGGCGGCCAAGCCCGCCGAGCCGGTCACCGCCGAGGACCCCGCCCCGGCCGCCGAGCCGAAGGCCGAGGCCGAGGCCGAAGCACCCGCCGAGCCGGTGGCGGCGGAGACCGTCGACGCCGCCGAGGCGGAAGCCGCGGCTGAGCCCGAGGCCACCCCCGCGCCGAGCGCTGACGCGGACACCCCGGCCGAGCCCGAGCCCGAGGCCAAGGCCAAGGCCAAGGCCGAGAGCACCCCCGCAGCGGCCGACCCGGTCGAGCCGAAGCAGGAGACCGCGCCCGAGCCCGCCCCGAAGCCCGCCGCCGAAGAGAAGCCCGCCGAGCCGGTGGTGGCGAAGGCCGAGGCCACCTCCACGCCGAGCGGCGAAGCCGACGCGGCGGACGCCCCCGCCAAGGCCGAGGCCACCCCGGCCACCGCCGACGCCGACGCCGACGCGGAAACGGAAGACGCGGCCAAGCCCGCCGAGCCGGTCACCGCCGAAGCCCCCGCCCCCGCCGCCGCGCCGAAGGCCGAGGCCGAAGCACCCGCCGAGGCCGCCGAGAAGCCCGCCGCCGCGCCGGTCGCGGAAAAGGCAGAGGCCAAGGCTGAGACCAAGGCAGAGGTCAAGGCAGAGGCCAAGGCCGACGCCGCCATCGCGCTCGCCGACGTGGAGAACCGCGCGCCCGGGCTGGTCAGCCTGTACAAGACCGCCGCCGAGACCCTGGCGCAGAAGGGGCTGGCGGGCGGCCGGGCCGCCGTCTATCTCGTGCTGGACCGGTCGGGGTCGATGCGGAACTACTACAAGGACGGCACCGTCCAGCACCTCGCGGAGCAGGCGCTGGCCCTCTCCGCGAACCTCGACGACGACGGCACCGTCCCGGTCGTGTTCTTCTCCACCGACATCGACGGCACGGCCGACATCGACCTGACCAACTACAGCGGCCGCGTCAACGAGCTGCACTCCTCGCTCGGCCACATGGGGCGTACGAATTACCACCACGCGATCAACGCGGTCATCGACCACTACCAGAAGTCCGGCTCCACCGCCCCCGCGTTCGTGATCTTCCAGACGGACGGCGCGCCCACCAGCAAGGCGGCCGCCGAGAAGGCGCTGTGCGAGGCCGCGCGGCTGCCGCTGTTCTGGCAGTTCGTCGGGTTCGGGGACCCGGAGGCGAAGGGGTTCGACTTCCTCCGCAAGCTGGATGAGCTGGCGGTGCCGGACAAGCGGGTCGTGGACAACGCCGGGTTCTTCCACGCGGGCCAGGACCCCCGCGCGCTGTCCGACGGGGAGCTGTACGGGCAGCTGATGGTGGAGTTCCCGGAGTGGCTGCGGGAGGCGCGCGAGGCGGGCGTGCTGAGCTGATCACGGACCCGTCCGGGGACGAGCTACGACGCGGGGGCCACCCGTGCGGCGCGAAAAACGCCGCGCGGGTGGCCCCCGCCGCTCGGATACGATAATGACGGCTCATAGAGCAGCTCGGCACATAGCTCACAGAGTGCTCACAGAGCGACATGTCACTCACTGCATCGACCCGGGAGCAGCCCGCGATGGCTCGACACCTCATCACCAGCGCCCTTCCCTACATCAACGGGATCAAGCACCTGGGCAACATGGTGGGGTCCATGCTCCCGGCCGACGTGTACTCCCGCTATATGCGCCAGCGGGGCCACGACGTGCTGTACATCTGCGCGACGGACGAGCACGGCACCCCCGCCGAGCTGGCCGCCAAGGAGGCTGGCCTGCCGGTGGACGAGTTCTGCGCGCAGCAGCATGACGCGCAGAAGGCGGTCTACGACGGCTTCGGCCTGGCCTTCGACTACTTCGGCCGCAGCTCCTCCGCGCAGAACGTGGAGATCACCCAGACCATCGCGCGCGAGCTGAAGGCCAATGGCTTCATCGAGGAGCGCTCGATCCGCCAGGTGTACTCCAACGCCGATGGCCGCTTCCTCCCCGACCGCTATATCGAGGGCACCTGCCCGCACTGCGGCTACGACAAGGCGCGCGGCGACCAGTGCGAGAACTGCACCCGCGTGCTGGACCCGACGGACCTGATCAACCCGCGCTCGGCGATCAGCGGCAGCAGCGACCTGGAGGTGCGGGAGACCAAGCACCTGTTCCTGCTCCAGTCGAAGCTGGCGGGAGAGGTCGCGGCGTGGGTGGACGAGCACGGCAAGGACTGGCCGACGCTCGCGTCCTCGATCGCCCGCAAGTGGCTGAACGAGGGGCTTCAGGACCGCGCGATCACCCGTGACCTGGACTGGGGCGTGCCGGTTCCGGCCGACACCTGGCCGGAGCTCGCGGCCGAGGGCAAGGTCTTCTACGTCTGGTTCGACGCCCCGATCGAGTACATCGGCGCGACGAAGGAGTGGTCGGACCTGGACCCGGCGAACCGCGACTGGAAGTCGTGGTGGTACGACGTGGACCAGACGGTCCGCTACACCGAGTTCATGGCCAAGGACAACGTCCCGTTCCACACCGTGATGTTCCCGGCGACGCTGCTGGGCACCCGGGACGCGTGGAAGAAGGTCGACTACGTCAAGGCGTTCAACTGGCTGACGTACTACGGCGGCAAGTTCTCGACCTCGCAGAAGCGCGGGGTGTTCACCGACGCCGCGCTGGAGCTGCTGCCCGCCGACTACTGGCGCTACTTCCTGATCGCGAACGCCCCGGAGTCGGACGACACGTCCTTCACCTGGGAGCACTTCGCGGCCACGGTCAACAAGGACCTGGCGGACACCCTGGGCAACTTCGTCAACCGGGTGCTGTCCTTCTCCCGCAAGCGGTTCGGCGACGAGGTCCCGGCCGGGAAGGCCGCCGGGGAGGCGGAGGCGCGCCTCGGCGAGGAGATCGCGCGGCTGCTCGCGGAGTACGAGGAGCACATGGACACGCTCCAGTTCCGCAAGGCCGCGGCCGCGCTGCGCGCGCTGTGGAGCGCGGGCAACTCCTACCTGGAGGAGAAGGCGCCCTGGCTGGAGATCAAGACCGACCAGGAGGGCGCGGCCCTCACCCTCCGTACGGCGATGAACCTCATCCACCTGTACGCGGTCGTCTCGGAGCCGTTCATCCCGGCCTCCGCGCGGGCCATGCGGTCGGCGTTCTCGCTGGCGGACGACACGGCGGTGTGGGTGAGCCAGGAGGAGGCCAAGACGCTGGCCTCCGTCCCGGCCGGCACGGCCTTCACCGTGCCGCCGGTGCTCTTCGCGAAGATCACCGAGGAGGACCTGGAGTCCTACCGGCTGCGCTTCGGCGGCGTTGAGCAGGCCAACGGCGGGCTGGAGACCGACGGAAAGCCTGTCGAGTAACGACAGACCCGGGCGCGAAGGGGGTGGCGGGCCTGGCCCGCCACCCCTTCACGTCGTTTTCCTGTCGCTCGCATCGTTGATCGCTCGACAACCGTTCGTTTAGCGCGTTCGACCAGCCTGTGGAGTCCATCCATAGGAGGTCGAGGAGCGCAGTGCCCGACGCACCACGTGTCACGGTGACGGTCCACGGCCCTGACCCGCAGTCGCGGGCCGGGGTCGTCCGTCACCTGCGTCACCAGCCCACCGTCCAACTGATCGACCGCCCGAGACCGTTCAGCGACGAGCCGCGCGGCACCGTGGCCGTCATGTCCGTCGAGCGCCTGGACGCACGCGCGGGGGCCGAGCTGCGCCGCCTGGTGCGGGGCGGCGAGCAGCGGGTGGTGCTGATCACGGGCGAGCTGCGCGAGACGGAGCTGATGGCGGTCATGGAGTACGGCGTACGGGCCGTGCTGTGGCAGCACCGGGCCACGCCGAGGCGCCTGCTGCGCGCCGTCCACCGGGCCGCCCGCGCGGAGCGTACGGACCCGTGCGGCGTGGACCACCGGCTGACCGAGCACTTCGTGTACTAGCGGGGTCCGGCGGGTCGGTCAGAGGTCCGTGCCGTCATGGGTCTCGTCGGGGTCGACGCCCAGAGTGAGGGTGGCGACGACGCCCTTCCCGATCCGGCCCTTCTTGTACTTCAGGTTCAGCAGCCCGCCCTGGGCCCCGTTGCCGGGGTAGATGGTGTCCTCGTCGAGGGTCGTGCGCTCCGTGGTGCTGGTGCTGTACGGGGTCACCTCGGCGGAGGCGAGCACCGCCTCCTCGGCGAAGAAGAGCTGGCCGGTGTGGCAGGTGTGGCCGCCCTCGTATCCGGAGTCGGTGAGGGTGCCGCCGACGTGGACCTTGGTGTGGACATGCACGCAGCGGCCCCGGTACCAGCCGGGGAAGACGGTGGTGAACTCGACGTAGCCGTGCCGGTCGGTGAGCTGGGTGCCGCGCAGATAGCGCTTGTCGTCGGTGGGCTCCTGGTGGCCGCCCCCGCCGCCGCCCGGCGGGGTCCCGGTGGGCGCGTCGGTGGGCGCGTCGGTCGGGGTGCCCGTCGGAGCGTCGGTGGGCGGGGTGCCGGTGGGCGGGGTGCCGCCGCCCCCGGTGCTGGAGCTCTCGTAGCCGGAGTAGAGCCCGAGTGCGTCGCAGTGCCAGATGTCGACCGCCGCCTTCGGCAGCGGTTTGCAGGTCTCGGAGTCGATCACCTTGAGCCGGAGGGTCATCGGGATGCCCTCCTTGTCCTCGGTGATGTCCTTACGGATCTTGTCCGCGTCGATGTAGTACGGGCCCTCGGTGGTCTCCGAGGTGAGCCGGTAACAGACCTCCCCCGACGTGGCCGTCGAACTCGCGGAGGCGGAGGCGGCGGCCGAGCCCGAAGAGGTCTCGCTGGCCGACGCGCCGGCCGCGATCGCCGCCCCGATGCCGGTCGCGGCGACCGCCGCGCCACCCGCGACGATCATCCGTCGTCTGCTCATGTCGCGCTTGTGCGCGGGGCCCGTGTGCCGGGCGTCGTCGTTCCGGGCTTCGTTCCGGGCTTCGCTGAAGTCCTCAGTCATGGCAGGGACGCTAGGAGGGCAACCTGGCAGGGGCATTTCAGGAAGCTGTGGAAACGGTATGGCGCGCCGGCGGGCGGTATCAGCGGGCCAGTGACGCCGCGTCGCCCATCACCACGACGGGGTGCAGCTGCGGGTCCAGGGTGCGCAGCAGCTTCTTCATGTGCTTCTTGGAGACGCTGACGCAGCCCTGCGTGGGGCCGCCGTGGTCCACATGGAACCAGATGCCGCCGCCCCGCTTCTGGCCCAGTGGCCTGGTCCAGTCGCGCGGGGAGGTGCCCGGCTTGCGGTTGTAGTTGATGGCCACGACGTAGTCGAAGGACCCGGCGAGCGGCTCGCCCTCGAAGCCGGTGCCGCCGATGGTGAAGCCGCCGGTGGACCGGTCGTACGGCAGCTCGGTGCCGGGGTCCGGGAGGCGGCCGCCCGCGTCGGTGAGGCCGAAGACGCCCACCGGGGAGCGCAGATCGCCGGTGACGTGGCGGTCGGTCCAGCCGTTCCGGGCGTTGTGCGCGTCCCAGGTGACGACGGCCCGCCAGTCGGCGCCCGCGGCCATGTCCGGGTCGCCGTCGGGGTTCCGCCGCTGGTAGACGACCACCGTCGAGTCGGAGGAGTCGCGGCCCTCGCCGGTCACGACCACCACCTGGCGGGCGTTCGCGGGCACCTTGGCGAGGGTGAGGGGGCCGAGCCCCGGCAGGCCCTTCCGCAGCACGGCGGTGGCGGGCCGCCGGGCCGGACCGTCCTTTTCCGCGGCGGCGTCGGCGGCTCCGGCCCTGGGCTCGGATCCGCCGGACGGCGTACCCGCCGAGGCCGCGCATCCGGTGAGCGCGGCGACGGCGAGGGCCGCGGCCGCCAGGGCCACGCCCCTCCGGGAGGCCCGGGCCGCGCGTACCGGTGCGACAGTCATATTTTCATTCACATTCAAGGAACCCGTTGGGACGGGGGCCTGGTTGCCCCGCGTTCCGCCGGAAGCGGAAGCGGGGCTCAGATGGGCCCGGAAGGGCCCGGCGAAAGGGCCCGGCGCTACTTGCCGGACTCGGCGGCCGACTTCTCCGCACCCTTGTCCGCCGCGCCCTTGTCCGCCTGCTTGACCTGCGGCTTGCGGATCGACAGGTGCAGCTCGCGCAGCCGCGCCTCGTCCACCTCGCTGGGCGCGCCCATCAGCAGGTCCTGCGCGTTGCCGTTGAGCGGGAAGGCGATGGTCTCGCGGATGTTCGGCTCGTCGGCCAGCAGCATCACGATGCGGTCCACGCCCGGGGCGATACCGCCGTGCGGCGGAGCGCCGAAGTGGAACGCGCGCAGCATGCCGCCGAACTCGCGCTCGACCTCTTCCCTGGAGTAGCCCGCGATCTCGAACGCCTGGTACATCACATCCGGCTCGTGGTTCCGGATGGCGCCCGAGGACAGCTCCACACCGTTGCAGACGATGTCGTACTGCCAGGCCAGAATGTCGAGCGGGTCCTTGGTCCGCAGCGCCTCCAGGCCGCCCTGCGGCATGGAGAACGGGTTGTGCGAGAACTCGATCTGCCCGGTGTCCTCGTTCCGCTCGAACATCGGGAAGTCGACGATCCAGCAGAAGCGGAAGACGTTGTCCTCGAAGTGCCCGGCCCGGCGCGCGGCCTCGACCCGCACCGCGCCCATGATCTTGGAGACCTCGTCGAACTCGCCCGCGCCGAAGAAGATCGCCGTGCCCGGCTTGCCCCCGACCTCGGCGATCAGCTTCTCGACGTCCTCGTCGGTGAGGAACTTCGCGATCGGCCCGGTCAGCTTGGCGTCCTCGCCGATCCGGACCCAGGCCAGCCCCTTCGCACCCTGCTCGACGGCGAACTCGCCCATCTGGTCGAAGAACTTCCGCGGCTGGTCGGCGGTGTCCGGCACGGCCAGCGCGCGCACATGCTTGCCCGCGAACGCCTTGAAGCCGGAGTCCGCGAAGACATGGCTGACGTCCACCAGCTCCAGCTGTGCGCGCAGGTCCGGCTTGTCGGAGCCGTACTTCAGCATGGCCTCGCGGAACGGGATCCGCGGGAACGGCGAGGTGACATGGCGGCCGCCGCCGAACTCCTCGAACAGCTCGGTCATCACCTTCTCGATGACCTGGAAGACGTCCTCCTGCTCGACGAAGCTCATCTCGACGTCGAGCTGGTAGAACTCGCCCGGGGAGCGGTCGGCGCGGGCGTCCTCGTCGCGGAAGCAGGGCGCGATCTGGAAGTAGCGGTCGAAGCCCGCGATCATCAGCAGCTGCTTGAACTGCTGCGGGGCCTGCGGCAGCGCGTAGAACTTGCCCGCGTGCAGCCGGGAGGGCACCAGGAAGTCCCGGGCGCCCTCGGGCGAGGTGGCGGACAGGATCGGGGTCGCCAGCTCGTTGAAGCCCTGCGCGGTCATCTTCTGCCGGATCGCGGAGATCACGGCGGAGCGCAGCATGATGTTGCGGTGCATGCGCTCGCGGCGCAGGTCCAGGAAGCGGTACTCCAGGCGCCGCTCCTCGTTCACCCCGTCCTCGGGGAAGACGGTGAAGGGCAGCGGGTCGGCGCCGCCGAGCACCTCGATCTCGGTGACCTCGACCTCGATCTCACCGGTGGGCAGCTCGGGGTTGACGTTCTCCGCGCCGCGGGCGATGACCCTGCCGTCCACCCGGACGACGCTCTCCTTGGACAGGGAGCTCAGCGCGTCGTTGGCAGCGGTGTCCGGGCGGACGACCAGCTGCACCAGGCCGTAGTGGTCACGGAGATCGATGAAGAGGATGCCGCCCAGGTTCCGCCGATTGTGCAGCCAGCCGGAGAGCCGCACGTCGGTGTCGACGTCAGCGGCGCGGAGCTCGCCGCAGGTGTGGGACCGGTACCGATGCATCGTTCATCCAAGTCGTTTGGTCGGGAGGCGTACGTACCCTCGAGAAGCTTCTGGGCAAGCGTACCGGCGCCGCGCCCCTCACTGGTAAGGGCGCTGCATATCCCCATATGGTGGGCCAATGCGCACCGAGGACCTGCTGGCCGCGATCGCGACCGGCCTATGGCGCTGGGACTGTGTCTCGGGTGCCGTGACCTACGACGCGGAGGCGGCCCGGCTGGTGGGGCTGCCCGCGGAGCCCGTCACCCTCCCCGAATCCGCCGCCCGCGCCTGCTTCCACCCGGTGGACTGGGTGGAGATCAAGGCGATCGTGAACCTCGCCGTGGCCGAGGGCACCCTCGCCGAGGCCCGCGTGCGGGTCGTGGACGAGAAGGGCCGGGTGCAGCGCACCGTACGCAGCCGGTGCCGGCCCGTGATAAGCGGCGGCGCCCCCGGCAGACGGGGCGCGGAGAACAGCTACGACCTGGTCGGCACCCTCCAGGAGGTCCCCGAGCCGCTGCCCGGCACCTCCGCGGCGGCCCTGGCCCCCGTCACCGGCGACTGGCGGCGGGGCCGCGAGGCGTTTCTGCTGGACGCGGGGCGGGCGCTCGCCGAGGCGCCCTCGACCGCCGAGGTGCTGCGGGTCGCGGCGGGACTGTCGATGCCGGGCTTCTCGCCGGACGGTCTTGCGGTCTTCGGGGTCAAGGGCGAGCGGGTCTCGCTGATCGGCCGGCACGGGGACCCGGTGGGCGACCAGCACCCCTTCACCGACCAGCCGCTGGACGCCGACTGCCCGGCCGCCGAGGTGATCCGCACCGGCCGGGCGATCTATCTGCCCGGCCCGGAGGACTACCGGGACCGGTTCCCCGTCTCCTGGGCGCTCACCCGGCCGGTCAACCGCCGGGCCTGGGCCTTTCTGCCGCTGATCGTCGCGGGCCGCACGATCGGCGCGTGGATGGCGAGCTTCGCGCACCCGGTGACCTTCTCGCCCGACGAGCGCTCGGTGCTCACCACGGTCGCGCGGATGCTCGCCCAGGCGCTGTCCCGCGCCTCGCTCCAGGAGACGGAGCGCGAGCTGACGGACGGCCTCCAGCGCTCGATGCTGCCCGCCGACAAGCCGGACATCCCGGGGCTCACGGTGGCCGCGCGGTATGTGCCGACCGGCGGCGGGCTCCAGGTGGGCGGCGACTGGTACGACGTGATCGGGCTGCCCTCGGGGCGTACCGCGCTGGTCATCGGCGATGTCCAGGGCCACGACGTACGCGCCGCCGGGATCATGGGGCAGCTGCGGATCGCGGTGCGCGCGTACGCCTCGGAGGGCCACCACCCCGACGCGGTCCTCTCCCGCGCCTCCCGCTTTCTGGCCGGGCTCGCCGAGCCGCCGGGCCCCGGCGGCGAGGGCGGCTACGACCCGCGCTTCGCGACCTGCCTCTATATGGAGGTGGACCCGGTCGCCGGCACGCTGGACATCGCCCGCGCGGGCCACCCCGACCCGGCGGTCCGGCTCGCCGACGGCACCATGATGATCCGCCCCACCGCGGGCGGGCTGCCGCTGGGCGTCGACCCGGACACCGACTACCCCACCACCCGGATGGTGCTCGAGCCCGGCGAGACGCTGCTGATGTGCACGGACGGGCTGATCGAGACCGGCGGCCACGACATGGAGACGGGCTGGGACCGGATCCGGGCCGTCTTCGAACGGACCGCGGACGCCGCCGTGGACGCCGCCGTGGACGCCGATGACCTCGACGCGCTCGCCGAGTCCCTGGTCCAGGCGGTGCACGGGCCGCCCTCCCACCACACCACCGGCCATCTCGCCGACCGTCGCGAGGACGACATAGCCCTGCTGCTGATCCGGCGCGACGCCGAGGTGTGCCTGGTCGGCCCCGGCACGGCCCCGGTGCGACGCACCGCCGTCACGGTCGCCCAGGCCGAGCCCGAGCGCATAGCGGAGGCCCGGCAGCAGCTGCGCGACATGCTCCACGACTGGACCGACCGCGACCAGGTGGAGTCGGCGGTGCTGATGCTCTCCGAGATGGTCACCAACGTCCTGGTGCACACCGACGGCGACGCCCTGCTGGTCGCGGAGGTCAGCGGCCGGCTCGGCGCCCGGCGGCTGCGCCTCGACGTCGCCGACGGCAGCGACGAACTCCCCCACCGCCGCCGCCCCGGCGAGCTGGCCTCCTCCGGGCGCGGGCTGCTGCTGATGGAGGTGCTCGCCGACGCGTGGGGAGTGGACCCGCGGGGCGACGGCAAGTGCATCTGGTACGAGCTGTACGAGTCCGCCCCGGATCCAGCGGGCTAGCGGCGGGATCGTGCCGGGGCGGCCGGGCTGTTCAGCGGAAGAGCTGGGAACCCAGCGGGCGTTGTTCGCCGAAACCGGGAAGCATCAGGAAGCTCGCGCTGGCGGTCGTGGTCGTGTAGTCGAGCAGGGCGTCGGAATTGTCCATACGGGTGAGGGTGCTGGTGAAGGTCCGTATGTCGTTCTGGAAGCTCATGAAGAGCAGGCCGGGGGCGGGCCCGTCGATGCTGTAGGAGCGACGGAGCATGAGGCCGACGCCGACCGCGGTGGCGTGCGCTCTGCGGGCGTGGGCGTCGGCCGGGACGAGGTAGCGTCCGTCGGGCGTTTTGGCGCCGAGGTCCGGGCCCGAGGCGATGGTGCCACCGGAGAGGGGCACGCCACTGGCTCGGCGCCGGCCGAAGACCGCTTCCTGTTCGGCGACGGACAGCTTGGCGAACCGCGGCAGGTCGAGCTCCATGCGTCGGAGTACGGCGAGGGTGCCGCCGGCGACCGGAGCCGGCCCGTCCAGCCACAGGTCGCGCTGTTGTTCGGCCTTCGTGTGGGGGCCCACGATGCCGTCGACGAAACCGAACAGGTTTCGTGGCGCGGCAAGGCCCTTGTCCGCATCCACCGGCACGTTCGAACCACGGATTCCGGACTGCCGCCAGCGTTCGCGTATCCGGTCACCGGCCTGCTCCAGAAGCGCGGCGGCCACGACCGGTATCACCAGGGCGTCGTCGGCGCAGATCTGTATCAGCAGGTCGCCGCCGCGTGCCCGGGGGGCGATCTGCTCGCGGGAGAACCGTGGGAGGTCCTTCGCGCCGGGCAGGGCGGGATCGACCTTGCGCACCAGCCGGGGGCCCACCCCGATCGTCACGGTCAGATTGCCCGGCGACAGGCCCATCAGCCGTGCGTCGGTCCCCGCGGTGAGCTTGCCGATGGCCTCGCCGAGTTCGGCCAGCAACGGACGGGCGGCCCCGGCATCGTCGAGGTCGGCCACCACGGCCAGCAGGTTCCGCTGGGCTGGTTGCGGAAGCGTGATGCCCGCCTGGTACCGGCCCGTTGGTGACACCGGCGGGGTCGGCGCGGGGGTATCGGACCGGTCCGGCCGGGCGGAACTCGATTGGCACCCGGCGGAGAGGCCGGCTGCGGTCACCGTGCCGGTGGCACCGAGAAACGCGCGGCGTGACGGGCGGGAGTCGGCTTGGCGCACGGTGTGAACTGTGCCATATCCCCATCGGCGCATGCGACTTGGTCGGCGTCCGTGCCAGGATGAGGCCATGCCTCGTCTCCGTCTTCGCCTGATGGCCACGGTGCTCGGAACACTGGCACCCCTACTGGTCGGCTGCGGCTCGGACGATGACGGATCGAAGGACGGCCGACGACCGTCCGGTGACCACGTGACGATCAAGGTGCCTGCTGACGCCCCGACGATCTCGGATGCGGTGTCTCTGGCCCGGGCCGGCGATCTCGTGCTGGTCGCGCCGGGCGTCTACCACGAGTCGGTGAAGATAACCAAGGCTCGCATCACGCTGCGCGGCGAGTCCCGGGAGAAGGTCGTCATCGACGGGCGGTTGCAGCAGCCGAACGGCATCGTCGTCGCCGCTCCCGGAGTGGCCGTGCAGAACCTGACGGTGCGGAACAACACCCAGAACGGGGTCCTGGTCACCGGCTCGGCGAAGGCCGCTGCCGGAATGCCGGGGCAGTCCGGCGGCTACGACACCGGCGACGAGCCCGTCACCTTCCTGAAGTCATTCGCGGTCTCCCACGTGACCGCGACCCGCAACGGGCTGTACGGCATCTACGCGTTCTCCGCGCAGAACGGTGTCATCGAGCACTCGTACACATCAGGCTCGGCCGACTCGGGGATCTATGTCGGACAGTGCAAGCCCTGTCGCATCGTGGTGCGGGACAACATCGCCGAGCTCAACGCGGTCGGCTACGAAGGCACCAATGCCAGTGGCGACATGTACGTGGTCGGTAACCGCCTTGTCGGTAACCGGGTCGGGCTCACCACCAACTCCGACCACCAGGAGAAGTTGCTCCCGCAGCAGGATGCCGTCATCGCGGGCAACCTGATCGCGGCCAACCAGCAGACGGCCACCCCCGAACAGGCCGACGGCGGTTGGGGCATCGGCATCGGCGTCGACGGCGGCTCCGACAACCAGTTCGTCCGCAACCGGATCGCCGACAACAGCAACGCCGGGCTGGTGATCACCGCGAACGCTGACATACAGCCGAACGGCAACCGGATCCTGGACAACACCTTCGCCGCCAACAACGTTGACGTCGGCTGGACGTTCCCCACCGCCACCAAGGGACGGGGCAACTGCCTGCGCGGCAACGAGCTGCGGAAGACGGTGCCCGCCCGGCTCGCGACCACCGCGTCCTGCCCGCGTCCCGCCCGGTCCTCCTCGCCCTCCGGCACGTGGGCGAAGCCGACGGCACCTGGCGGTATCCCGTTCACCGATGTGGCGGCGCCCAAGCGACAGCCGCAGTTCCCGAACGCCACGACCACGGGCGCCACCGCCGTTCCGGCCGTTCCGGCGCTCCCGGACACGGCGGACATCCGGCTGCCGTCGGTGTCACTGCTCGCCGCGGGCGCGCGGGTGCTGACGTCCTGAACGGCGGCTACCGCGCCGGGGTCACCCCGGGGACCGGCCGGACCGGAACGTACTTCTGGGTGTCGAAATCGATGACCACCGGCTCCGATGCGGAAGCCACGGCGACGCGAACCCGGTACATGGTGCCGTCCGAGCCGATCCAGTAGCGCACGGCGCCCTCCCCCGCCGTACCGGACTTGGTACGGGCGCTCGGTCCGGTCATGATGTCCACCTCACGGCCGTCCAACCGGTCCTCTCCAGCCCAGGCGGCACCGTTCTGTGGCAGCAGTTCGGCATTGTCCGGCCGGTCGTTGCCGAGCTTCAGCGCGATGGCCAGCGAACTGTCCAGCGAACTGCCGTACTTTTGCAGCGGACGGCTGTACCAACCCGACTCCGGCGGCCGCGCCGGTGCCTTCTCCGGAGGGTTCGCCATCGGATGGACGGACACGGTGGTGGCCGACCACTCGATCAGCCCGTCGCTGGACGTATCGCGCCCGGTGCCGCGCACCACGCCGTAACCGACCTTGCCGCGGTAGTCGATGGAACCGGTGATGGTCAGCCCGCCGGCGGTGCTCGGCACATTGATCGTCACGGCGCGCCCGCCCGCCTGGTAGTTGCGGAACCGCGTGACCGCCAGCCGGTTGGCCTCATCCGAGCTCAACGCCCTGGGACCGGCGGGGGCGGAGCCGCTGTCGACGAACAGGAACGCGGTCACCGCGACGGCCACACCGCCGATGACGGCCGCCACCCAGCGTGGCCGCAGCCATCGGCGCCGTCCATCCGCGCGCCGCGAGGGACCTTGCTTGATTCTCATACTCCACAGGTGACGCATTGGTAACTTGATCCGCTCATTCACCCTCTGCTCCCCCCGATCTTGGCGGCCACCCGCTACAGTATCGTCGCTGGTGGGGCGGTTCAGGATGACAATTCAGACTCTTGTGCTGTTTCCGTGTGGGAAGCGAGGAAGAGTGCGACTGGCCTGGGGGAGGCACTCCCAAATCCCTGAATTCGCCACATCCGCAAAGACGACCAAGAACGACCGGGTCCACCGAAACAGCGGTGGGCCCTTTTCATGACCGAAGTGTCACCCGGGCCGGGATGCGGATGTACGGCCGAAATCGGGTGTTCGGTTCACATCATGAGGGGAGAGTGATGGCTGTGCGAAAAGCGTGTGGAACATTAAACCGGACAGCCGGGAAGGGTGCGGGTCCGCTGGCGCGAGTGGGCTTGTCCGTTCTCTTGGTGTCGGGTGGCGTCATGGGCGCGACCGCTGGGACGGCCACCGCTTCGACTGGCGACGGAACCCTGACCGTTCAGGTACTCCGGGACTTCTTCGGCACCGGCGTGATCAACACGACCATGGACGTGCCGCAGCGGGGCATGAAGGTCGAGGTGTCGGACTCTGCCGGCCATCGGGTCACCGGCACCACGGACGCCACCGGAAAGGTGGTGGTCTCGAAGTCGACCGAGCTGACCGGCGGCCAGTACCGCGTCGACGTCACCGTCCCGGCGCCGTACAACAAGTATCTTCAGGCCGCGCCGGCCTCAACGGCAGAGAACCACTTCGACAGCTTCACGACGTTCGTGAACGTGTCGGACGGCAAGGACGACTCGGTCATCACCGGCGTCTGGAACCCGGCCGACTACGCACTGCCGGACACGCGGTACTTCGTACCGATCCAGAATGGCGCCGGCGGAAACGACACCCGGGCATTGGTGGCGTTCGGGACGGACAAACGAGGTACGTGTCCTGGCGATACGGCGTGCCCGACCGTGCTCAACACGCAGGACCAGGTGGGCACGACGTTCGCGCTGGCCTACGACAAGTACCAGAAGCGGATCTTCCAGGGCGCGTTCGCCCGCCGGTACACCGCGTACGGGCCGGAGGGCGGTGACGCGATCTACACCACGCCGACCGACGGTGGGGCGCCGACCCTGTTCGCGAAGGTGCCGGCCGCCACGGTGACCCCGCACGACACCTCCAACCTGATCAAGGACGCCGGGTTCGTCAACGCGCCGGGCAAGGAGAGCATCGGCGGCCTGGCCCTGTCGGAGGACGGCTCGACGCTGTACGCGGTGAACCTGCTGACCCGGCGCCTGGTCAGCTTCGACGCCACCGGGACCACCGCGTCCGCACCCAAGGCGACGGTACGCATCCCGGACCCGGGCTGCGCGGTGGCCACCGACTGGCGGCCGTTCGCACTGTCCACCCACGACAACAAGCTCTATGTCGGCGGCGTGTGCAGCGCGGAGAGCACGCAGAAGCGCGAGGACCTGAAAGCCGTCGTCTACACCTACGACGGCGACCGGTTCGACACCGTGCTGACCCAGCCGCTCACCGCCAAGCGCGGCTCCGTCTTCGGTTCCAACGACGTCGACCAGGCCACCCACTGGAACCCGTGGAACACCAACCTGGCCACGTGGGACGAGCGGAAGGTTGGCAACGTCTTCATCGATCCGCAGCCGGAGTTCGCCTCCCTCGCCTTCGCCCGTGACGGTTCGATGATCCTCGGTTTCCGCGACCGGTTCATGGACGTCGTGAGCTGGGGTGGACTGGACCCGAGGCCGGGCAACGACACCGCGGAAAACGGCATGGCCGGTGGTGACATCAACATGGCCTGCGCCAATCCCGACGGTGGATACGCGTGGGAAGGCACCGGGAATTGCCCCAACCACGCCACCCCCGCCACCGGTGGCAGCCAGGACAGCAGTGTCGTCGAATACTTCCCGGGCGACTTCTTTGGCAACGGAGTGCACGCAGAGACCGCGCTGGGGTCGGTGGCCTACATTCCGCAGCAGCAGTGGGTCGTCAGCACGGAGTTCGACCCGGTCGTCGACGTCGCGACCTCAGGGACCGGGTACCACAACATCACCACCGGCCAGGGCCCGGGCAACAGCCCGAAAGCCAACGGGTACCAGTTCGTCAGTCAGGCACAGAGCGGGTTCGGTAAGGCCGGTGGGCTCGGCGATATCGCCTTCGAGGCGGCGAACGCGCCGATCCAGATCGGCAACCGGGTGTGGTTCGACGGCGACCACAACGGGATCCAGGACCCCGAGGGCACCAACGAGGTGCCCCTGCCGGACGCCACGATCAACCTGCTGGACTCCAGCGGCAAGCAGGTCGCCACGACCAAGACCGACGCCGCAGGCGAGTACTACTTCGGCGGAGTCGGCGCCGACTACGAACTCAAGCCGGGCGCGAAGTACACGGTGCAGTTCGATGTGTGCACCGCGGACACCAGCAACGTGCCGACCCAGCCGGCGGCCACCGAACTGCGGTTCACCCTCCCGCGGGCCGGTGACAACCGGGCACACGACTCCAATGTGACCCCGCCGAAGACCGGACAGCTCTGCAACGGACTGGCACCCGTCACGGCACCGGACCAGGCCGGCGAAGTCGATCACACCATCGACGCCGGCGTGTACATCACCAAGGAGGAACCGCCGACTCCTACGCCGACGCCCACCACCCCGGAGCCGTCGACCGAGCCGCCGACCCATGAACCGCCCGCGACCGTGCCGCCCAACAACCCGGGCCCCCAGACCGGCGGAGACCCAAGCGGTTCGCTGGCCAACACAGGTACATCCGGCCTGCTGACGCTCATCTCCCTCAGCGCCCTGCTCGCCGGCACAGGCGCGGCATTCGCATTCATGACCCGAAAGCGCCGCGCCAGGCAACACTGAGACACCACCGAAAACTGAAAATCAAGTGATCCGCCCGCCCGCGCTACCGCAGTAGCGTGGGCGGGCGGATCACGTTCGATTTGGTAACTTGTTCCGCTCATTCACCCTCTGCTCGCCCCGATCTTGGCGGCCACCCGCTACAGTGTCGTCGCTGGTGGGGCGGTTCAGAATGACTATTCGGACTCTTGTGCTGTTTCCGTGCGGGGAAGCGAGGACGAGTGCAACTGGCCTGGGGGAGGCACTGCCGAGTCCCTGAATTCGCCACATCCGGCAAGACGACCAAGAACAACCGGGTCCACCGAAACAGCGGTGGGCCCTTTTCATGGCCGACGTGTCACCCGGGCCCGGGAAGCCGATGTGCAACTGGAAGCGGGTGTTCGGTTCACATGATGAGGGGAGCGTGATGGCTGTGAAAAGAATATGCACAACGTTACACCGGACAGCCGGGAAGCATACGGGTTCGCTGACGCGAGTGGGCTTGTCCGTTCTCTTGCTGTCGGGTGGCGCCTTGGGCGCGACGGCCGGGACGGCCACCGCTTCCACTGGCGACGGCACCCTGACCGTCGAGGTGCTTCGGGATTTCTTCGGCACCGGCGTGATCAACACGACCATGGACGTGCCGCAGCGCGGCATGAAGGTCGAGGTAACCGACCCCGACGGCCATCGGGTCACCGGTACCACGGACGCCACCGGAAAGGTGGTGATCTCGAAGTCGACCGAACTGACAGGCGGTCAGTACCGCGTCGACGTCACCGTCCCGGCGCCGTACGACAAGTATCTTCAGGCGGCGCCGGCCTCGACGGCGGAAAACCACTTCGACAGCTTCACGACGTTCGTGGATGTGTCGGGCGGTAAGGACGACTCGGTCATCACCGGGGTCTGGAACCCGGCCGACTACGCACTGCCGGACTCACGCTATTTCGTTCCGATCCAGAACTCTTCCAGCGGGAAAGACACCCGGGCACTGGTGGCGTTCGGGACGGACAAACGAGGTACGTGTCCTGACCAGGCGGCGTGCCCGACCGCGCTCAACACGCAGGACCAGGTGGGCACGACGTTCGCGCTGGCCTACGACAAGTACCAGAAGCGGATCTTCCAGGGCGCGTTCGCCCGGCGGTACACCCCGTACGGGCCGGACGGCGGTAACGCGATCTACACCACGCCGACCGACGGCGGAAGCGCGCCGACCCTGTTCGCGAAGGTGCCGGGCGCCACGGTCACCCCGCACGACGCCACCAACATGATCAAGGACGCCGGGTTCACCAACGCGCCGGGCAAGGAGAGCATCGGCGGCCTGGCCCTGTCCGAGGACGGCTCGACGCTCTACGCGGTGAACCTGCTGACCCGGCGCCTGGTCAGCTTCGACGCCACCGGAACCACGGCATCCGCACCCAAGGCGACGGTACGCATCCCGGACCCGGGCTGCGCGCTGGCCACCGACTGGCGGCCGTTCGCACTGTCCACCCACGACAACAAGCTCTACGTCGGTGGCGTGTGCAGCGCGGAGAGCACACAGAAGCGCGAAGACCTGAAAGCCGTCGTCTACACCTACGACGGGACACGGTTCGACACGGTGCTGACCCAGCCGCTCACCGGCGAGCGCGGTACCGTCTATGGCGGTGCCGTAGGGGTTGACCAGGCCAACCACTGGAACCCGTGGAACACCAGCCTGCTGACCTGGGACAAATTCAAGATCAGCGGAACAAACACCCTCGTCAATCCGCAGCCGGAACTCGCCACCCTCGCCTTCGCCCGCGACGGTTCGATGATCCTCGGCTTCCGCGACCGGTTCATGGACGTGGTCAGCGGGGGCGGCCTTGACCCCCGGCCGGGCAACGACACCGCGCAAAACGGTATGTCCGGCGGTGACATCAACATGGCCTGCGCGAATCCCGACGGTGGATACGCGTGGGAAGGCACCGGGAATTGCCCCAACCACGCCAAGCCCGAAACCGACGGCGGCCAGAACACCGGTGTCGTCGAATACTTCCCGGGCGACTACGTTCGGAACAGGGCCGCACCGGAGCAGATCCAGGGGGTGCACAACGAAGCCTCCCAAGGGGCGGTCGCCTACATTCCGCAGCAGCAGTGGGTCGTCAGCACGCAGATGGACCCGACCGACAACTACGGTACCGGCGGGACCGGTTACTACAACATCGAGACCGGTCAGGGGCCCGGTAACGACCATTCCGCCAACGCGTACCAGTTCGTCAATTCGACCGACAACGGGTTCGGTAAGGCCGGTGGGCTCGGCGATATCGCCTACGAGGCGGCGAACGCACCGATCCAGATCGGCAACCGGGTGTGGTTCGACGGCGACCACAACGGGATCCAGGACCCCGAGGGTCCCAACGAGGTGCCACTGCCGGACGCGACGATCAACCTGCTGGACTCCAGCGGCAAGCAGGTCGCCACGACCAAGACCGACGCCGCCGGCGAGTACTACTTCGGTGGAGTCGGCGCCGACTACGAACTCAAGCCGGGTGCCAAATACACGGTGCAGTTCGATGTGTGCACCGCGGACACCAGCAAGGTGCCGACCCAGCCGGCGGCCACCGAACTGCGGTTCACCCTCCCGCGAGCCGGTGACAACCGGGCACACGACTCCAACGTGACCCCGCCGAAGACCGGGCAACTGTGCAACGGAAAAGCACCTGTCACGGCACCGGACCAGGCCGGCGAAGTCGATCACACCATCGACGCCGGCGTGTACATCCCCAAGGAGGAACCGCCGACCACGACGCCTCCGACCACCCCGGAGCCGTCGACCCAGCCGCCGACCCATGAACCGCCCGCGACCGTGCCGCCCAACAACCCGGGCCCCCAGACCGGCGGAGACCCAGGCGGTTCACTGGCCAACACAGGTACATCCGGCCTGCTGACGCTCATCTCCCTCAGCGCCCTGCTCGCCGGCACAGGCGCGGCATTCGCATTCATGACCCGAAAGCGCCGCGCCAGGCAACACTGAGACACCACCGAAAACCGAAAAAACAAGTGATCCGCCCGCCCGCGCTATCCCAGTAGCGCGGGCGGGCGGATCGCATTTCGTCCCGGCGAGCCCTACATTCCGCCCTCGGACATCCCGTGCACCGCGGGGATCGTGCCGAGCCGGCCCTTCTGGAAGTCCTCGAAGGCCTGCTGGAGTTCCGCGCGGTTGTTCATCACGAACGGCCCGTAGTGCGCCATGGGCTCACGGATCGGCCGGCCACCGAGGAGGACGACCTCCAGGTCCGGCGTGTGGGAGTCCTGCTTCTCGTCCGCCCGCACGGTCAGCGAGGAGCCGGAGCCGAAGACCGCGGTCTGGCCGAGGTGGATCGGACGACGCTCGGCGCCGACCGTACCCTTGCCGGCCAGCACGTACGCGAGGCCGTTGAAGTCCTCACGCCAGGGCAGGTTGATCTCGGCGCCCGGCGCCAGCGTCGCGTGGATCATCGAGATCGGCGTGTGCGTGATGCCCGGACCGGAGTGGCCGTCCAGCTCACCGGCGATGACCCGCAGCAGCGCGCCACCGTCGGGGGAGGTGAGCAACTGGACATTGCCGCCGCGGATGTCCTGATACCGGGGCGCCATCATCTTGTCCTTGGCCGGGAGGTTCACCCACAGCTGGAGGCCGTGGAAGAGACCACCGGATACGACCAGGTGCTCCGGCGGCGCCTCGATGTGGAGCAGACCGGACCCGGCCGTCATCCACTGGGTGTCACCGTTGGTGATGGTGCCGCCACCACCATTGGAGTCATGGTGGTCGAAGATCCCGTCGATGATGTACGTGACGGTCTCGAAGCCGCGGTGCGGGTGCCACGGGGTGCCCTTCGGCTCCCCGGGCTGATAGTCCACCTCGCCCATCTGGTCCATCATGATGAACGGGTCCAGGTGCTTGTAGTCGATGCCGGCGAAGGCGCGCCGCACCGGGAAGCCCTCACCCTCGAAACCGCTGGGAGCGGTAGCGACGGCGAGCACGGGGCGCGGCTTGGCGTCGGCGGGTGCCGCGACGCGCGGCAGGGTCAACGGGTTGTCTACGGTCACAGCTGGCATGACGGCCTCCTCGGTCGTTCAGGATTCAACTTAGTTGAACGGTGAACGACTCGCAAGGGGGGCTTTATTTCCGAGCGCGCCGGGAGCCCGCGCGGGGACCGGAGCCGCACATCGGCACGGCTGCTTCACCCCTGGACCCCGGGGTCTGGGGCGGAGCCCCAGTTTCGGGAAGGGGCGGGGTGGGGGAGGGCCCGCCGCAGGCGTCAAGATCCGCCGGACAGCGTCAGCGGCTAGCCGTACATCCGGCGCATCGCGAAGTCGACCATCTGCTCCACGGCCTTCGCGTCGAAGACCATCCGGTGGTCGCCCTCCATGTCGAGGACGAAGCCGTAGCCGGTGGGCAGCAGGTCGATCACCTCCGCGCCGGTGATCACGAAGTACTTGGACTCCTTGCCCGCGTAGCGCCGCAGCTCCTTGAGCGAGGTGAACATGGGGATCACCGGCTGCTGGGTGTTGTGCAGCGCGAGGAACCCGGGGTTGTCACCGCGCGGGCAGTACACCTTGGACGACGCGAAGATCTGCTGGAAGTCCTCGGCCGACATCGACCCCGTGGTGAAGGCGCGCACCGCGTCGGCCAGGGAGGGCGGAGAGGGCTCGGGGTACAGCGGCTGCTCGCCATAGCCGGCGCCCGGCTGTGGGTGATGTGACAGAGGCGGCTGCTGTTGCGGCGGAGGCGGCGGCGCCGCGTAACCCTGCCCTGCGCTCGCGTTCTGGTCGTAGCCGTACATGCACAGAAGCGTACTGAGTCGCCGAAGCGCGGTGCGTCACAGTTGCCCGATTGGGGGTTGCTCTTTATTACCCACGGGTAGCATCATGGCGATCGACGATCGATCGCGCTACGCCAACGAAGAGGTCCGCCTCCCGAGCCTTACGGAGCCGTTCGCCATGGGGCACTACAAGTCGAATCTCCGCGACATCGAGTTCAACCTCTTCGAGGTGCTCGGGCGCGACAAGCTGTACGGCACCGGACCGTTCGAGGAGATGGACGTCGAGACCGCCAAGAGCGTGCTCTCGGAGATCTCCCGGCTGTCCGAGAACGAGCTGGCCGAGAGCTACGCGGACGCCGACCGGAATCCGCCGGTCTTCGACCCGAAGACGCACACCGCGCCGGTGCCGGAGTCCTTCAAGAAGAGCTACCAGGCATACATGGACGCCGAGTGGTGGCGTCTTGGCGTCCCGGAGGGCCTCGGCGGAGCCGCCTGCCCGCGCTCGCTGCTGTGGGCCTCCGCCGAGCACATCCTGGGCTCCAACACCCCGATCTGGATGTACGCCTGCGGCCCCGCCTTCGCCGGAGTGCTCTACGACGAGGGCACCGAGGAGCAGCTGGCGATCGCCCGGCAGATCGTGGACAGGCAGTGGGGCGCGACCATGGTGCTCACCGAGCCCGACGCGGGCTCGGACGTCGGTGCGGGCCGCACCAAGGCGGTCCGGCAGGAGGACGGCACCTGGCACATCGAGGGCGTGAAGCGGTTCATCACCTCCGGTGAGCACGACCTCTCGGACAACATCGTCCACTTCGTGCTGGCGCGCCCCGAGGGCGCGGGCCCGGGCACCAAGGGGCTGTCCCTCTTCATCGTCCCGAAGTACGACTTCGACTGGGAGACCGGCGAACTCGGCGAGCGCAACGGCGTCTACGCGACCAATGTCGAGCACAAGATGGGTCTGCGGGTCTCCAACACCTGCGAGCTGACCTTCGGCGCGGACCACCCGGCCAAGGGCTGGCTGCTCGGTGAGAAGCACGACGGCATACGCCAGATGTTCAAGATCATCGAGTTCGCCCGGATGATGGTCGGCACCAAGGCCATGGCGACCCTGTCCACCGGCTATCTGAACGCGCTGGAGTACGCCAAGGAGCGCGTCCAGGGCGCCGACCTGGCCGCCTTCACCGACAAGGCCGCCCCGCGCGTCACCATCGCCCACCACCCCGATGTGCGCCGCTCCCTCATGACGCAGAAGGCGTACGCGGAGGGCCTGCGCTCGCTCGTCCTCTACACCGCCTGCGTCCAGGACGAGATCCAGGTCCTGGAGGCGGCCGGCGAGGACACCTCCGCCGCGCACGCCCTCAACGACCTGCTGCTGCCCATCGTCAAGGGCTACGGCTCGGAGAAGGCGTACGAGCTGCTGGCGCAGTCCCTCCAGACCATCGGCGGCTCCGGCTACCTCCAGGAGTACCCGCTGGAGCAGTACATCCGGGACGCCAAGATCGACACCCTCTACGAGGGCACCACCGCCATCCAGGGCCAGGACTACTTCTTCCGGAAGATCGTCCGGGACCAGGGCCAGGCGCTGACCGTCATCTCGGAGGAGATCAAGAAGTTCCTGGCCGAGGCCGGCGGCGGCGAGGAGCTCGCCGCCACCCGCGACGCGCTGGCCAAGGCCGCCGCTGACCTGGAGGGGCTGGTGGGCGTCATGCTCACCGACCTCACCGCCACGGAGCAGGACGTCACCTCCATCTACAAGGTCGGCCTCAACGCCACCCGGCTGCTGCTCGCCTCCGGCGACGTGTTCATCGGCTATCTGCTGATCAAGGGCGCGGCGATCGCCGCCGACAAGCTGCCCGGCGCCTCCGCCAAGGACAAGTCCTTCTACGAGGGCAAGATCGCGGCCGCGAAGTTCTTCGCCCAGGAGGTGCTGCCGGGCGTCGGGGTCCAGCGCGCCGTGGCCGAGTCCGTGGACGGCTCCCTGATGGACCTGGACGAGGCGGCCTTCTGAGGTCCGGATACCGCTCCGCCGATCGAGCCCGGCACCCCTCGCCCCGGGGGCGCCGGGCTCACTCGTTCCCGGGCCCCCGCTGACCCCGCCGGCCCCGCTGCTCGCGCTCGCGCAGCGCGCGCTCGAAGTCCTGCCAGGCCCGCCGCCGGATCTCCTCGCTCTCCGCCAGCACGTCCTCGACCGCCTCGCCCCCGGCCGGGGAAGGGGCTGGGGACGCGCTGAGCTTCGCGCGCAGCTCGCGGCAGGCCGCGTCCTCCGAGGAGAACCAGCGCGTATCGCGGTCCCGGGAGCGCTCGCGCAGCCCCACCGTCCAGCCGCCCGCGGCGGGCCGCAGGAAGTAGTACGCGTCCGGCTGGACCGGGATGTCGTGCACCCCTGGGATGTCGTACAGCGCGTCGGGGATCCCGTCGGCGCGCAGGGTCCGGACGAGCTCCCGCCGGTCCACCGCGCGTCAGTTGAGCTCGCGGAGGTTGCCGGCGGCGACGAGTTGGGGGATCGAGGGACCGGTGAGGTACTGGAGGCCTTCCCCGGGCTGGGCGAACCAGGGCCTGATGGGCCCCGCCTCCACCGTGAAGGGCTGCACCACCTCGTAGAGGTGATAGCCGAAGGGGAACGCCGGGTTGAGGGTGTTGAGGCTGCTGGGCGGCAGCGCGCGCTCCGCGAAGGGCGTGCCGGCCGGGGCGAGGAAGTGGCCGAAACCGCTGCCGAAGAGGTCCACCTTCTGCCCGGGCCGCAGGGTGACGGTGACATGCAGCGGCGTCCCGTTGATGAGGACCCAGCCGTCCGGGTCCGGGTACCACCAGCCGGAGGCCGCGTCGTCCCAGTAGCACTCCAGGAACTCACTGGACGACAGATGGTCCAGCCGGTCCCAGCCCTTGAGCATCTCGGCGATCGGCCCGCTCCGCGGGAGTTCCGCGGGGCCCAGCCGCCAGTCGCCCTCGTAGTACCGCTGGAACGGCGCGGGCGGGCGGGTGTTGACGCCCACCCGGTCCGTGATGGGGCAGGGCACGGGCTCGCCGCCCGGCGGCTTCGCGCGCGTGGTGGCAGCGGGCGAGACGCCGGGCTGCGCCGCGGCGGGAACCGCACCGCACAGCAGGAAGAGCGCCCCGAGGACGGCGAGAACATGACGAAGAGCGCGCATCCGATATCCCCTTTAGTGCGGTGTTGCACGATCAAGGGAGATATGAGACGAAAAGCGTCCTTCGTATCAGCGAGCGGCCGTCCTTCATCTGATCGGCCCAGTCCGATCCCACGGAAGCGGCACACGGAAGCCGCGCCACGCACCGACCGGCCCACCCCTTTTGGCCGATCCCGAGAGCCGCCCGGTCGAACACGGGTGCCCGGCCGGTCCCGAACTTATGCTGTCCATATGAGCTCGCACCCCCGCTTCGACCGCGGCCATACCGACGACCTGATGTCCTTCCTCGCCGCCGCCCCATCGCCGTACCACGCGGTGGCGAGCGCCGCCAGGCGGCTGGAGAAGGCTGGATTCCGGCAGGTCGAGGAGACCGCGCCCTGGGACGGCGAGACGGGCGGCAAGTACGTCCTGCGGGGCGGCGCGATCATCGCCTGGTACGTCCCCGACGGCGCCAGACCTTCCACTCCGTACCGGATTGTGGGGGCTCACACCGACTCTCCCAATCTACGCGTGAAGCCGATCCCGGACACCGGCGCGCACGGCTGGCGGCAGATCGCCGTCGAGATCTACGGCGGCGCGCTGCTGAACACCTGGCTCGACCGCGACCTCGGCATCTCCGGCCGGCTCACCCTCAAGGACGGCTCGCACCACCTGGTGGTCATCGACCGGCCGCTGCTGCGCGTTCCCCAGCTCGCCGTCCACCTCGACCGGTCCGTCAACACCGAGGGGCTCAAGCTCGACAAGCAGCGCCATATGACGCCCATCTGGGGCCTCGGCCACGTCGAGGAGGGCGCTCTGATCCGCTATGTCGCCGACGCGGCCGGGGTGCCGGCCGCCGAGGTCGGCGGCTGGGACCTGATGGCGCACAGCGTCGAGCCGCCCGCCTACCTCGGCCGGGACCAGGAGCTGGTCGCCGGGCCCCGGATGGACAACCTCCTGTCCGTGCACTCCGGCACGGCCGCGCTCATCGCCGCCTCCGCCCGCCCCGACCTGCCGTACATCCCCGTCCTCGCCGCCTTCGACCACGAGGAGAACGGCAGCCAGTCCGACACCGGCGCCGAGGGCCCGCTGCTCGGCAACGTGCTGGAGCGATCGGTCTTCGCCCGCGGCGGTGCGTACGAGGACCGGGCCCGCGCCCTGGCCGGGACGGTCTGCCTGTCCTCCGACACCGGGCACGCCGTCCACCCCAACTACGCGGAGCGGCACGAGCCCGGCCACCACCCGCTGCCCAACGGCGGCCCTATCCTCAAGGTCAACGTGAACCAGCGGTACTCCACCGACGGCGGCGGCCGGGCCGTCTTCGCGGCCGCCTGCGAGCGCGCGGAAGTGCCCTGGCAGACTTTCGTCTCCAACAACGCCATGCCGTGCGGCACCACGATCGGCCCGATCACCGCTGCCCGGCACGGCATCACCACCGTCGACATAGGTGTTGCCATTCTCTCCATGCACTCGGCCCGCGAACTGTGCGGCGCCCAGGATCCGCAGCTGCTCGCCAAGGCCATGACCGCCTTCCTGGAGGGCTGACTTGGACTTCTCCCTGCTCGGTCCCGTGGCCGTGACCACCGGGACCGGAGAGGTCGCGCTGGGCCCGGTCAAGCGGCGCAGCCTGCTGGCCATGCTGCTGCTCCAGCCCAACGCCATCGTCCCCGTCGAACAGCTCATCACCTGTCTGTGGGAGGAGGAGCCGCCCGAACACGCCCGCACCGTCATCCAGGGCCATGTCTCGCGGCTGCGCGCCACGCTCGCCGAGGCGGGCTCCGACGCCTACGGGGTCGAGCTGGTCACCCGCGGCTCCGCCTACCAGCTGCGGATGCCCGAACAGCTCGTCGACAGCCAGCGCTTCTCCGAGCTGCTCTCCCTCGCCCGCCCCGAGGCCGCCCCCGAGGAGGCCGTGGATCTGCTGCGCCAGGCGCTGGACCTGTGGCGCGGCCCGGCGCTCACCGGCACGGTGGCCAGCCCGCCGTTCGCCGCGGCGGCCCACGCCCTGGAAGAGCGGCGGCTGGCCGCCGTCGAGGCGCTGGCGCGCGCCCACGGGGCGCTCGGCCGGTACGAGAAGGCGGCCGACGTACTGCACCCGGTGGCCGTGGCCAACCCGCTGCGGGAAGGGCTCATCGCGGCCCTGATGCTGGCCCTGTACCGCATCGGGCGGCAGTCGGACGCGATCGCCTGGTACCACCGCACCCGGGAGCTCCTCGCCGACGACCTTGGGGTCGACCCGGGGGAGCGGCTGCGCGCCGCGTACCAGGAGATCCTGCGCGCCGCCCCCGCGCCCAACGCCCCGCAGGCCCAGGCCCAGGCCCAGCACCACGGCCAGGGCCGGGACGAGGGCCAGGGGCAGGGGCAGGGCCAGGGCCAGGGGCAGATCCCCGCGCAGGCCGCGGCGGCCCGCCAGGAGCCCGCGCCCGGGCCGCAATTGCTCCCCCGGCCCCCCGCCGGATTCCTCGGCCGCGACCACGAGCTGGCGTATCTCACCCGGCTCACGCTGCCCGCCGCCGAGCCCGCCGACCCGGCCCACGGCCCAGCCCACGGCTCGGCCCACGGCGGGTTCCCCCCGGAGGGCGGCATCACGCTGGTCAGCGGGCCCGCCGGGGTCGGCAAGACGGGCCTGGTCGTGCACTGGGGCCACGCCCACGCGTACGCCTTCCCCGACGGGCGGCTGTTCGCGGATCTGCGTGGGTTCAGCGGCGGCGAGGCGGCGGCGCCCGCCGAGGTGCTGCGCGAATTCCTGCTCGCCTTGGGGCAACCCGCGGACCGTATCCCGCCCTCCCCGGAGGCGGCCGCCGCGCTGTACCGGTCGCTCGTGGCGAACCGCCGCCTGCTGGTCGTGCTCGACAACGCCAGCAGCTCGGCGCAGGTGCGGCCGCTACTGCCCGGCGGGCCCCAGTGCACCACCCTGGTCACCAGCCGCAGCCGGCTCGACGGGCTGATCGCCACCGACGCGGCCCGCCCCGTACGGCTGCACGCGCTCGGGCCCGAGGACGGGGTGGCCCTGCTCGGCGCCCTGCTCGGCCCCGACCGGGTCGCCGAGGACCCGGAGGCCGCGCATGAACTGGTGACCCTGTGCGACGGGCTGCCGCTCGCGCTGCGCGCCGCCTCGGCGCAGCTCCAGGCCCGCCCGCGCTGGCGGCTGGCCCGGCTGGCCACGGCGCTCCGCGACGAGCGGCGGCGGCTCGCGCTGCTGTCGGCGGAGGACGCCGGGGTCGCCGCGGCGCTGCGCAACTCGGCGGCGAGGCTCTCCGCGGACGACGCCCGGCTGCTGCGGACCCTGGGCACCGGCTTCGCCCGGGAGGTCAACACCGCGGAGGCCGCGGCGCTGGCCGGGGCGGACCCGGAGCTGATCCAGGACGGCCTGGAGCGGCTGGCGGAGATGCATCTGCTGGACGAGGAGGCCACCAACCGCTACGTGATGAGCGACCTGGTGAAGCTCTTCGCCCAGGACAGCGAGGACCGGCGGGACGGCGAGGGCAAGGGGTGAGAAAAGGGCGTTAGCGGGACGTTAGGCGTTCGGCAGCCGGGCGGCAGTGGCGCGGCAGCCGAACGCCAGCGGGGGACGACAGGCTTGAGCCGTACCGAGAAACCGAAACGGAAAACGGCCAAGTCCCACTGGGGGGGAACCCACCATGTCGATCACCGCCCGCGTCTCCCGCCGCGCCCGCACCCTGCGTCTCGCCGCCGCCGGCCTGACCGCCGCCGCCGCCCTCACCCTCACCGCCTGCAACAACAGCGAGGGCACCGGCGCCAAGAGCGAGGGCCCGGCGGACAGCTCGGCCTCCGCCCCGGCCGACCAGACGTCCGGCTCCGGCGGGTCCGACGCCACGGGCGGCGCGAGCGACGGGAAGAAGGGCGGCAGCAACGAGCGGGCCGGGTCCTCCGAGGACGGCGCCAAGGGCTCCGGCGGCTCCGGTGGTTCCGACAACTCGGAGCAGGAGATCGGCCCCTGCGACATCAACAAGCTGACGATCGGCGTCAAGAGCGTCCAGCGTCCCGTCAACTACATGGTGCTCGAGGTCAACAACCACGCGGGCGTGGACTGCAACATGCCCGGCTACCCAATCCTGAAGTTCGACGAGGACGCCCAGGCCCCCATCCCGGTGTACGAGGACTCCAAGCCGCAGGCCGTCGTCACCCTCGCCCCCGGGGAGACCGCGTACGCCGGGATCCGCACTTCCTCCGCCGACGGCTCGGGCCAGAACGGCTACAAGGCCACCTCCCTGGAGGTCTTCCTCGAAGGCTCCGACGACTCCAAGTCCGTCGAACTGCCGGGCGGCTCCGTCTACATCGACGAAACCGCCAAGGTGACGTACTGGCAGAGCGACCTGACCAACGCCCTCGACTGACGCCCCTTCGAGCCCCGGCCCACAGACCCGGGGAGCCGACTCCCCCCGGCTTCCCGCCCCGACGGCCCCGCCGCTGCCCTGCGGCGGGGCCGTCGGCTTTCCGGGCAGGGGCGTCACCACAGGATCGGGCAGGGGATGGTCGGCCGGATCCGGTTCGCGCTGCATGCGACCACGTGGACGGAGGCGAACCCGGTCCCC
Organism: Streptomyces sp. NPDC028305; assembly: GCF_055569495.1. Taxonomy (NCBI): domain Bacteria; kingdom Bacillati; phylum Actinomycetota; class Actinomycetes; order Kitasatosporales; family Streptomycetaceae; genus Streptomyces; species Streptomyces sp. NPDC028305. The sequence continues at coordinate 343,056 of NZ_JBVHTN010000006.1, forward strand.
CGCAGGTACCAGCCGCCGACGACGTCTCCGCCCCAGCTGAGCCGGTCGTCGGCGGCCGTGAACCGTTCGGCTTGCCGTGCGGGGTCCTTGTCGTGGTCGGTCATGAAGGCGGGGGTCAGGTCGGTGACCTGGTCTTGGTACCAGGCTGAGGCTTTCTCCGGCTCCTGGAAGGTGGCTTTGATCATTCTGGCGGGGCGCAGCAGCCAGTGCGGTACCTCCAGGGGTGGTACGTCGCTGGCCATGAAGGCGGGGCTGGCGGCGGCGATCTGTTTCCACTCGTGGGGGGTGATGTCGTGGACGACGAGGTGTGGTGGTCGGCGTGTGGATTCGTCGTCGTAGGTGCGGCGTTCTCCGGTCCAGCGGTAGCAGTGCCAGTGTGACGCTGTCATGAGGGTGGCTCCGGTGTGGTGGGGAGCGGCCCCGCCCCGGCGGGGGCGGTCTGAGGGCGGGGCCGCGGTCTGGCTAGTGCGCGTACTGGCGTCCGTCGTCGGAGTCGCCGGGTGTCTGGCCGCCGGGTGTCGGGGCGTCGGTGTCCGGCATGGTGTCGCCGCTTTCCGGGTCGTGGCGGGTGGCGTGCTGTAATCGCATGGGCTGCTCCTGTGAGTTCAGGCGTGCAGGGGTGTCCTCGCGCGGTTGCGCGGTGCTCGTCCCGGCCACTGGCCTGCAAGCGGGGGCCGGGGCGAGGCGTTTGGGCGGGCTACGCCATCGAGGGCTGGATTTGTGGTGAGTTTGAGACGGCGACACGCCGAAGCGACGGCGTGTCGCTGTCTCAAACTCACCGCAAAGTCACTGGCAGCGGCCCGCCGGTCTAGGTGGCGTCTGCCTTCAGGGCCTCGATGGGCGGGGTCTGGTGGCAGCCGCAGTCACAGCGGACGGTGAAGATGAGCGCGCCCCGGGTCGCGGGCGGTACGGGCGCCGCCCTTACCTCGCCCGGTCCCTTGCAGAATGCGTGGATCTCGGCGGGCGTGGTGTCGGGCTCGGCGGTGTACATGGCGCAGTACGGGGACAGGCGTCGGGGACCGGCTGGGACGGTCATGCCGTCGTCTGCCTCTCGCGCTGCAAGGTGACCAGCACCTCGTACAGGTCGGCGTCGGGGTGTGGCCGTCGACGGTTGCAGTCCGGGCACAGGTGGCGCAGGCAGCCGGGCCCGGAGGCGGACGCGCGCAGCACGGTGATCGGCTCGCGGGTGGGTTTGTCGCAGCGGTAGCAGTACTCCGTCACCGGGCGGCCTCCTCGCGGGGCCCGAGCGCTTCGCGGGTCGCGGTCTGAAGCGCGGTGAGGAGGGCCGCCGGATCGGTCAGGTGGCAGTCGTATCGGGGCGGTACGCGCCAGTGGACGCCAGGCCCCGTCGTACGAGCTGCGGGAGGCACCTCGATGTAGGCGGTCGCGCCCCACACCTGGACAGAGGGCAGCAGGCTCATGTCCCACTGGGCGGCTGAGCCGGGCGCGATCAGCCAGTAGAGGACCCTGTCGAAGGGATTCTCGATGGCCCCGCCCGTCGCCTCGCCCAGCAGGTCGAGGGTGCGTTTGCCGATGCCGATCGAGAGGGGAACGCGCACGACATCCCACGATCGGCCAGCGGGCTGCAACTCCGTGTTACGGCCGCTTGGTGGTGCCCACGATCCGAAGTTGAGAGGGTCAGCATCCATTGGGCGCGCCTTGGTCGCGGCAAGCACCCGCAAGGGCTCGGCCATGGTCGGAGTTGTCCCATCTGCCTGGTCGGTGTGGACAGGTAGATGGTTCTCCGCGGACAGGGCCGCAAGTGACCCACCGAGGGTCAGTCAGGGTCACTCGCCGGCGTGACACCATTCCGCGAAGTTGCTGAGGCTCGCCGCATCGCCACGCCGCAGCCGGCGGAGCGTGGCGATGTCCTCGCGCACCCACGGATGGTCGCGGGTGTGCTGTGGAGCGATGTGCCGGGCGGCCTTCAACGACTCGTACGCATCGCCGGCCAACCCCGACCACAGCTGGGCGCGAGCCAGATCGATATGGAACCCGCTCCGGCGCTCGGCAGGCAGAGAACGCGACGGGGCCCAATCGTTGGCGACGGCGAGGGCTCGGCGCGCATGGTCCCCACCCAGGCTGACGGCAACGGAGACTTCATGGATGCGGACGCTGTCCGGCCCGAACGCTGTGCCCTGGTAGACGTCCTCAGGTACGGCGTCCCCCAGGCGCAAAGCCTCCGCGAGGTGGTGATCCGCAGCCTCCACAAGTCTGGCTCGTCCAGCGATAACAGCGGCTCGCATGTGCAAGGCGCCCAGGGCAGCGATCGCCGTAGCGCCTTGACCAGTGGGTGCGTTGTCGATCGCGGTGTGCAGCGCGCGCAGCCCGGGGACGTGCGCGCGGGCAGCGAAAAAGGTCTCGGTGCGGACGTAGGCGACGGTCGCGTCCAACAGAGGGTCTGAAGCGTGTGGAACCGCCCACCGCATCAGGTCCACCAGGCGCGCGGACAGATCGCGGGCGCCGCACTTGTACGCCACGGCGTCAGCGGTTCGCAGCGCGGAAACCAGCAGGCTCGCGGTCTCGGCGCGTTCTTTGGCCAGGGCGAGATGAAAGGCGCGGGTCAGCTCGCCGATGAGGGAAGGAAGATGACGGGCGATCCGTACGTATTGGGCAGCAAGGCGCCAAGTCACTGCCTCGTCTACTGCGGTACGCAGCTCGGCCAGTGGCCGGACTGGCCCGTCGTCTGGGGCGTCATACGCGGCGATGACGGCTGACAAAGACGGCATTGCGGCGTGAACGCGCGCGTCCGCCCGGTCCCGGCTCCCCAGCAAGCGAGAGGTGTCGACACCGATCGCAGCCGCTAATGCCTCCACGACACCGTCGCCGGCGCCCCGAGCACCCCGCTCGATCTTCCGTAGGGTGCCGACATGGACCCCGGCCGCGTCGGCCAGCTCCTGCTGCGTCATACGGGCGATGCGGCGGTGGTAGGCCACGCGTTTGCCGAATGCGCGGGCGTTCTCAGTCGGCATGCTGGTACTCCGTTCGGTGCGTCCACTCCGAACGGTAGCGAGCGGCCCTATATGTACGCGGCCGCTTGCCTCATGTGGCGGTGAGTTGTACGAGGTCAAGCAGCGAGTCGATCTGCCAGTCCGCGGCGGCCGCCTCCGCCGTGCCGGACCACAGATGGCCCCAGGGACCACGGCGCAGATGCGCGGCACGCAGGCCCGCGGCCTTCGCCGGCTGCGTGTCGTTCGCGGGGTGATCGCCTACGTACACGGTCTCGCTGGGCGCGGTTCCCGCAAGGTCCAGAACGCGGGCGAAGAAGCGCGGGTCGGGTTTGGCGATCCCCCACTCTCCCGAGGTGGCGATCTCTTCAGCGGGCAGCTTGAGGTTCCGCAGCAGGACACCGGCGCGCGCCGTCTGGTTGCCCGCGATGACGACGCGTATGCCCGCCTCGCGAAGAGCGGCAAGGGCTGGACGCACATCTGGATAGAGGTCGGACTCGTCGAGGTCTTCGCCGACTCCAGCGGCCTCCATCGCGGTTCGCTCGGCCGCGATGTCGATGCCGGGCCGGATGAGTCGCAGGGCTTCGGCGTTGTCGTGTCCCTGAGCGACCACCGCGCCGACGAGGGCGGAGAGGGTATGACGGGGGATGCCCAGCCAGTCAGCCCACGCCCCCCAAACGCGGTCGTCTCGGATCAAGGTCTCGCCGACGTCGAAGACCACTGCGCGGATCATGCGTGCAGCCTAGAACAGGGGCAGAACGGGTGAGTGCCACCACGTTCGGGCGAGCGGAACGGCCGTCGGCTTCCTTGGGATGCCGACCTGCGTCAGCGTCCTCAAACACCGGCACACCTGGGCGCCGAGCCCAGCCGCGCCGGTCGTCATCCGCCGCCGGGCGCTCCGTTGTCGCCGTCGCAGGCGGCGCGCGCGGTCAGAACCTCGTCCAACGCGCGGCCGGCGCGGGCTGCGAGTGGTGGCCGTCACGGGCACGGCGGACGAGGAGCTGGTGCGGGGCTGGGCGCGGAGTGGTTCGTCGCGCGGGACGCCCTGGGCACCCTCCCCCTCGATCACGCCCAGGAAGCCCACCGCCGCGTGGCGGTGGGCTTCCTGCGCGGGCGTCTGGTGCTCACGCCCTGACGAGCGTCAGGGAGTCTCGTCCTCGTCCATCCCCGCGAGCACCAGCGGCAGCCTGGTCGCGCCGCCGTCGGTGACCCGGACCGGGACGCCCCAGTCCTGCTGGTGCACATGGCAGGCCGGGTACTCGTTCAGTGGGTCGTCGTCGCAGGAGGCGGCCATCGCGGAGACGTGCAGCACGCCCTCGGTGACCCCGTCCGCCAGCACCAGCTCGCGGTTCAGGTCCGTACCGGCCCCCTCGCCCTCGGCCAGCAGCTCGGGCGGGGTGGAGCTGACCAGCAGGCGTGTGGACGGGCCGTAGCGGGTGTCGAGCTTCTGCCCGGCAGGGGCCTGGAAGACCACGTCGAGCCGCAGCGTCCCCGGGGCGATGTCGGTGGCGGCGCGCTGGGTACGGTGCGCCACGGCCTCGACCCGCACGGCCTCCTCGGGCAGCCGCAGCCGGGTCAGCCGGTGCCGCGCCGACTCGATGACCACGATGTCGCCGTCCACCAGCACCGCGCCGGACGGCTCCCGCAGGTCCGTGGCGAGCGTGCTGACCTCGCCGGAGGCCGGGTCGAAGCGGCGCAGCGCGTGGTTGTAGGTGTCCGAGACGGCGACCGAGCCGTCGGGCAGCGCGGTCACGCCGAGCGGGTGCTGAAACAGCGCCTGATCGGCGGCGCCGTCGCGGTGGCCGAAGTCGAACAGCCCGGTGCCCACGGCCGTACGCACCACAAAGCCGTCCTGGCCGTCTCGCTCGACGTACCGCACCGCCGAGGTCTCGGAGTCCGCGATCCACAGCCGGTCGGCGGTCGCGGCCAGCCCGGACGGCTGGGCGAACCACGCCTCGGCGGCCTCCCCGTCGACCAGCCCCTCGTTCGTCGTCCCGGCGGCCGCGCGGACCGTCGCGTCCGCCGGGTCGTACGTCCACAGCTGGTGGACGCCCGCCATGGCGATCCACAGCCGGTCGGCGAACCACGCCACGTCCCACGGCGAGGACAGGTCGACCTCGCGCGCGGGCCCGGCGGCCGGGGATCCCTGCCACCACTGGCGCCCGGTCCCGGCGACGGTCCGCACCTCGCCGGTCGCCAGGTCCAGGGAGCGCAGCGCGTGGTTGACCGTGTCGGCGACGATCACCGTGCCGTCCGGCAGCAGCGCCAGCCCCTGCGGCTCGCTGAACCGCGCGTGGTCGGCGGGCCCGTCGACCAGCCCGCGCTCGCCCGCGACGCCGATCCGGCGCACCACGCTCTCGCCGTCCGCCGCCAGCTCCACCAGCTGGTGCCGTGTGGTGTCCGAGACCAGGAAGGTGCCGCCGGGCAGCAGCAGCGCCTTGCCAGGGAAGCGCAGCTCGGTGGCGACCGGCTCCGGCGGCACATACGGGCCGTCGCCGCGCCGCAGCGTGCCCTTCGCGGCGTGCTCGGCCTCCAGCTCGGCCACCAGCTTCTCCAGGGCGTGCGCATGCCCCTCGCCCGCGTGCTGGGCGACCACATACCCCTCGGGGTCGACGACGACCAGCGTCGGCCAGGCCCGCACCGCGTACTGCTTCCAGGTGGCCAGCTCCGGGTCGTCGAGCACGGGGTGATGCACCTCATAGCGCTCGACGGCGTCGACGACCGCCTGGTGCTCGGCCTCGTGGACGAACTTCGGCGAGTGCACACCGACGATCACGACGGTGTCGCGGTGCTTCTCCTCCAGCTCGCGCAGCTCGTCCAGGACGTGGAGGCAGTTCACACAGCAGAACGTCCAAAAGTCCAAGATCAGTATCTTGCCTCGGAAGTCCGCCAGGGACAGTTCCTCGGCGCCGGTGTTGATCCAGGTACGTCCTTGCAGCTCAGGGGCGCGGACACGGGCTCGCTTGCTCATGACGTCAAGAGTGCCACTCGTGTGCCCGTGGGCGCCCCCCGCCCCTGGTCCGGGGGGGGGGGGGGCCGCCGGCGCGGGACGGGCTCAGCAGCAGCGCATCTCCGCCCGGGCCTTGCTGAAGTCCCCCGCCGCGAACGCCTTCGCCGGGATCGTGAAGTACATCGTCCCGGCGTCACCCCAGCCCCAGCCGAGGTCCCCGTTCTCCGGGAGCTGGAGCAGATGGACGGCCGGGCCGTCGTCGTCGCGGTGGGTCACCCAGAACGCGTACGAGGTGTCGGGCCAGCCAAAGGCGCAGTGGCTGCCGGAGGTGTTCCCGTCGAGGTCGCCCATCGCGTCGAGGATGAGCGATGCCGCGCCCCAGTGCTCGTCCCGGTCGAACTCGACGTCGTCGTCCTCGACGTCCCAGGAGTCCGGGAGCATGGTGACCTCGGCCGCGTGGACGGGGGTGGCCGGATAGCTCCTCGCCGGTGCGGGTGCGGTGGTCTCGACCGCCCGTGCCGGATCGGCGGGAATGACGCGGCATGCCTCGGGCCCGTCGTCCAGCCTCGAGTACTGCTCGTACGGCAGGTCGGGATCGAGAGAGAAGAAGTTGAGCAGGCCCGGCCGCGTCGGCAGATGGTCCCCGAGCCAGGGGGCGAGGGCGTCGGTGTCGAGGACGGCGTGCAAGGAGAGCGGGATGCCCTCGACCTCGGGCCAGGGGGTGCCCGGTTCGAGCAGGGCGGGGCCGCCGAGCCGGCAGCGGCCGGTGGCCCGGGCGCCGTCCGTCGGAGGGTCGAGCAGGAAGCCGCGGCGGGCCATGGCCGCGAACTGTCGGCCGGCCTTCTCGCCGAGCCGTTCGGCGCACTCTCGGCGCATGTCGTCAGCGTCGTCGAATCGCATGCAGGGATGTTCCCAACTCCCCCTGACAATCGGCACGGAGGAGGCTGTCCGACCCGGCCTGAACTGCGCAGACGGGTCCGGACTGTCTCGGACGGCCCAGTCGTTGCCGGACACCCTCGCGCCCCAGCAGCCTCCCGTTCACGCCCCGAGTCAGGGGTCCCGCCAAGGAGGTTGTGATGAGCGAGCACATACGGACCGCCCGGCGCCGTGCCGAGGCGTCAGGAGCGGCCCACGCCAAGCCGCGCGCCGCGCGGGGAGGGCCGCTCGCCGCCGTGGGCCGGGCGGCGGTGCGCACCGGCGCCCTGGCGGTGCTCGCCGTCCTCGCGATCCTCGCGGGCGCGCTGCTGGCCGTGCACGGGCCGGGCGACCGGGCCGCCGCGCAGTCGCCTTCCCCGTCCCGGCAGGTGACGCTGGCTCCGCCGACCGAGGCGAAGGCCCCGGCGCAGCAGCCGAAAGAGCAGCCGAAGGAGCGGAAGGACGACCGGCCGGGCACCGCCCCGCCGACGAAGGTGGTGGTGCTGGTCTCCGGCGACACGCTGTACGGCCTGGCCGAGCAGAACCACACCACCGTCAAGAAGCTCCAGCACCTGAACGGGCTCGGCAGCTCGACCCTCATCTACGCCGGCGACACCCTGAACCTGCCCGGGACGGTCGCGGGGGACGCCGTCGAGCGGCCGGCGCCGTCCGACGGCGAGCGCGGCACCGACGACAGCGGCAGGAAGCACACCGAGAAGCAGCCCAAGAAGCCGGCCAAGAAGCAGCCCGCGAAACCCGCAAAGAAGCGACCCGCGCAGCACACCGACGGCCGGGCCGCGAAGGCCGTCGCCTACGCCCGCGCCCAGCTCGGCCAGGCCTACGTCTGGGGCGGCACCGGCCCCCGCGGCTACGACTGCTCGGGGCTGACCATGCGGGCCTGGCAGGCCGCCGGGGTCCAGCTCCCCCGCACCACCTGGAAGCAGCGATACGCCGGGAAGGAGACCACCCGGGCCGAACTGCGCCCCGGCGACCTGGTGCTGTCCAACGGCGACGGCCACATCGCCCTCTACATCGGCGGCGGCAAGGTCATCCACGCCCCGCGCCCCGGTAGCACCGTCCAGGTGGCCCCGCTGCCGGAGCCCGGAAAGGTCACCGGCTACCGCCATATCGCCAACTGAGGCGGCACCCCACGGTTTTCACCCGACCCGTCCGGTTTCATCCGGATCTGTGGCGGCGGGGCGCGCACCTTACCACCGCTCTCAGCGGTCGAGCGGCCGATCCGGGCCTACGATCAGACCCGAAAGCACTCCCGGGGTGCTCGTGCGCAGCGTAACTTAAACGCACACACAAGCACCCAGCCCGCGTACGAACCGCCCGAGGGGTCCCGTGACCGTCCATCCCAGCCTGCAGACTTCCATCGACGCCTGGACCCATTCCGTCGAAGCGATATTCGAGTTGGTGAATCCGCTCGTCGAGGGGGAGTGGAACCGGGCCACCGAGTGCCCAGGATGGTCGGTGCGCGACGTGGTCTCGCATGTCATCGGCCTCGAGACCGAGATGCTCGGCGATCCGCGCCCGATCCACTCGCTGCCGCGCGACCTGTACCACGTCACCAGCGAGCACGCGCGCTATATGGAGGTCCAGGTCGACGTACGGCGCTGCCACACCGCGCCGGAGATGACCTCCGAGCTGGACTACACCATCATCCGCCGCAGTCGGCAGCTGCGGAACGAGAAGCGCCAGCCGGACCACATGGTGCGCTGGCCCGGCGGGGGCGAGGTGGCCCTGGAGAAGGCCCTGCTCGGGCGGGTCTTCGACGTATGGGTGCATGAGCAGGATCTGCGACGGGCGCTTGGCCGGCCGGGCAATCTGGACTCGCCGGGCGCGATCATCGTCCGGGACCGTCTGCTGGCCGCGCTTCCGAAGGTGGTCGCCGACGACGCGGGCGCGGCGCCCGGCTCGGCGGTGGTCTTCGACGTCAGCGGCCCGCTGGAGTTCATGCGGACGGTGCGGGTCAGCGCAGAGGGCCGGGCCACCATCGACGGCAGCGTCTCGCTCGGGCCGACCGTGACGCTGACCCTGGACTGGGAGACGTATCTGCGCCTGGCCTGCGGGCGGGTGCGGCCGGAGGCGGTCTCCGACAAGCTGAAGATCGAGGGCGACCAGCAGCTGGCCGAGGCGATCCTGACCCACTTCGCGGTCACGGCCTGAGGCGTCCCGAGGCCACCGCACGGGCCTCAGGACGGTTACGGCCCCAGGGGGTTCAGCGGGTCACGCCGGTACGTGCACCGCCTCGACGCGGCTCGCGACGACGCGCTCGCGCTCCCGGCGGTGTGCCCGCCCGCGCAGCCGCAGCACCTGCGTGATGCCGAGGGCCTGGAGGACGAACACGGAGGCGAAGGCGATGCGGTAGTTGTTCCCGGTCGCGTCCAGCAGCACGCCGATGGCCAGCAGGGTGGTCATCGACGCGGTGAAGCCGCCCATGTTGACGATGCCGGAGGCGGTGCCGAGCCGCTCGGGCGGGTTGGCGGGCCGGGCGAAGTCGAAGCCGATCATCGAGGCGGGCCCGCAGGCGCCGAGCACGGCGCACAGCGCGATCAGCAGCCACATGGGCGCGTGGTCGCCGGGCCAGGCCAGCACGGCGCCCCACAGCAGCGCGGTGGCCGCGACGGTGCCGAGGGCGAGCGGCGCGCGGGCGGCGTGGTGCCGGGCGATGACCTGTCCGTAGACCAGGCCGACCGCCATGTTGGAGAGCACCACCAGGGTCAGCAGCTCGCCGGCGGAGGCGCGGGAGAGCCCCTCGGCCTCGACCAGGAAGGGCAGCCCCCACAGCAGCAGGAAGACCATCGCGGGGAACTGGGTGGTGAAGTGCACCCACATGCCGAGCCGGGTGCCGGGCTCGCGCCAGGCCGCCGCGATCTGCCGGCGGACGAAGCCGGCGCCGGAGTGGGTGGACGGGACGGGCTCGTGCCCTTCCGGGTGGTCCTTCAGGAAGGCCACCACCAGGACCAGGACGACCACGCCGCCGATCGCGCTGCCCGCGAAGGTCGGGGTCCAGCCGATGCCGTGCAGCGCCTGCGCGATCACCAGCGTCGAGATCAGGTTGCCCGCCATCCCGAACAACGCGGCGACCTGCGCGATCAGCGGCCCGCGGCGGGCCGGGAACCAGCGCGAGCCCAGCCGCAGCACGCTGATGAACGTCATGGCGTCGCCGCAGCCGAGCAGCGCGCGGGAGGCCAGCGCGAAGCCGTACGAGTGGGAGAGCGCGAAGCCGAGCTGGCCGGTGGTGAACAGCACGACGCCGAGCGCGAGCACCTTCTTGGTGCCGAGCCGGTCGACCATCAGGCCGACGGGTATCTGCATGCCCGCGTAGACGAGCACCTGGAGGATCGAGAACGTCGACAGCGCCGAGGCGTTGATGTGGAACCGCTCGGCGGCGTCCAGGCCGGCCACGCCCAGGCTGGTGCGGTAGGTGATGGCCATGAAGTAGACGGCGACCCCGATGCCCCAGACGGCGGCGGCCCGCCGTCCGCCGGGCGGATCGCCGGGCAGTCTGAGGTCGCTCACCGCACCTCACCCCGGGCGAGGTTGTTCACCCAGCTGATGTGGCGCTCGACCAGCTTGGCGGCGGCGGTGGCGTCGCCGGAGCGCAGGGCGGTCAGGATCTCGGTGTGCTCGGTGATGTTCTTGGCGATGCGGCCGGGCTCGGCGTGCATGGTGGCCACGCCCATCCGCAGCTGGCGGTCCCTCAGCTGGTCGTACAGATGGGCCAGGATGCCGTTCCCCGCGGCCCGTACGATCTCGGCGTGGAAGCACCGGTCGGCGACCGCGAAGGCGTTCAGGTCCCCGGCGGCCGCGTGCTCCTTCTGCTCCTCCAGCAGTTCCTCCAGCCGGGCGATCAGCCTCTGCCCGGCCGGGACGACCTTGGCGACGGCGTGCCGCTCGACCAGCAGCCGGGTCTCGACGACGTCCGCGATCTCCTGCGCGGACACGGGCAGCACCAGGGCGCCCTTCTTGGGGTAGAGCTTGAGCAGCCCCTCGACCTCGAGCCGGAGCAGGGCCTCGCGCACGGGCGTGCGCGAGACGCCGACGGCCTCGGCGAGATCGCCCTCGGTCAGCAGCGTGCCGCCCTCGTAGCGGCGGTCGAGGACGGCTTGCTTGACATGCGCGTAGACGCGTTCGGCGGCGGGGGGCTGTTTGGTGGTCGGGCCGGCAGGGACGGGAGCGGGAGGCATGCGCACATCATAGATACAACACGTATGCGTGGCAGGAGGCCGTCCGGGATACGAGACATCGTTCACGCCGACGGGTGCACGCCGACGGCCCGGCCGCGCGAGGCAGCCGGGCCGTAGAGGCTGTAGGGGCTGTAGGGGCCGCAGGGGCCGGAGGTCAGCCCCAGGTGATGAGCCGCTTGGGGTGCTCCAGGATGGCCGCGACGTCCGCGAGCACCTTGGAGCCCAGCTCGCCGTCGATCATCCGGTGGTCGAAGGACAGCGCGAGGGTGGTCACCTGGCGCGGCTTGACCTTGCCCTTGTGGACCCACGGCTGGAGCTTGACCGCGCCGAAGGCGAGGATCGCGGACTCTCCGGGGTTGAGGATCGGGGTGCCGGTGTCGATGCCGAAGACGCCGACGTTGGTGATGGTGACCGTGCCGCCGGACATCGCCGCCGGGCTGGTCCGGCCCTCGCGGGCGGTGGCGACAAGCTCGCCAAGAGCGGACGCCAGTTCGGGCAGGGTCAGCGAGCCCGCGTCCTTGATGTTGGGGACGATCAGCCCCCGGGGCGTGGCGGCCGCGATGCCGAGGTTGACGTAGTCCTTGTAGACGATCTCCTGGGCGCCCTCGTCCCAGGCCGCGTTGGCGTCCGGGTTGCGCCGGATCGCCACCAGGAAGGCCTTGGCGACCAGCAGCAGCGGGTTCACCCGCAGCCCGGCCAGGTCCGGGTCCTGCTTGAGGTCGGCGACCAGCTTCATCGTGCGGGTGACGTCCACGGTGACGAACTCGGTCACGTGGGGGGCCGTGAAGGCGCTGCTGACCATCGCCTGGGCGGTGGCCTTCCGTACGCCCTTGATCGGCACCCGGCGCTCCCGGCCGACGACGGAGGCAGGGGCCGCCTCCGCCACGGCCGCTGCGGGCTCCGCCACGGGCTCGGCCACCGCGGCGGGCGCGGGGGCCGCGGCCGCGTGGACGTCCTCGCGGGTGATGGTGCCGTCGGGGCCGGTCGGTGTGACCGCCGCCAGGTCGATGCCCAGGTCCTTGGCGAGCTTGCGGACCGGGGGCTTGGCCAGCGGGCGCGCGGCCCTGCCGTGGCCGTTCAGCTCCGCCTGAGACGGCGCGACGGCGGGGGCGGGCGCCGGTGCGGAGGCCGCCGGTGCGGGGGCCGCCGGTGCGGGTGCGGGGGTCGGGGTGGGGAGCGGCTGGGCCGGGACGCCCTGGGCGGGCGCCGCCTCCAGGCCGGGCCGCGGCTTGCGCGGGCGGCGCTTGGTCGACGAGGGCGCGGCGCCGTAGCCGACCAGATTGGCCTGGCGGCCCTCTGGCTCGGCAGCCGCCTCGGCGGCCTGGGCGGTCTCGGCGGACCGGGCGGGTTCGGCGGGGGCCGCGGCGGGCGGCGCGGGCGCGTCCCCGTCGCCCGGCCGGGTGTCCACCGCGATGATCACGGTGCCCACGTCCACCGTGGTGCCCTCGCCGAAGCGCAGCTCGTGCACCACCCCGTCGAACGGAATGGGCAGCTCGACCGCCGCCTTCGCGGTCTCGACCTCACAGACCACCTGGCCGTCGGCGACCGTGTCACCCGGCGCCACGTACCACTTGAGGATCTCCGCCTCGGTGAGTCCCTCGCCCACGTCGGGCATCTTGAACTCACGGAAGCGCTGATCGGTTGCAGCCATGGTCACGACTCTCCTCAAGCCCTTCAGTACGCCAACGCGCGGTCAACGGCGTCGAGCACCCGGTCGAGGCCCGGGAGGTATTCGTCCTCCAGCCGCGACGGCGGGTACGGGGCGTGGAAACCGCCGACCCGCAGCACCGGGGCCTCAAGCTGATAGAAGCACCTCTCGGTGATCCGTGCGGCGATCTCCGCGCCAGTTCCCAAAAAGACCGGTGCCTCGTGGACGACGACCAGCCGGCCGGTCTTCTCGACGGAACGCTGAAGGGTGTCGAAGTCGATCGGCGACATCGACCGCAGGTCCACGACCTCGAGCGACTTGCCCTCCTCGGCGGCCGCGCCGGCGGCGTCGAGCGCGACCTTGACCATGGGTCCGTACGCGGCGAGGGTCAGATCGGTGCCGGCCCGGGCCACCCGGGCGATGTGCAGCGGGTCGGGGATCGCCGCGGTGTCGACCTCGGACTTGTCGTGGTAGCGGCGCTTCGGCTCGAAGTAGATCACCGGGTCGTCGCTGCCGATGGCCTGCTGGAGCATCCAGTAGGCGTCGGAGGCGTTGGAGGGCGAGACCACCTTCAACCCGGCGACATGCGCGAACAGCGCCTCCGGCGACTCGCTGTGGTGCTCGACCGCGCCGATGCCGCCGCCGTACGGAATGCGGATGACGACCGGCATCTTGACCTTGCCCAGCGAGCGCGCGTGCATCTTGGCGAGCTGCGTGACGATCTGGTCGTACGCCGGGAAGACGAACCCGTCGAACTGGATCTCCACCACCGGGCGGTAGCCGCGCAGCGCAAGCCCGATCGCGGTGCCGACGATGCCGGACTCGGCGAGCGGGGTGTCGATGACCCGGTCCTCGCCGAAGTCCTTCTGGAGGCCGTCGGTGACACGGAAGACCCCGCCGAGCTTGCCGACGTCCTCACCCATGATCAGGACCTTGGGGTCGTTCTCGAGCGCCGTGCGCAGCGATGCGTTGATCGCCTTGGAGAGCGACATCTTCTGGGCGGCCATCTCAGTTGCCCTCCTCGGCGGAAGCGAACGAAGCCTGGTACTCGGCGAACTGCGCGCGCTCCTCGTCGACCAGCGGGTGCCCGTCGGCGTAGATGTGCTCGAAGAGCGCCATGTCGTCGGGGTCCGGCATGGCCCGTACCGCGTCGCGCACCCGCTTGGCGAGCGCGTCGCTCTCCTCCTCGAGCTCGGCGAAGAAGGCGTCGTCCGCCAGGCCCTGCGCGGTCAGGTGGGTGCGCAGCCGCAGGATCGGGTCCTTGGTCTCCCACAGCTCGCGCTCCTCGGCCCGGCGGTAGCGGGTCGGGTCGTCGGAGGTGGTGTGGGCGCCCATCCGGTAGGTGAACGCCTCGATGAGCATGGGGCCCTGGCCGGTGCGGGCGCGCTCCAGCGCGGCCTTGGTGACCGCGAGACAGGCCAGCACGTCGTTGCCGTCGACCCGGACGCCCGGGAAGCCGTAGCCCTGGGCGCGCTGGTAGAGGGGGACGCGGGTCTGCCGCTCGGTGGGCTCGGAGATGGCCCACTGGTTGTTCTGGCAGAAGAACACCACCGGGGCGTTGTAGACCGCGGCGAAGGTGAACGCCTCGGCGACGTCGCCCTGGCTGGAGGCCCCGTCCCCGAAGTAGGCCAGGACCGCGGTGTCCGCGCCGTCCTTGGCCACGCCCATCGCGTAGCCCGTCGCGTGCAGCGTCTGCGAGCCGATGACGATGGTGTAGAGGTGGAAGTTGTTGCTGTTGGGGTCCCAGCCGCCGTGGTTCACGCCGCGGAACATGCCCAGCAGATTCACCGGGTCCACGCCGCGGCACCAGGCCACGCCGTGCTCGCGGTAGGTGGGGAAGACGTAGTCGTCGTCCTGAAGGGCCCGGCCGGAGCCGATCTGGGCGGCCTCCTGGCCCAGCAGCGAGGCCCACAGACCCAGCTCGCCCTGGCGCTGGAGGGTGGTGGCCTCGCCGTCGAAGCGCCGGCTCAGCACCATGTCCCGGTACAGGGCACGCAGCTCTTCGGGCGTGGGGTCCAGGGAGTACTCGGGGTGTTCGACCCGCTCACCCTCGGGGGTCAGCAGCTGGACGAGCTCGGGCTGGTCGGCCGCTCGCCGCTTCGCGCTGGTGCGCTTGGCTCCGCTTCGGCGCGGTTTGCGCGCTGAAGTGCTCTCCACGGTCACGTGTACTCCTCCGTCTGTCCGGCCCCCGGGGTCCGCCGGCGGCCAGTTGCGGCTCGCTCGCTCGGCGACAGCGCACGGGGTGGGTGCGCCGAAGACCGACCGGGCGTGACAGGTATCCCGGCGGCTGGCCCTGCAAAGGGCACGTTACCCAGTGGGTAGCATCTCTGCGAAACCCCTCCTGACCTGCAATTTTGCTTGGATTTCCAAGTAAATCGCGCAGAAGTGGAACAACCACTGGTCACAGCCCCGCAGCCCGTCGGAACAACCGCACGTTATCTCTCAGGACAACGGCGCGGAAAGACATGGAAAGACGCAAGAAGACTCGGTGTGTGAGACTGGATTCGTGCGCGAAGAAGGAAAAATCACCATTTTCCTGCTCGACGACCATGAAATCCTACGACGCGGTGTTCATGAGCTCCTCTCGGGTGAGCCGGACATGGCGGTGGTCGGCGAGGCGGGCACCGTGGCCGAGGCCCTCGCCCGGATCCCCGACGCGCACCCCGATGTCGCCCTGCTGGATCTCCGGCTGCCGGACGGCAGCGGCGTCGAGGTCTGCCGGGAGGTCCGCGCCCACCACCCGGAGGTGCGGTGCCTGATGCTCTCCTCCTTCGCCGACGACACCGCCCTCATCGACGCGATCATGGCGGGCGCCTACGGGTACGTCCTCAAGGACATCGGAAGCGACGAACTGCTCGCCGCCGTACGGGACGTGGCGGCGGGCCGCTCCCTGCTCGACCCGGCCGCCACGGCCCGCATGCTGGAGCGGGTGCGCGCGGGCGGGGGTGCGGGGCTGAGTACGGGCACGGGCACGGGCACGGGCATGGCCGCGGCCCGGCTCGGTGACGACCTGAGCGCCGACCTCACCGACCAGGAGCGCCGGATCCTGGTGCTGATCGGGGAGGGGCTGACCAACCGCGCGATCGGCGAGCGGCTGCATCTCGCCGAGAAGACGATCAAGAACTATGTCTCCGGGGTGCTGGCCAAGCTCGGCATGGAGCGCCGCTCGCAGGCCGCCGCCTATGTGGCCCGGTTCCAGGCCCGGACACAGGCTCCGGCACAGGCCCCGTCACAGACCGCGCCGCAGGCCCCTTCGCAGGCCCCTTCACAGGCCCCTTCACAAGCCCCGGCCGAGGCCCGGAAGACCCAGCCGCAGAAGCACTGACCGCACGCCCGCGTCAACTCGCGCCGTGGCCAACGCGTTCGTTGATCTAACATCTGGCGCGTGTCGCGCTCACATGTAACCTCCGCCGAGACCGCTCCCGACGGGGAAACCCTGAGCGCGCTGTTACGCCGCTACGACCGCACCGGCGAGGCGGTGTCCTGCGAGCGCGTCGCCGAGGGCCTGCTCAACCGCGGCTACCGGCTGGCCACCACCCGCGGCCGGTTCTTCCTCAAGCACCACCTGGACGGGGACCACGCCGCCATCGCCCGCCAGCACCGGGTGACCCAGCTGCTGGAGACCCTGGGGGTGCCCGTCGCCCCGCCCGTCCCCGACGCCGACGGCCGCACCGTCGTGGTCATCGGCGGCCGCTGCTACGCCCTGCACCCCTGGGTCGACGGGCGGCACCGCGTCGGCGGCGAGCTGACGCCCGTCCAGTCCTGGCGGCTGGGCGGGCTGCTCGGGCTCGTCCACACCTGTCTGGAGGAGGTCGTGGAGGCCCGCGCCGCCGACCGGCAGCCCCCCGAGTCCTCCGCCGACCCCGAGTACACCTTCACCCTCATCGACCGGCTGCTCGTCCTCGCCCGCGGCAGCCGCCGGCACGACAGCTTCGACGGGCTGGCCGAGCACCGCCTGATCGAACGGCGCGCCCTGCTGGAGCGGCACGCGCACCGCCGCCCGGAGGCCGACGCCATCCCGGCCACCGGCTGGGTCCACGGCGACTTCCACCCGCTGAACCTGCTCTACCGCGACACGGAACCGGCCGCGATCGTCGACTGGGACCGGCTCGGGGTGCAGCCCCGTGCCGAGGAGGCGGTCCGCGCCGCCGCGATCTTCTTCGTACGGCCGGACGGCCCGCTGGAGCTGGACAAGGTGCGGCCGTACGCGCGCGCGTACCGCTGCGAGACGGGCGCCGGGGCCGCCGAGATGGCGGCGGCAGTGCACCGGGTGTGGTGGGAGCGGCTCAACGACTTCTGGATGCTGCGCTGGCGCTACCAGGACGGGGACCGGCGCGCCGATCCGCTGTTCCCCGCGGCGGCGGCCCTGGCGGTGTGGTGGACGCGGGAGTACGAGGCGGTCCGCGACGCCTTCTGCGGCTGAGCGGCGCCCGCCGGGGTGCGGCGGGCGCGGCGAGCGCGGCGGACCCTGCCGGGCGGTCTCCGGTCAGCCCACCCCGACCCCGCCGGTGGCCGGGTCGGTGGTCCCGGGGTCGGTCGGGTCGCTCGACGGCGGGGTGGTCGTCGGGGTGGTCTCCTGGCCGTCGCCCGGGGTGGTCTCGGTGTCGGTCGGGTCGGTGGAGGGCGCGTCGGTCTCCGTGTCCGGCGGGGGCGTGGTGGCGCTCTCGCTGTACGAGGGCGACGCGGGCTCCGTAGGACCGGTGTAGCCGCCCGTGTCCCCGGAGGTCTCGGTGGGCCCGCTCGACGTCGTCGCCTCGTCCGACGGCTCCTCGGTCGGCTTCTTCGTGGGCGTCTGGCTGGTCGACGTCTCGGTCTTGCCCGGCCCCTTCTTGTTGTCGTCGCCGCCCTGGTTTATCGCGAAGGCGACACCGACCGCGATGGCGATCACCGCGAGCACGGCCAACAGCCACATCCGGCCACGGCCGCCGCGTCCGGAACCGTCGTCGTAGCCACCGTCGTAGCCGCCGTCGTCGCGGCGACCGCCCGGAAGGATCGGCTGCTGGCTGGTGTCGCCGTGCCCCGGGTGCGGCATGGCGGTCGTGCCGGCCATGCCCATGGCGCCGGTGGAGCCGCCGAGGTGCTGGGTGACCGGGCCGGTGCTCCAGGTGCCGGTGTGGCCGCCCGCCTCGGTCAGCATCTGGAGGGCGTACTGGATCAGACCGCGCATCTCCTCGGCGCTCTGGAAGCGGTCGTCCGGGTCCTTGGCCAGCGAGCGCATCACGAGCCCGTCGAGCTCCGGCGCCACCGCGCCCCCGGAGATCTCCGACGGCGGCACCGGCATGTCCTGAACATGCTGGTAGACCACCGAGAGCGGGGTCTCGCCGACGAACGGCGGGCGCAGCGCGAGCAGCTCATAGAGCAGACAGCCCGTGGCGTAGAGGTCGGAGCGGTGATCGACGGCCTTGCCGAGCGCCTGCTCCGGCGAGAGGTACTGCGGGGTGCCCATGACCATGCCGGTCTGGGTCATGGTGGAGGCGGCCCCGTGCAGGGCGCGGGCGATGCCGAAGTCCATCACCTTGACGGCGCCGCTGTGGGTGATGATCACGTTCGCCGGCTTGATGTCGCGGTGCACGATGCCGTGCTGGTGGCTGTAGGCCAGTGCCTCCAGCACCCCCGAGACGATGATCAGCGCCTGGTCCGCGGGCGGCGCCTCGGCGCTCACCAGGAGATCGCGGATCGTACGGCCCTCGACCAGTTCCATGACGATGTACGGCACGGTGCTCTGAATGGACCCGGGCTGCCCGACGATGTCCTCGCCGGAGTCGTAGACCGCGACGACGGCGTGGTGGTTGAGCCCGGCGACCGACTGGGCCTCGCGGGTGAAGCGGGCCTTGGAGACCGGGTCCTCCGCCAGGTCGGCGCGGAGCAGCTTCACCGCGACCGTACGGCCGAGCCGCACGTCCTCCGCCGCGAACACCTCGGCCATGCCACCGCGGCCGAGCCGGCTGGTGAGTCGGTAGCGGCCGTCGCCGACCAGGCCGCCGTTACCCCACGCCTCGGGTGAGTCCGGCATTCCGGCCCCGGTGGCGTCAGGTTCGGAGGGCCCCTGGGCGCTCTGGGTCTGTGCCATCGGTCCTCGCCGTCTGATCTGGGTGGGGGTCTCATCGCGATCGCCCCGCTCGCGGGCGGTACGGTTTGCTGCTAGAGCACGCTACAGGGTTCGTGCCGCGCACCGGTTCGTGATGGACCGGCCATCAAACCTGCTGTAGGTGAGGCCAGGCAAATCGCGTGACGGGTTCTTGCACATCCGGTCACGGAACGGGCACGCCGCTTGACGTGTCCGTGGCCTGGGGCAGACTGGGCCGGGGTATCGAGTCAAAGAAGATCATCAGTGGGTCGGAACGTGCGCGTCAAGCTAGTGAGTGCGCCGAGGGGGACGTAAGAAATGAGCCAGCAGGGCGCACCGGGCCGGTACGAGGGGAAATCGCTCGCGGGCGGCCGCTATCAGCTGCGGGACCTGCTCGGCGAGGGCGGTATGGCCTCCGTCCACCTGGCCTACGACAGCGTTCTCGACCGCCAGGTCGCGATCAAGACCCTGCACACCGAACTGGGCCGTGAGCAGTCCTTCCGCGAGCGCTTCCGCCGCGAGGCCCAGGCCGTCGCCAAGCTGACCCACACCAACATCGTCTCGGTCTTCGACACCGGCGAGGACACGATCGACGGCTCCGTGATGCCGTACATCGTCATGGAGTACGTGGAGGGCCAGCCGCTGCGCTCCGTGCTCGACGCCGATGCCCGGCAGTACGGCGCGATGCCCACGGAAAAAGCGCTGAAAATCACCGCTGACGTGCTGGCCGCGCTGGAGATCAGCCACGAGATGGGGCTGGTCCACCGCGACATCAAGCCCGGTAACGTGATGATGACCAAGCGTAATGTGGTCAAAGTCATGGACTTCGGCATCGCCCGCGCCATGCAGTCCGGCGTGACCTCCATGACCCAGACCGGCATGGTCGTCGGCACCCCGCAGTACCTCTCGCCCGAGCAGGCCCTCGGCCGCGGCGTGGACGCCCGCAGCGACCTCTACTCGGTCGGCATCATGCTCTTCGAGCTGCTGACGGGCCGGCTGCCGTTCGACGCGGACTCGCCGCTCGCCATCGCGTACGCGCACGTCCAGGAGGAGCCGGTCGCGCCCTCCACGATCAACCAGTCCATTCCCCCGGCGGTGGACGCGCTGGTCGCCCGCGCGCTGAAGAAGAACCCGAACGAGCGGTTCCCCAACGCCGAGGCGATGCGCGACGAGTGCGCCCGGGTCTCCCGCACCGGACAGACCGGCGCAAACCCGATCATCATCAGCGGTGGCCCGCCGGCCCGCAGCGGCTCCGGCGTGGGCTCGGCCGTCTTCCCGCCGATCGACCAGCACACCCCCGGCCCGGGCATGGGGAGCGTCCAGACCCCGTACCAGCCGCAGTCCTCCGGCGGGTTCGGCGGCTTCGGCCCCTCCACCCCGCCGCCGCCCAGCCAGCCGATGGCGCAGGGGGGCTACAGCACCCCGGCCCCGGCCCCGGCGCAGACCCCGCCCCCCGCGCCGTACGCGCAGGGCGGCGCCCAAACCCCGCCGCCGTACACCGTCTCGCCCGCCTCGGCCCCGTCCTCGGGCGGCGGCCAGGGCGGCGACAACGGCAACAAGCGCGTGATCATCGGCTCGGCGGTCGTCGCGGCGATCGCGGTCGTCGCGGTGGTCCTGGTCATCGCGCTCAGCGGGGGCGGCGGCGGATCCGACGACCAGCAGGCGCGCGACGACGGCAAGGACACCAAGTCCGCCTCGTCGTCCGCGCCCCCGTCCGGATTCCGCGAGGGCGACAAGACCAAGGTCATCGACCCGGAGAAGTGCACCGACGCCTCGGAGGCCTACGACCAGAAGGGCGCCTACAACGTGCCCGACTTCCAGAACCTCTACATCGACTCGGTGAAGAAGTGCATCCGGGCCGCGGGCTGGAAGTACAACGTGGTCACGGAAGACGAGAACCTGTGGGGCAAGGGCACCGTCCTCAACTACACGTACCGCAACTACGAGCCGTACGACCCGAAGACCGACACCATCGAGCTGACCGTCTCCACGGGGATGCCGGGCTGATCGTGGTCGTCGTCTGATCGTCGTCGTCTGATCGTCGTTTTGGGGAAGGGGCCCGGCATCCGCCGGGCCCCTTCGCCGTCACAGCGCCGTGAACCCCGTCCGCCAGGTCGGGTGCAGCGGCCGCCAGCCGAGCCGGCGGCGGGCGAGGGTGTTGTCGGCCCCCCGCTCCCAGCCCTCCCTGCCGCCGTCCGCGGCGGGGGCGGGCGGCGGCGCGCCCACGGCGGCCGCGAACGCCGGCAGCCACGCGTGGGCCGGGGCCGGTTCGTCGTCCACGATGTTGACGGTGCCGGTCGGCCAGTCCAGCGCCGCCACCGCGGCCCGGGCGGCGTCCTCGACATGGACGAACGAGCCGACCGCGTCGCCCGCCACGGGCAGGCCGACCAGCGCCGCCGCCGGATCCCCCGCCGGATCCCCCGCCGCCTGCTCGCCGCGCAGCGCCGCGTCCAGCGGCCCGCCCCGCGCGTACCAGGTGCCGGGGCCGTAGAACGTCCCGTAGCGCAGCACCACATGCGTCTCGATCTCCGCGGCGGCCTCCTCCAGCGCCCGCAGGCTGTCGACCATCCCGGCCCGCGGCGGCTCCGCTTCCAGGTCGAGCGGGGTGCTTTCGCCGGCCGGGGCGTCACCGGGCGCGTAGGCCCAGGAGATGGACTGGGCGACGATGCGCCTGACCCCGGCGCGCTTGGCGGCGTCGACGAGGTGGCGGGTGCCCTCCCTGCGGATCCGCCCGTTCTCCGCGCGGTCGCCGTTGGCCAGGGCGGTCAGCTGGTGGACGACCGCGTCGGGGGCGGCGTCCGCGACCGCCCGGTGCACGCGGGCAGCGTCGAAGACGTCCACGCGCACGGCCGAGGCCCCCTGCGCGCGCAGCCGCTCCGCCCCCTCCCCGGTGCGCGTAGCGCCGGTGACCTCGTGCCCCGCCGCCACGAGAAGCGGGACGAGACGGCGGCCGACCGCGCCGGTGGCTCCCGCGACGAAGACGCGCATGGTGGTACTACCTCTTTCTGCCTCTTGGGACTGTCGGCCCAGGTGAGAAAGCGGCCGGACCGCTGTCAGGGGACAATCCGGGGGCTCGGCGATGGGCCACTATCGCCCATGGAGGCGGCGGGCCGTTCCCGGGACTCGGGAGTCCCCGGAACGGCCCGCCGTAGTAAAGGTGGCCTATAGGTAGCGGCTTACAGATACGGACCCGAACGCGCACCGCCGTGCTGCGGCCCGCCCTCCCCGTCCTCGCCGCCGAAGCCCGGCGGCAGGGCCCGGCGCATCTGCTCCAGCTGCGCACGCGCCGCCATCTGCTGGGCGAACAGCGTCGTCTGAATGCCGTGGAACAACCCTTCGAGCCAGCCGACCAACTGGGCCTGGGCGATGCGCAGCTCGGCCTCGGTCGGGACCGCCTCGTCGGTGAAGGGGAGCGAGAGGCGTTCCAACTCGCCGATCAGCTCGGGCGCGAGGCCGTCCTCCAGCTCCTTCACCGAGCTGGAGTGGATCTCTTTGAGCCGGACCCGGCTGGCCTCGTCGAGAGGCGCCGCGCGGACCTCCTCCAGGAGCTGCTTGATCATGCTGCCGATGCGCATGACCTTGGCCGGCTGTTCGACCATGTCCGTCACGGGAACCTCGCGCGACTCGTCGTCACCGCCGCTGTCGCCGGGAGCGCTGCCGAGGGCCATGCCGTCCGGACCGACGACCAGGACGTGCGGGCTCTCCTGCGATCGTTCGTTCATCGGCTGGTTCATACCCCCATTGTTCCGCACGTACAGACGTACGGAGGGGGCGGGTGACCAGGATTCGGGCACCGCTCCCCGGGCGGCCGCCGCACCCCTTCCCGGGCGCCCGACCTCGCCGCCACCGGGCTCGCCGCCGCCGGGCTCAGTGGCGGCGCAGCCGCAGGCCCAGGAACGCCAGCCCGAGGCCCAGGCCCATCAGGGCCAGGCCGGTGCCCATCGGCAGCACGCGCAGCGCCCGCCCGGTGGGCACCGCGTCGTTCGGTTCCGCGTCGTACGCGTCCTGTGGCTGCCGCGCGGCGGGGGTGGTCGCCGCGCTGGGCGCGGGCGTCGCGGGGCCGTCCGGCCGACCGGGCCGCCGGGACGGTACGGGCGCGGCCGACGCGGCGGGCGGGACGACGTCGGGCTCCCCGGTGCGCCCCGGGTGCGCCCGGCCCTCCCCGGCGCGGGTCCCGGCCAGCTCGTCGTCGTCGGCGCGCGCCACCGGCGCGGCCACCACCGCCACACCGGCCATCACCAGCACCACCGGCAGCGTGCGCAGCGTACGGAGCTCAGGTCTCACGGCCGTCACCCTCCCGTGCCGGGCCGTCGCATGACGTATCCAGCGTCACACGACGGCATGGGCACGGCATCCGGGACCGCCCGGCGCCTGGCTGGCTAGACCGTCAGCAGTACCTTGCCGACGTGCCCGCTCTGCTCGAGCACACGGTGCGCCTCGGCCGCCTCGCGCATCGGGATCGTACGGTCGACGATGGGCCGCACCCGGCCGCTCTCGACGAGGGGCCAGACGTGCTCGCGCACCGCCGCGACGATCGCAGCCTTCTCCGCGAGAGGGCGGCTGCGCAGGCTGGTGGCCATCACGGCGCCGCGCTTGGCCAGCAGCGCGCCGAGGTTCAGCTCGGCCTTCGCCCCGCCCTGGAGGCCGATGATCGCCAGCCGTCCGTTGGTGGCGAGCGCGGCCACGTTCTGGGCGAGGTACTTCGCGCCGACGATGTCCAGGATCACGTCCGCCCCCGCGTTCTGGGTGGCCTTGCGCACCTCCTCGACGAAGTCCTGCTCGTGGTAGTCGATCAGGATGTCGGCGCCCAGCTCACGGCAGGCCGCCAGCTTCTCGGCGCTGCCCGCCGTGACCGCGACCCGCGCGCCGACCGCCTTCGCGAGCTGGATCGCCATGGTGCCGATGCCGCTGGAGCCGCCGTGTGCCAGCAGGGTCTCGCCCGGCCGGAGGTGGGCGATCATGAAGACGTTCGACCACACGGTCGCGGTCACCTCGGGGAGGGCGGCCGCGGTGACCAGGTCGACGCCGGACGGCGCGGGCAGCAGCTGCCCCGCGGGCACCGCCACCTTCTCGGCGTATCCGCCGCCCGCGAGCAGCGCGCACACCTCGTCGCCGACCGACCAGCCGCTGACGCCGGGGCCCAGCGCCGCGATCCGGCCCGAGCACTCCAGGCCGGGGTAGTCGGGGGCGCCGGGGGGCGGGGGGTAGTGGCCCTGGCGCTGGAGCAGATCGGCGCGGTTCACGCCGCCGGCCACGACCTCGACCAGGACTTCGCCCTCGCCGGGTACGGGATCGGGGACCTCCGCCCACACGAGGGCGTCGGGGCCGCCGGGTTCGGGGATGGTGATCGCATACATGGCGGCGAGGCTACTGCCTGGGGTCCGCGCCCGGCACGGGGCGCGAGGGCACGATGTCAGGGCGGTGCGGCCGCCCTCCCCCACCCCGCCCCTTCCCATAGTGTCGATCGGCTCTACCGCCGGGGGGCTCTACCGCCGGGGGGCGCCGCCACCGGGGGGGGCTCCGCCACCGGGCGGGGCTCCGCCACCGGACTTCGGGGTCCAGGGGCGGAGCCCCGGGTTACGGGAAGGGGCGGGGTGGGGAACAGCGTCGATGTGCGGCTCCGCCACGTGGCCGGCGGACACCCCCGGACGGTCTGGACGGTCCAGACCGTCGGGGCGGTCACAGCAGGTGCCACGGCCCGACCGCCGGGTCTCCCGGGCCGCCCGCCGCCGAGGGCCACGCCGCGGACCAGGGCAGATCCAGGACCTCGACCTCGCTCCCCCGGCCCGCGCCACCGGGCGGGATGACGGCAAGGCCGTCCGCGACAGCGACCCCGCGCAGCATGGCCGGGCCGTTGAAGCGGAGCGGAAGCGCCTCGTCGCCCCGGAAGACCACCGGGACCAGTCGGGTGTCGCGCGGATGGCCCTGGACGGCGGCGGCCAGCGGGGCCGGGCAGGGAGTGGCCGCCGGGCGGCCCGTGAGCGTGCGCAGCAGCGGCTCGGCCAGGGTCAGCAGGCCGGACACGGCGGCCAGCGGATTGCCCGGCAGCCCCACGAGGTGCTTCTCCGGGGCCATGCGGGCCAGCAGCATCGGGTGGCCGGGGCGCACCGCCACCCCGTCGACCAGCAGCTCGGCGTCCAGCCGGCGCAGCGTGGGGTGGACGTGGTCGACGGGGCCGGCGGCCGTACCGCCGGTGGTCAGCACGACATCGGCGGGGGATCCGGCCACGGCGGCGTACAGCGCCTCCGCGTCGTCGCCCAGCCGGCGGGTCGCCGTCGGCTCGGCGCCGAGCGCGCGCAGCCAGGGGGCGAGCATCGGGCCGAGCGCGTCGCGGATGCGCCCGTCGTGGGGGAGGCCCTCGCGCAGCAGTTCGTCGCCGAGGACCAGGATCTCGACGCGGGGCCGGGGCACGGTCGGCAGCTCGTCGTAACCGGCGGCGGCGGCCAGGCCCAGTATCACGGGGGTGACCAGGGCGCCCGCAGGGAGCAGGAGATCGCCGCTGCGGCACTCCTGGCCTCGGGGGCGGATGTCCTGACCGGGGGTGACGGGGTGGCCGGGGGCGGCGTACAGCCAGCCGTCGCCCGCGGTGCCGTGTTCGGTGCGGAGCACGGCGGTGGCGCCGGGCGGGATGCGGGCGCCGGTGGCGATGCGGATCGCGTGGCCGTCGGGGAGCGGGTCGCTCTCGGCGTGGCCGGCCAGGATGGACTGCTCGCCGGCGGGGAGCCGCCAGGGGCCGGGGCCGGCGAGGGCCCAGCCGTCCATGGCGGAGGTGTCGAAGGACGGCAGGTCGGTGAGGGCGGTGAGGGGCGTGGCCAGGACGTGGCCGAGGGCCTCGGCGAGCGGCCGGGCGAGGGGGGCCGCCTTGGCCACGGCCTTCCGGGGGGCGCGGGCCGCGATCGCGCGGGCATCGGGCCAGGTGGTGGCGGGCCGGTGGCGGGCGGGGGCGCCGGAGGGCCGTCGCGCCCGCGGCGCCCGGTCGCGCGGCACCGTGGTCCATGGGTCGGTCCACTCGGGCTTCTCGGGGTTGCCGCGGTTCTCGGGGTTGCCGCGGTTCTCAGGGTTGCCGAGGGCATCGGCGTGATCGACGTCTTCGGCGTCTTCGGCGTCGTCGGCGTCGTCGCGGTGAACGGGCCCCTCGGCCCAGGTCTCGGCGCGCCGCGGATACGGGCCCTGGTCCTTCGCCAGCGCCAGCGCCTCGTCGAGCTCGCGGTCCAGCGCGTCGCCGCCGCGGGGGTCCCGGTCCGTCATCCCGTCGACTCGGCCTCTTCGGCCCAGCGGGCGGCGAGCGCGGCCGCCTTGCCGGTGGCGGCGGCCAGCGCCTCGGGGCCGCCGCCCTGCTGGGCGGCCGCGTAGCCGACGAGGAAGGTGGTCAGCGGCGCGGCGGGCCTGGCGACGCCGTGCGCCGCGTCCCGGGCGAGGTCGAGAAGGGCGGAGACATCGACATCGAGGTCGATGCCCAGCTCGGCCTTCACTGCGGCGATCCATTCATCCAACACGTGTCCATGCTCCCTGATCCGTGCGCGGGCGGTGGTGATGTCCTCCCAGGTGTCGCAGTCGAAGGAGGCGGTGGGGTGGTGCAGCCGGGCGAGGGTCAGCTCGGCGGTGAGCAGCCGCAGGGGCAGCCCGGCCAGCCCGCCGTGCTCGGCCGCGAGCAGGGCGATCTCCCGGCGCAGCGGCTCGGCCCGGTACGCCGCGACCAGGGGCTGTTCGCGGCCGCCGGAGTCGGTGAGCAGCACCCCTTCGGCCTGTCCGAGGCCCTGGACGAGCGCCCCGACGGTGTCGCCGGTGAGGAACGGCAGATCCGCGGAGAGCACGAGGACGACGGGCGCCGTGGTCCGGCGCACCCCGGCGTCGACGGCCGCGACCGGCCCGCCGCCGGGCGGCTCCTCGCGGGTCCAGTCCACGGACCGCGCGGTCGGTCTGCGCGGCCCGACGACGACGGTCCGGCCGGCGCCCTGGCAGGCGCCGAGCACCCGGTCCAGCAGCGGCCGGGCGCCGACCCGCAGCGCCGGCTTGTCGGCGCCGCCCAGCCGCCGGGCGGCGCCTCCGGCCAGGATCACAGCGTCATACGTCACCCCATGAGTATGTCCCTGTGACAGCCGGTGCAGACCCCGAGGGCGGCTTCCCGGCCGGCCCCGCTACAGCGACCGCAGCAGCACCGCCGGGTGTTCCACGCAGTCGGCCACATAGCGCAGGAAACCGCCCGCGGTGCCGCCGTCGCAGACCCGGTGGTCGAAGGTGAGCGACAGCTGCACCACCTGCCGTATCGCCAGCTGATCCTGGTGCACCCACGGCTTCGCGGCTATCCGGCCGACGCCGACCATCGCGGCCTCGGGGTGGTTGATGATCGGCGTCGAGCCGTCGACCCCGAAGACGCCGTAGTTGTTGAGCGTGAAGGTGCCTCCGGTCAGCTCGCCGGGGGAGAGGGTGCCGGAGCGGGCGGCCTCGGTGAGGCGGGTCATCTCGGCGGACAGTCCGGCCGTGTCGCGGGCGTGCGCGTCACGCACCACGGGGACCACCAGGCCGCGGTCGGTCTGCGCGGCGAAGCCGAGGTGGATCTCGGCGCGGCGGGTGATCTCGCCTTCGCTGACCGTCGCGTTCAGCTCGGGGTGGCGGGCGAGGGCCGCCGTGCAGATGCGGGCCAGGACGGCGAGCAGGGAGATCTTGGGCCCGGCCGTGTTCATGGCCGCGCGGGCGGCCAGCAGCTCGGTCGCGTCGGCGTCCACCCAGCAGGTCGCGTCGGGGATCTCCCGCCGGCTGCGGGCCAGCTTCTCGGCGCCGCGCACGCCCCGCACCACGACGCGCTTCCCGTCGGCCGGACGCGCGGCCGACGCCTGCGGGGCCGGTGCCGCCTTCGCGGCTTCCGTGACCTGGGCGACCTGTGCGACCTGTGCGGCCTGCGCGGCCTCGGCGACCTGTGCGGCCTGCGCGGCCTGCGCGGCCTGCGCGGCCTGCTCAACGTCTCCGCGCAGGATCAGGCCGTCGGGTCCTGAGCCGCGCAGCTCGCTCAGGTCCAGTCCGTGCTCGCGGGCCAGCCGCCGGACGAGCGGCGAGATGACGGGGACCGGGCCATCGCCGTGCCGACCGGGCGCCGACGACCGCGCCACCCCGTCGGCGACCTGGCCCAGCCCCGGCGCGGACGGTTCCGGGCGCGCGGCCACCGGGCCGGGAGCCGGCGACGGCGCAGGGCTCCCGGCCGGGGCGGGCGCCGCCGGGGAGGCCGGGGCGGGAGCCGCCGGGGAGACCGGGTCCTGCGGGGCCGGACGGACGCGGCGGCGCCGGCCGGCCGGGGCCGAAGTGCCATAGCCGACCAGCACATTGCCGGACCCTTCCCCGGCCGCCGGGGGCGGGCTCTCGGCTCTCGGGGGCGGGCCCTCGGCCGTCGGGACGGCGACCGTCAGCAGCGGCGCCCCGACCGGCAGTTCGGTGCCCTCCTCGCCGAAGCGCGCGGTCACCACCCCGCCGTACGGACAGGGCACGTCCACCATCGCCTTGGCGGTCTCGACCTCCACGACCGGCTGGTCGACCGCGACGACATCGCCGACCTCCACCAGCCAGCGCACGATCTCCGCCCCGGTGAGCCCCTCTCCCAGGTCGGGCAGGGTGAACTCGCGCACCTCGGCCATCACACCGCCCTCCCCTCGGTCCACTCCGACTCCCACTGGAGCCGGGCCACCGCGTCCAGCACCCGGTCGACGCCGGGCAGATGGTGCCGCTCCAGCATCGGCGGCGGGTAGGGGATGTCGAATCCGGCGACGCGCAGCACCGGCGCCTCCAGGTGGTGGAAGCAGCGCTCGGTGATCCGGGCGGCGATCTCCCCGCCGGGGCCGCCGAAGCCCGTGGCCTCGTGGACGACGACGGCCCGCCCGGTCCGGCGGACGGAGGCGCACACCGTCTCGTCGTCGAAGGGCACCAGCGAGCGCAGGTCGACGACCTCCAGGTCCCAACCCTCGGCCGTGGCCGCCTCGGCGGCCTCCAGACAGACCGGCACCGAGGGCCCGTACGAGACGAGGGTGGCGGCCCGGCCGCCGCCGGCCGGGCGCCGCACCACGGCGCGGCCGATGGGGGCGACCTCCTCGGGGTGGTCGGGGGACCACTCGGCCTTGGACCAGTAGAGCCGCTTGGGTTCGAGGAAGACGACCGGGTCGTCGGAGGCGATGGCGGCGCGGAGCAGCCCGTATGCGTCGGCGACGGTGGCCGGGGCGACCACATGGAGGCCGGGCGTCGCCATGTAGTACGCCTCGGAGGAGTCGCTGTGGTGCTCCACGCCGCCGATGCCGCCGCCGTAGGGCACCCGCACGGTGATGGGCATCGGCAGCGCGCCGCGGGTGCGGTTGCGCATCCTCGAGACATGGCTGACGAGCTGCTCGAAGGAGGGGTAGGCGAACGCGTCGAACTGCATCTCGACGACGGGCCGCAGCCCGTACATGGCCATGCCGACCGCGGTGCCCAGGATGCCGGCCTCCGCGAGCGGAGTGTCCGTGCAGCGGTCGTCGCCGAACTCCTTCGCGAGCCCGTCGGTGACCCTGAAGACGCCGCCCAGCGTGCCCACGTCCTCGCCGAGGACGTGGACGGCCGGGTCGGCGGCCATCGCGTCGCGCAGCGCGCGGCCCAGGGCCTGGGCCATGGTGGCGGGTTTGACCGCGGTCGCCGTCATCGCTCGCCCTCCTCGGCGCCGAGCTCCGCGCGCAGAAGCTCCGCCTGCTCGCGCAGCTGGCCGGTCTTCTCCGCGTAGACGTCCGCGAAGAGGTCCATCGGTTCCAGGGGCGGGTCCTGGTGCATCCGCGTCCGCAGATCGGCGGCCAGCCGCTCGGCGGCCTCGCGCGCGGCCCGCACGGCCTGGTCGTCGAGCAGGCCGCGGGCGCGCATGGCCTCCTCCAGCAGGTCGATCGGGTCGTGTGCGCGCCAGGCCTCCACCTCGGCGTCGGAGCGGTAGCGGGTGGCGTCGTCGGCGTTGGTGTGGGCGTCGACGCGGTAGGTGACGGCCTCGACGAGGGTGGGGCCGCCGCCCGCGCGCGCCCGGCGGACGGCCTCGCCCAGGACCTGGTGCACGGCCGCCGCGTCATTGCCGTCGACCAGCCGGCCCGGCATGCCGTATCCGACGGCCTTGTGGGCGAGGGAGGGGGCGGCGGTCTGTTTGGCGAGCGGGACGGAGATCGCGAAGCCGTTGTTCTGGATGAGGAAGACGACGGGGGCCCGCCATACCGCGGCGAAGTTGAGCGCCTCGTGGAAGTCGCCCTCGCTGGTGCCGCCGTCGCCGACCAGGGCGAGCGCCACCACGTCGTCTCCCTTGAGGCGGGCCGCGTGTGCCAGGCCCACCGCGTGCGGCAGCTGGGTGGCCAGCGGGGTGCACAGCGGGGCCACCCGGTGGTCGCGCGGGTCGTAGCCGGAGTGCCAGTCGCCGCGCAGCAGGGTGAGGACCTGCACCGGGTCGATGCCGCGGACGACGGCGGCCAGGGTGTCGCGGTAGCTGGGGAAGAGCCAGTCCTGCTCGCGGAGCACGAGCCCGGCGGCGACCTGGCAGGCCTCCTGACCGGTGGAGGAGGGGTAGACGGCGAGCCTGCCCTGCCTGGTCAGGGCGGTGGCCTGCGCGTTGTACCGGCGGCCGCGGACCAGCTCTCGATGGAGCCGGGTCAGCAGGGCGGGATCGATGTCGGCCGCGGCGTCGGTGCCCAGCAGGCGGTACGGCTCCGCGTCGGGCAGCAGCGGGGCGGCGTCGACGCGGGGCTGCCAGGCGGGCGGGGGAGTGGGTCGATAGGCACCGGGCTGCTCAAGGACCGTCATGGCGCGACCTCCTGCGGACAGGGAGCTGATGGGGCGGGCGAACCCCTCCCTACCGATTGTTCGGTCGTTGACGCATTTTGGCTACAGGCGGCCTCAGCCTGTGGACAAACGGTTCAGCACCGCATGAGATGTGGCCAGGACGTCCATGAAGGGGAGGCGGGGCGGTATGCGGGGCGAACAGATGGCCAATCCGGACGACACGCCCCCGGCCCGTCCCCTGGATCCGATAGACCGCGACATCCTCCGTATGCTCCGGGCCGACGGCCGGGCCTCGATACGCTCCGTCGCCGAGCGGGTGCATGTCTCGCGCGCCAACGCCTACGCGCGTATCAACCGCCTCATCGACGACGGGGTGATCCGCGGCTTCAGCGCCCGGGTGGACCAGGAGCGGGCCGGGCAGGGCTCCTCGGCGTACATCACCCTGAAGATCGTGCAGAACTCGTGGCGCACGGTCCGCGAGCAGCTCAGGCAGCTTCCGGGCGCCGCTCATATCGCCCTGGTCAGCGGGGACTTCGATGTGCTGCTGCTGGTCCACACCGAGGACAACCGCTCGCTGCGCGAGCTGGTCCTCACCCGCATCCAGGCCATACCCGAGGTGCTGAGCACCCGCACGCTGCTGGTCTTCGAGGAGACCGACCTCGACACCGAGCTCTAGACAAGGGAGACGCGCAGCCCCGCGAACGCCGTGCGGACCACCGCGTCGGCCACCTCGTCCGAGCTCACGGCCCCGCCCCGGCTCGGCCGGTACCACTCCACAATCGAGTTGATCATGCCGAAGAGCAGCCGGGTCGCCAGCCGGGCGTCCACGTCGGGCCGCAGGTCCCCGTCGGTCACGGCCTGCTTGAGCAGCGCGGCGACCTCGTGGTCGAACTCCCGCCGCCGGGCCATGGCCCACCGCTCGGTGTCCGTGTTCCCGCGCACGCGCAGCAGCAGAGTGACGTACGGCAGCTCCGCCATCAGCACCTCGGCGGTGCGCCGGGCCACGTGCTCCAGCCGCTCGACCGCCCGTCCGTCGCGCGCGCCCGGCTCGCCGAGGATGCCGAACAGTCCGTCGAGGGCGCGGCTTATGGCCAGCCGCAGCAGCTCTTCCTTGCCCTTGACGTGGTGGTAGATCGATGACTTGGAGATCCCGGCCGCACGTGAGAGGTGCTCCATGGAGGTGCCGTCGTAGCCACGCTCGTTGAACACCTCCACGGCGACCGCGAGCAGCGATTCGGGCGTATAGGTGTCGCGCTTCGACATGGTCATGATGAGAACAGTTCTTCTTCGGCGGCCGCGCGCCGCATCAGCGGTTGGGACGGGGCATAGCGGCCGGTGGGATAGGCCTGGTGAAGGTTCAACATTACGTCGCGCACCCAGCGCGCGCCGAGCTCACTCCCCCAACGCAGCGGTCCACGGGGGTAGTTCACCCCCAGCCGCATCGCGGTGTCGATGTCCTCCGGGCTCGCCACCCGGCGGGCGGCGGCGTCCAGGGCGAAGTCGGCCAGCATCGCGACCGTACGTGCCACGATCATGCCGGGCACGTCCTCGATGACGCTGACCTGCTTCCCGAGCGCCTGGAAGAGCCCGATCGCGGACTCCAGGGCGTTGGGGGCGACGGTCTCGGCCGGGGCGAGGGCGATCCGGGTGGCGGCGCGGTAGTCCAGCGCCAGGTCGAAGCGGACACAGGGGACCGGGGAGCCCGTGGTGGCGGACGAGCCGTCGGTGAGGGCCAGCCGGGTGCCGTCGGGGAGGGCGATGAAGCCTCCGGGCGGGGTGTCGGGGGCCGGGGCCTCCCGGGTGACCGTGATGCCCGCCTCCTCGATGAGCCGCGGCAGCTCCCGGGCCGGCCCCGCTCCCTCGTGGACCGCGACCTTTTCCGGGGCCCGGCACGGCTCGGCGGTGTGCGGCTCGGGGCGCGGCGCGCCCTCGGCGTGGTCGTACCAGCCGCGGCCCGACTTGCGCCCGTACAGGCCAGCGTCCACGAGCCGCCGCTGGGCGAGGGACGGGGTGAACCTCGGGTCGTGGAACATCGCCTCCCACACCGAGCGGGTCACGGCCTCGTTCACGTCCTGGCCGATCAGGTCCGTCAGCTCAAACGGGCCCATCGCGAAGCCGCCGCACTCGCGCAGCACGGCGTCGACGGTGGCCGGGTCGGCGGCACCCTCCTCGTGGACGCGGAACGCCTCGGCGTAGAAGGGGCGGGCGATCCGGTTGACGATGAAGCCGGGGGTGTCCGCGCAGCGCACCGGGGTCTTGCCCCAGGCCGCGACGGTCTCGTACGCCCGGTCGGCGGCCGCCTCCTCGGTGGCGAAGCCGCGCACCACCTCGACCAGCGGCAGCAGCGGCGCGGGGTTGAAGAAGTGCAGGCCCAGGAGGCGGCCGGGGCACCGCAGTGCGCCCGCGACGGCGGTGACGGACAGGGAGGAGGTGTTGGTGGCGAGCAGACAGCCGTCGGAGACGACCGATTCGAGGGCGGTGAACAGCTGCTGCTTGGCCCCCAGGTCCTCCAGGATCGCCTCGATCGCCAGCTCCGCGTCCGCCAGCCCGGCGAGCCCGGCGACCGGGGTGAGCCGGCCCAGGGCGGCGTCCCGGGCGGCGGGGGCGAGCCGGCCCTTGGCGACCAGCCTCTCCAGGCGCGCGGCGATGGCGTCGGCGGCCTGCGCGGCGCGCCCGGGGGCGGCGTCGTAGAGCCGCACGGGATGCCCGGCGACCAGCGCGACCTGCGCGATTCCCTGGCCCATGGTGCCGGTGCCGACCACGGCGACGATGCCGGCGGGGCCGGTCCCACGGTCGATCGCAGTCATGCCGCTGATCCTCTCGGACGAAGTTATCCACAGGTGCGCCAGGCCCTCTTGTCCCGACCGATCGTTCGGTTACCCTAAGTCTGTCGTCGTTCCCAGCTCAGCTCAATCCCAGCTCGACGAGGAGTTGGTCAGTCGTGACCGCCGGACTCACCACAGCGCAGTTGACCGAGCAGCACCGCCCCACCCTCGACCAGGCTCTGGAGGCCATCCGTACCCGCGCATACTGGTCGCCGCACCCCGAGCATCCGAAGGCCTACGGAGGGGCCGACGCGAGCGGCCGGGAAAGCCTGTCCCCCGCCGAGGGCCAGACGGCGTTCGACGCGCTGCGCGGCAAGCGCTTCGGGCTGGACCAGCCCGGCACGGACGGCTGGACGGCCACCGAGACCTCGCCGTACGGCATCGGGCTGGATGTGGAGTATCCGCACCCGGACATCGAGGTGCTGCTCCCGGCGATGCGGGCCGGCATGGCGGCCTGGCGGGACGCGGGCCCCGAGGCGCGCGCCATGGTCTGCCTGGAGATCCTGGCCCGGATCGGCGCCCGCTCGCACGAGTTCGCCCAAGCCGTCATGCACACCAGCGGGCAGGCCTATCTGATGGCGTTCCAGGCCGGCGGGCCACACGCCCAGGACCGCGGCCTGGAGGCGGTGGCCTATGCCTTCGCGGAGCAGACGCGCACCCCCGCGGCGGCCGAGTGGACCAAGCCGCAGGGCAAGCGCGACCCGCTGCGCCTGCGCAAGGACTTCACGGCCGTCCCGCGCGGGATCGCCCTGGTCATCGGCTGCAACACCTTCCCGACGTGGAACGGCTACCCGGGCCTGTTCGCCTCCCTCGCCACGGGCAATCCCGTCCTGGTCAAGCCCCACCCCCGGGCCGTGCTGCCGCTGGCTCTGACCGTCCGGGTGGCGCGCGAGGTGCTGAGCGAGGCGGGCTTCGACCCGAATCTGGTGGCCCTGGCCGCGGAGCGCCCCGACGAGGGCCTGGCCAAGGTCCTCGCCGTGCGCCCCGAGATCCGCATCATCGACTACACGGGCTCCACCGCCTTCGGCGACTGGCTGGAGACCCACGCCCGCCAGGCCCAGGTCTTCACCGAGAAGGCCGGGGTCAACACGGTCGTGATCGACTCCACCGACGACTACGAGGGCATGCTGGGCAATCTGGCGTTCTCCCTGTCCCTGTACTGCGGCCAGATGTGCACCACCCCGCAGAACCTGCTCATCCCGCGTGACGGCATCGCCACGGACGCCGGCCCCAAGTCGTACGACGAGGTGGTCGCCGATCTGGCGGCGGCCGTCGAGCGGCTGCTGGGCGACGACGCGCGGGCGAGCGCCCTGCTCGGCGCGATCGTGAACCCCGGGGTCAAGGAGCGGCTGGAGGCCGCCCCCGGCTTCGGCGGCACCGCCCTGGCCTCCCGTCAGGTCGCCCACCCCGAGTTCCCCGAGGCCGCGGTCCGCACCCCCGTGATCGTCAAGGCCGACGGCGCCCGGAAGTTCTGGGAGCCGGCCGACGCCGAGGCGCCCTATCTGTCCGAGTGCTTCGGCCCGGTGTCCTTCGCCGTGGCCATGGACTCGACGGCGGACGCGGCCGACCTGCTGCGCCGCACGGTCCGCGACAAGGGCGCCATGACCGTCGGCGCGTACACCACCTCCCCGGATGCCGAGCGGCTGGTCGAGGAGGCCTGTCTGGAGGAGTGCGCCCAGCTGTCGCTGAATCTGACCGGTGGGGTCTACGTCAACCAGACCGCGGCCTTCTCGGACTTCCACGGCACGGGCGGCAACCCCTCGGCCAACGCCGCGTTGTGCGACGGGGCGTTCGTGGCCTCCCGCTTCCGCATGATCGAGGTCCGACGCCCGCTGTAACGCCGCCGGGCTCCGCGGCTTTCCCGGCCTACTCAGCCGCTGGCCGGAGCCTGGGCAGGCCCTCCCCAGTGGAACAGCGCCATGGCCACGCTGGTGGCCAGGTTGTAGCTGGACACCTGAGGCCGCATGGGGAGGGCCACCAGCCTGGTGGCCCGCTTGCGCACCTCCGGCGAGATCCCGTGCCGCTCGGAGCCGAACGCGAGCAGCGCGTCATCGGGGATGGCCACGGACCGGATGTCCTCCCCCTCCGGATCCAGGGCGTACAGCGGCCCGGGCGGAAGGTCGTCGCTCGGCAGCCGCTCCACCGCGGTGGCGAAGTGAAGCCCGGCGCCCGACCGGACGGCGTTCGGGTGCCAGGGGTCGATATCGCCGGTGGTGACCACCCCGGTGACCCCGAACCCGGCGGCGAGCCGCACCACGGCGCCCACGTTCCCCAGGTTGCGGGGGTTGTCCAGCACCACGACCGGCGCGGACCTGGCGGGTCCCGTCAGCTCGTCCAGGTTCCCCCGCCGATCGGGCCTGACCGCGAGCGCGGCGACCCGGGTCGGATGGACCTTCGGCACAAGATCGCGCAGCGTCTCCGCCTCCACCTCGACGAGGCGCTCCTCGATCACCCCGGTCAGGTCGCCGGCCAGGTCGTGCGCGAGAGCGAGGGCGCCCGCCTTGTCGCTCGTGACGGCGATCCGCACCTCCGCGCCGAACCGGACCGCGTGCTTCAGCGCATGGAAGCCGTCCAGCAGCACGGTCCCGGCGGCGGCCTCGCGCCATCGCCGTACGGCCGTCACGGCCTCGTCGTCGCTCATGCCCCTCCTCCCTCGGTCCAGCCGGCACAGCGCACCGGGACACGCTCATGTCCACAGCCTACGGTCGGCCCGCGGTGCTCTCCTCAGTCCGCTGGCGCGGCAGCCAGGCCGCCCGTGCGGGCAGCCGGTCGCCGATCCGGTCGCGGATCCGGCCCGCCCGCGCACCGGCCCAGCGCAGGAAGTTCGTCGGGAGGAAGATCGCATCCGCCGCGATCATGGCCAGGGAGAAGAAGGGCAGCCCCAGAAGGACCGCGATCCCGAGGTGCTCCAGCACCATCACCACCAGCATCACGTTCTTCACCCGCCGGTTCAGCAGCGTGAAGGGGAACGCGACCTGCACGATGACGGTGCCATAGGTGAGCACCATGACCAGCAGGCCGCTGCCGGCGAGCACATCGGCCAGGGCGGGCCAGGGCGAGAAGTAGTCCAGGTGCAGCGGGTAGTAGAGCGCGGTGCCGTCCTGCCAGCGCGTGCCCTGGATCTTGTACCAGCCGGCCGAGGCATACAGCAGGCAGACCTCGCCCATGATCACCACCAGCGCCCCGTTGTTGACGAGGTTGGCCAGGATGTCCAGAAGGGTGCGCGGCTCGCCGGGGGCGCGGCGCTGGACGAACCACCAGACGCCGTGAACGGCCCACACGCCCCACAGGGCCGTGGCCCAGCCCACGCCGGGGAGGGGGCCGTACGCCGTCCAGTCGAGGCGGGCCTCGCTGAACAGCTGCGCCCACAGCAGGACCGACCCGGTCAGCGCCCACAGCACCATCCCGGTCGTGTCGCGCGGCGCCGGTGCCCCCGGATCGCGCCGCGCCGCGCGGCGGGCGTCCAGGGACCACACCTGCCCGCACCGGGTCAGCGTCAGATACAGCGCCACCAGATGGATGACGTTGTCGCCGCCGTCCCCCACGAAGATGCTGCGGTTCTGCATGGAGATCACGCCCAGCATGAACAGCACGGACATCGTGCGGGTCCGCCAGCCGAGCAGGAGCAGCGCGCTGGAGACGAGGGCGAGGGCGTAGACGGTCTCGAACCACAGCGCGCCGTCGGACCACATGAGCGCGCTGAAGGCCCCGTTGCCGCCGATGAACTGGCGTGCCATCTCCCAGCTCCATGGGCCCTCGGGCCCGTACAGCTCCTGGCGGTGGGGCCATTCGCGCAGCAGGAACAGCAGCCAGGTGAAGGAGAAACCGATGCGCACCACGGCGGTCTGGTACGGGCCGAGCGCGGATCCGGTGACGCGGGCGTGGGCGCGGGTGACGGCGGCCTCGACGCGGGCAGTCGGCCTCGGGCGGGCCAGCGCCGGAGCCGGAGCCGGGGGCAGGGCCGGGCGGGGCGGATGCGGGGGC
Source organism: Streptomyces sp. NPDC028305 (assembly GCF_055569495.1). Taxonomy (NCBI): domain Bacteria; kingdom Bacillati; phylum Actinomycetota; class Actinomycetes; order Kitasatosporales; family Streptomycetaceae; genus Streptomyces; species Streptomyces sp. NPDC028305. The sequence continues at coordinate 380,352 of NZ_JBVHTN010000006.1, forward strand.
GGCGGCGGGGTCGGCGGGAGAGCGGGGGTGGTCACCGGCGCTTCGCCTCCGGCAGGTCGTCGGCGGTGACCGTCCACCAGGGCAGAAGCCGGTAGCCGGGGCGGGTGTCGATCTTCTCCTCGCTCCATGGCGGGGCGGCCAGCTGCCGGGTGACCGAGCGCAGCTGGACGCGCTGCACCGTGCCGCCGTCCTGCTTCATGCCGAGGCGGAGCATCACGAGCCGCCGCAGATACTGCCCCGAGAGCTGTCCGCGCAGCCCGTTCGGCTGCTCCTCGGCGTTGTGCGAGAGGGCGTAGAACTCCCAGGCGCGGCGCAGCTGGTTCTGCTGGGTGTGGCTGGGCAGCGGATTGTGCCTGATGGCCGCGCCGTCCTGGGCCGACAGATCTCGCCACCCGGTGGTCGCGGTGCCGCCCTCGGGGGTGCGGATCTCGGCGCGCGCCTGCACGGCGATGTTCTGCTGGAGCGGGTTGGGGGCGAAGAGCTTCCAGTTCCGTTCGAATTCCGGATATATGTAGTCGTCTATCGCCTCGCTGTGCTGCTTGCTGACCGTGTTGGGCGGCGAGACATTCAGGAAGGCCATCCCCAGGTGGACGGCCACGGCGGCCACGACGACGGCGAGGCCCACCGCGACCACGAGTTGCGAGGGGAGCGAGAGCGGCCCGCCGGCCCCGGTTTCCCCCGCCCCCTTCTCCTCGTACCGCCCCGTCTCCGCCATCCCCGCCCCGATTCCGTGGTCCAGGATCCGCGCTTTCCGCGGCCCTTACGCCCCGGAACGGTACCGATGAGGGGGCGCGAGGCACAGCGTCCCGGGGTTATCCACAGGCTTGACACCCTACGTTCCCCCGGCTCACCATTGAACCGAACGATCGGTCGGTCGGGCCGGGGGGCAGCCCCGGCGGGACGGCGAAGGGGCTTCGCATGACGACGATGGCGGCTGACACGGAGGCGTACCAGACGGTGTTCGACGCCGCCCTGGCCGCGGACGAGCGGATCGAGCCCCGCGACTGGATGCCCGACGCCTACCGCTCCTCGCTGGTCAGACAGATGGCCCAGCACGCCCACTCCGAGATCATCGGCATGCAGCCGGAGGCCAACTGGATCACCCGGGCCCCCTCCCTGCGCCGCAAGGCCATCCTCATGGCCAAGGTCCAGGACGAGGCGGGACACGGCCTGTATCTCTACAGCGCCGCCGAGACCCTGGGCACCAGCCGCGAGGAGCTGCTCGACAAACTCCACTCCGGCCGCCAGAAATACTCCTCGATCTTCAACTACCCCACGCTGACCTGGGCCGACGTGGGCGCCATCGGCTGGCTGGTGGACGGCGCGGCGATCACCAACCAGGTGCCGCTGTGCCGCTGCTCCTATGGGCCGTACGCCCGGGCGATGGTCCGCATCTGCAAGGAGGAGTCCTTCCACCAGCGCCAGGGATACGAGCTGCTGCTGACCCTGAGCCGGGGCACCGAGGCGCAGCACGCGATGGCGCAGGACGCGGTGGACCGCTGGTGGTGGCCCTCGCTGATGATGTTCGGCCCGCCTGACGAGGCATCGGCCCACTCCGCCCAGTCCATGGCCTGGAAGATCAAGCGCCATTCGAACGACGAGCTGCGCCAGCGCTTCGTCGACATCTGTGTCCCCCAGGCCGAGGCACTCGGCCTCACCCTCCCCGACCCAGATCTGAAGTGGAACGAGGAGCGGGGACACTACGACTTCGGGCCGATCGACTGGGAGGAGTTCCGCGAGGTGCTCCGGGGAAACGGGCCGTGCAACGCCCAGCGCATATCCCAGCGGCGCCGGGCCCATGAGGAAGGCGCCTGGGTGCGCGAGGCGGCCGCGGCCTACGCGGCCAAGCAGGGAAAGGCCGGCGCATGAGCGGCGACACCAGCGGTGAGTGGCCCCTGTGGGAGGTATTCGTGCGCGGCAGGCGCGGCCTCTCCCACACCCACGCCGGCAGCCTGCACGCGCCGGACGCCGAGATGGCCCTGCGCAACGCCCGCGATCTCTACACGCGCCGCTCCGAGGGCGTCTCCATCTGGGTCGTGCCCTCCGACCGGATCACCGCCTCCTCTCCGGACGAGAAGGACCCCTTCTTCGAACCGGCCGCCGACAAGCCCTACCGCCATCCGACCTTCTACGAGATCCCGGAGGGGGTGCGCCACCTGTGACCGCGGCACTCGCCCTCGGCGACGACGCCCTGGTGCTCTCCCACCGGCTGGGGGAGTGGGCGGGACACGCCCCGGTGCTGGAGGAGGAGGTCGCCCTCGCCAACATCGCCCTGGACCTGCTCGGGCAGGCGCGGGTGCTGCTCTCCCTGGTGGGCGACGAGGACGAGCTGGCCTATCTGCGGGAGGAACGCGCCTTCCGCAATGCGCAGCTCGTCGAGCAGCCCAACGGAGACTTCGCGCACACCATCGCCCGCCAGCTGTACTTCTCCACCTATCAGGAGCTGCTGTACGAGCGGCTGGCACGCGGCGACGGCCCCTTCGCCCCGCTGGCCGCCAAGGCGGTCAAGGAGGTCGCCTACCACCGCGACCACGCCGAGCACTGGACCCTGCGGCTGGGCGACGGCACCGCCGAGAGCCATGAGCGGATGCGGCGCGGCCTGGAAGCGCTGTGGCAGTTCACCGGCGAGCTGTTCGAGCCGGTCGAGGGGTGCGAGGTGGACTGGACCACACTGCACGACGAGTGGCTGGCGCGGGTGACGGCCGTGCTGGACCGGGCCACCCTGGCCGTGCCCGAGGGGCCCCGGCGCGGCGCCTGGGCGGCCGGCGCCGGCCGGCAGGGCATCCACACCGAGCCGTTCGGCCGGATACTGGCCGAGATGCAGCATCTGCACCGCAGCCACCCGGGGGCGTCATGGTGACGCCCGCGCCCGCGACCCCGCTCGAGACCCGGCTGCGCGAGCTGGCGGGCGCCGTGCCGGACCCGGAGCTGCCCATGGTGACCCTGGCCGAGCTCGGAGTGCTGCGCGCGCTGCGCGTCATGGCGCCGGGCCGCGTCGAGGTCGAGCTGACCCCCACCTACACCGGCTGCCCCGCCCTGGAGTCGATGGCCGCCGACATCGAGCGGGTGCTGCACGACCAGGGCATACCCGAGGTGGCGGTCCACACCGTCCTCTCCCCGCCCTGGACGACGGACGCGATCAGCGCGGAGGGCCGCCGCAAGCTGGCCGAGTCCGGCATCGCGCCGCCCGGCCCCCGCGCCGTAGGCGGGCCGGTCGCCGTCGACCTGGCGGTGCGCTGCCCGCACTGCGGATCGACCGACACCAAGCTGCTCAGCCGCTTCTCCTCCACCGCCTGCAAGGCGCTGCGCCGCTGCGAGACCTGCCGCGAACCCTTCGACCACTTCAAGGAGTTGTGATGACCGCCGAAGGCGTGGCGGCGCCCGTGCCCCGCCACGGCGCCTTCCATCCCCTGCGGGTGATCGCGGTCGACCGGCTCACCGACGACTCGGTGGCCGTCACCCTGCGGATCCCGCCCGCGCTGCGCCAGACCTTCCGCTTCTCCCCGGGGCAGCACATCGCGGTGCGGCGGTTCGCCGACGGCGGCCAGATACGGCGGACGTACTCGATCTGCACACCCGCCCTGGAGTCCGAGGGCCCCGCCGCCCTGCGGGTCGGGGTGCGGCTGGTCGAGGGCGGCGAGTTCTCGACCTACGCCCTGAAGGAGCTCGCGGTCGGCGAGGTCATGGAGGTGATGGCCCCGGCCGGCCGGTTCGTCCTGGACCCCAGGCCCGGCCACTTCGCCGCCGTGGTCGGCGGCAGCGGCATCACCCCCGTTCTGTCCATCGCGGCGACGCTGCTGGCCCGCGAGCCCGAGGCCCGCTTCAGCCTGGTCCGCGGTGACCGCACCACCTCCTCCACGATGTTCCTGGAGGAGGTCGCCGATCTGAAGGACCGCTGGCCCGGCCGGTTTCAGCTGGTGAGCGTCCTCTCCCGGGAGGAGCGCCAGGCCGGTCCGGTCTCCGGGCGCCTCGACGAGGAGCGGTTGACCGGGCTGCTGCCGGCGCTGCTGCCGGTGGGCTCGGTGGACGGCTGGTTCCTGTGCGGGCCCTACGGCATGGTGCGCGGCGCCGAGCGGGCGCTGCGCGCCCTCGGGGTCGCCCGCGGCCGCATCCATCAGGAGATCTTCCATGTGGACGCCGGGGACGGCGAGGCCGCCCCCGCGGGGCCGGGGACGGCCACCGCCCCATCCCGCGGCGTGGTGACGGCGACCCTGGACGGCCGCTCGGGCACCTGGCCGGTGCGGGAGGGCGAATCGCTGCTGGAGGCCGTGGAGCGCAACCGTCCGGACGCGCCGTACGCCTGCAAGGGCGGGGTCTGCGGCACCTGCCGGGCGTTCCTGGTCTCGGGCGAGGTGCGGATGGACCGGAACTTCGCCCTGGAGCCGGACGAGGTGGCGGCCGGTTATGTGCTGGCCTGTCAGTCGCATCCGGTCGGCGAGCGCGTGGAGCTGGACTTCGACCGCTGACACACCGAACCGCCGAACCACTGAACCGCCGACCCGCCGCGCGGGCGTTCCCTTCTTGTAGAACCTGTTCTATCTTGACGGGCCGTCAGACCAAGCCATGGCGCGGGAGGACGGACAGTGGACTTCACCTTCACCGAGGAGCAGCAGGCGGCCGCCGAGGCGGCGAAGGCGGTCTTCTCCTCCGCCCCGCCGGACGGGGTGCCCAGCCCCGCGCTCACGCCCGGCGCCGTCGCCGACGACCTCGACCGCAGGCTGTGGGGCAAGGCCGCCGACGCCGATCTGCTGGGCCTCCTCCTCGACCCGCGGTACGGCGGCGCTGGTCTCGACCCCATCGCCCTGTGCCTGGTGCTGCGCGAGGCCGGCCGGGTCCTGGCCCGGGTGCCGCTGCTGGAGTCCACCGCGGCCGCCCTCGCCGTCCAGCGATACGGCGGGGAGGAGCTGCGCTCCGCCGTGCTGCCCGGCGCCGGCCGGGGAGAGCTCGTGCTGACCGTCGCGCCCCACGGCCGCACCGGCCATGACGCGGCCGAACTCGCCGTGCAGGCCCGCCAAGACGGCGGCGCCTGGGTCCTCGACGGCGCTCAGACCGCCGTGCCCTGGGCCCACAGCGCCGACCGCGTCCTCGTGCCCGCCCACACCGGAGCGGGCCGGACGCTCCTCGCGCTCGTCCCCCGCGACCTCACCGGCGTCACCCTCGCGCCGCAGATCTCCACCAGCGGCGAGCGGCTCGCCGAGATCCGCCTGGATGCCGTGCGGCTGGACGGCTCCGAGGTGCTGACGGCGGACGGCGCCTGGGAGTGGCTGCGCCATCTCCTCACCACCGGCACCTGCGCGCTCGCACTGGGCCTCGGCGAAGCGGTGCTCGCCCTGACCAGCTCCTACACCGGCAAGCGCGAGCAGTTCGGCTTCCCGCTCGCCACCTTCCAGGCGGTCGCCGTCCAGGCGGCCGACCGCTATATCGACCTGCGCGCGATGGAGGCCACGCTCTGGCAGGCCGCCTGGCGGCTGGCCATGGAGACCATGGACCGCGACGGCGCGCCCGCCGCGCCCGGGGCGCTGCCCATCGCGGGGGATGTCGCCGTCGCCAAGATCTGGGCCGCCGAAGGGGTGCGCCGCGTCGTCCAGACCGCACAGCATCTGCACGGCGGCTTCGGCGCGGCGACCGACTATCCGCTGCACCGCTACCACGCCTGGGCCAAGCAGCTGGAGCTGTCCCTGGGCCCCGCCGCCGCACACGAGGAGGCCCTCGGCGACCTCCTCGCCACCCACCCCCTGGGCTGACGGGCTAGAGCACGAAGGCCCCGTCGGCCGTGGCGTCCCGCCCGCTCACCAGCGGGCGGCCCGCCCGCTGCCAGGCGAGCATGCCGCCGTCCACATTCACCGCGTCCAGGCCCTGGGCGATCAGATACTGCGTCACCTGCGCGGACCGCCCGCCGACCCGGCACACCACATGTACCCGTCCGCCGTCGCTCAGCGCCTCGGTGAGCTCGCCGAACCGGGCCACGATCTGTCCCATGGGGATGTGCAGGGCGCCTTCGGCGTGGCCCGCGCCCCACTCGTCGTCCTCCCGGACATCCAGCAGAAACCCATCGGCCGGCACCGCCGCGGCCTCCACCTCGGGAAGCGGGGCAAAACCCATCACACACACCTCTCACACGACACAACAGCTGAGGGAAACCTACTACCGCACCAGCTCCGCCAGCTGATTCTCCTTCTCGGACACCTTGGCCAGCAGCTGCTCGGCGATGTCGTCGAGCAGCCCGTCGGGGTCCTCCGGCGCCATCTTGATCATCGCGCCGATCGCGCTGGACTCCAGCTCGGCGGCGACCTCGGCCAGCATCTCCTTGCGCGCGGCCAGCCACTCCAGCCGGACGTACAGCTCCTCGCTGCGGCTCCACCGGCGCTCGGGCGGCGGCGGCCCAGCCGCCCACTCCTCGGCCAGCGCCCGCAGCCTCCCCTCGTCCCCGGCCGCATACGCCGCGTTGACCCGCACGATGAACTCACCGCGCCGCTTCCGCTCGGTCTCCTCCTCCGCCAGGTCCGGGTGCGCCTTGCGGGCGAGCTCCCGGTAGATGCGGCGCGCCTCCTCGCTCGGCCGCACCCGCGGCGGCGGCTGCACCGGCTGCTCGGTGAGCATGGCGGCCCCCTCGGGCGACAGCCCGTCGGAGTCGATCCAGCCGTGGAACAGCTCCTCCACCTTCGGCATCGGCAGCACCAGCCCCCGCGCCTCCCGCGCCTTGCGGATGTCCTCGGGGTCCTTGGTGCGCGCCGCCACCGCCTCGGCGATCAGCGCGTCCAGCTCGTCGAGCCGTGAGTACATCGGCCCGAGCCGCTGGTGGTGCAGCCGGGAGAAATTGTCCACCTCGATGCGGAACGTCTCCACCGCGATCTCGAACTCGATCAGCGCCTGCTCCGCCGCCCGCACGGCCCGCTCGAGCCGCGCGGTGGCCTCCGCCTCCGCGGTCGCGTCCGCATCCGCGCCCGCCGGCGCCTCCGCGTCCACTCCCGACGCGGCATCCGCCTCCGACGACGTCTGTGATCGGGCTTCGGGCCCCCTCCGTGCCGGCTCCTGCGATTCGGCCTGGGGCTCTGCTTCCGGCACCGGCTGCCGGGCCTGTCGCTGCGCTTCCGGGTTCGTCACCCGCTCAGCCTACGTCCGGCGGCGACCCGGCCGGGGCGGTGTCACACCCCCAACTCGGCCGCTATCCGCCCGCCCCGCACGGCAGCGAGAAGCCGCGCGTGGTCCTCCTCCGTGCGGTCCGCATACGCCACCGCGAACGCGGCCACCGCTTCGTCCAGCTCCTCCCCCTTTCCGCAGTACCCCGACAGCAGCCGCGGATCCACGCTGTGCGCATGCGCCCGCGCCAGCAGCGCGCCCGTCATCCGCCCGTAGTCGTCCACCTGGTCGGCCGGCAGCGCCACCGGGTCCACGCTCCCCTTGCGGTTGCGGAACTGCCGCACCTGATAGGGGCGCTCCTGGACCGTGGCCCAACCCAGCAGGATGTCGCTGACGACCTGCATCCGCTTCTGGCCGAGCACCACCCGCTGCCCCTCGTGCGCGACGGCGGGCACCTGGAAGCCGGCCTGCCTCACATACGGCAGCAGCGCGGACGGCCGCGCCTCCTTGACCTGAAGCACCATCGGCTCGCCCCGGTGGTCAAGCAGCAGCACCACATACGACCTGGTCCCCACGGATCCGGTGCCCACCACCCGGAACGCCACGTCATGCACCGAGTAACGGGCCAGCAGCGGCAGCCGGTCCTCCGGCAGCGTGCCCAGATATGCGCCCAGCGCCGACGCCACGGCCGCCGCCTCGGCGTCCGGAACCCGCCGCAGCACCGGCGGCGCGTCCACGAAGCGCCGCGCCACCGACCGCCCGGACGGATTCCGCTCGTCCGGCACGGCCTCCGTCGACCTGGCCGCGAACCGCGCGCTGGTGTTCCGCCGCGCTTTCTCCGAGACCCGCTCCAGCGTGCCGGCCAGATCCTTGGCGTCCGCGTGCGAGACCAGCTCCTCGTCCGCGATCGCGTTCCACGCGTCGGCTGCGGGCAGCTTCGACAGCAGCCGCAGCGTGCGCCGATAGGCGCCCACCGCATCATGGGCCGCCGCCCGGCATGTGTCCTCGTCCGCGCCCGCCTCCCGCCCGGCCAGCACCAGCGAGGTGGCGAGCCGCTTCACATCCCACTCCCACGGGCCGTGGATGGTCTCGTCGAAGTCGTTGAGATCGATGACCAGGCCGCCACGGGCGTCCCCGTACAGACCGAAGTTGGCGGCGTGGGCGTCGCCGCAGAGCTGGGCGCCGACGCCGGTCACCGGCGTGGCCGCCAGGTCATGACCCATCAGCCCGGCCGCCCCGCGCAGAAAAGAAAAGGGAGAGGCGGCCATCCGCCCGACCCTGATCGGTGTCAGCTCCGGCAGCCGACCGGCGTTGGACCGCTCGACCTCCTCCACCGCGTCCGGCCGCCCCGCGGCCGACGGCAGCTCGCGGTGGGCCGAGCGGGGCACCCGCTCGCGCAGCCCCTTCCCCTCCTGCCGGGCCGTGCCGCTCCCCGGCCACCTCGCGAACCCCGGAACCTGCGGCAGCCGCCGCACCGCCTGCCGACCGCTCTCGACGTCCGTCATCACACGCCCCCCGTTTCCCCGCCGGCCCGAGCACCGGCCATGTCGCAGCCGCCGAAGCCGACCGAAGGCTTCGACTGCAAAGACCGTACAGCGCGCCGCGAAAACCCGTCACAGCCTGTGGATAACCCCGCCGGCCGGCGCGAATGCCCTGTTCAGAGGGGGTGCACGGCCGCCCCTCACCGAGCTCCGCCCCGGCCCGAGACCCGGCTCAGTCCCGGGCGGCACCCTCCCGGCACGCTTCGTCCCCGGGCATGTACCACTGCCTCGCCCACTGAGCCAGCTCGTTCAAGGCGGGCTCCAGCGCCCTGCCGCTCTCCGTCAGGCGGTAGGTCACCCTCAGCGGTGGCCCCGGGTCGACCTCCCGCAACACCAGCCCCGCCGCCACCAGCTCCGTCAGCCGGTCGGTCAGCATCCGCTCGCTGATCTTCGGGATGGCCCGCCGCAGCTCGGCGAAGTACGCGGCCCGCTCGGTCAGGACGGCGACGATGAGCCCGGTCCACCGCTTTCCGAACAGCTCGAAGACGCGGGTCATCCCCACGTCGACCTTCTTGCACGCCTTCTGGTCGTGCTCCTCGCTCCCGCCACCGCCCGCCATGGAGGACAGCGTACTGCCACCCCAGGCCCATACTGCGGAAAAGTAAGCTCCTGTGTTATTCATAGCTACGTAGGAATTCTTAGCTCGACTCCGGGGCCGGCACGCCACGCCCCGGAACCGATACCGAGCCCTCGTCGGAAGGCCCTCATGCCCACGCTTCTGCACATCGACAGCTCCCTCTTCCCGGCCGACGCATCCACCTCGCGCGCCGTCACGGCCACCTTCCGCAAGGAGTGGGAAGCCCAGCACCCGGACGGCACGGTCATCTACCGCGACCTGGCCGCCACCCCCCTGCCACACCTGGACGGCCTCGCCGCCGCCGCGGCCTTCACCCCCGCCGAGCAGCGCACGCCGGAGCTCAAGGCCGCCTACGCCCTGCGGGACACCCTGGCCTCCGAGCTGGAGCAGGCCGACACGGTCGTGATCGGCGCCCCCATGTACAACTTCACGATTCCCTCCTCGCTCAAGGCGTGGCTGGATCACGTGATCATCGCGGGCCGCACCGCGATGGCCCAGCCGTCCACCACCGCGGGCACCCCGACGGTCGTCGTCGCCAGCCGAGGCGGCGGCTACGGCCCCGGCACCCCGCGTGAGAGCTTCGAGTTCGTCCTCAACTATCTGGACAAGACGCTGACCGAGATGCTCTCCCTCGACGTCGAGTTCATCGTCCCGGAGCTGACCCTGGCCCGCACCAATCCGGCCATGGCGGACCTGGTCGAACTCTCCGACGCTTCCAAGGCCAGGGCTCACGACGAGGCGGCCGCCAAGGCCAAGACCCTCGCCACCCGGTTCGCCGCCTGATCCAGATCCGGACACCTGCCCGACCCGCCGCGCCGACCGCCCGGCGGGTCTCCGGGCTCTCCCCCGCGCCCCGGCGACGCCACGTATCACACGGGCCGTGACCTGAGGCACATCCCCAACGCAAAGTGGGCCCCTCCGGCGCGACTTTCGTCACACAGGAGAGGCCCACTTCGACTGGTGCGCGAGGGGGGAGTTGAACCCCCACGCCCTTTCGGGCACTGGAACCTGAATCCAGCGCGTCTGCCTATTCCGCCACCCGCGCATGGGTGCTGCCGTTTGGCTCGCCGCCGCCCTCCCCACCCGTTTGCTCCGGCCCGTTCGGTCTGTGCGGTGCGCCTTCCGACATCCAGAACATTAGCACGCCACGCAGGGTGGATTCACACGCGTTCCCGGCGCCCCCGCACCCGCCCGACCGGATAGCGACCCGGTTGCGGGACACTGTCATGAAGGCACCTCTACGATCCCTGTGAGAGGTGACACTGCTCCACAGGGCCAGGAAGGGGAACCACCCGATTTCCCGACGCGTGGATACGATCAGTAAGCAGTATGAGGACGACACTGAGCACGATTGAGGAAGGAGGTGCCCCGTGGGAGTACTGAAGCGCTTCGAGCAGCGTCTCGAGGGTCTCGTGAACGGCACCTTCGCCAAGGTGTTCAAGTCCGAGGTCCAGCCGGTCGAGATCGCGGGCGCGCTCCAGCGTGAGTGCGACAACAACGCCAGCATCTGGAACCGCGACCGGACGGTCGTCCCCAACGACTTCATCGTCGAACTGAGCGCGCCCGACTACGAGCGGCTCAGCCCGTACTCGGGCCAGCTCGGCGATGAACTCGCGGGCATGGTGCGCGACTACGCCAAGCAGCAGCGCTACACGTTCATGGGCACCATCAAGGTCAGTCTCCAGAAGGCCGACGACCTCGACACCGGCCTGTACCGCGTGCGCAGCCGCACCCTGGCGTCCAGCGAGTCCCAGAGCCCGTCGCAGGGCCGCGGCCCCGCCGCGCCCCAGCAGCGCCCCGGCGGCTACGGCTACCCCCCGCAGCCCGCGAGCGCGCCCCCCATGCCCTCCGCGCCGCCGCCCGGCGGCCGCACCGCGCCCCGCCCGGGCGGTCCCGGTGTCGGCACGCAGTCGTACGGGGGGCAGACCCGCCGGTGGATCGAGATCAACGGCACCCGCCACCAGATCTCCCGGCCCACCCTGGTCCTGGGCCGCAGCACCGACGCCGACGTACGGATCGACGACCCCGGCGTCTCGCGCCGGCACTGCGAGATCCGGGTCGGAACACCCCCGACCATCCAGGATCTGGGGTCGACCAACGGCATCGTGGTAGACGGGCAGCACACCACACGCGCTACGCTCCGCGACGGCTCGCGCATCGTCGTGGGCAGCACCACCATCGTTTACCGGCAAGCCGAAGGGTGAAGCGGGGGCAATGTCAGAGCTGACCCTCACGGTCATGCGGTTGGGTTTCCTCGCCGTACTGTGGCTGTTCGTCATCGTGGCCGTCCAGGTCATCCGTAGCGACCTGTTCGGGACCCGCGTGACCCAGCGCGGTTCGGCGCGGCGCGGCGCCCCCGACCGGCCGCAGCAGCGGCAGGCGGCGACGCCTCCGCCCCAGCGCCAGCAGCCCGCAGGCCGGGGTGGCGGCCGCGGCCGCCGCGGCGCCCCCACCAAGCTGGTCGTCTCCGAGGGCACGCTCGCGGGCACCACGGTCGCCCTCCAGGGCCAGACCATCAGCCTCGGCCGGGCCCATGACTCGACCATCGTGCTGGACGACGACTACGCCTCCAGCCGGCATGCCAGGATCTACCCGGACCGCGACGGCCAGTGGATCGTCGAGGACCTCGGGTCCACCAACGGCACATATCTCGACCGGACCCGACTCACCACACCGACACCGATTCCGCTGGGCGCGCCGATCCGTATCGGCAAGACCGTCATCGAGCTGCGGAAGTAGTACGACCATGACGACCGGAGGGTGGGCAGCGTGGTTGGCAAGGGGCTGTACCCGGAGCCGACGGGCGAGGTGCGCATGAGTCTGTCACTGCGTTTCGCCGCCGGATCGCACAAAGGCATGATCCGGGAGGGCAACGAGGACTCCGGCTACGCCGGCCCCCGGCTGCTCGCCATCGCCGACGGCATGGGCGGCCAGGCCGCCGGCGAGGTCGCCAGTTCGGAAGTGATCTCCACCCTCGTCCAGCTCGACGACGACGTCCCCGGCTCGGACATCCTGACCTCCCTGGGCACCGCCGTTCAGCGCGCCAATGAGCAGCTGCGCATCATGGTCGAGGAGGACCCCCAGCTGGAGGGCATGGGCACCACGCTCACCGCCCTGCTGTGGACCGGCCAGCGGCTCGGCCTCGTCCACGTCGGCGACTCGCGCGCGTATCTGCTGCGCGACGGCGTACTCACCCAGATCACCCAGGACCACACCTGGGTGCAGCGCCTCGTCGACGAGGGCCGCATCACCGAGGAGGAGGCGGGCACCCACCCGCAGCGCTCCCTGCTGATGCGCGCCCTGGGCAGCGGCGACCACGTCGAGCCCGACCTGTCCATCCGCGAGGTCCGGGCCGGTGACCGCTATCTCATCTGCTCCGACGGCCTGTCCGGCGTGGTCAGCCACCAGACCCTCGAGGACACCCTCGCCAGCTACCACGGCCCGCACGAGACGATCCAGGAGCTCATCCAGCTCGCGCTGCGCGGCGGCGGCCCCGACAACATCACCTGCATCGTCGCCGACGTCCTCGACGTCGACGGCAGCGACACCCTCGCCGGGCAGCTGAACGACACCCCGGTCATCGTGGGCGCGGTCGCCGAGAACCAGACCTCCCTCGGGGACGGCGGCGCCGCGCACACACCCGCGGGCCGCGCCGCCGAACTCGGGCGCAACCGGGGCGTTCCGCACCCGGGGGATCCCCAGGGCGGCTTCGGCCCGCCGGGGAGCGGCGACCCGTCGCTCGGCGGACCGCCCGAGGGCAGCTACGGGGCGTACGCGGACGCCGACTTCGCCAAGAAGGGCGGCGCGCGGAAGTGGGTCAAGCGCTCGCTGTACGTCGCCCTGGGTCTCGCGGTAGTCGGCGGCGGCCTCTATGGCGGCTACCGCTGGACGCAGAAGCAGTACTACGTGGGCGTCAACGGCGACCACGTGGCGATCTACCAGGGCATCAGCCAGGACCTCGCTTGGATCAAGCTCAACAAGGTCCATGAGGACCACCGTGAGATCGAACTCAAGTACCTCCCGGTGGACCAGCGCAGCCGCGTCGAGGACACCATCGCGGTCAGCAGCCTCGGCCAGGCCAAGGCCAAGACCAAGGACCTGGCCACCCTCGCCAGCGCCTGCCGGAAGACCGACGAGCAGCGCCAGGCCGAGGAGAAGCAGCAGGACCTGACCAAGGACAAGGACAAGAACAAGTCCGGCGGGTCCTCCGGCAACAAGGCTCAGACCGACACCGAGATCACGACGCGCGCGGGCGAGGCCACCACGCCGCCGGCGCCCGGACAGTCACAGGCGCCGAGTACCGGCGGGAGCGGGAGCGGCAAGGCGTCGAGCACACCCTCGTCCACGCCTTCGACCACCGCCACGTCCAAGCCCGGCCCCACCCTCTCCGAGGAAGAGCAGAAGTTGGTCCCGCAGTGCAGCAGCACCCAACAGTGAAGCCGTAGGGGGCTGTAGATCCATGAGCAGTACCAGCAATACGACCACCATCAGCACGGTCGGCCCGCCGAGCAGGCGCAACACCGAACTGGCGCTGCTGGTCTTCGCGGTGATCGTCCCGGTCTTCGCCTACGCCAACGCGGGCCTGGCCCTCAGCGATGAGCTGCCCTCGGGCATGCTCAGCTACGGCCTGGGCCTCGGCCTGCTCGCCGGGGTCGGCCACCTGGTGGTGCGTAAGTTCGCCCCTTACGCCGACCCGCTGCTGCTGCCGATCGCGACCCTCCTCAACGGCCTCGGCCTGGTGGTCATCTGGCGCCTCGACCAGTCCCGGCGACTGGCCCAGCGCGCCGAGAACGCCAACCAGGTCTTCTCGGCCGCGGCCCCCAACCAGCTGATCTACTCGGCGATGGCCGTGGCGCTGTTCGTCGGCGTGGTGATCTTCCTCAAGGATCACCGGATCCTCCAGCGCTACACCTACATCTCCATGATCGGCGCGCTGATCCTGCTGATCCTCCCGGTCTTCTTCCCGCCCGTCTTCGGCGCCCGGATCTGGGTCAGGGTCGGCAGCTTCTCCATCCAGCCCGCCGAGTTCGCGAAGATCATCATCGCGGTGTTCTTCTCCGGCTACCTGATGGTCAAGCGGGACGCGCTGGCGCTCGCCAGCCGCCGCTTCATGGGCCTGTACCTGCCGCGCGGCCGTGACCTGGGCCCGATCCTCGTCGTATGGGCGATGAGCATCCTCATCCTCGTCTTCGAGACCGACCTGGGCACCTCGCTGCTGTTCTTCGGCATGTTCGTGGTCATGCTGTACGTGGCCACCGAGCGCACCAGCTGGATCGTCTTCGGCATGCTGATGTCGGCGGTCGGCGCGGTCGGCGTGGCGTCCTTCGAGCCGCACGTCAAGGTCCGTGTGATGGCGTGGCTGCACCCCTTCGCCGTCTACGACAACCCCCGGCCCAGCTGGGCCACCACCGATCAGATCGCCCAGGCCCTGATGTCCTTCGGCTCGGGCGGCGTCTTCGGCACCGGGCTCGGCCAGGGCGCCTCCGACCTCATCGGCTTCGCCGCCAACTCCGACTTCATCCTCGCCACCGTCGGCGAGGAGCTGGGCCTGGCCGGCACCATGGCGATCCTGCTGCTGTACGGCCTGATCGTGGAGCGCGGCGTACGCACCGCTCTCGCCGCCCGCGACCCGTTCGGCAAGCTGCTGGCCATCGGGCTCTCCGCGGCCTTCGCCATCCAGGTCTTCGTGGTCGCCGGCGGTGTGATGGGCCTGATCCCGCTGACCGGTATGACCATGCCGTTCGTCGCCTACGGCGGATCGTCCGTCCTCGCCAACTGGGCGCTCATCGCGATCCTCATCAGGATCAGCGACACCGCCCGCCGCCCGGCACCGGCCCCCGCCCCGTCCACCGACGCCGAGATGACCCAGGTGGTCCGACCGTGAACAAGCCCCTGCGCCGAATCGCGATCTTCTGCGGCCTCCTCGTCTTCGCCCTGCTGCTGCGGGACAACTGGATCCAGTACGTCCAGGCCGACGAGCTCAAGAACCACAAGAAGAACCTTCGCGTCGACATCGCCCGCTACAGCCAGCCGCGCGGCAACATCATCGTCGACGGCCGGGCGATCACCGGGTCCGCCGAGACCAACGGCATCAACTACAAGTACAAGCGCACCTACAAGAACGGCGAGATGTGGGCGCCGGTCACCGGCTACGCCTCGCAGGTCTACGGCACCAACCAGATCGAGAACCTCGAGGACGGCATCCTCACCGGCAACGACGACCGGCTCTTCTTCAACCGCACCATCGACATGCTCACCGGTAAGGACAAGACCGGCGGCGACGTCATCACCACCCTGAACGCCAAGGCGCAGGAAGCGGCGTTCAAGGGCCTGGGCAACAAGAAGGGCGCCGTCGCCGCGATCGACCCGCGCACCGGCAAGATCCTCGCGCTGGCCAGCACCCCCAGCTACGACCCGTCCACCATCGCCGGGGCGAGCAAGAAGGACGAGTCCGCCTGGCAGGCGCTCCAGAAGAAGAACAACCCGGACGAGCCGATGCTCAACCGGGCGCTGCGTCAGACCTACCCGCCCGGCTCGACCTTCAAGGTCGTCACCGCGGCCGCGGCGCTGGAAAACGGCAAGTACGAGAACATCGACGAGCCCACCGACTCGCCGGTGCCGTTCAAACTGCCGCTCTCCACCCAGAACCTGAAGAACGAGGGCAGCATCCAGTGCAAGAACGTCAGCCTCAGGGAAGCCCTCCGCATCTCCTGCAACACCGTCTTCGGCAAGCTCGGTGACGACCTCGGCAAGGAGAAGATGCTCGAGCAGGCCAAGAAGTTCGGCTTCAACGACGAGGTCTTCACCCCCGTCCGCGCCGACGCGAGCGTCTACCCCGAGGAGATGGACCGGCCCTCCAACGCCCTGTCCTCCATCGGCCAGTTCGACACCCGCGCCACCCCGCTCCAGATGGCCATGGTCGCCGCGGCGATCGCCAACGACGGCGACCTGAAGAAGCCGTACATGGTCGACAAGCTGCGCGACACGAACCTCAACACCATCGAGCAGACCGAGCCCGCGACGATGAGCAACCCGGTCTCCGAAGACACCGCCCGCAAGCTCCAGGACATGATGGAGACGGTCGTCAAGTCCGGCACCGGAACCGCCGCCCAGATCCCGGGCGTCACGGTCGGTGGCAAGACGGGTACCGCCCAGCACGGCGTCGCCAACAGCAAGAACCCCTACGCGTGGTTCATCTCCTACGCCAAGGGCAAGGACGGCTCCTCGCCCGTCGCGGTCGCGGTCGTCATCGAGGGCTCCGACACCCTCCGCGACGACATCGCCGGCGGCAAGCTCGCCGCGCCGATCGCCAAGGACGTGATGAAGGCGGTGCTCGACAGCCAGAAGTGACCCCGGTCACGTCTTGATGCCGATCCCGCACGTCGTCGTACCGGTCACGTATCAAGTAGCGACCGAGGCCGGGTCCGGCGCGGCGTCCCGGGTACGGTATGCCCGAGCAGCACACCGCCGGGCCCCCACGGGTGCGGCCGGGAATGACGGAAGAGGGCTGGAGTAGCTATGGAAGAGCCGCGTCGCCTCGGCGGCCGGTATGAGCTGGGCTCTGTGCTCGGCCGCGGTGGCATGGCCGAGGTCTACCTCGCCCACGACACCCGCCTCGGCCGCACTGTCGCCGTGAAGACGCTGCGGGTGGATCTGGCCCGTGACCCGTCCTTCCAGGCCCGGTTCCGCCGAGAGGCCCAGTCGGCCGCCTCGCTCAACCATCCCGCGATCGTCGCGGTCTACGACACCGGCGAGGACTACGTCGACGGCGTCTCGATCCCGTACATCGTGATGGAGTACGTCGACGGGTCCACCCTGCGGGAGCTGCTGCACTCCGGCAGAAAGCTGCTCCCCGAGCGGTCCATGGAGATGACCACCGGGATTCTCCAGGCCCTGGAGTACTCGCACCGCAACGGCATCGTCCACCGTGACATCAAGCCGGCGAACGTGATGCTCACCAGAAGCGGCCAGGTCAAGGTGATGGACTTCGGCATCGCCCGGGCCATGGGCGACGCCGGCATGACCATGACCCAGACCGCCGCCGTGATCGGCACCGCCCAGTACCTCTCCCCCGAGCAGGCCAAGGGCGAGACCGTCGACGCGCGCAGCGACCTCTACTCCACCGGCTGTCTGCTGTACGAGCTGCTGACCGTGCGTCCGCCGTTCATCGGCGACTCCCCGGTGGCCGTCGCCTACCAGCACGTACGGGAGGAACCGCAGCCGCCGAGCGCGTTTGATCCGGAGATCACCCCGGAGATGGACGCGATCGTCCTGCGGGCCCTGGTCAAGGACCCGGACTACCGCTACCAGTCGGCCGACGAGATGCGCGCCGACATCGAGGCGGCCCTGGAGGGCCAGCCGGTCGCCGCCACCGCCGCGCTGGGCGCGGTCGGCTACGGCGGCGAGGACCAGCCCACGACCATGCTGCGGTCGCAGGACGCCGGCGCGCCGACCTCGATGCTGCCGCCGGTGCGCGACGACGACGGGGGCTTCGGCTACGACGAGCGCCCCGACCGCAGGCGCGGGCCCGAGAAGAAGAGCAACCTCTCGACGATCCTGCTGGTCCTGGCCGGAATCCTGGTGCTGGTCGGAGCGATCTTCATCGGCAAAGCGATCTTCAGCGGCAACGGGGCCGGCGACAAGGTCGATGTGCCGCGGATGGTCGGTATGACCCTCGCCGAAGCCAAGGACAGCGCCAACAACGGCAACTTCAGGGTCGAGGTGACCGGCGACCCCATCTTCTGCGAAGAGAAGAAGAACACGGTCTGCAAGCAGAGCGTGGAGGAGGGCCCGAAGGCCGTCGACCGCAACGGCACGGTCGAGCTGACCATGTCCAAGGGCCCCAAGCCGGCCGAGAAGGTCGAGGTCCCGGACGTCATCAACGTCCAGTACGAGAGCGCCGAGAGGCAGCTCAAGGCCAAGGGCTTCGAGGTCACCAAGAAGACCGAGGAGTCCGACCAGACCCCCGGCAAGGTCACGGCCCAGGACCCCGAGGGCGGCAAGAAGGTCCCGCGGGGCACCGAGATCACCCTGACCGTCGCCCGGGAGCAGTCGAAGATCGTCGTCCCCGATGTGACCACCCAGAAGCTCGAGGACGCCAAGTCGACGCTCGAGGGCAAGGGCCTCCAGGTGACGACCACGGAGGTCGAGAACGCAAGCGTCGAGGCGGGGACGGTCATCAGCCAGAACCCCGAAGGCAACTCGGAGGTCCTGCCCAACTCGACCGTCACCCTGACCGTCGCCAAGGCGCCCGCGCAGCAGGACAACGTCGCGGTGCCTCAGGTGCGCGGCCTGAAGCTCAAGGACGCCAAGAAGGCCATCGAGGGCGCCGGTCTCACCGTCGGCAACGTCACCGGATCGCAGGACGACAACGCCACGGTGGTGTTCTCCGACCCGCAGGAGGGCTCCCAGGTGGCCAAGGGTCAGATCGTCAACCTGACCGCCATCCAGGGGCAGGGCGACAACGGGGGCGGTGACAACGGCGGGAACGGCAACGGCGGCTCCATCCCGTTCGGCGGCCCGTCCGGCGGACCCTCCACATAGCGCGTCCGCGCAGTGCGGTAGCAGCCACGACAGCGAGAAGCCCCGGCGCCCGGGAATCGGGCGGCCGGGGCTTCTCGCTGCTCCGTCGGCCGGACCGGCGTCAGCCGGACCGGGCGCGCGCGGTCAGCGCAGCTCCTTGGGGGGCGTGCGGTCCGCGTCGACCTTCTCCGTGCGCTCCAGTTCGCCCCAGACGATGTAGCGGTGGAGCGAGGTGTAGACCGGCGTGCACGTGGAGAGCGTGATGTAGCGGCCCGCCTTCGTCCTCCCCGACTCCTTCGGGACCGGGCTGAGCACCCGCACGTTGTACTTCGAGGTCTCGGGCAGCTCCGCGTAGACCTTGTAGATGTACCAGGTGTCCCGGGTCTCGAAGACGATCGGATCGCCCTTGTGCAGCTTGTCGATGTTGTGGAACTTGGCGCCGTGCCCGTCCCGGTGTGCCGCCAGGGTGAAGTTCCCCTTCTTGTCCCACGGCATCCCCGACTTCACCGGCTTGGTGTAATAGCCCGCCACGCCGTCGTTGAGCGTCTCCGTCGCGGTGCCCCTCTTCACCAGCACCTCGCCGTTGTGCATCGCCGGCACATGCAGAAAGCCGATGCCGTCCTTGGTGTCGAGCTTGCCGGGCCCCTGCTGCTGCTGCGCCCACTGCTTGCGCACCCGGTCGCCCTGCTTCTTCGCCTCACGGTCGGCCAGCACATTCGTCCACCACAGCGAGTAGACGACGAAGAGGGCGAGGAGCACCCCCGCGGTGATCAGCAGCTCGCCCAGGATGCCGACGGCCGCGGCTATCCGCCCGCGGGGGCGGCGCTGCCTCGCGGCCTCGGCGGGGTGCTCGTCCCGCTGCTCGTCTTGGTCGGTCCGTGCCACCGCGTCGTACCTCTTTCCCCGGTCTTCCGGGTCTTTCTGGCTCCCCGGTCTTGCTGAGTTCCCGGCCGTGCTCGCTCACTGGACCAGCGCGTCAGGCTTGCCCTTGCTCCGCGGCCGCTCGTCGACCATCTTGCCCCAGACGATCATGCGGTATTTGCTGGTGAACTCGGGGGTGCAGGTCGTCAGGGTGATGTAGCGGCCCGGCTTCGTGAAGCCTGAGCCAGGCGGCACCGGACCGATCACCCCCGTGTTCGAGGGCGGGGTCTGCGGCAGGATGCTGGTCATCTCGTAGGTGAAGTACGCGCTCTGGGTCTCCACGACGATCTTGTCGCCGGGCTTGAGATTGTTGATGTACCGGAACGGCTCGCCGTGGGTGTTGCGGTGCCCGGCCAGCGCGAAGTTGCCCTTCTTGTCCCAGGGCATGGCGGTCTTCAGCTTGCCCTCGTTGTAGTGGCCGACCATGCCGTGGTCGAGGACCTTCAGCTTGCTGATCCCCTCGGCGATCGGGGCCTTGACGTCCAGCTTGGGGATGTAGAGGATCGCGAACCCCTCGCCCGGCGAGAACGTGCCCGGATCGCGGTTCCCGGCGCCGTCCCGGTCCCACTTCTTCTGGAGGCTGTTCGCGGCGCCGTTCGCCTGCTGGTGAGCCCGGATGTTGGTCCACCACAGCTGGTACGTCACGAAAAGCAGCATCAGCACGCCGACGGTGATGAACAGCTCACCGACGAGACGGCTCACGACGACGGCGGGGCTGTCCTTGCGCGCCCGGGCGGCGCGCTTGGCCTCCATACGGGTGCGGGGGGCGGCCGCCGTCGTCCGCAGCTCGCTCCCGGCCTCGGCGGCGGCGGTACTCGTAGCGCTGTCGTCCTTGCCGCCCGCCCCGCCGCGCGCGCGGGCCCCCCCTCTGCCGCCGCCGCGCCTGGCCGCCGCCTGCGCGGCCCGCCGACGGGCGGCCCGGCCCCCGGACGGCGGGTCCTGCGGGCCGGCCGCGGCGCCCGGCTCGCCCCCGCCGTCGCCGGACCTCGGGCCGGCGGATTCCGCCCCGCCCGTCTCCGCCGGCGCGGGGGGCGCCTGGACCTGCCGCAGCAGCACCGTCTGGTCGTCGCCCTGGAGAGGCTGGACCGCGCGCAGCGCCACGGTCTCGTCGTCGGCCGCCGGAGCCCGCCGCCGGCCGGATCCCCTTGCCGGAACCGTCGGAGCCGCCGGAGCCTCCGCCGCGGGCACCGGCGACAGCACGGCCGTCGCCTCCGGATCGGCGGGCCCGGCGGGTGGCGCGGGGGCGCGGCGGTGACGGGCCCGGGACGGGCCTCCAGAGGGCCCCTCGGAGGCTGGGGCGGGTCCTGGCACAGACGGGGCCGTATGCCCCGCCACAGGCCCGGCAGCGGCCGTTCTGGCGGCTCCCGTCACGGGCCCCGTGGTGGGTCCTGGTGCGGCCCCTGCTCCGGGCCGTCTGTCGGGCCCCGTGGCGCGCCCTGTGTTCGGCCCTGTGTTCGGCCCTGTGGCGGGCCCTGGTGTGGGCCCTGGTGTGGCCCCTGTTGTGGGCCCGGCCACAGGCCCCGGGGCGGGCCCGGTCACGATCCCCGGTACCAGCCCCGGCGAGGGTCTCGGCAGCGGGTCGGTCAGGGGGTCGTCCAGCCCCTCCACAGCCGCCGCGAACGCGTCCGTCTCCCCGTAGGCATCGTCATAGGCGTCGTGCGGCCCGCTCGGCTCGTACGACGCGTAGGGGTCGGGCTCCTGGGCGCCTTGGGGCGCGCCCTCGCGCTCGGGGCGCAGTGCGGTCACTCGCCGGCCTTGCCGCCGACCGTCCCCACCACGGGGGCCAGGCCCGCCGACCGCCCCACCGCCCCCGTGTCGCCGCACTCCTCAAGCCAGTTGGCGAGCATGCGGTGACCCCATTCGGTGAGCACCGACTCGGGATGGAACTGCACGCCCTCGACGCGCAGCCGACGGTGGCGCAGCCCCATCGCGATGCCCGTCTCCGTCCAGGCCGTGATCTCCAACTCGTCCGGGACGGTGTCCCGTTCGACGGCCAGCGAGTGGTAGCGGGTGGCGGTGAAGGGCGACGGCAGGCCGCGGAAGACCCCGGCACCCTGGTGCGTCACGAGCGAGGTCTTGCCGTGCAGCAGCTCGGGAGCGCGCCCGACGACCCCGCCGTACGCGACGGCCATGGACTGCATCCCCAGGCAGACGCCGAAGACCGGCACTCCGGTGTCCGCGCAGTGCCGCACCATGTCGACGCAGACGCCCGCCTCTTCGGGGGTGCCGGGGCCCGGGGAGAGCAGGACGCCGTCGAAGCCGTCCTGGGCGTGGCCCAGGGCCACTTCGTCGTTGCGCAGCACCTCGCACTCGGCGCCGAGCTGGTAGAGGTACTGGACCAGGTTGAAGACGAAGCTGTCGTAGTTGTCGACGACCAGGATGCGTGCGCTCACCGGGGGCCCGCCATTCCCTCGTCGACCGTCACGTCGCCGAACGGAAGCAGGGGCTCCGCCCACGGGAAGACGTACTGGAAGAGCACGAAGACGATCGCCAGCACCAGGACGAGCGAAATCAGCGCCCGCACCCATGCGTTACCCGGCAGATGCCGCCAGATCCAGCCGTACATGCCATCCCTACCCACGACGAAGAAGTCGACTGCACCAGAGTAAGGGGCCGGGCCTGGGGCCGGTGGGTCAGTGGAGCAAAGCTTCCGGCTTGCCTTCGGTCACTGGACGGGTGGCGTCCAGATGTGCCCATGCGATCAGCCGGTGGCTGTGCCCCCACTCCGGCTCACAGGTGGTGAGGGTCAGATAGCGGCCCGGGCCACGGAATCCGGACTTGCGCGGCACCGGGTCGATCACGCCGACGTCGGTGGGCAGCGTGCGGTAGGGCCGCTGGTCGATGCGGTACGTGTACCAGGTCGCGCCGTCGGTCAGCACCACGGCGTCGCCGGGGCGCAGCCGGGGGAAGTCCTTGAACGGGTCGCCGTAGGTGCGGCGGTGCCCGGCGACGGCGAAGTTGCCCCGGGCGCCGAGTCGGGCGGTGCGCGCGTAGTGGCCCAGGCCCTTCCTCAGGGTGTCGGTCGCGGTGCCCTCGAGGACCGGCTTGACCCAGTCGGTGCCGAAGCGCGGGATGTACATGATCGCGAAGGAGGAGCCGTCCCGGTACGGCCGCGGCTCGGCCCGGCCCTGCGCCGCCGTCGCCGCGCCGCCGACGGGGCCGGTCGCCCATCGGTCCTGAAGCCGGTCGATCTCCCCGTCCATCGCGCGGTCGGCGCGGACCCCGGTCCAGTACAGGATGTAGACGACGAAGAGGACGATCACGGTGCCGACGGTGAGGCACGCCTCACTGAGCGTCCTGATGACCAGTCGCACCCTCATCGGCCGCATACCTGTCCGTGTTCGCGGCGTTTGCCGCGCTTGCCGGGTTTTCCGGGTTCAGCTCACTGGGGCTGGGCGTAGTGCAGGTCCACTGTGCCGGAGTAGCCGGGCAGAGTCACGCGGTCGTGCTGGGCGACTTTCCAGCCGAGCCCGTACGCCTCGACGTAGCTGCGGTAGTTCTGGATGGCGGGGGAGGCGGTCAGGGCGGCGCGCAGCTTGCCCCGGTCGCCGACGGCGGTGATCGTGTACGGCGGCGAGTAGACCCGGCCCTGGAGGATCAGGGTGTTGCCGACGCAGCGCACTGCGCTGGTCGAGATCAGCCGCTGGTCCATGACCTTGATCCCCCGGGCGCCGCCCTGCCACAGCGCGTTGACCACGGCCTGGAGGTCCTGCTGGTGGATGACGAGGTCGTTGGGCTGCGGCTCGGGCACTCCGGGGATCTTCGCCGTGGCGTTCGGCGGGGCGTCGGTGAGGGTGACGGAGAGCCCCGTTCCGGTGAGCTTCTCGGTGCCCGCGGCCCGCTCCAGCGCCGCGAGCTCGCGGCGCTCGGCGTCGGTGGCGCCGTTGTCGCGGCGGGCGAGGGCGTCGACCCGCGAGCGCAGCTGGGCGGCGCCGTCGTCGAGCTGGGCGTTCTTGCGGCTGCGCTCCTGGATGAGGTCGGACAGCCGCAGCATGGACTCGTCGCTGCGGAGATTGGTGCCCTGGGCGGTGTTGAAGCTGGTCCAGAAGATCAGTCCGGCGAGCGCGAAGACCGCGGCGGTCAGCAGACGGACGGGGCGGAAGGCGGGGCGGCGGGGGCCCGGGGTGGGGGTGCCGGCGGAATTGCTCAACGTACCCTTACTCCTTACGACGCCGCGGAAGGACTACGCTAACTGACGCCCACAAGGGAAGGGCGTGGTCCCCCGGCCGGTCCCGACCCGGCGCCGTCCGTACCAATCCGCGCGGTTACGCAGCGCATCGACAGGAGAGTTCCTCGTGCCGAAGTCACGGATCCGCAAGAAGGACGACTTCACGCCGCCGCCGGCGAAGCAGGCCACTAGCATCAGTCTGAACAGCGGCCGCCGCTGGGTGGCTCCGCTGATGCTGGCGATGTTCCTCATCGGCCTCGCCTGGATCGTGATGTTCTATGTGACCACCGGGGACATGCCTGTCGAATCCCTGGGCAACTGGAACATCGTGGTCGGCTTCGGCTTCATCGCCGCCGGGTTCGTGGTCTCCACTCAGTGGAAGTAGGATCGGCTCTCCGATCCTCCGCACCCTGGTCGTCCACAGAGTTATCCACAGCCGGGGAAAACTCAGAAGATCTGTGGATAACTTCCGCCGCATTGACGCCGGTGTGATCGGCCGAGCACTTCCGTTCGATCGTTGACACCGGCCTCTGCCTGCGCAAACGCAGACGAGTGCGGACCCGCACTGATGTTCTCCACAGCTTGCACAAGATCGGCCGCCCGCTGTGGACAACTGCGCTGTGGATATCCCGGAGGCCAACCCGTGCACCGGCCCGTGCACCGGCAGGCCGGCCCGCCAGCGGACCGGTCAGCCGGTCAGCCGGTCAGCCGGTCAGCTCCATCGTGCGCACCCACACCATCGCGACGATCACGAGCAGCGCCAGTACACAGGTGCCCTGCTGCACCAGCGCGCGCTTCTCGCGCGGCGCGTGCACCATCCCGTACGCCACCACCGTGCCGACCACCAGCCCGCCCACATGGGCCTGCCAGGAGATGTTGGCCCAGGTGAAGGTGAAGAGCAGATTCAGCACGAGCAGCGCGATGACCGGCCGCATGTCGTACCGGAGGCGGCGCATCAGGACCGCCGTCGCACCCAGCAGACCGAAGATCGCACCGGAGGCGCCCAGCGAGGGCTGGTTCTGCGCCGCGAGCAGATATGACAGCGCGCTGCCGCCCAGTCCGGCCAGCAGATACACCGTGAGATAGCGGGCCCGGCCGAGCGCCGCCTCCAGCGGCCCGCCGAGCCACCACAGCGACAGCATGTTGAAGGCGATGTGGATGGGCTGCTGGTGCAGGAAGACCGAGGTGAGCAGCCGGTACCACTGACCCTCGGCGACGCCCACCAGGCTGTTGGTGCCCGGGTCGTACGCCCGGCCCACCAGATCGAGGGCGTTGACGAAGTGGTCGCCGACCGCGAGCGCCATGAACCACACGGCGAGGTTGATCCCGATGAGGATCTTGGTGAGCAGCCGCGGATCGGAGGTGAGGGCGCCGCCCGCTATCGTGCGCGGCCTGGCATCCCGCACCGCGTGCCCCGCCGGAGCGGGGCCGGCGGAGGAGCCCTGTCCACCGCCGCGCACACACTCCGGGCACTGGAAACCGACCGAGGCGCTGATCATGCACTCCGGGCAGATCGGCCGCTCACAGCGGACACAGCTTATGCCGGTCTCCCGCTGCGGGTGCCGGTAGCAGCAGACCGCCTGGTCCTCCATCGTCTCCCCTTGCCCTGCACTCCATGCTCGCACCGGGCCCACGCGCCCGCCTGCCTGCCGTCAAGACGGACAGGCGGGGCGCGAAGTTCCCGTCACCGGGTCCTGTGCGGCCCGGAACGGACCCGTACGAGGTCAGCCCTCGCGGGTCTCCACGACGACCGACTCGATGACGACGTCGTTGAGCGGCCGGTCGGTCCGCGGGTTGGTCGAGGTGCCCACGATCGCGTCCACGACCTTCTGGCTCGCCTCGTCGACGACCTCACCGAAGATGGTGTGCTTGCCGGTCAGCCACGTGGTGGGCGCGACGGTGATGAAGAACTGCGAGCCGTTGGTGCCCGGGCCGGCGTTGGCCATGGCCAGCAGGTACGGCTTGTTGAACGACAGGTCCGGGTGGAACTCGTCGCCGAACTCATAGCCGGGGCCACCGGTGCCGTTCCCCAGCGGGTCACCGCCCTGGATCATGAAGCCGCTGATCACGCGGTGGAAGACGGTGCCGTCGTACAGCTTCTCCTTGGCCCGCTTACCGGTCGCCGGGTGGGTCCACTCACGGGTGCCCTCGGCGAGCTCCACGAAGTTCTTGACCGTCTTCGGGGCGTGGTTCGGCAGCAGCCGGACCACGATGTCGCCATTGTTCGTCTTCAGGGTGGCGTAGAGCTGCTCAGCCACGATCTACCTTCCATAGGTTTCACTGCGGTCCCCCGATCCTCGCACGGACGCCGGACGGACGCGTACCCGCCGAAGCCGCGCGCGGCGCACACGATTCATGCCGCCTCGGGCGGGAACCCGTACCTGCCCCGGACGGGAAGCCGCACGTGCCCGGGTCGCCCGTGTGCCCCGGATGCCCGACCACGCGTGCCCGGCGCCCCGCGAACCGGCATGATCTTCATAATGACCAGAACACCATATAAAACACTTTAAGGACAGAACGCCTCACGACCGACAGCACCGCCACCGAGGAGGAGGATCCCGTGACCCGCATGGACAGCGTGCGAGCCGCGACCGGCACCGCCAAGGGCAGCTTCCTGCACGCCGCGGAGGCGGTGGCACCCTACGCCGGCACGGCCAAGGGCACCGCCGCGCGCTACGCGCACACGGCCCGCGTACAGCTGGCGCCGAAGGTTACGCACGCCGCACACCACGCCCGCCACACCGCCGGCGTCCAGTACCACGTGCACATCGCACCGCGGCTGACCCAGGCCCGCGGCACCCTGCCCCGAGGGGTCGACGCCGCCGCCACCCGCGCCACCGCCCGCACCCGCAGGGCGGCGCGCCGGGCCGCCCGGTACACCGCGCCGCGCGTCCAGCTCGCGATCGCCGGGGTGCGCACCGCCGCCGGGCCGATGCGCGAGGAGGCCCTCATCCGGAGCGCCGCGGCCCTCGCCGCCCTGCACGGGAACGTGACCGCGGCCGACATCAACAGGCTCGCCAGGCGGCACCGCCGCAGGGCACGCACCGGCCGCATCGCCAAGCGCGCGATCTTCGTCGGCCTCGTGGGCGCCGTTGCCCTCGCCGCGTGGAAGTGGTGGAACAGGCAGGCCAACCCCGACTGGCTGGTCGAGCCCCCGGCGGCGACCGAGGTGGGCGGGCGCGAGCCGCTGACGTCGGTGGACGGCAGCGACCAGTCCGCGCTCGACCCCGAGGCGCAGGCCAAGCAGGCGGACGAGAAGAAGGAGCGCTGAACCGGGCCGGTCAGTGGGCGGCGGCGCGCTCGCTGTACCGGCGCCTCTCCAGAAAGATCTCCGTGAAGACGGAGACCTTGGCGCGCAGCGCCCAGGGATCGAACGGCTTGGCGATGTAGTCCACCGCCCCGGCCGCGTATCCCCGGGAGGAGTGCTCCGGATCGGCACCCATCGCGGTCAGGAAGATGATCGGGATGTCCCGGTTACGGGACCGCCGCTGGATATGGGCCGCGGTCTCATAGCCGTCCATCTCCGGCATCTGCACATCCAGCAGGATCACCGCGAAGTCGTCGTGGTCGAGCAGCGCCTTGAGGGCCTCCTGCCCCGAGGCCGCGGTCACCAGCTCCTGGTCCAGTGTGGCCAGCACGGCCTCCATGGCCAGCAGGTTGTTGTGCTGGTCGTCGACCACGAGGATCTTCGGACGGAGCCCCGAGCAGGGCTTGGCCATCGCGGGCCCCGCGGGGGCGTCCGGCACCTCCTCCGGCCCCGGGGCCGCCGCGGGGCGCTGGGACTCCACCATGGCCAGCTGCCGCTCCAGCATCTGGCAGCGGTCCTCCGCCAGCATGCCGCGCAGCCGCACATCCTCCAGCTCCTCGGCGAGGCGCTTCACCTCGCGCCGGAGCATGTCCCGCTCCTTGATCAGCTCCGCGTGATCGGGAAGGCCCAGCTCCAGCGTGTCCGCCCGCATCCGCTCGGCCGCCCACTCCGACTCCAGCTGGCTCAGCCGCACCTCGAGATCGGCGATGCGGTGCTGGCGGTCCAGCAGAGCCTCACCGAGCACGTCCTCCTTCACGCTGGACGCCCGGGCCTCCCGGTCGGCGTCCGCCAGCTGATGCTGGAGGATCTCCATCGCGTGGCCGGGCGACCCGCTCGTGTGCACCGCGGCCCGGTGCAGCTCCCGCACCAGCTCGATGGCGGCCGGGGTCGCCGCGGCGCCCCGCCGCTCGGCGAGATCGGTGAACAGGTCCTGGACGAACTCCCACGGCGGGATGCGCATCCCGCTCAGATAGCGCGAGAGCGTGCCCGGATCGCGGTGCCTGCGCGCGGCGTATCTGCGCACCGAGACATCCAGCCCCTTGAACAGGTTCCGCAGTGCCAGGGCGAATTCCCGGCATTCCTCGCTCAGACCATCACCCAATGGCCGCAGCTCACGCATCTTGTCTCCCTGCACGGCTGATCGCGCCGACCAGACGACTCCCGGACCGCTTGCCCGAGTTGAGGCCAGCGTGGGGGATCGACGTGGTGTTGCACGCGACAACCGCGAGAGCGGCAACATCGGGCAACATGCGGGAGGACAATGCCCCGGAACGGCAGCCCTGGAGCGCGCCGAGGAACCCGGCCGAGCGGAATCAGGCCGAGGGACCGTACGCGGCGATGGCGGCACGACAAACCGGCCAGGGCACACATCGGTGTCCTGGCCGGTGACGAAAGTGGAGCCTAGGAGAGTCGAACTCCTGACATCCGCCATGCAAAGACGGCGCTCTACCAACTGAGCTAAGGCCCCGTCGCCGATCAGGATACCTGGTCGTGACCGCCTTTCCCGACCGGGTATCGCTCGCGCGTACCGCCCTCCGTAGGATGCCACGCAAGATTCGCTGCCGCGAAGCGAAGGGGAGAGCGAATGGACGCAGCACAGCAGGATGCCACCGCCCGCGCACGGGAGCTGCAACGCAGCTGGTACGGGGAACCGCTGGGGGCGCTCTTCCGCCGTCTCATCGACGACCTCGGCCTCAACCAGGCCCGCCTCGCCGCCGTCCTCGGTCTGTCCGCGCCGATGCTCTCGCAGCTGATGAGCGGCCAGCGCGCGAAGATCGGCAACCCGGCTGTCGTCCAGCGGGTACAGGCCCTGCAAGAGCTGTCGAGCCAGGCCGCGGACGGCCGGGTCAGCGCCGCGGAGGCCGCCGAGCGCATGGAAGAGATCAAGAAGTCCGCGGGAGGCTCCGTCCTGAACACCACCCAGACCACGGCGAGCACCGGCGCCCCGACCGTGCGGCGCGTGGTCCGCGAGATCCAGTCGCTGCTGCGCTCGGTCTCCGCCGCGGGCGACATCATCGACGCCGCCGACACCCTCGCCCCCACGCACCCGGAGCTGGCAGAGTTTCTCCGGGTGTACGGCGCAGGGCGGACCGCCGAGGCGGTCGCCCACTACGAGGCGCACCAGAACTGATGGGCTGACGGACTGCTGACGAGCCGATGAGTGGGCGGGGGCCGCGCGATGGGTGAAGTCTTCGCGGGCCGGTACGAGCTGGTCGACCCGATCGGGCGCGGTGGCGTGGGCGCCGTGTGGCGCGTCTGGGACCACCGGCGCCGTCGGTATGTCGCGGCGAAGGTGTTGCAGCAGCGCGATGCGCACACCCTGTTGCGATTCGTCCGGGAACAGGCGCTGCGCATCGACCACCCCTATGTGCTGGCACCGGCCAGCTGGGCGGCGGACGACGACAAAGTGCTGTTCACCATGGACCTGGTGGGCGGCGGCTCGCTGGCGCACCTCATCGGTGACTACGGCCCGCTGCCGCCGCGCTATGTGTGCACGCTGGTGGACCAGTTGCTCTCCGGCCTTGCGGCGGTGCACGCGGAAGGCGTGGTGCACCGCGACATCAAGCCCGCGAACATCCTGCTGGAGGCCACCGGGACCGGTCGGCCGCATCTGCGGCTGTCCGACTTCGGCATCGCGCTGACGAAGGGGGAACCCCGGCTCACCGAGGCCAACTTCGTCATGGGGACGCCCGGTTACTTCGCGCCCGAGCAGATGATGGGCGAGGAGCCGGATTTCCCGGCCGACCTCTTCGCGGTCGGGCTGGTGGCGCTGTATCTGCTCAGCGGGCACAAGCCGGACGCGGACGCCCTGATCAAGGTGTTCGAGCAGGGCGTGCCCAACGCGCCCGAAGGGGTGCCCGAGCCGCTGTGGCAGGTGATAGCGAATCTGCTCCAGCCCGATCCCGAGGACCGCTTCCGCACGGCCACAGGGGCGCGCAAGGCGCTTCTCACGGCCACCGAGATGCTGCCGGAACCCACCCTCGACGACGACGTCATCGAGGTCTTCGACCATCTCGGGCCGCTCCCCGAGGGGTTCGGGTCCGACGGCCCCACCCGCCCGGCCGGGCGGGCAGCCTCGGCTACGAAGACCGGCACGGAAACCGACCGGGGGACAGCCAGGGACGCGGACGGTGCGGGCACCGGCCCGACGCCCCGGCCACCGGCTCCCCAGGGGCCCGTGACACCCCCGCCGTCCGACCCCCAGCCGTCCGTCTCGCGGCCGTCCGTCTCGCGGCCGTCCGTCTCGCGGCCGTCGATGTCGGACACCGGCAGCTTCCAACTGCCCCCGCCACAGCCCCAGACGCCACACACGGGGATCACGCCACAGTCGGCCCCGCACCCGACCCCACAGCCGCCGTCGGCACCCCAGCCGCGGGTGCCCGAGCCGCACACCCCGCTGCCGCCACCACCACGGCCCCAAGCCCCCTACGCCCCCCACACCCCGTACTCCGGGGTCCCGCAGCCGCCGACCCCTCATCCAACCCCTCATCCGGCGCCCGCACGCCCTCCACAGCCGCCGCGGTCCCCGCTCGATCCGCGCCGGCCGGGCCTCCCGCCCACGCATGCGCCCACCCCCACTCCCACTCCGGCCACCGCTCCCGCTCCGGCGGCCCGGCACGAATTCCCTTCCACTCGTCCATACACCGCTCCGCAGCCGCAGGTTCCCTCCGCCACCGCCCACCGCCGCCCCGGACCGCCCCGCAAGGCAGTGATCGCGATCCTGGTCGCCGCGGCGCTGTGCTTCGCGGTCGGCACCTGGGCGTTACTGGCCGCGGGCTGACCGGCCCCCGGCCGACCGGGCACCGCACGGCCGAGCCGGACTACCAGGACGACGGCGGCCCGTACCGCCGGTGCCTGCCCGGCCCCGGCGCCGCGGCCACGGCCGCCGGGGCGCGCCGCCGGGCCGCCAGCGTCCACCCTCCGAGCCCGAGCAGCAGCAGCCCGCCCACGGCGTAGCTCACATAGCCCACCATCCGCAGCCGGCCGTTGTCCGTCCCGGCGCGCACCCCCGTGGCGTCGTCCGTGGTCTGCGGCCCCTGCGCGGCCTCCCGCCGGTCGGCGTCCGTGAGGCCGAAGCCCGCCCGGACCGCGTCCCCGTCGTACGTCGGACCGGGCTTCGGGGTGCCCGAGACCCGCACCCGCAGGGTGAGCGGCACGACGTCATCGAAGAACCGCGCCACGTCCGGGCTCACGGTGACCGCCAGGTAGTACCACCCGGCGAAGCTCGTGGTGCGCACCGAATACTCCGCGCGCGCGGTGCGGTTGCCGTACGCCACGGGGATGGTGCTCACCTCCGTCCGCGCCTCCTGGCCCTCGTAGGCGACGAAAGAGCTCTTCTTCGTCAGGCCGCGCGCCGGGTTGAAGACCCTGAGCCCCAGTGCGTCGTTCACACCGGCCGTCCCTCCCGTCTTCGCGGCGGACAGTTCGGCGGTGGCGTCGAGCCGCTGTCCCCAGTCGACCGGAACCCGGTAGAAGTGGGTCTCGCCCGGCCTGATCTGGTCCGCCCACACCCCTGTGGACAGCGGACGCGCGTCGTTGAACGCCGTGCCGCCCGTCCGCCACCGGGCCTTGCCCGTGGGCGGATCCGGCGGCGTGGTGCGCCAACTGCCCTCAGGAGCCTGCTCCTTGTCCCCGCCCTTCACCGGCGGCTCCACCATCAGCCGGAGCTCCAGCGGCCAGCGGGCGGGGTCCTGGGAGCCGGCCGGGCGTGCCACCGTGACGAGATACCGGCCCGCCTTCCGGCAGGAGGCCACGGAGCCCGGGGCGACCTGCCGCGCGGCGTAGTCGGCGAGCGGATAGGCCACGCCGGTCGCCTCGATCTTCCGGTCGGAGTTGCCGCAGATGGTGCCGTCGGGGCTCTCCAGCGTCACCTTGAGCCCGTCGCGGTACGAGGCCACGCCCGCCCCCGGCCGGGGCGCCGCGACGGCCGAGACATACGCGCCGGAGGTGGCGTCCAACTGGACGCTGTAGTGACGCTTCTCACCTCCGGCGATGCTGTCGACGTAGCCGCGCCCCGGCTTCAGCAGCGGGGCTCCCTCGGCTTCGCCGGTGCCCTGGACCGAGGTCCCCGCGGTCCGGTACGGCCGGGCCTCGCCGGCCCCGTCCGCGGGCGCGGCCCAGGCCGGGCCGACCGGCCCGGGCACCGTGGCCACCACGCACAGCGCCGCCACCGCGGCGAGGCCGGTCCTGACCTTGCTGCGGTCATCCATCGGGGGTCACTCCTCGTCGTCCCGGCCGCACGGCCCGTTCAACTTTGCTTATGCAAGCCATTCATTTGCAAGAGTGAATACAGGGTCCGGATCGCCGCGTTTTCCGCGACGGCCGCCAGTAAAGCCGACAGGGCCTCGACCGCTCCAGCGGTCGAGGCCCTGTACAGAGCTGTTGGTCTCACACACCCGAACCTGCGGGCACGGAGTCGGTCGCCTCCGTCCACAGATCCTGCTCGGCGCGATCCGCCTGGATCTGGCGGTACACGAGGAGCCCGCCGATGGCGGCCAGTGCGACCAGGAGAAGCTTCTTCACCGCGCTACCTCGTCTCTTTCCTTGACGTAGGGGACCTCTGGCGCCCGATGATACACACCGGCCGATACCGTTCGGTGACCTATGCCCGGCATTGGTCGACCGAGGACCGTTTCATCAACTACCGGGGCGCCTCTACGGAATCAGCCCGGGCGGAGAGAAGATCTCCGTCCGGGCTGATCTCGCCGGTGGGGCTAACAGGACTTGAACCTGTGGCCTCTTCCTTATCAGGGAAGCGCTCTAACCGTCTGAGCTATAGCCCCGCGCTGCACCGAAAGATTAGCGCACGACCAGCCCTGTCCCAAAATCGGTTACGGACGGCCGCTACTCGTCTTCGGCGAGCGTGACCTCCACCCCGCCGACGAAGCTCGCCGACAGGTTGTAGATGAAGGCTCCCAGGGTGGCCAGCGCCGTCGCCAGCACCACGTTGATCGCGGCGATGACCGAGGTGAAGACCAGCACCCGCGGCAGCGACAGGAACGACTCCAGGTCGAAGCCGGTGCCCTTCTTGGACTCCGTGGCCTCGCTGAGCGTCCCGCCCACCGCGCTGAAGACGCCCATTCCGTCCATGACCATCCACAGCACCGCCGCGGCGACCACGGTGCAGATGCCCAGCGCGATCGCGAGCAGGAAGCTGACCTTCATCACCGACCACGGGTCCGCCCTGGAGACCCGCAGCCGCGCCTTGCGCGTACGCGGGGCCGGGCGGGCGCCCGACTCGGAGCGCGGCCGGCGCACCGCGGTCGGCTGCTGCCCCGTGCCGCCCCGGGCGGCGTGCGCCGCGCCGGCGGCCGGCGGGGCGTACGCCTGCGGCGGGTGGTACGGCTGCGCGGGCGGCTGCTGCCCCCGCTCGCCGGGCAGCGGGCTGCTCGAGTAACCCTCGTACGGCGGCTGCGGCTGCCTGATGTCCGTCACTGTTCCCCCATGGGAGTCGGTGGCGGGGCCACGGGCGCCCGCCGAAGCGGACGATACGCCCCCGGCGGGTGCGGCTCCCGGCACCGGCCCCTGACCGGCACCCGCTCCGCCGCCCGCCGCGGCACCCGTGGCTCCACTCACGACTTACTCCTCGGTCTCGTCGGCCGGGGGCGGTGTGCCCTCGGCCGCCTCGGACGCGGCCCCCTCGGCTGCCTCACTCACGGTCTCGGACTCGTCCTCGACCTCTTCAGCCTCACGACCGGCCTCGGCGTTCCGGGCGATGCCCACGACGGCATCGCGCTTGCCCAGGTTGATCAGTTGGACGCCCATGGTGTCACGGCCCGTCTCCCTGACCTCGTTCACCCGCGTACGGATTACGCCACCGCCGAGCGTGATCGCAAGGATCTCATCAGTCTCCTCGACCACCAGCGCCCCGACCAGAGAACCGCGGTCCTCCACGATCTTGGCGGCCTTGATGCCGAGGCCGCCACGGCCCTGGACGCGGTACTCGTCAACATTCGTCCGCTTCGCGTACCCGCCGTCGGTGGCGGTGAACACGAACGTACCGGGACGGACGACATTCATCGAGAGGAGCTCGTCGTCCTCGCGGAAGCTCATGCCCTTGACGCCGGAGGTCGCCCGCCCCATCGGCCGCAGCGACTCATCCGTGGCCGTGAACCTGATCGACTGTGCCTTCTTGCTGATCAGCAGCAGATCGTCTTCGGCCGAAACCAGCTCGGCCCCGATCAGCTCATCCTCCTGGCCGCCCTCCGTCTCCCGGAGGTTGATGGCGATCACGCCACCCGACCGCGGCGAGTCGTAGTCCTTGAGCGGGGTCTTCTTCACCAGCCCCGACTTCGTGGCCAGCACCAGATACGGCGCCGCCTCGTAGTCCCGGATCGCCAGGATCTGCGCGATCTGCTCGTCCGGCTGGAACGCCAGCAGGTTCGCGACGTGCTGGCCGCGCGCCTCCCGGCCCGCGTCCGGCAGCTCGTAGGCCTTCGCCCGGTAGACCCGTCCCTTGTTGGTGAAGAACAGCAGCCAGTGGTGGGTGGTCGAGACGAAGAAGTGGTCGACGATGTCGTCCTGCTTCAGCTTGGTGCCGCGCACGCCCTTGCCGCCGCGCTTCTGCGAGCGGTAGTCCTCGGTCTTCGTCCGCTTCACATAGCCGCCGCGGGTGATCGTGACGACGATGTCCTCCTCGGCGATCAGGTCCTCGATGGACATGTCGCCGTCGAAGGGGATCAGCTTGGAGCGCCGGTCGTCGCCGTACTTCTCGACGATCGCGGTCAGCTCCTCGCTGATGATCTGCCGCTGCCGCTCGGGCGAGGCCAGGATCGCGTTGTACTCATTGATCTTGGCCTGAAGCTCGTCGTGCTCCTGGATGATCTTCTGACGCTCCAGGGCGGCGAGCCGCCGCAGCTGCATCTCCAGGATCGCGTTGGCCTGGATCTCGTCGATCGTCAGCAGGTCCATCAGGCCCGTACGCGCGATCTCCACCGTGTCACTGCGCCGGATCAGCGCGATGACCTCGTCGATCGCGTCCAGCGCCTTGAGCAGACCGCGCAGGATGTGGGCCCGCTCCTCCGCCTTGCGCAGCCTGAAGCGCGTCCGGCGGACGATGACCTCGATCTGGTGGGCGACCCAGTTGCGGATGAAGGCGTCCAGCGAGAGGGTGCGCGGCACCCCGTCGACCAGCGCCAGCATGTTCGCGCCGAAGTTCGTCTGGAGATCGGTGTGCTTGTACAGGTTGTTGAGGACGACCTTGGCGACCGCGTCCCGCTTCAACACGATGACCAGGCGCTGGCCGGTCCGCGAGGACGTCTCGTCGCGGACGTCCGCGATGCCGCCGATCCTGGCTTCCTTCACCAGGTCGGCGATCTTCTGCGCCAGGTTGTCCGGGTTGACCTGGTACGGCAGCTCGGTGACCACCAGGCACTGGCGGCCCTGGATCTCCTCGACCTCCACGACCGCGCGCATCGTGATCGAGCCGCGGCCGGTGCGGTACGCCTCCTCGATGCCCTTGCGGCCGACGACCAGGGCGCCGGTGGGGAAGTCCGGGCCCTTGATCCGGTCGATCAGGGCGTCGAGCAGTTCCTCCGGCGTGGCCTCGGGGTTGGCCAGGAACCACTGGGCACCCTCGGCCACCTCGCGGAGGTTGTGCGGCGGGATGTTGGTGGCCATGCCGACCGCGATCCCCGCCGAGCCGTTGATCAGCAGGTTCGGGAAGCGGGCCGGCAGGACCGTCGGCTCCTGGTTGCGCCCGTCGTAGTTGTCCTGGAGGTCGACGGTGTCCTCGTCGATGTCCCGGAGCATCTCCATGGACAGCGGGGCCATCTTGCACTCGGTGTAGCGCATGGCCGCGGCCGGGTCATTGCCCGGGGAGCCGAAGTTGCCGTTGGAGTCGACCAGCGGCATCCGCATGGACCACGGCTGGGCCAGCCGCACCAGGGCGTCGTAGATGGACGAGTCGCCGTGGGGGTGGTACGTGCCCATGACGTCGCCGACGACGCGGGCGCACTTGTAGAAGCCCTTCTCGGGGCGGTACCCGCCGTCGTACATCGCGTACAGCACACGCCGGTGCACCGGCTTGAGGCCGTCCCGGACGTCGGGCAGCGCACGGCTCACGATCACGCTCATCGCGTAGTCGAGATACGAGCGCTGCATCTCCGTCTCGAGGCCCACCGGCTCGACGCGGAGCGTCGCGGCAGCCCCCTGGGCGGTGTCTTCAGGCGTGTTCGGGGTGTTCTCGTCGGCCATTGCTGGTCAAGTCCTTCTGTCGTCTGCGGCTGCTCGGGGCCGACTCAGATATCGAGGAAGCGGACGTCCTTGGCGTTGCGCTGGATGAACGAGCGCCGGGCCTCGACGTCCTCGCCCATCAGGACCGAGAACAGGTCGTCGGCCTGCGCCGCGTCATCCAGGGTGACCTGGCCCAGGACGCGGTGATCGACGTCCATGGTGGTCACGCGCAGCTCCTCGGCGTTCATCTCGCCCAGCCCCTTGAAGCGCTGGACCGAGTCCTCCTTGATGCGCTTGCCCTGCTCGCGGCCGGCCTGGATCAGCGCGTCCCGCTCGCGGTCCGAGTACGCGTACTCGAAGTCGTCCCGGCCCCACTTGATCTTGTAGAGGGGCGGGCGGGACAGGAAGACATGGCCCGCCTCGACCAGCGGACGCATGAAGCGGAAGAGGAAGGTGAGCAGCAGGGTGTTGATGTGCTGGCCGTCGACATCGGCGTCCGCCATCAGAATGATCTTGTGATAGCGGAGCTTGCTGATGTCGAAGTCCTCGTGCACACCGGTGCCGAACGCCGAGATCAGCGCCTGGACCTCGTTGTTCTGGAGGATCTTGTCGACCCGCGCCTTCTCGACGTTGAGGATCTTGCCTCGGATGGGCAGGATCGCCTGGTACTGCGGGTTGCGGCCGGCCTTGGCCGAGCCGCCGGCGGAGTCACCCTCGACGATGAAGATCTCGCACTTGGACGGGTCGTTGGACTGGCAGTCCGCCAGCTTGCCCGGCAGTGACGCGGTCTCCAGCAGCCCCTTGCGGCGGGTCAGATCGCGGGCCTTGCGGGCCGCGACCCGGGCCGTGGCCGCCTGGATCGACTTGCGGACGATGTCCGACGCCTCGTTGGGGTTGCGGTCCAGCCAGTCGGCCAGATGCTCGTGGACGATCTTCTGGACGAAGGTCTTCGCCTCCGTGTTGCCCAGCTTCGTCTTCGTCTGGCCCTCGAACTGCGGCTCGCCGAGCTTGACCGAGATGATCGCGGTCAGACCCTCACGGATGTCCTCACCAGTGAGATTGTCATCCTTTTCCCGGAGCAGCTTCTTGTCCCGCGCGTACTTGTTGATCAAGTACGTCAGCGCGGCGCGGAAGCCCTCCTCGTGGGTACCGCCCTCATGGGTGTGGATGGTGTTCGCGAAGCTGTAGACACCCTCGCTGTACTGGGTGTTCCACTGCATCGCGATCTCGACCGAGAGCATCCGCTCCTTGTCCTCGGCCTCGAAGCCGACGACCGTGGGGTGGACCAGCTCCCCCTTGCGGGAGTTCAGGTACTTCACGAAGTCGACGATGCCGCCCTCGTAGCAGTACTTCACGGAGAGCGGCTTGCCCTCCTCGTCCACATGGGCCGCGCGCTCGTCCTTCAGCGAGATGGTCAGGCCCTTGTTCAGGAACGCCATCTCCTGGAAGCGCCGCGACAGCGTCTCGAAGGAGTACTCGGTCGTCTCGAAGACATCCGGGTCGGCCCAGAAGGTGACCGTCGTGCCGGTCTCCGCGACCGGCTCGTTCTTGGCCAGCGGCGCGGTGGGGACACCAAGCTTGTAGTCCTGGGTCCAGCGGAAGCCGTCCCGCTTGACCTCGACCGACACCTTCGTCGACAGCGCGTTGACCACGGAGACGCCGACGCCGTGCAGACCGCCGGAGACGGCATAGCCGCCGCCGCCGAACTTGCCGCCCGCGTGCAGCACGGTCATCACGACCTCGACGGCCGGCTTCTTCTCCACCGGGTGGAGGTCGACCGGGATACCGCGGCCGTTGTCGACCACGCGGACCCCGCCATCGGGCAGGATCGTCACCTCGATGCTGTCCGCGTGACCGGCCAGGGCCTCGTCCACGGAGTTGTCCACCACCTCTTGGACGAGGTGGTGGAGGCCGCGCTCACCGGTGGAACCGATGTACATACCGGGTCGCTTGCGGACCGCGTCCAGGCCCTCCAGGACGGTGATCGCACTGGCGTCGTAAGACGGCGAGGCCAGAGCCTCATCGCCGCCCTTGGACGGGATCTCGGACGGGATGTTCTCGTTGGGGTTGCCGGAATCGGCCACGAAGCGCCCTTTCTGGCACAGCACGAGCCGTCTCCGGGGCAGGCAGGAGCGGCTGCGTCGTTCAACATGTTTCCGCAAGCGCTCGGTGCGCAAGCGGCGACGGTGTACGCGCCCAGTCTACCGGTAGCGCCGACAAGAATGGGGGCTTGCCGGTGCCTGAGTCCGCATGTGCCGCCCTGAACCGGTCACCACCGACTCCCCATATCTGGGGACGGGGTCCAAGAGGCTCACACCGCCACTCAGCGCTTCGGGACGTCAACCACCGGCAACCATGACAGACGCCCCAGCGGCCACCCCCTGCACAGCCGACCCGCACCGCCCCCGCACCCGGCCCCGCGGGGGGCGCACAGGGGCACACAGACCGCCAGGTCAGCCGTAGGTGTCCCCGGGGCCCGTACTGCCGGGGGCGCGCAGCGATCCGTAACGCCGGGCCGGGCCGCCCGGGCCCAAGACCTTGATCAGCTTCACCGTGCCCTGGCCCAGATCCGCGTTGAGCCGGGCCACCAGCTGCGGGGCCAGCAGGCGCAGCTGGGTCGCCCACGCCGTCGAGTCGCACCGCACCGTCAGCACCCGCGCGTCCTCGTCGTACCGCAGCGGCTCACAGTGCTGCGCCACCTCAGGCCCCACCATCTGGGGCCAGCGGCCCATCACCCCGCCGACGGCGGCCGGGGTCTCCCAGCCCCGCTCGGTGATCAGCCGGCTGATCGCGGCGCCGAGCGGCAGCGGATCGCGCCCGTCCGCGCGCGCGCCGGAGCGCAAGCCCCCTCGGCGCGCCTGCTTCTTCTGCTGCGCCGCCGCACCACGGGCGCGCGCCTGCTCTTTGGCAGCGCGCAGCGCCACCCGCGCCAGGTCGACCCCCGAGGGCTCCGGCGGGGTGGGCGGGGGCCCGGACTGCTCGGTCACAGGGGCCGCACCTCCCCTTCGGACACCGCATAGCGGGCGCCCGCCAGCACACCGGGGACGTCGTCCTCCACTGCCGCCGTGACCAGCACCTGCTCCCCGGGAGCCACCAGCTCGGCCAGCCGCTCCCGGCGCCGCTCGTCGAGCTCCGCGAAGACGTCGTCGAGCACCAGCACCGGCTCGCCCGCCCGCCGGCCCGCCCCGGCGCCTCCGCCCTCGGCGGATGGCCCGCCGGCCCCCCACGTGACATCCGCGCGCAGCAGGTCGTACGAGGCCAGGCGCAGGGCCAGCGCATACGACCAGGACTCGCCATGGCTCGCATAGCCCTTCGCCGGAAGCTCGCCCAGCCGGAGGATCAGATCGTCGCGGTGCGGGCCGACCAGCGTCACCCCGCGCTCGATCTCCTGCTTGCGGGCGGCGGTGAGCGCGGCCGAGAGCTGCTCGTACAGCTCCTCGCGGGTGCCCGAGGCCGCCAGGCCGTCACCGACGGAGCTGCGGTAGTCGAACCCCACCGGGCCTCCCCCCGGGGCCAGTTGCTCGTACGCCTTGTCGGCCAGCGGCTGAAGCGCGGCGATCAGATCGAGGCGCTGGGCGAGCAGTTCGGCACCGGCCCGCGCCAGATGCTGGTCCCATACGTCCAGAGTGGACAGCGCCGCATCACCGCCGGAGCCGCGGCCGCCGTGGCGCCGGGCCAGCGCGGCGGTCTTGAGCAGGGTGTTGCGCTGCTTGAGAACCCGGTCGTAGTCGGCGCGGACCCCCGCCATGCGCGGCGAACGGGCGGTGACCAGCTCGTCCAGGAAGCGACGGCGCTCGCCGGGATCCCCCTTGACCAGGGCCAGATCCTCGGGCGCGAACAGGACCGTACGCAGAATGCCGAGCACATCACGCGGTCTGACCTGGGAGGATCTATTGATTCTGGCCCGGTTGGCCTTGCCGGGGTTCAGCTCCAGCTCGACCAGCTGCTGCCGCTCTCCCTCGACGATCGCGGCCCGCACGATCGCCCGGTCCGCGCCCATCCGCACCAGCGGGGCGTCGGAGGAGACGCGGTGGCTGCCGAGCGTGGCCACATAGCCGACAGCCTCGACGAGGTTGGTCTTGCCCTGGCCGTTGGGCCCTACGAAAGCCGTGACGCCCGGCCCCAGGGGGACCTCGGCCCGGGCGTACGAGCGGAAGTCGGCGAGTGACAGATGCGTGACATGCATGGTGGCGGTGCCGACCTCCCCCGGCGGCTCCCTTGCGGGGGCTGGTTACTTCTTGTTCTCGACCGCGTGGCCGCCGAACTGGTTGCGCAGTGCGGCGATCATCTTCATCTGCGGGGAGTCGTCCTGGCGGGACGCGAACCGGGCGAAGAGCGAGGCCGTGATGGCGGGCAGCGGTACGGCGTTGTCGATCGCGGCCTCGACGGTCCAGCGGCCCTCGCCGGAGTCCTCCGCGTAGCCCCGCAGCTTCTCCAGGTGCTCGTCGTCGTCCAGGGCGTTGACCGCGAGGTCCAGCAGCCAGGAGCGGATGACGGTGCCCTCCCGCCAGGAGCGGAAGACCTCACGGACGTCGGTGACCGAGTCCACGGCCTCCAGCAGCTCCCAGCCCTCGGCGTAGGCCTGCATCATCGCGTACTCGATGCCGTTGTGGACCATCTTCGCGAAGTGGCCGGCACCGACCTTCCCGGCGTGGACCGAGCCGAAGTCGCCCTCGGGCTTGAGCGCATCGAAGATCGGCTGAACCTTCGCCACATGCTCGGCGGCCCCGCCGTACATCAGCGCGTAGCCGTTCTCCAGGCCCCAGACGCCGCCGGAGACGCCGCAGTCGACGAAGCCGATGCCCTTGGCGTTCAGCTGCTCGGCATGCTTCTCGTCATCGGTCCAGCGGGAGTTGCCGCCGTCGACCACGATGTCGCCGGGCGACAGCAGCTCGGCCAGCTCGTCGATGGTGGTCTGGGTCGCGATGCCGGCCGGCACCATGACCCACACCACGCGCGGTCCCTTCAGCCTGTCCACAAGATCGCCGAGGCTGTGGACATCGGCGACGTCCGGGTTGCGGTCGTACCCGATGACGGTGTGACCTGCGCGGCGGATGCGCTCGCGCATATTGCCGCCCATCTTGCCGAGACCGACGAGACCGAGCTCCATCAGTGATCCTTTATGCCGTAGTCATTGCGTTTCGCACCTGAGTCCGAGCCTACGCCCACGTGTTGCCGCTCAGCTGTGGGCAACACCCGCTCATCCGCTGAGACGCACCGGCATGATCAGGTACTTGTACGCCTCGTCCGCCTCGGCATCCACGGCCGGCTTGCCGCTGAGCAGCGCGGGCTTGGTCGACGTGGTGAAGGACAGCTGGGCGACCGGGGAGTCGATCGCGCTCAACCCGTCCAGCAGGAACGTCGGGTTGAAGGCGATCGAGATGTCGTCGCCGTCGAGCTGGGCGTCGACGCGCTCCACAGCCTGTGCGTCGTCGCTCGACCCGGCCTCCAGGATCAGCACGCCCTGCTCGAAGGTCAGCCGGACCGGGGTGTTGCGCTCGGCGACCAGCGCGACGCGCTTGACGGCCTCCACGAACGGAGCCGTCTCGATCACCGCGATGGAGTTGAACTCGGTCGGGAAGAGCGTGCGGTACTTCGGGAGATCGCCTTCGAGCAGCCGGGTCGTGGTCCGGCGCCCGGCGCCCTCGAAGCCGATCAGGCCCTCGCCGGCGCCCGAGCCGGACAGCGCGAGAGACACCGTGTCACCGCTGGTCAGCGACTTGGCGGTGTCCTGGAGCGTCTTGGCGGGCACCAGCGCGACCGCGGAGATGTCCGGCGTCTCGGGCTTCCACAGGAACTCGCGGACCGCGAAGCGGTAGCGGTCGGTGGAGGCCAGCGTGACCGTGTCGCCCTCGATCTCGATCCGCACACCGGTGAGCACCGGCAGGGTGTCGTCGCGGCCGGCCGCGATGGCCACCTGCGCCGCGGCGGCGGCGAACACATCGCCGGGCACGGTGCCGGTCGCCGTCGGCATCTGCGGCAGGGCCGGGTACTCCTCCACAGGGAGGGTGTGGAGTGTGAATCGCGACGAGCCGCAGACGACGGTCACCCGCACACCGTCGCTGGAGATCTCCACAGGGCGGTTGGGGAGAGCGCGGCAGATGTCGGCGAGGAGACGGCCGGAGACCAGGACCGTGCCGCCGTCTTCCACATCGGCCTCGACCGACACACGGGCCGAGACCTCGTAGTCGAAGCCGGAGAGGCTGAGGGCACCGTCTTCCGCCTTCAGCAGAAGGCCTGCGAGGACGGGCACCGGTGGACGGGCCGGAAGGCTGCGGGCCGCCCAGGCCACTGCCTCCGCGAGTACATCGCGCTCCACCCGGATCTTCACCGGAACCGCCTCCTGCTGTTGCTGGCTCGCCCTGCTGGCCTTCGTCGTCGGCGCAATCGCCGGAGACCAGTCTGACGTACGCCGCCGACAGTCGGTGCGGCTCCGGGTCAAATCGGCGCCCGAGGTGTCGGGCGGCTCGGTGCCCGGTTGTGCACAGGCCCCACTTCGAAGCGAATTTCCCGCTCCAACTGAGTGGTCGTAGTAGTAGGCCCTGTGGAAACGGTGGACAACTGACTTCTCGCAGGTCAGCACCGATTTTTTATCCACTGACCCTGTGGGCGGCGGCAGTGGACAACCGCGGTCTTCTGTGGACGCCGAAGAGTTCTGCACACCCGATGCACAGGCGAGCCCTGGTTCTCCCCAGCTGCGTCCCCAGTTTTACCCACCTTCCCCACAGCCCAACCCGGCTCGTTGGTGTGACGCCTTTCACTCATCTCGGTGACCACGCCTGTTTCATTGCCGAACAGTGGATGAGGGTGTGGAGAAGCTGTGGGTGACGGGGCTCCGGCTGTGGGCGGGCGGTGGACAACGCGGAGCGAGCCCTGTGGGTATCCCGGTCGTCCACAGTCTGTGGACTGTCGATTGTCACAATTCCACACCCCGCTGACCTCCCCTGATGCCGCTCCGGCGGCCGCCCCTGTGGACACAGTCTGGACAACCGGGGCATCCCCAGGGTGTGGACGGTGGATCGGCCGTGGATCTGTGGAGAAGCCGCGTCCGAGGGCACGGAATCGAACAGGCCGGGACGGGGGTGCGCCGCGGCGAGGCGGCCGGCGGGAGGAGCCGGGCCCGGCCGGAGGGGGGTCCGGAACGACGAAGGGCGCTTGCGGGAGTCGTTTCTCCCCAAGCGCCCTGGGCGGAATCCGGCGCGCGAGCCGCGCCGCAGCCGTCTCTGTCAGCCGTTCTTGATGCGGTTCGTCAGCTCGGTCACCTGGTTGTAGATGGAGCGCCGCTCGGCCATCAGAGCCCGGATCTTGCGGTCCGCGTGCATCACGGTCGTATGGTCCCGCCCGCCGAACTGCGCCCCGATCTTGGGCAGCGACAGATCGGTCAGCTCACGGCACAGATACATGGCGATCTGCCGCGCGGTGACCAGCACCCGGCTGCGCGAGGCCCCGCACAGATCGTCGACCGTGTGCCCGAAGTAGTCGGCGGTCGCGGCCATGATCGCGGTGGCGGTGATCTCCGGGGCGGCGTCCTCGCCGCCGGGGATCAGGTCCTTCAGCACGATCTCGGTGAGGCCGAGGTCCACCGGCTGGCGGTTCAGGCTGGCGAAGGCCGTGACCCGGATCAGCGCCCCCTCCAGCTCACGGATGTTGCGAGAGATACGGGAGGCGATGAACTCCAGCACCTCCGGCGGCGCGTTCAGCTGCTCCTGCACCGCCTTCTTGCGCAGGATCGCGATGCGCGTCTCCAGCTCCGGCGGCTGCACATCCGTGATCAGGCCCCACTCGAAGCGGTTGCGGAGCCGGTCCTCCAGGGTCACCAGCTGCTTGGGCGGCCGGTCGGAGGACAGCACGATCTGCTTGTTGGCGTTGTGGAGCGTATTGAAGGTGTGGAAGAACTCCTCCTGCGTCGACTCCTTGCTCGCGAGGAACTGGATGTCGTCGACGAGAAGGATGTCCATGTCGCGGTAGCGCCTGCGGAACGCGTCCGCCTTGCCGTCGCGGATGGAGTTGATGAACTCGTTGGTGAACTCCTCGGAGCTCACATAGCGCACCCGCGTCCCCGGGTAGAGGCTGCGCGCGTAGTGCCCGATCGCGTGCAGCAGGTGGGTCTTGCCGAGCCCGGACTCCCCGTAGATGAACAAGGGGTTGTAGGCCTTGGCGGGCGCCTCGGCGACGGCGACCGCCGCGGCGTG
Organism: Streptomyces sp. NPDC028305; assembly: GCF_055569495.1. Lineage (NCBI taxonomy): Bacteria > Bacillati > Actinomycetota > Actinomycetes > Kitasatosporales > Streptomycetaceae > Streptomyces > Streptomyces sp. NPDC028305. The sequence goes on from NZ_JBVHTN010000006.1 coordinate 424,834, forward strand.
CGCGAAGCGGTTGGACGCGCCGATGACGAAGGTGTCGAAGAGGTACTTCGGGTTCAGGCGCGCGGTCGGCTCACCGGGGCCGGGCGCGGGCGCGGGCTGCGCGGCGAGCGGGCCGGGGGCGCCGGTCTGCGAGGGCAGCGCGGGCGGGCCGCCGCGGGACCGCTCGAGCGGATCGGGGAGCTCCCGGCGCGGCTGCTCGTAGGGCGACCGATCGGGACCAGGGCCGGCGCCCGGGAGCGGCCCGGGCGCCGGCCGCTCCGCGCCGGGGCCCCGGTAATCGGAGTGCGGCTGCTGGTCGTAGCGCGGCTGGTCATAGCCGGGCTGGGGACGCTGCGAGGCGTACGGATCGCCCTCGGGGAAGCCGCCGAGTCGGGGCTGCTGCCAGCCGTACTCGTCGCGGGGCCGGGGCCAGGCGCCGGGCTCGGGGCGGTGCTGCTGCTCGGGGCGGTGCTGCTCATAGCCGGGGTAGGCGGGGCGGGCCGTCGGCAGCTCGTCCCCCGCCGGGCGGCCGTAACCGTCGCGGCCGTCGTAGCCGTCGCGGCCGTCGCGGCCGTCCCGGGCGTCGTAGCCGTCCCGGGCGTCGTAGCTGTCGCGGTTGTCGTAGGCCTCGTAGGTGTCGCGCTGCGGCTGCTGCGGGACCACCGGTTCGGCGGCGGAGTCGTCGACGGTGATCGCGATCCGGATCGGGCGGCCGCACTCGCGGCTGAGCGTCTCGCTGACGATCGGGGCCAGGCGGCCCTCCAGCACGCCCTTGGCGAATTCGTTGGGCACGGCCAGCAGCGCAGTGTCCGCGACAAGGGCGAGCGGCTGGCATCGCTGGATCCAGTGCTCGTCCTTGGCCTCGACGCCTTGTCCGCCCTGGCCGGCTCCCTCTCCTAGCAGCCGCTCGAGCACACGTGGCCACACTGCGGCAAGATCGGCAGGTACGTCAGCCACAGGGCACGCTCTCTCACTCGCTGGGTGGGGGGACGCCGACAGTTCCCACGAATATGCGGTTCTCGGGACGGGCGGGAAGGAATCGGAGCCCAGCCACGGTAGTCAGGCCGAGGTACGCGGTTCAAGTCGTTGTCCACAGGGTGTGTACAAATGTGCCATGCGATGTCGCTCCGCGTTCCCCTGCCCCCGGAAGCGCGGGGTTCGCGTTCCCGGTCGGCGCGCGGCACGGCCGCGCCGCCGGGCGCTGTCGGTTTGACCGGACGGCGTAATCGCGCGTACCGTAACCAGGTCGAGTTGTCGATGGCTGCTGCCGCCTGCCTCCGATGGGCAAGGATCGCGAACCCTGGGTTCGGAGATCATGAAGCGGTGCACTCGGGCGTATTGCGAGCTACTCGTGGGCGCACGGTGACAGCCAGGCGATGTCCCGCCACCACCCGATTCATTTCTGGAGCCCCCGAGTGAGCAAGCGCACCTTCCAGCCGAACAACCGCCGCCGCGCGAAGACCCACGGCTTCCGGCTGCGTATGCGTACCCGTGCCGGCCGCGCGATTCTCGCGTCCCGCCGTAGCAAGGGTCGCGCCCGTCTGTCGGCCTGAGCAGCCTGACCCAAGGTCCATGACGTGCTGCCTACCGAAAAACGGCTGAGGCGGCGCGAGGACTTTGCAGCCGCGGTACGCCGAGGGCGCAGGGCCGGACGCCCGCTTCTCGTCGTGCACTATCGCAGCGGTCTTGCCAGCGGTGAAACGGACCCGCACGCACCTGGGGAGAGTGCTCCCCCGGCGCGTGCGGGTTTCGTCGTGAGCAAGGCGGTCGGCGGTGCAGTCGTGCGTAACCTGGTGAAGCGGAGACTGCGCCATCTCATGCGCGACCGCCTCGAACTTTTTCCCGCAGGTAGCCTTGTGGTCGTACGGGCGCTGCCCGGTTCGGGTGAGGCGGGCCACGACCAGCTGGCGCGCGACCTCGACACCGCGGTGCGGCGGCTACTGGGAGGGGTGCCGCGATGAAGTACCCGCTGCTGTGGTTGATCAAGCTGTACCAGTGGACCATCAGCCCGATGCTGGGACCGGTCTGCAAGTACTACCCGTCGTGCTCGCACTACGGCTACACAGCCATTGACCGGCACGGCGCGGTGAAAGGAACGGCGCTGACGGCGTGGCGCATCCTGCGCTGCAATCCGTGGTCGCTCGGTGGCGTCGACCACGTTCCTCCCCGAAAGCGTCCGGTCTGGCACCAGCGGCTGCGCAACCGCCTCGGCGGTCATCCCGCCGGGGAGCCTGCCGCACAGCCCGAGACCCAGCCCAACGCCCAAGGAGCCTGATTCGTGGACACGATCCTCAGTCCTCTTTATGACGTAGTTTCCTGGATCATCGTCCAGTTCCACGCGTTCTACAGCCTCATCTTCGACAAGAACAGTGGCTGGGCGTGGGGTCTGTCCATCGTTTCTCTGGTCGTGTTGATCCGTATCTGCCTGATCCCGCTCTTCGTGAAGCAGATCAAGGCGACGCGGAACATGCAGGCGCTCCAGCCGAAGATGAAGGCGATCCAGGAGCGCTACAAGAGCGACCGGCAGCGCCAGTCCGAAGAGATGATGAAGCTCTACAAGGAGACGGGTACCAACCCGCTCTCGAGCTGTCTCCCGATCCTGGCGCAGTCGCCGTTCTTCATCTCGCTGTACCAGGTCCTGAACCACATCGCGAACAACCGCACGGTCGGCTTCATCGACCAGCAGCTGCTGGACAGCGCCCGTCAGGCGCACATCTTCGGCGCTCCGCTGTCCGTGAAGTTCATGTCGTCCGCCTCGCAGGTCGAGTCCCTCGGCGCCACGCTGACGGACGTCCGGGTCGTGACGGTCATCATGATCGTCCTGATGTCGGCGTCGCAGTTCTTCACCCAGCGCCAGCTGATGACCAAGAACGTCGACCTGACGGTGAAGACGCCGTTCATGCAGCAGCAGAAGATGCTGATGTACGTCTTCCCGGTGATGTTCGCCGTCTTCGGTATCAACTTCCCTGTCGGTGTCCTCGTCTACTGGCTGACCACCAACGTGTGGACCATGGGCCAGCAGATGTTCATCATCCGCCGCAACCCGACCCCCGGTAGCGTCGCCTACAAGGCCCGCCAGGAGCGGCTGCGGGCCAAGGGCCAGCTCAAGGAGGAGCCGGCCGAGGTCGAGGCCAAGAAGGCGGCCGAGACGGCTCGTGCGAACCGGCAGCAGCCCAAGCGCCAGAGCAAGTCGCAGCGCCAGACCGCCTCGGGCCACGCCAAGGCCACGGCGCAGTCCCAGGAGACGGCCGAGAAGCCCTCGCTGGAAAAGTCGGCCGACTCCGCGCCGGAGAAGCAGCAGCGCAGCGTGGCGCAGAAGAAGGGGGCGCAGGGCGGTAAGCCGGCCGGCGGCTCGGCTTCCGGCTCCGCCCGCACTGCCAAGTCCGGGCAGCGTAAGGGCCAGCAGCGTCCCAAGCACCCGTCCAAGAAGTAAGAAGGAGTCCATCCGTGACGGAAGGCACCACCCCTGCTGCCGAGGGTGTCGACACCCTGACCCGCCTCGAGCAGGAAGGGGAGATCGCGGCCGACTACCTCGAGGGGCTGCTGGACATCGCGGACCTCGACGGCGACATCGATATGGACGTCGAGGCCGACCGTGCCGCGGTGTCGATCATCAGTGAATCGACCAGCCGTGATCTGCAGAAGCTGGTGGGCCGGGACGGTGAGGTACTGGAGGCGCTCCAGGAGCTGACCCGGCTCGCGGTGCACCGGGAGACCGGCGACCGCAGTCGGCTGATGCTCGACATCGCCGGGTACCGGGCCCGTAAGCGTGCCGAGCTCACCGAGCTGGGCACCAAGGCCGCGGAGGAGGCCAAGGGCACCGGTGAGCCGGTGAAGCTGAAGCCGATGACGCCGTTCGAGCGGAAGGTCGTGCACGACGCGGTGGCGGCGGCCGGACTGCGCAGCGAGTCGGAGGGCGAGGAGCCCCAGCGTCGCGTGGTCGTGCTTCCGGTCTGAACCGGTCCAGCCTCATGATCCACACGGCCCCGTCTGTTCGCAGGCGGGGCCGAATCTTGTCAGCCTTGCATCAGCTGTCAGCCTCGCATCAGCGTTCACCACAGTGTTCACCACAGTGTTCGGTCACCACAGTGTTCGGTATGGAAGGACGGTCCCCGTGACGGAAGCAGCGGAGCTCCCCCCGGCGCCCGAGGAGGCACGGGAGGTATTCGGTGAGCGCTTCTTGGAGGCCGTCCGGTACGCGGAACTGCTCGCCGACGTCGGAGTCACCCGCGGTCTGATCGGTCCGCGTGAGGTGCCGCGGCTGTGGGAGCGTCATCTGCTGAACTGCGCGGTGCTCTCCGAGGTGGTCCCTGAAGGGGTCACCGTGTGCGATGTGGGCTCGGGCGCCGGGCTGCCCGGCATTCCGCTCGCCCTGACGCGCCCGGACCTGCGGATCACGCTGCTGGAGCCGCTGCTGCGCCGTACGAACTTCCTCCAGGAAGTTGTCGAGTTGCTGGGGCTGGACCATGTGACGGTGGTGCGGGGCCGGGCCGAGGAGGTCCTGGGGAAGCTCCCCCCGATGCATGTGGTGACGGCGCGCGCCGTGGCCCCACTGGACCGGCTGGCCGGTTGGGGCGTTCCCCTGCTGCGCCCGTACGGGGAGATGCTGCTGCTCAAGGGAGATACGGCGGAGGAGGAGCTGAAACAAGCCCGTGCCGCGCTGAGCAAGCTCGGGGTGGTCGGGACTTCGGTGCTCCATGTCGGCGAGGGGATCGTGGACCCTCTCTCCACTGTGGTGCGGGTCGAGGTCGGCGAGAGCCCCGGCGGTGTGCGCTTCGCGGCCAAGCGGGCCAAGGCGGCCCGGAAGGGCCCCCGGCGCCGCCGCTGAGCGGGCCCCCGGGCGGTGCCACTGCCGAGGTCGTAGTCGGCATTGCTCCATAGGACGGGCTCGGCTGCTCCATACAAGCTGCCAAAACTACGCATACCGGAGTGTCGCCACGAATCGGTGAGGCTGTCCGTGCATCGTGTTTCACGTGAAACGTCGCTCCTTGCTGCATGGAATCATCAGTCGTGGGCGCGCGGCCGCACTGCCGCGCGACCGTCGGCCCCGACGGGATGTGGATTCATCCACAGGAGAACGGGCCTCGCTGGTTCACAACCCCAAAAGCATGGCAGGCTCTGTTCATCGCGAGCCTGATGTCGAGGAGAGTGAATCCTTGCGGTCCGACGCCAACATCGCGGGGCCGATGACCGACCCGGTCCCCGGCCCCCGTACCGAATCGGCGGGGGAGGATGTTTCACGTGAAACACTGCCCCCGATGGACGACACCCCCATTGGCCGCGCCGCGGAACTGGCGGTCCAAGCCCTCGGTCGCGCGGGCGAGGGACTTCCCAGGCCGGAGCAGACCCGGGTGATCGTGGTCGCCAATCAGAAGGGCGGGGTCGGCAAGACCACCACCACGGTCAATCTGGCCGCTTCTCTCGCACTCCACGGCGGCCGAGTGCTGGTCATCGACCTCGATCCACAGGGCAATGCCTCGACGGCGCTGGGTATCGATCACCACGCCGAGGTCCCGTCGATCTATGACGTGCTGGTGGACAGCAAGCCGCTGTCCGATGTGGTGCAGCCCGTGCCCGATGTGGAGGGACTGTTCTGCGCTCCGGCCACGATCGACCTGGCGGGTGCGGAGATCGAGCTGGTCTCGCTGGTGGCGAGGGAGAGCCGGCTGGAGCGGGCCATCCAGGCCTATGAGCAGCCGCTGGACTACATCCTGATCGACTGCCCCCCTTCTCTCGGTCTGCTGACGGTCAACGCACTCGTCGCCGGGGCGGAGGTCCTGATCCCGATCCAGTGCGAGTACTACGCCCTGGAGGGGCTGGGACAGCTGCTGCGCAACGTCGACCTGGTGCGCGGGCATCTCAACCCCAAGCTTCATGTCTCGACGATCCTGCTCACGATGTACGACGGCCGGACCCGGCTGGCTTCGCAGGTCGCCGATGAGGTCCGCAGCCACTTCGGCCATGAGGTGCTGCGGACGAGCATTCCGAGGTCGGTGCGTATCTCCGAGGCTCCCAGCTATGGGCAGACCGTCCTCACCTATGACCCGGGGTCCAGCGGAGCGCTGTCCTACCTCGAAGCGGCCCGGGAGATCGCACTCAGAGGGGCCGGAGGGGGCGAGGTCCACTATGACGCCCAGCGCGCCCACGCCCTCCCATCGATCAGCCAGCACGACCAGCACACCATGCAGGAGGGGATTCAGTGAGTGAGCGACGCAGAGGACTGGGCCGTGGGCTCGGGGCTCTGATCCCTCCCGCGCCGAAGGGGACGGATGGCTCCGGGCCCGCGCCGGTGGCGGGAACGGTCACCGCGACGGGGGTCTCCACCTCCCCGTCGGCGGTCCCGGTGCTGACACAGGAGCGTGGTGTGGCAGCGGCCAAGGTCGCCTCGCTGCCCTCCCGTGTCGTTGTGGAGGACAGCGACGTCGCGCTGCCGCAGCAGGAGGAGGCGGTTCAGCCCGTCGTGGAGGAGGTGGCCGGAGCGCACTTCGCCGAGCTGCCGCTGGACTCCATCACCCCGAATCCGCGGCAGCCGCGTGAGGTGTTCGACGAGGATGCTCTGGCCGAGCTGGTTACCTCGATCCAGGAGGTCGGGCTTCTTCAGCCCATCGTGGTGCGGCAGTTGGCTCCCGAGCGCTATGAGCTCATCATGGGGGAGCGTCGCTGGCGGGCTTGCCGGGAGGCGGGCCTGGAGAAGATTCCCGCGATCGTCAGGGCCACCGAGGACGAGAAGCTTCTGCTGGACGCGCTGCTGGAGAATCTGCATCGCGCACAGCTCAACCCCTTGGAAGAGGCGTTCGCCTACGACCAACTGCTGAAGGACTTCGACTGCACGCATGACGAGCTGGCGGACCGTATCGGGCGTTCCCGCCCCCAGGTCTCCAATACGCTCCGGCTGTTGAAGCTGTCCCCCAAGGTGCAGAGCCGGGTGGCCGCGGGGGTTCTCTCCGCGGGCCACGCCCGTGCGCTGCTCGGCGTCGATGATCCGGAAGAGCAGGACCGGCTGGCGTACCGGATCGTGGCCGAGGGGCTCTCGGTACGGTCGGTCGAGGAGATCGTGACCCTGATGGGCTCGCGGCCGGGCAGGGCGCAGAAGGGCAAGGGGCCACGAGCCGGGACGAAGGTCTCCCCCGCGCTCACGGATCTCGCCTCCAGGCTCTCCGACCGCTTTGAGACCCGGGTGAAGGTGGACCTCGGTCAGAAGAAGGGGAAGATCGTCGTCGAGTTCGCCTCGATAGAGGATCTGGAGCGCATTCTCGGAGCGCTTGCCCCGGGCGAGGGACCGGTCCTGGAGCAGCGGCTCTCGGACGCGGCGGACGAGGACGAGTAGGACACAGGTCTTACGGACAGAGCGGGGCGGGTCGTTTTCCGGCGAGGTCGGAACACGACCCGCTCTTTGCTCAAGGGCGGTATCGGTGCAATGTCGGCACGGATACGATGCGAACAGGTAGGGCGGATCCCTGTGGAGGCGTCTTATGCGGAAGGCAAGGCCATGCGGTCGGTGAGCCGTACCGGGCTGCTGGCAACGGGATTGGGACTGGGGGCGGTCGGCGGATTCGTCGGCAGTCTGCTCAGGGGGCGTAGTGCGCTGTCGGCCGCTCGCAACGCGGCCGGCGACGGAAGTGAGGGACTGGCTTCATGGGGCGTCGGCTCGTACCGCTCACGCTGGACAACCTTCCGGACATCCCCAAGCGCTGTCGCGCCTGCGTCTTCTGGGAGCTCGACCCGGTCAGCGGCGAGGCCGCGGTAAGAGCCGGACGTCCGGAGCTGGAGAAGGAAGCCTGGATCTCGGCCGTTCTGCTGGAGTGGGGTTCCTGCGGCCGGGTGGTCTATGTCGACGATGTGCCGGTGGGCTTTGTGCTCTACGCGCCTCCGGCGTATGTGCCGCGATCCACGGCCTTTCCGACGAGCCCGGTGGCGGCGGACGCCGTTCAGCTGATGACGGCCTGGCTGATGCCCGGATATCAGGGACAGGGCTTGGGCCGGGTGATGGTGCAGACGGTGGCCAAGGATTTGATACGGCGCGGGTTCAAGGCGATCGAGGCCTTCGGGGACGCCACCTGGAAGGAGCCCGCGTGTGTGCTGCCCGCGGATCATCTGCTCGCCGTGGGATTCAAGACGGTGCGGCCGCATCCCCGGTATCCGCGGCTGAGGCTGGAACTGCGAACGACGATCTCCTGGAAGGAGGACGTCGAGCTGGCTCTGGACCGGCTGCTCGGGGCGGTCCAGAAGGAGCCCGCCCTCCGGCCGCTGTGAAGCCGCAGATGTGAGGCCGTGGTTTCACGTGAAACACGAAGGGGCTGCCCCAAGCGGGCAGCCCCTTCGTTGTGGAGCGACGGCTGACGGGTCAGCCGATGAAGTCGGCCAGGTCGCGCTCGATGGCGGCCTTCGGCTTGGCACCGACGATGGTCTTGGCGACCTCGCCGCCCTGGTAGACGTTCAGCGTCGGGATCGACATCACGCCGTACTTCGCGGCGGTCGTGGGGTTCTCGTCGATGTTGAGCTTGGCGATGGTGATCTTGTCGCCGTGCTCCGCCGCGATGGCCTCCAGGGACGGAGCGATCTGGCGGCACGGACCGCACCACGCGGCCCAGAAGTCGACGAGCACCGGCTTGTCGCTCTTGAGGACCTTCTCCTCGAAGTCGGCGTCTGTCACGGTCACCGTGGCACCGGCCATGGTTCTCTCCTTTATCGGTTTGGTGCGGGGGAAGGGGTCAGTCGGTGGCGTTCTCGCTGTCGGCGAGAGCCGCGAGGTACCGCTCGGCGTCCAGGGCGGCGGAGCAGCCCGTGCCGGCCGCGGTGATCGCCTGGCGGTAGGTGTGGTCCACGACGTCACCCGCGGCGAAGACACCCGGCAGGTTGGTCCGGGTGGACGGCGATGCGACCTTCAGGTAGCCCTCGTCGTCCAGGTCGAGCTGGCCCTTGAAGAGCTCGGTGCGCGGATCGTGGCCGATGGCGATGAACAGACCGGTCGCCGGCAGCTCGGAGGTCTCGCCGGTCTTGACGTCCTTCAGGGTCAGGCTGGAGAGCTTGTTGTCCCCGTGGATCTCGGTGACCTCGCTGTCCCAGATGAACGAGATCTTGGGGTCGGCGATGGCGCGGTCCTGCATCGCCTTGCTGGCCCGGAGCGTGTCACGGCGGTGGACCACGGTGACCGACGTGGCGAACCGGGAGAGGAAGGTCGCTTCCTCCATCGCGGTGTCGCCACCGCCGATGACGGCGATGTTCTGGTCCTTGAAGAAGAACCCGTCACAGGTGGCGCACCAGGAGACGCCACGGCCGGAGAGTTCGTCCTCGCGGGGCAGGCCGAGCTTGCGATGCTGCGAGCCGGTGGTGACGATGACCGCCTTGGCCCGGTGGACCGTGCCGGAGGAGTCGGTGACGGTCTTGATGTCCTCGCTGAGGTCGACCGAGACAACGTCGTCGGGGATCAGCTCGGCGCCGAAGCGCTCCGCCTGTGCCCGCATGTTGTCCATCAGGTCGGGGCCCATGATCCCGTCACGGAAGCCGGGGAAGTTCTCCACGTCGGTGGTGTTCATCAGCGCACCACCGGCGGTCACGGAGCCTTCGAAGACCAGCGGCTTCAAGGAAGCCCGGGCGGTGTAGAGCGCGGCCGTATAGCCCGCGGGCCCGGAACCGATGATGATCACGTTGCGGACGTCGCTCACGGATGTCTTCCTTGTCTCTGCCGAGTGCCGACTACTGACTGGGCGGCGACGTCCGGCGCTCTCCGGAAAACCGCCGCCATCCCACCCAACGGATCCTACGGGGCCCGCATTCCCGTGTGGTGTCAGGCGGCCCGCCGTGTGCCGTGTTCCTCAGCCTCGCGGGCAGGCGCGGGGTCAGTCCCGCGGGTAGGTGCGGGCCACGAGGCGAGCACCGGCGGGCGACGGCGACTGCGCCACGCAGGCCGAGTCGATCACGAAGGCGTCGACGAGGTCGCTGTCGGCCGGGTGCGGCAGCACCACAAGAAAGACGTCCTTGCCGGCGTAGGTGTCCTTCTGTGCGGCAAGCGGGACCTCGGAGCGGCCGGTCCCCGCCTGCACACAGGACGGCACCGGGGGGTCCTCGGCGCGCAGCGGCATATCCGGAGTGTCCTGCGCCCTCACGTCTCCGGACGCGGTGGACGTCTTCTGGTCGGCGAGGAGGGCATGCACCCGTGACTTGAGGGTCGCCGCGGAGAGCGCTGCCGCGTCGTCGGATGAGACCCGTTTCTTCGACGTCTGTGTGTCGGCCACGTCGTTGCTCGGGTTGGTGGAGCCCGACTGGACGAGGAAGGAGCCGAGGCCGATCACGGCAGCCGCGCAGGCGGCGCCGAGCACGGTCCTGGGCCAGCGTCGGGGCCGAGTGGGCCGGGTGTCGGGCCCGGACTTCCGGCGTCCCGGTCCGGTGGCGGCTCGGGGGCGACCCGTCGGCCGCTCGGCGGCGCCGGGCGAGATCGGCTCCACTTCGCCGATCGCTTTCCGGGAGCGCGTCGGCTTCGCCGTTTCACGTGAAACGTAGGCGCCGTCGTCCGGGGCGATCGTATCGGGCGACGATGTGCCGAGGGTCGGCGTTTCACGTGAAACACCGATGCGGTCGTCCGGGGCGGTCGCGTCGAGGAGGGCTTCCGCTGCGAGTGCCGCGTCGATACGGCCCGCGATGTCGGCGGGCATCTGCACGGGGCCGGGCAGGGTCCCCAGAAGCGATCGGATCTCGTCCAGGGAGTCTCTTACCTCGGCGCACAGCACACAGGCGGCGAGATGGTCGCGCACCTGGGAGGTGCGGTCGGGGGGCAGCAGCCCCTCGGCGAGCGCGGAGATCTCCGTGACCTCCGGGTGCTCATCCGTGTCGGTCGACGATGTCACGCTCGGCCACCTCCGCCCTTCACGGCATCTGCGTCGTTCGGTCCTGCCGCCGGTGGGACGGAAGTCCCCTGCGTCCGGTTCCTTGCCCCGCCCGGCGAGCCGCTACCCCTCCCGTTCGGATGGAGATGGGTCAGCAGCGGCAGCAGGCGTGCGCGTCCCCGGGCGCAGCGGCTTTTGACCGTGCCGGTGGGGACCTCCAGGATTTTCGCGGCCTCGGCCACCGGGTAGCCCTGCATATCGACGAGCACGAGTGCTGCCTGCTGCTCGGGGGGCAGGGTGCCCAGCGCACGGATCAGCTCGCGGTGAAGATCTCCGCGTTCCGCCGGAGCGGCGGCCGATTCATGAGGTTCGAGCAGCTGCTCCAGCCGCTCCGTCTCGGCAATGGGGGATGTACGCCTGGAGGCGGCCTTGCGGGCCCGGTCCAGGCAGGCGTTCACGGTGATGCGGTGCAGCCACGTTGTGACGGCCGACTGGCCCCGGAAGGTGTGAGCGGCCCGGTAGGCGGACACGAGCGCGTCCTGGACCGCGTCGGCGGCTTCCTCGCGGTCGCCGAGCGTGCGCAGCGCCACCGCCCAGAGTCTGTCGCGGTGGCGCCGCACGAGTTCGGCGAAGGCATCCGGGTCGCCGGTGACATGGCGCTTGAGGAGCTCGCCGTCGCTCGTGTCGCCGAATCTGGCGTTGTCCACCCTGGAGCCCCCTCCCCGCCCGGCCGACTCAGCCGGTGAACTTCACGTCCGTGATGGCTTGCTTGTAGGGGTTGTCGAAGTTCGGCTCCGGGGCGGAGTAGGGAAGCGCCGTGAGCCAGACGAGGACGTAGCGGGTCTTCACGTTGCTCTTGATCTTCAGCTCGGCGGACTTGCTCGTGACCTTGGCCGAATCGAGCTTCTTCAACGAACCGACGGGGTCGGACGCCGAGACGGACGGGGAGAGGGAATCCGTGGCGTACAGCGAGATCTCCGTGTAGGAGCCTCCGTAGTGCAGCCCGATGGAGGCGCCGCTCAGCGTCTGCTCGGAGCCGAGGTCGTAGATGATTCCGACGCCCTTCTTGACGCTCGGGGCGAATTCCGGACCGTCGATGAAGCTGTTGGTGCGCCAGGAGGTCGAGGGATCCCCGTCGTAGGTGAGCTTGACCTGGGCGGGCTTCTGCGGGCTGCCGTCGGGGGCGAACTCCCTGGCATTGACGATTTTGATTGGCTTGCTGGCCGGCTTCGTGGGCTTGTCGTCGTTCCCGTTCTGCTGAGACCTGCTGGGCGGGGACTTCTTCTCCTCCTTGAGGAGCGTGTCCGCGAGCTGCCAGCTGCCGAGGCCGAGGGCCGCGATCAGCAGGGCGGAGACGGTCCACTTGAGGGCCTTGCCCGTGCGGGTCTGAAGCGGGGGCGGGGGCGGCATGGGAGCGGCCGGGCGGGGGGCGAGGGGCTGGCGGCCGCGGTGGGGCGGCTGGCCGTAGGCACCCTGCTGGTAGGTGGTGCGCTGGAAGGCGTCGGGGGTCGTGAAGACGGGCTCCGGCGGGCGGATCCGCGGCATGGCGGCGACGGCCTTGGACAGCTCCTCGGGGGTGGTGCAGGGCTGGTCCTGCCGGGAGGCCGTGGCGCCGTCATTGACGAGCGCGCGCATCGCCAGCTCGGACAGACCGCGGTGGACCCCCGCGCGGACCTGGTCGGGAGCGATCAGGCCGACGCCCTTGGGCAGCCCGGAGAGGCCGTGGGCGTCCCTCTCGTACGGCCAGCGCTGGGTCAGGGCGGCGTACAGCAGCGCGCCGATGGCTTCGGTGTCGGTGCGCTGCGGGTGGTCGGAGGTGATGCCGCGCAGGGCGGCCATGACGGCGAGGCCGCGGATGCGGTACTGGCCGGACTCGGTGCGCAGGACGGAGCCCGGGTTGAGCCGCAGATGCGCCAGGCCCTCGCGGTGGGCTGCGGCCATGGCCTGGGACACCTGGCTGACGAGCTGGTAGGCCTCATGCGGCTCGAGCGGCCCGGAGGCGAGCACGGCGGTGAGCTCGGTGGCGTCGGGAAGCCACTCGTGGACCACATAGACGAGGTCGTTCTCCTCGACGGCGTCGAGGACCTGGACGAATCGGGGGTCGCCGAGCAGCGCCGCCGAACGGGCGGCGGCCAGCACCGGGCGCGCCCGCGGGTGGTCGGCCGGCAGGACATGGACTCCGACGGCGCGGCGGAGTTTCTCGTCCACGGCACGCCAACTGCTGAATCCGTCCAGACGGGTGACGCATTCCTCCAGCCGGTAGCGTCTGGCCAACTTGTGGCCGCTGTGCAGCTCTGGGCTGCTTGTGTCGGCCGCGGCGCCCTTGGTGTCGGTGCCCGCGGCCTTCTTCGCTTCCGTGTCGGCTTTCGTTTCGGTTCCCACCCCGTCGGACGTGGCCTTGCCCGCCTCGGCGGTCAGCGCTTCATCTCCGCTGTTGTCGGCCACGTCGACGGCAGCCGTGCTCCGTTCCGCCACCGTCGTTCCTGCCTCCCCATCCGTTGCGCCTACTCCGAGCCAAGACAATTGTGCCCACAGTCCGCCGCTATGCACGACACACGATGGCAGACGATGGTTGTGCTGAACGATCAGCGACCAAGTCGTCCGCGGACCATACCGACCATGGCGGTCAGCTCCGCAACGCGCATCCGTTTCGCCGCAATGTAGAAGACCGCGATAAGAACGAGACCGCCGCCCGCCAGAGCCGCTAGGGAGCCGGTCGGGCCGGCGCCCAGCGCCCCGGTGATGGCGTAGGAGGCCACGCCGCCGAGGACGGCGGCGGGGATGCCGGCGCCCACCAGACGGGTGTAGGTGCGGACGACGTGCCGCCCGTCCAGATCGCCGCCCAGGAGCTTGCGGAGCCGCTTCCAGGCCACGCCCACGCCGATGGCGTAGGCCAGGCCGTAGGAGGCGGCCATGCCCGCCACGGCCCAGCGGGCGGGGAGGATGACGTAGCAGAGCCCGGAGGCGGCGGCGTTGACGGCGGCGACGATCACCGTGTTGTAGAAGGGGGTGCGGGTGTCTTCGTAGGCGTAGAAGCCGCGCAGGACGACGTACTGCACCGAGAACGGGATGAGTCCGAGGCCGAACGCCATGAGGATGTAGCCCATGGAGCGGGCCTGTTCGGTGCCGGAGGAGCCGAACATCAGGGTGCACATGGGGATGCCGAGCGCGACGAATCCGAGGGCGAGCGGGACGATGGCGACGGCGGAGGTGCGCAGGCCCTGCGAGATGTCGTCGCGGACCGCGCCGGTGTCCCCGTCGTGGGCCGCGCGGGAGATCCGGGGCAGCAGGGCGGCCATGACGGAGACCGTGATGATCGCCTGCGGCATGCCCCAGATGAGCTGGGCGCTCTGGTAGCCGATGAGGCCGGTGCCGGGGAAGCCCTGGTTGTCGGCCTTGGCGCCGGCCGCGGTGGCGAGCCGGGTCACCACGACGTTGCCGGCCTGGTTGGCCAGGACGAACAGGACGGTCCACTTGGCGAGCTTGGCGGCCTTGCCCAGGCCGTGGCCGCGCCAGTCGAAGCGGGGCCGGAAGCGGAAGCCGGCGGCCCGGAGATAGGGGAACATCGCCAGCGCCTGGACGGTGAGGCCGAGGAGGGTGCCGATCCCCAGCAGCCGGACCCCTTCGGGGGTGATGTTGGTGACCCCCATGTCGGAGGTGCTGGCGGTGCCGAAGACCCAGATGAACAGGCCGAAGCTGGCGATGACGACGATGTTGTTGAGGACCGGGGTCCACATCATGGCGCCGAAGCTGCCCCGGGCGTTGAGGATCTGGCCCACCACGACGTGCACGCCCATGAAGAAGATGGTGGGCAGGCAGTAGCGGGCGAAGGTGATCGCCACCGCATTGGCGTGGGGATTGCCCGCGATGGACGGCGAGAGCGTGCGGACCAGCGTGGGGGCCGCGAACACGGACACGGCGACGAGGGCCGCGAGGACGACCATCACGAGGGTCAGCAGGCGGTTGGCGTAGGCGTCGCCGCCGTCCTCGTCCTCCTTCATGGAGCGGACGAGCTGCGGGACGAAGACCGAGTTGAGGCCGCCGCCCACGGTGAGGAAGTAGATCATCGCGGGCAGCTGGTAGGCGACGGCGTAGGTGTCGCCGAGGGTGGCGGCGCCGATGGCGGCGACGATCACCAGCTGGCGGACGAAGCCGGTGAGCCGGGAGACCAGCGTTCCGGCCGCCATCACCGCGCTGGACTTCAGCAGGTTTCCCGCTCGGCCGCCCGAGCGCTTCTTCTCCGGCTCGGCCGTCTCCGGCTCGGCCACCGCCGCGGCCGCCCCCGCGGGGGCGGCCGGCTGGGCGGGAACGGGGCCGGTCGGCTCGGGCGCCGGTGCCTGCCCCTGCGGTGATCCCGCGGGCGGATACCCGGCCGCGGGCTGCTGGGGGCGCTGGGGCTCGTAGGGCTGCTGGTCGCGGAAGAGGTGTGCGAACGCGTCCGGCTGCTGCTGTTCCTCGGCGGCGTAGCCGGCCTGCGGGCCGGTGCCCAGGTACTGCGTGGCGTCGAGGTTGCCGCCATAGGGCTGGTGGGCGGGGCCGTCAGCGGCGGCTGCCGGCTCGGCCGGCCACAGGCGCGGGTCGTGTCCGTGCGGGGCGGCGGGCGGCTGTTGGTAGGGCTGCTGCTGGTACCCGCCGGACGGGGGCGCCTGGTACCCGCCCCGGTCGTACAGCGGATCCGTCAGCGGGTCATGGGCGTAGGAGTCCTGCGCCGCGTACGGGTACGGCGTGAAGGAGCCGGTGACGTACGGATCCTGCATATAGGGGTCCTGCACGTACGGCAGCTGGCTGTAGGAGATGTCGCGGGGGTCCCCCAGATACGGATCCTGCTGGTGCGGCTCCGGTTCGTAAGGACTCTGGTGGGCGTGCGGGCCGCTCTGCGGCGGCGGTACCCGGCCGGCGGGGTCATTGCCCGCGCCCTGGCCGCGATCACCGTCATACGGCGCGTTCATCGCTACCCCACCTCATCGTCCGCTGCGGCCGGCCGGCCACGCCATTGCTCAATGGTCCACTTTCTCACCCGAGCCGGATGGGCCAGCGCTTTGCGATCCGGTGTCCGGCACCGGGTCACTCGGCTGCCCGGGCACCGTGGCGCGCGGACGCTCGTCCTCGCCGGGCTCGGCCCGCTCACCCTCGGCCGCCTCTCCGTCCTGCTTCTCGCCGTTCCCCGCTGCGTCTCCATCACTCCTGGCGGCGGACCGCTTGCGCTGGAGGTAGATCCGGATCCCGGCGAGGACGAGCAGCAGGACCCCACCCGCGATCACCAGAATGACCGTGGACGTGATTTCGGTGACATTCACCGTGAAGGACATCTCGGGGCCGTACGCCTGGCCGTCCACGGTGTACATCTGGGCGGTCACCCAGGCACGTCCGTTCGCGTTGGCCGTGGTGCCGAACTTCACCGACTGGCTGTGCCCGCCCTGGACCGTGACCACCTGGGGGTCGCCGACCGCCAGGCGGTTGCCCTGGCCGGACCGCAGGACCAGCCGCAGCTGGACCGGTTGCAGAAGGTTGTTCTGGACGGTCACCGGAATCGTGGCGCTGCGCCCCGACAGGGTCATGTCCGTCTTCTTGACGAGGCGCACCTTCTCGGTGAGCCCCTGGAGGTAGGCCTGGACGGAGTCACGGAAGCCGGTCGCGCCCCGTGGGTCGTTGCGCCACGAGGTGGACATCTCCCGCGTGATCGCGCTGCCGAACGGGGTGACCACGCGGTCCTTGGCGGTGAGGATCTCCTCGAACCGGTCGAGGGTCGCCTGGGTCTGCTGGATCTTGCGGAATCCGTCGGTCGGCAGCTCCTGGCGACGCAGCGCGGCCGGGTACGAGCGGGCTGAGGGCACCCGCTGGGTGGCGCGCGGGTCGGGCTGGGCCTTGGCGGCCTCCCCCAGAGTGGCAGGCTGCGTCCAGCGGCCGGAGAGCCCGCCCAGGGCCGCCGCCATCGCCTGGGCCTGGCTGGTGGTGGGAATGCGCTGCGGGGCCACGACGACGCTGCGCTGCTTGTCCGGCACCTGGAGGGTGAGCATCTGGGTCTGGGCGAGGAACTTCTGGACGGCGAGGGTGGCGTTCTCCGCCCTCGTCATGTCGCCCATGAAGGCGGTGGACAGCCGGGCGTCGGCGACCACCGCCGTATTGCCCCCGCCGATCTGGCGGGCCGCGGTGGGCGTGTAGGGCAGATCGCCGGTCTCGCGCAGGCTGTCGCTGCGGGCGATGATGTTGTGTGCGCCGGCGGAGGTGGCGACGTCCACGATCGAGGAGTCGACGGCGCCGTTCACCGGCCACGCGAAGTCCGTACGGGGCTTCACATGCAGAACAGTGTCCACGGTCATCGAGGCGAGCGCGGTGGCGGTCTGGAGGTGCCTGAGGGCGCCCGTGGCCTTGCCGCGGTGCGCGAGCGAGGCGAGGTCCGGGTCGGCGAAGGGCAGGGCCACCACCTGGTGACCCTCGATGGCCTGCTGGAGGTCGTTGAGCCACTGCTTGGCCACGGCCTGGCCCCGGCCGTCCGTCGTCTCGTCCTCCGTCTGGCCCTGCACCTCGTACGGCTTGGTCATCGCGTCGACCGTGGCGAGCAGGTCCGGGTCGATCACCCAGGTGACGGGCAGGTTCTTGCCCAGGGCCACGAGCTGCTGGAGCCGTCCGCCGGGGGCGAGCTCCGCCGCGAGGTCGTCATTCTGGAAGATCGGCGTCTGCTGCTCATCGGCGCCGGTGCGGGCGGTGAGGTGGGTGGAGGAGATGAGCGGCCACAGGAAGGTGAGCTTGCTCCTCTTGGCGGCCGCGGTCGGCTGCCAGGGCAGGAAGGTCCGCTCGATGCCCATCACCTGGGGCCAGGGCTGGCTCCGCGTCTGGCCGGTGAGGGAGACACCGAGCTGATAGACGCCGCTCCCGCCGAGGTTCAGCTCCTTCACCGGTATGGAGAGGGTGAAGTCACGGCTGATGCCGGCGGGCAGGTTGCCGATCTTCTGCTCGTACTTGCCGGCGACCTCGGTGCCGTCGAGGCCGACCGTGTAGTCCTTGCGCTTGGCGGCCGTGTCGATGTCGTTGCGGCCGTTCATGGTCGGGCCGACCCGGAGGCTGACGTAGGAGGCGTTGATCGTCGAGCGGCCCTTGTTGGTAACCGTCCCGGCGATGGTGAGCGTGTCGCTCTTCGACGGCGTGGTCGGGGTGAGCGAGTCGATGGCGACGTCGACGGTGCGCGAACCGGTGGCCTTGGCCTGGGCCGGGGCGGGCTGGGCGTGGGCGCCGGGGGCCGCCGGGATCTGTAGGACACCCGCCAGCAGGGGCGCCGCGGCGAGCAGCGCCCCTGAGCGCCGCAGCCACCGGCGGGCGCGAGCGGAAGTTGTCCCCTGGAGCTCTGCCGGCTCGGCCACGCGCTCGCCCGTCCCTCGTCGTCAGTAGTCGTCAGTGGTCACCGCAATATGCGTCCACGAAATGGTAACGATGCTCGCTGTGATGAAGTGCTGTGGAGGGCTCCACAAGATCGTCACCGGTTCGATGCCTGGATCGACGAGGAGGCTCCGGGGCCTGTGGCCACGTACCCTGTTCTGTTGTGCCGAACGCCAACACTGACAGCAACCACTCGCAGTCGACCAACGAGCTCAGCCAGGTGCAGCGTCGCGCCGTGGGCGAGCTTCTGCGAGTTTCTCCCGTAGCCGATGACCTTGCCCGCCGCTTCGAGGCGGCCGGGTTCAGCCTTGCCCTGGTCGGCGGATCGGTGCGGGACGCGCTGCTGGGCCGTCTCGGTAACGATCTGGATTTCACCACGGACGCGCGGCCGGAGGATGTGCTGAAGATCGTCCGCCCATGGGCCGACGCGGTCTGGGAGGTCGGCATCGCCTTCGGCACGGTCGGCTGCCGCAAGGAGGGCCGGAACGGAGACGGGGCGAATCAGGGGTTCCAGATCGAAATCACGACTTATCGGTCGGAAGCGTACGACCGTACGTCGCGGAAGCCCGAGGTCTCGTACGGCGACTCCATCGACGAGGACCTGGTCCGTCGGGACTTCACGGTGAACGCCATGGCCGTCGCGCTCCCGCGGAAGGAGTTCATCGACCCGCACGACGGTCTGGAGGACCTCGCCGCGAGGGTGCTGCGTACACCCGGCACCCCTGAGGAGTCCTTCTCCGACGACCCGCTGCGGATGATGCGCGCCGCGCGCTTCGCGGCCCAGCTCGACTTCGAGGTGGCGCCCGAGGTGGTCGCCGCGATGAAGGCGATGGCCGGCCGGATCGAGATCGTCTCGGCCGAGCGGGTGCGCGAGGAGCTCAACAAGCTGATCCTGGCCGCCCATCCTGTCAAGGGGCTGCGGCTCCTCGTCGACACCGGGCTCGCCGACCATGTCCTCCCGGAGCTTCCGGCGCTGCGCCTGGAGCGTGATGAGCACCACCGCCACAAGGATGTGTACGAGCACTCGCTGACCGTGCTGGAGCAGGCCATCGCCCTGGAGAAGGACGGGCCCGACCTGGTGCTGCGGCTGGCGGCTCTGCTGCATGACATCGGGAAGCCCCGCACGCGCCGATTCGAGAAGGACGGCCGGGTCTCCTTCCATCACCACGAGGTGGTGGGCGCCAAGATGGCCAAGTCGCGGATGATCAAGCTCAAGTACTCCAATGAGCTGGTGAAGGACGTCTCCCACCTGGTCGAGCTGCATCTGCGCTTCCACGGCTACGGCACGGGTGAGTGGACGGACTCGGCGGTCCGGCGCTATGTACGGGACGCGGGCCCCCTGCTGGAGCGGCTGCACAAGCTGACCCGCTCGGACTGCACCACGCGCAACAAGCGCAAGGCGGCCGCTCTGTCGCGCGCGTACGACGGGCTGGAGGAGCGCATCGGGCGGTTGCAGCAGCAGGAGCAGCTCGATGCCATCCGGCCGGACCTGGACGGCAACGAGATCATGAAGATTCTCGGCATCGGGCCGGGCCCGCAGGTCGGTAAGGCGTACAAGCATCTGCTGGAGCTGCGGCTGGAGCACGGCCCCATGGAGCGGGACGCCGTGGTCGTGGCACTCCAGGAGTGGTGGGCGGCTGAGCCTCAGGGCTGACCCATCAGGTTTCACGTGAAACATCGGCCTGTGCGGCCTCGCGCTCGTCATGTTTCACGTGAAACATGACGCCGAGGGCGGTCGCCGCGTAGAGCGTGGCCACCAGGATCACCAGGGTGGCCGAGCGGCCGTCGGGCGGCAGCGTCAGTGCGGCGATCGCGGCTCCCCCGACGAAGGCCGCGTTGAAGAGCACGTCGTACAGGGAGAAGATCCGGCCGCGGAAGTCATCGGCGATCGAGGACTGCACCACGGTGTCGGTGGCGATCTTGGCTCCCTGGGTGATGAGACCGAGGACGAAGGCGGCGGCCAGCATCGGAGTGAGCTCGAAGGGCAGCCCCAGTCCCGGCACCAGCACGGCCGCGGACGCGGCACACACCGTGATCCAGCGCAGCCTGCCGTCCGGGTGTGAGGTGGGGCTCAGCCGGGCCACCGCCCCCGGAGTGATCACCGCCGCCGCGAAGAATCCCGCCCCCGAGACGGCCACGGCGAGCCCCAGAAGCCCCAGGCCCTCCGACTCGGTCCGTGCCCACGCATACCGGCAGAGCATCAGCACCATCACCGTCAGCGCGCCGTAGCAGAAGCGCATCGATGTCATCGCCGCCAGAGCCACAGTGGGATCCCGGCGCTCCCACAGGTGACGCAGACCGGCGGCCAGGCCGCGCACGGTACTCAGCAGGGCCGCGCCCAGGCGCGGCTGGAGCGCGGATGGATCGGGTCCCAGAAGTCCGGGCGGCATTCTCAGTGCCGCGACCGCGGCACTGAGATAGAGCGCCGACCCCATCAGGACCACCACGGCGTCGGACGATGAGCCGTCCGGGACCGCGATGCTCACCACGAGGGCCAGGGCGCCACCGGCGGTGGCCGCGAGCGTTCCCGCTGTCGGGGACAGGGAGTTGGCCATCACCAGGCGCTCCTGGCTGTCGACGACTCGCGGCAGCGAGGCGGAGAGCCCGGCCAGGACGAAACGGTTGACGCCGGTGACCGACAGCGCGGAGACGTAGAAGAGCCAGTCGGGAACCTGCGCGAGGACCAGAACCGCCGTGCCGGCGGCCAGCGCGGAGCGCAGGGCGTTGCCATGGAGCAGGACCTGTCGGCGGCGCCACCGGTCCAGCAGCACGCCGGCGAACGGGCCCAGCAGGGAGTAGGGGAGCAGAAGGACCGCCATGGCAGAGGCGATCGCCGCGGCCGAGGTCTCCTTCTCGGGGGAGAAGACCACGTACGCGGCCAGCGCGACCTGATAGACGCCGTCGGCCGTTTGGGACAGCAGACGAACGGCCAGGAGACGCCGGAAGTCGCGCAGCTGTAGCAGTACGCGGAGATCACGCACAACGGGCATGGCGCCAGCCTCACACACCACACGGGCCTCCGGGTGGATTACCCGGAGGCCCGTGATCAAGCCGCGCTCAGCACTCTGTCTCGCTAGCGCTCGACTTCACCCTTGATGAACTTCTCCACGTTCTCCCGCGCCTGGTCGTCGAAGTACTGCACCGGGGGCGACTTCATGAAGTACGAGGAGGCCGAGAGGATCGGGCCGCCGATGCCGCGGTCCTTGGCGATCTTCGCGGCGCGCAGCGCGTCGATGATGACGCCCGCGGAGTTCGGGGAGTCCCACACCTCGAGCTTGTACTCCAGGTTCAGCGGGACGTCGCCGAACGCGCGGCCCTCGAGCCGGACGTAGGCCCACTTGCGGTCGTCCAGCCAGGCCACGAAGTCGGACGGGCCGATGTGGACGTTGTCCTCGCCCAGCTCGCGGTCCGTGATCTGGGAGGTGACGGCCTGCGTCTTGGAGATCTTCTTGGACTCCAGGCGCTCGCGCTCCAGCATGTTCTTGAAGTCCATGTTGCCGCCGACGTTCAGCTGCATGGTGCGCTCCACCACCACACCGCGGTCCTCGAACAGCTTCGTCAGGACCCGGTGCGTGATCGTGGCGCCGACCTGCGACTTGATGTCGTCCCCGACGATCGGGACACCCGCCTCGGTGAACTTGTCCGCCCACTCCTTGGTGCCGGCGATGAAGACCGGAAGCGCGTTGACGAAGGCGACCTTGGCGTCGATGGCGCACTGGGCGTAGAACTTCGCCGCCTGCTCGGAACCCACCGGGAGGTAGCAGACCAGGACGTCGACCTGCTTGTCCTTGAGGATCTGGACGACGTCGACCGGAGTCTCCTCGGACTCGTCGATCGTCTGGCGGTAGTACTTGCCCAGGCCGTCGAGGGTGTGGCCGCGCTGCACGGTGACACCGGTCGAGGGCACGTCGCAGATCTTGATGGTGTTGTTCTCGCTGGCGCCGATCGCGTCGGCGAGGTCGAGGCCGACCTTCTTCGCGTCCACGTCGAAGGCGGCCACGAACTCCACGTCACGCACGTGGTAGTCGCCGAACTGCACGTGCATCAGACCCGGCACGCGGGTGGCCGGGTCGGCGTCCTTGTAGTACTCGACGCCCTGCACCAGCGAGGCGGCGCAGTTGCCCACGCCGACGATGGCTACGCGAACCGAACCCATTCCGGTTGCTCCCTGTGTGTACTCGACGAAGCCCTGCGGGGTGCGGGGCCTCATTTGGTGGTGTCATCGGACGGATCCGGCCGGGAACCACCCCGGTGCCGGGGCAGGCCGCCCGTATCTTCTGACTGGTCCTGCTCTCCTGACGGGGCCAGCTCGGGGGACCGGCCCTGCTCCAGCTTCTGGGGCCGGTCCTGGCCCGCGGGGCCGCCGCGCTGATCGCGCCCGGCCCGCTCGCTCTCAATCAGCTCGTTGAGCCAGCGGACTTCACGTTCCACCGACTCCATCCCGTGCCGCTGCAACTCGAGGGTGTAGTCGTCGAGCCGCTCACGGGTGCGGGCGAGAGAGGCCCGCATCTTCTCCAGGCGCTCCTCGAGGCGGCTGCGCCGCCCCTCAAGGACCCGCATCCGCACATCCCGCGACGTCTGTCCGAAGAAGGCGAAGCGGACGCCGAAGTGCTCGTCCTCCCACGCGTCCGGGCCGGTGTGGGCGAGCAGCTCCTCGAAGCGCTCCTTCCCCTCCGCCGTCAACCGGTAGACGATTTTCGCGCGGCGGCCGGCGAGCGTCGCCGCGAGGGCTTCCTCGGGCGCGCTGCCAGGCTCCTCGATCAACCATCCGTTGGCGACCAGCGTCTTGAGGCAGGGATAGAGACTGCCGTAGCTGAACGCACGGAACACCCCGAGCGAGGTGTTCAGGCGTTTCCGCAGCTCGTAGCCGTGCATCGGGGACTCGCGGAGCAGGCCGAGGACGGCGAACTCAAGCACACCCGAGCGTCTGCCCACACCCGCCTCCTCTGTCTCCTGGGTCCTTTATGCCGAGCTGATGTATCGACTCGATACATCCAGACGATAGAACCGTGATGGTGGCGGGACAAGAGGGACCATCGTGAACGGCGTCACATCACCAATTCGTGGGACGCGAACTGACTGTTATGGAGCGAAGATCACGCCTCGGCTGGTTTTGACCGTGCGTACTCTGTTCGCCATGCACAGCACCGGGAACCAAGTGACGCCATCAGGCGTCCTCGTCCTGGATGAAGTGCGCCCGGTTGCCACCGGTGGCCGGAGCGCACATCGGGGGGACCGAAAGCCACCTGCCGCTTTCAGGCGATAGCGCCTGCCCGAGGAGTAGTCGTTCCATGAGCGAGCACCGTCGCAAGCCGCCGCAGCCACAAGGCGGCGGACGAGCAGCGGCCCGGCGCGCCGCGCAGCAGTCATCAGGCCGCCGCGCGGCCGAGCCGCGAAGCGCCACCGGGTCGGGCTCCGCCCCGCATGGGGAGGAGCGCCCTTACGGCGGCCGGGCCGAAGCCCGGCGCGCCGCACAGCGCGGCTCCGGCCGCAGAAGAGGAGCCGATCCCGATGCCGGGGGCGGTGGCCACGGCGGCGGTCGACGCGCCGCCGGCGGCCGAGGGCGGGGGGGCGGCGATGGACGCCCCGTCAAGAAACGCTTCATCGACTACCCGCGCGCGGGCAAGGACGGTTTCCGGCGCTGGGTCCCGTCCTGGAGGTTGGTGACCGGGACCTTCCTCTTCTTCTTCGCCATGCTTGTCGGCGCCGTGGGCATCGGGCTGTGGCTGGTGGAGGTGCCCAACGCGCAGGCCGCGTCCAAGGTTGAGAAGAACGTCTACTACTGGGCGAGCGGCAAGCAGATGGTGGTCTCGGGCGGTGGTGAGTACAACCGCCAGATCGTGCCCCTCAGCGAGATCCCGAAGGGAATGCAGAACGCGGTGATCTCCGCGGAGAACGCCAGCTTCTACGACGACAACGGCGTCGACCCGATGGGTATCGCCCGCGCGGTCGTCAACATGGCCAAGGGCGGGGCCACGCAGAGCGGTTCCACCATCACCCAGCAGTTCGTCAAGAACACCTACCTGGACCAGTCGCAGACGGTCACGCGCAAGGTCAAGGAGCTGTTCATCTCCATAAAGGTCGGCGCGACCATGGACAAGGAAGACATCCTCGCCGGCTATCTGAACACTGCCTTCTACGGGCGTGGCGCCTACGGCTGTCAGGCGGCGGCCCGCGCGTACTACGACACAGACTGCAAGGACCTGACGCCGAGCCAGAGCGCCTTCCTCGCCGCGACCCTCAACGGCCCCAACCTCTACGACCCGGCCGGCGGCTACGGCGCAGCCGCGAGCAAGACGGCGAACACCAAGCGGGCCAAGCTGCGCTGGGAGTGGATCCTCAAGCGCGAGGCCGAGGTGGGGAGGATGTCCAAGGCCGAAAGCGAGGAGCTCATCGCCAAGAGGTTCCCGACGCCGCGGGAGCCGAAGGTCGCGACGAACAAGGAAGGCCAGATCGGTTATCTCACCGACCTGGCCGACAACTACATCATCGCGAACAGCAAGATCACCAAGAACATGCTGGACAAGGGTGGCTACCAGATCCACACCACCTTCGACCAGAACAAGATGGACCAGCTCGAGACGGCCGTGAAGAAGGTGACCAAGGAAAATATCAACCCGAAGCTCCGGCCTCAGTATGACAAGTACGTGCAGTTCGGCGGGGCCTCGGTGGAACCCAAGACGGGCAAGATCGTCGCCATCTACGGTGGCAAGAACGCCCTGGAGCACTACACCAACAACGCCGACTACACCGGTGTCCAGGTTGGCTCCACCTTCAAGCCCTTCGTGCTGGCCGCCGCCATGACCAACGGCGTCCGCGACAAGGACGGTCCGCGGGATCAGCCCGACTCGGAACGCACTGTGGTCTCCCCCAAGAGCATCTACAACGGCGACAACAAGCTGACGCTGCGGGACTACAACGGGACCGTCTGGCACGACAAGGACGGCAAGGAGTGGCACCAGAGAAACGACGGTGACGAGGACCGGGGCAAGATCAACCTGCGCACCGCGATGCAGTTCTCGGTGAACACCCCCTTCATCCAGCTCGGCATGGACGTCGGCACCGACAAGGTGCGGGACGCGGCGATCGCCGCGGGTCTCAACAAGGACCAGCTGGCCTCGATCACCCCGACGTTCTCCCTGGGCACCTCGGCCCCGAGCGCCATCCGGCTCGCCGGGGCGTACGCGACCTTCGCGGCCAGCGGCAAGCAGGCCAGTCCGTACTCGGTCGACACGGTCGAGCACAAGGGCATCGAGGTCTACAACCACAAGGACGACTACGAGCTCACGACGGCGTTCGACCCGAACGTGGCCGACAACGTCACCGACGTCCTGAAGAACGTCGTCGAGAAGGGCACCGGCACCTCGGCGCAGATCGGCCGTCCCGCCGCGGGCAAGACCGGTACCACCGATGAGAACAAGTCGGCCTGGTTCTCCGGCTACACCCCGCAGCTGTCCACAGCGATCGGCATGTGGCGGGTGAACGACAAGGCCAAGAACCAGAAGTTCCTGTCCATGCGCGGCGTGGGCACTGGCCGACCGGAGGCGTCGATCCACGGTGCCTCGTACCCGGCCGAGATCTGGGCCGACTACATGCGCCAGGCCATGAAGGGCAAGAAGGTCGAGAACTTCCCGAAGCCCGAGCCGATCGGCAAGGAGATCTTCGGCGACGGCGCGAGCCCGACCGCTCCGCCCACGACGACGGCCCCCTCGGAGACTCCGTCCGAGACGCCTTCGGAGACCCCGTCCGAGACCCCGTCCTCCGAGACCCCGACCAACAGCCCGTCCCCGACGGATACCTGTGACCCGCTGGAGATCGGTTGCAGCAACGGGGGCAACAACAACGGCGGCAACAACAACGGAGGGAACGGTAACAACGGGGGCAACGGCAACGGTGGCGGCACCAGCACGCCGAGCACGGAACCCCCGGGCAGCGATAACGGCGGCTGGTTCGGTGGAGGCGGCTGACGCAGGCGGCTGAGCCCGCAGGTGAGCGACCCTCGCCCGTACCACCATCGGCGGCCGCGCCGGAGCGTCATCCGCTCCGGCGCGGCCGCCGCCGTTCTCCGGGGCTCTCCGGGCCGCCCCGGCCCCTTCGCCGCCCCGAGGCGGCGCGGGCCTCTGGGGCGGGCCTCACGGCCCTCCCCCGGCCCGTACGGCAGGATGGATCCCATGACGAGCGTGCGCAGGGACCCCGAGGCCGAGCCCGTACGGCCGACCGCCGAGGACGCCGTGGCCGCGGCCGGCAGCGAGCTGATCGGCGGCCCGGCCGGGCGCCGGGCGCTGCTTGGCGTCAGCTGGTGGACCCCCGTGCGGATCATCGCGCTCGTCGCCATCGGGATGTTCGCCCTCGGCATGGTGCAGAAGATCCCCTGCTACAACGGCGGCTGGTTCTCCAGCGTCACCGGCCAGTACACCCACGCCTGCTACTCCGACATACCGCATCTGTACGCGGGCCGCGGCTTCGCGGAAAACGTCGTTCCCTACTTCCACCGCATACCGGGCGCCACGGACGGGATGGACTACCTGGAGTATCCGGTCCTCACCGGCCTCTTCATGGAGGTCGCCTCCCGGCTCACCCCGCACGGCGGGTCGCTCCAGCACCAGGAGCAGATCTACTGGATGGTCAACGCGGGCATGCTCATGGTCTGCGCCGCGGTCGTCGCCGTCTGTGTCTCGCGTACGCACCGCCGCCGCCCCTGGGACGCCCTGCTCGTCGCCCTCGCCCCCGCCTTCGCGCTCACCGCGACCGTCAACTGGGACCTCTTCGCGGTGGCGCTCACGGCCATCGGGATGCTGATGTGGTCGCGCGGCCGCCCGCTGGCGGCCGGCGTCTTCCTGGGGCTGGCGACGGCCGCGAAGTTCTACCCGATACTGCTGCTCGGGGCGGTGCTGGTGCTGTGCCTGCGGGCCGGCCGGCTGCGCGCCTTCGGGACGGCGCTGGGCGGGGCGCTGGGGGCCTGGCTCGTCGTGAACGTCCCGGTGATGATCAGCAGCCGCGGGGGCTTCCACATTCGCGAGGGCTGGCTCGCCTTCTACACCTTCAGCCGGGACCGGCCCGTCGACTTCGGCTCCGTGTGGCTGGTCATCTCCCAGCGCACCGGGAGCTCCCTCGACAACGTCAACCTGTACGCCACGCTGCTGATGCTGCTGGCCTGCGCCGGTATCGCGGCGCTCGCCCTGTGCGCGCCCCGGCGGCCGCGCCTGGCGCAGATCGCGTTCCTGGTCGTCGCCGCCTTCGTGATCACCAACAAGGTCTACTCGCCGCAGTACGTGCTGTGGCTGATCCCGCTGGCGGTCCTGGCCCGGCCGCGGTGGCGCGACTTCCTGGTGTGGCAGGCGTGCGAGGTGATGTATTTCCTCGGGATCTGGATGTACCTGGCGTACATCGGCAGCGGTGACAAGCACCGGGGGCTGCCGCCGGAGGGGTACCAGCTGGCGATCATCGTCCATGTGCTGGGGACGCTGTATCTGTGCGCCCTGGTCGTGCGGGATGTGCTGGTGCCCGAGCGGGACGTGGTGCGCAGGGACGGGTCGGACGACCCGTCGGGCGGTGTGCTGGACCGGGCCCCGGATGTGTTCGTCCTGGGGGAGGCGCGGCACGCGCCGGCGTACGAGGAGCCGGCGCGGGTGGAGTGGGGCGTCAGACGCGAGTGAGCTCCCGCGGGGCGGGACGAGCACGGCCAAGGGCCCGGAGCCGCGAGGTGATCGCGCGGCTCCGGGCCCTTCCGGTCGCTCTGGTCACTCCGGGCCGTGCCGGGTGGCTCAGCGGTCGACCAGCCGGTCGAACTGCGTCGTGGTGTGCCGCAGGTGGGCCACCAGCTCGTCGCCCACCTGCGGGGGCGCGACATCACTCGGTACGAACAGGATGGACACCTGCATGTGCGGCGGCTCGGCGAACCACCGCTGCTTGCCCGCCCACACGAACGGCGAGAGGTTGCGGTTGACGGTCGCGAGCCCGGCGCGCGCGACGCCCTTGGCCCGCGGCATCATGCCGTGCAGGGCCTTGGGGGCCTCCAGCCCGACGCCGTGGGAGGTGCCGCCCGCCACGACCACCAGATAGCCGTCGGAGGCCGTCTTCTGCTGGCGGTAGCCGAAGCGGTCGCCCTTGGCGACCTGGGTGACGTCGAGCACCGCGCCCCGGTACTGGGTCGAGTCGTGGTCGCCGAGCCACAGCCGGGTGCCGATGCGTGCGCGGAACCGGGTCTGCGGGAACTGCTGCTGTAGGCGGCCCAGCTCCTCGGACTTGAGGTGGCTGACGAACATGGTGTGCAGCGGCAGCCGGGCGGCGCGCAGCCGGTCCATCCAGGCGATGACCTCCTCGACCCCGTCCAGTCCGTCGGTGCGGTCGAGGGGGAGGTGGATGGCGAAGCCCTCCAGCCGGACGTTCTCTATCGCGGCGTGCAGCTTGGGGAGGTCCGCCTCGGCGACGCCATGGCGCTTCATGCTGCTCATGACCTCGATGACCACGCGCGCGTTCACCAGGCCGTACACACCGTCGACCGACGACACCGAGCGGATCACCCGGTCCGGCAGCGGCACGGGCTCCTCGCCCCGGCGGAAGGGGGTGAGCACCAGCAGGTCGCCGCTGAAGTAGTCCTTCATCCGGGCGGCCTCGTAGGTGGTCCCCACCGCGAGGATGTCGGCGCCGATGCGGGCGGCCTCCTCGGCCAGCCGCTCGTGGCCGAAGCCGTACCCGTTGCCCTTGCAGACCGGGACTATGCCTGGGAACTGCTGGATCACCAACTGCTGGTGCGCCCGCCAGCGCGCGGTGTCGACATAGAGGGTGAGCGCCATTGGCCGGTCCCGGAACCTTTCTCGTTGCCGCGGTGTATTGGAGGTATGCAGCGTAGGTGGAGAGTCAAGAACTCGGCGAAGTCAGCGGCGCGACATGTAGATGTCCAGCGCCTTGTGCAGCAGCTTGTTGAGGGGGAAGTCCCACTCGCCGAGGTACTCGGCGGCCTCGCCGCCGGTCCCCACCTTGAACTGGATGAGACCGAAGAGGTGGTCGTTCTCGTCCAGCGAGTCGCTGATGCCACGAAGGTCATAGACGGTGGCGCCCAGCGCGTAGGAGTCGCGCAGCATGCGCCACTGCATCGCGTTCGAGGGCCGGACCTCGCGCTTGTGGTTGGCGGAGGCACCGTAGGAGTACCAGACGTGGCCGCCGACGATCAGCATGGTGGCCGCGGCGACGGCCTCGCCCTCGTGCATGGCGAAGTACAGCCGCATCCGGTTGGGGTCCTCGCTGTTGAGGGCCTGCCACATGCGCTGGAAGTAGCTGAGCGGGCGCGGCCGGAAGTGGTCGCGCTCCGCGGTGATCTCGTAGAGCCGCTGCCACTCCGCCAGGTGCTCGTAGCCGCCCTGGACGACCTCGACGCCGGCCTTCTCGGCCTTCTTGATGTTGCGCCGCCACAGCTGGTTGAAGCCCTTGTGGACGTCCTCCAGGGAGCGGTTCTCCAGGGGCACCTGGAAGACGTACCGGGGCTGGACATCGCCGAAGCCGGCCCCGCCGTCCTCGCCCTGCTGCCAGCCCATGCGGCGCAGCCGGTCGGAGACCTCGAAGGCGCGAGGCTCGATGAACGTCGCCTCGATGTCGCGCAGCCGCTTCACATCCGGGTTCTGGATGCCCGACTTGATCGCGGCGGCGTCCCAGCGCCGGATGATGACCGGCGGGCCCATCTTCACGGAGAAGGCGCCCTGCTGCTTGAGGTGCGCGAGCATCGGGCGCAGCCAGTCCTCGAGGTGGGGCGAGTACCAGTTGATGACCGGGCCCTCGGGCAGATAGGCGAGATAGCGCTTGATCTTGGGCAGCTGCCGGTAGAGGACGAGGCCGACGCCGACCAGCTGGCCACTGGTGTCGAACCAGCCGAGGCTCTCCGAGCGCCACTCCGTCTTGACGTCAGCCCATGCCGGAACCTGCATGTGGCTGGCCGCGGGCAGGCTCTGGATGTATGCCAGATGCTGCTCTCGGCTGATCGTCCTCAGGGTCAGGCTCATGCGGGGCGCTCCTCGGCAGGTTTGTCCCCGTGGTCGGGGCTCCGGCTCTCGCGCCGAAGCCTACTGCGACAAGGACGCGCCCCGTTTGGGCCCGGGGGCAACGGGCCGGGCCGGAACTCAGCCCAGGACGCCGCCGAAGAGGCCGCCGTGCGCCATGCCGAGATAGAAGCCGACGGCGGATGCGCCGAGCCCGATGATCAGAAGGAACCGCTCGCCGGTGGTCGCGGAGATCAGCTGTCCCCACAGTCCGGTGATGATCCCGACCAGGCCCGTCCACGAGCTGAGCAGGTGGAGATCGGGGAAATGGGCGGTGATGAACGCGATCACGCCGATCAGCAGGGTCGCCGCGGCGAAGGTGTTCTCGACCGGATGCGACTTGCCATCGGTGTCGAGGAAGGAGAGAAGTCCGTGGTGAGGTCGTGCTGCCTGTGCCATGGGGCACCTCCGTATAGGCCCATATGGCAAAGCGGCGAAACTGTAACGCCGCTCACACCCGATGTGTACAGATTGCGGCGGGAGACCGCCGGATTTCAACCCGGCGGCAGTCGCCGGGTAGTCTGTACCGTCCGCAGCGGTGTCTGTGCAGACGCCGATGCGGTACGCATCACGACCCTCCTGCCACGGATCGACCGTGGCCGCTGAGTCCAAAGGAGGTGGGTTCCACATGCGTCACTACGAGGTGATGGTCATCCTCGACCCCGATCTCGAGGAGCGCGCTGTCTCCCCGCTGATCGAGAACTTCCTTTCCGTCGTCCGCGAGGGCAACGGCAAGGTCGAGAAGGTCGACACCTGGGGCCGTCGTCGTCTCTCGTATGAGATCAACAAGAAGCCCGAGGGCATCTACTCGGTCATCGACCTGCAGGCCGAGCCCGCGGTCGTCAAGGAGCTCGACCGTCAGCTCAACCTGAACGAGTCGGTCCTCCGGACCAAGGTCCTCCGTCCCGAGACCCACTGACCGCGTAAAGCGTTCAGCGGTCATCGGGCCGAATCGCAACGAGTAGCAAGCAGCCCAGCAGTACCCGCCGAGAGGTTCCCCCAATGGCAGGCGAGACCGTCATCACGGTCGTCGGCAATCTCGTCGACGACCCCGAGCTGCGCTTCACCCCGTCGGGTGCGGCGGTCGCGAAGTTCCGTGTCGCGTCCACTCCCCGTACCTTCGACCGGCAGACCAACGAGTGGAAGGACGGCGAGAGCCTCTTCCTCACGTGCTCGGTGTGGCGGCAGGCAGCGGAGAACGTCGCCGAGTCGCTTCAGCGCGGCATGCGCGTCATCGTGCAGGGCCGGCTGAAGCAGCGGTCCTACGAGGACCGCGAGGGAGTCAAGCGCACGGTCTACGAGCTGGACGTCGATGAGGTCGGCGCCAGCCTGCGCAACGCCACGGCGAAGGTCACCAAGACCGCTGGCCGCGGCGGCCAGGGTGGATACGGCGGCGGCCAGGGCGGCGGCCAGGGTGGCGGCGGTGGCTGGGGCGGCGGCCCCGGTGGCGGCGGCCAGCAGGGCGGCGGCGCTCCGGCCGACGACCCGTGGGCGACCAGCGCCCCGGCCGGCGGTCAGCAGGGCGGCGGTGGCGGTGGCTGGGGCGGCGGCTCCGGCAACTCCGGCGGCTACTCGGACGAGCCGCCCTTCTAGGTCGTATGCGCCGTTTCACGTGAAACCGCTGTTTCACGTGAAACGTGCCGGGCCTGGTCTGGGCGACCAGCACAAACTTCTTGATCACACTGGAGAGAGACAATGGCGAAGCCGCCTGCTCGCAAGCCTAAGAAGAAGGTTTGCGTGTTCTGCAAGGAGAAGATCTCCTACGTCGACTACAAGGACACGAACCTGCTGCGGAAGTTCATTTCCGACCGCGGCAAGATCCGTGCCCGCCGGGTCACCGGCAACTGCACCCAGCACCAGCGTGACGTCGCCACGGCCGTGAAGAACAGCCGTGAGATGGCGCTGCTGCCCTACACCTCCACCGCGCGATAAGGGAAGGGTGACCGAGTCATGAAGATCATCCTCACCCACGAGGTCTCCGGCCTCGGCACCGCCGGCGACGTCGTGGACGTCAAGGACGGTTACGCCCGTAACTACCTGGTTCCGCGTGGTCTGGCGATCCGCTGGACCAAGGGCGGCGAGAAGGACGTCGAGCAGATCCGCCGCGGTCGTCGCATCCGCGAGATCGCCACGATCGAGCAGGCCAACGAGGTCAAGGCGCGGCTCGAGGGCGTCAAGGTGCGCCTGAAGACCCGCGCCGGCGACGCCGGCCGTCTCTTCGGCTCCGTCACCCCGGCCGACATCGCCTCGGCGATCAAGGACGCGGGTGGCCCCGACGTGGACAAGCGCCGGATCGAGGTGGGCGCCCCGATCAAGACCCTGGGCGCGCACCAGGTCTCGGTGCGTCTGCACGCCGAGGTTGCCGCCAAGGTGGGCGTCGAGGTCGTCGCCGCCTGACCGGTGGTCCCCGTGCACTGCACGACTGAGGGCCGCGACCCACGCCGGGGTCGCGGCCCTTGTGCTTGTCCACCGCGGTGTTCCTCCACCGCGGTGTTCGTCCGCTGTGGTTGTGTCGGCCCGCCCTACCGGGCTCAGCCGCGCACCGCGCCGGTGACGACCCAGCGGCCCGAGCGGGCCCGTAGCCACAGGGTGGCCAGCCGGACCGACATCATCAGCGCCATGGTCCACCACAGGGCCGTGAGTCCGCCGCCCAGGGAGGGCACCAGCACCGCGACCGGGGCGAAGACGACCAGCGTGGCGATCATCGCCCAGGCCAGATATCCCCCGTCCCCCGCGCCCATCAGCACCCCGTCGAGGACGAAGACGACACCGGCCACCGGCTGGATGACGGCCGTCACCAGCAGGGCGGGCAGCAGGGTGTCGCGCACCGCCGGGTCCGAGGTGAACAGGGGGATGAACAGCGGGCGGGCCGCGATGACCAGCAGGCCCAGCACCACTCCGGACGCGATGCCCCACTGGACCATGCGGCGACAGGCCGCGCGCGCTCCCTCGGAGTCGCCCGCGCCCAGATACCGCCCGATGATCGCCTGGCCCGCGATAGCGATGGCGTCCAGGGCGAACGCCAGCAGATTCCACAGCGACAGCACGATCTGGTGGGCGGCGATCTCATCGTCGCCGAGCCGGGCCGCCACCGCGGTCGCGATCACCATCACGAC
This sequence comes from Streptomyces sp. NPDC028305, assembly GCF_055569495.1. Classification (NCBI taxonomy): domain Bacteria; kingdom Bacillati; phylum Actinomycetota; class Actinomycetes; order Kitasatosporales; family Streptomycetaceae; genus Streptomyces; species Streptomyces sp. NPDC028305. Next base: position 458,158 of record NZ_JBVHTN010000006.1, read on the forward strand.
GCGCAGGGCCAGCGTACGGACCAGCAGCGGCACCCCTGCGTGGGCGCAGGCCCGTATCCCGGCCAGATCCGGGCGCAGCGAGGCGCCATGGCGGCGGGCGCCTCGTACGACGACGGTGAGATAGACGGCGGCCATGGCGCACTGGGCGATCACCGTGCCCCAGGCGGAGCCCGCGATGCCGAGCCCGGCGCCGTAGACCAGGGCGGCGTTCAGGGCGGCGTTGGCCGCGAAGCCGCCGATGGCGACATAGAGCGGGGTCCGGGTGTCCTGGAGGCCGCGGAGCACGCCGGTGGCGGCGAGCACCACCAGCATCGCGGGGATGCCGAGCGAGCTGATGCGCAGATAGGTGACGGCGTGGGGGGTCGCGGTGCCCGAGGCACCGAAGAGCCCGACGAGGTCAGGGGCGGTCGGCAGGGTGACGGCGATGACGGCGCCGCCGAGGAGAAGGGCGAGCCAGATGCCGTCCAGCCCCTGGCGGAGCGCTCCGGCCGTATCGCCCGCGCCGACGCGGCGGGCGACGGCCGCCGTGGTGGCGTAGGCGAGGAAGACGAAGATGTTGACGGCGGTGGTGAGCAGGGCGGCGGCGACGCCGAGTCCGGCGAGCTGTGGGGTGCCGAGGTGGCCGACGACGGCGCTGTCGACCATGACGAAGAGTGGCTCGGCCACCAGTGCGCCGAAGGCGGGAAGGGCGAGCGCGACGATCTCGCGATCGTGTCGCCGGGCGGTCTTCCGCTCGGTCGCTGGGGCCAGAGTCATGAGGGCAATCTAATCTTCCACAGGTAAGAGACACAACCCAAGGGCATCCCTTACATGCGATGGCGCGGGACGCTGTTCTCTGCGCCGTTTGTCGCGATCTTGATCCAGGCGCCGAAGTTTTTCTCCTGCACAGCCCCTGGATGAAGAAACCGCAGGTCAGTCGCGCAAGTCTGGGTTGATTGTGTGTTTGTCCACAGCACTGTCCCCCGGCCCGTGCACAGGATCGCGGGACTTCTCCACAGGATGGCCCCCATCATCCACATGCCCTGTGGATAACCAAGTTGGCTGAGGGGGGAGACGGGCCTACCGTGGTGCGGCGCCCGCCGCCTGTTCCGGCCTCGATTCCACTCGAATCCGAAGCGTCGGAACCGGACGTCGGGCGCCCTGTTTGTCATAGCCGTGGCGTAAGAAAGAGACGCGCGGTGAGGTCCGCACCGCGGACGGGAGGAGGTGGCGGGGTGAGCATGCCCGAGCCCATGGACGACCCCTGGGCGGACTCCGGCCCGGTCGACCGGTTGCCTTCCCCCCGGTTCCGTCGCGGTGAAGGCGGCCGGGGCCGTGACGAACAGCATGAGCGCGGCCGCGAGTCGGGCACCTGGGAGGGGGCGGGCTTCGAGCGCGTTCCCCCGCAGGACCTGGACGCCGAGCAGTCCGTCCTGGGCGGCATGCTGCTGTCCAAGGACGCCATCGCCGATGTCGTCGAGGTCCTCAAGGGCAACGACTTCTACCGCCCCGCCCATGAGACGGTCTATCAGGCCATCCTCGATCTGTATGCCAAGGGCGAGCCGGCCGACCCCATCACCGTCGGCGCCGAGCTCACCAAGCGCGGCGAGATCGCCCGCGTCGGCGGCGCCTCGTATCTCCACACCCTCGTCCAGTCGGTCCCCACCGCCGCCAACGCCGAGTACTACGCCGAGATCGTCCATGAGCGCGCGGTGCTGCGCCGTCTGGTCGAGGCCGGCACCCGCATCACCCAGATGGGATACGCGGCGGACGGCGATGTGGATGAGATCGTCAACAACGCCCAGGCGGAGATCTACGCCGTCACCGAGCAGCGCACCAGCGAGGACTATCTGCCGCTCGGCGACATCATGGAGGGCGCGCTCGACGAGATCGAGGCCATCGGCTCCCGCAGCGGGCAGATGTCCGGTGTGCCCACCGGCTTCACCGACCTGGACGCGCTGACGAACGGGCTGCACCCCGGCCAGATGATCGTCATCGCCGCCCGTCCCGCGATGGGCAAGTCCACCCTCGCCCTGGACTTCGCGCGCGCCTGTTCCATCAAGAACAACATGCCCAGCGTCATCTTCTCCCTGGAGATGGGGCGCAATGAGATCGCGATGCGACTGCTGTCCGCCGAGGCGCGGGTGGCGCTGCATCACATGCGGTCCGGAAGCATGACGGACGAGGACTGGACGCGGCTGGCCCGCCGTATGCCCGATGTGTCCGCGGCCCCTCTCTACATCGACGACTCCCCGAACCTGTCGATGATGGAGATCCGCGCGAAGTGCCGCCGGCTCAAGCAGCGCAGTGATCTCCAGCTGGTCGTCATCGACTATCTCCAGCTGATGCAGTCCGGTGGCGCGCGGCGCCCCGAGAGCCGTCAGCAGGAGGTCTCGGACATGTCGCGAAACCTCAAGCTGCTGGCCAAGGAGCTGGAAGTCCCGGTCATCGCGCTCTCGCAGCTCAACCGTGGACCCGAGCAGCGGACGGACAAGAAGCCCATGGTCTCGGACCTGCGCGAGAGTGGTTCCATCGAGCAGGACGCCGACATGGTCATCCTGCTGCACCGGGAGGACGCGTACGAGAAGGAGTCGCCGCGCGCGGGCGAGGCGGACCTGATCGTGGCCAAGCACCGTAACGGTCCGACGGCCACGATCACGGTCGCCTTCCAGGGCCACTACTCGCGCTTCGTGGACATGGCCCAGACCTGATCGAGCGGCACGAAGGGCTCACACCGGTTCGGGTTGCGGTTGCGGTTGCCGCGCCGGTGCGGGCGTCGGGTCCCACAGTCTGGTGGTCCGTACGTAGCCGTAGATCACGGAGCCCATCGCCAGCAGGAGAAGTGGTCCGAACACCCACGGATGTTCGGCCATCTTCATCGGCAGATAGCGATACGACGCCAGGAGCGCGGCGAAGACCGCTGTGCCGTAGGCGACCAGCTGGATTCCCGACCGGTCCCAGCCACGTTCGTGCGAGCGCAGCGCTGCCTCGATGGTGAGCGTGAACACCACGCCGGCGATGAGATCCGCGCCGTAGTGGTAGCCGAATCCCAGCGTCGCGGTGAGCGTGGCGATCAGCCAGAAGGTGCCCGCGAACCGCAGAGTCCGTGGGCCCTTGCGGGAGTGGATGAAGATCGCGGTGGCCCATGCCGTGTGCAGGCTGGGCATGCAGTTGCGTGGGGTGATGTCGTCGTAGGTGAACGCGTGCGGGGCACTGATCGGCGGCGGGGTGTCCGGCCACAGGTTGGCCAGCGCCCACTGCGGGCCGCCGGTGCCGGAGGCGCCCGGGCCGTAGGCGAAGACCGGTCCGACCACCGGGAAGATCATGTAGATGGCGGGCCCGAGGAGGCCGATCACCAGAAAGGTGCGCACCAGGTAATGGCTCGGGAAGCGGCGCTCGACCGCCACGTTGCGCAGTTGGTACAGCGAGACGACCACCGCGGCCACCGCGAGCTGAACGTAGACCCAGTCGAGGAGATGGGTGCCGATCGGACCGGTGGCCTCGACCATCCGGCCCACCAGCCACGACGGGTTGCCCAGCGCGTGATCGGCGATTGCCACATACGGGTCGAGCACCATCGGGTGGGCCTTCGACGTGATGAGCAGCCAGATATCGCCGGTCTTGCGGCCGGCCACCAGCAGCAGGGCCAGCCCGACACCCTTCAGCAGCAGGACACGTTCCGGGCCGGTGCGGCGCGTGACAGCGATGACCGCATAGCCCAGAACCACCCACAACGCGCCGTTGCCGAAGGGGTGGCCCTCGGTGATCTCGGCGCCGGCCGCCCACCGCACCAGAAAGAAGACGACATCGATGCCGATCGCGACACCGGCCGCGATGAGCCGTTCCCGCCAGGGGAGCACCACCATCATCAACGCCATGCTGGCGTACAGCAAAGGCCCCGATTTGGGGGGGAAGATCACCTCTCGCGCCTGATTGGTCATCGGCCCCGGTAGGCCGTAGTGACGTGCGGCGATCTCCAGCGCGATGAGGAATCCGAGGGTCACCAGACCCGCCGTGGCCCACAGTATCGCCCGTGGTTGACGCCACGCGGCGAACTTTATGCTGCTATTTATTCGCGAAAACACCCGAGACGCTATAGATATCAATTGTTTTGGCCGATTTGATAGATGTTGGCGGCGATCGTCATGAGGCCGAACATGCTATCGGAGGGGTGTTGGGCGATCCGGGCGTCGCCACCACGTCGGCTACATCACGTCGGCCAGTTCCTCCAGCAGCCGCCGCTTGGGGCGGGCGCCCACCATCGACCGCACCGGCTCACCGTCCTGGAACACCATCAGCGTCGGCATGGACAGCACGCCGTACGCCGCCGTGGTGCCCGGGTTGGCGTCCACGTCCAGCTCCACCACCTTCAGCCGGTGCGCCTCCTCCCGCGCCACCTCGGCCAGCACCGGCGCGATCATCCGGCACGGCGGGCACCACGAGGCCGTGAACTCCACGAGCACCGGGAGCGCGGACTCCAGGACCTCCCGCTGGAAGGTGTCGTCCGTCACCGTGACCACTCCCCCTGTCCCGGTCTGTGTCGTCGCCATTCCGTTCCCCTCTCGGTCCTGTCTCCGGTTCATGCGGTTCATGCGGTTCATGCGGCTCGTGGGGCTCTTGGGGTGTCAGCTCGCAGCGTGGCTCGGGTCCCCCCGGCGCCGCCGCCGCGGCCTTCAGCGCGGCCAGCGCCCGCTCCGCCTCGGCGAGCTGTGCCCCGACCTGCCGCCGCACACCGTTCAGCCGCGCGATGCAGTCGTCCAGCTCGGCCAGCTTGCGGCGGTACACCGCGAGCGAGGCCGGGCAGGAGTCACCCGCGGGGTGGCCGGCGCGCAGGCACTCCACGAACGGCCGGGTCTCCTCCAGACCGAAGCCGAAGTCCCGCAGCGTCTGTATCTGCCGCAGCAGCCGCAGGTCGTCCTCGTCGTACGCCCGGTATCCGTTGCCCGCGCGGCGTGCGGGCAGCAGCCCGAGCGCCTCGTAGTGGCGCAGTGTGCGGGTGGTCGTACCCGCCCGTTCGGCCAGCTCTCCGATCCGCATGGCCTCGACGGTAGACGTTGACGCCGACGTCAAGGCCAACGGGCGTACGAAATTGCCCCGTCGGGCATGGGACGCGGGCCATAGGGTGCGGGCATGACCGCGCCCATGGAAGAGACCGCGTCGCCGCTGCCCGCCACCCGCCGTGCCCTGCTCCGCCGGATCGCCGTAGGCCAGACGGAGGGCCGTGCGCCGTCCCTGGTGGGCGCGGTGGTGCGGGACGGACGGCTGTGGTGGGTGGGCGCGCGCGGCGAGGTGAGCGAGGCTGGAGCGCGTAGCGCTTCCGTTGAGGGTGGTGGTGGGCGACGGGTGGGCGGGCGCACGCCGGACGCGGACACCCAGTACCGCATCGGCTCGCTCACCAAGACCTTTGTGGCGGTGCTGGTAATGCGGCTGCGCGACGAGGGGCTGCTGCGCCTCGGTGACCCGCTGTCCCGCCACCTGGACGTGCCGGAGGCCGGGGACGCGACCATCGCCCAGCTGCTCTCCCACACCTCGGGCCTGGCCGCGGAGGCCCGCGGCCCGTGGTGGGAGCGCACGCCGGGCGAACTGCGCCCCGAGACGGCCGACATCTTCGGGGAGCGCCCGCTGCGCCACCCCGCCGGCCGCCGCCACCACTACTCCAACCCCGGCTTCGCGCTGCTGGGCGCGCTCGTCGAGCGGCTGCGCGGCGCGCCCTGGGACGAGGTGCTGCGGCGTGAGGTGCTGGAGCCGCTGGGGATGGGGCGCACCTCGCCGCTGCCCCGGGCCCCGCACGCCGAGGGCTGGGCGGTGCACCCCTGGGCGGATGCGCTGCTGCCCGAACCCGCCGTGGACACCGGCCGGATGGCCCCGGCCGGACAGCTGTGGTCGACGGCCGCCGACCTGGCCCGGTACGCGGCCTTCCTGATGGACGGGGACGAGCGGGTGCTGGGCGCCCGGACGCTGGCCGAGATGCGCGCCCCGGCGGTCGCGCCCGAGGACGACGACTGGGACGGCGGCTACGGGCTCGGCATCCAGCTGGCCCGCCGCGACGGCCGCGTCCTCATCGGCCACACCGGCTCCATGCCGGGCTTCCTGGCCGCGTTGTGGGCGAGCCCGGAGGACGGGCTGGCCGGGATCGCGCTGGCCAACGCCACCTCGGGGCCCGCGGTCGGCGCCGTCGCCGCCGACCTCGTACGGATCGCGGCCGAGCACGAGCCGCCGGTGCCCGCGCCGTGGCGGCCGCTGACCGAGGCGGATCCGGAGCTGGTGGCCCTGACCGGGCCCTGGTACTGGGGCCCCACCCCGTTCCTGTTGCGTCTGCGCCCCGAGCGGGGTCTTGAGCTGAGCCCGCTGAACGGCAGGGGGCGCGGCTCGCGGTTCCGGGCGGAGCCGGACGGCACCTGGACCGGGCTCGACGGCTATTACGCGGGGGAGACGCTGCGCGTGGTGCGGGGCGCGGGCGGCGGCCCGTACGGCGGGGCGGACAACGTCCACCTCGATCTGGGCACCTTCGTCTTCACCCGGGAGCCGTACGAGCCCGATGGCGCGGTGCCGGGCGGGGTGGACCCGAAGGGGTGGCGCCCGGGGGCGTGAGGCGCGCCCCGGCTCCGATCCGTGCCTGACCCTGGCGGTGGTACGCACCGCCGGGGGCTGGGTGACCGCCGTGTACCTCCGCAGGCTGATCTCCGTACCCACATCCGGCGGCCCCGCGTCCGCCATGTCCCAAGGAGATCCGTCATGCGCTCCTCAGCGCTGCGTGTCGGTGCGTCCCTGCTCGCCCTGACCGCCGTCCTGGCCGCTTCCGGCCCGGCCGCCGCCCGAACCCCGGGCGCCCGACCCGGGACCGTCTGGTCGGCCGGGTGGGCCGCCCCCGTCCAGCGCCCCAGTGAGGGCTTCGAGGAGAACTGGGCCCTCAAGGGCTTCGCCGACCAGACCGTGCGCCAGGTCGTGCGGGTGACCTCCGGTGGCACCGCGGCCCGGATCCGGCTGTCGAACCGCTACGGCGACGAGCCGCTGCGGATCGCGGGCGCGACCGTCGCCCGGACCGCGCGCGGAGCGTCGGTCGAGGCCGGAAGCGCCCGCAGGCTGACCTTCGGGCACCGGCGGGAGGTGACGATCCCGGCGGGCGGCGAGGCGGCCAGCGACGCGGCGCCGGTGCGCGTGGCGCCCTTCGAGTCGCTGACGGTGACGCTGTACTTCGCCGAGCCGACCGGCCCGGCCACGTTTCACGCCCAGGCGTACGCGAAGACCTATCGCGCGGAGGGCGACCACGGCGCCGACCGCGACGGCGCGGCGTTCACCGCGTCCACCCACTCCTGGTACTACCTGTCGGACGTGGAGCTGACCGGCGGCACCGGGCGCCGCGGATCCGTGGTCGCGTTCGGCGACTCCATCACCGACGGCTTCGGCTCGACGTACGACGCCAACAGCCGCTGGCCGGATCTGCTGGCCGAGCGCCTGGCGGCCGCCGGCACCCCGCGCCCGGTCCTCAACTCCGGCATCGGCGGAAATCTGCTGCTGCACGACTCGCCCTGGTACGGGGACCGGGCGGGCGCCCGGTTCCAGCGGGATGTGCTGGACAAGCCGGGCGTCGGGTCGGTGATCCTGCTCCAGGGGCTCAACGACATCGGCTTCAGCGAGGTGGATCTGCCCACCTACAAGCCCAATCCGCAGGTCTCCGCCGAGCAGGTGATCGCCGGCTACCGCGAGCTGATCGCGCGGGCCCACGCCCGCGGCGTCAGGGTCGTGGGCGCCACGATCCTGCCCTTCAAGGGCGCCGAGTACCACACCGCCCGCTCCGAGGCGAAGCGCGCCGCGATCAACGCGTGGATCCGCGGCTCCGGCGAGTTCGACGCGGTGGTCGACTTCGCCGCCGTCATGGCCGCGCCGTCGGATCCGCAGACGCTCGACCCGGCGTACGACAGCGGCGACCACAAGCACCCCAATGACGCGGGCTACCGGCGGATGGCCGAGGCGATCGACCTCGGCGTTCTCTAGAGCGCGAGCTTGAACCCCACGTGCGAGGCCTCGAAGCCGAGGCGCTCGTAGAAGCGGTGGGCGTCGGTACGGGTCGCGTCCGAGGTGAGCTGCACCAGCACACAGCCCTCGCGGCGCGACTCGTCGACGGCCCACTCGATCAGCTGGGTGCCGAGCCCGCCGCCGCGCTCGTCGGCGTGGATGCGGACGGCCTCGATGATCGAGCGGGTGGCGCCCTGCCGGGACAGGCCGGGGATGACGGTGAGCTGGAGGGTGCCGACGGTGCGGCCGTCCCGTACGGCGACCACCAGCCGCTGGCCCCCGTCGCTCGTGATCCGCTCGAACGCCGCCAGGTAGGGGGCCAGGTCGTCCGGGGACTCGCGCCGGGCGCCGAGCGGGTCGTCGGCCAGCATGGCCACGATGGCCGGTATGTCCTCGGTGGTGGCACCGCGGATCTCGAGGTTGCTCATGGCGGGCAGCCTACGCGGGGGCCCACAGCCCTTCGACGGCCGTCACCAGCGGGGCCAGCTCGGGCCGTGCGGCGGCGTCCTGCAGGGCCTCGCGCAGCGCGGTGTCGTTGGTCGGGCGCGCCTGGTCGAGCAGTTCCCGGCCCGCCGCGGTGACGTTGGTGTAGATGCCGCGGCGGTCGTCCGGGCAGATGTAGCGGGACAGCAGGCCGCGGTCCTCCAGGCGGGTGACCAGGCGGGTGGTCGCGCTCTGGCTGAGCACGACGGACTCGGCGAGCTGGCGCATCTGGAGATGGCCGCCCGGGCCGTCGTGCTGGGCGCTGAGCACGTTCAGCACCGAGAACTCGCGGACGCTCAGCCCGTGACGGGCCTGTAGCGCGCGCTCGACGCGCGTCTCGATGCGGCCGTGCAGGGCGGACAGGGCGCACCAGCCCTGGGCGAGGGCCTGCCCGCCGGGCAGCGGCTCGTCGGCCAACGGCTCCTCGGTCTGCACATCCGGCATGGAACCCCTCCTTGGGTGTCGTGTCCCCCAGCGTAGTGCACTCGATGAAAATGTCGGCGCTTGCAAGTAAGTGCGTATGCAATTATTGTCGACGCGTCCAAAACTTCCGCGCAATCGTTCTGAGGACTCCACGACATGCCTCTCGCCCTGCTGGCGCTCGCCATCGGCGCCTTCGGCATCGGCACCACCGAATTCGTGATCATGGGACTGCTGCCCGAGGTGGCGGACGAGTTCCACGTCTCGATCCCCACCGCCGGATACGCGACCACCGGCTACGCCCTCGGCGTCGTCATCGGCGCCCCGCTGCTGACCCTGCTCGGCACCCGGCTGGCCCGTAAGCAGATGCTGATGATGCTGATGGGGCTGTTCATCGCGGGCAATCTGCTCTCCGCGCTCGCCCCCGCCTTCCTGCTGCTGCTCGCCGGGCGGGTGCTGGCCTCGTTCGCGCACGGCGCCTTCTTCGGCATCGGCGCGGTCGTCGCCGCCGACCTGGTGGCCCCCGACAAGCGCGCCCGGGCCATCGCCACCATGTTCACCGGCCTGACCATCGCCAACGTGGTCGGCGTGCCCATGGGCACCTGGATCGGCCAGACCCTCGGCTGGCGCGCCGCGTTCCTCGCCGTAGCCGGGCTCGGCGTGCTCGGGCTGGCCGGCATCGCCGCCCTCGTGCCCCGGCAGCCCGGCCCGGCCGCCGCCCGCCTCGGCCAGGAGCTCGCGGCGTTCCGCAATCCGCAGGTGTGGCTGGCCATGACCATGACCGTGCTCGGCTTCGGCGGCGTCTTCGCCGCGATCACCTACATCACGCCGATGATGGTGGATGTGGCGGGCTACGCCGACTCCTCCGTGACCTGGCTGCTCGTCCTCTTCGGCCTCGGCCTGGTCGGCGGCAACCTGATCGGCGGGCGCTACGCCGACCGGTCCCTGATGCGGATGCTGTACATCACCCTCGGCGGGCTCGGCGTCGTCCTGGCGGCGTTCAGCTTCACCGCCCATGACAAGGTCGCGGCGGCCGTCACGATCGTGCTGGTCGGGGCCTTCGGCTTCGCGACCGTGGCGCCGCTCCAGAAGCGGGTCATGGACCAGGCGCCGAACGCGCCGACGCTCGCCTCGGCGGCCAACATCGGCGCCTTCAACCTGGGCAACGCCCTGGCCGCCTGGCTCGGCGGGCTCGTCATCTCCGCCGGAAGGGGCTACACCGCGCCCAACTGGGTCGGCGCCCTCATGGCCGTCGCCGCGCTCGCCACCGCCGTCTTCTCGGCCGCGCTCGAACGGCGCACCGCGCGCACCGGTGGGCGGGTCGTCGCCGCGGGCGGTGCGTCCCCCGCCCCTGAGACGGCAGGCGAGGCAGCCGTACGCTGACCCGCCCTC
>NZ_JBVHTN010000006.1:468545-964606 GCF_055569495.1 Streptomyces sp. NPDC028305
CGCCGTCGCCCACCACCACCCTCAACGGAAGCGCTGCGCGCCCGCCTTCTCGCCCGTCGCCCACCACCACCCTCAACGGAAGCGCTGCGCGCCCGCCTTCTCGCCCGTCGCCCACCACCACCCTCAACGGAAGCGCTGCGCGCCCGCCCGCCCGTCGCCCGGCTGCCGCCCGTCGCCTGTACGCACGGCCCCCCTCACGCCTGTGAGCGGGCGGCCACGCGGCGGCCGGAGCGCGTCCCGGCCCCGGTGGGGCGGGAACCGGCCCGCAGCCGCCGCCCGCGCGCCGTCAGCCCCCACGGCTTGAGGACCGAGATGGCGGTGAGAAACAGATAGACGCCCAGCGCCACCGAGGGCGCGATGACCAGATCGACGGAGGACGGCACGGCCCGGCCCGCCGAGGCGTCGGCCGCGGCGGAGGCGATCTCGGCCCGCAGCGCGAAGATCGAGGCGCCCGCCGCGGGCACCGTCAGCCAGAACTTGGTGGCGACCCAGCGGTACCGGGCCAGTCCCCAGGGCGTGCCGAGCGACAGCGCCACCCCGCTCAGCAGGGACGCCAGGCTGATCGGCGCGATCAGCCAGTCGCCGAAGATCTTCATGGCGCGATAGGCGGCCTCGGCGGTGTCCGCCGATCCTGAGGCCGCCCCCGCGATGCCCAGCGCGAGCAGACACAGGGTGAGCCCGAGCCAGCCGACGGAGACGACGACATGGACGACGAGAAGGGCCCTGCGGGCGGGCCGCGAAAGGTTCGGCTTCATGTCTCCACGGTCGTCCGCGGCGGTCCGCACCGCGTCTGACGGCGGGAGTATTCGGGCGTACTCCCGCCGTACTCCGCGCGCGTACCGGGCCGTGGGCAGGCCCTGAGCCCGGACACGCCCCGGGCCCGGGCAGGCCCTAGGCTCGCCCTCATGACCAGACTGCATCTGTTCGATCTGGACGGGACGCTCATCCACGGCTCGGCCGCAGCCGTCGAGATATCCCGTCAGCTCGGGGTGGAGCGGGAGATCGGCGAGCTGGAGCGGGCGTTCGCGGACGGGGAGCTGAGCACCGCGCAGTTCGCCGTGCGGGCCTGCGCGCTGTGGGGGGAGCTGACGGAGCGGCAAGTGGCGGCGGCGTTCGAGGGCGCGCCGTGGCTGGCGGGTATCCACGAGGTGTGGGCGGACATCCGGGAGCGCGGGGAGCGGTGCGCGGTGATTTCGCTCTCTCCCGGCTTCTTCGTGGAGCGGCTGCTGGAATGGGGCGCGGACGCCGCGCAGGGGTCGCGCTGGCCGGCCGTGCCGTTCCGCGAGCCGCTGGATCCGGAGGGCATCCTCACCCCGGCGGCCAAGGTGCGCATCGCCGATGAACTCTGTGCGAAGTTCGGTCTGAGCAGGGAGGACTGCGTCGCCTATGGCGACTCGATGTCGGACGCGGAGCTGTTCGCCGTGGTGCCGGTCTCGATCGCGGTCAACGCCGACCATCATGTGAGCGAAATCGCATCGCACGGCTATACCGGCCGCGATCTGCGAGAGGCCTACGAATTGGCAGGTAGCTACCAGTAATTACGCAGGTTGCCGGGTGTAACGGAACCGCTGGAGTTGGGGCTTGTGAATTCATCCGGGCCCGGTAGGGTCGGATCCGGGTTCTGCGCGGCTGTTGTCGCAGGGCTACATCGGGACAATCCAGCCTAACGGAACACAGGTGCCGTTACCCGGAGTTCCGACTATCTGTCCTGTGCGGTGGACAAGCATGGCATGCTGCCCATGGAGAAGTACGGGGCGGGCCATCCGGACCAAACTCACCTGAACCAGTGGCACAGAGCGGGGAATTGCGGGCACATTCCGGCTTCGGAAGTGCGAAGACCGACAGAAAGACGTTCGAGGCGAGGCAACCATGGACGCTCCGACCACCACGTCGTCGGCCGGCAACGACGGCACCGGCGGCACCGGCGGAAGCAGTGGCGACTGGGGCTGGTTCACCCCGAGCAGGAGGCGGGACGAGGAAGCGTCCCCGGGTCCGGACCAGGAAGCCGGCCGCCAGGCGCCCAGCCGCCCGGTGAGCCCGATACGGCCGGTCGGCACGGGCGCCGACCGCCGTACACAGACCCCGGCGCCGCCCGCACCGCCCGCGCCGCCCGCACCGCCCGCACCGCCCGCGCCGACCGCATCCCCCGCGCCGCCCCCGCCCCCGCCTCCGCCGCCGTCTCCTTCCAGGGCCGGAGCCGGAGTCGAGGCCAGGCCCGTACGGGAGCGCGAGGAGCACCAGCGCCCCGACGAGGCGCCCGGCGCGCAGGACGTCCGGCCGGAGGACGTCCGGCCGGAGGACCAGTTCATCGGGGACCCGACGGCGTCGCCCGACGCGATCCTCATCCGCCGCACGATGGCCGAGGTCGAGCCCATCGCGGACAAGGTCACCTCGTACTTCTACGCGCTGCTGTTCGTCCAGCACCCCTATCTGCGGCCGCTGTTCCCCGCCGCGATGGACGCCCAGCGCGACCGGCTCTTCAGAGCCCTGCTGACCGCCGCCAAGCTGGTGGACGACCCGGACATCCTCACCGAGTACCTCTCCGGGCTCGGCCGCGGCCACCGCAAGTACGGCACCCAGCCGGAGCACTACCCGGCCGTCGGCGAGTGCCTGATCGGCGCGCTCACCCGCTACGCGACCACGACCTGGAGCGACGAGGCCGAGGGCGCCTGGGTCCGGGCGTACACCGCCATCTCGCAGATCATGATCGACGCGGCCGCCGAGGACGAGCTGCGCGCGCCCGCGTGGTGGCAGGCCGAGGTCGTCGGCCATGAGCTGCGCACCCAGGACATCGCGGTCATCACGGTGCGCCCCGACCAGCCGTACCCCTTCCTCGCCGGCCAGTACACCTCCCTGGAGACCCCCTGGTGGCCCCGGGTGTGGCGGCACTACTCCTTCGCCTCCGCGCCGCGCGCGGACGGTCTGCTGTCCTTCCACGTCAAGGCGGTACCGGCCGGCTGGGTGTCCTCGGCGCTGGTGCACCGCGCCCGCCCCGGCGATGTGATCCGCCTCGGCCCCCCGGCCGGTTCGATGGTGATCGACCACTCCCGCGACAACGGCCTGCTCTGCCTGGGCGGCGGCACCGGCATAGCGCCGATCAAGGCCCTGGTCGAGGACGTCGCCGAGCACGGCCGCAACCGCCGGGTCGAGGTCTTCTACGGCGCCCGCAGCGACCACGACCTGTACGACATCGACACCATGCTGCGGCTGGCGCAGGCCCACCACTGGCTCTCGGTCCGCCCGGTCGTCTCCGACAGCCCGACGAACGGGCTCAGCGGCCGGCTGCCCGACGCCGTGCGGCAGTACGGCCCCTGGAGTACGTACGACGCGTATCTCTCCGGGCCGGCCGGGATGATCCGCAGCGGGGTGGACACCCTGAGAGGCATCGGAATCCCCTCGCACCGCATCCGGCACGACTCCCTCGAAGAGCTCGTGGCGGCGGGGGACTAGCCGACGGGGGGTCGGCGGGGACCCGCGGGCGACGGGAACTGCAACACGGCGGGGGGCCGTGACGCAGTAGTGAGTAGTGAGTAGTGAGTAGTGAGTAGTGAGGAGCAGGGGACTTGGGGGCTGGGCGAGCAGTGGATCACTGACTCGAGCGAACGCAGGGTGAGGGACGAGTGAGCGTGGACGACGTCGAGCACGAGCGGGCGACGGCGACGACGGCGACAGCACGGATCGCGGCGGCACGGACCGCGGCGGCCGGCGCGCCCGTGGCCGACCTGGACCGTACGAGCCGTCCGGGCAGCGAAGGCGAACATCGGCTTCAGCGGCGCCTGGACACGGTCGACCGCGCCGACCGCTTCTACGACGAGCAGGTGCTGGACCGGCTCAACGACCGAATGCGGGAGTTCGTGGCCCGCCAGGAGATGTTCTTCCTGGCGACGGCCGACGGGCACGGCGAGTGCGACAGCACCTTCCGCGCCGGGCCGCCCGGATTTCTGCGGGTGTTCGACGACCGGACCCTGGCCTACCCCGAGTACCGGGGCAATGGCGTCCTGGCCAGCCTCGGGAACATCGAGGAGAATCCCCACCTCGGGATTCTCATGATCGACTTCATGCGCGACCGGATCGGCCTGCACATCAACGGCCGGGCGCGGGTCGTGGCGGACGCCGAGATGCGCGCCGCCCACCCCGGGCTGCCGGTCGACCCGGTGCCGGGGCGGCGGGCGGTGGTGTGGGTCGAGGTGACGGTCGAGGAGGCGTACATCCACTGCGCCAAGCACATCCCGCACCTCCAGAAGGTGTCCTCGCAGCGGCGGCACAGTGCCCCGGCGGTCGGGGGCGCGGACGGCGGCGGGGCCGGCGGCTCCGCCGAACGGGAGCGGGACTGGGGCACGGACGACTTCAAGCGCAAGGGCGGCGACTTCTTCGGCGCGGCCGCCGATGTGCGCGAGGGGCGTCGCGAGCCCATGACCCGCCCGGAGCCCGAGCCCGAGCCGCAGCCGGAGCCCGCGGCAGGGGCGGCGGGGCCTGGGACAGGGACCGTGCCCGTGCGCCCCGAGGCGTGGCAGCGGGAGGCCGAGCGCGTGCTGGCCAGGGCGCGGGAGCGGGCGCCCGAGGGCGCCGGGCAGCCGTTCAGCGGCTGGTTCGGGTAGCTGGCCGGTCCGGCTCCGGTGGGGCCGGGGTCAGCCGAGGTCGTCGGCGAGCAGCGCCAGCACGCCCTCGATGTTCGCGTCGAGATACGCGCGCAGCGACGGCGGCACCACTCCCACCGAGGCGATCCCCTCGCGGGTGAAGGGGACGCGCACCACCTCGTACTCCCCGCAGGGCTCGTCCACCTCCGGGCCATGGCGCCGCGACAGGTCCATGGACCCCAGGCGGCAGACGAAGAAGTGCTGCACCTTCACGCCGGCCGAGGCCTCGTCGGGGTGCGGGACGGTGTCGACGAAGGCGGGCACCACATCCGTCACCTTCGCGCCGAGCTCCTCGTCGACCTCGCGGTGCAGCGCGTCGACGACCGTGGTGTCCTCGGGCTCCATCCCGCCGCCCGGCGTGATCCAGTACGGCTCCTCGCCGGGCTTGGTCCGCTTGATCAGGACCAGCCGGGGCTCGGCGGCCCCGTCGAGCAGGATGGCACGGGCGGTGCGCTTGACCACAGGTCGTTCGGTCATGGTGGAGATCTGCCGCATGTGCTGCCCGGTGAAACCCCGACCCACCGGTCAAGGGCGACTCACCGGTCATTCTCGACTCACCAGTCGACAGCGGCGCGCAGCAGCCACTCGTGCGCCCGCGCGATGTGCGGCAGGGCGAGCGCGCCCGTCCGGATGACCAGGAAGTAGGTGCGCAGCGGCGGCACCGAGGGGTTGAGCAGGGCGACGACCTCCCCGGCGTCCAGCGCGTCCATGCACAGATAGCGCGGCAGCACGCCGAGGCCGACGCCCGCCGCGACGCAGGCGAGGACGGCCCGCAGGTCGGGGGTGATGACCGTGCCCGCGGTGATCGGCGGGGCGTCGAAGACGGCCGACCAGTAGCGGGTGATCAGCGGCAGGCTCTCATGGACCTCGACGACCGGCAGCCGCTCCAGCGCGCTGACGCCCTTGACCTGTAACACCGCGGGGCCGCCGAGCCGGGCCGCCCAGCGGGGGGCGGCCACCAGCACATGCTCCTCGTCGCACAGCGGGACGGCGGCCAGCAGCCGGCCGCGGGGCCGGGCGGTGGTGACGGCCAGGTCGTGGTGGCCGGCGGCCAGCCCTTCGAACAGCTCCTCGGCGCTGCCGAAGGCGCAGCGCACCCCCAGCCCCTGGTTGATGAGCGGGGCGAGGGCGGGCAGGACCCGCAGCGCGGTGAACTCCGGGGGGCCCGCGAGGTGCAGGGTGCGGGCGACGGAGCTGTCGTCGAGCCCGGCCTCGGTGATCTCCATCAGCGCGTCGAGGTGGGGCGCGGCCTTGTGGGCGAGCTCCTCGCCGACGCTGGTGGGGACGACCCCGCGCGCGGTGCGCAGAAACAGGGGGCGGCCCAGCTGGCGTTCGAGGGTACGGATCTGGCCGGTGACGGCGGGCTGGGAGAGCCCGAGCAGCGCGGCGGCGCGGGTGAAGGACCCGGCCCGGTGAACCGTGACAAATGTGCGTAAGAGGGCCAGATCCATGCGGTTCCCCTCCGCTCGACGCACCCCCGCCGCAGGCCAACTATAAATATGCCGATAGGTCCATGTCGCTACTGTGATTGGACACTGACGCTGAGTCAACTAGCCTTGTTCGAGCGGTTCTCCACGAGGGAACCGGGGCGTCTCAAGCCACGAGGGGGGAGGCTTGAGACGCCCGTGAAGCATGGCCTGATCCCGCGGGGCGCGTGACCGCTTGTGACGCGTCAAGCCTTGTCGGGGGCGTTGTCGAGTGCCTTGTCGAGCGCCCGCAGCACATCCGCGATCAGGTCGTCCGGGTCCTCGGCGCCCACCGAGAACCGGATGAAGCCGTCCGGCACGGCGTCGCCGCCCCACCGCCCGCGCCGCTCGGCCGTGGACCTCACGCCGCCGAAGCTGGTCGCGCCGTCGACCAGGCGCAGCGCGGCCAGGAAGCGATCGGCGTGCTCCTGCCCGGGGAGGACGAAGGAGACCACACAGCCGAAGCGCCCGCCGTGCATCTGGGCCGCCGCCACGCGGTGCGCCGGGTCGGTCGGCAGCCCGGGGTGGCGCAGCCCGGTGACCTCGGGGCGGCCGCGCAGCGCCTCGGCCAGGGCCAGCGCCGTCGCGGCCTGGCGGTCGACGCGCAGCTGGAGGGTGGCCAGGGAGCGGTGCGCGAGCCATGCCTCCATCGGGCCGGGGATGCCGCCGGCCATCTTGCGCCAGGTGCGCACGGAGGCGGCGAGGCCTGGGTCGCGGCAGGTGACATAGCCGAGCAGGACGTCGCCGTGGCCGGTGAGCGCCTTGGTGCCGCTGGCGACGGAGAAGTCCGCGCCGAGTTCGAGGGGGCGCTGGCCGAGCGGGGTGGCCAGGGTGTTGTCCACGGCGACCAGCGCGCCCCGCTCATGGGCGGCGTCGGCCAGGCGGCGGATGTCGCACACGTCCAGGCCGGGGTTGGCCGGGGACTCGATCCACAGCAGCTTGACGGGCCGGGGCCCGCCGTCGGCGTCCGGCGCGCCGTCCAGGAGGGCCAGCTGGGCGTCGCCGCCGGTGGGCGCGGTGCGCACCTCGATGCCGTAGCCCGCAAGCCGCTCGCCCAGCGGGGCCAGGAGCTGATAGCCGTCGGAGGGCAGGACGGCCGCGTCGCCCTGCCCCAGCTGGGACAGCAGCACCGCGGAGATCGCGCCCATGCCGGAGGCGAAGACCACCGTCTCGGCCTCGGCGTCCGGCGACTCCAGCTCGCTGATCGCCCGCTCCAGCCGGGTCCAGGTGGGGTTGGCGTCCCGGCCGTAGGTGTACGGGCCGCGGAGCAGGTCCGCGTCGCCGGGCAGGTGGTAGTGGGCGGCGAAGGCCGGGCCCGGCAGGGTCGGCTCGTACGCCTCGGGCTCGGGCAGCCCGGCCCGCACCGCCCGGGTGCCGTCGCCGGTCATGCGTCCTCTTTCCGGGCGGCGGGCGCCGCGGTCGGCTCAGCGGCCGGTTCCGCAGTCGCCTCCGCGGCCGGTCCCGGGGTCGGCTCCGAGGCGGCGAGGGCTTCGCTCACCGCGTCCAGCAGCCCCTCGCTCGCCGCCTCGATCATCACCAGGCAGGTCTCGAACTCCTCCGGCCCGCCGTAGTACGGGTCGGGCACGTCCAGGCCGCCGGGGGCGTCCGGGTCGGCCTCGGGGTCGTAGCCGCGCAGCAGCCGCACCTTCGCGGCGTCCTCCGGCGTCGGGGCCAGGGCGCGCAGCTCGTGCAGATGGCCGCTGTCGAGAGCGATCACCAGGTCGAGGCCGGAGAACCAGGCGGCCTGGAACTGGCGCGCGATGTGACGTTGCTCATAGCCGTGGGCCGTGAGCGTGGTGATGGCACGGCGGTCCGCTCCGTCGCCCTCGTGCCACGGGCCGGTGCCCGCGCTGTCCACCTCGACACGGCCGTCGAGCCCGGCTTCCTCGGCGTAGGCGCGGAAGACGGATTCGGCCATCGGCGAGCGGCATATGTTGCCGGTGCAGACGAAACAGACACGGTAGGGCGACGGGGCTCTCATGCGTCCCATCATCCTCGACGGCGGTCAGTCCTTGTCGTCGGGAAGCACGACGTGCAGCGCCCAGGAGACGATGGAGATGATCAACGCGCCTATCACGGCCGTGCCGAAGCCCTCGACATGGAAGGTCAGGTCGAACTTGCCGGCCAGCCAGGAGGTCAGCAGCAGCATCAGGGCGTTGATCACCAGGGTGATCAGCCCGAGGGTGAGAATGAAAAGCGGAAAGGCCAGCAGCTTGACCACTGGCTTGACCACGACGTTCACCAGGCCGAATACGAGCGCCACGAGAATGAGCGTGATCGCCTTCCGGCCGGTGTTGTCACCGGTCAGCGTGATGTCCTTGAGGAGCCAGATGGCCACCCAGAGGGCGCCCGCGTTGGCGATCGTCTTGACGAGAAGATTCTTCATGGTTGAGATCGTCGCAGAACAGGCCCCGCGCTGGGCAGGGCCGGGGAGCAAGGGGCGGAGAGGCGAATGAAGGCGTTCCGGCTGGATGAGCTGGAGGCGGAGCGGGCCGCGAACGACGGCGCGTACTTGCAGTTCCTGCACGAGCGGAACATGTCCGTCGGGCTGTACGCGCTGGACGCGGGCCAGACCGACCCGCAGCAGCCGCACCGCCAGGACGAGGTGTACCTGGTGGTCAGCGGGCGGGCGTCGATCACGGTGGGGATGGAGACCACGCAGGTGGCGCGCGGCAGTGTCGTGTATGTGCCGGCCGGAGTGGCCCACAAGTTCCACCACATCACCGAGGACCTGCGGGTCATGGTCGTCTTCTCTCCCCCTGAGAGCTGATGCGCGGGCCCCGCGTCCCGTAGGGGTCCGGTCAGGGGAGGACGGGGGACGCGGGGGCCTGTGTTCGCTCGTCGGCCGCCCTAGCATCGAATGCGGAGGGATCCCGGCCGGTGCTGAAGCCGACGGCCGGACCGACTGGCTCAGTGAAGAAAGCAGGGACCGAAGTGGCGACGAAGGGCATATTCCAGGGTTTGCCGTGGTGGGTGACATGGGTCGCGGTGCCGATCCTCGTGCTGGCCGTGTTCGGCGGCCTGGTCATGAGCGTGGTCGGCTTTGTGGTCGGCCTGGTCTTCAAGGCGCTGCTGCTGGTGGCGCTCGTCGCCGGTCTGATCTACGTCGTACGGAAGTTCAGCTCGTCCTCCTCGTCCCGCGGCGACTGGTGACCCGGCGCCGCGGGTGCGCCGCGGGCCGGGGACGCGCCGAAGGGTACGGATGCGCGGAGGAGTACGGGCGCGCCGAAGAGTACGGATGCGCGGAGGAGTACGGGCGCGCCGAAGAGTACGGATGCGCGGAGGAGTACGGGCGCGCCGCGGAGCACGGGTACGCCGCGCGGGGGATACGCGCGTTCCAAACCTCGGCTTGACGGCTCGGTGGCACCGTTCCGGTTAGAGTTCGAGTGCTCGACGTCTCCCGTTCCGGGCGTCTGCCTCGCAACACACCCCGGGGGTGCCTGTTGACGAAAGCGAACATGGCCGCAGCCGGTGAACCGGCTCCGAACTCCCACGTCATAGGCCGGCGCCGCCCCGCCCGGCCCGGCGAGCGGATCCGCCCGCCCGCGCCCGTCTCCTCGATCGCCGCCGCGGGAACAGCCGCGGCAACTCTGGCCATTTCCAGTCCCTCACATGAGGCAAACCGACTCCGCCCCGCAGTCGAGTCGCTACGCTCCAGAGTCGGCCGAGATATCAGCTCCCTCTCGATCCCTATCAATATCTGAAAATTCACTTTTTATGGCCCGCTTGAGGTAAGCGGACCATGGCGTCAAGAGGCCAGGGCGTTCAAACCTGGCCATTCGCAATCAACTCGGGGCGGCGAACGATGCGTGACATGCGCGACACAGTCCAGGCAGAAGTAACGATGACCTTCCTGGTCTCCCAGGACCTCTCCTTCCGGATCCCGGTCGAGTTGTCCTATGACAGCAGCGACCCGTACGCGGTCGAGATCACCTTTCATCTACCCGGCGACGCGCCCGTGAGTTGGGCCTTCGCTCGGGAACTGCTGCTGGACGGGCTGAGCAAACCCTCGGGCGAGGGCGATGTGCGGATCGCCCCCGCCTCGCCCGAGGGGCTTTCGGACGTCTTCATCAGGCTCCAAGTGGGGGCCGAGCGGGCGCTGTTCCGCGCCGGTGCCGCCCCGCTGGTGGCCTTCCTGGACCGTACGGACCGGGTGGTTCCGTTCGGCCAGGAGCAGTCGGCCTGCGATCCGGTCGGCGACCTGGACGCGGAGCTCGACCGGATCCTCGCGGAGGACCGGTTCGCCGGCTAGTGGCGGGTCGTCCGGCCGCTCAGCGCCCGCGCGCCCGGCGCCGCCGTCCGCGCCCGCTCCGGCCCCCGCCGGCTCCCTGTCCGGCTCCGACCTGCCCGGCTCCGACCTGCTCCGCGCCGCCCCGCTCCGCGCCGACCCGCGGCGCGCGGTCCGCGGAGACCACGAGCGCGGCCAGCGCGGTGGTCACCGGCACCGAGGCGACGAGACCGATGCTGCCCACGAGGGTCCGTACGATCTCCTCCGCGACGATCTCGCTCGTCGCCACCGCCTCCACGCCGCTGTCCGCGATCGAGAACAGGAGCAGCAGCGGCAGCGAGGCGCCCGCGTACGCGAGCACCAGGGTGTTGACCACGGACGCGATGTGGTCCCGCCCGATGCGCATCGCGGCCGCGTACAGCTTGCGCCAGCCCGCCGTGGGGTCCGCCTCCCTGAGCTCCCACACCGCGGAGGTCTGGGTGACCGTCACATCGTCCAGCACCCCGAGTGATCCGATGATCACCCCTGCCAGCAGCAGACCGCGGATCTCGATGCCCGGATAGAGGCCGTGGACCAGCCCCGTCTGGTCGTCGGTGTTGCCCGTCAGGCTCGCCCAGCCGATGAACAGCGAGCCCAGCAGACCGATCAGCAGCAGCGAGATGAGCGTGCCGAGCACGGCGACGGAGGTACGGGCCGTCAGTCCATGGCACATGTACAGCGCGATGAGCATGATCGCGCTGCCCCCGATCACCGCGACGACCAGCGGGTTGGAGCCCGCCAGTATCGCCGGGAGGATGAACAGCGTCAGCACCCCGAAGCTGACCGCCAGCGCCACCAGTGCGAAGACACCGCGCAGCCGCCCGACGGCCACGACCGCGAGCGCGAACAGCCCGGCGAGCAGCGCCATGGGCAGGGCCCGTTCGACGTCCGAGATCGAATACTGAAGGTTCTTCGGCGCCTTGGGCGCGTACGACAGCTTCAGCTTCTGCCCGGTGGAGTACTTGCGGGAGGCGTTCGGCGGCACGATCTCCTCGAACGTACGGCCCTTGTCCTTGCCCGAGGTGACCTCGATGGTCGCCCGCTCGCAGACGGTCTTCTTGGCCGGACCCCCGGCCCCGCCTTCCTGGTTCGCGGCCTCCTGGCCCGGCTCGACGGGCTGCTGCGGCTGGGCGTTGACGTCGGCGCAGTTCACCTCCTCGACCTTCACCACCCGCCCGGCCACCGTCTGCTGGTCGAAGCCCAGCCCGCTGCGCTCATGCGCCTTGTGGTCGGGCGTGCCGCCCGGCCACAGCACGATCAGCCCGGCTACGACGGCGGCCGCGAAGGGGATGAGGACCGCCGCAATGACCTTGCGCAGATGGTTGGAGACGGGTGTGGCCGGGCCATGGCTGTGCGCGTGGCCGTGCGAGTGGCTGGACGCGCCGGCGTGCGCGTGGCCGGGCTCGTCCGGGTGGTGCTGCCGCTGTGGTGTCGAGGTCACCGTCAGATCATCGCAAGTCCGGGGGCCCTCTGTTCATCGTCGCCGGACAACCGTTAGCGTGGGTGACACCTTTGCAATCGCGGGAGCTCGGAGCACCGGGCTGAGAGGGCGCTGACCGACTTCGCTGCGCCGACCGCTGAACCTGTTACCGGGTAATGCCGGCGTAGGGAGTGGGTCTCAATGACTCTGCAGGATGCACACGCGCCCGAAAAGCCTGAGTTCGGCTGGCATAAGGGATATATCGCCGGATCGCGTCCGGACCTTCGGGTCCCGGTCCGCCGCGTGCACCTCACCAATGGCCAGGACGTCACGCTGTACGACACCTCCGGCCCGTACACCGACCCTCAGATCGAGACAGATGTCCGCCGCGGGCTCGCACCGCTGCGGCAGAACTGGATCCTCGCCCGAGGCGACACCGAGGAGTACGAGGGCCGCCCCGTCCGGCCCGAGGACGACGGCGTCAAGCACACCGCGCCACGCGGCGGGCTGCGCAACCTCGACGCGGTCTTCCCCGGCCGCCCCCGCCGGCCCCGCCGGGGCCGGGACGGCGCCGCCGTGACACAGCTCGCATACGCCCGCCGGGGCGAGATCACCGCGGAGATGGAGTTCGTGGCGCTCCGCGAGCACGTCTCCCCCGAGGTGGTCCGCGAGGAGATCGCGGCCGGCCGGGCGGTCCTCCCGGCCAACGTCAACCACCCGGAGATCGAGCCGATGATCATCGGCAAGCGATTCCTGGTGAAGGTCAACGCCAACATCGGCAACTCCGCCGTCACTTCCTCCATCGAGGAGGAGGTCGAGAAGATGACCTGGGCGACCCGCTGGGGCGCCGACACGGTCATGGACCTCTCCACCGGCCGCAACATCCACACCACCCGCGAGTGGGTGCTGCGCAACTCCCCGGTCCCCATCGGCACGGTGCCGCTGTACCAGGCCCTGGAGAAGGTCGACGGCAAGGCCGAGGAGCTGACCTGGGAGATCTACAAGGACACCGTCGTCGAACAGGCCGAACAGGGCGTCGACTACATGACGGTGCACGCGGGTGTGCGGCTGCCGTACGTCCCGCTGACCGCCCGCCGCAAGACCGGCATCGTCTCGCGCGGCGGCTCCATCATGGCGGCGTGGTGCCTGGCCCACCACAAGGAGTCGTTCCTCTACACCCACTTCGAGGAGCTCTGCGAGCTCCTGGCCGCGTACGACGTCACCTACTCGCTCGGCGACGGACTGCGCCCCGGCTCGATCGCCGACGCCAACGACGAGGCGCAGTTCGCGGAGTTGCGCACGCTCGGTGAGCTCAACCGGATCGCCAAGCGGCACAACGTCCAGACGATGATCGAGGGCCCGGGCCATGTCCCGATGCACAAGATCAAGGAGAACGTCGACCTCCAGCAGGAGATCTGCGAGGAGGCCCCCTTCTACACCCTCGGCCCCCTCACCACCGACATCGCCCCCGCCTACGACCACATCACCTCGGGCATCGGCGCGGCGATGATCGCCTGGTGGGGCACCGCGATGCTCTGCTACGTCACGCCGAAGGAGCACCTGGGCCTGCCGGACCGCGACGACGTCAAGACCGGTGTCATCACCTACAAGATCGCCGCCCACGCGGCGGATCTGGCCAAAGGCCATCCCGGCGCCCAGGAGTGGGACGACGCCCTGTCCGACGCCCGCTTCGAATTCCGCTGGGAGGACCAGTTCAACCTGGCCCTCGACCCGGACACGGCCCGCTCCTTCCACGACGAGACGCTCCCGGCGGAACCGGCGAAGACGGCGCACTTCTGCTCGATGTGCGGGCCGAAGTTCTGCTCGATGAAGATCAGCCAGGACATCCGGCGCGAGCACGGCGGCGCGATGGACACGGCCGAGGTGGAGGCCGGAATGGCGGAGAAGTCGAAGGAGTTCGCGGCGGCGGGAAACCGCGTGTATCTGCCTCTCGCGGAGTGATCCACCAGTAACGTACGGGAGGGCCCGAAGCCGCAACTTCGATTTGCGACTTCGGGCCCTCTGGCCGTGTCGGGGCGGACTACTTCAGGACGTACACCGGAGCGCCGTCCGAAGTCACCCCGGCCTGCCGGACGCAGCCGCGCTTCTGCAACATGCGCAGCGCGTCATGCACGCGGTGCTCGGTGAGCCCGGTGACGGACGCGATGGCATCCAGCGGATAGAGGCATTCGCCGTGCTCGATGATCGCGGGCAGGATGTACGCGGCCACGGCCCAGATGTCGGCGGTGACCACGAGATTGCGCTCGCGCCACTCGGCGATCACCGAGGCCGGGGTCACCCGGGGCGGCACGGCGGTCTTGTTCACGTGCTGCGTCAGCGCCTGCGCTGCGGTCTGCCCGGCGGTGAACGACTCCCGCTGAACGGCGGTGGACTCGCGGATCGCCTCGGCGATCTCGCGCTGCGCCGCCACGGACTGCCGCAGCATCTCGGCGCTCTCGCGGCGCAGTTCCTGGGCCTCGCGCTGCATGGCGAGCATCTGCGCGTCCATGCTCAGGTTGTGCTCCTCGAGCCGGACGATGGCGTCGGCGACCTCCTTCGGCATGGCGTAGGCGGTCGGGGCGTCCGGGGCCGTGGGCTGTACTTCGGCCTTCTCGAGCTCGTACGAACCGTGCCGCTGGATGGAGACCACGACCTCGGTCACCCAGTTCTTGAACGGCTCGGCCTCCGGCTTGGTGCAACCGTTGACCAGCCGGACGAGGCCGGGCAGACTCACCATGCGCATGGACCTTTTGAGCCCGTGACCTGCAATTTTGTGCGAACTATCACGCCCATAGACGCTTTGCGCAAGTTCGTCGAGACTTACGCGCCAGTCTTCGGGAACGTGCAAGATAAGCGCCTGACGAGTGTTCACGTATCCCAGGTCTTTGGCGACATCGACCGCCGGGAACCAGTGGGTCCCGTCCGGCAGCGTGAGCCGTCGCACGCGGGCTCCGGTCGCCGCGTAGACGAAGTCGTTGATGTCGATCGCGTCCTGCTTGCCCGCCGGGTTCGGCGGGGTGTTCTGTGTGCTCATCGGAGCATCACCTCCATGACGGACGTTATGCATCCCGATGCGTGAACATCCCACGATTAAGGGCGAGTTCGCTCAAAAGGTGGGGAGTGAATCATTCCGCTGGCGCGAGATCGTTGCCCTCTGAAACGGGCTGGTCGAGCGCCTAATCCGGCTGGTGTTCCGGGCCGCCGTAGTCGGGGCTGGTGAAGTCGGGGCTGGTGTAGCGCGGGCGGGTTTTGGGGGCGTCGTCGTCCGTGCTGAAGCCGGGGCGGCTGTAGCCGAGATGGGGGGTGCGGCTGGGGGCGTAGGCAGACGAGGCGGACGAGGGGGACGACGGGCGCGTCGGGGAGGAGGCGGGGGAAGGGGCCGGGGAGGTGTGGGAGCCGTCGGCCGCCGTCGGGTCCGCGAGCGCGTCGCGCAGGAAGGGCACCACGCCCCGCTCGAGCAGCGCCAGCCCCCAGGCTTCTCTGGCGCGGTCCACCTCTTCGCGCTGGGCGCTGCGCGCGCTGCCCCGCATCGCTCTCGAGCCGTTGCGCAGCGCGGTGAGCAGGAGGCCGACGGTGGCGATCAGCAGGCCCGCGGCGGTGAGCACGGCGAACAGCCACCCCGCAGTGACCATGGGCTGGGCTATCGCCGGCGCTGGGTCGAGCAGGCGCAGGAGATAGCCCGCGAGCAGGAAGATGATCGCCGCGGTGCCGGCCAGGACCGGGGCCAGGACGGAGAGCACGGCGACGAGTCCCGCCCCGGACGCGGCGTCCCCCACTGTGGCGACGAACCCGCCCGCCGCGCCGTCTCCCTCGCTGTCCGCCGCCGCGAACTCGTCGTCGTCGGCCGTGTCGGGCCAGGAGTCGGGCGCCGCGGGCTGGCGCAGCTTTTCGCGGGCGTCCACATAGTGCTGGTATTCGTCGGCCGCGCATGCCGCGATGGTGGCCGCGGCGTTCATGGCCATGGTGCGCAGCTGCTCGGTGGTGAGCCGCTGGCCGACGCCGCTGAGGTCCGCGCGACGGTCCGCGGTACGCAGCGCTTCGTCGAGAACCCGCTCGAACTCCGGGCGGTCCTCGATCAGCAGGTGCGGAGCGCTGTTCATGTGCATCCCCCGATGCTCCGTAGGGCCTCGTTGCCGGCTGTCACCGGGCAGTGGGGCGGAAACGGAGGAGAGCCTGCTACGGATAAGCCGATGGTAGAGCCGATCCGGCGTGGGGTGACAGTAGGTTTCCCGAATTCACTCCGCGTCGGTGAAACTGTCTATCTTCCCCGTGCGACGTGATATGAACCCTCAGTCGCTCAGAGGCAATTGGACAACCAACAGTTTTCCGGCCATGGTGACGCCGCCGTCCATGGCGATCGCGAGGTTGTCGGCGTAGATGTGCGGGCCTTCGACGATCGGTTGGCCGTCGTCCTCGCCGTCCTCGGAGCCGACCTCGCCGAGCAGATACGGGATCGGGCTGTGGCCGTGGACGATGCGCTGCCCGCCGTAGGTGTCGAGCAGTTCGCGGGCGGCCAGCGGGCCGGCGTCCTCGTCGCGGAAGGCGAAGCGCTTGGTGAACTTGCGGAACAGATCCCAGCACTCGTCGGCGTCGCTGCGTTGCAGCGCCTCGGTCACGGCGTCGTTGACTGCCTCGATGGAGTCGCCGTAGTCGAGGTAGGCGGTGGTGTCGGAGTGCACGAGCAGATGGCCGTCCTGCTCGGTCATCGCGTCGAGCCGGGACATCCACTGGAGGTGGTGGTCCTCGAGCCGCTCCATGTCGGTGCGCTGGCCGCCGTTGAGCAGCCAGGCGGCCTGGAAGGAGGCGGTGCCGGCGCCGGAGTTGACGGGCGTGTCGCCGAAGCGTTTGGCGCCGATGAGCAGCAGCTCGTGATTGCCCATCAGGGCCTTGCAGTAGCCGCCGGCGGCCGCGGCCTCGGCGGACAGCTGCATGACGAGGTCGATGACGCCGATCCCGTCCGGGCCGCGGTCGGTGAAGTCGCCGAGGAACCAGAGCCGGGCGTTGCCCGCGGACCAGTTGCCCTCGGCGTTGATCAGCCCTTGGGCGAGCAGCGCCTCGCGCAGCTCGTCGAGGTAGCCGTGGACATCGCCCACGACGTAGAGCGGGCCGGGCCCCTCGGACTCGGGAGCCTGGGAGCGCTCGGGGTCGGGGACCGGGGTGAGCTCGACGGTCGGGCGGTCCTGCGGGGGCACCAGGGGGGTGTCCGGGAGAGTGTGCCCGGGGCCCATGACCGGCAGGGAGCGCTCGGTGGGGGTGTACTCCACCGGCGGGACGGGGGGCGCCGGTGGTGAGGGCGGCGTGGGCGGGGTGGGCTCCGCGGGGCGCGCCGCGGGCGGGGCGGGCTGGGCCGGGTCGCGGGGGACCCGGCCGTGCGGGACCGCGCCGTAGGGCATCCCGCCGTACGGGTTCGGGGCGGTGGGGATCGTGCCGCCCGGAAGAGGGCCGGGCACGGCGGACGATCCGTACGCGGACACGGGCGGAACCGCCGCCGTCGTCCGTGCCGAGGCTCCCAGACCGGCCCCCTGAGTCATCGACCCCTCCACCCTCGCGCCGCCGTGCCACCGTGTGGACCATGCCTGGTCGAGGGCGGTCCGCGGTGTCGTCCGCCCATCATAGGAATGACCGTACGGGCTTGTGACGCACCCGGGGGCCGTCAATCGGGGAGCCGTCCCGCTTGGACGGTCTTTTATCCCGGATTGGCCCGGTAGGAGCAGCCGATCGGGCTCCGGTGCGTGTCGCGTCATCCTCAAGTCTTCCTCAGGTTACGGCCGCACCCCGGGCCGTCAGCCTCCGGCACGGCTGCGCGGCGCGCTGACCGTGGTGCGTGGCGGGCGCCGTTGCGAGGACGTCCGCACGATCAGTTCGGTGGGTATCACCCGCTCGACGGGGTGGTCGGCGCAGGGCCCCTCGATGGCGTCGATCAGCAGCTGTACGGCGGCGGTGCCGATCCGGCGGGGCTTGAGGGAGAGGGTGGTGACGGGCGGTTCGGTGGTGCGGTAGATCGCGGACTCGCTACAGCACACCAGCAGCAGATCCTCGGGGACGCGCAGGCCGTGGCGGCGGGCGGCGGCCAGAAGGTCGGTGCCGTTGGGGTCGAACAGGCCGTAGACGGCGTCGGGGCGGTCGGGGCGGGCCAGCAGGCGGTCGGCGGCGACGGCCCCGGCGCATGGGTCGTGGGCCGGGTACTCCTCGTACACCGGGTCCTGTCCGACCCGCTCGCACCAGTGCAGATACGCGGTGGTGGACAGCCGGGTGTAGGTGTCGGTGGTGGTGCCGGTGAGCAGGCCGACGCGGCGGGCGCCGGAGTCGGTGAGGTGGTCGAGCAGGCCGAGGACGGCGGCCTCGTGGTCGTTGTCCACCCAGGCGGTGACGGGGAGGGTGCCGGCCGGGCGGCCGTCGCTGACCACGGGGATGCCCTGGCGCAGCAGTTCGGTGACGACCGGGTCGTGGTCGGAGGGGTCGATGACGACGGTGCCGTCGAGGGCGACGTTGGACCATACGTCGTGGCGGGAGGTGGCGGGCAGGATGACCAGGGCGTAGCCCCGTGCTAACGCGGCGGAGGTGGCGGCGCGCGCCATCTCCGCGAAGTACGCGAATTCGGTGAAGGTGAAAGGTTCATCCCCGTATGTGGTCACGGTCAGGCCGATGAGGCCCGACTTGCCGGTACGGAGCGTGCGGGCCGCGGCGGAGGGGCGGTAGCCCAGCCGGTCGGCGACCTCGCGGACATGGCGGCGGGTGGCGTCCGGGAGCCGGCCCTTGCCGTTGAGCGCGTCGGAGACGGTCGTGATCGAGACCCCGGCTGCGGCGGCCACGTCCCGGATGCCCGCTCGTGTCAGCCGGCGGCCGGTCGACCGGCTCACCTGGTGCTTCCCTGCTGCTGTCATGGCGAGCCGATAGTAGGGCGAGGGTGGCCCCTCCGCGCGGGGGTGCGTTCGGCTTGGCGAAGGCACGTTTCTGCATGAGCGCTTCGCCCAATTCCCTTGGAAATCAAGATAGTTGGGGGTTCTCGCGGGTCAGTAGTCGCCTCTGGCATATCCACGCCTGCCGATTGGTCGTTGTCTCGAAGAGGTCTCAACTCACCTTCATGAGCGATGCGCGCCAGGGCGCTCGCCACCGGCGCACGGCGGAAGCGGAATCGCTCCCCCTCATCTGTGTGCCATCCCCGCGCCGGGCCGCAGCCGCCTCCGCGCCGGCCCCGGCCGCCCCCGCGCCCGGTTCCCGCCGCCCGTGCCCCGGGGCTCGCTCGCCGGTACGCCGGGCCCAGGATGCCTCATAAGGTGAGAGGTATCGACGTGTGCGGGCGGTCGCGCACGGACGGGACGGTCGAGGAGGAGCCGCGGTGACTGAGAAGAGCCCCAAGCTGCGTGGAGCGCTGGACGGCATTCCGACGTACAAGCCCGGCAAGCCGGCCGCGGCGGGCGGCCCCGCCGCCTTCAAGCTGTCCTCGAACGAGAACCCCTATCCGCCGCTCGCCGGGGTGCTGGAGACCGCGATATCGGCCGCCGCCTCCTTCAACCGCTACCCCGACCTGGCCTGCACCGCCCTGACGGCCGAGCTGGCCCGCCGCTTCGACGTGCCGCCGGAGCACCTGGCCACCGGCACCGGCTCGGTCGGCGTGGCGCAGCAGCTGGTGCAGTCCACGGCCGGGCCGGGTGACGAGGTCATCTACGCCTGGCGGTCCTTCGAGGCCTATCCGATCATCACCCGGATCTCCGGGGCGACGCCGGTACAGGTGCCGCTGACCGGCGGCGAGGTGCACGACCTGGACGCGATGGCGGACGCGATCACCGAGCGCACCCGGCTGATCTTCGTCTGCAACCCGAACAACCCGACGGGCACGGTGGTCGGCCGGGAGGCGCTGACCCGCTTCCTGGACCGGGTGCCCGCCGAGGTGCTGGTGGTGCTGGACGAGGCGTACATCGAGTTCATCCGGGACGAGCGGGTGCCGAACGGCATCGAGCTGTACCGGGAGCGGCCCAATGTGTGCGTGCTGCGCACCTTCTCCAAGGCGTACGGCCTGGCCGGGCTGCGCGTCGGCTTCGCGATCGCGCATGAGCCGGTGGCGGCGGCGCTGCGCAAGACGGCGGTGCCCTTCGGGGTCAGCCAGCTGGCGCAGGACGCGGCGGTGGCCTCGCTGCGCAGCGAGGACGCGCTGCGCGAGCGCGTGGAGGCGCTGGTCGCGGAGCGGGCGCGGGTGAGCGGGGCGCTGGCCGAGCAGGGGTGGACGGTGCCCGAGTCGCAGGCGAACTTCGTGTGGCTGCGGCTGGGGGAGCGCACGATGGACTTCGCGGCGGCGTGCGAGGCGGCCGGTGTGGTGGTGCGCCCGTTCCCGGGCGAGGGGGTGCGGGTGACGGTCGGCGAGCGGGAGGCGAACGACATCTTCCTGCGGGTCACCGAGGAGTTCCGCAAGGAGCTGTGACGCGCGGCGGGCCGTCGGCGTAGAGCAGTTGCGGCGGCCCCGCTCGAACCGGCGTCCACGCCGACCGGTCGTAAAGGCAGAAGCATACCGATACGTTGCGCTTACGCCCCTTCCACCCCCCGGTGAGAAGGGGCGTAAATGTGTGTGCGTATGATGTGCTTGTGAATGTGAATACTTTCACAAGCTCCCTTGGGGCGCAGGCGAACCCTGCACGCAAGACCGGGCACAACCGGGCAAGACCGTAAGGAGAGATTCCCGTGGATCTGGCTCTGGCGCCGGAGACGCTGGCGCGATGGCAGTTCGGCATCACCACCGTCTACCACTACCTCTTCGTCCCGCTCACGATCTCTCTCGCGGCCATGACCGCCGGTCTGGAGACGGCCTGGGTCCGCACCGGCAAGGAGAAGTACTTCCATGCGACCAAGTTCTGGGGAAAGCTCTTCCTGATCAACATCGCGATGGGCGTGGTCACCGGCCTCGTCCAGGAGTTCCAGTTCGGCATGAACTGGTCGGACTACTCCCGCTTCGTCGGCGATGTCTTCGGCGCCCCGCTCGCCATGGAGGCGCTGCTCGCCTTCTTCTTCGAGTCCACCTTCATCGGACTGTGGATCTTCGGCTGGGACAAGCTGCCGAAGAAGATCCACTGCGCCTGTATCTGGATCGTCGCGCTGGGCACCATCCTGTCCTCGTACTTCATCCTCGCCGCCAACTCGTGGATGCAGCACCCGGTCGGCTACGCCATCGACAAGGCCACCGGCAAGGCGCGGCTCACCGACATCTGGGCGGTGCTGACCCAGAACACCACCCTGGTCGTGGTCTTCCACACCCTCACCGCCGCCTTCCTCACCGGCGCCGCCTTCATGGTGGGCATCGCCTCCTTCCACCTCTGGCGGGCCAAGCGCCGCCAGGACCGCGGGGAGGAGCTCGGCGAGAAGCAGAAGAAGCAGATCCCGGCGATGCGCGCGTCGCTGCGGCTCGGGCTGGTGGTCGCCGTGATCGCGGGCCTGGGGTCCGCGGTCAGCGGCGACCAGCTCGGCAAGGTGATGTTCGAGCAGCAGCCGATGAAGATGGCCGCGGCCGAGGCGCTCTGGGACACCCAGGCGCCCGCGCCCTTCTCGATCTTCGCCGTCGGCGATGTCGGCAAGGGGCACAACAGCGTCGAGCTGGAGATCCCCGGGATGCTGTCGTTCCTCTCGCACAGCAACTTCACCGACTCCGTCCCCGGCATCAACGACGTGGCCGCGCGGGAGGCCGCCGCCTACGGCGGGCAGCCCGAGGACTACATCCCCAGCATCTTCATGACGTACTGGGGCTTCCGGCTGATGATCGGCTTCGGGATGACCTCGTTCGTCGCCGCGCTCATCGGGCTGTGGACGACCCGGCGCAAGAAGTGGCTCTCCCCCGCGTTCCGCACCGGGGAGGACGAGGTGCCGCGGCTCATGCTCACCAAGAACCGCGAGATGAGCCCCCTGCTGACCAAGTGGTCCTGGCGGATCGGGATCCTGACCATGGGCTTCCCGCTGATCGCCAACTCCTTCGGCTGGATCTTCACCGAGATGGGGCGTCAGCCGTGGGTGGTCTACGGGCTGATGAAGACCGCCGACGCGGTCTCCCCCGGCGTCAGCCGGACCGAGGTCCTCATATCCCTGGGCGTCTTCACGCTGCTGTACGGCGTGCTCGCGGTGGTCGAGGTGAAGCTGCTGACCAAGTACGCCAAGGCCGGGCCGGACACCGACGAGAAGCCGCCGGCCAAGGACCCCCGGCTGCGGCTGCCCTCCGGCGGACCGGGCGCCGGGTCGGCCACCGGGGGCGACGCCACCGGTAACGACGACGCCGACAAGCCGCTGACCTTCGCGTACTGAGCCGGAGAGAGCCATGTCACTGCACCTTCACGACGTCTGGTTCGTGCTGATCGCCGTCCTGTGGACCGGCTACTTCTTCCTCGAGGGCTTCGACTTCGGGATCGGCGTGCTGACCAAGCCGCTGGCCCGGGACCGTACGGAACGCCGGGTGCTGATCAACACCATCGGCCCGGTCTGGGACGGCAACGAGGTCTGGCTGATCACGGCGGCCGGCGCGACCTTCGCGGCCTTCCCCGACTGGTACGCGACGCTCTTCAGCGGCTTCTATCTCCCGCTGCTGGTCATCCTGGTCTGTCTGATCCTGCGCGGTGTCGCCTTCGAGTACCGGCACAAGCGCCCCGAGGAGCGCTGGCAGCGCAACTGGGAGAACGTGATCTTCTGGTGCTCGCTGCTGCCCGCGTTCCTGTGGGGAGCGATCTTCGCCAACATGGTGCGCGGGGTGCCGATCGGACCGGACAAGAACTACGCCGGCGACCTCCTCGACCTGGCCAACCCGTACGCCCTGCTCGGCGGGGTGCTCACCCTGGTGCTGTTCACCTTCCACGGCGCCGTGTTCGCCTCGCTCAAGACGGTGGGGGACATCCGGACCCGGGCGCGGCGGTACGCGGCGGTGCTGGGCCCGGTCGCCGCCGTGCTCGCGGTGGCCTTCCTCGGCTGGACACAACACGACAGCGGCAACGGGCGGTCGCTGGCCGCGCTGCTGGTCTCGGCGGTCGCGCTGCTCGCGGCGCTGGTGATGAACCGGCGCGGCCGGGAGGGCTGGGCGTTCGCCCTGTCCGGGGTGACCATCGCCGCGGCGGTCGCGATGCTCTTCCTCGCGCTCTTCCCGGACGTCATGCCCTCCACGCTGGACCCGCGGTGGAGCCTGACCGTGGCGGACTCGGCGTCCAGCCCGTACACCCTGAAGATCATGACCTGGGTCGCGGCCGTGATGACCCCGCTGGTGATGGCCTATCAGGCCTGGACGTACTGGGTCTTCCGCAAGCGGATCGGCACCCAGCACATTCCCGAGCCGACCGGTCACTGACCCCACGGGTGGTGTGTTTCACGTGAAACCAGTCGACCCCCGGCTGCTGCGTCACGCCCGGGCGACCCGTCTGTTCCTCGCCGCGTCCGTGGCGTTGGGGCTGGTCGCGGCGGGGCTTGTGGTGGCGCAGGCCATGCTGATCGCCGAGGTGGTGGTCGCCGCCTTCGTCCATGGGACGGCGCCCGGGGACCTGGTGCGCCCGCTGGCGCTGCTGGCGGCCGTCGCCGCCGGCCGCGCCGCGGTCGCCTGGCTGACCGAGCTGGCCGCCCACCGGGCCGGTGCGGCCGTCAAGTCCGAGCTGCGGCTGCGGCTGCTCGCGCATGCGGCCCGGCTGGGACCCGAGCGGATGGGCGAGCGGAAGACTGACGGGCGGGAGGCGAGGGGAACGGGCGAGCTCACCACCCTCGCCACCCGGGGCATCGACGCCCTGGACGACTACTTCGCCCGCTATCTGCCGCAGCTGGGCCTGGCGGTGGTGGTGCCGGTGGTGGTGCTGGCCCGCATCGTCACCGCCGACTGGGTCTCGGCGCTGATCATCGCCGTCACCCTGCCGCTGATCCCGCTCTTCATGAT
Source organism: Streptomyces sp. NPDC028305 (assembly GCF_055569495.1). Taxonomy (NCBI): domain Bacteria; kingdom Bacillati; phylum Actinomycetota; class Actinomycetes; order Kitasatosporales; family Streptomycetaceae; genus Streptomyces; species Streptomyces sp. NPDC028305. The sequence continues at coordinate 492,217 of NZ_JBVHTN010000006.1, forward strand.
CCTCATCGGCTGGGCCACCCAGTCGCGGATGGACCGTCAGTGGCGGCTGCTGTCCCGGCTGTCCGGGCACTTCCTGGACGTCGTCGCCGGGCTTCCGACCCTCAAGGTCTTCGGCCGCGCCAAGGCCCAGGCCGCGTCCATCCGCGCCATCACCGCCGACTACCGGCGGGCGACGCTGCGCACCCTGCGGCTGGCCTTTCTCTCCTCCTTCGCGCTCGAACTCCTCTCCACCGTGTCGGTCGCCCTCGTCGCGGTCGGCATCGGGATGCGGCTGGTCCACGGCGAGCTGGACCTGTACACGGGGCTGGTGGTGCTCGTCCTGGCCCCCGAGGCGTATCTGCCGCTGCGGCAGGTGGGCACGCACTACCACGCGGCGGCGGAAGGGCTGGCGGCCGCGGACGAGGTCTTCGCGGTCCTCGAACGCGAGCCCAGGGCGCCGGGCGGCGATCCCTCTCCCGACGCGCGCGGCGCGGCGCTGAGCGTGGAGGGGCTGGTGGTCCGCCACCCGGGCCGCGCTGAACCCTCCCTGGCCGCGACCTCGTTCGAGATCCTCCCGGGGGAGACGGTGGCCGTGGTCGGCCCCAGCGGGGCGGGCAAGAGCACGCTGCTGAACGTCCTGCTGGGGTTCGCCGAGCCGGCCGAGGGCCGGGCGCTGATCGGCGGGCGGGACCTGGCGTCGCTCGACCTCGACGGCTGGCGCGCCCAGGTCGCCTGGGTGCCCCAGCGCCCGTATCTGTTCGCCGGGACGATCGCCGAGAACGTACGGCTGGCCCGCCCGGACGCGGATGACGCCGCGGTGCGGGCCGCGCTGCGGGACGCGGGCGCGCTCGGCTTCGTCGACGCGCTGCCGCACGGGGCCGACACCCCCCTCGGCGAGATGGGCGCGGGGCTGTCCGCCGGGCAGCGGCAGCGGCTCGCGCTGGCCCGCGCGTTCCTGGCCGACCGGCCGGTGCTGCTGCTGGACGAGCCGACCGCCAATCTGGACGGGGAGACGGAGGCTGCGGTCGTCGAGGCGGTACGGCGGCTGGCCGAGGGCCGCACGGTCCTGCTGGTCGTCCACCGCCCGGCCCTGCTGTCCGTCGCCGACCGCGTGGTGCGGCTGCCCGGTCCCACCGCGGCCCCCCGGGTCCCGGCCCCGCGGGCCGTCCCCATGGACGGCACACGCGACGCACAGGACGCACGCGACGCACGCGACGCGTCGGCGGATGGCAAGGCGGCGGGGCCCGATGCCCCGCCGGCGCCGGAAGCGCACCGGGAGCGCCGCTCCGCGCTCGCGTGGGTGCGGGCGTCGGCGAGGGCCTGGCGGGGCCGGTTCGCGCTCGCGCTGCTGCTCGGGACCCTCGCGCTGGGCAGCGCCGTCGGGCTGATGGCCGTCTCCGGATGGCTGATCTCGCGCGCGTCGCAGCAGCCCCCCGTGCTCTATCTGATGGTGGCGGTCACCGCGACCCGGGCGTTCGGGATCGGCCGGGCCGTCTTCCGCTACGCCGAGCGCCTGGTCTCGCACGACGCCGTGCTCCGGGTGCTCGCCGAGCTGCGGGTCGCCGTGTACCGCAGGCTGGAGCGGCTGGCGCCGGTGGGGCTGAAGGACACCCGGCGCGGCGATCTGCTCTCCCGGCTGGTCGCCGATGTGGACGCCCTCCAGGACTACTTCCTGCGCTGGCTGCTGCCCGTCGGCGCCGCGCTGGCCGTGGGCGTGGCCTCCGCCGGCTTCACCTGGTGGCTGCTGCCGGAGGCGGGCGCCGTGCTGGCCGCCGGACTTCTGGTGGCGGGGGTCGTGGCGCCGCTCGTCTCCGGGGCGTTGGCCCGCCACGCGGAGCGCCGGCTGGCCCCGGCCCGCGGCGCGCTGTCGGCCCAGGTCGTCGATCTGCTCACGGGCACCGCCGAGTTGACCGTCGCCGGTGCGCTGCCGCGTCGGCTGGACGAGGTGCGCCGCGCTGACGGTGTGCTGACCCGGATCGCCCGGCGGGCGGCCGCCGCCACCGGCGTGGGCGCCGGACTGTCCGCGCTGGCCTGCGGGCTGACCGTGGCCGCCTCGGCGCTCATCGGTGTGCGGGCGGTGGCCGACGGCAGGCTCGACGGGGTGTGGCTGGCCGTGGTGGTGCTCATGCCGCTTGCCGCGTTCGAGGCGGTCGTGGGGCTGCCGCTCGCGGTACAGCACCGGCAGCGGGTGCGGCGGGCCGCGCGGCGGGTGTACGACGTGGTGGACGGCGCGCCCGGGGGACCGGGCCCCGCCCCGGCGGCCACGGAGACCCCACAAGAGACGTATCCACTGGTCCTGAGCGGGATTTCCGCCCGGTACCCGGGGCGGAGCGAGCCCGCCCTGGACGGTTTCGACCTGGAGCTGCGCCCGGGCCGCCGGGTCGCGGTGGTCGGCCCGTCCGGCTCGGGCAAGACCACCCTCGCCCATGTGCTGCTCCGCTTCCTGGACCCGCGGGCGGGCGCGTACACCCTCGCGGGCCGCGACACCGCGGCCATGGACCCCGACGCGGTACGGCGGCTGGTGGGGCTGTGCGCCCAGGACGCGCACATCTTCGACAGCTCGCTGCGCGAGAACCTCCGCCTGGCCCGCACCGGCGCGAGCGACGACGAACTGCGCGAGGCACTGGCCGCGGCCCGGCTGCTGGAGTGGGTGGACGGGCTGCCGGACGGCCTGGACACGCTGGTCGGCGAGTCGGGAGCGCGGCTGTCCGGCGGGCAGCGGCAGCGGCTCGCGCTGGCCCGCGCGCTGCTCGCCGACTTCCCGGTGCTGGTGCTCGACGAGCCCGCCGAGCACCTGGACCTGCCGACGGCCGACGCGCTGACGGCCGATCTGCTGTCGGCCACACGGGGGCGCACGACCGTGCTGATCACCCATCGGCTGGCGGGACTGGAGGCGGTCGACGAGGTGATCGTGCTCGACGGCGGCCGGGCCGTGCAGCGCGGGACGTATGGCCAACTCGCGGCGGCGGAGGGTCCGTTCCGGCGGATGCTGGAGCGGGAGGCCCAGGAGGGCGGCACCCTGGCGCCATCTCCCCTGGCCGGGGCCGCGGCGCTGCCCAGGTGACTTTTCACGGCGGACGGTTTACGCGGCGGCCCCGGCAACCCGGATGAGGCCGCCGCCGGCCGGGAGTTAGCCCGGTCAGGGCAACTCCTCACCTGGGCGGGCCAACTATTGCGGCGTCAGCATGCGCACCCCCAGGGCGGGCAGTGGGATGAGCTTCGCGGGCCGCTTGGTCAGCTTTGCCTCTTATCGCCCTATCGCACTCCGCGACAGTCGTTGGCCCGACGCGGGGAAGGAAGTCGTCACGTGAACAGCCAGAGCGCAACATCCAAACGATTCCGAACGCGCCATCGGGCCGTCCTGGCCGCCGCCGCGGCGGTGGTGGCCCTGAGCAGCCAGCTGCTGACCGCGGCCCCCGCCGCCATCGCCGACGAGGGCCCTCTGGGCGGCGGTGACCCCGGTTTCGGGCCGCCGGAGTACCCCGCCGTCCTGCACGGGGTGCGGGAGTTCACCGCGACCGGGACCTTCACGCCTCCCCCGGGCGTGACCACGGTGCATGTCCAGGCATGGGGCGCCGGTGGCGGCGGTGGCGGCGGTGGCGGCGGCGCCGTCCCGACCGGTACCGCTATCGGCGGCACCGGTGGTGGCGGTGGCGCCGGCGGCTTCACCTGGTGCGTCATCCCGGTCCAGGCCCTCCAGGGCTACACGGTGAACCTGGGTGTCGCCGGTACCGCGGGTACCGCCGGGCCTGTCGGCGGCGCCGGTGGCACCGGCGGCAACGGCGGCACCACGAGCGTGACCGATGCCAGCAGCAACACCCTTCTCAACTCCACCGGCGGCGTCGGTGGCAACCCCGGCAACGCCGGGGTGGGCGCCACGGACGGCGCCGACGGCACGGGCGGGGCCGGCGGCACGGGCCAGTGCATCACGGGCGGTGTGAGCCGGACCGGCGACAGCGGGCAGACCGGTGGCGCGGGCGGCGATGAGGTCGACGGCATCGTCGACCCGCCCGGGATCAGGGGCGAAGGCGGCGCCGGTGGCCCGGGCGGCGCGCCCAATACGCGCGGCACGGCGGGCAACCCCGGTGGCGACGGATACGTCGTCTTCTTCTGGTGATACCGCGCGGCCATGCCGATTCCGGGCGGCTCGTGGAACCGCCCTCCGGCCACCCGGCCGGGGGGCGGGCCCGGGCGCCTCAGCCCTCCTGGATGTCCTCCCGGACGTCCTTCCGGGTGTCCTCCTGGATGCCCTCCAGGATCCGCTCGATGACGGCCGCGACGCCGTCCTCCTCATTGCTCGCGGTGAGGCCGGTGGTCGATGCCAGCACCTCCGGGTGCGCGTTGGCCATCGCGTACGAGGTGCCCGCCCAGGCCAGCATCTCCAGGTCGTTGGGCATGTCGCCGAACGCCACGACCTCCTCGGGGGCGATGCCCCGCTGAGCGCAGCACCGCGCCAGGGTGCTCGCCTTGCTCACCCCCGGCCCGCTGATCTCCAGCAGGGCGGTCGGGCTGGAGCGGGTGAAGTCGCCGTGGGCGCCCGCCACCGTGCGGCCCAGCTCCAGGAAGGCGTCGGGCGCCAGGGTGGGGTGGTGGGCGAGCAGCTTGAGGATCGGCATGCCGTCGCACTCCCCGCCGTCGGCGAGCAGCTTCTCGGCGGGGGCGATCACGGCGCTCGGGTCGCGGTTGAAGGGCGGGTACTCCGGCTCGTAGGCGATCCCGCCGGTGCGCTCGACGGCGAAGGAGGTGCCGGGGGCCGCGCCGCGCAGCGCCTCCACGACGGCCACCGCCCGCTCGCCGGGCAGCGGGCGCGCGTCGAGCAGCCGGCCGCCGTCGTGCAGATCGACGACGGCCGCGCCGTTGGCGCAGATGGCCAGGCCGTGGCCGTGCACATGGGCGCTGACCACGTCCATCCAGCGGGCCGGCCGGCCGGTGACGAAGAACACCTCGATACCCGCCCGCTCCGCCGCGGCGAGCGCGGCGACGGTGCGGTCCGAGACGGATTTGTCGTTGCGCAACAGGGTGCCGTCGAGGTCGGTGGCGATCAGCCGGGGCCGGGGGGTGGCGGGAACGGGTCTGGGCGCGGCCGGAGGCTCGGACTGCTCGGTTGCTGGGGTCACGGCAACCATCCTCCCGCATATGCCGGACACGAGTGCCGTCAGGCTCGGCGGCATATGCCCTTAGGCTCGACGGTATGCGTTTGAGCACCGTGATCCTGCCCGTGCACCGCTGGTCCGACGGCGGCCGAGAGTTGTGGCAGCGCGCCGAGGACCTGGGTTTCCACACCGCGTACACCTATGACCACCTGTCGTGGCGGAGCTTCCGCGACGGCCCCTGGTTCGGGGCGATACCGACGCTCACGGCGGCGGCCGCGGCAACGTCCCGGCTGCGCCTCGGCACCCTGGTCACCTCCCCGAACTTCCGCCACCCGGTCACGCTCGCCAAGGAGCTGATCTCCCTGGACGACATCTCCGGCGGCCGGATCACCCTGGGCATCGGGGCGGGCGGCTCCGGCTTCGACGCGACGGCGCTGCTGGGCGGCGCCGAGCAGGCGTGGACGCCGCGTGAGCGGGCGGATCGCTTCGGTGAGTTCGTGGCGCTGCTGGACCGGCTGCTGACCGAGGACGCGGTGACGTACGAGGGCCGGCACTACAGCGCCCGGGAGGTGCGCAACATCCCCGGCTGCGTCCAGCGGCCCCGGCTGCCCTTCGCCGTCGCCGCGACCGGCCCGCGCGGGCTGCGCCTCGCGGCCCGTTACGGGCAGGCCTGGGTGACCACGGGCGACCCGAAGATCTACGAGACGGGCACTCCGGCCGAGTCGGTGGCCGCCATCGGCCGCCAGATCGACCGGCTGGGCGAGGCGTGCGCCGAGGCCGGGCGGGACGCGGCCGAGCTGGGCAAGGTCCTGCTCACCGGCTTCACCCCGGACCCGGGGCGGCCGCTGTCCTCCCTCGACGCCTTCGTCGACTTCGCCGGGGAGCACGCGCGGCTGGGCATCGACGAGATCGTGCTGCACTGGCCGATCCCCGACTCGGTCTTCGCGGCGGACCTCGCCGTCTTCGAGAAGATCGCCGCGGAGGGTCTGGCGCAGCTCGACGGGTAGCCGGACCAGCGGCGGATCCACGCGGGGTCCACGCGGGGTCCACGCCGGATCCCGCACCGGATCCCGCACCGGATTCACCCGGCGAGGCGCCTTTACTCCGGCAAGACGGACACAAGGCGCAGAATCGGGTGTAGAGACTCCGGCCGTGACCGTCGCTGGGGAGGCACCCATGCCACGTACCCGCTATGCCCCTGATCGGGGACTGACCACCCGCATGGTGACCACGATGTTCTTCATCGGTCTGCTGTATGTGGTCTTCGTCGGTGTGCTGCTGGCCCTGCTGCGCGGGGCCTGGCCGCTGATCGTGCTGCTCGCGGGCGGGTTGTTCGTGGCGCAGTTCTGGTTCAGCGACCGGATCGCGGCGTACTCCATGGGCGCCCGGGAGGTCACCCCCGAGCAGGCGCCCGAGCTGCACGGCGCGGTCGACCGGCTGTGCGCGCTCGCCGACATGCCCAAGCCGAAGGTGGCCATCGCCGACAGCGATGTGCCCAATGCCTTCGCGACCGGCCGCAACCAGCGCAACGCCATGGTGTGCGCGACCACGGGGCTGCTGCGCAGGCTGGAGCCGGAGGAGCTGGAGGGCGTGCTCGCGCACGAGCTGTCCCATGTCGCTCACCGCGATGTGGCGGTCATGACCATCGCCTCGTTCCTGGGTGTGCTGGCCGGCATGATGACCCGCATCGCCCTGTGGGGCGGGCTGACCAGCCGCAGCAGCCGGGACAGCAACACCGCCATCGCGATGCTGATCATCCCGCTGGTGAGCGCCGTGGTCTACACCATCAGCTTCCTGCTCACCCGGCTGCTGTCCCGCTACCGGGAGCTGAGCGCTGACCGCGCCGGCGCGCTGCTGACCGGCCGGCCCTCGGCGCTGGCCGCCGCGCTGACCAAGGTGACCGGGCAGATGGCCCGCATCCCGACGAGCGATCTGCGCCGGGCGGAGCCGTTCAACGCCTTCTTCTTCGCCCCGGCGCTGAGCGGGGAGAGCCTGACCCGGCTGTTCGCCTCGCACCCCACGCTGGAGCAGCGCCTCGACCAGCTGGCCCGCGTCTCCGCGCAGCTCGGCCAGGCGGAGAGGGGCTGAGGGAGCCATGGGTTTCTGGGACGCGGTCCTCGGCCGCAGCAAGCCTGCGCGCCCCGACCTCGACCAGCTCTTCGCGCTGCCGTCGGCGGCGGTGACGCTGGAGGCGGGGGCGGGGTTCACCCCCACCGGGCTGGGCTCGGTGTGCTTCGCGAGCGTCGAGGGCGGCGCCTTCGACCGGCTCCAGGCGGACGTACGGGACCTGCTGGACGCGGACACCGAACGCGGCGGGGTGCCCGTCGAGTTCAGCCGGGACGAGTACGGCTACACCTGGCTGCTGGCCCGGCAGCCGCCGGACGACCTGGCGGCCCTGGTGAGCGATCTGCACGCGGTCAACACCCTGCTCCAGGAGGCCGGTTTCGGTCCCCAGCTGCTGTGCTCGCTGGTCGGCTTCCGGGACCCGGAGGGTCGGCCGCTGGCGCTGGTTTATCTGTACAAGCGCGGCACGTTCTACCCCTTCTCGCCGCTGCCCGGCCGCGCCGAGAAGCGCGACAACGCGCTTGAGCTCCAGGTGCGGGGGCTGCTCGGTGACGACCTACGGGTGGAGGAGGACCTGAGCCGCTGGTTCCCGGTGTGGGGCGCGCCAGGTATGACCGGTTGAGCGGCCCAGGGCCTTCCCGCTGCGGGTGTCAGATGTCGCACGTCTTGGCGAAGGCCACGAACGACGACCAGGCGGCGGCCTCGAATATGAGCGCAGGGCCGTCCGGGACCTTGGAGTCCCGTACGGGGACCAGGCCGGAGGCGGCGATGTCCGGTGCCCACTCAACGCAGCTGCCGCCTCCGTTGCCGCTGTAGCTGGACTTGATCCACTTTGCGCGGAAAAGGTCGGGGATGGTGCTCATGTTGGTAATGCCTCCATCGTGGACCGGATGAGCGCGGCTGAATCGCCCGGCGAGAGGGCATGCGCTGTGAGTAGATCGTAGGACCGCTGGAGGAAGGCGACAGCCTCCTTGCCTTCCAGCAGGGTTCCAGTCGTGATGCTTTCTTCGTAGGCAACCTGACTACCGGAGTCCAGAGTCATCAGTGTCAGCGTTCCGCCTACCAAGGCATGCCCGCCGTGCTCGAACGGTAGAACTTGCACGACGGTTGTGGGGGTTTCCGTCAACTCAATGAGGCGGGCCAGTTGCGCCCGCATGACCACTGAACCACCGAAGTGACGGCGGATCACTGCCTCATCGAGGATGTAGAAGAGGTCCGGGGCGGGGTCGGCTTGCAGCAGTACTTGCCGACTCGCGCGAGCCGACCACAGCTCATCAATCTCGTTCTGCGTCGCCTTCGGATTGTGCTTCTCGAACTGTGCACGGGCATAGCCCTCGGTCTGCACCAGGCCCGGCACGATCTGGCAGGCGTACTCCCGGATGATCTGTGCGCGTGCCTCCAGCTCCATGCGACGGCGGAACTGGTCAGGGTGGATCTCCTTGCGAGCGAGGGCGTACAGCTTCCCGAAGATGCCGTCAGTGCCAAACGCGGCATCCAGCATGGAAGGCAGCTCCGGCGGGATCATGGCCTCTGCTGTCTCGAACCGCGCCAGCGAACTCTTGCTGAACTTGGTCACGCTGGCCAGAGCCTCAAGGGACATCCCTGCCGCTTCACGTAACCGGCGCATCTCCGAACCGAACAGGTGACGGGCGGATCGATCTGGCGTCAGTGCGCGTGGCCGAGCTGGCATCGAGCAACCTCATTTCCCGATGGGCCGGTTGGGACATCAATGACTTCAGATCGTACGCGCGGGGCGACAGGCTGTTACCGCGCAAGGTGGCCATTGGTCACGAGCAGGAGCGCCAGACGAGAGAAGGCCCCCTGGTGATGGTTTCCCCCGAACGGATCAGCGAATCCGTGCCGGACGCCGCGAGCAGAAATGATCTCCGACGTGTGTCCGTCCGTATAGCTCACCGGCTACGCCGGACGGCGAACGCAACCAGAGGGCTGCTGCGGCGCGTGCGGCATGTCATCGCGATCGGCCAGGGTCGGCATAGCGCGGTAGCGGTATGCGTGGCGGTTGGCCCCGCCCATACTCCCGTACCGCCTCCGAAGCCTGCTGTCATCGAGTCCCCCGTGCCCTCCTCTGTCCTCTACGAGGATCCGCCCACGCTCCGCCTTCCGCGCATCCCTGCTGCTGAGCACTTCCCGATTCTCTGGGACTTCGACCCGGTGGGGTTGTACGTCGTCCAGTACGAGCGAGAGCGAGCGTTGGGAGCGGCGCGGTGAGCGCGGACACGCCATCACAGGAGACGCAGGGGGGTTCCAGCCCTCGCCCCACACCCAAGGAGCTGGAGCAGCGCGCGGAGGCTCTGGCCAAGGCGATCCGCAAGCACCTGGAGCGGGGGAGGCGCCGGTGAGGTCGTTGATGGTGCGGGGCATGACCGCTGGAACCCAATCCTGCGCGAAGTGCGAGAAGTACACCGCGCTGCGCGAGAAGGCCAAGCGGGATGGGGATTACGACAAGGCGACCACGTACGAGATCTTGCGCCGCCGTCACCCGTCCCACGAAATGCCGAGCCGTACGGCCCGTTGGGGGTTGCCCGCATGAGTCGGCCGACGGAGTACAGGGGCCCGAAGGTGGGCCAGGAGGCGTACGACGCCGCTACGGGGCGTGTCGGTGTCCTCCAGGCGGTCTGTCATGTTGACGATCTCATCTTCGACCACAGGATGCCGGGGCCCCGCGTCGCGTTTCTGCGCCCGGCCGAAGGTGGGCGGGAGTGGATGACCGACGCCGAAAACGTCAAGTTCCCGGAGGAAACGGCGCGTTGAGGCTGTCTCTCATTGCTTTAGTTGGCGCTGTCAGTCTCCAGATATCCAAAGATATCCGCGCCTCTTGATTGTCTCATTAATGAGGTCCGTGAGACCAGCTACGGCTGATGTCGTATCGGGCACTTCAAGTGAGATTCTCTCAATCTCGCGGAGAAGTCGATGCATCTGAAGGATGTTGAACATGGTGTCGCCGTACCTGGAAACACAGGACAACTGCCCGCTTTCCGTGGCGAAAGGCAGGAGGCTGGTCAACCATTTGCCGGAGTTCGGCCCTGCGTACGTGCGATCATGTACCTGATTTTCGAGATAAACGGCGAGGCCCAATTTGAATACCCCTTTGCTTTCTGGAGGCTATCCAGTCGGATCGCCCGTCCGCCCGGATAGCCTCACCATACCCTAAGTTACCGGCTTGGGTATTGGGTGCATCGTTATCACACCCCCGTATTTGTCTTGCACCACTCGATACCAAGTCGTCGGGAGGCCGCCCACATCTTGTGAAACATTCCCGATATCGCGTCCCGCGTCAACGTCGCGCTCGTAAAATCCACTTTCGTTCGGGCCGCGTGCCTTTACGCTGCTGGATGCCTCGACCAGCTCATCTAGGTCAATATCCTCCTTAAATACACTCTTGTCACTTTCCGCATACTTCCCTCCAGGCATGTGCTTACTGCGAATGTATTTTTCGGACTCGTCGTCAAGCCCAGGACGCTCAGGGCACGCGTTAAGGCCTAGGGGATCAAGCCAGCCGAGAGGATTGGGTACGTAGGCCGTGGGATTGGGGGCCGGGTCCAGGCCCAATGGATCGGGTGAGGCGTAGCGGCCGGTTTCGGGGTCGTAGTGGCGGAAGTAGTTGTAGTGGAGGCAGGTTTCGGGGTCGGCGTATTGGCCGGGGAAGCGGAGGGGGCAGTCGACCGAGCCGGGTGGGGCGGGGAGTGGGGTGCCCCAGAGGGTGGTGCGGTGTTGCCAGGCGAGGGTGCCGTCGGGGGTGACGAGTTCGGTGGGGGTGCCGACGAGGTCGGTGATGATGGCGTGGAAGCGGGCGTCGTACTCCTGTTGGAGGATGGATGACTTTTCGTCCATCGGCTCGGGCGGAGTGTGGCGCTCGGTTTGGGATATGGGGCGGTGGGTTCCTGGGGCGTAGTCCCAGGTTGTCGTGGTGCCGTCGGTGGTGGTTTGTTCGGCCAGGCGGGTGCCGTCCCAGGTGAAGTGGATCCGGTCGGCGGCTCTGCCGTCTTCCGCCAGGTGCTGTTTGGTGGTGCGGCGGCCCAGGGGGTCGTACGTGTAGGTCCACACCTCGCCGTTAGGAGTGGTGGCCTGGGTGAGGCGGTCTTCGGGGTTCCAGGTATAGGTCCAGGTGCGGGTCTGGCCGTTGAGGAGTTTGCGGGTGCGGCGGACGAGGCGGCCTTGGGCGTCGTGTTCGTAGGTGGTGCGGCCGGCGCGGTGGATGACCGTGCCCGTGAACTCGCGGTCGCCGGAGGCTTCGTGGTTGGGAGCGGTGGCGTGGGTGAGGTTGCCCGCGCTGTCGTAGGCGTAGGTCTCGGTCCAGCCGTGGGCGTGGACCGCCGTGACGCGGCCGACCGGGTCGAGGTCGAAGCGGCGGGTGCCGGAGGTCAGCTCGCGGATTTCGGTGAGGTGGTCGTCCGGGCGGTAGGTGTACTCCCGGTGCTGGAGCAGCGTGGAAGTGTCGCCATGGGTGAGGGCCTGAGTCGTCAGGCGGTCCAGGTTGTCCCAGGTCTGGGTGAGCGCCACGTCGGCGCCGAACGTGCGTGATGTCTCGCGGCCCGCCGCGTCGTGGGCGAAGTGCAGCGTGTTGTCCGCCGTGGTGAGCGTTGTGGGGCGGCCGGTCGCGTCGTACGTCCATTCCGACCGCAGGCCGCTCGGGGTGATGCGTTCGGTGCGGTTGCCTGCCTGGTCGTAGGCGTAGACGGTGGTCTTGTCGTTGACCGTCTCGGTCAGGGCCCTTCCCCGCGCGTCATACGTGCGGCGCAGGTCCGTGTCCGGGTTCGCTGCCTGCGTCAGGCGGCCCCCGGCGTCATACGCGAACGTCGTCTCCGTGCCGTCCGCCGTGCGCGTCACGATCGTGCGGCCCAGTGTGTCCCGGGTGTAGGTGAGGGTTTCCCCTGCTCCGTTCTCCCGGGATATCAGGCGGCCCGCCGCGTCGTGCTCGTACCTGAGCGTGCGGTCGTTGAAGTCCGTCTCCGCCGTGACCTGCCCCGCTCCGTTGTAGGTATAGGTCCAGGTCCGGCCCTGGGGATTCGTGACCGTCGTCAGGCGTAGCTCGGTGTCGTATGCGAAGGCGTACGTCGCTCCGTCCGGGTCCGTACGCGTCGCCGGGAGGTCGAAGTGGGTGTGGGTGTGGCGGGTGGTGTTGCCAGCCGGGTCGGTGTGTTCGGTGAGGTTGCCCTCGGCGTCCCAGGTCCAGGTCTCGCGGGAGCCATCAGGTCGGGTGCGCCAGGAGGGCTTGCCCTCGATGGTCCAGCCCTGGCGGGTGACATGGCCCAGGGGGTCGGTGACGCGGGTGATGCGGCCGTGGGTGCCCCGGCGGACGGTGGTCGTGTTGCCCAGGGCGTCGGTGACCTCGACCGGCAGGCCCGCCTCGTCGCACACGACCTGGGTGGTGTGGCCGAGCGGGTCGGTGATCGAGGTCAGGTTACCCACCTCGTCGTACGCGTAGTGGGTCGCGGCGCCTGTGGGGTCCGTCGTCCGGGTGCGGTTGCCCCGGTCGTCGTACGCGTGGCGCCACACTGCGCCGTCCGGCTCGCGGACCTCCAGCGGCTGGCCGTACTCGTCGTACGCGGCCGTGGCCGCCGTGCCGTCCGGGCGGTCGACGCGTATGAGGTTGTGGTTGTCGTCGTACGCGTAGCGCGTGGTGTGGCCCAGCGGGTCGGTCACCGAGAGCGGGAGGCGATTGGTCTTCGGATCCCACTGGGTGCGGGTCATGTTGCCCAGCGGATCGGTCTCGGTCACCACCTTGCACGCCTCGTTGTAGACGTAGGTGGTCCGGTTGCCCAGTGAGTCGGTGTAGACGGTGGTGCGGGACGCTTCGTCGTAGTGGAAGCGGCCGGTCATCATGTTGTCCGAGCCGATGGTGCGCAGCACGCGGCCCCGGTGGTCGTAGACGTACCCGAAACTGGTGCCGTTGCGGTCGGTCCAGGACGTGATGCGGTGCTCGTCGTCGTAGGTGAACCGCAGCGGTTCATCGGCGGAGTTGATGACGTCGGTCAGGTCGCCCGCGCCGTTGTAGGCGAAGGAGACCAGCGTGGTGCCCGCCTCGGCGTCGCCGACGCCCAGCAGGCGCAGCGCGGTGATGCGCAGCAGCTCCGGGTCGGCGTCGATCGCGATGCGGTAGCCGCCGGAGTGCACCACCTCGACCGGGGTGCCGTCGGTGTCGTAGGTGAAGGTGATGGACCGGCCGTTGCGGTCCTCGATCATCTGGAGGGGGAGTTCGTTGCCGTCGGCGGCCAGGGGTGTGAAGTGCAGGGTGCGGGCCTGCTCGGGGACCTCGATCCGCATCGTGCCGCCCGCCGTGCCATCCCAGCGCAGAGGCCAGCGCGGGCCCCGCACCGGGTATGTGTCCTCCTCGGGGCGAGGGACCGCGTACCGCAACACCATGCCGTCGGCCGCGACGAACACGATCCCGTCCGCGTCCAGCTCCAGCCGCTGGTCGAGGGTGGCGGACCAGGTGCGGCCGAACCATCCGCCGCAGGTGTGGCCGGAGACGAAGTTGCGCTCAAGGACCAGCGGCAGCGCGCCGGGCAGGGACACGTCCGTGGCCGGCATGACCATTTCGCCGGTCGTCACGTCGACCGGGTCGCCCTTGCACTTCTTCTCGACCCCGCACTTGTCCGTGCCCTTGCTGTTCGCCCGGTCGTGCGCCTCACCGTCCCGGCCCAGCGCCTTCTTGCGCGCCGCCAACCGCTCGGCGGCGCTGCCGCCCACGTCCAGCTTCTTGCGCAGCACGCTCGCGCCGCCCGTGGTCAGGGCGAGCAGCAGCTCCGGTGTGATCTCGCCCGCTGCCCGCAGCGGGTCCTTGGACCACATATCCCAGTTGGTGGCCGCCTTCAGGAACTCCTTCGGGTGTTGTCTGGCGTACTCCAGGCCGTCGCCGATATTGGCGAGCTGCATACCGAAGCCGCCGAGGTCGCCCTTGAGGAGCGAGGCGGGGAGCTCGGCCAGGCCGAGGATGCCATAGTGGGCTTTCCACAGCCCGTCTTTGACGCCCTCGCCGAACTTCTGCCAGTTACTCGGCTTGTTCGGGGCCTTCTCCGCCGCCTTGTCGATCTTCTTCTTCGACGCTTCGGCGACTAACCGCAGCTCCTCGACCAGCTTGTCCAGCCGACCGACACAGTCCTCCATCGCCGCGATGCCCGGATCGGTTTCCGCGGGCTTCTCCGGCAACTGCTCATCGCCCCGCGTCACCGCGTCGTTGTAGGCATCGACCTTCTTGTGGTGCGACTTGGACGCCGCCCGCGCCGCGTCCGCGTCCTCGATGATCGGCTCACACCGCTTCTGCACCGACCGCAGCTTCGTCGCATACGCCGCCAGCGCGCTCGCCGCGTGCGTGAACTGGTCATGGCCCGAGGTCAGTTCCTTCGGCAGCCGGTCGACGGCCTTCCGGAACTCGCCCGCGCCCTTGCCCTGCCAGTCCTCCAGGTCCAGCGGCCGCAGCTTGTCCTTGCCGTCCTGGAAGGCGCCCGCATACGCGCGTAGCTCCAGCACCAGGTCGTCGACGTCGCCCGGGTTTCCGGGGATCAGGTCCTTGGGCTTCGCGCCCGCCGGTATCCGTATCTGCGGTGGCCGCACCGCATCCGGGTCTGCCATCAGGACTCGTCCTCGTACTCGCCCAGCGCCTTGCGCGCGAACTCCGCCAACGCCGTATTCCCCGGGCGCTTCTCCATCTCCGGCGCCCCTATGTGTTCCCAGGACCACTTACCGGCCGCGCCCGACGGGAGCTTGGCCATGTTCGCGTCCGAGGGCCAGAAGTCCTTCACTCGCATCAGGTCCGCCAGCATGTACCCGGCCACGGCCTCGTACAGCCGCTCCACCACCGCATCCGCATGGTCCGCGAGCTCACCCATGCCGAAGCCCCACTCCTTGACGAACGCCTTGCCCGACTCCAGGAGTTCGGGCGAGCCGCAGTGCTGGAGATAGGCCGTCAGCTTCTCCTGGCCGTTCTTGACCGCCTTGGCCGCGACCACCGACTCCTCCAGCGGGAGGATCTGCGCCTTCACCGCAGCGATCTCGAGCTTGTACCCGTCAGCGCCCTCGTTACCGCCGTACTTGCCGTCCGCGCCACCCTCGGTAGGGGCCCGGTTCACATCCCTCGCGTCAGGATCCGCCACCGTCAGCCCCCTCCTCCTCGCGCAGTGTCTGCTCGTCCAGCAGGAACGGGCGCTTGCTCAGCGGGTCCACCAACGCCCGTACGCCCTCCGGCAACAGGCCCACCAGGTCCTCGGCCGTCGTAGAGGCCCACCCGCACGCCCCCGCGAAGCGCGCGAGCCCTTCGAGCGAGGTGAACACCGGCACGAGCGGGCCGGCCTCCGCCGTCTCCGAGACCAGGAATCCCGGGTTCTCCGGGCGCTGGAAGTACAGCCGCGCCTGGCGCAGCGCCGCCCACTTCTCCCGCTCCGACATCTGCGCGGCGGTCTCCTGGCGTACCAGGTCGGCCAGGCTTGCTTTGCCGCCTTGACCAGGCGGTCTAGACGGTCTGGTGTTCCCTCCCCCAAACATGAGGGCTATCTTCACACAGGTGACCGACACCATGGGTGACTGACACGCCGCTCTTCGCAACCGGTCGGCCTGCCGAAAGTGCCGGTCCCCTACGGGACCGTCAGACCCGAGAACTAGGGAAATCCAGCCGTCTGGACTGACGTCGGGTGTGTCCCACACCACTACGGTCGAAGACGTGACTGTGATCGCCACCGAAAGCCTGAGCAAGCGGTTCCCCCGGGTCACCGCGCTTGACCGGCTCTCCGTCGACATCACGCCGGGCGTCACCGGCCTGGTAGGTGCCAACGGGGCCGGCAAGTCCACCCTGATCAAGATCCTGCTGGGGCTGTCCCCCGCCAGTGAGGGCCGTGCCTCCGTCCTCGGCCTCGATGTGGCCACCGACGGCAGCGCCATCCGCGAGCGGGTGGGCTATATGCCCGAGCACGACTGCCTGCCGCCCGATGTCTCGGCGACCGAGTTCGTCGTCCATATGGCGCGCATGTCGGGGCTGCCGCCCACCGCCGCCCGCGAGCGGACCGCCGACACCCTGCGCCATGTGGGGCTCTACGAGGAGCGGTACCGCCCCATGGGCGGCTACTCCACCGGCATGAAGCAGCGCGTCAAGCTCGCCCAGGCGCTGGTGCACGACCCGCGGCTGGTCCTTCTCGACGAGCCCACCAACGGCCTCGACCCGGCGGGCCGTGACGAGATGCTCGGCCTGATCCGCCGGGTGCACACCGACTTCGGCATCTCGGTCCTGGTCACCTCGCATCTGCTGGGCGAGTTGGAGCGCACCTGTGACCACGTCGTCGTCATCGACGGCGGCCGGCTGCTGCGCTCCAGCTCCACCCGGGAGTTCACCCAGGCCACGGCCTCGCTCGCGGTCGAGGTGACCGACACCGCCGCGCACCCGGACGGCACGGCCGCGCTGCGCGCCGCCCTCGCCGAGTCCGGGCTCACGGTCCGGGCCGCGGGCCGCTCCGGGGACGGGGCCGCGTCCGCCTCCGAGCATCTGCTGCTCGTGGACGTCGACGGTGACGAGACCTACGACGCGGTCCGCGACGCCATCGCCCGGCTGGGCCTCGGCCTGATCCGCATGGAGCAGCGCCGCCACCGCATGGCGGAGATCTTCCGCGACGACGACGGAAACGACGGAAACGACGGAAACGGAAGCGGAGGTGCCGCCGATGCCGCCTGAGACCCAGACCCAGCAACGCGCCGAAATTCACAACATCGGCTACCGCCACTACGACGGCGCTCGCCTCGGCCGCGCCTACGCCCGCCGCTCGCTGTTCTCCCAGAGCCTGCGCGGCGCCTATGGCCTCGGCCGCTCCGCCAAGTCCAAGGTCGCGCCGATGCTGCTGGCCGCCGTGATGTGCGTGCCCGCCCTGATCCTCGTCGCGGTCACCGTGGTGACCAAGCAGAACAGCCTCCCCGTCGAGTACACGCGCTACGCGGTCATCATGCAGGCCGTCATCGGCCTCTACACCGCGGCCCAGGCCCCCCAGTCCGTCTCCCGGGACCTGCGCTTCAAGACCATTCCGCTCTACTTCTCCCGCCCCATCGAGGCGGCGGACTATGTGACGGCCAAGTTCGCCGCCATGGCCTCCGCCCTGTTCGCCCTCACCGGCGTCCCCCTGGTGATCCTTTACGTGGGTGCCCTGCTCGCCAAGCTGGACTTCGCCGACCAGACGAAGGCCTTCGCGCAAGGACTGGTCTCCGTGGCTCTGCTCTCCCTCCTCTTCGCCGGCATCAGCCTGGTCGTCGCCGCGCTCACCCCACGCCGGGGCTTCGGCGTGGCGGCCGTCATCGCCCTGCTGACCATCTCCTACGGCGCGGTGTCCACCCTTCAGGCCATCGCGTGGGACCAGGGCAGCACCGGCGCGGTCAGCTGGATCGGGCTGTTCTCGCCGATCACGATCATCGACGGCGTCCAGACGGCCTTCCTCGGCGCCACCTCCGCCTACCCCGGCGGATTCGGGCCCGACGCCAAGGCGGGACTCCTCTTCCTCCTCGTCCTCCTCGGCCTGATCGCCGGCTCCTACGGCCTGCTCCTGCGCCGCTACCGAAAGGTCGGGCTGTGACCACGATCGCCATCGACAATGTCTCCCGCTGGTTCGGGAACGTGGTCGCCGTCAACGACGTGACCATGGCCATCGGCCCCGGTGTCACCGGCCTCCTCGGCCCCAACGGCGCGGGCAAGTCCACCCTCATCAGCATGATGGGCGGCTTCCTGGCGCCCTCCACCGGCTCCGTCACCCTGGACGGGGCCACCATCTGGCGCAATGAGCAGGCGTACCGCCGGATCGGCATCGTGCCCGAGCGCGAGGGGATGTACGACTTCCTCACCGGCCGCGAGTTCGTCATCGCCAACGCCGAGCTGCACGGGCTGCCCGACCCCCGCGCCGCCGCCCGCAAGGCGCTGGAGACCGTCGAGATGGACTTCGCGGGCTCCCGCCGCATCGCCACGTACAGCAAGGGCATGCGCCAGCGGGTGAAGATGGCCTCCGCGCTGGTCCACGAGCCGTCGGTGCTGCTGCTCGACGAGCCGTTCAACGGCATGGACCCGCGCCAGCGGATGCAACTCATGGACCTGCTGCGGCGCATGGGGGACGACGGCCGTACCGTCCTGTTCTCCTCGCACATCCTGGAGGAGGTCGAGCAGCTCGCCGCGCACATCGAGGTGATCGTCGCGGGCCGGCACGCGGCCTCCGGGGACTTCCGCAAGATCCGCCGCCTGATGACGGACCGTCCGCACCGCTATCTGGTGTGCTCCAGCGACGACCGCGCGCTCGCTGCGGCCCTCATCGCCGACCACTCCACCACCGGCATCGAGGTGGACACGACCGGCGGGCCCGAAGCCGGGCTGCACATCCAGGCGGTCGACTTCGCCCGCTTCACCGAACTGCTGCCCCGCGTCGCCCGCGATCTGGGCATCCGGCTCCTCACGGTCTCGCCTTCCGACGAGTCCCTGGAGAGCGTGTTCTCCTACCTCGTCGCGGCCTGAGCGGCCGGAAAGGAGCCCAGAGGCGATGTCCTCCTCGCTCTACCACCCCACCGTCGCCCGGCTCACCTACCGGGCCCTGCTCGGCCGCCGCCGTGCGCTGATCCTGTTCATCCTGCCCGCGCTGTTGCTGGCCATCTCGGTGGCCGTACGGGCGCTGGCCGGCGTCGACGACGGCACCGCCGACTCCGTCCTCGGCGGCTTCGCCCTGGCCACGATGGTCCCGCTGATCGGGGTGATCGCCGGTACGGGCGCGATCGGCCCGGAGATCGACGACGGCTCGGTCCTCTATCTGCTGTCCAAGCCCGTCAAGCGGCCCACGATCATCTTCACCAAGTTCGTCGTCGCGACCGGCGTCACGGTTCTCTTCTCGGCGGTGCCCACCCTGCTGGCGGGCTTCATCCTCAACGGCAACGGCCAGCAACTGGCGGTCGCCTACGCCGTCGCCGCCACCGTCGCCTCGGTCGCCTACAGCGCGATGTTCCTGCTGCTGGGCACCGTCACCCGGCACGCGGTGATCGTGGGCCTGGTCTACGCCCTGGTGTGGGAGTCGCTGTTCGGCAGCCTGGTCCCCGGGGCCCGCACGCTCAGCGTCCAGCAGTGGTCGCTGGCGCTGGCCCAGAAGGTCTCCGACAGCGGGCCGGTCACCTCGGTCGTCAGCCTGTCCACCGGCGTGGTGCTGCTGCTCGTCGTGACCGTGGCCGCCATCTGGTTCGCGGGCCGGAAGCTGCGGACCCTGACCCTCGCGGGCGAGGAGTGACCGCGGGCGAGGAGTGACCCCTTTGACGACAGGCCCTACGGGCGCCAGCGGGCCGGGACGGCGGTGAAGCGGCCGCCGGTCTCGGCGGTGGCCGCCGCGCTCGGCGCGGCCGCCACCGCCGTCCTGTGCCCAGGGGCGGCGTTGGCCCGGTCCAGGGCCGAGGCCACCGTGGCGGACGAGCCGAGCAGCACGGTCGCCGCCACACAGGCCACCGTCCACGGTGCCCGCAGCATCCGCACCCACCCCGACGTACGCCCCACAACCGCCGTGCCGCTCATGCCGTCCTCCGATCCTCGTCGGTGCCGATGAGGCGATCCTGACGGGCGGAGTTGTCGATCAGCCCTACGTCACCTACGAGGCAGCTGTGGACCGGGCCCGGCTCAGGTGCGGGCCGGTTCTGTCTCGGGCGCGGTCTTCTCGGGGGCGCCGGGCCCCGCCGCCGTGCCCGGGCCGCCGCGGACGACGGCCAGCACCAGCGCGCCCGCCACCAGCGCGGTGACCCCGGAGATCACACAGATCCGGTCCAGACCCGCCACGAAGGACTCGTGCACCAGCGCCTTCGCCGCCTGCGCCCGCCCCGCCGGGGCGGCGGCGATCACCGCGTCCGCGTGCCCGCCGCTGATCGCCTCGGCCGCCTGTCCGGCGGCGCGCGCCGGGACGGATCCGCTGTCCTCGACGACATCGCGCACCCGCGCCGCGAACACCGTGCCCAGGACCGCGATCCCGAGCGCGTACCCCAGCTGCCGGAAGGTGTTCACCGCGCCGCTGGCCATCCCGGCGCGCTCCGGCGGCGCCGAGCCGAGCGCCGCCGACACCAGGACGGGCATGGCCAGACCGATGCCGAGCCCGCCGAGCATCAGCCCGGGGACAAAGGCCGTCCAGTCCGAGTCGGCCGTCAGCCGCACGGCGGTGACCAGGGCCGCGGCGCCCACCAGCAGCAGCCCGCCGCCGAGCGCGCGCCCCGGGGCGACCCGCCCCAGCAGCCGTCCGCCCGCCGCGCCGACGACCAGCGCGACCCCCGCCATCGGGGTCACCGCCAGGCCGGCCTCCACCGGGCTGAGCCCGAGCACCGACTGGAGCCACATCCCCGCGTAGGTGAGGTACGGGAAGGCCGCCGCCTGGAGCAGCAGGGCCGCGACCATCAGCACCGCGAAGGACGGACGGCGCATCAGCCCCAGATCCAGCAGCGGCTGTCGCTTCCCGCGCTCCACCAGGACGAACACGCCCAGCGCGAGGGCGGAGACCACCAGCGACACGACCGTGCCGCCCTCGGACCAGCCCTCCTCGCCGCCCCGTATCAGCCCGTACGTCAGCGCCCCGGCGCACAGCGTGAAGAGGGCGGCGCCCGGCCAGTCGATCCGCGCGCCGGGGGCGCCGCGCGACTCGTCGACCGTACGGATCGTGATCCACACCGCGAGCGCCGTCAGCGGCAGATTGACCAGGAAGATCGCCCGCCAGTCGGCGTACTCGGTGAGCAGCCCGCCCAGCACCGGGCCGACCGCCGCGGCCGCCCCGCTGGTCCCGCCCCATACGCCGAAGGCGATGCCGCGGTCCCGCCCGGTGTATGTGGCCATCAGCAGCGGGGTGTTGGTGGCGAACATCGCCGCCGCGCCGACGCCCTGCACCCCGCGGGCGGCGATCAGCACCCCGCTGTCCGGGGCAAGGCCGCAGGCCAGCGAGGAGAGCGCGAAGACGGCGAGGCCGAGCAGATACAGCCGCCGCCGGCCGAAGACGTCGGCCGCCGAACCGGCGGCCATGAGCAGGGCGGCGAGCGCCAGTGCGTAGATGTCCATCACCCACTGGAGCGAGGTGAAGGAGGCGTCCAGCCCCTGCGCCACCTGCGGCAGCGCCGTGTTCACGATGGTGACGTCGATCAGCAGCATGAAATTGCCGAGGGTGATGGCCGCGAGCGGCCACCATTTGCTCCGCATGACGAACTCCGAGTTCCACAGAGAGTGGGGCCCGGCCCGACGCCGTACCCCCCGTGATCCCCAAGTTCCGTCAGCCGACCCCGCGCCTTCCAGCCAACACCGCATCTGTGGCGCTATCCGACAACGGCTAGCCTTCTGCGGTGAATTCCGACGCGTTCGACGAGCTGGACCGGCAACTGGTCCAGGCCCTCCAACTCGACGGCCGGGCCCCGTTCAGCCGGATCGCCGATGTGCTCGGCGTCTCCGACCAGACCGTGGCGCGCCGCTACACCCGGCTGCGCACGGCCGGGGCCATCCGGGTGCTGGGGCTCACCGACCCCGCCGCGCTCGGCGAAGTCGTCTGGCTGCTGCGGGTGCAGTGCACCCCGGACGCGGCCATGTCGGTGGCCGAGGCGCTGGCCCGCCGCCCCGACACCTCATGGGTGAGCCTGATGTCCGGCGGCACCGAGATCTCCGGCATCACGCGCGCGGCGTCCGGCGAGGACAGCGACGCGCTGCTGCTGCGCAAGTTGCCGGGTACTCCACGGGTGGTGGGCGTGGCCGCGCACTGTGTGCTCCATGAGTACTTCGGCGGGCCGCAGGGGCTGGTCAGCAAGTCGGGCACGCTGACGCCCCGGCAGATCGAGCGGCTGGTCGTCCCCGTCGTCAACCGCCCGCCGGACGGCCGCGCCCGGCTGGACGACGGCGACCGGCAGCTTCTGGCCGTGCTGGCGCGCGACGGGCGGGCGGGTCTTGCCGAGCTGGCTGCCGCCACGGGCTGGTCGCAGTCGACGGTACGCCGCCGCATGGCGGAGCTGCGTGCCGACGGCACCCTCTACTTCGACGTCGACTACCACTACCGCATGTTCGGCCATGGCTCCACGGCCGTGCTGTGGCTGTCCGTGCTGCCGGCCCACCTCGCCGCCGCCGGGCAGGCGGTGGCGGAGCACCCGGAGGCGGCCTTCGTCTGCGCGACCACCGGGCCGCACAATCTGCTGGCGGTCGTGGTGTGCCGGGACGTCCGGCATCTGTACGAGTACCTGACCACGCGGGTCGCCGCGCTGCCGGGGGTGCGGGGCATGGAGACCTCGCCGACGATCCGCCGGGTCAAGGGCGCGGGGCCGCTGCCGCTGTCTCCGCGGGGCGCGGCGCGGCGCGCGCCCTGACGTACCGCCGCACCTGCCGCCATACCCCGGTCAAATCCCCTGGCCAGGGCGGCACTTGGAGGAAGCTCCCAACTCCCGGTGGTTGAACTCTGTTCAAGCAGACGACCCAATAAATCTTGACGATTGTCAGGGACCTGCCGAACCCTTGGCGTGCGCCAACGCACTGCCTCGTACTCGTTCCAGTTCCCTTCCCTACGGCCTTTTATGAAGGACCGTCAGACATCGGAGGAACCGATGCGTCGTCTTGCCACGAGTCTCGCCGCCACCGCGGTCGCCGCGGCCACCGCCGTGGCCCTCGCCGGGCCCGCCCAAGCCGCCCCTGCGGACAAGCCGCAGGTGCTCTCCAGCTGGACCCAGACGAGCGCGAGCAGCTACAACGCGTGGCTCGCGGCACGCAACAACCAGGGCGCCTGGTCGGCGTACCAGTTCGACTGGTCGACCGACTATTGCAGCAAGTCCCCCGACAACCCCTTCGGTTTCCCCTTCAAGACCGCCTGCGCCCGCCATGACTTCGGCTACCGCAACTACAAGGCGATAGGTGCCTTCAGCGCGAACAAGGCCCGCCTGGACAGCGCCTTCTACGAGGACCTCAAGCGGGTGTGCAACGGCTACAGCGGGGCGTCCAAGACCGCCTGTAACAGCACCGCCTGGACGTACTACCAGGCGGTCAAGGCGCTGGGCTGAAAAGCCGCTCCAGGACGAGGGCGATGCCCTCCTCCTCGTTGGACGCGGTGATCTCGTCGGCGACGGCCTTCAGCTCCTCGTGGGCATTGGCCATCGCCACGCCGTGGGCCGCCCACCGGAGCATCGCTGTGTCGTTGGGCATGTCGCCAAAGGCGATGGTGTCCTCCGCGGTCATCCCGAGGCGCCGGGCGGCCAGCGAGAGGCCCGTCGCCTTGGTCAGCCCCAGCGGCAACAGCTCCACCAGGCCCTCGCCCGACACCGTCACCCCCAGCAGGCCGCCCGCGGCCGTGCGGGCGGCCTCGGCCAACTCGTCGTCGCCCATCCGCGCGTGCTGGATGTAGAGCTTGCTGACGGGGGCGGACCACAGATCGGCCCGGTCCTTCAGCGACCGGGCCGACCGCTCCGCCGGATGTACCCCATAGCCGGGCCCGAAGAGCAGCTTGCCGTCGAGCCCGTCGCGGGCCACGGCCAGGAACAGCGGGCCGACTTCCGACTCGATCTTCTCCAGCGCCAGCGCGCCCAGTCGCCGGTCCAGGGTCACGGACGTCAGCAGCCGGTGCTCGCCCGCGTGGTAGACCTGCGCGCCCTGCCCGCACACCGCGAGCCCGTGGTAGTCGAGGTCGTCGAGTATGTGCCGGGCCACCGGCACCGTCCGCCCGGTGACCACGATGTGCGCCGCGCCCGCCGCGGTGGCCGCGGCGAGCGCCGCCCGGGTGCGCTCGGAGACCCGGTGGTCGCCGCGCAGCAGGGTGCCGTCGAGGTCGGTGGCGATGAGGCGGTAGGGCAGCGAGGGGCTGTCGCTCATCGGGCGACCGGCTCCAGGACCTCGCGTCCGCCCAGATACGGACGCAGGACCTCGGGCACCCGCACCGATCCATCGGCCTGCTGGTGGTTCTCCAGCAGCGCGACGATGGTGCGCGTGACCGCGCACAGCGTGCCGTTCAGCGTCGCCAGCGGCCGTACCCGCTTGTCCTCGCGCATCCGGATCGACAGCCGGCGCGACTGGAACTCGGTCGTGTTGGAGGTCGAGGTCAGCTCGCGGTACTTGCCCTGGGTCGGGATCCACGCCTCACAGTCGAACTTCCGCGTCGCCGAGGAGCCCAGGTCTCCCGAGGCCAGGTCGATCACCCGGAACGGCAGCTCGAGCGAGGTCAGCCACTGCTTCTCCCACTCCAGCAGCCGCTGGTGCTCGGCCTCCGCCTCCTCCGGCGTGGTGTAGACGAACATCTCGACCTTGTCGAACTGGTGCACCCGGAAGATGCCGCGGGTGTCCTTACCGTACGAGCCGGCCTCACGGCGGAAGCAGGAGGAGAACCCGGCGTAGCGGCGCGGCAGCTCGCCCGCGTCCAGGATCTCGTCCATGTGGTACGCGGCCAGCGGCACCTCGGAGGTGCCGACCAGGAAGAGGTCGTCCTTGTCGAGGTGGTAGACGTCGTCCGCGGCCTGGCCGAGGAAGCCGGTGCCCTCCATGGCCCGGGGCTTGACCAGGGCCGGGGTGAGGACGGGGGTGAAGCCCGCGGCGGTGGCCTGCGCCATCGCGGCGTTCACCAGCGCGAGCTCGAGCAGCGCGCCGACGCCGGTCAGATAGTAGAAGCGCGAGCCGGAGACCTTGGCGCCGCGCTCGGTGTCGATCGCGCCGAGCAGCTCACCGAGGACCAGGTGGTCCTTGGGGGTGATGCCCTCGGCCGCGAAGTCGCGCGGGGTGCCGACCGTCTCCAGGACGGCGAAGTCGTCCTCGCCGCCGATGGGCACGTCGGGGTGGACCAGGTTGCCGAGCCGGAGCAGCAGCCGCTGGGTCTCCTCCGCGGCCTCGTCCTGCTCGGCGTCGGCGGCCTTCACCGCGGCGGACAGTTCGCCCGCCTTCTTCAGCAGCTCCGCCTTCTCGTCGCCGGAGGCCTTGGGGATGAGCTTGCCGAGCGCCTTCTGCTCGGAGCGCAGCTCGTCGAAGCGGACGCTGGACGACCTGCGCCGCTCGTCGGCGGAGAGCAGCGCGTCGACGACGTCGACGTCCTCTCCACGGGCGCGCTGGGAGGCGCGCACACGGTCGGGGTCCTCACGGAGCAGACGAAGGTCAATCACGTCACCAGGTTACCGGTGTGCCCATCCGGTGCTCGACCCGATATTCCCTTGCGGTGCACTTTGTCCGCGTTTGGGATGGTATGGATTCTTGAGAATTCGCCCGTCTGTGCATCCGCGTGCCGTGGTGACGAAAGCGCGCATTCCCTGAAATGGGGCGAAGGGGCGGCTATGGGTGACCGGGTTCCCTTGTGCGAACGGGGAGTTGACCCTCGCGTTGTCCACAGGGTGGGGTGGTGGCGTCCAAAGTTATCCACAGGCTGTGTGTGAGTTCTGTGGATGTCGGGCTGATCATCTGGTACGCGAAGTGCTCGGCGATGGATTCCCCGATCAAACCTCGTTCACACACTCTTTCGGGTGGGATTTGCTCACTCCGGAGAGTTGGTCGAGAGAAATGGGGTGACGTGAGTGATAGGTGTGGCGATAGGTGGGTTGGTGCGAGCTGGGTGATTTGTCGATTACGCCGGGTTGATGTGTCGACTTGTCCCCAGCCCGCGCCTCGTGCCTGTGGATAACTCGGTCAGGCCCGGCCGTCCTGGCAGCGGGCCAGCCACTCGTCCGCCGCCGCGAAGTCCTTGTCCTCGGTCCCGTACCGCAGCGGGGACATGTCCGACGGCTCGAAGCCCGCCCGCGGGTAGGAGCCCAGGAACCGCACATTCGGGCAGATCCGCTTCAGCCCCATCAGGGCCGAGGCGACCCGCCGGTCCGTGATGTGCCCCTCGAGGTCCACCGAGAAGAAGTAGCGGCCGATGCCCTGGCCCGTCGGGCGCGACTCGATGCGCACCAGGTTGACCCCGCGCGCCGCGAACTCCTGGAGCAGCTCCAGCAGCGCACCCGGGTGGTCGTCGCCGAGCCAGATCGCCACGGTCGTCTTGTCCGCGCCCGTCCGGGCGGCGGGCCGCGCCGGGCGGCCGACCAGCACAAAGCGGGTCGCCGCGTTCTGCGCGTCATGGATGCCGCTCACCAGGGGCGTAAGCCCGTACGTCGCCGCCGCGAACTCACCGGCGAACGCCGCGTCGTAGCGCCCCTCCTGCACCAGCCGCGCCCCGTCCCCGTTGGAGGCGGCCGACTCCCACACCGCGTCCGGCAGATTGGCCGCCAGCCACTTCCTGACCTGCGGCTGGGACACCGGGTGGCCGGTCACCGTCTTCACATCGGAGAGCTGGGTGCCCGGCCGTACCAGCAGCGCGAAGGCGATCGGCAGCAGCACCTCGCGGTAGATCATCAGCGGTTCGCCGGTGGCGAGCTCGTCGAGCGTGATGGTCACGCCGCCCTCCACCGAGTTCTCGATGGGGACCAGCGCGGCCGCCGCCGCGCCCGACCGCACGGCGTCCAGCGTCGTCGGCACCGAGACCATGGGGGTCAGCTCGCGCGTGGCGGCCTCGGGCAGCGACCGCAGGGCGGCCTCCGTGAACGTGCCTTCGGGACCGAGGTAGGTATAAACACTGGCCGACATCACGCTGACTCCCTGGAACGGACGAGAACCGCAACGATACCCAGCGTCCGGCCCCTGACGCCGTGGTTCACCCTTCCAAGAGTGCCTGACCGACGTACTCGCCCGGGGCGCAGCCGCCCGGCACCGCGAAAAGCGCGCTCGCCTCGTGCCGCAGAAAGCGCGACAGCCCGTCGCCCCGGTCAAGCTTCCGCTGCACCGGTACGAAGCCCTTCATCGGATCCGCCTGCCAGGCGATGAACAGCAGCCCCGCGTCCGGCGCGCCGTCCGCGCGGAAGCCGTCGTGGTACGAGAACGGGCGGCGCAGCATCGCCGCGCCCTGGTTCGAGACGGGTGCGGCGACCCGTACGTGCGCGTCGCCCGCGACGGCCAGCGACCCGTCCGCGTTCACCTTGTCCAGCTGGACCGGTGTGGTCTCGGTGCCGCCGGACAGCGGGGCCCCGTCCGACTTGCGGCGGCCTATCACCCGCTCCTGCCGTTCCGGGGAGAGGTGGTCCCAGGTGTCGAGGAGCATCCGGATCCGCCGCACCACCGCGTACGAGCCGCCCGCCATCCAGTCCGGCTTCCCCTGCGCGGGGACGAAGATCCGCTGGTCGAAGTCGTCGTCCGTGGGCTTGGGGTTGTTGGTGCCGTCGACCTGCCCCATGAGGTTGCGGGCGGTCATGGGGCGGGAGGTCGCGCCGGGCGTCCGGTTGAAGCCGTTCATCTGCCAGCGCACCCGGGCCGTCTCCCCGGCCTCGCGCTGGAGCGCGCGCAGCGCGTGGAAGGCGACCAGCCCGTCGTTCGCGCCGATCTGAAGCCACAGATCGCCGTTGCTGCGCTTCGGGTCGAGCACGTCAGCGGAGAAGTCGGGGAGCGGGGCCAGCGCCTCCGGCAGCCGGTCGCCCAGCCCCACCTTGCCGAAGAAGGTGCGGCCGAAGCCGAAGGTGACGGTGAGCGACGCCGGGCCCGCGTCCAGCGCGATGCCCGTGTCGTTCGCCGGGGCCCTGCCCGCGGTCAGCTCCTCGGCCGTCTTCGACCAGCGGCGCAGCAGCGCGGCGGCCGCCTTGCGGTTCGCGCCGGGCGCCAGGTCGAGGGCGACCACGTGGCCGTGCGCCTGGAGGGGGGTGGTGATGCCGGCCTGGCGCTCGCCGTGGAAGGGCACGGCGGTCGAGCCGACGGAGCTGAGCGGGTCGGGGTCGGTGCGGGCCGTCTCGGCGGCGTACGCCCCGGCCGCGCCGCCCGCGACGAGCCCGGCCGCGCCGACGGCGCCGGCCGTGCCCAGCAGGCGGCGCCGGGAGATCGAGG
The DNA here is from genome assembly GCF_055569495.1 of Streptomyces sp. NPDC028305. NCBI lineage: Bacteria > Bacillati > Actinomycetota > Actinomycetes > Kitasatosporales > Streptomycetaceae > Streptomyces > Streptomyces sp. NPDC028305. Next base: position 520,174 of record NZ_JBVHTN010000006.1, read on the forward strand.
AAGGGGGTTCCGGCTGGGTGTCCGGGGTGTGCTGGGTGTTCGGGGTCTTGCTCATTGGCCGATCTTCAGGGTCCTGGTCTCCGTCACCTGGTCGATGTCGGAGGTCCGTACGGTCAGGGCGAGCCGCCAGGTGCCGCCCATGGGCAGCTGGAAGCTCTTCGCGCTCCAGTGGCCGGTGGCGACGTGCTCCAGCGGCACGGTCAGCGGGCCGATGTTCTCCTTCGGGAGCGTCAGGGTCACCTTCGCCTCCTCCGCGTCCACGGGCCGGTCGGCCAGGTCGAAGGTGAAGACATGGATCAGGTTGTCGCCGGGGAGGGCCGGGTCCAGCATGAAGATCGCCTTGCCGCGGCCGCTCTTGGGCCCCGTGTTGTACGGGATCTCGACGCTGATCGGGTCGACGGCCGGGGTGGTGTCCACGGCCGCGCCGCCGGACTTCGCGCTCGCGACGGCGCTCGCGGCCCGGCCGGGCTGGGTCGTGCTGAGCACCGTGGCGACGGCGAGCAGCACGACGGCCACGACCGTCTCCGCGAGTACGGAGCGGTAGAGCGAGCCGCGCGTGAGGTCGCCGTGGCGCTTGCGGAGGGTGGCGGCCTTGGAGACCGCCGCCTTCTGGCGGGCGAGCTGGGCGGTGCGCACGGGGTCGGCGGCGGCAGCCTCTTCCGTGTCCTTGGCCTCTTCCTCTTCTTTCTCTTCCTCGGCCTCGGCTTCGTCACCGCTCGCCGTCGCCTCCTCGTCCGTGAGGCGGCCCGTCCAGCGGCGCGAGACGGAGGCGATGGCGACGAGCACCGCCACGAGGCCGACCTTGACCAGCAGCCAGCGCCCGTACTCGGTGCCGGTCAGCGCGTCCCAGGAGCCGACCTGCCGCCACGACTGGTAGAGGCCGGTGAGGACCAGGACGACGACCGAGCCGAAGGCCAGCCGCGAGAAGCGGCGCACCGCCGTCCGCCCGATCGGCTCCCCCGCGCGCAGCGTGGCCACGAGCGCCGCCAGACCGCCCAGCCATACGCCCACGGCGAGCAGGTGGACCACGTCGACCGGCATCGCGACGGTGGACTGGATGCCGACCGAGGCGTGCTCGGCCATCGCCCAGGTCGCGGCGATGCCCACCGAGACGACGGTGCCGCCGAAGGCGAGCCCGAAGGCCAGGTCCTGGCGCCGCCCCTGGTCCTCGTCCGCCGCGCGGCGCGCGTACGAGCCGAAGAGCACGGCCAGGAAGAGCGCCGCCGCGCCGAGCAGCATCAGCCGCGACAGCAGCGCCGCGCCCGCCTTGGTGGACAGCACATCGCTCAGGCCGCCGAGGTCGAAGACCCCGCCGATGCCCTTGCCGTCGGTGTACGGGCCGCGCAGCAGCAACAGCAGCAGGGTCGCGGAGAAGAGGGCCACCCAGCCGCCGACGGTGAGCTTCTGGACCGGCCGCGAGGAGCGGCACAGCCCGGCGAAGACACAGCCGCCGACCAGCACCGTGAAGCCGCCGTAGGCGACGTACCGCCCGATGTCGTACAGCGTCTCGACCGTCTCGTCGGGGCCCGCGGCCGAGGGCACCTTGGCCTTCGTCTTGGACGGCGCGCCGATGGAGAAGGTGAACGCCCCGGCCACCGGGTGGCTGTCCTCCGAGACCACCTTCCAGGCCACCGTGAACGTGCCGTCGGGCAGCCCGGCGTGCAGCGCGACGCCGGCCGTGGACGACTTGCCGCCCACATGGGCGGGTTTGCCGGTGTCCACCCGATTGCCCTTCGGGTCCAGGACGCGCACGGAGTCGCCGGACAGCAGCACCCCCTCCGAGAAGGTGAGCCGCACCTGCGACGGCGCGGCCTTGACCACCGCGCCGTCCGCGGGGTCGGTCTCCGTGAGCGCGGCGTGCGCCGACGCGGAGGACGCGCCGAAGCTGAGCGCGCACAGCAGCGCGGCGAGCAGGGCACCGAAGACCGACAGCAGTCGCCTGGTGGTCGGCCTGGACGGCCTGGTCAGCCTGGTCGTCCAGGCCGACCTGGTCGTCCTGGTCAGGGAGGGGGGCAGCGAGGGCATCGGGCGTCAGTCCTTGGGGCGGTACGTCGTCGGCTCGACCGGGACCTTGATCTCGATGGGGTCGGAGGAGGCGAAATGCAGGGTGAAACCGACCTTGTCACCGACGTTCGGCTTGCGGGTCAGATTTGTCAGCATCAGATGATCTCCGCCGGTGGCCAGCCGCAGCTCACCATTGGCCGGGATCTTCAGCGACCGCACCTGCTTCATCCGGGTGCCGGTGGTGGTGTGCATGGTGACCTCGCCGGCCAGCGAGGTGGTGACGGAGGTCAGCTCGTCGGCGCCGCCGCCCTTGTTGGTCACCGTCACATAGCCCGCGGCCATGTCCCGGGTCGGGGGCTGGGGCACGTACGCGCCGCTGACGGACAGCTTCGGCCGGTCGCCGCCGCCACCGTCCTCGCCGCCGCAGGCCGCGAGGGCGGCGGACAGGGTGAGGACCAGCGCGGCGGCGGCCGTCCGCCGCGCGCCGGTCGCCGTCCCGGTCACGGGTTCTGCCCCTTGATGATCTTCGGCAGGTCCTTGACGTACTGGTCGGCCGTGGTCTCGGTGGTGTAGAGCCAGTGGTTCTTGTCGTCCTTGGGGGAGAAGGCGATCACCTCGGCGCCGTGGTTGACGGTGATGCTGCCGTCCTTCTCCTTCTTCGGCTTCTCGACGAGGATGCCCAGCGGCCGCGCGGCGGCCTGGATGGTGTCGAAGTCGCCGGTCAGCGCGACGAAGTCCTGACCGCCCTGGCCGTCCAGCCAGGAGCGCATGCGCTTGGGGGTGTCCCGCCCGGGGTCGGTGGTGACGAAGACGACCTGGAGCTTGTCGCGCTCGGCCTTGGGGAGCTTCTGCTCCGCGAGGCCGATGTTGCTCATGACCAGCGAGCAGACGTCCGGGCAGTAGGTGTAGCCGAAGTAGATCAGGGTGGGCTTGCCCTTGGTCTCCTTCAGCAGGTCGTACTTCTTGCCGTCGGTGTCGGTCAGGACGAGATCGGGCTTGGCCTTGGGCTGGTCGAGGACGATCGCCTGGCCGGGCTTGCTGCCGCCGGAGACATCGGCGGCCTTCTCGGTCCGGTCGCCGTCGCCGCCGGAGCCGCCGCAGGCGGTCAGGGTGAGAGCGGCGGCGGTGACGAGGGCCGCGCCCAGGTATGTGGTGCTGCGCATGGAGTCGTTCTCCAAAAGATGCGGGTGGATCGGTGGATCGGTGGATCGGTGGTGCGGGGGTGGCGGGCAAGCGCGCCCACCACCCCTCGGGTCCCTCGGTGCTGCGGGGTGGGGATCAGGCGTTGCGACGGCGGCCGGCGAGCACGCCGAAGGCCACGCCGGCGACGCCGACGACGATGCCCACGATGCCCAGCACACGGGCGGTGGTGTCGCTGTTGTCGCCGCCGTCATCGCTCGACGCGGAGGCGGTCTTCTCGGTGGCGCCGTCGGCCTCGGCCTTCGCGTTCTGGGTGCCGCCGCCGTGGCCGTCGGAGCCCTCGGCCGGCTTGACGAGCTTGAGGACGGGCGCCGGGTTCTCGGGCTCCGGCGCACCCTCCTTGGGCGCCTCGATCCAGCGCACGACCTCCTTGTCGTCGTACGTCTGGAGGGCCTTGAAGACCAGTTGGTCGGCGTCGTCGGGCAGCGCGCCGACCGACAGCGGGAACTGCTGGAAGGTGCCCGGCTCGATCTTGCCGCCGCTCCAGGTGACCTTGGTGACCGCCTCGGTGACCTTCTCGCCGTGCACCTCGACCGGCTTGGCGAGCTTGGTCTTGGTGAGCTTCACGTCCCAGCCGGGCACCGGTTGCGCCATCACCGAGGCCAGCGGGTGGTCGGCGGGCAGGGTGACCTCGAGCTTGACGGTCGAGGCGTCGTCCTTCTCGTTGGGCACCTTGAAGGCGATCGTGCTGTAGCCACCCTGCTCGGCCTGGCCCGGCTGCACGCTGACGTGCGCGAAGGCGGGGGTGGCGGCGAACAGCACCAGTGCTCCGGCGGCGATGCCGCAGGCCATCGGAAGACGGCGGAGACGGGGAAGACGCATGGCGTTCATGACAAAACACTCCATGGCAGGAATGAATCGGGATTTGGGGGTGGCGCGCGTGCGGCGACAGCGCGAACGCCCCCGGTCCCGCCGGAGTGCGCCGCGTCGGTCAGGCCGCGAGGTCGAAGCCAGGCGGGCCCCGCCTGATCACACTGTGCTGGAGTACGAGGGTCTCGGCCGCGCACTCGTCCCGTTCGGGTGTGCGCGGCCGGCGCACGGAGGCGCCGAGCGGCTCGTCCTGGCCGGCGCGCAGCGCCCGGACCAGCCGCAGCGCGGCGCGCAGCGCCCGCACGAGCGCGGCTTCCGCGACCCCGCGCGCCCCGTCCGCCGACAGCCGCACCGCCCGCCACACGGCCACCTCGCCGCGGCGCAGCAGCCAGCCGACGGCGAGGGCGGCGAGCAGATGCCCCAGCGCCATCGGCAGCGACGGCAGCAGGGTGTCCAGGTGCATGGCCTCGGGGCCCGGCCGGGACGGCGCGGAGCCCACCGTGGCGGGGTCGATCCCGGCGTGGGTGACGATCCGGTGCGCCGTGGCGGCGTCCAGCCGGACGGGGCCCGAGCCGCACAGCAGCCGGCCGGCCATGGCGGTCACCCCGCCCTCGGAGCCGCCCGTTGCCGGGGTCTGCTGGGTGGTGCGCTGCCCGAGCGCGAAGACGGCGTGGAGCGCGAGCTGACCCACGCCCAGGACCACGGCGATCCCGGGCAGCGACCGCTCCCGCCCGGCCAGCGGCGCCACCGTCGCGAACAGCACCGCGCAGCCCGCGCCGAGCGTCCACAGCGGCACGGTCGTGCAGGAGGCGAGCATGTGCCCGCCCGCGGACAGCACGACGCAGACCGCGGTGAACACCGCGGCCCGCAGTATCCGCAGATCGGCTCCGGCGCGTCCGTGGGGGGCAGACATGGCCGCGCCATCATCCCACTGGGCCCCGAATTCCCCCACGGCGGGTGGGGCGTACCGCCGCACACCTGGACAGCTCCATGCACCGCTCCATACACCGCGATATGGAATATGCGCTTCCGCCGAATGAGGGGAGTCACGTCAATTGGACGCTTACGGACCATGGACGCAGGCAATACGTAACGGTATGTCGAGCCGTGGCCGGGAGGCTGGAGTATGAGCATTTGGTGGTCACTCCATCTGCCGCGTGAGGCGGCGAGCGTTCCGCTCGCCCGGCGCCTGCTCCTCGGCACGATGGAGACGGCCGGGGTCGATCCCGAGATCTCCTACGACCTGTCGGTCGCCCTCTCCGAGGCCTGCGCCAACGCGGTCGAGCACGGCGGCGCGGACGGCGCCGACGGGGACTACAGAGTCACGACCTTCATCGACGGCGACACCTGCCGCATCGAGGTCACCGACTCCGGGCCGGGCTTCCACCGCCGCCCCGTCCCCGCCGGCCCGGGGGACTGGGCCAAGGCCCCGCAGCCCCACCCCGCCGCGAGACAGCCGGCCCCCGCCCAGGCAGAGCACGGGCGAGGGCTCTTTTTGATCGAGGCGCTGACCGACCACGTCCGCTACCGCGACCGCCCGGGGCGCGGCGGTGTGGTGGTCAGCTTCGACAAGATCCTCAAGTGGCGCGAGGACTCCCTGACGGGGGTGTGACGACCGTGTCAGCCGCGTCGGTCGTGTCAGCCGCGCCGGTCGTGTCAGCCGCGTCCGTGTCGGCCGCTTCGGCCGCTTCGGCCGCTTCGGCCGCTTCGGCCGCATCGGCCGAGAGGTCGGGCGGCAGCCCGCGGCACAGCGCGTCCAGCGCGCCCGCGAAGGCGTGGTCGGGCGGGGTGGCGTAGCCGACGACCAGGCCGTCGCGGGGCGGCCCCGCCGCGTCCGGATGGCGGTAGCCGGCCAGGCCCTCCAGGGCGAGCCCCTGCCAGGCGGCGGCCTGGACGGCGGACCGCTCGGTGCCCGGCGGCAGCTCCAGCACCGCGTGCAGCCCCGCCGCGACGCCGCTGACGCGGATGTGCGGGGCGCGTTCGGCGAGGGCGGCGACCAACTGGTCCCGGCGGCGGCGGTAGCGCTGGCGCATGTTGCGGATGTGCCGGTCGTATCCGCCCGACTCGATGAAGTCGGCGAGGGTGAGCTGGTCGAGCGCGCTCGCCCACGCCTCCCGCTCCCCCTTGACGGCCAGGACCTCGTCCACGAGGTGGTCGGGCAGCACCATCCAGCCCAGCCGCAGGGCCGGGGTCAGGCTCTTGCTGGCCGACCCCACGTAGAGGACATGCCCGGGGTCCAGGCCCTGGACGGCGCCCACGGGCTTGCGGTCGTAGCGGAACTCGCCGTCGTAGTCGTCCTCCAGGACCAGCCCGCCGCGGGCGCGCGCCCAGTCGACGGCGGCCGCCCGCCGCAGGGGGTGCAGCGGCCCGCCGGTGGGGAACTGGTGGGCGGGCGTGAGCAGGACGGTCCGTACGCCCTGGAGCGAGGCCAGCTCCTCGGTGCGGGCGCCGTCCGCGTCCAGCGACAGCGGCACGGTACGGATCCCGGCGGCGGCGAGCAGCGAGCGGTGGAAGCCGAGGCCGTACGCCTCCACGGCCGCCGTGCCGCGCAGCGCCGCCGTCCCGGCCAGCAGCCGCAGCGCGTGGGCGTACCCGGAGCAGATGACGATCCGGTCCGCGTCGGTGCGCACGCCCCGGGCGCGGGCCAGATAGCCGGCCAGCGCGCGGCGCAGCTCCGGGCGGCCGTGCGGATCGCCGGGGCCGAAGGCCTCGTTGGGTGCGGAGGTCAGGGCGCGGCGGGCGGAGGCCAGCCAGGCGGAACGGGGGAAGGACGCCGCGTCGGGCTGGCCTTGCAGCAGATTGTGGACGGGCTCGGGAGGACGCGCGGGCGCGCTGCGGGCGCGCCGCACGGGCGCCGAGCCGAAGCCCACGGCCGCGCCGCCCCTTCGGTTCACTCGCCTGGGCGGGGGCGGCGCGGCCCGGGGCGCGACGCGGGTGCCGGAGCCCTGGCGGGCGGTGAGCCAGCCCTCGGCGACCAGCTCGGCGTAGGCGCCGGCCACGGTGTTGCGGGCCAGGCCGAGGTCGGCGGCGAGGGACCGGTACGGCGGCAGCCGGGTGCCGGGGGCGAGCCGGCCGTCGCGGATGGCCTCGCGCAGCGCCCCCGTCAACGCCGCCCGGCGGCTGCCCGCCCTGGCCAGCTCCAGATGGAGATCACTGCCGAGGGCCGCCGCCGAATTGACCCAGGATTCCGCCACGGCGACCGACGATACCCCGGGTCTCTTCTCCCGAGCTCGGCTCTTCAGGGCCTGAAGAAGGGCCTAAAGAAGCGCCGCCATCCACGCCTCGACGTCGTCGGAGGTGCGGGGAAGCGCGGCCGAGAGGTTCCGGTTGCCGTCCTCCGTGACGAGGATGTCGTCCTCGATGCGGACCCCGATGCCCCGGTACTCCTCGGGGACGGTCAGGTCGTCGGCCTGGAAGTACAGGCCGGGCTCGACCGTGAGGCACATGCCGGGCTCCAGGGTGCCCTCCGCGTACGCCTCCCGGCGGGCCACGGCGCAGTCGTGGACGTCCATGCCGAGCATGTGGCCGGTGCCGTGCAGCGTCCAGCGGCGCTGGAGGCCGAGCTCCAGGACGCGCTCGACCGGGCCCTCGATCAGGCCCCACTCGACCAGCTTCGCGGTGAGAACCCGCTGGGCGGCGTCATGGAAGTCGAGGTACTTCGCGCCCGGCTTGACCGCCGCGATGCCCGCCTCCTGCGCCTCGTACACCGCGTCGTAGATCTTGCGCTGAAGCGGCGTGAAGCGGCCGCTGACCGGCATCGTGCGGGTCACGTCGGCGGTGTAGAGGGTGGGGGTCTCCACACCCGCGTCCAGGAGCAGCAGCTCCCCGGAGCGGACGGGTCCGTCGTTGCGCACCCAGTGGAGCGTGGTGGCGTGCGGGCCGGCGGCGCAGATGGAGGCGTAGCCGACGTGGTTGCCCTCGACGCGGGCGCGCAGGAAGAACGTGCCCTCGATGTAGCGCTCGGAGGTGGCCTCGGCCTTGTCGAGGACCTTGACCACGTCCTCGAAGCCGCGCACGGTCGAGTCGACGGCAGCCTGGAGCTGGCCGATCTCGAACTCGTCCTTGACCAGCCGCTGCTCGCTGAGGAACGTGCGCAGCTCCGCGTCGCGCTCGGCGGTGACCTTGTCCGTCAGGGCCGCCTCGAGACCGGCGTCGTGGCCGCGGACGATGCGCACCGGGCCGGTCGCGGCCCGCAGCTCGTCGGCGAGCTTGCGCACGTCCTTGGCGGGCAGGCCCAGCAGCTGCTCGGCCTCGGCGAGGCTGTGGCGGCGGCCGACCCACAGCTCGCCCTGGCCGTCCAGCCAGAACTCGCCGTTCTCCCGGTTGGAGCGGGGCAGCAGATAGATGGTCGCGGTGTGGCCCCCGGGGCCGTCCGGCTCCAGGACCAGGACGCCGTCATGCGTCTGGTCGCCGGTGAGGTACGCGTACTCCGTGGCGGCCCGGAAGTCGTACTCGGTGTCGTTGGAGCGGGTGCGGAGGTTGCCCGCGGGAATGACCAGCCGCTCACCGGGGAACCGCGCGGAGAGCGCGGCGCGGCGGCGGGCGGTGTGGGGCGCCTGCTCGATGGGCTCAAGGCCGTGCAGCTCGGTGTCGGCCCAGCCGGACTGCATGTTCTCGGCCAGCTCGTCGGAAACGCCTGAGTAAAGGCCGTTCTTCCGCTGCTTGATGGGCTGCTCCGCGGCCTCTGGGGTCTCCAGGGCCTCGGAGGTGGGCTCCTCGGTCACGTCATCCTCCTCGCGTTGGACCGTGTCCATGGTAGGCGCGGGGTATGACGGCCGGGACGTGCCTGATCTGCCGTCGATTGCCGGTCAAAGAGGATTTGAGACTTTTTGTCACTCGATGACCGGTCGGAGTTCTCGGGGGTTCATCGCCGTTTATCGCCGTTCACGCGCGCGGTCAGTCGAAGTGGGCGACGAGCAGGACGACGTCCTCCGCGCAGTCGTCGGCGGCGCTCGCGCCCCCGCCCGCCCCGCTTCCGCTTCCGCCTCCGCCTCCGGCTCCGGCCCCGGCTCCGGCTCCGGGGAGGACCGTGCGCAGCACGTGGTCCGCGAAGCCGTCCGGATCGTGCCGTACGGCCCTGGGGGCGCTCGCGGCGGCCGTGTGCAGCCGGGCGAAGGCCCGGTCCATGGGCTCTCCCGTGCGGTGGAGCAGCCCGTCGCTGTAGAAGAGGAGCGTTTCTCCATGGGCGGGTTCGAGTTCCACGCTGGGCGCCTCCCAGCAGGAGAGCATGCCGAGCGGCGCGGACAGGGCGGTCTCCACGAACTCGGTGCGCCGCTCGCCGGTGATCAGCGGCGGGCAGTGGCCGGCCCCGGCCAGCACCACCTTGCGCGGCAGGGGCTCGTAGTAGGCGAAGAGGGCGGTCGCGGAGCGGGCGGGCTCGGTCAGCCGCAGCAGCAGTTCGAGGTCGGAGAGCACGGCCACCGGATCCTCGCCCTCCATCACGGCGTACGCGCGCAGGGAGGCCCGCAGCCGCCCCATGGCGGCGATCGCGCTGGGTCCGGAACCGGTCACCCCGCCGACGGAGAGGCCGAGCGCGCCGTCGGGCAGCGGCAGCGCGTCGTACCAGTCGCCGCCCCCGAGGGGAGCCGCGCGGTGGCGCACGGCGAGGCGGACCCCGGGGATCCGAGGCAGCCGCGTGGGCAGCAGCTCCTCCTGGACGGTCGCGACGGTGGCGCGGGCGCGGGTGAGCTCGACCAGCCGGGCGATGTGCGCGGCGGCGTAGCGGCAGTACAGGCCCACGAGGTGGCGCTGGCGCTCGGCGGGCTCGGCCGGTTCGTCGTACAGCCAGGCCGCCGCGCCGAGCCGTCCGGTGGGTCCCCCGGCGCCCGTGGGGCTCTTCGAGGCGGTGCCGGGGCCGGCGAGCGGGTCGAGCGCCACGGCGTAGCTCGCGGAGTAGCCGAGGCGGGCGGCGACTTCGCGGTGGCGCGGGTCGAGTTCGGCCTCGCCCGGGATGTCGGGGTGCGCGACGCCGGGCCGCGGCTCGCCGTCCGGCTCGGGCAGCCCGTCCAGGAGGTGGCCGGCCGACGCGGAACCGCGCGGGAGCGTCTCGATATGGCCGAGGTCGGCGCGCCCGAGGCCGAGGCCGACGGTGGTGACCGGGCCGAGCCCGTCGGCCGGTTCCAGCGCGACCAGCCCGCGCCGGGCGCCCACGAGCGCGGCTCCGGCGCGCAGGAGTTCGTGCAGCGCGTCGTCCAGTGTGCCCGTGAGGGCGAGCCGCTCGGTGAGCTCGTGGAGGGTGGTCAGGTCCGAGACCCACCGGGCGAGATGGTCCTGAAGGGCGGGACCGGAGACGGCGGCGGTGGAGGATTCGGAGGCGGTGGGCGGCGTGACGGGGTCGGAAGTGTGTGTGGGGGCGGGTAGTGAAGGATCGATTCCGGCCACTTTCGGCAGGTGGGGCGAGCTCATGGCCCGCCGCCTTCGCACGCGGCCTCCGGCTTGCTCGATCGCATCGCAAACCCCCTGTCGTGCTGCGCCGCTAAGGTGCCGCTACTGTCTCCACATGTACACGCACCGGAGAGGCGATGTCCAGCATTGTCCCGGTGGTCTTGTTGGTGTCTGTGCGGAATTGAACTTGGCTGAAAAGAGGTAGTTGCGTTGCCGATTTAGGGTCGACTGGCGTCATTCGACAGCGCGTCGTCTCCATCGCGGCGGGTACACATTCGGAGAAGGGCAGGGGCAGTTGGGACCGCCCCGGAACCCCGTGGCCGGTCCAGGCGTCATAGACGGCAACGGCCGGCGCCCATCCCCGAGTGGCGAGGAAGCGCACTAAAGAAGGCGGCAAGCGCCATGTGCGCGCCACCCCTCGCCACGTTCCACGCTCGGCCTGCGGCGTGATGCGCTGCCTTGTACGCGCAGTGACTTGTGATCCACGTGGTGTGACGGGCCGAACAATGCCGGACAGCGCCACGTAGTGCCATGCGAAGTGCCATGTCCATGTAGTGCGACGGAACAGCCCTCGGCGTTAACGGAAAGGAACGAGCGCTCATGCGCGAGATCCTCGGAAGGCGACGCAAGTTCTCGCTGCGGCGCGGTGCGCGGTCGCCGCTGCTCCGTGCGGCGCTCACCTGCGCCACCGAGTGGCAGTGGCCCGTACTCCCCGGCGTGGGCCTGACGCCCGGCGGCGGACGGCCGCGTGCGTGCGGATGCCCGCAGCCGGACTGCGCGGTGCCCGGCGGCCACCCCTTCGACCCGGTCCTCCTCGCGGCGACCACCGACCCGCGCATGGTGCGCTGGTGGTGGGCGAACCGCCCGACCGCGCCCGTCCTGCTCGCCACCGGAGGGCGCGGCCCGTGCGCGGTGAGCCTGCCCGCGGTCGCCGGCATGCGGGCGCTGGCCGCCTGTGAGCGGTCCGGCGTACGGCTCGGCCCAGTGATCGCCACGCCCACCCGCTGGGCGCTGCTGGTGGCTCCGTACTCCCTCGAAGAACTCGGCGACCTGCTCTACCACCAGGACTGGGTGCCCAGCTCGCTGCGGTTCCACGGCGAGGGCGGCTATCTGGCGCTGCCCCCCTCGCAGCTCGGCTCGGGCGGGGTGCGCTGGGAGCGGGCCCCGCTGCGCCGTGGCGGGCGGCCGTGGCTGCCCGAGGTCGCCACGGTGGTGGACGCGCTGGTCGAGGCGAGCAGCAGCGCGCCCGACGGAGGCAGCAGGCTGGCCTACTGACCTCGCGGAGGCGTGTGTGCGGGGCCCCGGCGCGTGACGTGCGCTGCGGGCCCCGACGCGTTGGGGGCGGGTGTCGGCGTGTTGGGTCCGGTGCCCGGCTCCGCGGCTGCCCTCAGAACGCGGGAGAGGGGCCGCGGGGCGCCGTGCACGCCCGCCCCGGGGTCCGGTGGCCCGGAGGCCGCCCACGGCGCGCAGACGGCCGTGTGTGCCCTCGCGGCGGTTGCGGTTGCGATGGGGACGGTCCGCGGCGGCTCCGCGCAGGGGACTCAACTTCGTAGACCGCGGGGCGCGTTGGCCGCCCTCGGTGGAACCCCTCACCCTCGCCCTGCCCGTACGCCGCCCGGCCCGTACGGGACGCGGGTGCGGGGCGGACGCGGAGCGGACATGGAAGCGCCCGGTCGCTGGCGACGGGGGATGCACCAGCGACCGGGCTTTTAAAACCGTAACAAGAGATCGGCGGTTCGCAAATTCGATCGCGGATTTCCGGACGCGTAATTGCAGGGCGTAGCGCTGAGTTGTGAGCAGTGTCACGCGTACGGTTCCCCGCATTTGAGCCCGGTATGACCGTCAGCTGAGCGTCACCTGACGGTTGGTGAGCCCGCCGCGCGCCCGCCGCTGCTCGGCGGTCAGCGGAGCGTCCGAGGCCAGCGCCTCGGCGAGCCGCTCCGCGAACGCCTCGGCGGGCTTCTCCACGTCCTCCGCGCCCATCTCGCCGGGCAGGTCCCACACCGGGACCGTGAGGCCGTGCGCCCGGAAGGAGCCGACCAGCCGGGTGCCTTCACCGAGGGAGGAGGCGCCTGCGGCGTGCAGCCGCGCGAGGGCGTCGAGCAGCTGCTCCTCCGGGTGGGACATCACCCAGCGCAGGTGGTTCTTCTCCGGCGTCCGGCACCAGTAGGCGGCCTCGACGCCGGCGAGCCGGGCGGTCGGGATGGCGGCGGCGTTGGCCCGTTCGAGGGATGCGGCGACCTCACCGGTGGCGCTCGCGGCGTCCTCGAGCCAGAACTCGAACCCCTCGTGCAGGGTCGGCGAAAAACCGCCCTTCGGATCGAGCAGATCCTGGAGCCGCGGACCCTCGCCGGAGACCCGTTCGGCGGCCACCGGCGTCCCCGGCTCGGCGGTCAGGGCGCGCTGGAGGGTGTCGGCCAGGTCGCGGCTGATGTCGCCGGAGGCCGTGTCGTTCTGGAGGCCGAGCATGACGGCGCCGTTGTCGCGGCGCAGCGCCGGCCAGGCCATGGGCAGCACGGTCGCGAGGGTCACGGACGGAACGTCCTCGGGCAGCCCCTCGGCGAGCTTGAGCTCGACGGTCGCGGCGGGGACGAGCTCGCGCAGCGCGACCCAGTCGCACTCGCCGGGCAGCCCCTCGAAGGGGCGGTGCACCAGCTCGGTGACGGCGTGCGCCGCCTCCCGGCCGTGGCAGGCCTTGTAGCGGCGGCCGGAGCCGCACGGGCAGGGCTCGCGCGCCCCCACCACGGGGATCTCCGCGCTCGTGACCCGCGGTCCGGCCTTCGTCGTCTGGGGGCGGCGCTTCTTGCCCATGGCGTGGCAGTCTCCCGATCGTGCGGCGCGTCGCTTCGTGGTCACGGCCGCGGTGCTTCTCGTCGGGCCGCGGTCGCTCCGCACGGCCCGTACGACTGGTACGGGCGGGAGCCTAGCCCTTTGGCCGAACCCAGTCGGCGAACCCCGTCGGCGAGGCCGGTCGCGCGCCCTAGGCGAGCTCGTCCAGATCGGCGAAGCCGAGGTCGGAACCGAGGCCGCGGTCGAGGTCCGGATCGAGGTCGGGATCAAGATCGGGGTCGGGGTCGAGCCCCGAGAGGAGGGAGACGCGCCTGCGGAGATCCTCATGGGCGGGCAGCGACGCCCATACGGTCACTTCCCCGGTGCCGTCCCGCACCCCCCAGTCCTCGGCGAGCGACGTGATGATGTTGAGCCCGCGACCGCCGCGCGCGGTGATGGAGGGATTGGCCGGAACTGGCCTTGTCGGGCCACCGCCGTCGGTCACTTCGACGGTCAGCCGGGCGTACTCGTCGATATGCCAGGCCACCCGGACGGTCTCATGGCCATGGTCGGAGCGCAGCGGCCGGCCATGCCGCCACGCGTTGCTGAGCAATTCCGAAAGAATCAGCACCGCGTCGTCTGTGACCGAATCCGGTACCCCAGTCCTGCTCAACTCGTCACGCATCCGGTGCCGTGCCGCACCTACGCCCGCAGGACCATGGGGTACGGCCATGGTCGAAGACGTCGGCACCTGCCGTGCCACCACCAACGCCACCCCCGAGACCTCCTTAGCCCCACGCCACGGGATGGATGCCCCGCGGGGCTGGAGCAGAAACAGGCCATGTGGCATCTGGTGACGCACTCGTCACGATCGAATACGTACCGAACGCGCCGGTGCACGCCTTGTAATGCCCATTATGAGCGTCCGAGTTGCGACAGTACCTGTTTGGGGCGGTTCGTAATCACGGCGTCGACCCCCAGGCGGGCGCACAGTTCGACGTCCGCCGGATCGTCCACGGTCCATACGTGCACTCGGTGCCCCGCACGGTGCAGCCGTGCCACATAGTCGGGGTGATTGCGTACGATCCGGATGCTCGGCCCCGCGATGCGCACTCCGCGCGGCAGCGCGCCGTCCCGGTGGCGCGGCAGCAGGAACTGCATCAGATAGACGGTGGGGACCGCGGGCGCCGCGGCGCGCACCCGGTACAGCGAGCGCGCCGAGAAGCTCATGACGCGCACGGACGGGGGCTCGCCGGGCGGCGGGGCGTCCAGGCCGTAGCGGCGGAGCAGGGTGAGCAGCCGCTCCTCGATCTGCCCGGCCCACCGGGTCGGGTGCTTGGTCTCGATGGCCAGCTCGACGCGGCGCCCGGCGTCGGCGACGAGCTCCAGGAGCCGTTCGAGGGTGAGGACCGCGGTGCTGTCGCGGCTGTCGCGGTCCGGCGCCTCCTTGTCGCCGGCCTGCCCCTTCCAGGAGCCGAAGTCCAGGGCGGCGAGATCGGTCAGCTCGAGCGCGGAGACGGCGCCCCGGCCGTTGGAGGTGCGGTTGACGCGGCGGTCGTGGACGCAGACCAGGTGTCCGTCCGCGGTCATCCGGACATCGCATTCGAGCGCGTCGGCGCCGTCCTCGATGGCCCGGCGGTATGCCGCCAGGGTGTGCTCGGGGGCGTCCTGGGAGGCGCCGCGGTGGGCCACGACGGCGGGGGTGTGCGGACCGGGGCGGATGTCCCGGTCCGGGCGCTCATAGGTCACCGCGTTATGGTGCCACCGCCCGGCATCGGGCGTCGCGGGAGGTCCCGTCCGCCGCCGTGCGGATTGGCGGCGGTTCGTTTTGTCCGGGATAAAGGGTGGTAGCCCACGGGGTCTCCGCTCCTTACAGCGGTCTGACGCGCGGTGGGAAAAGCTTACGTCGCACATCCGCAAGCGTGGGCCGTCGAAGAAAACTGTCGTGCACATGAGGAGAGAGCTGTGAGCACCGAGAACGAGGGCGCTGCCATTCCGCCTGAGGCCGGGCCGCGTCCGGCCCCTCCGGCGCCGCACCCCGACCCCGCCGTGCCCCCGGCGCCCGACTTCAAGCCGGCGGTGGGCGCCGCCCCGGCCGCCCCGGACGCGCCCATAGGCCCGCCGGGGGAGCCGGCGGCTGGGGCCAACCTGCCCGCGACGCCGACCGTCGCGCCACCGCCTGCCACGCCTCCGGCCGTCGCCGACGCCTCCGGGGCCGACCGGCCCCTCCCCGACCCGGCCTGGTGGCCCGAAGACGCCGGCAAGACACAGGACGGCGCGCCCGGCGGACCGGGCGCCCCCGGCGCCCCCTGGGGGGACACTCCCGCCCTGCCGTCCGACCCCCCGTCCCGCAAGCGCTCCGGCGGGCTCGTCGCCGCCCTCCTGGCCGCCGTGCTGGTCGCCGGAGGCATCGGCGGCGGCATCGGCTACTGGGCCGCCGACCGGCAGGACAGCGGCGACTCCACCACCATCTCGGCCCTCGGCAACCCGAAGGCGGACAGCCGCGCCCCCGGCTCGGTGTCCGACATCGCGGGCAAGGCCCTGCCGAGCGTGGTCACCATCGAAGCCGAGAGCAGCAACGGCGAGGGCGGCACCGGCACCGGCTTCGTCTACGACAAGCAGGGCCACATCCTCACCAACAACCACGTCGTCGCCTCCGCCGCCGACAACGGCAAGCTCACCGCCACCTTCTCCAACGGCAAGCGGTACACCGCCGAGGTCGTCGGCCGGGCCCAGGGCTACGACGTCGCCGTCATCAAGCTGAAGAACGCCTCCGGCGCCAAGCTCACCCCCCTCCCGCTCGGCGACTCCGACAAGGTCGTCGTCGGCGACGCCACCGTCGCCATCGGCGCGCCCTTCGGCCTCTCCGGCACCGTCACCACCGGCATCGTCAGCGCCAAGAACCGCCCGGTCGCCTCCAGCGACGGCGGCGGGGGCAACGCCTCCTACATGAGCGCCCTACAGACCGACGCCTCCATCAACCCCGGCAACTCCGGCGGCCCGCTGCTGAACGCGGACGGCGGCGTCATCGGCATCAACTCCGCCATCCAGTCCGCGGGCAACGGCAGCGGCCTCGGCGGCGAGACCCAGCAGTCCGGCAGCATCGGCCTCGGCTTCGCCATCCCCATCAACCAGGCCAGGAACGTCGCCCAGCAGCTGATAAGGACCGGCGAGCCCGTCTACCCCGTCATCGAGGCCACGGTCAACATGAAGGACACCGGCAACGGCGCCACCATCGCCGGCAACGGCGCCGGCGGCAGCCAGGCGGTCGTCCCCGGCGGCCCGGCCGCCAAGGCGGGCCTGAAGGCCGGCGACGTCATCGTCAAGCTGAACGACACCGTGATCGACAGCGGCCCCACCCTGATCAGCGAGATCTGGACCCACAAGCCGGGCGACAAGGTCACCATCACCTACAAGCGCGACGGCAAACAGTCCACCACCCATGTCACCCTGGGACAGCGCAAGGGTGACAGCTGACGCGCTAGGCTGATCCCCGCGCCACCCCAGGCGGGCCGGCGCGAGGAGGCTTGCCCGAGCGGCCTAAGGGAACGGTCTTGAAAACCGTCGTGGCAGCGATGTCACCGAGGGTTCAAATCCCTCAGCCTCCGCCGCTAAATGGCCCCTGACCTGCAATCAAGGTTGGGGGCCTTCGCCTTGTCCGCTGCCCGCCGCTGGCCGCTGTTCCCCGTGGTTTCCCGCTCGACCGGGCACGCGGGGGGCACGCGCCCGAGTCGGTGGAGCGGCTTTGGCCGGTGTCCTGCCCGGATCGGGATGCCGTACGAGCCGGACAACCTGCGCCGAAGCTGGGACGGGGCCTGGGTCGAACCGGCGACCGTTCGCTTTTCAGACCGGGTGGGGTGCTTCCTGGGGGCCGTTTGCCTGGCTCGGCGGTCCGCTGCCGTCCGCTGGTGGCGTCGGCGTAGGGGGCCGTTGGCATCACGGCTGGCGTCAGGCGACCACTTGGTGATTGGGGCCTGTTGCGTTCGGCTGCGGGCAGTCGCTGACCATCGCTTTAGGAGTTCGATCGAGGGGGCGAAAGCTGGGCCAGGTGCCGCTAAGGGACCGCGTTGCTCTTTAGCTCGCGCAGGCGTGCTGCGGCGAACCGGACCTTCCAGCGCAGCTGAGCGAGGCGCGCCCGCAGGCCGTATTCGGGCTCGACGAGGATGACGCGGCCGATCTCCGGGCCGACTGCTGATGGCAAGATAGATTCGAGGCGGAGGGCGCTGCCGCCCGTGATGAGGACGGAGTTGATCCGGGCCAGTGCTCGGTAACCTTCGATCTGCGAAGGGTCCTCGCACTCCTCCGAGCTGGCGCCTAGACCGACGGGGGCAGTGGCGGGGTATCCGGCATCGGAGACTCCCACTACCCAGGTTCGGTAGCCGCCAGGACTCCCGAAGTAGTGAGACTCGGAGTAGGAGTACCGCTGGGCACCGACAGCCCAGAGGGGAGGACCGGCGACCTCGGGGTGAGGGAGGGAGGAGAGGTGCGACTTCCCAAGACGGATGACATGCTCGGTGCCGATTCGGATGGCCGGCCGGAAGATCCTGCTCCGGGTCGTGAGACTGTACATCGCGACCTCGTCGTCCTCTGTGCACCATGTGGTTAGGTAGGCCATCCTGCTCAGCGGCCAGGTGCGGACGGTCATCTCCTGCTCGGCGATGCTGATGCCTGTGCCCTCGGGCTCCGGGTCGCCGACGAACTGCTCGACGCTCTGCTTGTACTGCCAGGCAGGCTCGCCGAACAGCTCCTTGACGTACTCATGTCGGACGTGCGGAGCCAGCTTCCGGTAGTTCCTGGTGAACAACGCCCGCTTGCCGAGTGTGCTGCGCCACCATCCGCGCAGCGTGTTGTAGAGGGTGACGTAGGCGCCGAACACCGCGGCGATCATCCAGATGTTGAGCTTGGTGTCAACGGTCGGTATCCAGTGCACGGCCGCATCCTGCCGCACTGTCAGCTCTCGGCGGTACCAGTCGCTAGAACACGTGGTGCCAATGAACTGGGATCGGTTGGTGCGGCTGCTGGCCGGTGATGACGATGCGTCCGTGGCTGCCCTGGCTACCGTCCTCAGCGGTGCTTCCTTCGTGGAGTGGGATGGGACTGTGCCTGCTGAGTGGTTTGCCCGGCCCTATGGGCGCCGACTTCGGCACACGCGGCGGAAGGGCGTTGAGACTGTGGGACTGGAACGAGCGGTGCACCTCCTCGCCAGCAAAACCAGCCAGTGCGCCTTGGGCAGGTTACAGCTGTCGATGGAGCATGAGTCTTCATGCTCTTCCTTACCCAGGACGGCGGCGCGCTGGTGGCCTGCACGGACGTACGGTGGCCGGGCGATCCATCACCGCTTTAGGAGAGCGGCGGGGGTGCCTTGCTGGTGACCTGCGGCTTCGATACGTCGTGTGGTGGCTGGCAACTCGACCGCGCGCCAATGCCTTTGACCGTGGCTGACCCCTGCATCTGGCACGATTGTGGCACGAACCTCAGCCGACGACAGTCAGCCACGGCGGCGGGTGTGCCGGCCGACCACGCACGCGTATGCCTCGCTGCACCCCCACCGACCTCAGCCACGCTATGGGGGCGTTCGTCGACCAGAGCAAGCGGCGACGGCCAGCCCGTTACGACGGCCGGAAGCCCTCAGCTTGGGAAGCTGAGGTGATCTAGGGGCGGTGGCTCGGCTGACCTGCACGGGAGCTCTGACGGTGTCCGACCGCTTGCTGAGTTGGTACCCGGTGTTCCCCGTGGTTCCCTGCACGATCTGGCACGGGTTTGGCACGCTGCTTTCGTTCCGAATCGCGAGTCCTTGAGTTTTCACGGTGTGCCGTGGACGCGAGCCGCACCACTCCGCTGCAGCACAGCCAGCGCGCTGGCCCGCCTACCGGTGCGTTGCGCTCCAGAGCGGGGGCCAGGGTGCTCTGCTGGTGATGCCATGGGTGTGTGCATGGTCGTTCACCTGTGCGCATGCTCCTTAACTGTGCCTCTTCCACGTAAAGGGCATGCGTTGTCTTCATTTATCAGGCACCCTTAGAGCAGACTTGGATAGGTGAAAGAAGCTGCAGATCACGGGGAGAGAACCTTGACGCACTGGTGTCTCGTACGCATGGTTTCGAAGGAACCTGGTAGCAAGGACCATCATTCCCTGGCTTATATTCGGGATCTTCGCGGTGGTGAAAAAGAAGAAATTGACGATGCGCAAAAGCTGTTGAGATCCTTTTCTGTCAACTGGCAAGGCAATGTGTCGGACCTCTCTTTTCAACGCTTTAACGAGGCCTTCGAAGAGTCCATCCTGGGCATGCAAAAGGCAAGCGGGCACCTAAGCGAAAATGACAGGTCGATGCTTTCTAGGGCAGCTGTGGAGGCTGCGGAAGCTATAGCATCGTGGCCCAGGAAGGTCCTGAATGGAGAATATGAGAATCTGGGAGACACGTCCGAAGCTCAAGAGATGATATCGGATGCGGCAAAAAGGCTGCTATCCGAAGGGTCGCCGATTCTAACATTAGAGCACATAGCAAACCTTCGCGATGATTCCCTGGTCTCCGTAGGGACATGGCAACATGAAGGGCAAAAACACCTGGTAGCCCATTTCCGGAGGGAAGCCCTACGAGCTGCCGGCGTCCCAGGTGCGGATAATTGGATTGTTCAGCAATTGTTGGCAGTGGGGCTTTCGCGGCTGCAGTATCTAGCTGCGACGATTCTCAAAACTTACAGGCGAAAAATCGAAACATCTGGCCAGGTTGTCCTTTCTCTATACGGAGAGACACTTTACGGGCATCCGGCTCTGGTACAAAATAGCACATTGGCTAATCTCGGCAAAGGGGGAGATCTTTCCTTCAGCCCTGTCGAGCGCCCAAATCTAGAAGGCATCCTCCGGGCCGTAGATGCGGCTGAGGATCTTCTTGGTAGAGGGACAGACGGAGAAGTCGAAACTGAAGCGCAGGGCGCTCCCGAAGTTGCTCCCGTAACGTCTGAAGCGACGAAAGATAGAGAAGTAACGGATGTGCTCGAAGCTTCAGATCTGAAAATGCTTCTGACTTACGTCAGTAGCTTGAGCACAGATCTGGAGAAGCGCTGGTCTGCTCTGGTCCTAGATGAGGGCCGTGAGCCTCAGAAGGAAGCGCTTAATAAATGGTACTCATTTCTCTCGTCCCTCAAATCGCACATTGATAAGCAGGATCGAAACGCTGGCCCAGACAGTCATGTGACAGTTCGTTTTCCGATGACTGCGGCCGACGTCACGCCTGACCCCGACGTTACTCCAATCCGGAGCGCACTGAATCAGGCAGCAATAGCCGAAGTGCATTCGCTGCGGAACCTCGTAAACGTGATGCGAACCCTCCAGCAGCCAACCGCAACACAAATTGATTTGATTACGGGGGCTGAAACTCACTGGTGGGAATCCGGTGCATTCAATTTGGTGCGCAGGGCGGCCGAAGTTGCTCTCCGAGTCGTTAATCGGCGAGATCGGCTTATCGATCTGCAGGAATCTCAGGATGTTGATCCTTCAGGGCCTGAGGGGGACTCTACTGCCGCCGACATCCTGCTGTTTCTAAATCTGAGCAGGTTGGCGATGGACCAGGGGTTGCCGGAAGCCTCGCTTCTCTACTGCAGCATGACGCTTCGCAGAATCGCTATTAGACTGGGCGGACAGGATGATTCAGCTGACCAGGTAGCGAGGATTGTCAGCTCCGGGTCGCGCAGCGAACTTCGAGCGCCAACTCTGCAGCTCATGGCACTAGTGCAAGATCTGGCACTGGGTAAAGACAAGCCTATTGAGCAGATTTTCAATCTCGCCAACTTTTGGTACGAAGCAATCGGACGATTGGTAGAGGATGCCCTCATGTACAAAGCTGCCGCGCAGGAAGAATCGGCAGACTAATGGCTGCCGATGAGGGGGAAATTTATCAAAATCTATTTTCGCTGGGAGGTGGGGTGAGGCGGGAGATCGTACGCTTCGGCTCAGTAGATGTCAGCCACGCCGTTTCCTCTATTACTGTGAGAGGTAAGCTCAATGACATCACACAGGCCAAGTTGGCAATCAATAGTAGGTCGTCAATCGTAAGTAGAATGGATCTGAGTAGCGAGGTCACCGTAGAGCGAGTACAGGGAGACTACTCGGAACTGATGTTCGCGGGCTTCGTTGTTGAGGCAACTGCAGAAGCGGATCTAATAAGAATCACATGCAGCGCTCGTCCCGAGTTCGCTGAGCGCCGTGTCGCTCCCATGGCTACAGCAGATATGCCGCCGATCGAAATGCTTTACACTCTCGCGCGAGGAGGAGGCCTGCGCGATGAGCAGATAAGAATTCATGGATTCCAGAAACTTCCTAGCGAGGTGTTCGAGGTCGTCAGTCCCGTCGATGGGCTTGAGGTTGAACAGTCAATACGCCTTGGATCAGTTTCGCTTTATCCGAACGGCGTTCTGGATCTCTCCTCACTCCCGGAACTAAACGGGCTGGAGAAGGAGTTCGTCCAGGCGAAGGCTTATGCTGCTACCTACGTAGAAAGCAATCTCGCGCTCGTTGCGGAAGAAAAAGCGATTCAAGATTTTGATCTCGCCCTATCCTGGCTGACGGTTCGATCAAGGTACTCAATTGCGCCATTGCCAGATGGGTCGACTGGCGACTGGGATAGGCAGAGCCTGTTTATATCTCCGCATCGAGGACGTCTTGTATATGTGAGAGGGCTCCGCAGTCATAGACGCTGGCTGCGTGTTCCGGAGCAGGAGCCCCATCCCACTACTTTGGAGCCGTCTAACCGACACATCGGCGTCGCTCGACCTCCCATGCCACGTGACCTTCCTCGCAACGTCGTGCAGGCAATTCTTGCATGTGCGAGGGCCGCGCGAGGGAACGACAATATTAGTCGCATTACGGCGCTTTGGGAGTCAATTGAATTCTATGTAGGCAAGACGCCGGTTCCGGATCTTTTCTCGAAAGCGGATAAGCGCGCCATCCGTAGGTCTATTGTTAAGTTCGATGACCCTCTCAAGGCGGCCCGGATAGAAAACCTGCTAGGGGATATTAATAATCCTCCACTCTTCGTGCGGTTTCGTCGGCGAATCGCCCTGGACGGTGCTCCGGTGAGTCAGTCAGACGTAGATCTCCTGTCGAAGCTGCGTAAGGTCAGGAATGACGTAGTCCACGGCCGTTCGCCTCGTGAGCCTGAAAGGCATGAGGTGGACCAAGGTGTTGCCATCGTGTCACGAATCCTGGTGCATACCGTGCATAAGATTCCGAGGCGCGGTTGAAATAGCTCATTGAAGTTGTGGTCTCCTTCCACCTCGGAGGTCGGTGGAGCGGCTTTGGGGTGGCGCTGCTTTGGCGCGAGTGATCATGGCACCGTAAGCTTCCGGCGCGTCGGGCAGTCTGTGGACCTGCCCGGTAAAGCACGACGTTGGGGCCATGATCTTCGAGGCTCGCGCCAAAGTGGCTCCGTAAAGCCGTGGAGCCGACCGCCCCAGCCACGACGTACCCCTTCTCTGGCACCAGGTGGCTGATTGCTGTGTGCGCGGCACGGGCGGCGGCCGGGTTGGAGCGGGGCGGAGACAGGAGCGCAGGCCCGGCCGGGGGCCGGGCCGCGCGCGGCGAGCGTGAGCGAGCCGCCTTGATGAGGTAGGGAAATCCGTAACAGCTCAGCTGCTGAGGCGGTATTCCAGGACGTACGAACCGGCGTCCAGAAGCATCTGGTTGACCTCCACGGGGCGCTCGTCCTCGGTGAAGGCGGTGCGGCAGATCTCAAGGACCGGAGTGCCGGCCGCGAGGTTCAGGGCGGCGCGCTCCTCCCCGCTCGGCATCCGCGCCCGCAACTCCTCGGCGAAGTTGACCGGTTCCGCTCCCAGCTCGGCCAAGCGGGCGTAGATGCCTCCGGGGCCCGGGTTGGGCTCGGTGATCGCCGTTCCTCGCACCAGGTCGGCCGGGAGGTAGGAAGTCGCGATATGTACTGGGCGGTCCTCGACGGCGTACTTCCGGCTGCGCACGATGACAGGAGCGCCGGGTTCGAGGTTGAGCAGACGCCCGATCTGGTGTGGGGTCTCGGCCTCGTAGACCTGGACGTCGGTCGCCAGCGGCCGCCGGTCGACGTCGGCGGCCCAGATGGACTGTCCCGAGGACCAGCGGGACTTGGACAGGCGGTCATTCGCTACTCGCCGGATCGGCCGGAACTCCCTGACGTAGGTGCCGGAGCCGGGGCGGGCGTATGCGAGTCCCTCGGTCACGAGGATCTTGAGGGCCTGGTTGGCGGTCATCTTGGCGACGCCGTACGTCCGCACGAGCGAGGGTTCCCCGGGCAGCCGATCGCCCGGCTGTAGGTCACCGGATTCGATCCGCGCCCGGAGATCGTCGGCGATCTGCCGCGCAGTCTCGGGCATTGTCTCTCCACTCCTCGATGCTCCCTAGGGTGGTCAGCCTACCCGCCACCCCCTGCCGGTCGCACGAACGCATACCCGATCACTCACCCCGCTCACGTCTATCCGCAGGTCCCGTTGACATCCCTAGGGAGGTCTGGATTAAGTCTCCCTAGGGAGGTAAAGACTCCCTGAAGAAGGGCGAGGCTCTGCCCGGTGGGGATGACGCGCTCCTGTTCACTACGCCCAGCGGGAAGCCGCTTCGCTACAACCAGTGGCGCAAGGCGTACTTCGACCCTGTTGTGTCGGCGGCCGGGCTGACCGACGTGACTCCGCATGACCTCCGGGCCTCGCACGGAACTTGGATCGCCGACCGGTACGGCGTGATCACCGCTGCCCACCGGCTCGGCCACTCGAACGCGAGCGTGACCACCCGGCACTACGCCCGGCCGGTCGCCGGTCGCGACGACCAGGTCGCCGCTGCTGCGGACGAGTGGTTGGACGAGACGTGAGGCTGTGAAAATGCGCTGTCGGACTGGTGGCATCTGGCTAGGCTGCTGCTGCCCCGGGTGCTGACAAGTTTGGGGACACGGGCCGGTGATCTTGCTGTCCGCCCCTGCCGCTGGCGGGGCCGCCGCAGAGCGGGGGATCGCCGGTTCCCACATGCGCGCATGCGGCCAGAAGGGGCGCACTTCCCGAGGGCACGTTGCGGGCACGAGAACGCTGACGACGGCTCCGCCAGGGCGCTCGTGCCCATCTGACCTGCGGCGGAGTGACCTGGCCGCCGTACCGCCGAGAGATCTTGAAAACCGTCGTGGCAGCGATGTCACCGAGGGTTCAAAACCCTCAGCCTCCGCCGCTATATGGCCCCTGACCTGCGATCGAGGTCGGGGGCCTTCGCCTTGTCCGCTGTCCGCCAATGGCCGCTGGTCCCTGTGGTTTCCCGCTCGACCGGGCACGCGGGGGCACGTGCCCCAGCCGGTGGAACGGCTTTGGCCGGTGTCCTGCCCGGTTTGGGTCGAGCATGATCAGGGGGCCGTACGCTGGTTGGCAACTCGGGCAGGCTTTGGACCTGCCCGCAATGAGCACGAGTGGCCCCCTGGTCTTGCTCGACGCGGGCCCCGAACCGGGGAGGTGGGTAAAGCCGTGGAGCCGACCCCCAGCCACGACGGTGTTCTCCTCGGCCAAGGTGCCTGCTGCTGGCGCGCAGCTCGGCGGCTGGGCCGGATGGCTCGGCGGTCCGCCGACGTCCGCTGGTGGCGTCGGAGTGCGGGGCCGTTGGCGTCACGGCTGGCGTCAGGCGACCACTTGGCGTTTGGGGCCTGTAGCGGTCGGCTGCGGGTACTCGCTGACTACCGCTTGAGGAGAGAGGCGGGGGAGTGGGGGCGCTGACCTGGAGCTTCGATACCTGGTCGGGCCACCGAGAACTCGACCGCGAGACACCCCCGTTGACCGTGGCTGACCCTTGCATCTGGCACGACTGTGGCACACGGCGAGCAGACGGCTCGGAACCTGGCCGGCTCCGCCGGTGCCTGACGCTCAACCGCCGTAGCGGCTGCGCAAATCCTCGGTGATTCGCGACATCAGCCCAATCGGGCCTTCCGGTGGCGTCTCCGTCAGTGGACGTTCTGTCTGGGGATCGTAGGCAGTCAGCCCGGTCTCCTTCTCAACGATGGCCGCAAGGGCGGAGACCTGGCCGAGCACGACTTCAGCGTCGTCCCCCGCATGCCAGTAGGGCACAGTGATGCTCACCTCGTCACCGAAGACGGACAGGTCGATGCCGGTGCGCGAGTGGCTCAGGTCCCGCGACTCCTGCTCGTACTCTGTGATCTCTACTTTGCCCAGCAGGGTCCGAGCCTGCGGCACTATTCGGTCCCAAGCTTCAAGGAGGTGGGTGGGGATCGGCTCGCTGTCCTCGGCTGCGTCCTCCATCGCCTCCAGGACCTCATCCCAGGACTGCCCGTCGCGTCGGTGCAAGAAGTAGATGTCGTAGCTCACTGCGCGATCGTAGGCACGCGAACACTGCGACGGCAGGGCTGAGGCCGCTTACTCCTACTGACTCCGTTGCTCCGTTGGCAGCATCAGCTTGGGAATCTGCGATCATTCAGGGCCTGCTGTGCTCGCTGACCTGGGTGAATATCCGCTGCGCGGCCTCATCGGCCTTCGCTGCTTTCACCGTGATTCCCCGCTGTTCCCCGCTCTATCTGGTGCGCTTATGGTGCGGCGTCCGTGTCCTTGCCTGACGCCGTTGGTCCGTCGGCATCGCCGTAGAGGTTGGCTTGGAGTCGCTCCTTGGCTGCGTCGAGCCGCTCGGCGTAGTCGGGCATGAAGATCTCGCTCAGCGTCGTGTCCAGCGTTCCCGAGATCGTGTAGATCGGTGACCAGACGGCCCGGTCGCGAACGATCCCCTCAAGGTCGTCGGACTGGAAGATGACTTGGTAAAGCCAGTCCGACAACACGAACGCTTGATCGCGTGTGAGCTTGATGGTGAACTCTTCATTGTCCACTGCGTCAACCTACTCGCCTCGACTGCTGGTGCCGCCGGCCCGAGCGTCATTCCCGCAACTACCTGGCCTTTCTGGGACTTGCCGCAGTCATCTGCTGCTACAAACGCCTCGTCCGCCTCACCACATAGGACACGGTCTAAGTGCGCGCATCTCTAGGCATTGGTCGACGGCGCGGGTTCCCGCCGATGCTCCAGCCAGGTGCGGCTTAGGTCATCCCAGATTGTCTGATACCGGCCGAAGATCTCATTAAGCTGATCGAATGTGAGCTCGTCGGCGGCCGTCGACGCCATGAGGTATTCGAGGTCATCGGCAAGCCGCTGGAACCGATACTGCGCTTCCTCCATCAGAATCCACCGGGAGCGCCAATCGAAGAACGGTTCGACGGCTCCTAGCAACGTCACCAGTGCCACACACGCCAAGGCCAGACCAGCCCACGCGTTGAGATTCTGAAGGCCCAGGATGACGGTGGACGCAGCGGACAGTGCGAGCGTCGTCACCTTGGTGATGGAGGCGCTTCGACCGAACCGCTTTTTCTTGCCGCGGGCGTAGCCGTTGCCCTGACGAATCTTGTCCAGCAGGAAGGCGGCTGCCTCCCTCGGGCTGGGACCGACACCTGGTCCACTGTCCGGCAGCACTCCGCCCCCAAAGCTCTGTCGCGACCTTGCAGCTCGCTCCCCGGCAGACGCTGCCCTGGCATCACGCGGTTCCCTGGCGTCGCCCACGATAACCCCCTGCTACAGAAGGTGATCAAGGCGGTCAAGTTGCGTTGGCACCTGGTCAAGACGCGATGGCACAGGACACCGACAGTGGTGTGGGTGATGGACGCACAGGAGCGTCGGCCGCTGTCTCCTGTGCACATGCGATTCGAAGGGGACGCCAACCTCCCCTGTTCCATGGCTGGGAGGCGTCACCTGACCGGAACTCGACTGGGAACGAGCGGGGGTACCGGCTGACGATCTCGGCGACGCGAGCGTGGATTCACGGACTTCCGGAGAGGGAGACTTCCCGTGCCGGGGGCCGGGTTGTTCACCGCCCCGGGCCTGAGCGTCAGCGACAGTGGGGCGGTCGCTACAGGTGGCGCTGCCAGGTCTGGCCGACGAGGTGGTGACCGAAGCTGTCGTGAGGTTCTTCGGCGACGAGTTCGAAGCCGTGCTTCTGATAGATGCGCCGGGCGGCGCCGAGCACATCGTTGGTCCACAGGGTGATCGCCTCGTATCCGGCCGCCCGCGCGAAGCGCAGGCACTCTTCGACCAGGCGGGCTCCCAGGCCGAGGCCGCGCGCCGCCGGATCGACGAGCAGCAGCCGCAGCTTCGCGGTCCGGTCGTCCGCACGTACGCAGAAGACACAGCCGGCCCGCACCCCGTCGACCTCGGCGATCCATGCCGCCTGCGGCCCGGGTTCCCTCGCGTCGGCGTAGTCGGCGACGATCCGGGCGACGAGCGCCTCGAAGCTGGTGTCCCAGCCGAACTCCCGGTCGTAGAAATCGCCGTGTGCCATCACCACCCAGCCCAGGTCACCGGGGTGGTCCAGCGGCCGAATGGCCACCTCACGCTCCGCCATGATGTCCTCACCCACGCCCGTCACTCCGCCCTTCGCACTGAAACGACTGTTTCAGTAGGCTAGCCCGGTGACCCGATCCGAACCAAGCCCGTCCCCGCGTCGGCAGGAACTGCTGGAGGCGGCCTACGCCTACGCGCTGCGCAGCGGTCTCGGCGAGCTGTCCCTGCGCCCCCTCGCCGAGGAGATCCGGTCCAGCCCACGCGTGCTGCTCTATCTGTTCGGCAGCAAGGACGGCCTGATCCGCGCCCTGCTCGCCCGGGCCAGGGCCGATGAGCTGGCACACATCCAGCGGATCGCGGACTCGCGGAATGACAGCGGTGAGCTGCGGTCGGTCGCGCGTGAGCTGTGGCGGTGGCTGTCCGACGAGGCTCACCGTGGCCTGCTGACGCTGTGGGTGGAGAGCTACGCGCGCTCCCTCACCGACCCGGACGGGCCGTGGGCCGGTTTCGCCCGGGACACGGTCGACGACTGGCTGGAACTGCTCGCCGCCGGCCAGCCCGCCGCACTGCGCGATACCGAGGAGGCGCTCGCGCAGCGCACCCTCGTGCTCGCCGTCCTGCGCGGCGCGCTGCTGGACCTGCTCGCCACCGGCGATGCCGCGCGCACCACCGCGGCGGTACACCTCCACCTCGAGCCGGCCCGGATGGGGTGACGCGGGCCGCCGCCGAACGGCGTCGGCACGGCTCCGCCCCCGGATCAGGCGTGCGCGCTCGGACCGCCGCCTATCCCCGGCACGCTGCACTTCGGGACCTTCGACACCAGCCGGAACGACACCGCCTTGGTCGCGTTGTCCTTGCCGAACTCCGCCACGATGAGCAGCGTCGCCCCGGCGACCCGTCGGCCGTTCGACAAGACGGTGTCGTCCGGGATCATGTCCGGGTGGACGATGGCCTTCGCGGGGTCGGACGGGAACGTCAGCGCGTAGCCCGCGGTGGCCCAGGGGGCATGGGGCGGCGCGCCCGTGGGGCAGTTCTTGTCTCCCTCCAGGACAGCCGCCCGCACGCCCATCTTCTTCAGCTGCTTCTGGAGGCCGGGCAGGCCCTCGGGGCGGTTCAGGAGAAGGGTCAGGGAGCCGTCGTCCTCCCGGGTCACGGCGTACGCGGGCGAGCTGCCCGAGCCGGTCAGCGTCGGCACGACCACGGCCGCGGCGGCCGCCGTCGCCACCGCCGCGATCGCGAACGGGAGGCGAAGGCGACGGGCCGGGGCCCGGGTGGCGGGGGCCGGGGCCGGGGCCGGGTGCGTGGCCATGGCCGACAGCTCCGATGCCAGGCGCTGCTTGAACTGGGTGGGCGTGTTCATGAGACGGCCTCCAGGGTGGTTTCTGCGTGCGTGATGACGGGTGGGCGTTCGGCGCGCACCGCGCGCTTCGCGCGGTGCAGGCGGACCCGCACCGTCGCCTGGTTGAGCCCGAGGACCTGGGCGGCCTCGCGCGGGGTGAGGCCGTCGACGGCCACCAGATCGAGCACCTCGCGCAGCGGCCGGCTCAGCGCGCTGTGCCGCTCCACCAGCTCGCGCGCCGCGCGTTCCGCGTCGATCCGCTCCTCCAGCGCGGCGATGTCCTCCTCGTCCAACATCCGGCGCCCGTTCAGCCGGGCCACCGCGTGCTGTTCGCGGGCGCTGCCCCGGTAGTGGGAGGACAGGACGTTGCGGGCGATGCCGTGCAACCAGGCGGCGGGCGTCCCGCGCCCGGGGTCGTACTGGCCGGTGGCCTCCAGCGCGGCGACGAAGATGTCGGCTGTGAGGTCCGCGGCCAACTGCGGGCAGGTGGTGCGCCGGGTCACGAAGCCGAGGACGGCGTCGAAGTTCTCCTCGTAGAACGCCGCGAATCCCGCGGCGTCCGGCCGCGGCGGCGCGGCCCGGCTCGCCCGTCGTTGGGGCGCTGAGGCCCGTTCGGGTATCAAGGGCACCCGTTCCTCCAAGGTGGTCGGTGGTCCCTTCACCCACTACTTGGACGGGCGGCAGCCATTCGTTTCATCCGTCACGCGCGTCGGCGATCGCGGCGGTGCCCCCATGGAAAGGGCGGACCTCGGCGATCCGCCCTTCTGTGATGGTGATCGTCAGGAGGATGGGAAAGCAGAGGTCCCGGCCGGTGGCACGTGCCGCCTCGCAGCGGCGGCCAGCCCCCTGGACTCTTAGGTCCCCAGGCTGAGAATGGCCACTTCAAGGGGGATCGCGGGCCGTACGGGGAGGGCCGGGGGCTCCTCGCCGCGGCCGGTGTGCGTGGCCGGGACGGCACGCAGACCCTTGATACCGTCGGAGGCCCACTCCGCGTCCGTCGTCGGCAGCGACAGCGTCATGCGCCGACCGTCGGGCAGGGTGGTCTCGAGCTTGCACGGGTCGTCCGCCTGCATGGGAGCTCCCTTCCGTGGACAGGACACGCTCGCCATGAATGGCCGGCCTTGGTTGGAAAGACGGTTGGCGGAGACGAGGGGTTCCCTCCGGGGGAGGTGATCCCGGGTCCCGCGCGCCCCTTCTGCCGCGATCTGGCCGAAAACGTGTGGTGCGTGCCGTCGCCGCAGGTCACGGCCGCGGGATGAAGTGCGATCCGTGCCCTCCTCGCGGGATTGAGCCGAAAGTGGACTTTTAGCTGAAGCTAAAGGTGGGATCCTGACACTGTGAAGAGAAGGAAGAAGGATGCCATGACGCCGACACAGCGCGGTTTGGAGTGATGCATCTTGCCGTGGAAGAGCAAGGGTGTGAGGGCGGAGGCCGCGGACGCGACTGGCGCGCGGCTGGCCAGGCAGGCCACCGTCGAGGTGGCCGGGGTGCTGGGCAAGCGGGACATGAGCCGGGCCGATCTGGCCAGGCTGATGGACGTGAGCCCGGGCCGGGTGAGTCAGATCCTGTCCGGTGACGAGAATCTGACGTTGCGCAGCATCGCCGCCGTGGCGGAGGCGCTTGAACTCGACGTGCAGATCAGCTTCGTTGAGCCCAAGGTGGTCCATCAGGACTCGGCCGCCATGGGGCAGGGCAGTTCCGACGCGTTCGTCTATACCCATTGAAAAGGGGCACGGGCGGGCGCGTCACGGATGTGGCGCAGGGGCTTCGGCGAGCGGTTCGACGGCCATGGCCGTCCGCCGGATTCGCATGAGGTCCCTGTCGCTGCTGCGCTTCCCGTGCTTGTAGCCGAACTCGAGCATCTGCACGCAGGCCTCCCTGGCCTTGGCCAGCGCCTGCCGACAGTCCTCCGCCTCCTCCCGCGTCCGGCGGTGCAGCTCTTTCGGGAAGTCCTGTAGCTCTCGCCGCCGTCGGCTCGCCTCGGCGTCGGCCTCGACCTTCACGGCCTCGTCCAGGAGCGCCTGCACGTCTTCGTGCAGCCCGTCGATGGCCGTCTTGTCCTTGGTCTGCATGGCGCAGCCGCGCAGATGCGCACGGGCGTCGAAGGCGAACATGCGCAGCTGCGCGATGTCCTCGAAGTCCCTGACCAGCCGGTGGCAGCGGCCGTACATGTCGTGGACGAGCCGCCGTTCGAGGTGGCCGAGCAGCACGGCGATGCCCAGCGTGATCAGGGCGACGAACGGCGGGGTGGACTGCTGGTTCTGCTGTTGGCGGACCCGCGGTGCCAGCGCGCCCCCGGCGGCGGCCGCGGCCACGGCGGGGGGTACGTCCGCGGCGTGCGGGAGCAGGAGCGTGATGGTGATCAGCGCGGCGGCGCAGGTGCAGGCCGTGATCGTGCCGCACAGCGCGGCCGACCGGGCGGTCCCCAGCAGGCGGCCCTTCTCGGCGAACCGGTGCACCAGCGAGATCCAGGTGACCAGCGCGCAGAGCCCCATGGGTAACACGAAGTGTTGGAACCACCCCTGTTCATAGAGCTCGTACACCGCTCCCCCTGGTTAAACCGTCCCGGATACCGGGCGTCCGGCCGTGGGGAGAGCGGGAAACCGGATTCCCTGTCCGCCTCAGTGCGGAAGTGTCGGCCAGTGGCCGTGCCATCCCCTCGCGGAGCGCCTCGTCGCGCCATCACGATAGTCCCACCCGAACGCGTAGCGCACAGGTCACTTTCCGTACAACTTTGGATCGTGGTTTGCGTCACGCGTAGGGAGTTCCCGTGCAGACGGGTGTGCGCGGGCCGGGAAACCCGTTTCAAACGCTCCGTGCGCCTTCACCCCGCACACCGCGCCCGCGCTTCCCCATCATGCGTGCGTGGGAATCGGCGGGCTCGTGTGGTTTGTCGGTGACCGGCTGGGCAGCTCTGCTTGCGCGTCTTTCCATCTCTCGCCGACCGCGGAGGAAGTGATTCATTGATCCCAGGGGACGGGTGAGGTCATACGGCCGTGCGGCGGTACTGGGGTGCCGTCGCACGGCTTTGTGCGCCGCCGCACGGTTTCGCTTGTGGCCACACGACCTTGACACCGCCGATTTATCTGACGGATAGTCAGAAAGCTTTCGACCCGCCCGGCCGTACGGGCGACGCCGTCGAGCGAAGGGGAGACCGCTGCCCATGCACCTCGCCCCCACCCCCCGCCAGCGGCGGCTGCGCGAGGAACTCCGCGGCTACTTCCGCGAGCTGATCACCCCCGAGACGCGCGCCGCGTTGCCGGACGACCCGGCCCGGCAGCGGCTGCTGCTGCGCCGCATCGGCGCCGACGGCCTGCTGGGGCTCGGTTGGCCGATCGAGTACGGAGGCAAAGGACGCGGCCCCGACGAGCAGTTCGTGTTCTTCGACGAGGCGTACCGGGCGGGCGCGCCGGTCTCCATGGTCACGCTCAACACCGTCGGCCCGACGTTGATGAAGTACGGCACCGAGGAGCAGAAGCGGTTCTTCCTGCCGCGCATCCTCAGCGGCGAGTTCGTGTTCGCCATCGGCTACTCGGAGCCGGAGGCCGGCACGGATCTCGCCTCCCTGCGCACCAGAGCCGTGCGCGACGGCGGCGACTGGCTGATCGACGGCGCCAAGACCTTCACCAGCAACGCCCACAACGCCGACTGGATCTGGCTGGCCTGCCGCACCGACCCGGCGGCTCGCAAACACGAGGGCATCTCCATCATCCTGGTGCCGACCGACGCCCCCGGCTTCTCGTGGACGCCGATCGAGACGGTGGCCGGACTGACCACCACGGCGACGTACTACGACTCGGTCCGCGTCCCGGCCGACCATCTCGTCGGCCAGGAGAACGGCGGCTGGGGGCTGATCACCAATCAGCTGAACCACGAGCGGGTCGCGCTCGCCGCCATCGGCATGCAGGCCGAGGACTGCTACGAGGCGGCGCTCGCCCACGCCCGCACGCCGGACCCGCACACCGGTGAGCGCCCCGCCGACCGGCCCTGGGTGCGGTCCCGGCTCGCGGAGGCACACGCCCGGCTGGCGGCCACCCGGCTGCTCAACTGGCGGCTGGTGGGGGACGTGGGGGCGGGGACGCTGAGCCCGGGCGATGCGAGTGGGGTCAAGTTCGCGGGAACCGAAAGCGCCGTCGAGGTGTACAGGATGTGTCAGGAGATTGTGGGGGAAGCGGGGCTGATCCGGGCGGGATCGCCGGGCGCGTTCGGCGACGGCGAGCTCGAGCGGATGAACCGGGCCGCGCAGATCAACACCTTCGGGGGCGGTGCGAGTGAGGTGCAGCGGGAAATCGTGGCCACGATGCGGCTCGGCATGCGGCGGGGGCAGCGATGACCGGTGAGCGGAAGGTCGGTTGCGGGGTGGCCGGCGACGATTTATACGGGCGCCTGAGGGCGTACGAGGGCCGGGCGGCCGCGATCGGGGGCGTGGGCAAGGACCCGGTCAACGAGCCGATGATCAGGCACTGGTGCGAGGCGATGGGCGACGCCAACGCGGCCTATCCGGCCATCGCGCCGCCGACGATGCTCCAGGTGTGGACGATGGGCGGGCTGTCCGGCCATGCGGGCGGCTCGGCGCGCTCCGAGGCGTACGACGAACTGCTGGACCTCCTGGACGGGGCGGGCTGTACCTCGGTCGTCGCCACGGACTGCGAGCAGGAGTATCTGCGCCCCCTGCGGCCGGGCGATCGCATCACCTTCGACGCGGTGATCGAGTCGGTCTCGCCGCGCAAGACCACCAAGCTGGGCTCCGGCCACTTCGTCACGACGCGGATGGACATCCGGGCGGGTGGGGAGCTGGTCGGCAGACACCGCTTCCGCATCCTCAAGTACGCCCCGGCGCGACGGGCGTCGGAGGGGAAGGACCGCCCGACGGAGGCCAAGGAGGCGAGGCGCCCGCGCCCGGTGATCAACCGTGACAACGAAGGCTTCTGGGCGGGGGTCGCCGAGCACAGACTGCTCATCCAGCGCTGCACAGGCTGCGGGACGCTCCGTTTCCCCTGGCTCCCGGGGTGCGGTGCGTGCGGCTGCCAGGAGTGGGAGACGGTCGAGGCGTCCGGCGCCGGGACGGTGTTCAGCTATGTCGTCATGCATCACCCGCCGTTCCCGGCCTTCGACCCGCCATACGCCGTAGGCCTGATCGAGCTCGTGGAAGGGGTGCGGATGATCAGCAACATCACGGGCGTGCCGTACGACAAGGTCCGCATCGGCATGCCCGTCGAGCTGGAGTTTCTGCGCGTGGACGCCGATCTGGAGCTTCCCGTCTTCCGAGGGGCGGTGGCCTGATGGACTTCGCGCCCACCGTGGAGCAACAAGCCGCGCGCGAACTGGCGGCGGAGATCTTCGGTGATCTGTCCACTCACGAGCGGCTGTCCGCCCTCGGTACCGGCACGGATACCGAGCTGTGGAAGGCGCTGTGCGCGGCCGGGCTGCCGGCCGCCGTGGAGGAGATCGGCCTGGTCGGGCTGGTGCTGCTGGTGGAGGAGCAGGGCAGGGCCACCGCCCAGGTGCCGCTCGCGGCGACTTGTGCGTACGGCGTGCTGCCGGTGGCCGTCCACGGCACGGCGGAGCAGCGCGAGCGGCTGCTGCCCGCCCTGGGGGACGGCACGGCGGTCGCGACGGGCGCCTTCGGCCCGCGGGTGGCCACCGCGCGCCGGACGGCGGACGGCTGGCGGCTGAGCGGCACCTTCCCGGCCGTGCCCTGGCTGCGGGCGGCGACCCACGTCCTGGTTTCGGCCCGCGTCGCCGGGGCGGGGCCGCGCTGCTTCCTGGTCGAGGTCCAGGCCGCCGGGGCCGGATCCGTCGAGCGCAAAGCCGTCGAGACCGAGGCCGTCGAGACCGAGGCCGTCGGGACCGAGGCCGTCGGGATCGAGGCTGTTGAGACCACTGCGCCATGGGCGGCGGGCCGGCTGAGCCTCGATGGGGCGCCCGCCGAGCCGCTCGGCGGCGTGGAGACCCATGCGGATGTGCTCGGTCGGGCCCGCACCGCGTTCGCCGGGCTTCAGGCGGGGGTCTGCCGTGGTTCGCTCGACCGGGTGGTCCACCACACCGCGGTCCGCCAGCAGTTCGGCCGCCCGCTGTCCACGCATCAGGGCGTGCTGATGCGCGCGGCGGACGCTCATATGGACACCGAGGCCATCCGGGTCACGGCGTACGAGGCGGCATGGCGCTACGACCAGGGCCTGCCCGCCGCCACCCATGCGCTCACCACCGCCTGGTGGGCCTGCGAGGCGGGTAAGCGGGTGGTGCACTCGGGCCAGCATCTGCACGGTGGCATCGGCGCCGATGTGGAGTACCCCGTCCACCGGCACTTCCTGTGGGGTCGGCAGCTGGACGCGTATCTCGGACCCGCGCCCGGGCTCCTGGCCGAGCTGGGCGATGGGCTGGCGGAGGTGGCCGGATGACGGTCCGTGCCACCGCGATCCGGGTCGGCGACGAGCTGCCGCCGCTGCGCATCCCGATCACCCGGACCCTCATCGTCTCCGGCGCGATCGCCTCCCGCGACTACCAGGACGTGCACCACGACGCCGAGGCCGCCAAGGAGAAGGGCTCGCCGGACATCTTCATGAACATCCTGACCACCAATGGCCTGGTGGGCCGGTACATCACGGATCACTTCGGGCCGCACGCCCGGCTCCAGAAGGTCGCGATCCGGCTCGGCGCACCCAACTACCCCGGCGACGAGATGGTGCTGACCGGGCGGGTCACGGCCGTCGCCGACGGCACCGCGGAGGTCTCAGTGACCGGGCGCAACGCGATCGGGAGCCATGTGACCGGCAAGGTCACCCTGCGGCTCCCCCCGGACTTCCCGGACTTCCCGGACTGCCCGGACGCCCCGCACGGGGAGGCCCGATGAGCGTCCGTGGAGTCGACACGCTCGGCGGCCGGGCCGCGGTCGTGGGGATCGGGGCCACCGAGTTCTCCAAGGACTCCGGCCGCAGCGAGCTGAAGCTGGCGGTCGAGGCCGTCCAGGCCGCCCTGGACGATGCCGGGCTCACCCCCGCCGACGTCGACGGGCTGGTCACCTTCACCATGGACACCAGCCCCGAGATCACCGTGGCGCAGGCGTGCGGCATCGGCGAGCTCTCGTTCTTCTCCCGCGTCCACTACGGCGGGGGAGCCGCCTGCGCCACCGTTCAGCAGGCCGCGCTCGCCGTGGCCACGGGCGTCGCCGACGTCGTGGTCTGCTACCGCGCGTTCAATGAGCGTTCCGGCCGCCGCTTCGGGTCCGGCGTGCTGCACCGCGAGCCCTCGGCCGAGGGCACCGCGCTCGGCTGGTCGCTGCCCTTCGGCCTGCTGACCCCCGCCTCCTGGGTCGCCATGGCCGCGCAGCGCTATCTCCACGCGTACGGCCTGGCTCCGGAGGTCTTCGGTCAGGTGGCCGTCGTGGACCGCCGCCACGCCGCCACCAACCCGGCCGCGTACTTCTACGGCAAGCCGATCACCCTCGCCGACCACGCCGCCTCCCGCTGGATCGTCGAGCCGCTGCGGCTGCTGGACTGCTGTCAGGAGACGGACGGCGGCCAGGCCCTCGTGGTCACGAGTGTGGAGCTGGCGCGCGATCTGCCGCATCCGCCCGCCGTGATCACCGCCGCGGCGCAGGGCGCCGGCCGCGGGCAGGAGCAGATGACGAGCTTCTACCGGGACGATCTGACCGGGCTGCCCGAGATGGGAGTGGTCGCCCGCCAGCTCTGGCGCAGCGGTGGGCTGTCCCCCGCCGACATTGATGTGGGCATCCTCTACGACCACTTCACCCCGTTTGTGCTGATGCAGCTGGAGGAGTTCGGCTTCTGCGGGCCGGGCGAGGCCCCCGGCTTCGTCGCCGACGGCGCGCTGCCGCTCAACACCCACGGCGGCCAGCTCGGCGAGGCGTATCTGCACGGTATGAACGGGATAGCCGAAGCGGTGCGCCAGATACGCGGCACCTCGGTCAACCAGGTCCAGGACGCGGCCCGCGTCCTGGTCACGGCGGGCACCGGGGTACCGACATCCGGGCTGCTCATCGGCGCAGACGGCTGAACCGTGCGCGTGTCTGCGGGCCCGGTCCCCCTACGGGCACTTTCACTCTTCATATGGACCGAAGAAAGAAGATCAGATGGAAGGTCGTCGGATGTGCGATCGGCCTGTCCGCGACGCTGGCCACGCTGATCGTCGGCGCCCCTTCCGCCGCCTCCTCTCCGGCGGCGGCCCCCGGCTTCTCCTCGGCGGCGGCCCTCCCCGACCCCCGGCCGCTGGGCGCCAAGGTCTTCCAGGGCTGGGGCTTCGACACGTGTCATGCCCCCTCGCTCGAGACGCTGCGTGCCTGGAGCGGCTCCCGGTACCGCGCGGTCGGTGTCTACTACGGCGGCCGTGGCCGCGCCTGCCCGAGCCAGCCGCACCTGACCGTGTCCTGGATGCGGGGGACCCGCACCATCGGCTGGCGGGTGCTGCCCATCTACGTCGGTTCCCAGTCCCCCTGCGTCCGCAACACGAACAAGAAGCACGTCCCCATCGGCTCCAAGCCCTCGTCGCAGGGGCGCGAGGAGGGCAAGGACGCGGTCAAGCGTGCCAAGGCGCTGGCCATCAAGAAGCGCAGCGCGCTCTATCTCGACATGGAGGCATACGACCAGACGCGCACCGGCTGCGCCAAGACCACCCTCTCCTTCATCCGAGGCTGGTGCCGCGAAGTGCGTTCACGCGGATATTTCCCGGGCTTCTACAGCAGCGCCGAGTCGGGGGTGCTGCATCTGGAGAAGGCCCGGAAGGCGGGCAAGCACGACCTCCCCTCCGTGATGTGGTTCGCGCGCTGGAGCGGGAAGGCGTCGCTGTCCGGTGAACCGGTCCTGGCCAAGAGCGCCTGGCATCCGCACCGCCGTATCCATCAGTACGTAGGCAATGTCACCGAGAAGCACGGCGGCCGGACCCTGCACATCGACCGCAACAAGGTGGACGCACCCGTGGCGATCATCGACTGACTCCCCGGCCCCACTACTTCTGCGGCACACCCCCTGGGGTGCAACCCTGAGGTACTCCCCGCCACCCCTCCGCCCGCAGGAGGTGGTGCCAGCCCTACCCCTACAACCTGAGGCTGAGGCGTCTTCGGCACTTACGGCGGATCCCTGGCCCGCGGCCCGCTCCTAGCGTGGGAGGTATGACCACGAGTGTGTGCACCGGCGCGTCCACCGCCGCCTTTCCGTGTTTCGCGTCATATGTGCGGGCGCGGGGACCGGTGTTGCTGCGCACCGCCCGTTCGCTGAGCGCCAACGCCTGGGACGCGGAGGACCTGCTACAGACCGCGCTGACGAAGACATATCTGGCGTGGGAGCGGATAGAGGACCACAACGCGCTGGACGGGTATGTCCGCCGGGCGCTGGTGAACACGCGGACCTCGCAGTGGCGCAAGCGCAAGGTCGACGAGTTCGTGTGCGAGGAACTGCCCGAGCCGGACCCGGTTCCCGTTCCGGACCCCGCCGAACAGCAGGTGTTGCGGGACGCGATGTGGCGCGCGGTGCTGCGGCTGCCGGACCGGCAGCGGGCCATGCTCGTCCTCAGGTATTACGAGGACCTGAGCGAGGCTCAGACGGCGGAGGTACTGGGCGTCTCCGTGGGCACGGTCAAGAGCGCCGTCTCGCGCGCGCTCGGCAAGCTGCGCGAGGACCCGGCGCTCACTCGGGCTGCCTGAGCCCAGGGCTGCCTGAGCGCGGGCTGCCTGAGCGCGGGCGGCCTGAGCTCGGGCGGCGTGGTCAGGGGAGGGAGTTGGGTGTCGTGACCACCAGGTAGTGACATACCGCCCGGTCGGCTGCACAATCGGCGGACACCTCGACCCGCGCGTAACCGGAACCACCCCTGGAGGCCCCGGTGCTCAGCACGATGCAGGACGTACCGCTGACCGTGACCCGCATCCTCGTCCACGGGGCACAGGTGCACGGCAAGGCCCAGGTGATCACCTGGACCGGTGACGGCGAGCCGCAGCGCCGTACCTTCCGCGACGTGGCCCTGCGGTCCACCCAGCTCGCGAACGCCCTGCACGAAGAGCTCGGGGTCGAAGAGGGCCAGGTCGTGGGCTCGCTCATGTGGAACAACTGTGAGCATCTGGAGGCGTATCTGGCGGTGCCCTCGATGGGCGCCGTGCTGCACACCCTCAATCTCCGGCTGCCCGCCGACCAGCTGACCTGGATCGTCAACCACGCCGCCGACCGCGTGATCATTGTCAACGGCTCGCTGCTGCCGCTGCTCGCCCCGCTGCTGCCGCTGCTCACGTCCGTCGAGCACGTGGTCGTCACCGGGCCGGGAGACCGCTCCGTACTGGACGGCTGTCGCGCCGCCGTCCACGACTACGAGGAGCTGATCGAGGGCCGATCCACGCGCTACCCCTGGCCCGTCACCGACGAGCGCCGGGCCGCGGCGCTGTGCTACACCTCCGGCACCACCGGCGACCCCAAGGGCGTGGCCTACAGCCACCGTTCGATCTATCTGCACTCGATGCAGATCAACAGCATGGAGGGCTTCTGCCTGTCCGCGCGGGACACCCTGCTGCCGGTGGTGCCGATGTTCCACGCAAACGCGTGGGGCACTCCGCACGCCGCCTTCATGGGGGGCGCCTCCATCCTGATGCCCGACCGCTTTCTCCAGCCCGCGCCGCTCGCCGACATGATCGAGTCGGTCCGGCCCACCCTCAGCGCCGCCGTCCCCACCATCTGGCAGGGCCTGCTGTCCGAGCTGGACGCGAGGCCGCGGGACGTGTCCAGCCTGCGCGAGGTCTACATCGGCGGGTCGACCTGCCCGCCGTCCCTGATGAGGGCGTTCGAGGAGCGGCACGGCATCCGGGTCGTGCACGCCTGGGGCATGACGGAGCTCTCGCCGCTCGGCTCCGTGGCCCATCCGCCCGGCGGTCTCACGGCGGAGGAGGAGTGGCCGTACCGGGTGTCCCAGGGCCGGTTCCCGGCATCCGTGGAGTACCGGCTGACCGCGGCCGCCGGCGGGCTCGTGCCGTGGGACGGCAGTTCGGTGGGCGAGCTGGAGGTGCGCGGCCCGTGGATCGCGGGTGCGTACTTCGGCGGGGCAGACGGCGAGCCCTTCCGCCCGGAGGACAAGTTCACGCCGGACGGCTGGCTGAAGACCGGCGATGTCGGCGCCATCTCGGAGGACGGCTTCCTGACGCTGACGGACCGGGCGAAGGACGTCATCAAGTCGGGCGGTGAATGGATTTCGTCGGTGGAGCTGGAGAACCACCTGATGGCCC
Organism: Streptomyces sp. NPDC028305; assembly: GCF_055569495.1. Classification (NCBI taxonomy): domain Bacteria; kingdom Bacillati; phylum Actinomycetota; class Actinomycetes; order Kitasatosporales; family Streptomycetaceae; genus Streptomyces; species Streptomyces sp. NPDC028305. Next base: position 560,236 of record NZ_JBVHTN010000006.1, read on the forward strand.
ATCCCGATGTCGCCGAGGCGGCGGTGGTGGCGGTGCCGGACGAGAAGTGGGGGGAGCGCCCGCTGGCGACGGTGGTGCTGAAGGACGGCACCGGGGTCGGCTACGAGACGCTCCGGGCGTTCCTCGCCGAGCGGATCGCGCACTGGCAGCTGCCGGAGCGCTGGGCGCTGATCGAGGAGGTGCCGAAGACCAGCGTCGGGAAGTTCGACAAGAAGGTGATCCGCAGGCGGTACGCGGACGGCGAGCTGGACGTCACGCAGCTCGACCCGTCCGGGGCGTGAGGCCGGGGCGCCGGGCGGCGCCCAGCCAGCCCAGGACCAGCCAGCAGGCGGCGACGGCGCACACCCCGCCCCAGCCCCAGTGCCCGTACGCCGGCGCCGCGAGCGCGGAGGCGGCCGCTCCGCCGACGAACGCGGCGACGATGTAGGCGGTGTTGGCCGCGGCCGGGGAGGAGGTCGCGGTCAGGGCCCGTGTCTGGTTGGCGACCTGTCCCGTCATCAGCTCGGCGTGCAGCAGTACCGCCGCCACGCACAGCGCCCAGATCCGCGAGCCGCCGAGCCAGAAGAGCGGTACGGACGAGGCGGCGAGCACGTACGCGGCGCCGACCACCCGGGTCACGCCGAACCGGTCCACCAGCCCGCCGGACAGCGGCCCCATGGCGCTCGCGGTCAGCCCGAAGAGGCCGAACAGCCCGGCCGCGCCCGTCGACATCCCGTAGCCGGGCCCCGTGAGCAGCAGGGCCAGGGCCGTCCACAGGGCGCTCCACGCCCCGTACATCCCGCCCTGCCGCAGGCACGCGCTCCGCACCTCGGCCGAGGCGGCGAGCACCCGGGGCACCCGGGCGACGCCCTTGAGGACCGCCGGCGGGTCGCTCTTCGTCCGCGGGCGGGTCTCGGCCGGCAGCAGCGCGGCCGTCGCCAGGCCGATGAGCGCGGTGAGGCCCGCCGCGCCGAGGAAGACCGCGCGCCAGCCGTACGCCTGCCCGGCGAGCCCGCCCAGCACCCGGGCCGCGACCACTCCGGCGAACAGCCCCGCGACGACCACGCCGAGGTGGCGGCCGCGCCGCTCGGCGGGTGCGCGCTCGGCGACGAGCGGCACCAGCAGCTGCGGTACGACCGTGGCGGCGCCGGCCGCGAACACGGCGGCACCGAGCGCGGGCAGCCCCGGCGCCAGCCCCGCGACGACCAGGGCCACGCCCGCCGCGGCGGACAGCGCGCCGACGAGGCGGCGGCGGTCGGCGGTGTCCCCGAGGGCGCGAAGAGCAGCAGCCCGGCCGCGTAGCCGAGCTGGGCGACGGAGGCGATCCACCCGGCGGCCGACGGGGCGACGCCGAGGTCGCGGGCGATCAGGTCGAGGAGCGGCGCGGCGAGGTAGATGTTGGCGGCGGTCACGGCGGTGCACAGGGCGATGACCGCGAGGAACACGCCGGTGGGCGGGGTGCCGCGGCGGGCGGGGGTGCTGATGGCGGTCGGCGTGACCGTATCCGTATCCGTATCCGTATCCGTAGCCCTGCCCCGGCCCCTGTCCCTGTTTGCGTCTGTAGCCGTCATCGCCAACCGTTCCTAGAGACTGAGCGGGAGTGAGTCCTGGTGCCAGAACCCATGCTCAGCCGTGTGCCCCGAACGGTTGTGGGCACACTGGTTCCCCGCTTTCGCTCCGCGTCCGGCGCCGGCGGATCGTGTCCGTGGTCCGGGAATGCGGGGGCGGGTTTCCTCACGCCCCAGGACGCCCGATGCGGCCTGGACGCTCCGATGCCCCGCAGCATCGCTCCGGTGCTGTGGGGGCGGTTGTGTCCGTCGCCGGATCGGGCATCCCAGGGCGCGCCGTCCGATGGCCACGGCGGCGGCGTCGTGGCGGGTGGTCTTGCGGGTTTTGGTGGTGAGGGGTTTTTGCCAGTGCTGGGCGCCCCAGCGGGAGGTGTAGGCGGGGTCGACGGCCATGACGGTGATGCCGAGTTCGGCTGCCATGGACACCAGTCTGCTGCGCAGCTTGCTCACGGGTATGCCGGAGATCAGCTTGCGGAATCGCTTGCGTCGCCCGTGCTTCTCGCGGGTCTTCTCCGCCTGGAAGTCCAGGTCCTCGATCGCGATGGCGACACTGTGGCGTTGGGCCCAGTGCAGGAGGCGGATGAGGGCGTGCCGCACCTGCGCGTCCCGGTGCGGTGCGCTGCCAGACAGGTCGTAGTCGAACCTGTGGGGTTCGCCGACGGGGTTGCCGTGGGCGTCCAGGCGCCAGGCGGCCAGATGGTCGGCGTTCATGTCCACGCCGATCAGCCCGCCGGAGCGGGCCGCCTCCAGCGGCTCTGTCCTCACGGGCAGGATCTGCCAGGAAGCAGTCAAGTACCAGCGGCCACGCCCCACGTCGAAGTGGATGCGGTACGCCACGGCCCGGTTCGCCGCGATACGGTCGGCCCACTGCGCGCCCCGATGCCGGAAGTGGACCCGGCAGGCGAGTACGTACCGGCCGTGGGGCGCGTTCGCCAATGTGGCCAGTGGCGCCGGAAGCTTGATGCTCACCTCACCGTTCGGGGTGACGCGGATCGTCTCGTTTCCGCAGCCCTTCCCCGACTCGCCATCGGCCTGGAGGAACCAGCGCTCGGCCTCCCACCGCTCCCGCCACTGCGCCTCGGAAAGCTGGCCGGCTTGGAGGTTGTGGCGGTTGCGCAGCGGCTTCCTGCCACCGCGCACCACCCGCACCCGCCCGGCCGCACGGTCGGCCCGCTCCCGCTCCAGCCGGTCCTCGAGCAGGTGCAGGCGCCTCGACTTGGCGAACCACTCCTGCCGGGAGCGGTAACCACCCGGCGAGCCCTGGGAACCCTTCGCCCCAACCGGGAGCGACAGCCGACGAGCGATCGTATCGATGCCTGCCTGGAGGCTCTGGATATGCGCGAGCTGACCGCGCCGGGCCAGTGCCCACTGATCATTCGTGGTTTTCGTGATGCTGCCCGCCCACCGCGAGGAGGCCTCCCTGGTCAAAGCCCGCTTGCGCTGCGCCCACTGATCACTGTCATGCTCCAGCCCAGCCGCGCAGCGGGCCTTCAGGTCACGGGAGGCCAGCGAGCCCAGCAGACTACCGACCAGGCGTAGGACCTCCTCGTCCTGCCCGGTCAGGCCCTTGAGGCTGCCGCGGATGGCCACCCCGGTCGGGCCGGGGGCCACGAACGGCGCCGCCACCTCGCGCAGCCGACCCATCCCCCACCCCCTACACGAGTCGAAGTCCCCCGCCACTGCACCCAACGAGCACCTCCCGTGAAGGTCACGCATTCGACTCAAGAACTTCCGTTCCCTCCACAGGCCCGTCGCACGGTCGTCGATGCTCACTCATGCACACCCAAACGCGCCCAAGCACTGTCAACCGGCAGCAGCTCCAAACCCCTCCGTGCGGGCTCGTCCGCCGCTAAGTAACCAACTGGTTGGTTGTCGAGTCTGTGGCTCCAGGGGAACGTTGTCAACCAGGTAGTTGGTTACTCTGGGCTCATGGCACCAGCAAGGGACGCGGAGGCGACCAAGGCCCGGATCTTCGCGGCGGCCACCGCGGAGTTCGCCGCCCATGGCATCGCGGGGGCCCGCATCGACCGCATCGCCCGCGAGGCGAAGGCCAACAAGCAGCTCATCTACGCCTACTTCGGCGACAAGGCCGAACTGTTCACGCAGGTGGTCCAGCACGCCATGCTGGCCATCGCGGCCGCGGTCCCGCCCGACGCCGAGAACCCGGGCGACTATCTGGACCGGCTGATGGCCTACCACGCCGACCACCCCGAGCTGCTGCGGCTGATGCTCTGGGAGGGACTGGAGTACGGCGGCGGTGGCGGTGTCGGGATCGAGCGGCAGGAGCAGCGCCGCGCCTTCTACGCCTCGAAGGCCGCCGCCTTCGGCGCCGCGCAGGAGCGGGGCGCCATCGAGCGGCACCTCCCGCCGGAGCACCTGGTGTTCATCATCAGCGCGCTGGCGGGCTGGCCCCTGGCCGTCTCGCAGATCCGCAAGCTGCTCCTCGGCGACACGGAGGAGGCCGCGGCACGGCTGCGCGATTCGCTCCGTACCGCCGTCGGTCTCCTCACCGGCACGGACGGCACCGGCACGAGCGGCAGCGGCTCGGACCGCACCGGAACGGACGGCACCGGCACCGGCAGTTCATGACGCGGCGGTCCGCCGGCACAGGGCCCGGCGGACCTCAGTTGTTGCCGATCTTGGCCAGCAGATCCACGATCCGGCCCTGCACCTCCGCGCTCGTCGAGCGCTCCGCGAGGAACAGCACGGTCTCGCCCGAGCTCAGTCGCGACAGATTGGCCGGATCCATGTCCGCCGAGGTGTAGACGACCAGCGGGGTGCGGTTGAGCAGCCCGTTCCCGCGCAGCCAGTCCACGATCCCGGCCCGTCGGCGGCGCACCTGCATCAGGTCCATCACCACCAGATTCGGCCGCATCTGCGCGGCGAGCGCCACCGCGTCCGCGTCCGTCGCCGCCCGGGCGACCTGCATGCCGCGCCGCTCCAGCGTCGCCGTCAGCGCGTCCGAGATCGGCTGGTGTTCCTCGATCAGCAGGACCCGCGGCGGGTGCTGCTCGCTGTCGCGCGGGGCGAGCGCCTTGAACAGCACGGCCGGGTCGGCGCCGTACGCGGCCTCGCGCGACGCCTGGCCGAGCCCCGCCGTCACCAGCACCGGCACCTCGGCGGCGACCGCGGCGGTACGCAGCGACTGGAGCGCCGTCCGGGTGATCGGCCCGGTCAGCGGGTCGACGAACAGCGCGGCCGGGTACGCCGCGATCTGCGCGTTCACCTCCTCGCGCGAGTGCACGATCACCGGGCGGTAGCCGCGGTCGCTGAGCGCCTGTTGCGTGGACATGTCCGGCGCGGGCCAGACGAGCAGCCGACGCGGGTTGTCCAGAGGCTCGGGGGGCAGCTCGTCGTCGGGCGGCGGAGTGCGGTCGTCGACGACCTCGATGGCGCCGTTCGGCCCGTCCAGCGGCTCCGGGCCCTCGGCGCCCTCGTCGGGCGCGCCGATCGCGAAGGCGCGACCCGAGCTCTGGGGCGAGCCGGGGCGCTGCGGATGCGCCCCGGACCCAGGCCCTGACCCCGGCCCTGCCCCTGGCCCGGACCCTGGCTGGGGGCGCGGCTGGGCGCCGGGAGCGCCGGGGTGGCCGACCGGCTCCAGCTCGGCCGAGGCGGCCTGGCCCGCCGGGTCGGGCTTCGCCGCCAGCTTGCGCCGCCTGCCCAGGCCTCCCGCCGCGGCCGTGCCGCCGGACGGCGTCTGGAGCTGCGCCTGCGAGTTGTGCGGGTGATGCTCCGAGACCTGCTGCGCGAACGGCACGCCCTGACCCAGGGTGCGCACGCTGATCGCGCGCCCCTGCGTGGTGTCGGGGCCCGGCGCGGGCTCGGCGGCGGGCAACTGCTGTGGCCGACGCTGGGGCTGAGGCTGAGGGCGGTGCTCCGCGGGGCCGCCCGGCCAGGAACCGGGCTGCCCTGCGCCCTCCTCCATGGCGGGCATGGCGGGCACGGCCTGCGCCCCGGGCTCCGGCTGTTCGTCGGCCAGCGGCCGCCGGGCCCGCCGCCGTCCGGTGGGCTGCGGGGCGCCGCCCGTGTCGTACTGCTCGTCGTCCGGGGCGTACGGACCCTCGTCCGCGCCGTAGGGACCGCCCGGGCCGGCGTTCGGGTCGTTCTGGGGTTGGTTCCAGTTGTTCTGTTGTTGTTCGGGGGTGCGTGCGGCGGGGAGTGCGGGCATGGCCCGTCCGCCTTGGGGGGCCGGGGGTGTGGCGGGGCCGGGAGCGGCCGGCCAGCCGCCGCCCTGCGGGGCTGCGTTGGGCGGTACGGGGCCGCCTCGTACGGCGAGGCCACCGCCGCCGCTCCTGCTCGGCACGGGCACGCCGCCCTGGGCGGCCTGGGCGCCGGGCCCGGCCGGTCCGCCCTGGGCCGCGCCTCCGCGGGGGTTCCGCGCTCCGTGCTGGGCGGGGACGAGGCCCACGGGCCCGAGCTCCGGCGGCAGCGCGGACTCCGGCGTCCGGTCGGCCGCCGCGGGCGGCAGCGCGAACGGGGACCGGCCGCCGGCCGGGTCACCCGCGGGCTGCGGCTGGGCCTGGGGCTGACCTTGGGGCTGCGCCTCGTCGGCCCCGGCCCGTCCGGGCGCCTCGCCGAGCGCGCGCCGGGCCCGCCGCCGCCCGGCGGGCTGGGCGGTGGGCTGAGCGGGGGGCATGGGACCCGGGCCGCCGTTGGGGCTGTTCTGGGGTTGGTTCCAGTTGTTCTGTTGTTGTTCGGGGGTGCGTGCGGCGGGGAGTGCGGGCATGGCCCGGCCGCTTTGGGGGGCCGGGGGTGTGGCGGGGCCGGGAGCGGCCGGCCAGCCGCCGCCCTGCGGGGCGGCGTCGGCCGCCGCGGGCGGCAGCGCGAGAGCGGAACGCCCCTGTCCGGCCTCGGCCGGGGCGCCGCGCCGGGCCCGCCGCCCGCCCGGGGCGGACGGCTGCCCGGCCATGCCCTGGGGCGGCACCGGACCCATCGCGGCGGGCGGCGGACCGGCCTGTGGCGCACCGCCACGGGCATGGCGATGGGCCCCCGAACCCTGGCTGTCGGTATCGGCGTTCGCGGCTGCGGGTGCCGGCTGTTCTTCGTCCGGGTGGCGACGGGCGCGACGACGCCCGGTCGGGCGCGGCTCATCGGCGGTGTCGTCGTTCCCGGGCGCGGACACGGGGGGCGCGGAACCGGCGTGCGGGGCGCGGGGATCGGCGCCTTGGGCGCCGGGCGTGCGCGGCGCGGCACCCCCGTTGGCGCCGCCTCCGTTCGTACCTGCGCCGTTAGTAGCGGCACCGCTCGTACCGGCCCCGTTTGTACCGGCGCCGTTCGTACCCGCGCCGTTCGTACCCGCGCCGTTCGTTCCGTTTCCGGGTCCGCCCGCCGGGCCGCGCCGCGCGCGCCGTCCTGCCTGTGCCGCCGCGGCCGCGGCGGCCGTCGGCGTCCGGCCGGTGCCCGCGCCGCCGCCGGAGGTGCCCCGGCCGGAGGTGTTCCGTACCTCCCCGGTCCCGGACGTACGCCCCGCCGCCGCGGCGCTGTCGCCCTGCCTCGCCTGTTCGGCGGCGGCCGCGGAGATCGGCACCTCGAGGACGTACGCGTGCCCGCCCATGCCCGGCATCTCGTGGGTCTGTAGCACGCCCCCGTGCCGCCGTACGATCCCGCGGACGATCGGCTCGTGCACCGGGTCGCCGCCCGCGTACGGTCCGCGCACCTCGATCCGTACGACATCGCCGCGCTGCGCCGCCGCGACCACGATGGTCGAGTCGCCCGTAGCACCGCCCGGGCCCCCGGTCGCCTTGCCGGTGGAGTCGACCCCGGCCACGTCCGCGATCAGGTGGGCCAGCGCCTGCGCCAGCCGCTCCGCGTCCACCTCGGCCTCGATCGGCGGCGCGTGCACGGCGAACTGCGCCCGCCCGGGGCCGATCAGCTCGACCGCGCCCTCGACGCCGGCCGAGACGACCTCGTCCATGGAGACCGCGTGCCGGGTGAAGTCCTCGCCGCCCGAGTCGAGTCGCTGATAGCTCAGGACGTTGTCCACCAGCGTGGTCATCCGGGTGTACCCGGCGGCGAGGTGGTGCAGGATCTGGTTGGCCTCGGGCCACAGCTGCCCGGCCGGGTCGTCGGCGAGCACGGCGAGTTCGCCGCGCAGCTCCAGCAGCGGGCCGCGCAGCGACTGGTCGAGCACGGCCAGCAGCTGGGTGTTGCGGGCGGCGAGCGCGTCGTACCGCTCGGCGTGTCCCTCCCGCTCCCGGGCGAGCTGGGCGGTGAGCTCCTTCCGCTGCTCGGCGAGCTGCTTCGTGAGCTTCTCCCGCTCCTCCGTGTGGCGCGCGGTGAGCTTCTTCAGCTCCTCGGCGTGCTCGGCCGTGAGGCTCTCGAGTTCCTCCGCGTGCTTCGCCACGAGGGTTTCCTCGGGCCGCCGGTCGGTGAAGGTCATCACCGCGCCGACGAGCTGCTCCCCGTCCCGCACGGGCGCGGTCGTCAGGTCGACCGGTACGGCACTGCCGTCCTTCGCCCACAGCGTCTGGCCGCGCACCCGGTACTTACGGCCGGAGCGCAGGGTCTCGGTGAGCGGGGACTCCTCGTACGGAAGAGGGGAACCGTCCGGGCGCGAGTGGTGTACAAGAGGATGAAGCTCCTGACCGCCCAGGTCGCTGGCCCGGTAGCCGAGGATCTGCGCCGCGGACGGGTTGACGAGGACCACCTTGCCCTCGGTGTCCACGCCGACCACGCCCTCCGCCGCCGCGCGCAGGATCATCTCGGTCTGGCGCTGTTGGCGGGCGAGCTCGGCCTCGGTGTCGAGCGTCCCGGTCAGGTCGCGCACGACGAGCATCAGCAGTTCGTCGCCGGTGTAGCTGTACTGGTCGGCGTAAGGAGTCCGGCCGTCCTCCAGATTCGCGCTGGTGACCTCGACGGGGAACTGCATGCCGTCCGTGCGCCGCGCCATCATCCGCGTCGGCTTGGTGCGGCCTGCCTCGTCCTGGTCGTCGGGGCGGCGCATCGAGCCCGGAATGCGATTGGAGTCGAAGGAGGGGAGAAGATCCAGCAGACCGCGGCCGACGAGCGCCGTTCCCGGCACCTCGAAGGTCTCGAGGGCGATGTGGTTGGCGTTGACGACCGTGCCGTTGCAGTTCACCAGCAGCAGCGCGTCGGGGAGTGCGTCGAGTATGGCTGCGAGGCGAGCAGCGCCTCGGGATGGCCTGCTGCTCACGACGACGCTTCCTCCCTGATGTACCGCACCTTGCCCGACACTCGCGGTCGTTGTGCCGCCGCATCCGTGGAGTGTCCTCAGGGGAGTCTACGGGCAGCGGGGGCGGACGCGGCGGTAGATGAGAGGGAGGTCGCAGCACGACGTACGCGTCTCGGCGCACGCCTGGACAAACCTCCTGGCGAGCCTTACGGGCCCGTTACGTGCCAGTCCCGGCCAATCCTCAGGTCAGCTCCCAGGAAGGCGCAAAACAGTGGAAAATCTGTCCCATCGAGCGATCTCGCACCCATTGGCCCGGGAGAACCGCGCGTCCACCGGCCGCCCCGCCCAATGACCGCGCACCTGCGCGGTGGCCGGCCCCCCGTACTGCCCCGTGCACATCGCCCCGGGCGGCACGGGCGCGAACGGATCCCTCCCCCACACCACCGCCGAGTCCAGCTGATCGCAGGCCCCCTGCGCGGCCGGGTGCGTCCCCCCGGTGGGATGGCATGACAGCGAGTACGTGACGGAGTCCGCGGCACTGCCGATCCGCGACACGGTGACCAGTAGGTGATCGGTGCTCCCGTCCCCGTACGGCAGAGGCAGCGGCACGGGCGCGGCCCAGGCGGCGGCGTTCATCGTGGCGGCGGAGGCGGCCGCCGCGACGACGGCGACGGCCAGGCGGTGCAGCAGGGGCATCGGGGCGCTCCAGGTGTGATCACGACGGGGCGCACTGCCCCTGCCCCTCTAACGCGCCGCCGTCGTGCGCGTTGCGCCGCCATAAGGGCTTTGCGATGCGCCCTGCCAGCCGAGTACCGTAGGCGGCGATTGGTGACATCCCACTGGGCTGTGACATCATCTGCACACACCGCGTCGCGCTCGCGCGAATAAGCGTCGGTGTGTATGGAGGCTTCGCCTAGTCTGGTCTATGGCGCCGCACTGCTAATGCGGTTTGGGGTAACCCCCCATCCCGGGTTCAAATCCCGGAGCCTCCGCTCTCACCGGAGCCCTGGCCCCTGCGGCCGGGGCTCCGCTGCGTTTCCCCTCGGGCACGTCCACCCCCACCCGGCCCGCTGCCCCATCCGTGGCCCACCTGCCCCACCACAGTGATCATCCGGCACCCCCTGCCGATCTTCCGGATGACCGCCAAAAGAGAGTTTTCCCAGGTCAGGGGGGGTGCGGGAAACGGATTTCACCTGACGCCACAGGTCATGTAATGTTGTCCCCGCAACGCCGACCGGCAAGAAAAATCGCCGGGAAGCCAAGCGCTCGTAGCTTAACGGATAGAGCACTTGACTACGGATCAAGAGGTTGCAGGTTCGAATCCTGCCGAGCGCGCCCCAGCTCAGAGGCCCCTTCCGAACATCGGAAGGGGCCTCTGGCGTATGTGTTGACAGCAGTCCCGACAGCAACCGTCGCGCACGTGGATCAAAGACCGCGAGCGCTCACCGTCGCCTGAGCCCGAAACATCTACGGGAAGGTGAGCCATATGAGCAGAGCGGGTGAGTGTGAGGCGACCCTGGCCCGTCTGTGGCGGGAACACCTGAGCGCGCCATTCCCGACCGGACTGCGCGGCGCGGAGCCGGCGGGTATCGACGTGGTGCTGCTCGACGCGACCATCGCCGGGTGCGTTTCCACCTGGCAGAACAATGGCGGCTCCCTCGACGCAGGGCGCCACCGGATACTGCGCGACTGCATCGCGGACCTTGATCGAGCCCTGCCGATGATCATCGATGCGGAAGAGCTCGGATACTGTCAGCGCCTGCACCGAATGGCCACGTCGGCCCTGCTTTCTTGAGGCAACGACGCCCAGGTGTGCCGTGGGCGCGGAAGCCGATCAGCTGGGCTGCTGCCGTATGGCTCGACAGGCCCGCCGCACCCGGGATCAGCGGTGATTTCGGCAGGGCCGGGGGCCACTCATGCGCGGTCCGGCCCTCCACCCGCCGGTCGGGTATGAAGATGCGGAGAGCCGGACCGCAGACGGCGGACGGGGCAGAGTCCACCGCCATCCCCGAGGCGCAGTGTGTGACGTCAGTGAGGCGGGGGAGCTCACAGGATGTGTGCTTGCCTCACGGACACTGAGCCAAGGGGAGTTGAGGGGCGAGGGCTACCGGGTCCTTCCCAAGGCGCGGGAGCCCTCGTCCCGTCTCTAGGGCAGCAGCGCGCCGCCTTGCCACCATGGGGCGTGTCGTCCGCCTGAGCGCAGCGGCACGTCTCGGCGGTGAAGCAGGTCGTAGAGCATGGTGCTCGCTATGCCGAACCGTCGTTGAATCTCTGTGACTCGCATGTTGTCCCGGTACGCGGTGATGATCTCTGCCTCACGTGCCGCCCATCTCGGCGTCCGCTTCGCCATGCTGCATCCCACCCTTCATCCCTTGACCAACATCCGAACCAGGAGCCGTCAGCACGGCCCACACCGACTTGCCGACCACCGGGCGCGGGGTCACACCCCACCGGTCCGCGAGCGCTTCCACCAGGACCAGCCCTCTGCCATGGGGAACTTCAATGCTCGGGATCTTCAGCTTGGGCCACTCGTCCGAAGCATCGTGAACCTCAATCCGTACGCTCTCGCCCTGGAGCAGGTACCGGGTTTCGATCTCCCGGCCAGGCGACACCCGCGCGTGCCGAACAGCATTCGTCACCAGCTCGGACAGCACCAGGAGCGCCACCTCCTCGACGGTGGTCAGACCCCAACCACTCAGGGCCTTACGCAAGTCGGCGCGTGCCAGGCCGACGGAACGTGGATGGCGGGCCCAACGCCGGACCACCTCACGCTCACTCGGGTTCGTCAGCTCTGGCTTCATGGCCACAAGCTTGCAGGTCAGAAGCCCCGTTCGGGCCACTCAATGGGGTACCCGTGGGTGCGAATTGGGGTACCCCATCAGCTGGCGCGATCTACGCTGGACTGACGCGTACGTCCCTAGACCCTCGCGAGCCGCCCATGAGTGAACGTGAAGCCAGACGCAGGGGGTACCTCCTCACGATCCCGGACCGCCTCTTGCAGAGCGAAGACATGCAAAGGGCCTGCAAGCGACGGGACTTCGGGGATATCTTCCGGCTCGTCAACAGACGAGGACCAGCGAGCTATGCCGAAATCGCCGCAGCTGTCGGCAAGATGACCAGCGCCCGCGTCGGCGACGTGATCCGAGGTGTACGGGGTATTCGTGGCCAGGCTGTCATGGAACGCATCGCTGACGGACTGGGCATTCCCGGCCACATGCTCGACCTCCCCGAACGTCCGTGGGAGGGTACCCCGGCAACGGACGCCATCACCCAAACCCGTGACTACGCTCGAAGTGGCCAAGACGGCCCGGACGGAGCATCGTCCGCCTTCCAGATAGACACTCCTTCCGGTCTGCCGACCGTTCACGTAGATCCAACGGATCCGGCGGATGCGGATGCGCTACCCGAAATCCTTCTTGTTTCGGTGTGCGTCGACGGGAAAGAGCAGATCGTGCCGATAAATCGCCGAGCCCTTCTCGGGCATGCTATTGGTATCGCCTTGCAGGGGGATGGGGTCTTCAAGCCTGGCAACGTATCGGCTGGGGTTGTGCGCTCCAAGCCAGTGAGGCAGCCGCGACTTCCGGCAGCGCGGAATGAAGCGGCGATCGAGCATCTTCGCGATATGTGGCACGTCCTTGTCAGGGCAGACAACCTCTTCGGTCCGCGCCATGCTCTTATGGCCGTTCATCAACAGCTCGACGTCTTGCAAGGTCTGCTGGAAGACAGCAGGGGCGAGTACCGGCACGAGGTGCTGAAGCTGTCTGCCCAGTACGCCGAGTCGGCCGCATGGCTTCACGAGGACTCCATGGACGTGACCAGCGCCGAGACGTGGACGAGCCGGGCCATGGAATGGGCGATGGAGGCCGGAGACGAGGCCATGTTGTCGTGGACTCTGTTTCGTCGGAGCCAGCTCGCAGCGGGGAAGCGGAACGCGGGTCAGGCGATCGGCCTCGCGCAGGCGGTACAGCGCCATGAACGGGCTCTCACCAGGCCGATGAAAGCGGCAGCCATCCAGCAGGAAGCGCAAGGTCTTGCGCTCGACGGTGATGAAGTCGCTTGTCATCGAAAGATGGACGAGGCGCATGCATTCGCCGCTTCCGTTGAATCATCCGGCGATGCACGATCCGGGCACGGCGACTTTTGTACGCCCAGCTATATCGAGATCCAGCGCGCGAATTGCTGGCTCAACCTGTCGCGTCCGGATCGTGCGGTAGCTACCTTTCGAACCGCATTGGCTGATCTTCCAGACGTCTACCAGCGGGACCGAGGGTTCGCCCAGGCGCGCCTTGCCATGGCTTACGTCGGAATCCGGGAATACGAGCAGGCCGCAGCCGAGGCGGCAGCGGTTCTCGACATGGCCCACAGTTCCGGCTCCGGTCGCACTCTGCAAGAGGCAGTCACGGCGATCAATGCTCTTGCGGCTGAGAGTAATGTTCCAGCCGTGCGAGACCTACTCGACGCAGTCAAGGAGAATGCGGGGTTCTGATGGCCACGCCGAACGAACTAGCGGCCATGCGGCGAGCAATCGCCATCTCTGCCCAAGGACTTGGGACGACGAGCCCGAACCCGCCCGTTGGGTGCGTGATCCTCGACCGCGACGGCGTGCCGGTCGGCGAGGGATACCACCTCCGCAAGGGAGACCATCACGCCGAGGTGAACGCGCTCACCGCAGCGGGGGAGCGGGCCGAGGGCGGCACGGCCGTCGTGACGCTGGAGCCGTGCAACCACCACGGCCGGACCCCGCCGTGCCGACAGGCCCTGATCGATGCGAGGGCGTCCCGCGTACTGATGGCCGTCATGGACCCCACTTCACGTGGGGAGGGTGGCGCGGTGGTGCTGGAACACGCCGGCATTGAGGTGGAGCAGGGCGTTCTTGAGCAGGAAGCGTTGCTCGTTCTCGGCCCGTGGTTGCACTCGTTGCGCACAGGAAGGCCATATATCACTTGGGCATACACAACGGGTGCTGACGGCTCAGACGAGGACTGCGCGAGCATTGCTGAACTACGTCGCACCCACGATCTTGTGATCCGGCGTACGGGCGCGATCGAGGAAGGCGTGCCAGGAGGGCACGGGACGGACGTCTTTCACGTGCCCGGTGGGCCGCTTGGTGATGAGTCCGATAAGGTCCTGGACACCTTGGCTGAGGCAGGGGCACGATCTGTGCTGATCGAGGGCAGCGGGAACGAGGCAGCGTGCTTGCTTGCCGACCTTGTAGACCGCGTAATCATCGACGTGCCCGGCTTGCCGCCTTCCTCAGTGCCGACGCCAGCAACTGGGGCGGTCCCGAGCGGGTTCCGGCTGGTGGATGCAACGGCCTTGGGCCTGTATGTGCGTCTAACCGCAAAGCGAGCAGTAAGCCGAAGCCATTAACGCTGCACACAACTCTCCAGACGATGGACCTGAGCTGGAGAAGCTGCGGTGCTCGGCCGCGTTCACCGCCATTCCTCACCTTCTCCTACTCGAAGATGGTGCGATTGCGGTGGAGGTGTTGAGCACTGCGCTCCATAGGAGGCTCCCTGTCACAGGGTGCCCTGATGCGTTCGGTAGATTGTCGGGTAACCGCTAAAAGGGCGGTTCGTCGCTGTATTCATTGAAGGCGACAGGCCGAATGCTGGCGCTGCGTTCCTCATATCCGAGGCTCGCTAGACAGTCTGCGTATTCCTCTCTTTGGCTAAGGGGGATATGCCTCATCATGACGTCTAGGTACTCACTAGTGTGGGCGTGTTCAACTTTCTGGAGTTCCTTGATGATGGCAGTGAACCGATTCGAGCTTTCCTTGGCGACGCCGATCAAGATATCGTTTACATCTGCTTCCCTTGCTCCCTCCTGGAATTGATTTAAAACCTCCAGTGACCTATCTGCTGCACGATTACTGCCGACCCAGGTGAGTAGGGACTTTGCATCTCTTGCTAACTCTGCGGACCGCAGTGCATCCACCGATCGTTCGATATTTTGAGGATTTCTATAGGCTGCAACAGCGTATAGAAATTCTCCCGCATATTGCCCCACTTCGGCTCTCCGTAAAGCGACCAAGATGACCGGAGCTTTTTTGGGGGAATGAAGAGTTGACGAGAGTCTGATCAGGCTATTTGCTACGGTGCAGGTGTCGTTAGGTGAAACATCCCATGGGTGGGCATCCGCAGGAAACAAGTTATGAATTGCTGAGGTCGTCATCGCAATCCCTTGGGGCGTGTCCCGTGCGGCGCTTTTTAGGAATTTATTGTAGTTCATTCCTGCTTGCCTGATTATGGATACGACTTGAGGCAGCCAGTCGGCTACTTCTAAGTGGCGGGAGGATTCGATCATCTCTACCACATCAAGCATTCCTGCTCTTTTTAATGGTGTAATGTCCCATTCGATTTCGGTGGCCGGTGTTGCGGGAGAGTTGGTTGGCGCTCCGGTCTCGTTTGATTTATCCCGTATGGAGACTCGCTCGCGCCAGACTCGGACATCCGTTTCTGTTGACTCTAGCGGTGCTCCCATGGATCGAGCGTAGTCAGACAATGCCTCGACGATTGAAAGCGCCTGTATCAAGGTCGCCCGACTCTTGCCGCTGAATTTGTCCTGAATGGTTGAACGGGCCATTGTCTCTCGTCTGCCCTGTGTATTTATCAGTCGTTCAATTTCTCGAATAGGTGGATCGCCCGCGCGAACGCGGAGGGCTCGAAGGTGAGTCGCAAGTGCGTCGGTCACGCCAACTCCAAGCATCGGTTGCCGTCCGGCTAGGTCCGCGCTTGTCCGAGACGGTCCGGGGATGTCCGGGTAGTTGGGCAGAAGACTAGGCCGAAGGTCTGCCGGTTGTCCGGGGTTTCGCTGGCTTCGTCCAAGTTTCTAGACGTTCTTAACCCGGACAGCTTTACTTGAGGGTAAAGGCGGTCAAATAGTAGAAATGGTGTAAAGCTAGTGTCTTCTCGAAAAACTCCACAGAAGCCGCAAAATTGGGCGTATGTGATTATGGTTGTCCTCCTGGCCGCTATCTCGGATGGCCGTAGCGCCTCAGACATAAGAGTGCTGGCGTTTGCCGTGCTCTCGGTCGCGGCTGTGTGTTACGCAGCTGGACGCAGGAACTGAGTCCTTGCGTTGCCGCAAGGCCAGCGAAGCGGGTTTGGGCGGTGGACTGCCTGGCAGTCGGGGGCTGGACCGGGAAGGTGCGGGTGAAGACTGCGTCCCTCGGATGGTCCTAGAGATCAGTAGGTGGCGTCGGCCCTAACCAGCCCAGAGACTCACGCTGTTTTTGATGGCGCTCTCGACGGCAACCGTGACGGCAACGACGGCACATGACGCCCGCCAGCTGCCCTCCCTGGGCACCAGGTCAGACCGCTGTTGAGACCCATACCAGGCCACTGCCCGAACCTACGGATCAAGAGGTTGCAGGTTCGAATCCTGCCGAGCGCGCAGCAGCCAAGAGGCCCCTTCCAGAGATGGAAGGGGCCTCTTGCATTGACCATCGACGGCGGTCGTTGACGGCAACCGCCGAGCGCTCCGATCAGACGGCGACCAGCGCGCCGCCCGCACTGTCGTCATCGTCTGGGCCGTCGCCGTCACGCAGGGCATCGCCGACGCGATCGAATACGGAGCGCTGCGGGTCCAGCCGGACGAAGCTTGAGCTGAGCGAAGACGCCATGGCCCGCGGGCTGCGGCGGTTCTGCCGCAGCCCCCGGCTTGCAGGGCGGGTCCGGGGTGGACGGTGGTGCGCCGTCCGCCGGGGGTGTCACCCGTGACGGTGGTGGCCGTGCCGGCGGCTGTGGCCATGGTGGTGATGGCGGCGATGGTGGGCGTGGCAGTCGGAGAGCTGGAAGGAGGCGATACGGGTGTTCCAGTTTCCGGTGCCATTGGCCGGTTGGTACTGGTTGGTGTACCAGAACGTACAGTCGTCCACCGGGTCGATCGCCATGGAGGTGTAGTCACCCCAGCGGTTGCTCCCGGTCTGGGAGCCTGCGCCGGTCCACACGGTGGTTTCGTGGAACGTCATCAGGTTCGGCGGGTCGTGCGCCAGGCGTCCGGTGACTCGGATCGAGGGATGGGTCCGGGAAGACGACTGCGAGTATCCCAGGGCGATGTCGCCGTTCTTGTCCATGGCTGCGGAGCCCATCCACCGGTACGTGGGGTCCGGAGCGTAGGTGCTCTGCTGACGGACGACCGGTCGGCCGTGACGCAGCCGCAGTTCGTACCAGCGCACGCCCACGCCGCCGCGGGCATCGACCGCGTGGTTGACGACCAGGGACTGGTGGTCGCCGAAGTTGCGGTAGGCGAACCGGTACATAGGAGAGTAGGAGAGCGAATCCAGTTTCTGGGCGGTGCCGACCTGGGGGACGCAGCGGGTGGGATCGGTACTCTCGCAGGCCCGGGTGTAGGGGGCCACCTTCAGCTCCTGCGGGCCCGTGAGGGTGGTGCGGGTCTGGTCTGTCCAGTCGGCGTGGAACCGCCAGTACTGCAGCCTGTCGTCGGTGGGGCCGAGGTTGATCAGCAGGTTGGGCTCGCCTCGCGGTGGTGGGGTCTTGCCGTCGAGGTCCGAGCCGAGCGGGATGGTCGACGCCGGAAGGGTGTAGCACTGCTGGTCGGCGTCGGCTCCGCGCAGCATCCTGTGCCGGTCCCAGGCGCACGCCTCGAAGAGCGACCCGGCGGCGGTGGCGGTCACGTAGTAGGCGTCCGGCCACACGGCGAACTTCGGGTGGTCGGGGAGGGTCTGATACCCGAAGGCGTAGCGGTAGTACTCGCCGGTGGCGTCCGCGGTGCGGGAGACGCCCACGCACAGTCGGTTCGTGTTGGTTACGGGGTCGCTGGCGAACTGGTTGAGGATCCAGCGGTGGGCCAGGGAGTCCCAGCGGACTTCGGGGTCCCCGAGGAAGTCGTTCTGAGCGGTCTCGCACGGTCCGCCGAACCCGCTGAACAGGGTTTGGGTCGTCAGCGGCCCCAGCAGCGTGGTACCGGACTTGGAGTACACCGCGAGTTTGAAGTTGGTGATCTCTACGACCTGGCGGGAGCCTACCGAGGCGTTGGGGTCAGGAGGGGTGCCCCCGCCCTCCCGGATGCCCTCGAAATTGACGCCCAACCGGATCCGACCCCGTCTGCCATTGCGGTTCTGCACCACCTGCTCGGGACCGGTGGCCTTGGCGGAGCGCGGGTGCGGCCCCTTTCTGGGGGGCACGGGGTCGGAAGCGCGCCGGGGCTGTCCGGATCTTCGCGACAGCTCACGCAACGGTGGCGAGGTGTCATGGTGCACCGCGGGGCCGGAGTCAGGGGACCGAGTGGCCTGTGAGTGGTCGACCGTCTTGAGTACCGTTCTGGTGGCGGGCACGGCGGACCACGCGGGGGAGGCCAGCAACGCTGCCCCCACTGAGGCGACGGCAACGATCGAACGCAAGGCACGGGATACGTGCATCAAACCTCCGAACGGGTCGGTGAGCCGGACCCGTTCGGCCGCGTGGCGATGGCGGCATTCGAGACGAACCCCACGCGTTTACGGGGGCTGCCGCGACCCCGCGCGCCAGGGGCACGCTTCGAGGCCACAATATGAGGGCGGGTGACTCATGTGATTGTTTGGAAGACCTAGTTATCCAGGTCGTCCGCTCACTGCTGGGCTGACGGGTGTCGTGTCGGGTGCGGTTCAGCCGTATGGCGCTGCCTACATGACGGGCATTCGAGAACCCACCGCTGCCCTCACTGTGGTGGCGGGTGCGAGGGGCGAGGAAACGAGACCGGTCAGACGGCACATACAAGCCGCCGAAAGCCACCCCGGGCGACCGTCGCGGCGGAGAGCGGAGCCCTAGCCCAGTGCTGTGCCCGAACCTACGGATCAAGAGGTTGCAGGTTCGAATCCTGCCGAGCGCGCCCCAGCCCAGAGGCCCCTTCCTGGCGGCGGTCGTCGACGGCAACCGCCGTGCGCTTCGAACACCGGCCGCAGCCGCCCTCCGGCATGGCGCACCGTCGCGCGGGTTGATTGCGATCGGTAATCGAGTGATTACGAATGGCTTGCGCCTGTTCCTTCCACGACAGGCCCCGCATGGCCACGTCCATGGTCACGCGGATCGAGCTGTGTCCGAGGGCTTCCGGGGCGCCCGGCCGGGGGGCAGATGCTGCCGCGCGGTGGCTCAGGCCGCCGTGGCCGCTGCGCCGCGTCCGCCTTGTACTCGCCAACACATGGGGGTGGCGCGCAGGTAGCGGTGCCCGCGCGAACGGACAATGCTGCCATGTACGCGGATCTGCTGCCGGAATCCACCCTGCGCGATGTCGTCGACCTGGCCGTACGCCTTGTCGAGTTCGCTGGCGCGCTGGTTATCTTCGCAGGCGCTGCCTGGGCGTTCGTGCAGTTCGTCCGGTACGGAGCCGGCCGGCTGCGCGGCCGGGGAGAGCCCGAGGCCGCCGCCTCCGGCTTCAACCGGATCCGGCTGACCCTCGGCCGTTTCCTGGCCCTGGGGCTTGAGTTCCAGCTCGCCGGAGACATCCTGCGGACAGCCATCGCGCCCTCCTTCACCGAGATCGGCCAGCTGGCCGCGATCGCCGCGATCCGGACCGCGCTGAACTACATCCTCGCCCGCGAGATCGAACAAGAGCGTCGGGAGATCGAGCGGCTCACCCCCAGGGACGATGCCACGGCTCCAGGAACCGCACCGTGACCATGCTGCTGGCGCAGACTGCCGTTGTGGTCACGGCTCTCGGACTGATCAGCGCCGTGTGCGTCGCCGTCCGGATGCGCCGGGTGCAGCCCGCCGTGGCGGTGCTCACGGACTTCCTCGTGGCAGCCGGCCTCATCCACCTCGCCGGCCACCCCTCCTGGACGTCCCTGGCAGCAGCCGCAGCCGTCATCGGCGTACGACTGCTGGTCAGCTCCAGCCTCCGCATCCAGCCGAAGCGGTAACCGAGCGTGGCGCTCGGCTTGGCGTCCTGATTCCCGGGCCGGACCGGAGGTCATCGGGGTGATCGTTGACCGTCACCGCGTGGCGGAGGGCTCGGGTGCCCAGCCGCGCCCGAGCATAGAGCTCATGCAAGCTGACAGGCCGCCAGGTGCCGCGCTGAGCACTCCGCGCGCCGCCGGGGTGGTAGGCGTGATCTCAGCCCTGCTGCTGGCCACCGTCATCCTGCTGTTCCGCGACGCGGTTCCGACCGAGTCCACTGATCCGGCTGTTTGGTTCGCCGACTCGTCCAGACGGGACGAGTTGCGGGCAGCCGTGCGTCTGCTGCCGTTCGGTGGGATCTTCTTCCTCTGGTTCATAGGTGCGGTGCGTGCCTACATCGGACCCAGTGAGGACAAGTTCTTCAGCACGATCTTCCTGGGCGGCGGGTTCCTGTTCGCCGCTGTGCTCTTCCTCCTCGCCGGGACGGCGTTCGGCGTCATCACGGTGGCCGACAACCCTCATGCCACCGCACTGTTCCCCCTGTGGGAGCACGACCGTCAGACCATCCTCGGTCTGATCTCCAGCTACGCCACGCGCCTGGCCGCCGTCTTCACCATGTCCACCACGATGATCGGGCAGCACCTCGGCATCTTCCCGCGCTGGCTCGTCTTGCTCGGTTACCTCGTGTTCCTGGGGCTGATCTTCGTCGTCGGCATCACCACATGGATCGTGCTTGCGTTCCCGCTGTGGATCCTGGTCGTCAGCGGCCACATCCTTGTGATCAATTTCCGTCCGCCGCACCTGGAAGGGCCGACGAAATGACCCGCAGGAAACCGACGCGGGCGATCTCGGGCCAGCACCCCGGAAACTCTCTCCCACCTGCACGGACGAGGTAGTCGGCAAGCGCAGCGCTCGGTGCGCCCCGGTCACGGGGCCTTCGCCGGTCTCACTCCCGAGAGGCGAAAGCGTGTCGTATGTCCTTAATCTGCTGTGAGAACGCTCGCCGCAGGACCCGAAGACGCAAAGGGGTAAAAGACGCCCGGCTGGGCCGGTTGTCGCGTCAGGCAAATCGAGGTGGAGAGCATGTCGGATCGGCACTCCGTGGACGGTTCCGTCGAGGCCCTGGCGAGGCTCGCCGCCGGTCGCGGCTCCAGATCGGTGAGCAGCCGATGCTGCCGGAGACCGCGTACCAGCTTGTTCACGACGAGGCGATGCTCGACGGCAACGCGCGATTGAACCTTGCGACCTTCGTCGGCACCTGGATGGACGACGAGGCCAGGCGTCTGTACGCCGAGACCTTCGACAAGAACATGATCGACAAGGACGAGTACCCGAGTACCGCAACCATCGAGGAGCGCTGCTGGACGATCATTCAGCGCCATACCGGCCCTATCCGGCCGCCCCTTGCGGGCTGCGGCCATCGCCGCGTCGTGCTCCGCCTCGACCTGCCAGCCCGTCCCGGCGTTCCCTGCTTGGTCGTGCATGGCCACGATGCTGGGCCGGCCGCCGCCCGGTTCGGATCCGTCCGCGTACTCAGCCGCTCCGCCGACGTACTCAGCCACCTCGCCGCAAGAACATCGGCCCCTGCCCGAGCCTGCGGAGCAAGAGGGGGCAGGTTCGAATCCTGCCGGGGAAGGTTCGGCGTCACCGCAAGGAGTCGCTATTGCTGGACCGGCGGGCAGTAGCCGGTGTCCTCGCCGATGGAGTTGATTTCGGCGTTGGACCTGGAGTCCTCACCGTAGTTGACCAGATCGGTGCACTTGATTCCGGGCTTCTTGGGGGTGCCCGACGGTGCCATGTCCTTGTTCGGTTCCGGGCAGTAGCCGGTGTCCTCGCCGATGGAGTTGATTTCGGCGTTGGACCTGGAGTCCTCACCGTAGTTGACCAGGTCCGTGCACTTGATCCCGGGCTTCTTGGGGGTGCCCGAGGGCTTCGCGCTCGCGGACGTGGATGACGAGGGCGAGGCTTCGGTGTCGCTGCCCTGACAGGCGGTGAGCCCGAACGCGGCGATGGCGATCACCACGGCGGCGGCGGCGTTGCGGGCGTGGCGGAGTGTGGTGCGGTGCGACATGATCTTCCCCGTTTTCTCGACGTGGCGCTTCAGGTGCGTGAGAACAAGGTTGTCGGCCACCGCTGACGCTCTACCGCTGTACGGCTAACGTGCCGCTAACGCGTCCGAGGTGGACCGTCGGGCCCTCGGACCGTCCTGCCGAGCGCATGCCGGCTCAGAGGCCCCTTCCGGGTGTCGGGGGCCTCTGACGTATGCGTCGACGGCAGCGGGGCGCGGCTCAGATCACTGACCCGCCCAAGACGGGTGCTTGCTCACCGGGCGGACGCGGTGGCGGTCCGTCGGGCCGTGCCGCCACCGCCGGTGTTCACTCCGCCGTGCGGGGCCCGTGCGTTGTGGCCCTTGGCCTCGAACTTCCCGTCCTGTAGCTCGAAGTGTTCGGGCAACGAGCAGCCGATCGCCGGGGTGATGAGCAGGCTTGTGACGATGGGCGCGGGATTGGTGCTCGCCGTCGAGAACTGGCAGATCGCGGCCGGCCCGGTGACCGGGAACCAGAACCAGCTGTCGACCGCGCCGACCCGTACGTCGTCCGACAGCACGAGCCGGCCGTGCTGCTTGGTGAAGGCCTTCAGGCGGACGGTGGCCCTCAGTGGGTCGGCGGTGGATCGGATCGCGGTCAGGGTGAACTTGACGTTCTCGTCCGCGTCCAGGACCGAGGACGCGATCTGTTTGGTCTCGGCCTCCTTCCCGCCGCCTGTTCCCCCGCCGTGGGCTTCGGCGCCGACGGTTTCGGCCGGGGTGGCCAGCATGGCGACGGTCGCGGCGGCGGCGACCAACACCGCGCCGCCGCGCACGAGCGCGTTCGCGCGTATCCGCATGTTTCCTCCTGGTGCTCATACGTCTTGTTCGCGCATGAATGCCACCTATTTCCTTCCACTTGGCAATGGGAAAACCACCAGAATCACCCGTTCGCGCGCGGTGTCACCCGGCCGGAAGTCAATTCTTGCGGCGACGCCCTTGGCCAAAGGGGCCGTGGCGATCGTGTGCCCGCCACTCCTCCTCATGGATGTCGCGGTCTTCGCCGTCCGCCGCGCCGCCCGGAGTCGGAACCGTCTCCCCGTTGTTGACCTTGGTCAGCAGCGAGGCGAGCGGGTCGGGTTGCTCGTCGTCGAAACGCTCGCGGTCGCGCTCGGGCAGTGGAAGTGGGGAGGGAGGCTTGAGGGCGATCTGCTTCACCTTGGGGCGCGGCGGCTCCGGTGCCGTGCGCACTGCTTCCGTGGCGTTCGGATGCGTCCGTGACGTACCGCTCATCTAACAGCCCCCGTTTCGCCGAAATCCGTGCGCAGTATGGAGAAAACATTCCCCGGAGGAGGCTCAGGTGAACGACTCGGTGACCGATCCTTGGGGGTGGGTCCGCGGTGACTTGATGTGGTGCGTGACATTCACGCGGGGGATTACGCCGGAGGAGGTTCTCACCCGGTTCGGGGCCGATGTCCGGGACGCGCGGCTCCTCGATGGGCGGCAGGCCGCAGCGCTCATGTTCGGCACCTACGACGAGGAGCCGAGAGGGTCGGTGATACGCGTCGGGGCGCTGGGCGACTGGTCGTTCTCAACGGAGGAATACGGCCTCATGGGAAGGATGCCCGGTCCGTTGTCCGCGCTGTCCGAAGGAAGGGAAACCTTTTCCATTCTGAAGGGCGGAGACGGCATGAACATCTTCGAGCATTGGCGCGATGGGCAGCGCACCGAGTGGTTTGAGCCCGGCTGTTCCTATACGCGGCCCCCTGCGCCGCACCCTTGGTGGGACGCGGTGCAGGCGGGGATTGAGGCAGCAGGGTCGGAATACACCCGGCTTGAGGTCGTGACGCGGGTGGTCGCCGACTACACGGGGCTTGTTCTCGACGATGACACGGTCAATGGCCCGCTTCTCGGCTTGCTGCTCGAGGACCGCCGCCGAACGCCGGACCCACCGCCACCCAGCCGTCCGCGGTCGGCGAGCCGGGCGGGGCTGGGGCGTCTGCTGGGGACCGTTGTCCCCAAAGACTTGTCGGCCACCCGAGCGGATCGGGTCCCCGCAGATGATCTCGGAGTTCCGGTCGGGCCGTTCCACACGAGCGGCGTCGTCGTGGAGGGCTCCGGAGACGCGCCGCGCTCAGCCCGCCGTCCGGAGGGCATGCCGGACCCAGACATTGGGCTCGACATAGACCGCCCGGTCGAGGGCGATGTCGCAGCGCACCGGCGCGAGGGCGCCGGGCACCTCGATGTCGCCGTCGCAGTCGAAGGGGAGGCCGGTCCACTGCCGCCACTGCCGGAGGGAGCCGCTGACCGTCATCGACGCGGGCGCGACGTTCGCGATGGTGCCGCCTGCCTTGACGTGGACCCGTAGCCAGGGGTCGTCGGGCAGTCCGTCCTCGCGTCGCTGTCGGATGTAGTCGGACATGGGGACGCGGGGTTGCAGATGTTTGGCCGTCGGACGGACCGGGGCCAGCAGCACGCGGTGGCCCTGGCCCTCCGCTGCGTCACGGAGCGCCCGCAGCATGCGGTAGGACAGGCCGCGGCCGAGGTATTCGGTGTCCACCGTGATCTCCAGCGCGCCGGCCACGGTCGGCGGAAGCCCGTGCCGCCGGTCGCGGAACGCCCAGGACAGGACGCGGTCCCAGCCCTGGTCGGGCGTTTCCGTACGGCCGTCCGCCTCGGCGTTGAACGGTACGGCCAGGGCCCGCGCGATCACGCGGTCGCCGTCGGTGGCCACCGCGCAGTACTGCGGGAACTCCTCGACGACTTGGCTCAGCAGGGTGCTTGCGACCAGGTCATGAGAGGTGAAGGGAGGCCAGGTCTCGTTGATCTCATAGACGCGGGAGATCAACGAAGGGCGGTCGGCGAGCGAGGTGATCGTCGGGGTGGCGCTGTCTGTCACGATCGGCACACTGTCATACGGGATACGGGCGAAGCGACCTCTTTGCGGGCCACCGGGCCCGGGTAGGTCCGCCTGCATGGGCTTGAACTACAACGATCATTACCATCCGCTGCTGCTGAAGCAGGTGCCGGACGGGGCGCTGACGGCGCTGGACGTCGGGTGCGGTGCGGGGCGGTTCGCGCGGCTGCTCGCGGGGCGTGGGCTGGACGTCGAGGGGGTGGACGCCGACGCGGGCGTCATCGAGGTGGCGCGGGCGGCCGGGGGCGGGCCTCGGTACCGGCGGGTCGATGTGCGTGAGTGGCAATTACCGGACGCCCACTACGACTTCATCTCGTGCATCGCCAGCCTCCACCACATGTCGTTCGACACGGTGCTGACGCTGCGAAGGGCCCTCGCCCCGGGCGGCGTTCTGGCGGTGCTGGGGCTCTATCCGATCAAGACGGCGGCCGACTTCGTATGGGCCGCGCCGGCCTCCTCGCTGCTCAAGGCGGAGCGGCTGCTGCGCGGGCGCCACGCCGCCCCGTCCGTGCGGGTCCCGATCGTCTGGCCGCCCCCGCTGACGTACGCCGAGACCCGCGCCGAGGCCGCCCGGCTGCTGCCCGGCGCGACGCTGCGCCGCCTGCTGTTCTGGCGGTATCTCCTGATTTACCGGGAGGAGCGGGGCCGCGGGTTCGATTCGGCTTAGGGTCGGTTCATGGATGCGCTGCTGCCGCTCGCGATCGTTTTCGGTGTCCTGGCCGCGGTTCTGGGCGGCTTTGTGTGGCTGGCATCGCGCATCCGTCGCCGGGGGCTCGCCGGCGGCGCCATGAGTGGAGCCCTGGCCTCCTATGAGGAGGCGTTCCGGGTGACGTCTCACGAGGCCCACTACGAGATCAGGGCGCAAGCGGAGCGCAAGGCGCCGATCCTGTCGCCGGATGACGACTGGCGGCGGAGCCGTGCCGGGGTCGGCCGGCCGGGGGCGGGGGAAGGGCCGGAGCGGCCGTCTCGGTCGGCCCGCCGGCCGCGACGGGGCCTTGCGCGCTGGGCCGGTCGTCTGAGGCGCCGTCACTGACCCCGGCGCTCGGTTCGGAACGTGACGTCGGCGGCGCGCGGGACGATTTCGATGTCGGATCCCAAGGCCCATTCGGCGACCCGTGACACCATCGCGGCCGGAACGGCGTCGCTGATGTCCGGCGCCGCCGGGATGTCGTAGGTCCCATGGGCGTCGTGCGGCAGGACCACGCGGTATCCGAGGGCCAGCGCCGTACGCGCGGTCGCGCTGACGCACATCTCGGACATCACCCCGCACACGGCCAGGTCCGATATCCCGGCCTCGGTCAGCAGCGCGCCCAGGGGCGTCTCGTGGAAGCCGTCGTCCTCCGTCTTGCGGATCACGACTTCCCGCCGGCCCTCGTGGACGGGCAGATGCAGCTCCCAGCCCGGCGTCTTCGGTTCGTCGGACGCGCCCGTGGGGCCGTCGTTCTGGAGGTGGACGACGAGCGCGCCTTCCGTACGCGCCCTGGCCAGCAGGCCCTCGATGCCCTCCAGCATCCGCGGCGCGTCGGGCACCGCGTCCGGGCCTGAGACGAAGGCTGCCTGGACATCCACCACGATCAGGGCCTGGGCGGGCGGTACTTGAGTGGTCATGGGGCGATTGTTCATCAGCTCGGCGCGCGCGGCACGCGGGTTATGGCCGTGGCGGGGCGTCGAGCGCGGCGGTGGCCAGGGTGTGGAGGCAGGCGGTGAGGCGTTGGCCGTCGCCCTGGCGCAGCAGGGCCAGGATCGGGTCGCTGTGCAGGGCGCTCAGGAGGATGTGGGTCAGCAACTCGGCGTCCAGGTCGGGGCGTTCCTCGGTGATGAGGGTGCTGATGTGGCGGTGCCAGGCGGTGTAGACCGGGTGCGCGTCCTGGGCGGTGGCCGGGGAGTCCTCGGCGGCGGGCTTGGGGGCGGTGGTCATGGCGTGGTCGAGCGCGGCGATGAGGCCCTTGTTGCGGGTGACGACGTCGACCATGGCGGTGAGGAAGGCCAGGAGGCGCTCGCGCGGGGGTGCGCCCGGGCCCAGTGGTGGTGGGCCGCCGGCGACGGACTCGCCCAGGGTGAGGGCCCGTTCCTCCATGAGCGCGCGCATGAGGCCCATGCGGTTGCCGAACCGGTGGAAGACGGTGCCCTTGCCGACGCCCGCCGTGGCGGCGACCTGTTCCATGGAGATCTGCTCGGGCCGGTACCTGGCCAGCAGTTCTTCGGTCGCGCACAGGATCGCGCGCCGGTTCCGTACGGCGTCGGCGCGTTCGCGGCGGCCCCCGGTCATGAATTCCACTCCCCTCGCATGCTCCTTCTGGCCTGTTCGCATGGTGTCACGCATGGACAACTGGACCGACGGTCCAGTACGGTCTCGGGCTATCCGGATAAGTTGACCGATGGTCCAGTTATTGGGGAGGGGTAGCGGCATGCGGCAGGTGCGTTACTACGAGTACGGCGGTCCCGAGGTCCTGCGAATCGAGGAGGTGGACACCCCCGTTCCGGGCGAGGGGCAGGTGCTCATCCGCGTCGAGGCGATCGGCGCCAACTTCGTCGACACCAAGTTCCGGAGCGGGGGGCAGGGGATCTTCCAGTGGCCGCTGCCCGGCACGGTCACCGGGGATGTGGTGGGCAGGATCGAGGCCGTGGGGCCCGGGGTCGACGAGGGACGGGTGGGGGAGCGGGTGGCGACGCTCGTCAACGACGCGTTCGCGGATCAGGTCGTCGCCGACGCGGCCTGGCTGGCTCCCGTGCCCGAGGGGCTCGACGTGGGGGCGGCCACCATGCTGCCGATGGGCGCGCCGGTGGCCTTGCGGGTGCTGCGCCTGGGGCGGCTCGCGGAGGGTGAGAGCGTGCTGGTGCACTCGGCCGCGGGCGGCATCGGCCATCTCGCCGTACAGCTCGCACGGGTGCTGGGGGCCGGCACGGTCGTTGCCACCGTGGGCTCGCCCGACAAGTTCGGCTTCGTCCGGGAGCTGGGCGCCGATGTCGTCGTCGACTACACCGACGACGACTGGCCGGAGCAGGTGCGGAAGGCCGTGCCGGGCGGCGTGGACGTGGCCGTCGGGTCGGTCGGCGGGCGGGTGCTGCGGCAGACCGTCGAGCTGCTGGCCCCGTTGGGCCGGGCCGTCGAGTACGGGGCGGCGAGCGGGGAGTTGGGGGAGGTCGGGGTCATGGAGCTGATCGCGATGAAACAGGTGGCCGGGTTCTCCCTGCTGGCCTGGCGGGCGGCCCGCCCCGAGCAGGCCCGTGAGGACATGGCGGAGGTCGCCGGTCACTTCGCGTCGGGGCGGCTGCGCACCGTCGTACACGGGCGCTTCCCGCTCACCGAGGCGGCCGAGGTCCACCGGCTGTTCGACGCGCGGGCTCAGCTCGGCCGGGTGCTGCTGGTGCCGTGACGCGCCGGGAGGCCGGATCCGGGGTACGGAGCCGGCCTCCCGCGGGGCGGTGGAGGGGAGAGCGGTGGTCTCCCTGTGCTCGTCGGCCCTCCTTCGCCTTTGTCAGTCCTCCTTGGCCTTCCAGAACACCGGCTCCTTGTCGAAGTCACCCGTGTACGAGACGACCGACGGCGTCTCGCCCGAGGGGAGCAGGAAGACCTTGCAGAGCGTGGCGGTGTCGCCCGCCTTGAAGTCGTCCGGGTCCTCGCCGGGGCACTTGGTGACGTCGCCGCCCAGGGTGAGGAGGGACTTCCCCTCTTCGCCGCGGCTGTCGCGCAGGTGGGTGGGGGTGTTCAGGAAGGGGTACTCGATCGCGTCCTTGCCGATGTTCTTGAAGCTGACCGTCACGTAGTACGGCTGGAGCTTCCGCTCCTCGGCGTTGAGCGCCACCTTGTCCAGGTCCGACTGCGAGCCCTTCACCACGCTCTTCGCCGCGATGTTCAGGACGCCCGTCTTGTCCGAGCGCTTGTAGGTGATCGGGGTGGTCTCGCCGAGGGCGAGGGTCTTGCCCGCGTCGGAGTCGAGCGCCTTGCTGGCGGTGGCGGAGGGCTTGGGAGTCTTGGTGGGCGTGTCGTCGCCGCCGTCCTGGGCGAGGTTGTCGTTGCAGCCGGTGGCCAGCAGGGCGAAGCCGGCGGCACACAGGACTGCGGCGGCTGTGCGGTTACGCGTGGATCGGATGCGCATGAATCGGTCCCCGTTGAGTTGAGATGGTGCGAGTCGTGTTGGTGCGAGCTGGGCTCGCGTGAGTTGTGTTCACGGTGGTCGGGCCGGATTCGGCGGGCCCGTCGGTGTGCGGTGCACACATCATGGCCGCGACAAAGCGCCAGGCCAGAGGCGAAGATCCACTCGAAGCGAGGCTGAGACCGGGTCGTTGCAAAGTAACCGGGAGCCGAAACGGATTTCCCTGGCGGCCCGGAATGACGTACAGTTACAGACACCGACGCGGGGTGGAGCAGCTCGGTAGCTCGCTGGGCTCATAACCCAGAGGTCGCAGGTTCAAATCCTGTCCCCGCTACTCATACGAGGGGCCCGGCGCATCAGCGCCGGGCCCCTCGGCCGTTCAGCCCGGGACCTTCCAGGACACCGGCTCCTCGGTGTCACCGCCCGTGGCATAGGTCACAGTGGCCGGGGTGACGCCCTTGGGCAGCAGAAAGACCTTGCACAGGGTGGCGGTGTCGCCCGCCGCGAAGTCGTCCGGGTCCTTGCCGGGGCACCGCTTCACGCCGTCATCCGCGGTGATCAGGACCTCCTGGGACGCGCCGCCGCCGTCCTCCAGGCTGGTGGGGGTGTTCAGGAAGGGGTAGTGGATGGAGTCCTCGCCGATGTTCCTGAAGGTCATGGTGACGTAGTACGGCCGCAGCCCGTGGTCCGAGGCCTGGAGCGAGCCCTTGGGCAGGTCCGCCGGGGTGCCCTTCGCCACGCTCTCCGCCGTGACCCTCAGGGTGCCCCGGACGTTGTCCGAGCCGCGCTTGTAGGCGACCGCGGTGGCCTTGCCCAGGGCGAGGGTCCGGTGTCCGCCGCCGCCGGGCGCCCTGTCGTCCGTCGAGCCCGCGGTTCCCGGTCCCTGGCCCGGCCGCCCGGAGGCGGCGTCGTCCTCGCAGGCGAGGGCGAGTAGGGCGAGGCCGGCCGCGCAGCAGGTGAGGGCGGTGGCGCGGGCGCGGGCGGAGCGGTTGAGCACGTGGGCGGTCCCTCTGTGGTGGTCGTTTGCCGGCCGGCGGTTCGTCGTCAGGAACGTAGTGATCTTGTATGGCAGATCATCGTGGTCGTGACCAAAGACCTCTTGGGTGCCGGTACCAACCCGCAGCGAGCCTGAGACGGGGCCGTGACGCGCCGCCCGCGCGCCCGGGGCCTGGCGGAGGCGCAGGTCAGGGCGATTGTCAGTGGGGGGTGCCATGCTGCTTGGCAGTGGTCGTCGCCGCCTCTGGGGCGGTCCTCGTTCCTGGGGGTCTCCCACGCCCGGGGACGGGCCTCCGGCTGAGCCGGCGGCGGTCGGAGCGGGCCCGACGGGGGTGGGCCCGCTCCGGCCGTGAGCCATCGGCGGGGGCCGGCGTGGCTCAGCCGTCGTGGCCGAGCGGCAGGGCCTCGGCCAGGGCGCGCCACTCGGCCAGCGGGATGGCGCCCAGGGGGTCGGTGGTCACGACCTGGACGGCCAGGTGGTCCGCGCCGGCCGTCAGGAACTCGTCGGCGCGGCGGCGGATCGCCTCGGCGTCGCCGAGGGCGAAGACGGACGAGACGAGGCGGTCGCTGCCGCCGTCGCGGAAGTCGTCCTCGGTGAAACCCAACCGGAGGAGGTTATTGGTGTAGTTGGGCATCGGGAGGTAGATGGAGAGATAGCCGCGGGCGATGGCGCGGGCGCGGTCGGGGTCCGGTTCGAGGACGACCTTGAGGTCCGGGGCGAGGAGCGGGTCGGCGCCCAGGATTTCGCGGGCCTCGGCGGTGAACTCGGGTGTGACGAGGTAGGGGTGGGCGCCCGCGGCGCGGACGCGGGACAGCTCCAGCATCTTCGGGCCGAGGGCCGCCAGCACCCGGCGGGAGTCGGGGACGGGGGCCGGCGCGGCGTCGAGGGCGTCGAGATACTCGCGCATCGCCGTGTACGGGCGGGAGTACTGCTTGGCCATGTGGCTGTGGCTCACCCCGAGGCCGAGCAGAAAGCGGCCGCCGTGGGCCGCGTCGAGGGCGGCGTGGCGCTCGGCCACATAGGCGGCCTCGTGGTCCCAGATGCTGAGGATGCCGGTCGCGACCGTGATCCGGGAGGTCGCCTCCAGGAGGAAGGCGGCCTGGTCGGGCGACGGGCTGCCGCCGAGCCACAGCGCTCCGTACCCCAGCGCCTCCAGCTCGGCCGCGGCGTCCCTGACCGCGTCGTGGATCGCGGGGTCCGCCGAGGGATCCGTCGCGGGGTCCGTCACGCGGAGGGCCGCGGTCCAGATGCCGGTCCTGCCGAGTGCGGTGGCGAGCGTCCTGCCGGGGGTCGGGTCAGGGGTGGTGCCGGGGGCGGTGCCCGGCTCGTGGTGAGAGGCCATGCGGCCATTCAACCGGAGGTGGCATCCGGTTGTTCCTCGCCGCGCGGTCGGGCACCGATTCGACACGGGTTTCTCACCTGAGAGGGCCTGGCGGCGGGCGCTGACGGGGGCGGCACAGGATTCTCAGGCTATTCACAGACAGTGGAAAGGGGACTCTCAGACGGTCACCCGAAGGTGAGAACCATGAAGGCGACCTCGCCCCATGGGCGTTCCGAGCTGCTGCGACCCGACGGGAGCCCCGTCCGGGTGCTGGTTGTGGACGATGAGTCGGCCCTCGCCGACCTGCTCTCGATGGCCCTGCGCTACGAGGGCTGGGAGGTGCGGACGGCCGGCAACGGCGCGGAGGCGCAGCGCATCACCCGCGAACTGCGCCCGGACGCCGTCATCCTGGACATCATGCTGCCCGACATGGACGGGCTCACGCTGCTGGGGCGGGTGCGCAACGAGCTTCCCGAGGTACCGGTGCTCTTCCTGACCGCGAAGGACGCGGTCGAGGACCGGATCGCCGGGCTGACCGCGGGCGGCGACGACTATGTCACCAAGCCGTTCAGCCTGGAGGAGGTCGTCGCCCGGCTGCGTGGCCTGCTGCGCAGGTCGGGGGCCGCGGCGGCGCGCAGCGAGTCGCTGCTGACCGTCGGCGACCTGGTCCTGGACGAGGACAGCCACGAGGTCTCCCGGGCCGGTCAGGAGATCCACCTGACCGCGACCGAGTTCGAGCTGCTGCGCTATCTGATGCGCAATCCGCGCCGCGTGCTCAGCAAGGCCCAGATCCTCGACCGGGTGTGGAGCTATGACTTCGGCGGCCAGGCCAACGTCGTCGAGCTGTACATCTCCTATCTGCGCCGGAAGATCGACGTGGGCCGCAGCCCCATGATCCACACCCGGCGCGGCGCGGGGTATCTGATCAAGCCGGGCGAGTAGGCGAGCCGGATCGATGGCGTTCTCCCCTGCCGCCGGTGTGCCCTCCGCGCCTCAGCCGTTCCCTGTACGTCAGCCGCCCGCGCCCCCGACGCCCGCGCCCCCGACGCGCGGCAGGCGCTCCGCGCGCCGCCGGCGCAGGCCGTGGTCGCTGCGCACCCGGCTGGTCTTCTCCGCCGTCGGGCTGATCGCCGTCGTCTGCGCCGTGATCGGCACGGTCACCACGATCGCCCTCCACACCTATCTGTACGACCAGGTGGACAAGCAGCTCACGGGCGTCGCCATGCGGGTCGCCGGCCCGCCCTTCGACCTCGGCAAGGACCCGCGGCTCGGGGACGACCGGCGTACGCAGAACATCCGCGACACCGTGGCCGGGCCCGGCCAGCCGATGGGGACGGTCGCTGCCGAGGTCGAGGACGGTGAGCTCGGCGACGGCGCGATCAGCTCCCAGCAGGAGTCGAGCACGGGTGAGCCCGATATCTCCGGCAACTACCTGACCAGTGCTCAGCGAAGGGCGCTGAGCGAGGTTCCGCGGGACGGAGCCGAACACACCGTCGACATCCCCGGCAACGGCGAGTACCGCGTCAAGTACGTCACCGGGGCCCACGGCCACTTCCTCGTCGGCATCTCGACGTCCGAAGCGCAGAACACCATCGACACGCTCATCCTCGCCGAGGTCTCCGTCACCGCCGCCGGGCTGGTCGCCGCCGGGATCGCCGGAGTGGCCATGGTCGGCATCTCGCTGCGCCCGCTGCGCCGGGTGGCGGCCACGGCCACCCGCGTCTCCGAGCTCCGGCTGCACAGCGGCGAGGTCGCCCTGCGCGAGCGGGTGCCGCAGTCCGAGGCCGACCCGCGCACCGAGGTCGGCCAGGTGGGCGCGGCCCTGAACCGCATGCTCGGGCATGTGGAGTCGGCGCTCGCGGCCCGCCAGGAGAGCGAGACGCGGGTACGCCAGTTCGTCGCCGACGCCAGCCATGAGCTGCGCACCCCGCTCGCCTCGATCCGCGGATACGCCGAGCTGACCAGACGAGGCCGCGAGGAGATCGGGCCCGACACCCGCCATGCCCTCGGCCGGGTCGAGTCGGAGGCGGCACGGATGACCGGCCTGGTCGAGGACCTGCTGCTGCTGGCGCGCCTCGACGCGGGCCGCCCCGTCGAGCGCGCGGAGCTGGACCTGTCGCCCGTGGTGGTCGACGCGGTCAGCGACGCCCGGGCGGCCGGGCCGGACCACAAATGGCGGCTGGAGCTGCCCGACGACCCCGCGGTCGTCCACGGGGACGACGCCAGGCTGCGCCAGGTCCTGGTCAACCTGCTCGCCAACGCCCGTACCCACACCCCTCCCGGGACGACGGTCACCGCGCGCGTGCTGTGGCGCGGCCCGTACGGGGCGCCGCACCCCGCTCCCTCGCCATCCCCGTATTCCGCTTATTCGGCGCCTTGGGTGTCCCTGGAGGTCGAGGACGACGGCCCGGGCATCCCGCCCCACCTCCTGCCGCATGTCTTCGAGCGCTTCGCCCGCGGCGACGCCTCGCGCTCGCGCGCCGCCGGGAGCACGGGTCTTGGCCTCGCCATCGTGCACGCCGTGGTCACGGCGCACGGCGGCGGGGTGACGGTGGACAGCGTGCCGGGCCGCACCGTCTTCGGCGTCCACCTGCCCGTCCACCTCCCCGTGGACGTCCCCGCCGACCTTCCCGTTCACCACTCCGTAACGCACTCACAGGCAGGCCACAGGCTGACCACACAGCCGTGACAGCGCCGCTCGCGAATGTCGGTCACATGCGAACTCACACACCTCTCGAGGCACCGCCCGAGACACCCCTGGAGACCTTGCCCGCTCGCGAGCACGTGACGGTCGGCCGGAGCCAGCCGGTGCTCGACGTCGTGGTCCCCGTGTACAACGAGGAGGCCGACCTCGAGCGGTGCGTGCGGCGGCTGCACGACCACCTGGCCCGCACCTTCCCGTACGCCTTCCGCATCACCATCGCGGACAACGCGAGCACGGACCGCACCCCCGAGATCTCCGCCTACCTCGACGACGCCATCGACGAGGTCACGGCGGTCCGGCTGGAGCAGAAGGGCCGCGGGCGCGCGCTGCGCACGGTCTGGTCGATGTCGCAGGCGCCGGTGCTGGCGTACATGGACGTCGATCTGTCCACCGACCTCAACGCGCTGCTGCCGCTGGTGGCCCCGCTCATCTCCGGCCACTCCGACCTGGCGATCGGGTCGCGGCTGGCGCGCAGCTCGCGCGTGGTGCGCGGCCCCAAGCGGGAGTTCATCTCGCGCGCGTACAACCTCATCCTGCGCGGCAGCCTGGCCGCCCGCTTCTCCGACGCCCAGTGCGGCTTCAAGGCGATCCGCAAGGATGTCGCCGAGCGGCTGCTGCCGCTGGTCGAGGACACCGGGTGGTTCTTCGACACCGAGATGCTGGTGCTGGCCGAGCGGGCCGGGCTGCGCATCCACGAGGTGCCGGTGGACTGGGTCGACGACCCCAACAGCACGGTCCACATCGTGAAGACGGCCACCGACGACCTCAAGGGCGTCTGGCGGGTGGGGCGCGCGCTGGCCACCGGCGCGCTGCCGCTCGACCGGCTGCGCCGCCCCTTCGGCGACGACCCGCGCGACCGCGGGCTGAGCGGGGTCCCGGGCGGGCTGGCCCGGCAGCTGGTCGGCTTCTGTGTGGTGGGCGCGCTCAGCACCCTTGTCTATCTGCTGCTCTACTCCCTCTTCCGGATGGGCACGGGCCCTCAGATCGCCAACGCGCTGGCCCTGCTGCTGTCGGCGCTCGGCAACACCGCGGCCAACCGGAGGCTCACCTTCGGCGTACGCGGCCGGGACCGGGCGGTGCGTCACCAGGCCCAGGGGCTGGTGGTGTTCGGCATCGGCCTCGCCCTGACCAGCGGCTCCCTGGCCGCCCTGGACGCCGCCGCCTCCGGCACCCCGGCGCACAGCACCGAACTGGCCGTCCTGATCGCGGCCAACCTCGCCGCGACCGTCCTGCGCTTCCTGCTCTTCCGGGCCTGGGTCTTCCCCTCCGAAGGCCCGCAGGGCGGGACCGCCACCGACCACGACCTGACCGACCACGATCCGAGGAACCCCCGATGACGACCTACGACCAGGGCCTCCGCGCAGCGGGGCCGCCGCCCCCGACTCCCCCGGCCGCGCACCACGCACGGCCGGCGGCCCCGCAGGGCTCGCGCCTGGCCCGGGCGTGGCGCGGCCGGCCGGAGGACCCGCGCTGGGCGAGGCCCGCCCTGTGGGTTCTGCTGGCCGTCACCACCGTGCTCTACCTGTGGAGCCTGGGCGCGTCCGGCTACGCGAACCAGTTCTATTCGGCGGCGGTGCAGGCGGGCAGCGAGAGCTGGAAGGCGTTCTTCTTCGGTTCCTCCGACGCCGGGAACTCCATCACCGTCGACAAGCCTCCGGCCTCCCTGTGGCCGATGGCCCTGTCGGTGCGGGTGTTCGGCCTCAGCTCCTGGGCGATCCTGGTCCCCGAGGCGCTGATGGGCGTGGCGACGGTCGGCGTGCTCTACGCGGCGGTGCGGCGCCGGTTCAGCGCGGCCGCCGGTCTCATCGCGGCGGCGGCGCTGGCGGTGACCCCGGTCGCGGCGCTGATGTTCCGGTTCAACAACCCCGACGCGCTGCTGTGCCTGCTGATGGTCTCGGCGATCTACTGCGTGCTGCGCGCGCTGGAGGACGCCCGCACCAAGTGGCTGCTGCTGGCCGGGGTCTGCTTCGGGTTCGGCTTTCTGACCAAGACGCTTCAGGCCTGGCTGATCCTGCCGCCGCTCGCCGTGGTGTACGCGGTGTGCGCGCCGGCGAAGCTCGGCAAGCGGATCCGCCAGCTGCTGCTCGCCGGGGTCGCGATGGTCGTCGCCGGCGGCTGGTGGGTGGCGATCGTCGAGCTGTGGCCGAAGTCCTCGCGCCCGTACATCGGCGGCTCGCAGGACAACAGCTTCCTGGAGCTGACCTTCGGCTACAACGGCCTGGGCCGGATCAACGGCAACGAGACCGGCAGCGTCGGTGGCGGCGGTGGCGGCGGGAACGGCGGCGGCCAGTGGGGCGAGACCGGCATCGACCGGCTCTTCAGCTCCGACATGGGCGGTCAGATCGCGTGGCTGCTGCCCGCGGCTTTCATCCTGCTGCTCGCGGGGATCTGGCTGACCTGGCGGGCCAGGCGCACGGACACCCAGCGTTCGGCGTTCCTGGTGTGGGGCGGGGCGCTGCTGATGACCTTCGCCACCTTCAGCTTCATGTCCGGGATCTTCCACCAGTACTACAACATCGCGCTCGCGCCGTACATCGCGGCGATCGTGGGCATGGGCGCCGCGATGCTGTGGGAGCGGCGGTCCACCGCCGCGGCGTCGGTGGTGCTCGCCGCCGCGGTCGCGGTGACGGCCGTCTGGTCGTACGTGCTGCTGAACCGCTCCTCCGACTGGCACCCCTGGCTGCGCTGGGCGGTGCTGATCGCCGGGCTCGCGGCGGCGGCCGGGCTGCTGGTCGCGTCGCGGCTGGGCGGGCGGCTGGCGCTGGGCGTGGCGGGTCTTGGCCTCGCGGCGTCGCTGGCCGGGCCCATCGCGTACACGCTCAACACGGTCGACACGCCGCACGGCGGCTCGATCGTCACGGCCGGTCCCGCGGTGTCGGGTGGCATGGGCGGCCCCGGCGGCGGCCGTCCGGGCGGCTTGCCGGGCGGGGGTAACGGCGGCCCGCCGGGGATGCGGAACGGCAACACCCAGGGCCAGACCGGTGGCCAGACCGGCGGTCAGAACGGCCAGCAGGGCATGGTCCCCGGTGGCGGTCAGCAGGGCGGTCAGACCGGTGGTCAGAACGGGGGCCAGAACGGCGGCTTCCCCGGCGGCGGCTTCCCGGGCGGCGGCTCGTCGCAGCAGAACGGGCAGGGCCAGAACAGCCAGGGCCAGGGCCAGCAGGGCAACAGGCAGGGCATGTTCCCCGGTGGCATGGGCGGCGAAGGCGGCCGGCGCGGCGGCGGCATGGGCGGTCTGCTCGACGGCCCGAGCGTCAGCTCCAAGGTCAAGGCCGCGCTGGAGAAGAACGCGAGTGGGTACACCTGGGTCGCCGCGGCGATCGGCTCGCAGAACGCCGCGGGCTACCAGCTCGCCACCGAGGACCCGGTGATGGCGATCGGCGGCTTCAACGGCAGCGACCCGTCCCCGACCCTCGCGCAGTTCCAGGCCTATGTGAAGCAGGGGAAGATCCACTACTTCATCGGCTCGGGCGGCATGGGCGGCATGGGCGGCGGTCCCGGGGGCGGGAACGGCACCTCGTCCAAGATCAGCTCCTGGGTTCAGGCCAACTTCAAGAAGGTCACGGTCGACGGCACCACCCTCTATGACCTGACCCAGAAGGCGTCGAAGTCCTCGAAGTCCTGACGCGGGCGAACACGCAGGTCCACGGGCCGGTGACGGAGGAATCCCCTCCGCCGCCGGCCCGTACGCATGGCCCGCCGGAAATCTCCTGTACGGCGTAGGGGGGTCGCTGTACGGTGTACATCGCTGCCCTGGCCCGTACATCGTATAAGCGCGCAAGGAGAGTCCATGACGGCGCAGACCGCCGACCCCACGTCCGACAGCCCGCCCGGTCCACCGACCGGCGGGCACCCCCAGCGCTGGCTGATCCTCGGCGTCATCTGCCTCGCCCAGCTCACCGTGTTGCTGGACAACACCATCCTCAACGTCGCGATCCCCTCCCTCACCGAGGAGATGGACGCCACCACGGCCGACATCCAGTGGATGATCAACGCCTATTCGCTCGTCCAGTCCGGCCTGCTGCTCACCGCGGGCAACGCCGCCGACCGCTACGGCCGGAAGAAGATGCTCTTCACGGGGCTCGCCCTCTTCGGGATCGGCTCGCTGGCCGCCTCGCTGGCACAGGGGCCGGGCCAGCTGATCGCCGCCCGCGCGGGCATGGGGATCGGCGGGGCACTGCTGATGACCACGACCCTCGCCGTGGTCGTGCAGGTCTTCGAGGCGAGCGAACGGCCCAAGGCCATCGGCCTGTGGGGCGCGGTCAGCTCGCTCGGGCTCGCCGCGGGCCCGCTGATCGGCGGCGCGCTCCTCGAACACTTCTGGTGGGGCTCGATCTTCCTGATCAACCTCCCGGTGGCGCTGCTCGGCCTCGTCGCCGTCGTCTGGCTGGTGCCGGAGTCGAAGAACCCCACCGGTGACCGACCCGACCTGCTTGGCGCGCTGCTGTCCACGATCGGCATGACCGGCGTCGTCTTCGCCATCATCTCCGGGCCCGAGCACGGCTGGACGTCCCAGCGGGTGCTGCTGTCGGCGCTGGTGGGTGTAGTGGTGCTGGCGGCCTTCGCGCTGTGGGAGAGCCGCATCCCCTACCCGATGCTGGACATGCACTTCTTCCGCGACCGCCGCTTCGTGGGCGCCGTCGCGGGCGGCATCCTCGTCGCCTTCGGCCTGGGCGGCTCGATGTTCCTGCTCACCCAGCATCTCCAGTTCGTGCTCGGCTACGACCCGCTGGGCGCGGGCCTGCGCACCGCTCCGCTCGCCCTGGTGATCGTGGTGCTCAACCTCACCGGAGTCGGCGCCCGGCTGCTGCCCAAGCTCGGCACCCCGGCCACGATCCTGTGCGGCATGGGGCTGCTGGCCGTGGGACTGGCCCTGATCGCGACGCTCGGCGCCGACGAGTACAGCGGGATGCTCCTCGGCCTTGTGGTCATGGGCTCGGGCATCGCGATCTCCATGCCCGCGATGGCGACGGCGATCATGTCGGCGATCCCGCCGGAGAAGGCGGGGGTGGGCGCGGGCGTCAACGGCACGCTCACCGAGTTCGGCAACGGCCTGGGCGTGGCCGTCCTCGGCGCGGTCCTCAACTCCCGGTTCGTCGGGCTGCTGCCCGCGGTCGCCGTCGGGGCGGGCTCGCTCCCGGCCGCCTACGCGTCGGCGCGCACCGACGAGGACCGGGCCGCCGTCGCGGACGCCTTCGCCTCCGGTGTGCACACCAGCCAGCTGGTCGGAGCGGTCGCCGTACTGGCGGGCGGCGCGCTGACGGCGCTGCTGCTGCGCCGGGCCGAGCGATCTTCACAAGAGACCTCGGCGGCATAGCATCGGGTAGTAAGACGCCATCGGCCGCGCGCCCCAGCCGCGCGGCCCTGGCGCATGGAAGAAGGAGAGCGCGCCATGGCGACAGGCAGCCGGGTCATCCGTCCGCGGACCAGCATCTGGCTCTCCGAGCGCAAGGCCCCGAAGCGCAAGGCGGAGCAGCAGCCGTCCGGGCTCGACCATGTGAAGATCGTCGCGGCCACGGTCCGGCTGCTGGACGCCGAGGGGCTCGCCGGGTTCTCGATGCGCCGGCTGGCGGCCGAGCTGGAGGTCACCGCGATGTCGGTCTACTGGTACGTCGAGACCAAGGACCAGCTTCTCGAACTCGCCCTCGACACGGCCATGGGCGAGATGTCGCTGCCCGCCGGGAGCCTGGGCCCCGTCGAGGGCTATGAGCACCTGGAGCCGCCCCAGGAGCGGGACTGGCGCGACCAGCTGCGCCAGATCGCCTCCGAGTACCGCAGGCTGCTGGTCGCCCACTCCTGGGTCCCCCCGCTGCTGGGGGAGTACATGAACATCGGGCCGAACGCCATGGCCTTCTCCACCGCGGTGCAGCGCGTGTTGCGCGACAGCGGCCTGCCCGCCTCGCAGGTGCCGGGCGCGCTGGCCCTCGTGTTCCAGTTCGTCTACGGCTTCAGCACCATCGAGGGCCGCTTCGCCGCCCGCTCCCGCGCCGCGGGCATCACCCAGGACGAGCTCTTCGCCGAGACGATGGCCAGTATCGAGGGCCGCCCGGAGTTCGACGAATCGCGGGCCGTGATGGAGGCCCGGGGCGGCTCCACCGTCCAGGAGATGCGCGAGCGGGACTTCACCTTCGCCCTGGACTGCGCCATCGTCGGCATCGAGGCCCTCCGCGACGCAGGCGGCCAGGACTGACGGCGGCGCCTCAGACGCCCGGCAGCTCCGTGCCCTGGACGGCCTGGACATCCAGCTCCACCCGCAGCGTCGTGCCGATGGCGGCTATGCCCGCCGCGACCACCTGGTTGTAGTTCATCGCGAAGTCCTCGCGGTGCAGCTGCGCCGTCGCGCGGAAGGCCGCCCGCACCCCGCCCCACGGGTCGGGGCCCGTCCCCAGGTACGTCAGGTCCAGGTCCACCTCCCGGATCACGCCGTGCAGGGACAGCTTGCCGTGCACCGTCCAGCGGTCCGCGCCGGCCGGGGTCAGCCCGGTGCTCTGGTACGTCAGGACCGGGAACCGCTCCACGTCGAGGAAGTCGGCCGACCGCAGATGGCCGTCCCGCATCCCGTTCCCCGTGTCGATGCTCGTGGCCTGGATGACCGCCTCGACCCCGGACTTCTCGATGTCTTCGGCTATCTCGATCCGCCCGCTGAACTCCGTGAACCGGCCGCGCACGCTGGAGATGCCCAGATGCTGGGCGACGGCCCCCACCGTCGAGTGCGCCGGGTCGATCGTCCACGCGCCGGGCGGCGGCAGCTCCACCCCGCCCTGCCGCGCCAGCACCACGGTGCCGACATCGGCGCGGCCCGAGGCCGTGACGATCGACGTCGAGGCGGCGGGGGCGTAGCCCACGGCCGTGGCGATGACCGTGTACGGCCCGGGCGGCAGCGGCTCCCGCGTGCGCACCGCGCCGTTCTCGTCGGCCTGGGCGCGCAACACCTGAGCGCCCGTCATGTCCGTGACGGTCAGCACGGCGTGCTGCACCGCCCAGCCGTCGCGCGTGCGGATCTGGGCGCGCAGCCCCCCGCCCGCGCTTCCGCCCGTTCCTGCTGCTGTGGTCGTCATGCCGCCTCTCGCTCTCGCTCCCGTTTCCGTCAGGGCTGTCTCGTCTGTGCTGTCCGGTGTCTATGGGGTGTCTTGGTGCGCCGGACCCGGACGGCGGTGTCAGGCCGTCCCCTGCCTGGCAGGTCTTCACCTGCTATACACCGCCGCCGGGTTCCGGGTTCCGGGCCCGGCGCTCCGGCGCCGTCCCGGCCGGGGCCGGGGCGCGTCTCCGCTCTGCGCGCCCCGGCCCCGGGGTCCTCAGCCTTTTCAGTCGAGGGGGTGGGCGAGCTCGACGTCGTGTCCGTCGACCCCCTGCCCCTGGACCGTCAGCGCCCCCGCGACCGGCGGGTAGCCGCTCGCGATGACCGTGTAGTCGCCCGCGTCCAGGTCGGTGAAGGCGTACGCCCCGTCCTCCCCGGTCGTCGCGGTGGCGACCACGTTCCCGGCCGCGTCCACCAGCGTGACCCGCGCGTCCGGCAGCGGCCGCCGGTCGGCACCGGCCCGCACCACGCCCTGCACCCGCGCACCGGCCTGGAGCGCGATCTCGACCCGGGTCAGACCCTGGGCGCCGACGTCGACGGGCAGCGCGGCGGGCCGGAACCCGGCGGCGTTGACCGCGACCGTGAAGGTCCCGGGGACGAGCTCCTCGAAGCGGAAGTCGCCGCGCTCACCGGTCTTGCCGGTGGCCAGCACCTCGCCGCGGACATCGGTGATCACGACCATGGCCGCCTCGACCGGCTCCCTGTCGGAGGCGCCGTGCACGGTGCCCGCCAGGCCGCTGGTCGCCGCCAGTACGACGTCGAAGGCGAGCGGCTCGTCGCCGACCACGACGGTGGACGCCTGCGGCTGGTGGCCGTCGGCGGCCGCGATCAGGACGTAGGTGCCGGAGCCCGGCGCGTCCAGCGCGAACGAGCCGTCGACGTGCGCCACCGAACGGCCCAGCTGCCGCCCGTTCAGCGAGATCAGCGTGACCGCGGCGCGCGGGACGGCGGTGCGGTCGGCGTTCCGTACGAAGCCGTGCACGCCCTGCCGGGGGTGGTGGCCGTCGCCGCCATCAGCGACAGAGGCAAACGCGGCGAGCCGCTGCGGAACGGTCGCGTCCGTCAGGGCGTACTCCGACGCGGTGTCGGACGAGTCGGCGGCCGGCGCGCCCACGAGCGCGGGCTCCGGCTGCTGCACGGCGGCCGGTTCCTGGTCCGCCGGGGTGCCCGCGGCCGCGGCCGGGGTCTCGACGGCGTCCTCGGAGGAGGCGGCCTGGGAGCCGGACCGGGTCTTCAGCGGGACCTCCTTGATGAACAGCGTGAAGACGAAGGCCAGCAGCGCGGCCCCGGAGGCGTACAGGAAGACATCCGCGATGCCGTGGCCGTACGCGCTCTCCATGACGGTGCGGATCGGCGCGGGGAGCTTGTCCAGGTCGGGGATTCCGCCGCCGCCGGTGCCGCCGTGGCCCAGGGCCTGGCCCTTGGGGCCGAGCTCTGCCAGACCCTCCTTGACGTAGTGGGTGACGCGGTTGCCGAGCACGGCGCCGAGCGCCGAGACGCCGACCGCACCGCCCAGGGAGCGGAAGAAGGTCACGACGGCGCTGGCCGCGCCCAGGTCCTGCGGGGCCACCTGGTTCTGGGTGGCCAGCACCAGGTTCTGCATCATCATGCCGATGCCGAGGCCCATGAGCGCCATATAGATGGCCAGGTGCCAGTAGGGCGTGTCGTACCGCATGGTGCCCAGCAGCCCCAGGCCCGCGGTCACCAGCACACCGCCGGCGACCAGCCAGGCCTTCCAGCGGCCGGTCTTGGTGATGACCTGGCCCGAGACGGTCGAGGAGATGAACAGGCCGCTGATCATCGGGATGGTCATGACGCCGGACATGGTCGGCGACTTGTCGCGCGCCAGCTGGAAGTACTGGCTGAAGAAGACGGTCCCGGCGAACATCGCGATACCGACGAACAGCGAAGCGATCGAGGCGAGGGCGATCGTCTTGTTGCGGAACAGGCGGAGCGGGATGATCGGCTCGCTCGCCTTGTTCTCGATCAGGAGGAAGATCAGTCCGAGGGCGATCGAGCCGCCGACCATCGCGTAGGTCTGCCAGGAGACCCAGTCGTACTTGTCACCCGCGAAGGTCACCCAGATCAGCAGCAGCGAGACCGCGGCGCTGATGAAGAAGGCACCGGACCAGTCGACCTTGACCTGCCGCTTCACGACCGGCAGCTTCAGGGTCTTCTGGAGCACGATCAGCGCGATCACGGCGAACGGCACACCGACGTAGAAGCACCAGCGCCAGCCGAGCCACGAGGTGTCGGTGATCACGCCGCCCAGCAGCGGGCCGCCGACGGTCGCCACCGCGAAGGTCGCGCCGAGGTAGCCGCTGTAGCGGCCGCGCTCGCGCGGGGAGATCATCGCGGCCATCACGATCTGTGCGAGGGCCGACAGACCGCCCACGCCGATGCCCTGCACCACACGGCAGGCGATCAGCATGCCCGCGTTCTGCGAGAGACCGGCGACCACCGAGCCGGCCACATAGATGACCAGCGATATCTGGACCAGGAGCTTCTTGCTGAACAGGTCGGAGAGCTTGCCCCACAGCGGGGTGGTGGCGGTCATCGACAGCAGGGCGGCGGTGACCACCCAGGTGTAGGCGGACTGGCCGCCATGGAGGTCGGCGATGATCTCCGGGAGGGCGTTCGAGACGATCGTCGAGGAGAGGATCGCGACGAACATGCCGAGCAGCAGCCCGGACAGCGCCTCCATGATCTGCCGGTGGGTCATCGGTGCCGTCGAGCCGGAGTCGTGGCGGCCGTGGTGGCCTCCGCCACCGTGCTTGGCATGGGCGGGGTGCCCCGCGGGTCCCCGCACACCGCCGTCCGGTGTGGTCGTTGCCATGAAGTTCCTATCGTTGCGTTGGTGTACGGGTGGTGCTCTCGTCGATCAGCTGGGGAACCCGGGATCTGGTGTCACCGAAGCTCGTCCGCAGCCGGGCGAGTAGTTCGTTGAGGCGGCCGACGTCGTCGTCGGACCAGTCGCTCAGACAGGCGGCGAGCGCCTGTGTATAGCGCTCGGACACCTCGCCGAGCAGCTTCTCGCCGCTGGCGTTGATGCTCAGCAGCCGCGACCGGCGGTCCAGTGGATCCGGGTGCCGGTCGATCCAGCCGCGCTCGGCGGCGTGGGCGACATGGCGGCTCGTGACCGACATGTCGATGTCGAGCAGCTCGGCGAGTTTGCTCATGCGCATCTCGCCGTAGCGGCTGAGCAGCATGAGGACGATGGCCGAGCCGGCCGCGCAGTCTTGGGGGAGGACACGCGACAGCCCTCGCTTGACGGTGCCGATGGCGCTGAGTTGCCGTGCCAGCTCCTCGTACTGACTCCGTGCTGCCATGGCGCCTCCAGAGCTATCGGTTGCTTAGGGCAACCATAGATAAGTTAGTTGCTATAGGCAAACGAAATCGGGCTTCGCAGAGTAAATTGCCCGCAAAGGCTCGCTCAGGGGTCGGTCAAGAGGCCGGTCTGTGGTGCGGGAGGGGTGTGTGGGGGTGTTGGGGACCGGGGGTGTGCGGGAATCCGCTCATTCGCTAGGGTCGTGGGCCATGGCGAACAACCCCCAAGGTCCTGAGGGCAACTACGACCCGGCCGGCTCGACCCAGATGTTCCGGGCCTTCGTCGACGACGAAGGCGGCGGGCGGCAGCAGCAGGCGGCCGCTCCCTCCGCCTCCGGCGGTCCGCGGATCGGTGTGATCGTCGGTGTGATCGTCGCGATCGCCGTCGTCGCCGGAGTCGCCTGGCTGGCTCTGGCCTGATCCCCGTCCGGTCCCGGGGCGCGGTCC
The DNA here is from genome assembly GCF_055569495.1 of Streptomyces sp. NPDC028305. Classification (NCBI taxonomy): domain Bacteria; kingdom Bacillati; phylum Actinomycetota; class Actinomycetes; order Kitasatosporales; family Streptomycetaceae; genus Streptomyces; species Streptomyces sp. NPDC028305. Next base: position 604,664 of record NZ_JBVHTN010000006.1, read on the forward strand.
CTGGGTCGGGCCTCGGGCCAGGGGTGTCCGGCGGATCTTTCCCCACCCCGCCCCTTCCCGCAGTCTCGATGTGCGGCTCCGCCGCGTGGCAGGAGCTTCGCCCTTGGACCCCCGGGGTCTGGGGCGAAGCCCCAGTCTCGGGAAGGGGCGGGGTGGGGGAGGGCCCGCTGCAGGCGTCAAGATCCGCCGGACACGGCCCAACCCCCGGACCGGTCCCCGGTCTCATCCGTGGCCTGGTCCTCGGGCGGGCTCTCGGCCTGGCCCCCGGGCCAGGTCGCCGAGGCGGTCCGGGTCTCGATGTGCATACCGAGCGGCACCCGCCAGTCGTCCACGCACACCTCCCAGGTCTTCTCCTTCTTCTCGCCCGTCCCGATCGGCACCGGCAGGTCGCGCTTCGACTCGATCGTCGCCCAGTCGATGCCGAGGGCGTCGATGATGTGGGTCGCGAAGGTGATCGTCCCCGAGGTCACGGGGGCGCCCCCGGTGTTCCGGAACTCGACGGTCACCTTCTCGCACCAGCGGTCGTCGGCCGCCGTGCGTACGAGCTCGCCGAGCGTCAGCTCGGCCGGGCCGCTCGGGGTGGAGGGCGAGCCGGGCGTGGACTCAGGGGGCGCCGAGCCCCCGCCTGAGCCGCCTGGGTCGGTCGGGCCGCTTGAGCTGCCGGGTGTCCCGGAGCCGCCCGATCCGCTTCCGTCGCTCGCGCCGTCAGAAGGACTGTCGGCCCGGTCACCGTCTCTCCCGGGCGATTCGCCCGGCGTCGGCGTCGCGGCGGACCCGTCCGGCCGGGGCGAGGCGCCCGGGGCGCTCGGAGCCCCGGTGCCCCCGGCCCCGGAGGGCCGCCGCTTCCCGTCCCGGCCGGAGCCCTTGCCCGTGCCGTCGCCGTTGCCGTCGAGCGGCACCAGCTCCACGTCGCCCCTCGGCGGCGCGGATGTGGCCCGCGGTGCGTCCGGTCCGGCCGCCTCGGCCGCCAGATATCCGTCGTCGCCGCCGGCGCAGCCGCTGAGCAGCGCGCCGAGGCACAGTGCGGCCGCCGAGGAGGCGATCGCCGTGCCCCGGCGGCCCGTTGTCCGGCTCCACGCGTATCGCATCGGGCCAGTGTGGCTGACGCCCCGTCAGGAGTACAGGGTCACACAACAGCCCACCGGAGGCGCCCGACGGACGGCGCGTCAGTCGGCGATGAGGCCCTCTCGCAGCTGCGCCAGAGTCCGCGTCAGCAGCCGTGAGACATGCATCTGGGAGATCCCGACCTCTTCGCCGATTTGCGACTGCGTCATGTTGGCGAAGAAGCGGAGCATGATGATCTGGCGCTCGCGCGGCGGGAGTTTGGCCAGCAGCGGCTTGAGAGACTCGCGGTACTCCACCCCCTCCAGGGCGGTGTCCTCGTAGCCGAGCCGGTCGGCCAGCGACCCCTCGCCGCCGTCGTCCTCGGGGGACGGGGAGTCGAGCGAGGAGGCGGTGTAGGCGTTGCCCACCGCGAGCCCGTCGACCACGTCCTCCTCCGAGACGCCGAGCGCGGTGGCGAGCTCGGGGACCGTCGGGGAGCGGTCGAGCTTCTGTGACAGCTCGTCACTGGCCTTGGTGAGGGCCAGACGCAGCTCCTGGAGCCGCCGCGGCACCCGTACGGACCAGCTGGTGTCGCGGAAGAAGCGCTTGATCTCGCCCACGACGGTCGGCATGGCGAAGGTCGGGAACTCCACGCCCCGCTCGCAGTCGAACCGGTCGATCGCCTTGATCAGGCCGATCGTCCCGACCTGGACGATGTCCTCCATCGGTTCGTTGCGGCTGCGGAACCGGGCCGCGGCGTAGCGCACCAGAGGGAGGTTCAGCTCGATGAGGGTGTCACGTACGTAGGTGCGCTCCGCGCTGTCCCGGTCGAGCGCGGCGAGCCGCAGAAACAGGGAGCGGGAGAGGGTGCGGGTGTCGATGGCGTCGCCGTCGTTGAGCACGTGCGGTGCGTCGTTGGTGAGCACCTTCGAGCTGCCCAGTTCTACGGACATGCCACCCCCTTTGGGTCGCGGACGGATCCCAGCTGCGCTCGTCGCGTCGAACGCAGCCTCCCCCTGAATACCGGAGGTCGGGCCGCGGCAAACGCGGTTCAAGCAGAATGTCACATGTCGGCAACACGCTGTAGCGCCATGTCGACATTACTGCCCGGAAGGAGTGAGGGAGGGGTCCCCCGTCCCGGTTATGACTCGATCCGGTTTGCGGACCTGAGTCTGGCAAAGCTGCGGGACAGCAGCCGTGAGACATGCATCTGCGAGACGCCGAGCTCGGCGCTGATCTGAGATTGAGTCAGATTGCTGTAGTAACGCAGCAAAAGGATGCGCTGCTCGCGCTCGGGCAGTTGGACGAGGAGGTGCCGCACCAGATCGCGGTGCTCGACTCCGGCGAGCGCCGGATCCTCGTAGCCGAGCCGGTCGACCAGCCCTGGCAGTCCGTCACCTTCCTGGGCGGCCTCGAGCGAGGTGGCGTGGTACGAGCGCCCGGCCTCGATGCAGGCCAGCACCTCGTCCTCGCCGAGCCCGAGCCGTTCGGCGATCTCGGCCGTGGTGGGGGACCGGCCGTGCAGCACCGTCAGATCCTCGGTCGCGCCGTTGACCTGCACCCACAGCTCATGGAGCCGGCGCGGCACATGGACGGTGCGGACGTTGTCGCGGAAGTAGCGCTTGATCTCGCCGACCACGGTGGGCATGGCGAAGGTCGGGAACTGCACCCCGCGCTCGGGGTCGAACCGGTCGATCGCGTTGATCAGGCCGATCGTCCCGACCTGGACCACGTCCTCCATCGGCTCGTTGCGGCTGCGGAACCGGGCCGCGGCGTAGCGCACCAGCGGCAGGTTGGCCTCGATCAGCGCGTCGCGCACGCGGGCGTGTTCGGGGGTGCCGGGCGTCAGGCAGGAGAGCTCGGCGAACAGCACCTGGGTGAGCGCCCTGGCGTCCGCCCCGCGGCTTCTGCCGCTGTCGCTGCCGCCGTCGCCCTGGGGCGGGGTTCTTGGCGCGGTACGGGCCGACACGGTCACGCCACCCCTTCACGATGTACTCACCCGGCAAAGCGGTCATAGCATCACAAGACATGTGCACTGTGTGCAAGCACCGCATTACTACGTGTTGGTGGCGGTATTGCTACGTGTTCGAAAGGTGAAGTGAGGGAGGGAGGGGGTGTCCGCGGGGGTGCGGGCAGGCATGGAACAACCCCCGGCGGGGCGGGGCCGGGGGTCCGAAGGGGCCTGGTGGGAGCCAGTGGCCGGTTGGTCGGCCGGGCGGATGATCGGTTGAATCAGTTGATCAGTTCGGTCATGAACTCGCCGACGCTCTTGGCGGCGTCCGATATGCCCTCGAAGCCCACCTGGACCAGGTCGGCGGCGCGCGCCGGGCTGTTGATGATCGTGTACAGCACGAAGACGATGAGCATGTAGAGCACGACTTTCTTCGCCTGTGCCATCTCGTGCTGCCTCCCCGCGGACCCCTGTGCAGTCGCGTGAGTCTATCCACACGTTTGGCGCAGTGGTCGCATCAGTCCTACGAATCAAATCGTGTCCCGCGCCGAGCTCGGGCCCCTTCCGCACGCGTACGCGGGCACCGCGGGGCACGGTGGGCAAAGCGGGGTGCAAGGGTGGATTCTGGGAGTGGAGGGGCATGGAGCGGGCGAGCGGCCGGAAGGGGGCTCGGATGCGTGTCGGTGTGCTGACCGGTGGCGGCGACTGCCCGGGCCTCAACGCGGCGATCCGCGCGATCGTGCGCAAGGGCGTGCAGGAGTGCGGCTTCGAGTTCGTCGGCCTGCGGGACGGCTGGCGCGGCGCCCTGGAGGGCGCGGTCGTGCCGCTGGACATCCCTGCCGTACGCGGCATCCTCCCGCGCGGCGGGACCATCCTCGGCTCCTCCCGGACCAACCCGCTCAAGAGCGAGGACGGGGTGGCCCGGGTGCGGGAGACCCTTGCGGCGTACGAGATGGACGCGCTCATCGCGATCGGCGGCGAGGACACGCTCGGGGTCGCGGCGGTGCTGGCAGGCGAGGGGATCGGCGTGGTCGGCGTGCCCAAGACCATCGACAACGACGTCACGGGCACCGACTACACCTTCGGCTTCGACACCGCGGTCAATATCGCGACCGAGGCCATCGACCGCCTGCACACCACCGCCGAGTCGCACTCCCGGACGCTGGTCGTCGAGGTGATGGGCCGGCACGCGGGCTGGATCGCCCTGCACTCGGGCATCGCGGGCGGCGCCAACGTCATCCTCATCCCCGAGCAGCCGTTCGACGTGGATCAGGTCTGCGCCTGGGTGGAGGACCGCTTCAAGATCCGGTACGCCCCGATCGTCGTGGTGGCCGAGGGCGCGGTCCCGAAGGCGGGGCAGATGGTGGTGAAGGACTCCTCGCTCGACGAGTTCGGCCATGTGCGGCTGTCGGGCATCGGGGAGTGGCTGGCGCGGGAGATCGCCGACCGCACCGGCAAGGAGGCCCGTACCACGGTCCTCGGGCACATCCAGCGCGGCGGCACCCCCAGCGCGTTCGACCGCTGGCTGGCGACGCGCTTCGGGCTGCGCGCGATCGACGCGGTGTACGAGCGGGACTTCGGCACGATGGTGGCGCTGCGCGGCGCGGACATCGTGCGGGTGCCGCTGTCCGAGGTCACGGTGGGGACCAAGGGCGTCGACCCGGCCCTCTACGCGGAGTTCGGCGTCTTCTTCGGCTGAGCCCGACAGCCCGACAGCCCGACAGCTCGATGGGCCGATGGGCCGATGGGCCGACGGGAGTCAGGCCGGGTGCGGGACCACGGCGACCGGGCAGCGCGCGTGGTGCAGTACGGCGTGGGCGACCGGCCCGAGGTGCCGCTCGGCGACCCGGTCGCCCGTACGGCGGCCGACGACCAGCAGCAGCGCCCGTTCCGAGGATCTGACCAGCGCCTGAGCCGGGTTGAGCAGGACGACGTCGATGAGGACCTCGACCCGCGGATGGCTCGCCCGCCACGGCCGCAGGGCGTCGGCCACCGCCTGGCCCTCCTGGTCCTCCCACATGGCGCGGTCCTCTTCGAGGACGCCGATCATCCACGCGGAGGGGGTGGGCGCGGGCAGCGCCCACGCGTGCACCACGCGCAGCCGGGCCCGGCGCGCCTGGGCGGCGCGGAAGGCGAAGTCGGCGGTCTCGGCCATCCGGCCGTGCGTGTCGAGGGCGGCCACGACCTCGGCTTCCGCGCCCGCCCCGGCCTCCGTACCCGCCCCGGCGCACCCCTCGGGGACCGTCACCACGGGGCAGTCCGCGGCGGTCGCCACCCGCAGCGCCACGGATCCCACCGCCAGCCCGTCGAAGCCGCCCCACCCGCGCGCCCCCACGACCAGGAGCCCGGCGCTCCGCGCCGCCCTGAGCAGCGCCTTGTCCGCGGCCGTCGCGATGTGTTCGCCGGTCACCTCCAGGCCCGGATGGCGGTCGGCGAGGTCCGCCGCGGCCTGCTGGATCATCTGCGCGCCGACGTGCCGCCAGGCGTCCGCGCCCGGTACGGGGGAGATCCGGGGCGGAAGGGGCTGGGAGGCGTGCAACAGCAGCAGCGGAACCGCTCGGTCCAGCGCCTCCCCGGCGGCCCAGCCGGCCGCCGCCAGACTGTGCTCGGAACCGTCGACTCCGGCCACAACGGGTCCGTTCATCAGAGGCTCCTTTCCTCATTTAGTCTAGATATGAGGTGAATGTCCGTAGTAGTGGTCGGGGAGGGGAAGCGTCGAAGGGAAGGTGACCGGGGATGAGCGTGCCCGTACGGCGAGGGCGGTCCGGTGTGCCGGCCGAACAGCGGCTCTCCAGGTGGCGGAGCCCCATGGCGGAGCTCGATGAGATCTTCGAGCAGATGGGCACGCTGCTGGAGTCCACCGTCGGCGGTGGACTGCCGCCCACCGCACCGGGGCGGGCGTGGACGCCGCCGGCCGAGGTGACCGAGACCGACGAGGCGTACACGGTCGAACTCGAACTGCCCGGCGCCCGGCGGGACGACATCGACGTCGAGGTCGGCGAGCGGGAACTGACCGTCTCCGGCGAGCTGAAGAAGCCGGAGCGCCCCGGGGCGCTGCGCCGCAGCACGCGCCGCACCGGCCGGTTCGAGTTCCGTATGGCGCTGCCCGGCGAGGTGAACGCCGACAAGGCGAGCGCGCGGCTGGCCGGCGGGGTGCTCGGCCTGACCGTCCCGAAGGCCGAGGCCACCAAGCCGCGCCGGGTCGAGATCGCCGGCGGCGAACAGTAGGCGAGGCGGTCGCCGGTTTCTCTTGCTGCTTGGAGCAGTGCGAAGTGTTGCTGTACTCTCCATCTGACGGATCGTCAGATTAGGGTGTCCGGTCGGATCGCCGGACGCCAGGGGAGAGGACGGCATGGCTGGCGAGACGAACGGCGCAACCGAACTGCCCATGGTCATCAGCGTGGACGACCACGTGATCGAGCCCGCGCACCTCTTCGACACCTGGCTGCCCGCCAAGTACCGGGACCGTGGCCCGAAGCCCATGACCGCCGGAATCGGCGAGTTGGCCTACATCGGCGGCAAATACCGCATCACCACCGACCCGGACGGCCCGCCGACCGACTGGTGGACGTACGAGGGGCTGCTGTTCCCGTACAAGCGGATCATCGCGGCCGTCGGCTTCTCGCGCGACGAGATGACCCTCGAAGGCATCACCCGCGAGCAGATGCGGCGCGGCTGCTGGGACCCCAAGGCCCGGATCGCGGACATGGAGATGAACCACGTCGAGGCCTCGCTGTGCTTCCCGACCTTCCCGCGCTTCTGCGGCCAGACCTTCGCCGAGGCCGACGACAAGGAGGTCGGCCTCGCGTGCGTGCGCGCGTACAACGACTGGATGGTGGAGGAGTGGTGCGGCGACAGCGGCGGGCGGCTGATCCCGCTGTGCCTGATCCCGCTGTGGGACGTGGAGCTGGCCGTCCAGGAGATCCGCCGGAACGCGGCGCGGGGCGTGCGCGCCGTGACGTTCAGCGAGATCCCCACGTATCTGGGGCTGCCGAGCATCCACAGCGGCTACTGGGACCCGTTCTTCGCGGAGTGCGAGGCCACGGGCACGGTGGTGTGCATGCACATCGGCTCGTCCTCCCAGATGCCCGCCGCCTCACCGGACGCCCCACCCGCCGTCCAGGCGGCCCTGAGCTTCAACAACGCCATGGCGTCGATGATGGACTTCCTGTTCAGCGGCGTCCTGGTGCGCTTCCCGCGGCTGAAGCTCGCGTACGCCGAGGGCCAGATGGGATGGATCCCCTACGCCCTGGAGCGCGCGGACGACGTCTGGGAGGAGCACCGGGCCTGGGGCGGGGTGCGCGACCTGATCCCGGAGCCGCCGTCCACGTACTACTACCGGCAGATCTTCTGCTGCTTCTTCCGCGACAAGCACGGCGTCGCCTCGCTGGACACCGTCGGCGTGGACAACGCGACCTTCGAGACGGACTATCCGCACGTCGACTCGACCTGGCCGCACACCAAGCGCGTCGCGGCCGAGCATGTGACCGGGCTGCCGCCGGAGACCGTCTACAAGATCCTCCGGGGCAACGCGATCCGGATGCTCGACCTCGACTTCGACAAGGACCGGGTGGGCTAGCGCTCCTGCGGGGCCCGGCGGCGCCGGCCCGAAGGCGATGGCGACGATGTCATCCACTCTCGACCTCGTCCGCCGCCGCCCCGACATCGACGGCATGGCCGAGGCCGTGATCCTCGGCGACGCCCTCCTTGTCGCGCTCCGCCGCCTGGCCCAGGTCCACCACTCCGCCGCGCTCTTCGACGCAGACGCCGGCGCCGGCGCTGAGCCACACGGCTGATATGGGCCACCCGGCCGACGGGCCCGAGGTGCGGGCGGCGCGGGTCGCGGTGAGGCTGGTCGTATGGAGGACAAGACCAGGGACCGGCCCCGCGTGGTGGTGGACGAGCCGCTCGACGGCCGCCGCCGAGTCATGATCGACGGCAAGGACGTCGGGGTCGTCGTCAGCGCCGACGAACTGCGCGGCGTACTGAGCCGTGCGGGCCTGATGGCGGCGGACGCCCCCATCGACGACCCGCAGCTCATCGAGTGGCACGGCGGCGGCCCCGACGACTGGCCGGCGGCGTAGGCTCCGCAGGTTCCAAGTAGTCCGGTTGGCCGCGCCGCCGCACCGCGCCGCCGATCCGGGTGAGCGCGGCGGGGACGCGCCATGTGCTGGTGACCGTGACGCCACCGAGCCGGTCGGCCGGCGACCTCCGGGAGCCCACCAGTGCCAGCGCCGCGTTGAAGGCGAAGAAGGCCACGCCGACGACCCAGCACAGCACCGAGAGCCCGATCGCGCCCCCGGCCAGCAGACAACAGGCCAGCGCATACCAGCCGACGTCGACCAGCGTGGTCATGGCGGCACGCACCCCGGCCCGGCCCCGCCCGGGCCGCCCGCTGTCACGGCGCCGCACGACGCACAGGGCCGTCAGCGCCTGCCCTGGGGTGCGGCCCATCACGCCCAGCGAGAGGAAGTGGTAGACGAAGGTGGACACGACCAGCGCCGCGAAGGCCTGCTGGACGGCCGTCACCGCATGCCGCCACAGCGACTCCCCGACGTCCTGGCCCGCCCCCGCCAAGTCGCCGTTCGAGGTGCGGGCGCTGAACGGGACGGAACGGGACGGAAACCGGGACAGAGCGCGACAAGGGCCCCGACCTGTTGGGATCGGGGCCCTTGTCTTTGCACTTCAGAGCGGTAGCGGTGGGATTTGAACCCACGGAGGAGTTGCCCCCTCACACGCTTTCGAGGCGTGCTCCTTAGGCCGCTCGGACACGCTACCGAGAGAGAGCTTAGCGGACGGGTGGCCGTGCTCCTAAATCGGTTATGGGCGGGGGGTGCGGAAGAAGGCGGTGAGGAGCGCGGCGCACTGGTCGGCGAGGACGCCGGAGACGACCTCGGGGCGGTGGTTGAGGCGGCGGTCGCGGACGACGTCCCAGAGGGAGCCGACGGCGCCGGCCTTGTCGTCGATGGCGCCGTAGACCACGCGGTCCAGGCGGGACAGGACGATCGCGCCGGCGCACATGGTGCAGGGTTCGAGCGTCACCACAAGAGTGCATCCGGTCAGGCGCCAGCCGCCGAGACGGGCGGCGGCGTCGCGGAGCGCGAGGATCTCGGCGTGGGCTGTGGGGTCGCCGTGGGCCTCGCGCTCGTTGCGGCCGTGGCCGAGGGGGGAGCCGTCGGGGCCCAGCACGATGGCGCCGACCGGCACGTCGCCCGTCTCCGGCGCCCGCGCCGCCTCCTCCAGCGCCAGGCGCATGGTGGAGCGCCAGGGGTCGCGGAGGGGGTCGGGGGCGGGCCCGGAGATGAGGCCGGACAGCGGATCGGTCATGGCACCAGTGTGGCGGACGGCGCGGCCTGGGTCCGGCGTCGAAGGGGGCGCCCTCCGACGTCAGGGCCTGGATCGGCAGCGGTCAGCGCACCGCCTCCAGCCCCTCCATGCTGCACCCCAGCATGTCGGCGATGGATTCGAGCGCGTCCCCGTCCAGGGCCTTCAGCTCCTTCTCGTCCATGCCGAGGTCGGCGAGGATGTCGGCGTCGCCGAGCGGGCCCGCCGGGACCGGCGTGTCCGAGTCGGCGTCCTCGTCGTCGCTCGCCTCGGGCTCACCGTCCTCGGTGCCGTCGAGGTCGACGAGGCTGTCCAGGTCCTCGTCGGGGCCCCGGCCGAGCAGTTCGTCGGTGAGCATCTGGCCGTACGAGCTGCGGGCGGCCGCGGCGGCGTCCGATACATAGATGTGCGGGTCCTCCTCGCCGTCCACGCGGACGACGCCGAACCACGCGTCTTCGTGCTCGATGAAGGCCAGCACCGTGTCGTCGTCTGAGGCCTCACGGGCCAGCTCGATCAGATCTGTCAGGGTCTCCACATCATCGAGCTCTGTGTCGCTCGCTTCCCACCCTTCTGCGGTGCGCGCGAGCAATGCGGCGAAGTACACCGTGACTCTCCCACTGGTCATAGGCGTGCCGGGGCGGGCGGGACAGTGCCCCGCCCCAATCGGCATCGTGGCAGAAACCTTCGCTTTGCGAGAGGTCTTCCGCGCTGCGTCGTGCCCCAGTCCCAAGAGATGTAACTCACGCGGACCGAAACGGACCGCTGTGAGCGCCGTCGTGCGGCCCCACCAGCGGAAGGCCCGGATGGCGTGGCGCCTGCCGCGTCCGGAGGGCCGGACAGGGGCCGGAAGGGGCGGCCGGGCGGCGTGGGCGCCGCCGGGCTCGGTTACTGTCGATGCCATGCGGATCCATGTCGTCGACCACCCGCTGGTGGCGCACAAACTCACCACGCTGCGCGACAAGCGCACCGACTCCCCCACCTTCCGGCGGCTCGCCGACGAGCTGGTCACCCTGCTCGCGTACGAGGCGACCCGGGACGTGCGCACCGAGCAGGTCGACATCGAGACCCCGGTGACGGCGACGACCGGGGTGCGGCTGTCCCACCCGCGCCCCATGGTGGTGCCGATCCTGCGGGCCGGCCTGGGGATGCTGGACGGCATGGTGCGGCTGCTGCCGACCGCCGAGGTCGGCTTCCTGGGCATGATCCGCGACGAGGAGACGCTTCAGGCGTCGACGTACGCGACCCGGATGCCCGAGGACCTCTCCGGCCGTCAGGTGTACGTCCTGGACCCGATGCTGGCGACCGGCGGGACGCTCGTCGCGGCGATCAGGGAGCTGATATCGCGGGGCGCCGACGATGTCACCGCCCTGTGTCTGCTGGCCGCGCCCGAGGGCGTGGAGACCCTGGAGCGCGAGCTGGCCGGCGCGCCCGTCACGGTGGTCACCGCCTCGGTCGACGAGCGGCTGAACGAGAACGGGTACATCGTCCCGGGGCTCGGTGACGCCGGGGACCGGATGTACGGGACGGCGGGCTGAGCGGAACGGCGGGCTGACCCGGGGCCGAGAGGGCCGGCCCCGGGGCGGTCAGCAGAACAACAGAACAACAGATCAGCAGGTCGGGGCGGGGGACGACGGCTTCGGCTCGGCCAGGGCGGTCAGCGCCTTGACGGCGTCCTTCTTCTTGACCAGGTCCTTGAAGCCGTTTCCGATGATCAGGTCGATGTCGTTGCCCGAGCGCGCGTCGTTCTTGGTCTCGGCGCCCGCGAGCTGAGTGCCGAGCACGTCGAAGGGGCCGTTGGTGGCCGCCGGGGCACCGAGCAGCATGCCGGGGGCCTTGACCTTCTTGTCGTACGCGGAGGGCGCGTTGCCCACCTTTCCGATCTTGAAGCCGCGCTTCTTCAGTTCGTCGGCGGTCTCCTTGGCCAGCCCGGTGCGCGGGGTGGCGTTGTAGACGTTGACGGTGATGTCGGCGGGCTTCGGCAGCGTCTTGGAGGCCTTGTGCGGGGCCTTCACCTGGCCCTTGACCTGGCCCTTGGCGGGCTCGCGCTTGCAGTCCGCCGTGCCGCGCGCCGCGCGCACCGTCTTCTCGTCGTCGCCGCCCGAGAACACGTCGATGAGCTGAATGGTCCCCCAGCCGACCAGGCCGAGGGCGACCGCCGCACCCATCGCGGCGAACGCGAGCCGGCGGCGGCCTCGGGGCCGGCGCATGCGCGGGTATCGATTGCCCGTGATGCGGTACTTTCCGCCCATGCCGGGAGGGGTGAGCATGCTCATAGGCGCAGCGTAGTGCCGCTCGGTGACGATGCCTACTAAATGATCAATGGTTGCCGCGCAGCCCAACCCGAAAGGGCCAACGAGGGGCCGAACGGGGGGTCGACGAGGGGTCGGCTAGCCGAGTTCGAGGACGCGCGCGTGCAGCACCTGGCGCTGCTGGAGCGCGGCGCGCACGGCGCGGTGCAGCCCGTCCTCCAGGTACAGATCGCCCTGCCATTTCACGACATGGGCGAAGAGGTCCCCGTAGAACGTCGAGTCCTCCGCGAGCAGCGTCTCGAGGTCGAGCTGCTGCTTCGTGGTGACCAGCTGGTCAAGACGTACCGGGCGTGGGGCGACATCCGCCCACTGGCGGGTGCTTTCCCGGCCGTGGTCGGGGTACGGCCGACCGTTTCCGATGCGCTTGAAGATCACACGGAAAGCCTACCGGGCAAGCGGCACCTGGCGCAGCCAAGGCGCGGGAGTGGACGGTGCCTGTCGCCCACCCCGAGGCCGCCCGGAGGTCACTCCGAGGCCACTCCGGGGCCGGGTGGGGCCGGGTGGGTCGGCATCAGGGCCGCTCCGGGCCTGCTCCGAGGGGGTGGAGCCGAAAAAGTCCGCAAATCGGGAAAAAATGCTTGAACGGGGCTAGTCGCACGGAAGGTGCGGGAGTAACGTAAATAACAGCCTGCGGGGCGAGCGAGGGAGCTCGACCGGAGACACGTTCAGGAAAGAGAACGTCAGGACTCCAGGAAGAAGGGCTTCGGTTCTTCGGAACGGAGAGGTTTTCTGGAAAGGGCGCGTCCTAGATGGCCGGGCTGAGAGGCCGGAAGGTCGGGGAGACCGGAAGGCGACCTCCAAACACCTGATCCGGACAATGCCGGCGAAGGGAGCCCACCTCGCAGGTTTTTTCCTGCCTGCGATGCGGCGGCCGCGCCGCTCAGGGGCGGCCCAGCCGCCGCTCGCCGCCGGTGCCCGGCTGATAGCTGAGCTTGTAGTGCTGGAAGACCGCCTCTTCCTCCGCGGCGGGCAGCACGCCGTCGGTCCCGATGGAGGGGGCGTCCCGCACCTGGTCCTTGGGATAGGTGACCTTCAGATAGCTCGGGCCCACCTTCGCGCCGCCCAACGGGACGAACACCAGCCGCCGCCGGGTCGGCATGCCGACCGTGACGGTCGCGAAGGCGGGTTGGTCGGTGGCGGTGTCCACATAGATCGACTCCAAGGTGCCGATCTTGCGACCGGTGCTGTCCACCACGTCACGGTCGCGCCACTTCCGGATGTCGTCGGCCTCGAACACCGTGCCCTCCAAACATCGCTTGCCCCCATCCTCCAACGGCCCTTGGCGCGCGGCCACTCCAGCGTCCGCCGGTTGCACCGACCGGCGGAGGCTCCGAGCATGGGCAGGGGAAGACAGTGGACATCAGCCGCGCAGTCCGCGCAGTCACGGAGTCCGGCATGGCAGACCGCCGAAACCCTGGCCCGTCCGCACCACCGCCGCGCTGTCTGGTCACCGGGGCGACCGGCTACCTCGGCAGCAGGCTGGTGCCCGAGCTGCTGGCGGCCGGGCATCCGGTGCGCTGCCTGGTCCGCTCGCCCGACAAGCTGCGCCGGCACCCCTGGGCCGCGCGGGTGGGGCAGGCGCGCGGGGACGTCCTGGACGCGCGGTCCGTGCGGGCGGCCCTGGAGGGCGTGGACGTCGCGTACTACCTGGTGCACTCGCTGGGGACCGGCCCCGGCTTCGAGGAGACCGACCGCCGGGCGGCCCGGATCTTCGGCGAGCAGGCGCGGGCCGCCGGGGTCCGGCGGATCGTCTACCTCGGCGGGCTGACCCCGTCCGGGGTGCCCGAGCGCGAGCTGTCGCCCCATCTGCGCTCGCGCGCCGAGGTGGGCCGGGTGCTGCTGGCGTCGGGGGTGCCGACCGCCGTACTGCGGGCCGGTGTGATCATCGGCTCGGGCTCGGCCTCGTTCGAGATGCTGCGCCATCTGACCGAACGCCTTCCGGTGATGGTCACCCCGCGCTGGGTGCGCACCCGGACCCAGCCGATCGCCGTCCGCGATGTGCTCCGGGTGCTGGTGGGCTGCGCCCGGCTGCCGTACGAGGTGAACCGCGCCTTCGACATCGGCGGGCCGGACGTGTTGACGTACCGCGACATGATGCGGCGGTACGCGGCCGTGGCCCGGCTGCCGCGGCGGCTGGTGATCCCCGTGCCGGTGCTCACCCCGTATCTCTCCAGCCTATGGGTCGGCCTGGTCACGCCCGTGCCGGGCGCCCTCGCCCGCCCGCTGGTGGAGTCGCTGCGGCATGAGGTGGTCTGCCGGGAGGACGACATCGCCCGCTATGTACCGCCGCCCCCCGACGGCCTGCTCCCGCTGGACCGGGCGCTGCGGCTGGCGCTGCGGCCGCCCGCCGCCCGGGGCGAGCCGAGCGATCCGCTGCCGACGGACCCGCCCTGGGCGCGCGGCAGCTGCCGTACGGACGACCGCGAGCGGGTGGTGGACGCCGCGCCCGAGGAGCTGTGGCAGGCGGTGGAGGGCATCGCGGGCGGTGGCCGCTGGCAGTCCCTGCCGCCCGCCTGGGCGCTGCGCGGCTGGTTGGACGCGGCGGTCGGCGGGGTGGGTCTGCACCTGGGGCGCCCGGAGGCGGCGCCGCTGCGGGCCGGGGACCGGTTGGGCTTCTGGCGAGTGGAGGCGGTGGAGCCGCGGCGGCGGCTGCGGCTGCGCTCCGAGCTGCCGCTGCCCGGGCCGGCCTGGCTGGAGATCGCGGTGGCCGAGGACGGGGCGGGCGGAGCGGTGTACCGGCAGCGCGCCGTCTTCGAGCCGCGCGGACTGACCGGACGGCTGTGCGGGTGGGGCGGCGCGGCCTGCGGCGGTCTGGTCTTCGGCGGCATGGCCCGGAACGTCGTCGCCAGGGCCGAGGCGCACGCGGCCGTGCCCGGCTGAGGGGGGGTGGGTGCCGGTGCGGGTCAGCGTCGCCCTGTTCACCGCGGATCTGCGGGTGCACGACAACCCGGTGCTGCACGGGGCGCTGCGGGAGGCGGAGAGCGTGGTGCCGCTGTTCGTCGTCGATTCCGGGATACGGGAGGCCGGTTTCGCCACGCCCAACAGGGCGGCGTTTCTCGCCGACTGCCTCGCCGATCTCGACGCGGTGCTGCGGGCGCGCGGCGGACGGCTGGTGGTCCGGCGCGGCGAGGTGGTCCAGGAGACCTGCCGGGTGGCGGAGCGCACCGGCGCCGGGTCGGTGCATCTGGCGGCCGGGGTGAGCGGTTACGCGGCGCGGCGCGAGGAGCGGCTGCGGGCGGCGCTGGCGGAGACCGGGCGCGAGCTGCGGGTGCACGAGGCGGCGCTGACGGTGGTCGCGCCCGGCGCGCTCGTCCCCTCGGGCCCCTCGGGCCCCTCGGGCGGGAGCCGGGGCAAGGACCACTTCGCGGTCTTCACGCCGTACTACCGCCGATGGCGCGAGGAGCCCTGGCGCGCCCCGCTCGCCGCGCCGCGCGCGGTCCGCGTGCCCCGGATCCGCTCCGCGGGCCTGCCCACCGCGGCGTCCCTGGCCCCGGGCGCGGCCTCCCCGGAGCTGCCCGCCGGGGGAGAGACGGCGGCCCGCCGCAGGCTGCGGCTCTGGGCGTCCGGCCCGCTGGCCGACTACGCCGAGCGCCATGACGACCTCGCCGGGGACGCCACCTCCCGGCTCTCCCCTTATCTGCACTTCGGCTGTCTGTCGCCGGGGGAGGTGGCGCGCCGGGCGCTGGAGGCGCGCGGCCCGGGTGCGGACGCGTTCGTGCGCCAGCTGGCCTGGCGGGACTTCCACCACCAGGTCCTGGCCGCGCGCCCGGACGCCGCCCACCGCGACTACCGCCCGCGCCACGACCGCTGGCGCCACGACGCGGACGAGATCGCGGCCTGGCGGGAGGGGCTGACGGGCTTTCCGGTCGTGGACGCGGCGATGCGGCAGCTGAGGCAGGAGGGCTGGATGCACAATCGGGCGCGGCTGCTGACGGCGAGCTTCCTGGCCAAGACCCTGTACGCCGACTGGCGCATCGGCGCGCGGCACTTCCTGGCGCTGCTGGTGGACGGCGACCTCGCGAACAACCAGCTCAACTGGCAGTGGGTGGCGGGCACCGGCACCGACACCCGCCCCAATCGCATCCTCAACCCGCTCGCCCAGGCGCTGCGCCACGACCCCGACGGGGCGTACGTGCGCCGCTGGGTGCCCGAACTCGCCGCCGTCCAGGGCCCCGCCGTGCACCGCCCCTGGCGGCTGCCAGGACCGGACCGCGCCGCCCTGGCCTACCCCGACCCGATCGTGGACCTCGACGAGGCGGCGGCCCGCTTCAGACGTTGCCGCGGCTCCTGAGCCTGAGCCGAAACCAGCGGCGCTTTCAGGGTTCCCGGGCCGCGTGCACCCCGTCGAACCCGACCGGCAGGTGACGCGGGCCGCGCAGCACCGCGTTCCGGCGGTACGGGGGCGGGTCCTCCAGCAGCCGGGGGTTCTCGAGCCTGCGGGCCAGCTCGGTCAGCGCGAGCTGCGCCTCCAGCCGGGCCAGCGGCGCGCCGTAGCAGATGTGGATGCCGCTGCCGAAGCCCAGGTGCTGGTTGTCCTTGCGGTCCGGGTCGAACCGGTCGGGGTCGGGGAAGCGCCGGGGGTCGCGGTTGCCCGAGGCCAGGATCAGCCAGATCGACTCGCCCTTGGGGATGGTGACGCCCGCGATGTCGACGTCGGTGAGCGGGGTGCGCTGCGGCAGCAGCTGGACCGGGGGCTCGTAGCGCAGCACCTCCTCCACCAGCGAGGCGGCCAGATGCGGATCGTCATGCAGCCGCTTGAGGACATCGGGGTGGCGCAGCAGGGTCAGCATGCCGTTGGTGATCAGGTTGACCGTCGTCTCGTGCCCGGCGATCAGCAGCAGCGAGGCGGTGCTGACCAGTTCGGCGTGGGTCATCCGCCCGTCCGGCCCGTCCCCGTGGACCAGCGCGGAGAGCATGTCCTCGCTGGGGGTGCGGCGGCGGTCCTCGATCAACTCGGACAGGTACATGCTCAGTTCGGTGCGGGCCCGCCGGACGGTGGCGCGCCGCTCCGTGGCGTCCGCGTCCGGATCGGGGTCCGCGCCGGCGACGATGGTGTCGGCCCAGTCGTGGAACAGCGGCTCGTCGTTGCGGGGCACCCCCAGCAGCCGGCAGATCACGGTCACCGGGAAGGGGTACGCGAAGTCGTCGACGAGGTCGGCCCCGTCCCGGCCCTGGAAGTCGTCGATCAGCCCGGAGACGATCCGGGCGAGCTCGCCGCGCATGTCGTGGATCCGCCGCGGGGTGTGCGGCGGCCCGAAGGGGTACATCGCGATGCGGCGCAGCCGGTCGTGGTCGGGCGGGTCGAGCCGAATGAAGTTCGGGGTCAGCATCGGGTCGTCCTCCTCGTCCTCGAGGGCGACCAGACGCGCGGCGTCCGGGTTGAGGTTGCGGCGGTCCGAGCTGATCCGCGGGTCGTGCAGCAGGCCGTGGATCTCCCAGTACGTGCTGACGAGGTACGGGCCGTCCTCGTCCCGCAGCACGGGCGTCTTCCGCAGCTCGGAGTAGAGGGGATAGGGGTCGGCGCGGTTGGCGTAGTCGATGATCTTCCGCATATACGTGCCGTGCGTCATGACGGAGTGTCCTTCCGGGTGAGGCCTCTAGGCCCGGGCGGGCGTGAAGACGATCCGCCGGTCGGTCGGTGAGTAGCCGCTGAGGGTGACGGTCGGCCCGTGGGTGGGCAGGGACGGGTCGGGGAAGTCGGCGGGGACCGGGCGCAGCGCGTCGGGGCCGCGGTCCGTGGTGGGGAAGTCCGGCGGGAAGGGCGCGGCCGTCTCGATCTGCCGCCGGTAGAAGTCCAGCCACCTGGTCCGGTCGAAGGTGACGGCGGCGATGACGCGGCCCTGATGGCCGTAGACGCCGGTGAAGCTGCGCTCGGCGAGCGACCCCTGGGCGATGAGGAGCTCGTCGCCGAGGGAGGGCACCCCGATCGACTTGATGTTCACCCCGAACTGCGCGGACCAGAAGGCGGGGACCCAGAGGTGGGGGCGGCGGTCCGGACCGGCGCTGATCATGTTGTGCGCCGCGACCTCGGCCTGCGCGACGGCGTTGCCCCAGTGTTCGAGGGACAGGAACTGGTAGCCGAAGAGCGGATGCGGGCACCGGGCGACGTCCCCGGCCGCGAAGATGTCGTCGGTGACCAGGCCCCGGACGTCGAAGACCCGGCACCCGGCGTCGCAGGCGACCCCGCGGGGCCCGGCGCCGAGCCCCGAGCCGGCGAGCCACTCGGTGTTGCGGACGGTGCCGAGCGCGATCACTGCCACGTCCACGTCGAGGGCGGTGCCGTCGGACAGATGGGCGCGCCGCAGCCGCCCGGCCGCGTCCCCCTCAAGACCCGTGACCGTGACCGAGCAGCGCAGATCGACGCCGTGCGCGCGCTGGAGCTGCGCCGCGATCTGGCCGATCACCCCGCCCAGGGCGCCCACCAGCGGCGTCGGGCCGCGCTCCGCGACGGTGACCGGCACCCCCAGCTCCCGGCAGGCGGACGCGATCTCCGAGCCGGTGAAGCCGCCGCCGATGACCAGCACCCGCCGCGGCCCGGCCGCCAGCCGGCGCCGCAGCCGCGCCGCCTCCCGGCTGGTGCGCAGCACGAAGACGCCGTCGAGCTCGGCTTCGGCGGGGTTCGGCCACGGGCGGGAGCGGACGCCGGTGGCGATCAGCAGCCGGTCGTACGGCACCTCGTCGCCGTCGGCCAAGCGCACCCGCCGGGCCGCCGGGTCCAGCCCGACCGCGGCCGTCCCCAGGCGCCAGTGGGCCTCGACCGCGCGGCGCCGGGGCAGCGTGGTGCGGTCCGCGGGCGCGTCGCCCACCAGGACCTGTTTGGACAGCGGCGGCCGGTCGTACGGCTCGTCGGGCTCGTCGCCGATGAGCGTGAGCGAGCCGGTGAACCCCTCCTCGCGCAGGGTCTCCGCGGCCCGCAGCCCGGCCAGGGACGCGCCGACGATCACGATCCGACCCTCGCGCCGCAGCCACTCCAGGCCGTCAGCGGACATCGGAGCCCACCGGGGGCAGGTCGTAAGCCTCGCCTGTTTCGCCCGTCTCGTCCACCTCGTCCAGGAGGATCGCCTGGACCGGGCAGGCGGCCACCGCGCGGGCCACCTGCTCGCGCCGCGAGTCGTCGGCGTAAGGGGTGTACCGCAGCGCCTCGTCCCCGTGCAGGGCGAACACCTCGGGCGCCAGGAAGACGCACTGCGCGTACCCCTGACAGCGGTTCAGATCGACAACAAGCCTCATCGGGCCCCGTCCTTCCACACCAGCAGCATGGGCGAGGCGGCGTACCGCCGCGCGCACAGCCGGGCCAAAGGGGTGGTCCGACGCGTCAGAGCGCGCGGTCGACGAGGAACGGCATCAGGCCCAGCAGCTCCCCTGCCGCGACCGGGTCCAGCGGGACGGAGGCCAGACAGGCGCGGGCGGCGTCCAGGTGGTGGTGGGCCTCGGCCAGGGTGGTGGCGCGGCCGCCCGCCCGCTCGACCAGCTCGGCGGCGCGGCGGACGGCGGCGTCGGAGGTGCCCGGGTCAGCGGTCCCCGGGTCGGCGGTGAGCAGCGCGGCGAGTTCGCGGGCGGCCGGGCCGTCCGCGGCCAGGGCCGCCAGCACGGGCAGCGTCTTCTTCCGCCGGCGCAGATCGCCGTGCACGGGCTTGCCCGTGACCTTCGGGTCACCCCACATGCCGAGCAGATCGTCCACGGCCTGGAAGGCCACCCCCAGGTGGCGCCCGGCCCGGTCCAGCGCGGTGACGACCGGCTCCGGGGCGCCCGCCAATACGGCGCCGAGGGCCGCGGCGCAGCCCAGGAGCGCACCGGTCTTGGCCTCGGCCATGGCGCGGTACTCGGCGGTGCGGACCGCGTCGGGGCCGGTCCAGGGGCGGGACTCGAACAGCAGGTCCTCCGCCTGACCGCGCACCAAGTCGCCCAGCGCCCCCGACAGATGCCGGATGGCCGCGCCGCCGTGCGGGCCGGGCGACTCGGCGAGCGTCTGCACCGCGAGGGCGAACAGCGCGTCCCCGGCCAGGACGGCGGGGCCGGTGCCGTACGCCTTCCACACGGTCGCGCGCCGGCGCCGGGTCTCGTCGCCGTCCATGATGTCGTCGTGCAGGAGCGAGAAGGCGTGGACCAGCTCGACGGCCACCGCCCCGGGGATCGCGGCCGCCCCGGGCGCGCCCGCCGCCTCCGCGCCGAGCACGGCCAGGGCCTGGCGCACGCCCTTGCCGCCACCGGGCCGGACGGCCGGGCCGCCGCCCACCTCGCACCAGCCGAAGGAGAAGGCGGCCATCTCGCCCGGATACGGGTGGAGCCGCTCGACGGCCGCGGTCAGCGCGGGGCGTACGAGGCCGCGGCAGCGGGTGAGGGTCCGCGAAGCGGAGGCGGAGGCGGGGAGGAGCGTGGCCGGTGGCGCGGTCATCGGGCGGCCCCCCTCTCCTGGGCCGATATGCCCAGCTCCTCGTACGCCGCGTCGACCATCTCGCGGGCGTGTCGCAGCCCGATCCGGTCCAGCTCCCCCCGCAGCTCGTCCAGTTCCGCGGCGGTGACCGCCGGGTCCTGCCCGAGGCGGGCGAGCGTCTTGGCCAGCCCGAGGCGGGACAGCGCGGTGCCGCGCGGCTCGCTCATGGCGCGGAACTCGGCCAGCGCCGTCTCGTAGTACTCCCGGGCCGACGGGTAATGGGCGGCGCGGTACAGGACGTTGCCGCGCATCTTGTGGTTGTAGGCCAGCGCGCTGGACAGCTTCATCTCGCGGCAGGTGAGCTCGGCCTCGGACAGCAGCGCCAGGGCCCGGTCCACGTCCTTGTCCCGCAGGGACACGATGTCGGCCATGCCGCGCAGCGCCCACGCGTGGCCGCGCCGGTCGTCGGCCTGGGCCGCGATGGCCGCGGCCTCCTCGAACATCGCGAAGGCGGTGTCGTACGAGCCGGTGTTCCGGTGGATCTGGGCGATGCCCTCCAGCGCCCACACGGTGTGGCGGGCCTCGGCGAGCAGCTGCTCGTGGAGGGCGTGCACGGCCTCGTAGTCGCCCTGGATACGGCCGGTCTCCGCGAGGCCGGCCAGCGAGTAGCCGCGGGCCACGACGTCTCCGCCGCGCTTGCCCAACTCGGCGGCGTGGGTGAGCAGCCGGCGGGCCAGCGCGAGGGAGCCCCGCTGCCGGGCGAGGGTGCCGCCGCTCCACACCGCCCACGCCATCGCGCCCACGTCGCCCGCCGACCGGGCGGCGCGGTAGCTCGCCTTCCAGGCGCGGTCGGCCTCCTCGATGTGGCCCAGCCGGCGGTACGCCTCCGCCACGGCGAGCCCCGAGCGAGCGGCCTCCCCCCGGGACCCCGCCTCCTCGGCGGCGCGCAGCCGGTCGGTGCCCTCGGCGAGGACATCGGCGAGGGAGGAGTTCACGGACAGGGAACTGAGCGCGCCTTGGTACTCGGGCGCTAATGCCTTGGCGTACATGGGTGCCTTTCCGACGCGTCGGCGGATGCCGCGGTCTTGATCGACACCGGACTATACATGGCGTCTATAAACGTGGTGTATAGATGGCCGTGTGTGGGGGCGGATCCGTGTTCCGTCGCAGGTCGGCCAGGGGTGGCGGCTGGCGGGCGCGCGAAGGCGCGCCGTTTCAGACCGTTTCCGGCCGGAATCACAGACCTGAGACGTGAATCTGTTCCCATCTGCGGAAACAACCGGTGTTTCCGTTCCGCAACACTCTGACCGCTTGCAGAGTGGAGCCACCTGCGTAGCGGGACGAGACGTCACCGGCGGTCATATGCCGCCGCAGCCGAGGGGATTGCTGTGAACCGTGCACTGCTGACCACGCGGTCGGCCCTCATCCTTCTGCTGGCGATCCTGTGCGGCATCGGAGCAGCCATCCTGACCGGCTCCGCCGGCGCAAGCCCTTCGAAAGCGGTCCTGTCAGGAGTGGCGGCCTTCGGCTTCGCCGTGCCGTTCTTCAACACACTCATCGAATGATCACCGAGCGTGGTGGACTACGGCGGCTTTGCGTGGTGGGAACCTATGTCAGCGACGGGCACGGAGAGGTAGGACGGACAGGTGAGGGAGCGCGAATTCACGGGGGCTGGGGAGACTTCCTTCGGCGACGTGGAAGACCTCAAGGGCTTCAAACCCTTATTACCTGGTCTTTCCCCGGAGGCGCGAGACTTGGCACGCGCGCTGCGGGGTCTGTTCCGGGCCACGGGCAAGAGCTTGCGTGAGTTCGCCTCATGCCATCACGTCAGCGCGCCCTCCCTCTCCCGCTACTTCGCGGGTGAACGAATTCCTGACAAACAGTTCCTCGACGTCCTGATGAAGGCGGCGTGCGGCTTCAACGGGATCGAGGTCACCGCGGACTTGCAGGGACACCTCTACCAGAGGCACCGCGAGGCACTGCTGGCCGTCCAGCCGGCCAGGTACCGCGAGCAGATGGCCAGTGACCGTCTGGAGGACGCGGTTCTGGAGAAGGAACAGGCCGAGCTGCGCATCCGCGAACTCGAAAAGGACGTATCCGATCAGAAACGCCTGCTGGGTGAGCTCGAATCGTCAATCCGGCAGAACGAGGCGGCCTACGCGCGCAGGCAGCAGCGTTTGGGGGCAGCGCTTGAACTGCACCGCCGTCAGAAGGCCGAGCTCGAAGGGCGGTGCGAGCACCTGCGCGCGACGATCGAGGACCTGGAGACGGCGCTGGAAGAAGCGGTGCGCGACCGAGACGCCGCACAAACGCGCTGTGCGGAACTCGAAGCAGAGCTCGCCGCCGCGGAAGAAGCGGCAGAGCGCGAAGCACTGGAACGGCAGGTGCAGGATGAACGTCTGCGCATCGCGAAGGCGGCGGATACCGCCGAGCAGTATCGCGTAGACCTTGAGCGGGTACACAGAGAGGCCGAGCAGGTGCGCTTGGCGGCCGCCCGGGATGCCGCTGCCCGCCGCGAAGAGTCCGAGGCGAAGGCCAGAGAGATCATTGAAGAAGCCACTTCCAGGGTGACGCGGATCCGACCCTCGGTCGTCAGCAGGTCAGCGGCGCTGCGGCAACTGAGGGACTACGCGCTCGACATCGCGAATCGAAGCCTTCCCGGGCTGGTCGAGGAGCTGTCCCGAGCCGACCTGGACAAGGCCGATATCACGGTCAAGCCGGTCGGTATTCACAGCAAGGACGAAATCGGGGCGGTCGCCCGCGCCTTCGACGAGGTCCACCGCCAGGCGGTCCGGCTCGTTGCTGAGCAGACGCTGCTCCGCCGCCACATCACCTCGATGGTCAGTAACCTCGCCCATCGCAATCTGGGCCTCCTTCAGGCCCAACTGGGCCTGATCAGCGCACTGGAGAACGAGGAGGCCGACCGGGACCAGTTGGAGAACCTCTTCAAGCTGGACCACCTCGCGGTCCGCATGCGCCGCAGCGGCGAAAACCTCCTGACCCTCATCGGCGCGGAGCCTCACCTCCGGTGGCCCCATCCTGTCCCACTGATCGACGTCCTGCGAGCTGCCTCCTCTGAGATGGAGCAGTACCAGCGCATCGAACTTACCGGCATCCCCGAGGCCGGGATCCGCGGCCGCGCCGTGACCGACCTGGTGCACCTGCTCGCCGAGCTCCTGGAGAACGCCACCACCTTCTCCTCTCCGTACACCAAGGTGCGGGTGACCGCGATCCGGCTGCCCGACGGCCGTGTCATGATCGAGATCCATGACGAGGGCATCGGCCTGACTGTCGCGGACTTGGCGGACATCAACCACAAGCTGGCCAACCCGCCGACCGTGGACGCCGCGGTCTCGCAGCGCATGGGCCTCGTCGTGGTCGGCTGCCTCGCCGATCGGCACGGCATCCGCGTCCAGCTGTGCCCCTCCGACAATCACGACGGCACCACGTCGCTGGTCATGCTGCCCAACGCGATCATCCAAGGCTGATCTGCCGATCAAGAGAGACGCCGGGCGCTTGGCTTCACAGCTGCGGGCGTGCGATCAGCCGGATGTCAGGTCCTGACCGCGCGACGTCCAGCAGCTCGCACCGCAGGATGTCGTCGATGGTCTCGATGGTGCCGCCCTGGAGCGCGCTCTTACCGCGTCCGAGGAGCGCGGGCGCGATATAGGCGATGACGCGGTCGACCAGCCCGGCCGACACGAAGGAAGCGGCGAGGGTGGGCCCGCCTTCGAGGAACATCCCGCGCACGCCGCGCGATGACAACTCGCGCAGCAGCGCGTCGAGATCCAGGCCCTCCTTGGCGCGCGGGAGCCGGACGACGGTCCCGATGCCCTCCAGGTGCGTGGCGTCCGCGTCCTCGGCCACGGCGATGATCGTGGGCGCGGCGGCATCGAGCACGCGGGCCCCGGCGGGCGTGCGCGCGTTGCTGTCGACGATCACCCGCCACGGCTGCTCGTCGGCTGGTACGGCCACCTTCAGCTTGGGGTCGTCCACCGCCGAGCGCACGGCGAGGTGCGGATTGTCCGCTTGCTGTGTGCCGGAGCCCACCACCGTAGCCTGGCAGGCCGCGCGCAGGGCATGGACCTCGGCTCGCGACGCCGCGCTCGTGATCCACTGGCTGGTGGAATCCGCTGCGGCGATCCGGCCGTCCAGCGTGGCCGCGTACTTGTAGACGACGTACGGGCGTCCCTCAACAGTGGTCCACTCGTCGGCGCCGACCAACTCGCTGATGTCCATGGGTCCCTTTCCCGGAGGTTTATATCGGTGAGCCTAGGTCAGACAGTGGCGATTGCCTCGGTCAGGCTCTGGACCATCGCGGTGCGCCGCCAGGGCGCGAGGCCGGTGACGACCCGGCGCAGCTCTGCGGTGGTGCGTCGTGACTCCGTCTCGCGGGTGATCTCCAGGGCTTCCATGGCGGTGCTGCAAGCCGCATCGGGGGAACGGTTTGCGGCGTGAGCGCCCGCGAGGCGTGCCAGGTGCAGCCCGCGCTCGCGTTGGTAGGTATCAGGCCAACTTTTGAGCGCTCGCTGGTAGGCGGTCACGGCGTCGGCTGGCTTGCCCAAGCGAAGGTAGCAAGTCGCCCGCTGGGCCTTGGCGTAGGAAGAGTTGCAGTACCCCCCAAGCTGATTGGTCACCGCATCGTCTCCGCCGACGAGTGCGTCGGCGGCGTCGAGCGCGCGCAGGGCCTTGCTCTCGTCGCCGCCAAGCGCGTGGCCGTGCGCCTCCTGGAGGCGAGCCGAGGCGCGGATACGGGCGGACACATCGCCTCGGACTCGTAGCGCAGCCGCCGCCAAACCAACCGCCCGCTGTTGCTGCATCAGACCGACGGATTGCTGGGACTTGCGCATCAGGATGAATGCCTGGAGCACGGGCTCGTCGGCCTCCTGCGCCCACTCCATCGCGCGGTCGGACCACCATAGGCCCTTGTCGGGGTGGCCGAGGTCCTCGTACAGCCAGCCGGCGAATTCTGCCCACTCGGAGGCGGTTTCCAGGATGCGGCGGCGAAGGGCACCGGTAGCTACAGGAAGCAGTTGCTGCTCGATGACAGCGAGGTGGTCATGGACGGCGCTGATGGCGGAGTGCGGTCCGTAAAGCCCGTCTGATTGGACCAGGGTGGAGCGAAGCTGGGAGAGGTGGCCAACGACCGCTGGATTGATCGGGCGGCGGCTCGTGGAGCCGACTGGGGTGGGGAGTATACCGAGGCCGGCCGCTGCGCCCAGAAAGTAACGGCGGTTCACGTCAGCATTGTGGGTGGTGCCTCCGGCCAATCCGACTTCGGAGGGATGCATTCCGAGCCGGTCGGCGACGAGCGCGAGCACATCGACGTCGCGGGCAGACTGACGACCGCGTTCTAACCGGCTGATGGTGCTCTGGCTGTACCCGCACATTTCGGCCAGTTGCCGTTGCGGCCAACCGCGTTCGCGGCGGGCGGCCGCGATGGCCTCACCTGCGCTGCGGTGGTGTGCTGACTGCGCCATATCCGCTCCCGATCTGCGGTGGGCGTGGCTCGACAAGGAATACCCACAGTAGCGATCCAGTCGCAGGCGTAGGGCAGGTTCCGCATACGCACAGCGTCAGATGCATACGCCCGAGACGGCGGCAACGGCGCAGCGGTTGCCTGGATGCACTGGGAGACACGCTCCGCCGGAGGCATCTTCATGACATTCGCTCAGCCCGCGCCCGCCGCGTGGACACCGCCGCGCGGCAACGACGTAGAGATGGTCGAGGTCGGCCACTACTGGGACGCTGTGCGCGCCCCCAAGGCCATCAGCGAACGCACCCTTGATCTTCTCGGCAAGCAGGGCGGCGCCGTCATCGCCGACTACAGCACCATGTACTGGCTCATCTCGCCGGGAAGCGCCCACTACTGGCAGCCCATCCGGCAGGTGCAGGTACTTGCGACGACCACCGCCGAGCTCACGTACATGGGTGTGCCGCCCGGGCACTGCAGGAAGGGACCCGGCCTGCACTGGCACATTCCGGTGGGTCCCAACCGGTACCTGACCGACGCCGAGCAACTGCGCCAGGCCCTTCTTCTTGCGGCGGTTGTCGAGTTCGGTTCCGGCGAGGAGGCCAGTCAGTGACGTCTCATGTCTGCGCGCGCTGCGACAAGCCGACCAACGAGCCGGTCATCGTGGGACACGTGCACTCCGCGAGCATCGGCGGCCGGACTATCTACTCCTGCCCCGAGCACGCCCTCACCTTCCCCCAACACATCGACCCGATCGTTCAGATCGACGCTCTACGGCGCGCTCGCCACGAGGGTGAGGCGGTCATGGCACTGCGGGCAGCTCAGGCGGGGAGAGCATGGTGACTGCCCCGGTCGGCGCCCGGCGCCTGTCCCCGTACTGCGCGCTGTACACCGCCGAACCCGACACCACGCCCACCGAGATCCACGGGTTCTGCAATGGACCAGGCGAGGTCCGCGCGGCACCCATACCGCCCGCGACCCGTGGCGCGCTCATCTTCACCGTCCGGTGTGACTGCGACTGCCACAAGGCGCCGCCCATCGAGGCGCTGAAGGCAGACGCCACCTAGACCGGTGGGCCGCTCGGCGGCCCATCCCCCATCCCCTGCCCCTCCGGGGCAGGGCCTCGCCCCGGCCCCCGCTTGCAGGCCAGTGACCGGGACGAGCACCGCGCAACCGCGCGAGGACACCCCTGCACATCTGAACTCACAGGAGCAGCCCATGCGATTACAGCACGCCTCCCGCCAGGACCCAGAAGGCGGCGACACCATGCCGGACACCGACGCCCCGACACCCGGCGGACAGACACCCGGCGACTCCGACGACGGACGACAGTACGCGCACTAGCCGACCGCGGCCCCGCCCTCAGACCGCCCCGCCGGGGCGGGGCCGCTCCCACCCCGCAGGAGCCACCCTCATGACAGCGTCACACTGGCACTGCTACCGCTGGACCGGAGAACGCCGAACCTACGACGACGAGTCCACACGCCGCCCACCACACCTCGTCGTCCACGATGTCTCGCCCCAGGAGTGGAGGCAGATCGCCTCCGCGAGCCCCGCGTTCATGGCGAGCGAGGTGCCGCCGCTGGAGGTACCGCACTGGCTGCTGCGCCCCGCCAGGATGATCAAGGCGACCTTCGGGGAACCGGAGAAAGCCGCTGTCTGGTACCAAGACCAGGTCACCGACCTGACCCCCGCCTTCATGACCGACCACGACAAGAACCCCGCGCGGCAGACCGAACGGTTCGCGGCCGCAGGGGACCGGCTCGGCTGGGGTGGGGATGTTGTGGGCGGGTGGTATCTGCGGGGGACCGGATTCGCCTCCGTCCACGTGGTCGCATGCAGCGCGAACCGGATCCGCCCGGCCATCCCCTGCCCGATAAGCCCCTAGCCGTCGGCCATGGTGAGGGTCCACGACCCACGGGCCCGCACCTGGTACCACCCGGGGCCGGGAAGGGAGAATGACACGTCCTGGTCGCCCGTCCCGGACGCGGCCGTGGCCCACCTGACGAGCCGTCCGTTCAGGGCGAGCAGTTCGAACCGTCCGGGGCCGCGATGGGCGAAAACAGCCGGGCCGGCAGGGCCGTCGTGGCGGACCAGGCCGTCGCCGTGGCCGAGGGTCATCGGATCGTGCGCTGCGACCTCATCCAGGGTGTGCGCGGTGGCCGCCCAGTCCGTGCCTGCGGCTCCGTCGTCCGCCGCCGCCTCCACCCACACCTGGGTCCCGCCCCTCCCGGCCGGGAGCGGAAGCAGGGCGCCCGCCGGTCCGCCCCCGCCGTGCACCCGGTAGGTCTGCCCTCCGCGCCCCGGGTCCCTGCTCACGATGAAACGGGCCGGGGAGACGGCCACCACCCGCAGGACATAGGGCCCCCGCGCGTCCGGCAGTGTCACGGGACGACGACGCTCGTCTCCGTACGCCTCGTCCTTGCCGGACGCCCTCGGGCCGGAGATCTCGGCCAGGCGCGCGGCGTCGGTGGCGCAGACGGCCACGAGGCGCTCCCGGCCGCCCTCCGGCGCCCACCGGACGCGCGCCGTCGCGCGGCCGTGAACGGGGTCGAAGAAGCACTCCGGCATCCGGTCCGGCGGACGCTGCCCCGCGAGCCGGGCGTCGAGGACGGCCAGCGCGTGCCGGCCGTCCTCCACCGCTTCCCGCGCGCCGTGCGGGTCGTCGTCCGCTGCCCTGCGTTTGGCCCGGTCGTAGGCGTCGAGGGCGTCCAGCAGGTCCCGCCGCATGGCGGCCGTCGTACCGTCCTGACCGGGGCGGAAGGGATGCTCGTCAAGGGCGATGCCGAGAGCCGTGATCGCCGCGTCGAGCCGCGCCCGCTCCGCAGCCTGCGGCTTTTTCGGGCTCCCCGTGAACGGACTGCGCCACCGCCACCTCATGCCGTCCCTCCCGAGCGCACCGTGTCCTGGCAGGCGTTCGACCGCCTGTTCGCCGTGAATGTGAGGGCACCGTACTTCATCATCCAGCTCGCGCCGCCACCGATGGGCGACGGCGGCCGGATCACCAACATCGGCTCCGGGGCGCCCGGATCGCGGTCGCCGTGCATCCGATGATCGGCCCTCCGCCCCTGCTCAGAGAGGCAGAGCGGGTACCCCAGCGGTGGCTGGGGGAGAACCGAGCACGACAAGGAATCAGTGCCGGCCGGTGATCGTGTCGGCCAGCCGGGCGAAGGTCGAGGTGCCCTCGTGGCGGGCGCTGCCCTCGCTGAGGTCGGCGATTCGGTAGAGGCCGTACATGGCGTAGGAGCCCAGCCAGCGCAGCGGTTCCGGTTCCCAGCGGGGGGAGGTCCGGCCCGACCAGGGCAGGCGGGTGTAGCGGGTCTCCTTCCCGGCCACCAGGTCGGCGAGGGTTCGGCCGGCCAGGTAGGAGGCCGTCACGCCCTGGCCGACGTAGCCCCCGGCGTGGCCGAGGCCCGTCGCCGGGTCCCACACCACCGAGGGGGACCAGTCGCGCGGTACGCCCAGGGAGCCGCACCAGGCGTGGGCGAGTTCGAAGCGCACCTCGGGCCACAGGCCGCGCAGCACGCCGTGCAGCTGGCCGATGGTCCAGCGGTCCAGGCGTCCGTCCTGGTCGAGCCGGGAGCCGAAGCGGTACGGGAGGCCGCGGCCGCCGAGGGCGATGCGGCCGTCGGCGGTGCGCTGGGCGTAGAAGTAGGTGTGCTGGGCGCCGGAGAGGGCTTCGCCGCCGGTCCAGCCGATGGTCTTCCAGTCCGCTTCGGACAGCGGCTCGGTGATGACCATCGAGCTGTTCATGGGCAGCATGTCGCGGCGGCGGCCGGGCAGCCGCGCGGTGTATCCCTCGGTGGCGCGCAGGACGTGGCGGGCGGTCACGGTGCCGTGCGCGGTGCGGACGCGGCCGGGGGCGATGTCCAGGGCCGGGGTGCGCTCGGCGATCCGGACGCCGGCGGCCTCGGCGGCCGAGGCCAGGCCGGCGACCAGCTTTCCGGGGTGGAGCCGTACGTTGTGCGGGCTGTAGAGCGCGCCGAGCATCCCGTCGATGCTGATCCGGTCGGCCGCCTCGGCTGCGGACAGCAGCCGTACGTCGTCCTCGGTCATGCCCCACGCGCGCTCGGCCTCGACCGCCGCCCGGAGCCGGGCGAGTTCGGCGGGGGTGCGGCCGATGGTGAGGTAGCCGCCGTGCACGGCGTCCACGTCCACGGCGTGGTCGGCCATGATCCCGAGGATCTCGTCGAACGCGTCGACCGCCGCGCGCCGCAGTTCGAGGACCGCCTCCCGGCCTCCGGGGCCCTCGGCCATGTGGCGGGAGAGCCCGATCATCTTGCCGGAGAGCCAGCCGCCGTTGCGGCCGGAGGCGCCGTAGCCGACGTGCTGCGCCTCGACCACGAGGATCGAGGCGTCGGGCAGCGCCTGGCGGAGCCAGTACGCGGTCCACAGCCCGGTGTATCCGGCGCCGACGACGCACACGTCGACGGTGGTGTCCCCGTCCAGCGGGGGCCTTTCCGGGCGTTCGGAGGCGGCCGTGTCCTGCATCCAGTAGGAGACCTGACCGTTGATCACTTCGCTTGTCCTTATCAAGAGGTCATGTGGCGGGGACCACGGCGGCGACGGCCGGGTCCCAGGTGGCGAAGCCGGTGTCGCCGACGCGCAGCCCGGAGGCGGTGCCGGGGCCCTCCCGGACCAGCCCGGTGGACCCGCCGGGCAGTTCGACGGTCAGCTTCCGCGAGTGGCCGAGGTACGTCTCGTCGCGCACGGTGATCGGCACCCCGGCCCGGCCGGGGGCCGGCTGCTCGGCCGACAGCCGCAGCCGCTCGGGGCGGATCACGACCACGGCGTCGCCGCGCACCGTGTGGGCGCCGCCCAGCGGCACGCCGTACGCGCCCGCGTGCAGCCGCCCCGGGTCGTCGGGGTGGACGACGCCGCGCAGCAGCGTGGACTCGCCGAGGAACTGGGCCACGAACAGCGACTCGGGCCGCTCGTAGAGCTCCTCCGCGGTGCCCACCTGCACGATCCGCCCGTCGTCGTAGACGGCGATCCGGTCGGAGAGGGTGAGCGCCTCCTCCTGGTCGTGGGTGACATAGAGGAACGTGGTGCCCACCTGGCGGTGGATCTCCCGGATCTCCTCCTGGAGGGCCTCGCGGAGCTTCTTGTCGAGCGCGCCCAGCGGCTCGTCCATGAGCAGCACCGGCGGCCGGTAGACGATGGCCCGCGCGAAGGCGACCCGCTGCTGCTGGCCGCCGGACAGCTCCGCGGGGCGGCGCCGTTCGAACCCCTCCAGCTGTACGGTCCGCACCGCCGCGCGCACCAGTTCGCGCCGCCGCGCCTTCGGCAGCTTCCGCTGCCGCAACGGGAATTCGATGTTGTCCCACACACTCAGGTGCGGGAACAGGGCGTAGCCCTGGAAGACCATGCCCATCTCGCGCCGGTGCGGGGGCACGGAGTTCAGCGGCTTGCCGTCGACCAGGATGTCGCCCGAGGTCGGCGGCACAAAGCCCGCGATCATGTTGAGCGTGGTCGTCTTGCCCGAGCCGCTGGGGCCCAGGAAGGTCATGAACTCGCCCGGCTGGATGGTGAGATAGACGCCGCGCACGGCCCGGCTCGACCCGTAGTTCTTGGTCAGGCCGCGCAGTTCGATGGCGGCCCCGGTGCGCTTGAGGTCGGCCGACGTGAGGTCGGCGGACCCGCCGCGCTTGAGGTCAGCTGACACGTCGCCTCCGCGATGGTGCGAGCAGCGCGATCGCGATCAGCGCGCTGGTGAAGCAGATGATGAGGGTGGCCGCGGCGGCGATGGTGGGATCGACGTCGCGCTGGATGCTGCTGTACATCCGCACCGGCAGGGTCTCCAGATAGGGGCTGGAGATGAACATGGACACCACGACCTCGTCGAAGGAGGTCACGAAGGCGAACATGAACCCGGACAGCAGACCGGGCGCGATCACCGGCAGGGTGACCGTGAGAAAGGCGCGCCCGCGGCTCGCGCCGCAGATCGCCGCCGCGCGCTCCAGCGTGGTGTCGAACCGCGACAGCACCGAGGACACCGGGACGATCACGAACGGCAGGGCCAGCACGGTGTGCGCGATCAGGAACCCGGTGAACGTCCCCACCAGCCGCAGCTGGAGGAACAGCGCGTAGAGGCCCACCGCGAAGACGACCGTGGGCACCAGCATCGGGGCGATCAGCAGCGCGCCCGCCACGCCCCGGCCCCGGAACCGGCCGCGGGTCAGGGCGTAGCTGGCGGCCGTGCCCAGCACGGTGGCCAGGACCCCGACGAGGGCGGCGATCTGGAGCGAGTTCAGCAGATCGGCCACCCAGCGGCTGTCCGAGAAGAACGACTCGTACCACCGCAGGGACCAGCGCTCGGGCGGAAACGCCAGCGAGCGCTGCCCGGTGAAGCTGAGCGGGATCACCACCAGCGTCGGGGCGACCAGCCAGAGCGCGACCAGCGCGCCGAAGATCTTGAGGGGGATTCGCCTGCTCACAGCTCCAGACCTCCCGTGACCTGGGCCGACTTACCGGTGACCCGCTTGGACACCCAGGCCGTCACCGCGAGCAGCAGGCCCGCCGTGAGCAGCAGGGCCACCGCGAGCGCCCCGCCGCGGCCCCAGTTCAGCAACTCGCTGATCTGCGTGTACAGCGCGTTGGGCAGCAGCTCCTGGCGGGGCGAGCCGAGCACGGCGGGGGTGATGTAGAAGCCGAGCGAGAGGATGAACACCATCAGCGACCCGGCGAACACCCCGGGCAGCGACAGCGGGACGAAGACCCGCCGGAACGCCGTCCAGGGCGGTGCGCCGCAGATCATCCCGGCCTGCACCACCCGCCGGTCGATCGAGCGCATCGCGTTGAACAGGGGCAGCACCATGAACGGCATCAGGAGCTGGCACATGCCGATCAGCACGCCCGTGGTGGTCCCGAGCAGATGCGTCTCGCCGAGGCCCAGCGCGCCCAGGACCGTGTTGAGCACGCCGTTGTCCTGAAGGATGATCACCCAGGCGAAGACGCGCACCATCAGGCTGGTCCAGAACGGCATCAGCACGGCCAGCATCAGCAGCCCGCGCAGCGCCGGTCCGGACACCGTCATCAGATACGCGTACGGGTAGCCGAGCACCAGGGTGATCAGCGTGGCCAGGGCGGCGACGGCCAGGGTGCGGCCCAGCACCTCGAGCGAGGTGGTGTCGTGCAGCAGCCACGAGAAGTTCTGGAGACCGGGCTCCGGCTGGGTGACGCTGCGCACCACGATCGTGGCGACCGGGTAGACGAAGCCGGCCAGCACCAGCAGCGCGGTCGGCACGATCAGCAGCCAGCGCCGGGGGGAGCCGGGGGCCCGGTCGGTGGCGGCGGGGGGCTCCGCGCGCCCGCCCGGCCGGTCGGCGTGCCGGCCGGGCGTCGTACGGTCCGTACGGGGGGAGAGCGCTGTCATCCGTTCAGCCAGTCGGACCAGGCCTTGGACAGCTTGTCCCGGTTCTTGCCCCAGTAGGTGAAGTCGGGGGTGATGGACTGGTTGAGCACCGTCTCCTGTGTCGGGTCGAGCTTCTTGCCCTGCGGGGACAGCTTGGGCTTGGCGCCGACGTTGACCGGCGCGTAGCTGGTGTACTCGGACTGCCTGGTCTGCTGCTCGGCCCCGAGCGCGTAGTTGATCAGGCCCATCGCGGCCTTGTCGTTCTTCGAGCCCTTCGGCACGGCGAACACGTCATAGAGGGTGAAGCTGTTGTTCCACACCGGGCGGAAGTCGGCGCCGTTGGCGTTGGCCTCGTAGATGCGGCCGCTCCACGCCATCACCATGTCCGCCTGGCCGGACTGCACGATCTGGGTCTGCTGGGCGCCGGTCTTCCAGTACGTGAGGTCGGACTTGACGCTGTCCCACTTGCGCAGCGCCCGCTTGGTGTCCAGCGGGTACAGCTTGCTCGGGCCCACGCCGTCGGCCAGCAGGGCCGCCTCGAAGATGCCGGGGGTGGGGGTCGGACGGCCGTCGACGCCCCGCTTGCCCGGGAACTTCTCGGTGTCGAAGAAGTCCGCCCAGGTCGTGGGGGGATTGTCCCCGTACTTCTCGGCGTTGTAGAAGAGGCCGTACCCGTAGATCAGCGAGGGGACCATGCAGTCCGACTCGGGGGTCTGGCGCGGCAGCCGGCTGGTGTCGATGATTTTGTAGTCCAGCTTTTCGTACAGCGTCCCGCAGTTGGCGGCGGCGTCCCACGGGGTGGTGTCGACCACGTCCCACAGCACGTTCTTGGAGTCCACCTGCGTCTTGATCTTGGCCGGGTCGGTGGGGCCGTCGGTGAGCACATCGGCGCCGGACTCCTTGGCGAACGGCTCGACGAACGCGGCCTCCTGGCCGTCCTGCATGCCGCCGCCGTATGACACATAGGTCATCCGGACGTCCTTGAGCGCTTCCTTCTTGACCGTGCCCGCGGGCTTGCCGACGAGATCGGCCGCGTCGGCCTCCTTGCCTGGCCCCCCTTGCGCGCAGCCGGCCGTGAGCAGCACACCGACGGTCGCGAAGGCGGTCCCGGCCAGTGCGGGGCGTCGGGTCCGCACTCCGCGGAACGCCCCGTGGAATGCTCCGGAGAATGAGGATCGGGGGGACATCGGCTACTCCTTGTCGCCGGGCTGAACGGGGCCCAGCACCCAGTGGACGACGGACATGGCATCGGTCTCGTTGACGATGCGGTGCGGTTGCCTGGAGTCGAAGTCCAGGCTGTCTCCCTCGCCGAGCACGAAGCGCTCGGTGTCGAGCAGTACGGTCACCTGGTTGGTCAGCACCACGACGACCTCATGCCACCCGGGGTGGCTGTACTGCTCGTCCCCGGTCGAGCCCCCCGGCGCGAACTCGGCCTCGTACACCCCGAAACCGGCCAGCGGTTCCCGGGTGAGCGAGGTCTTGCGGCCACCACCGACCCAGGGGAGCTCCGGCCGGTCCTGGGCGCGCAGGGGCGTGGGACCGATGGCCGAGGTGTCGAACAGCTCGGCCATGGTGATGCCGAGGGCGGAGGCGATGCGCGCCAGCGTCGAGATGGAGGCGCTGCTGCGCCCGCGCTCGAGCTGGCTGAGGAAGCTCCCGCTGACGTCGCTGCGCTCCGCGAGGGCGCGCAGCGACATACGGCGCAGGCGTCGGAACGCATGCACACGCCTGCCCACGTCCGACTCGGGACGTTCGGCGGGCGGTTCGGGGGCGGACTTCGGTTCGGGGACGGACTTGGGTTCGGCGGACACTTGAGCTCCGGGCGGGGTAGGAAGCGGAAGTGATCGACGGGAGATGAATGGCAAGCACCATGACACGGCCCAACTGGCGTGACAAGAGTTGCTTAACAAAATCTGTCAGGTGTGAAGTAACCGTGATGCAGGCGTAGTTGAGATGAATGGATGGGGTGCGGGCGGCGCCGGGGCGGCGATCGCGCGCCGCGGGCCGTTCTGTCATGGTCGCGTCGCAGGTCAGAGGCTTGCCGCCATCCCTTGCCTGCCCCGCCCGTCCGGCGCAAGCTGGAGTCATGAGCGCTCAGGTGGCCCCTACGCTCATCACATCCGTGCAGCGGGCCTTCCGGCTGCTGGAGGCCGTGGGCGCGCACGAGGGCGGCGCGCCGGCGAAGCAGCTCGCACGCGAGGTGGGGCTGCCCCTGGCCACCACCTACCACCTGCTGCGCACGCTCTGTCACGACGGGTATGCGCACAAGCTCGACGACGGCGGGTTCGTGGTCGGGGAGAAGGTCGACGCCCTGCGCGCCGGCAGCCGCGGCCAGACGCTGCTGGCCCGCGTCCGCCCCACGCTCGCCGCGCTGCGCGACGAGCTGTCGGTGGCCGCGTATCTGACCTTCTACGAGGATGGCGAGATCAGGGTCGTCGACATCGTCGACAGCCCGCGGGTGCCGCGGGTGGACCTCGGGGTGGGGTTCGAGGAGGCCGGACACGCCACGGCGCTGGGCAAGTGCGTGTTGCGCGAGCTGGGCGCCGATTCCCGCGAGGACTATCTGTCCCGGCACCCGCTGGTCGATCTCACGCCCCGGACCGTGACCCACCGGGCCGAACTGCTCCGGCGCCTCGACGCCGGCCCGCCCGGGGCGCCCGTCCTCGACCGCGAGGAGTCCGTCCTCGGTGCGGTCTGTCTCGCGGTGCCCGTCTACAGCGGGGACATGCTCGGCGCGCTCGGGGTCTCGCTGCGGGCGGAGTCGTCCTCGCGCTTGGGGTCCTCCCGTCTGAGGTCCTCCCGTCCCGGGGCCGCGCGCGTCGGGGCCTCGCGCCTGGACGTGGTCCGGGCCCGGCTGATCCCCGCGGGCGACCGCGTGACCAGGGGGCTTTCGCTCACTATCTGAAATTCGAACTCTTGTAATGGCCATCGTGGGCGTGTTGTCTATAAGGGACGTCTCCACAAGAGACGGGCATCACGGACATTCGGGCGAGAGCAGCCTGGGTGCGCGCCGCGAGCGGAGAGAGTTCGGACACTGACATGAGCCAGGCCCGAGACCATCACCATGGCCACCGGCTGAAGCATGCGCATGCCCGGCGGCCGGACCCGGCCTCCTGGGCGGCATCCCTGGACGAATCCCGCTGCGGCGCGTACATCGCCGTCGTGGTGACCGTGCTGACCACCTCCCTGGTCGCGCTGCTCGTCTGCATCGGGGACGCCGGGCTGAGCTGGCTCCCGCTGCTCGCCGTGGGCCCCGCGCTGGCCGCCGCCACCTGCCGGCCCCGCAGCGTGCTGGGCATCGGCTTCCTCGCCGTGGCGCTGGGCGCGGTGCTCGCCGCCCGGACCGGGGAACCGGCCCGCGAGCAGGCGGTCACACTGTCCGCGCTGGTTGCCGTCACCCTGGCCAGCGGGCTGGCCAGCCTGCTGCGCGGGCGCCGCGAACGGGTGCTGGCGGCCGTCCGCTCGGTCGCCGAGACCGCCCAGAACGCCCTGCTCAAGCCGGTGCCCGCGACCGTCGGCCCGTTCCAGGTGGCCGTGCGCTACAGCGCCGCCGCCGCGGAGGCCCGGATCGGCGGCGACCTGTACGCGCTGGTGCCCACCCCGTACGGCGTACGGCTGGTCGTGGGCGATGTGCGCGGCAAGGGGCTGCCCGCGGTGGGCACCACCGCGCTGGTGCTCGGCGTCTTCCGCGAGGCCGCGTACGACGAGCCTGACCTGCTCGATGTCGTCGAGCGGATCGAACGCAGCCTGGCCCGCAACCTCGGCCCCGACGATTTCGTGACCGCCGTGGTCGCCGGATACCCCCAGCCGGGCCGGATGGAGGTCGTCAACTGCGGACACGCCCCGCCGCTGCTGGTCAGCCACTCCAACGTCACGGCGGTCGAGCCGACCCACCCGGCCCCGCCGCTGGGGCTGCGCGCCCTGGTCGGCCGCCGCCCGAGTCTCCAGGTGCTGCCCTTCTCCGACGGCGACCAGCTGCTGCTCTACACCGACGGGGTCACCGAGGCCCGGGACGGCATGCGCGCCTTCTACCCGCTGGCCGAGCGGGTGGCCCGGCACGCCTGCGCGGAGCCGTCCCGCACCGTCGCCGCCCTCCACGACGAGCTGCTGGAGCACGTCGGCGGCCGGCTCCACGACGACGCGGCGCTGGTGCTGCTCCGCAAGCCGACGGCCGCGGACACGGCCGCCGCCTCGGCCGTGGCCACAGGCCCGGGCACCGGTGCCTGAGGTGCCCGGTGCCCGAGGCGCTCAGGGTTCTCAGGGCCGGGCGTCGGTGAGGACCAGCACATCGACGTAGCGGCTGCTCCTGTCCCAGGAGACCGTGACCACGCCGTTCCGGGCGTGCGACGGCACCAGTTCCTGCGCCCCGCCGCCTCGCCTCCCGTCCAGCTCGGGCAGGTCGAGGAAGTGCAGGAGTTCGCCGCGCTCGGCGTCCAGGACCAGCAGCCGCGACGGGCCGGGCGGGGGCGGCCAGCCCTTCTCCTGGGGCGGCTGCTCCACGACATACACCCGTCCGTCGGCGACCACCGCCTCCCCGAGGCGGGTGCCCTTCGGCGGCCGGTGGGTCCACCGGCGCCGGCCGTCGTCCAGGGCGTAGCCGCGCAGCGCGCCGGGGTCGCCGTAGACCTGGGACACCAGGGTCCGGGCCGTGTTCCCCCGCGCCCGCTCCCCGTCCGGGAACGGCAGGGTACGGGTGCTGGGCCGCCGCCCGGACACATCGGTCACCGACATGCCGCCGTCGCGGTCGGCCGGGGCGACGACCAGGGTGGCGTCGTCCACGGGCCGGTACGGGGCGAGCCGCGCGTCGTGCGCGAACCGCCACCGTACGGCGCCGGTGTCCGCGTCCAGCCCGATCTGCGCCATCCGGGCGGTCTGCGGATCGTCGTCCAGGGCGGGGTCGTCCGGGCAGCCGCCGGCCTCCACGACGTACACCTCCCCCAGCGCGAATGGTGCGTCCGTGGGAGACCACCGCTCGCAGCCCTTCGGCGGCGCGGCCCGCCACCGGCGCTTCCCGTCGGCCGCGGAGAGCGCCCACAGCTCCTCCTCCGACGCGACGAGCACGGTCCCGTCCATGACGCGCGCGTTCGTGACCAGGCCATGGTGGCCGTCGGTGGACGTCCGCGGTGCCTCGGCGTGCCACCGCGGCTCGCCGGTACGCAGATCGACGGCGGTCAGGCCCCCGCCGTTCCACCACAGGAGGGCCAGTTCGTCGCCGATCACCAGGTCGTACGGGAGCTCCTTGTCGCGCCCGTACTGCCAGTGGATCCGGTCCGTGCGCACATTCCGCGCGGTCAGGCGGGTGCCGTCGCGGGTGGTGTCCTTGTAGAGCGCCAGCCCGCCGACGACGGCAAGGGGAGTCCTGTTCAGGCGCCGCACCATCTCGCCGGGGCGGGCCGGGGCCGTCTTCCCCAGCGCCACGGGCGCCTTGCCGTACGGCCCCTTCGTCCACTCGCGCGGGCCGCCGTCGTCCGTGAACCGGGCGTACGCCTGCCAGCCGCCCGCCCCCAGCGCGAGGACGAGCACCACGGCGAGCGGCACCCGCAGCCGGGGCCGGGGCGCGAACCAGCGGTCCCAGAGGCGTCGAACGGACATCGTGTGCTCCCTCCCCTGGCGGCCGGCGCCCCGCTCAGGGGACGCCGGCCGCTGCTCACTGCGCCCGCGCTATGACCGGCAGACTCGCACTTCGCGGCTGGGCTGGCTGGCCTGGGTCCACTTGTTGCCGGTGTTCGCCCAGTTGAAGCCGATGCTCGTGAGTCCGAGGGTGATGCCGGTCGCGCTTTGGGACTTCCAGGAGTGGCCGTACTTGGAGAACGCCTGGAGGTTCCAGCAGCCGCGCTTGCTGGCCTTGAAGGAGATACCCATGACGCCCTGGTACCCCTGCATGTCGATCTTGCCCACATTCGGGCCCTCGTTGAAGAGGAATCCCGCTCCGTAGGCGCTGGACTTGAACGCCTGCGTCATCTTCTTCTTGCCGTAGACCTGCCCGTTGCCCCGATAGACAAGCGAGTGCGCCAGGGGGGTGACCTTCTTGCTGAAGCTGATGGCGAACGCGTCGAGCCCCTTGGTGTTGGAGGGGATCTTCTTCCACTTCCAGCTGGCAGCGGCGATGTAGCGGTCCTTCCCCTCGGCCTTGTAGATGACCGGCTTTGCGATCTTGATCTCATCGCTCGGGTTGCCGAGCGTGCTGAACTCCGAGCCGCCCCCGTCCACCCGCTCCAGGCAGTGGTCCGCGGCCAGCTTCGCGTCGATCCGGTCCTGCGAGAGCCCCTGGCCGTCCAGCTTCTGGATGAGCGCGGTGACCTGCTGG
Organism: Streptomyces sp. NPDC028305; assembly: GCF_055569495.1. Taxonomy (NCBI): domain Bacteria; kingdom Bacillati; phylum Actinomycetota; class Actinomycetes; order Kitasatosporales; family Streptomycetaceae; genus Streptomyces; species Streptomyces sp. NPDC028305. The sequence goes on from NZ_JBVHTN010000006.1 coordinate 643,800, forward strand.
GTCTGCGCCTTGACGTCGTCGGCCGACTTGGCGACACAGCCCCGAGCGGCCGGCGCCCCCGCCGGCGCCGACTGGCCGAAGGCCGTCGACGACGCGCCGATCGGGAGCAGAACCGCCCCCGCCATGGCGGCGCCCACCAGTCGCATCTTCGTGTGCATGTGCTTGTTCCCCTCGTTCGCGATGGACTGACGAGGTACGCGGGCCGGTCGCGTTGTCCGGCCGGTGCGACCCCGTCTGACCTCGAGTTTTCGCGGCCGGACGTTGTCTGGCACGCCCCATTCGCGGCGCTGGACAATTCATGGAGGGCGGGAACGGCTGCCGTCCCGGCGGCGTCCGGTACGGGTGGGAGGCGTGCGCCGGGCGGAAACGCCAGGCCATGACGGGGAGGGGTGGCGAGTGGGGCGCAAGGAGAGTCCGCTGGACCCGAGTGCCGGGCCGGTGGAGCGATTCGCCTTTGAGTTGCGGGCCTTGCGGCAGAGCGCGGGCGGGCTGACCTATCGGGCGATGGCGCGCAGGACCGAGTACTCGACGGCGACCCTGGCCCAGGCGGCCTCGGGCGACCGGCTTCCCTCGCTGGCGGTCGCCCTGGCGTATGTGACCGCGTGCGGCGGGGACAGCGCGGCGTGGGAGCGGCGCTGGCAGCAGGTGACGGACCAACTCCTGTGCCGGCCGCCCGAGGAGGACGACGACGCCGTCCCGCCCTACCCGGGGCTGCGGCGCTTCCAGCCGGAGGACCGCGAGCGGTTCTTCGGGCGCGACCGGCTCACCGAGGACCTCGTCGAGCTGGTCCGGGAGCGACGGTTCGCGGCCGTGGTGGGCGCCTCGGGCAGCGGGAAGTCCTCACTGCTGCGCGCCGGGTTCATCCCTGCCCTCCAGGAGGCGGGCCCGGCGGCCGAGCGCCCCGCCGCCCTCCGCATCCTCACCCCCGGCCCGCACCCCGCCCGCGCCCACGCCCAGGCGCTGACGGCGGCCCGGGGCCGGGGCGACACCGTGGTCGTCGTCGACCAGTTCGAGGAGACCTTCACGCTCTGCCATGACCCGGCCGAGCGGGCGGAGTTCATCGAGCTGCTGCTGTCCGCCCGAGAGCCGGAGCGCCGCTTACGCGTCGTGGTCGCCGTGCGCGCGGACTTCTTCGGCCACTGCGCCGGGCACCGTGCCCTCGCCGACGCGCTGCGGGACGCCACGCTGCTGGTGGCCCCGATGACCCCGGCGGAGCTGCGCGAGGCCATCGTCAAACCGGCCGCCGCCGAGGGGCTGATCGTCGAACGCGCCCTGACCGCGCGGCTCGTCGAGGAGGTCGCCGACGAGCCCGGCGGGCTGCCGCTGCTGTCGCACGTCCTGCTGGAGACCTGGCGCCGCCGCCGCGCCCGCACCCTGACCATGGCCGCGTACGAGGCCACCGGCGGCATCCACGGCGCCGTCGCCCAGACCGCCGAGGACCTCTACGACCGGCTGCCGCCCGAACAGGCCCTCGCGGCCCGGCGGATCCTGCTGCGGCTGGTCACCCCGGGCGAGGGGGCGCCCGACACCCGGCGCCCGGCGGACCGCGCCGAGCTCCAGGCCGACGGGCCGGGCGAGGCGGCCGCGGTGCTGGAGCGGCTGGCCCGCGCCCGGCTGATCACCCTCGACGACGAGGTCGTCAATCTCGCGCACGAGGCCCTGATCACCGCCTGGCCCCGGCTGCGCGACTGGATCGACGAGGACCGGCACCGGCTGCGCCTCCACCGCCAGTTGACCGAGGCCGCCCTCGCTTGGGAGCGGCTGGGCCGGGATCACGGCGCGCTGTACCGGGGGGTGCGGCTGGCGGAGGCGGACGAGGCGTTCGGCCCGCCCGAGCGGGCCGCGGACCTCACCCCGGCCGAGCACGCCTTCCTCGCGGAGAGCCGCGCGGGGCTGCGCAAGGAGCGGCGGCGGCTGCGCCAGGTTCTGGCGGCGGTCTCCGTGGCCCTGTGCCTCGCCTTGGTCGCCACGGGGGTCGCCTTCTGGCAGCGGAACACGGCCGTCGGCGAGGAGCACAAGGCCCAGGCCGCGCGGCAACTGGCGCAGTCCAGGCAACTGGCCGCCCAGTCCGCCGCGCTGCTCGACCAAAACCCCGACCTGGCCTCGCTGCTGGCCGTGCGGGCCTATCGGACCCACCCCACCGCCGAGGCCACCGACAGCCTGTACGCCGCGGCCGCCCTCCCCGCCCAGAAGCGCCTCACCGGGCACAAGGGCGAGGTGCTGTCGGTGGCGTTCGCCCCGGACGGCCGCACGCTGGCCACGGGCGGGGAGGACGGCACGGTGCTGCTGCGGGACGCCGCGACCGGACGGGTCCGGGACACCCTCACCGGCCACGTCGGCCAGGTGACGTCGGTGGCGTTCAGCCCGGACGGCCGTACGCTCGCCGTCGCCGACGCCCGTGAGGTGCGGCTGAGCCACGCGGGCACCGGGCGGGTGCGACGCACCCTCACCCCCCGCGCGGGGATGATGATGACGATGGCGTTCAGCCCGGATGGCCGCACGCTGGCCACGGGCCGCTCCGACGGGCTGGTGCGGCTGTGGGACACCGGGACCGGCCGTCTTCGCGCGACCCTCACCGGCCACGCCGACACGGTCGTCTCGGTGGCGTTCAGCCCGGACGGCCGCACGCTGGCCACGGGCGCCATCGACCGGAAGGTACGGCTGTGGGACACCGGGACCGGCCGCCTCCGCACGAGCTTCACCGGCGACTCGGAAGGTGTGCTCGCGGTGGCCTTCAGCCCAGACGGCCGCACGCTCGCCACTGGCGGGGGCGAACGTTCCGTCCGGCTGTGGAACGCGGGCACCGGCGAACTCCGGGACACCCTCCCCGAGCTTGGCCCGGCGCGTTCGCTGGCGTTCAGCCCGGACGGCCGGGCGCTGGCGACCGGGGGCGGCGGCTCTCATGTGCGGCTGTGGGACCTCGACGCGGGCCTGGCCCGGGACGCCTTCTCCCTCGGCTACGACGGCCCGGTGTTGTCGGTGGCGTTCAGCCCCGACGGCCGCACGCTGGCCACCGGCGGGGACGAGGGGCTGCTGCGGCTGTGGGACGTGGCGACCGGCCGCGCCAGGGACATCCTGGCCAGACAGCCCGGCGGTGTGCTGTCGGTGGCGTTCGCCCCCGACGGCCGCACCCTCGCCAGTGGCAACGGCCGCGACGACACCGTGAAGCTGTGGGACGCGGCGAGCGGCGAACAACGGCGCTCCCTCACCCTCGGGTCGCGTGAGGACATGCCGTCGCTCGCGTTCAGCCCGGACGGCCGCACCCTGGCGACCGGGCGCTTCGACGGAGTGATCCACCTGTGGAACCCGGACACTGGTTGGATCCGCCGCGGCCTGCACGGCCACACCGACTTCGTACGGTCTGTGGCGTTCAGTCCCGACGGCCGCACGCTGGCCACCGGCAGCAACGACAAGACCGCCCGGCTATGGGACGTGTCGAGCGGCCGGGCCCTTCGGGTGCTCCGCGGCCATGACAAGGGCGTGTTTTCGGTGGCGTTCAGCCCGGACGGCCGCACGCTTGCCACCAGCGGCGTCGACCGCACGGTGCGGCTGTGGGACGCGAAGACCGGCCGCGCGCTGCGCACCCTGAAGGGCCACACCGCGGGCGTGACGTCCACGGCGTTCAGCCGCGACGGCCGCACCTTGGCCAGCGGCGGCATGGACGGCTCGGTGCGGCTGTGGGACGTGGCGAGCGGGCGGACCCGGAAGGTGCTCGACGGCCACACCGAGAGCGTGTTCTCGGTGGTGTTCAGCCCCGACGGGCGCACCCTGGTCAGCGGGGGTGAGACCGTACGGCTGTGGGACGCGGAGAGCGGCGAGCCCCGCGGCTCGCTGCGCGGGCACACCGACGGCGTGTGGGGGGTGGCGTTCAGCCCGGACGGCCGCACCCTGGCCAGCGGCGGCGACGACGCCGTACGGCTGTGGAACCTAGACCTCCGGCGGCCGTCCGAGGCGATCGGCAAGATCTGCGGGACCGTCGACCGGGACCTCACCCGGCGCGAACGCGCCACCTATCTGCCGGACCAGCCGTCCGGCCGGGTGTGCCCGGCGTGAGAATCCGGTGTTGGACTCAGACCACGCCGTGCGCGGCCATGGCCTCCGCCACCCGCAGATACCCCGCGACGTTCGCGCCGAGCGCGTAGTCGTCCGGGGCCCCGTACTCCTCCGCGGTGGCCCGGCACAGCGCGTGGACATCGGACATGACGGTGGCCAGCCGGGCCTCGGTCTGCTCGAAGGTCCACCGGTCGCGGGCCGCGTTCTGCCGCATCTCCAGCGCGGAGGTGGCCACTCCGCCCGCGTTGGCGGCCTTGCCGGGGCCGAAGAGCACCCCGGCCTCCCGCAGGATCTCGACCGCGGCCGGGGTGCAGGGCATGTTCGCGCCCTCGGCCACGGCCAGCACGCCGTTCTTCACCAGCGTCACCGCGTCCTGCTCGTCCAGCTCGTTCTGGGTGGCGCAGGGGAGGGCGATGTCGCAGTCCACCTCGAACACCGAGCCCCGGTCGGAGAACACCGCCCCCTGCCGGGCCCGGGCGTACTCGGCGATCCGCGCCCGCCGGGCCTCCTTGACTTCCTTGAGCAGGCCGAGGTCGATCCCGTCGCGGTCGACCACGAATCCGGAGGAGTCGGAGCAGGCCACCACGCGGCCGCCGAGGGCGTGCACCTTCTCGATGGCGTAGACGGCCACATTGCCGGAGCCGGAGACCACCACATCGCAGCCGTCGAACTGGCGGCCGCGGGTGCGCAGCATCTCCTGGGCGAAGTGGACGGTGCCGTATCCCGTGGCCTCGGTGCGCGCGTGCGAGCCGCCCCAGCCGACGCCCTTGCCGGTCAGCACGCCGGCCTCGAAGCGGTTGGTCAGCCGCTTGTACTGGCCGAACAGATAGCCGATCTCGCGCCCGCCCACCCCGATGTCCCCGGCCGGGACGTCGGTGTGCTCGCCGATGTGCCGGTGGAGCTCGGTCATGAAGGACTGGCAGAAGCGCATGACCTCGCTGTCGGAGCGGCCCTTGGGGTCGAAGTCCGCGCCGCCCTTGCCGCCGCCGATCGACAGCCCGGTCAGCGCGTTCTTGAAGATCTGCTCGAAGCCGAGGAACTTGACGATCCCCAGGTTGACGCTGGGGTGGAAGCGCAGGCCCCCCTTGTACGGCCCGAGCGCGCTGTTGAACTCCACCCGGAAGCCCCGGTTCACATGGATGTCCCCCTGGTCGTCCACCCAGGGCACCCGGAAGATGATCTGCCGCTCCGGTTCGCAGAGCCGCTCCACGATCCGGGCGTCGAGATGGTCCGGATGCGCGCGGAGCACGGGCGCGAGGGTGTGCAGCACCTCGCCCGCCGCCTGGTGGAACTCCGCTTCCCCGGGGTTGCGGCGCACGATCTGCGCGTACACGGACTCGATACGAGCGGTGACGTCCATGGCCGCTCAGTGTGGCAGCGGACCCCGCCGGGACCGGTCCGCCGCGCCGAGCGCGATGGCGGGCCGGGGGATCCGGTCATCCGGCCCGCTCAGCCGAGCCGGGCCGCCAGCCCGTCGAGGACCCGCTGAAGCCCGTAGTCGAACTTCTCGTCCCGGGTCTCGCGCGGGTCCTTGCCGCGGAGCCCGGCGTACTGCTCGCGCAGCTTGGGATGGTCCTGTGCCGCGTCCTCGACGGCCGGCCACAGCTGCTCCACCCACTCCCGCTCGCTCTGGCCGCTGCGGGCGAGCGTGGTGAGCCAGGCGGCCTCGCTGGTGGCCATGCCGATGACGTACGCCGTGAGCGCGGAGACGGCGGGATCGGTCTCGGCCGCCTGGAGGCCCGCCTGCTCGAAGACGGCGAGCATGTTCTCGGAGAGCCGCATCAGGTTCGGCCCCAGCTGGGTCACCCAGGCCCCGCCGAGCACGGAGGCCATCCACGGGTGGGCCAGGATCGCCGACCTGAGGCCCTGGGCACAGCGGGTCGCGGCCTCCCGCCAGTGGGCCGGGTCCGTGGCCTCCGGGATTTCGATCTCGCCGTAGACCGCGTCCACGACCAGCTCGATCAGCTCGCCCTTGTCGGCCACATGGGTGTAGAGCGAGGTGGCTCCGGCGTTCAGCCGGCTGCCGAGCTTCCGCATGCTCAGGGCGTCGATGCCCTCGGTGTCGAGCAGTTCGAGGGCGGCGGACACGATCTGGTCCCGGCTCAGCGCGGGCTGCTCGCGCCTGGGGCGCTGGGGACGGGTCCATACCGACGGGATCGGTCGCTTCGTGTCGCTCGGCATATGGCCTCCTCTTCTTCCGCTTCTTCCGCTTCTTCCGCGGCTCGCGGCTCGCGGCTCAGGATAGCCGCTCGGGCGTACAGCGTGCGGCCTTGCGAACACTGTGCGGTCTCCGTACAGTGTTCGGCGTAGCGCACACCGTTCGGACGCACGCCGTCCTTCACCGAGGGAGACGCCATGTCGAGCATCAAGGGCCAGGAAGCCACCGCCTTCGACACCACGCGCTGGCAGTCCCGTCTCGACGAGCTGCGCACCGCCTGCCATGTGCCCGGCGCGACCCTGGCGGTGCTGGCCGACGGGGAGATCCACGAGCTGGCGAGCGGCGTGCTGCACCGGGGCACCGGCGTGGCGGCCACCACGGACTCGGTGTTCCAGCTCGGCTCGATCGCCAAGGTCTACACGGCCACGCTGGTGATGCGGCTGGTCGAGTCAGGCGAACTCGACCTGGACGCACCGGTCGTGGACGTGCTGCCGGAGTTCGCCACCGCCGACCCCGAGGCCACCGACGCTGTCACCGTCCGCCGACTGCTCAGCCACACCAGCGGTTTGACCTGCGACTTCACCGAGGACACCGGGCGCGGTGACGACTGCCTGGCCCGCTATGTCGAGGCCGCCAAGGGGGTGGCGCTGGACTGTCCGCCCGGGGCGGCGGTCTCGTACAGCAGCGTCGGGTACAACGTGCTGGGCCGCATCATCGAGGTACTGACCGGCCAGACCTGGGACGCGGCGCTCAAGGACCGGCTGCTCGCCCCGCTCGGGCTCGAGCAGACCATGACCCTCCCCGAGGAGGTGCTGCGGTTCCGGGCCGCGATGGGCCACCTGGGCGAGGAAGGCCAGGACCCGGAGCCGGCGCCCGCGTGGGACCTCATGCCGCGCTCGGCGGGCCCGTACGGCAGGGTCTGCGCCACCGCGGGCGATGTGGTCCGGCTGGCCCGGATGCACCTCGACGGCGGTACGGCACCGGACGGTACGCGCGTGCTGGCCCCCGAGACCGTCGCGGCCATGGGGCGGCGCGAGGTCGATGTCCCCGACAAGTGGACGGTGAGCGCCGACGGATGGGGCCTGGGCTGGACGCTGTACGACTGGTTCGGCACCCCGGGCTACGGCCACGACGGCGCCTCGATCGGCCAGTACGCGTATCTGCGCGTGGTGCCGGAGGCGGGCGTGGCCATCGCCCTGCTGACCAACGGCGGCGGCGCGCGCCGGCTGTACGCCGATCTCTTCCGGGAGCTGCTCGGCGAGCTGGCCGGGGTGCGGATGCCGGAGCCCTTCGCCCCGCCGGCCCATCCGCCCGCGGTGGACATCACCCCGCACCTGGGCACCTACCGGCGCGAGGGCGTCGTCATCACCGTCACCGAGCGCGCCGGCACGCCCCACCTGGTGTACGAGTTCGTCGACGGCATGAAGGACTTCTCCCCGCCGCTGGAGGCGGATCTGATCCCGCTCTCCGACACCGTCTTCGCCGCCTCCGGCGCCGGCCCCTCCTTCAGCGAGGACTGGATGCCCGTGGTGTTCGCCACCCTCCCCGACTCCACCGCCTGCTGCTACATCGGCATGCGCGCGGCGCCCAAGATCGCCTGAGCCGCGCGTGGCCACGGCATGACAAGGGCCCGCCCGCGACCGGTCGTCGGTCGCGGGCGGGCCCGAGCGGTGTGCGGGGGGTTACTTCGCGAAGCCGTAGTTCAGCAGCTTCTTCGCGTCCGCCGTGCGGTTGTCCACCGAGGAGGAGGCGAGGACGGTGCCGATGACCGTCTTGCTGTTGCGGGTGGCGGCGAAGACCAGGCAGTACTTGGCCTCCGGGCCCGAGCCGGTCTTGACGCCGATGGCGCCCGAGTAGGTGCCGAGGAGCGGGTTGGTGTTGGTCCACTCCATGTAGCGGTAGCCACCGCTCTTCGTGGTGACCTTCTGCTTCGTCGTCTTCGTCTTCACGACCGTACGGAACGTGGAGTACTTCATCGCGCTGCTGGCGAGCTTGGTGAGGTCGCGCGGCGTGGAGTAGTTCGCGCCGTGCCCTATGCCGTCGAACGAGTCGAAGTGCGTGTTGGTCAGGCCCAGGTTCTTGGCGGTCGTGTTCATCTTGCCGATGAACGACTTCACCCGCGCGGCCCGCGTGGACCCGGTGCCGAACTTGTCGGCCAGCGCGTACGCCGCGTCACAGCCGGACGGGAGCATCAGGCCGTACAGCAGCTGGCGGACGGTGACCTTGTCGCCGACGATCAGCCGGGCCGAGGAGGCCCAGTTGTTGTCGACGATGTAGTCGCTGTACGCCTTCTGGACCGTGACCTTCGCGTCCAGGTTGAGGTTCGGCTGGGCGAGTACCACCCGGGCCGTCATGATCTTGGTGGTGGAGCCGGTGGAGAGGCGGGTGTCCGCTGCCTTGGTGTAGAGGGACTTCCCCGTGCCGTTGTTCATCACGAAGCCGCCCTTGGCGGTGATCGTGGGGGTCGCGACCGTGGCGGCCTGCACGGGGGCGAGCGCCCCGGCGGAGAGGACGGCTCCCGCGGCGATGACGGCCACGGCGGAAACGCGACGAATACCCTTGATGCCGGTTTTCAAGATTGATACTCCAAATGCCCCTGCGAGGTGGCGAAGATGAGAGTGCCGCTTGCTCAAGAGGAGACGCATGAGACGGGCCAATGGATGTGCCCCCCGTGACATTAACCCATTCGTTCGGATGGGGGCACCGCACGTGTCCTGGTGCCTGACAGGGGGGTGCGGGGCGCCTGTGCCATCATTCCGACGATGGCGTGATCAAGGATTCCGTGCCGCAGTGAGCACGGGCTGAGGGCGTGACGGTGGCTCGAGGGGGGACGATCGCGTGACCCGGGGTGATTCGACGGAGGGCGGTGCCGTCGAGCGGATACCGCCGGGCGCGAAGCCCTCCGAGGTGATCTACGGCAATCCGTCGGATGTCGATGACCTGGTCGTCAAGCTGCGGGCTTATGCGGGCGCGTTCAAGGACGGGCAGGGCCAGCTGGATGTCCTGATGTTGATGGACTGGACCGGGGCCGGGTCGGAGGGGTTCGAGAAGGCGACGGAGAAGCTTCCCCGGGAGCTGGAGTCCGCGCAGACCTACTTCCACGCCGCCGCGAACGCCCTGGACTCGTACGCGGACAAGCTGCGCTCGGTGCAGAAGCGGGTCGAGCCGATCATCCGGGACGCGGACGCGGCGCGGGCGGCGTCCAAGAAGTACTGGAAGGACGTCAACGACTACATCGACGCCGAGAACCGCAAGGACGATCCGCTGCCCCAGCGCCCGCCGGAGGATGATCCGGGGATCGCCGCGCTGGAGGGGTGTTACCGGCGGCTGGACAAGCTGGAGGGCGAGCTTCAGCCGGTCATCGACGCGGCGAAGAAGAAACTCGCGAAGGCGGCGGAGAAGGCCCCGGACAAGCCCCCGGCGCCGAAGGGCTGGGACAAGTTCAAGAAGGGGCTCGGGGACTTCGCCGGCGGCGCGGGCGACACCATGTACGGGTGGTACGAGGGGTTCGACGACCTCGTCAACGACGGGCCCGAGGGCCTCGGCCTCCACCTGGCGGGTATCCAGGACGGCATCGCCTACGCCGCCGAACACCCCAAGGAGTTCGCGAAGGCCGTCACGAACTGGGACGAGTGGCAGCGCAACCCCGCCCGCGCCGCCGGCCAGCTCACCCCCGAACTCCTCCTCGCCCTGGCCACCGGTGGAGCCGGCACCGCCCGCCGCGCCGGCTCCACCGCCAAGAACGCCGCACAACGCCTCCTCAACCGGGAGCGCGGGCTGCGCCGCGACGGCAGCGCCCGCAGGCGCACCGACAGCGATCCCAAGCGGAACTGCACCCCCGGCGGGGACAAGTGCACCACCGGTGAACCGATCGATGTGGCGACCGGCGAGATGGTGATGTCCGCCACCGACGTCAGCCTGCCCGGCGCACTCCCCCTGGTGCTGGAGCGGCATTACGTCTCAGGGCACCCGTGTGGGGGCTGGTTCGGCCGCACCTGGGCGGGCACGCTCGACCAGCGTCTGGAGATCGACGACGCCGGTGTCATCTACGTCACCGACGACGGCATGCTCCTCACCTACCCGATCCCGCAGCCCGACGTCCCGACGCTGCCCACGTCAGGGCCGCGCTGGCCGCTGCGCTGGGACGGCAAGCCCGACAGCACCTTCACCATCACCGCCCCGGAGCACAACCGCACCGTCCACTTCGCGCCCCTCCCGGCAGGCAGCCGCGAGCTGATCCTGACCGCGATCACGGACCGCACCGGCGGCGGCGACCGCATCGACATCGCCTACGACGAGCAGGGCGCGCCGACCGAGATCGTCCACTCCGGTGGCTACCGGATCGCGGTCGACACCGACCCGACGCTGCTGCGGATCACCGCGCTGCGCCTGCTGCACGGCGACGAGCGCGAGCGCAGCACCACGCTGATCTCCTTCGGCTACGACAAAGCCGGAAATCTCGCCGAGGTGGTCAACTCCACGGGCCTGCCGCTGCGGTACCGGTACGACGACCGGCGCCGCGTCACGTCCTGGACCGACCGCAACGGCACGACGTACGGCTACGTCTACGACCACCGGGGCCGGGTGCTGCGCGGCATCGGCCCGGACGGCATCCTCTCCGGCCGCCTCCACTACGACACCGAGGCCCGTACCACCCGCTACACCGACTCGCAGGGCAACACCACCACCTACGTCTGCAACGAGGCCTACAAAGTCCTCGCCCAGACCGACCCGCTGGGGAACACCACCCGCACCGAGTGGGACGAGGACAACCGCCACCCCATCGCCGTCACCGACCCCCTGGGCCACACCACCCGCTACCGCTACGACGACGAGAGCCGCCTCGCAGCCGTCGAACAGCCTGATGGCACCGTGACGGAGGCCGTCTACGACGACTGGGGCCTTCCGGTGGAGGTCCGTGAGCCGGGCGGCGCCGTGTGGCGCCACACTTACGACCACCGGGGTGCGCGCACGTCCACGACCGACCCGAGTGGCGCCACCACGCACTACGCCTACGACGGCTCCGGCCACCTGTCGTCGGTCACCGACCCGCTGGGCCACACCACCCAGGTCACCACCGACGCGGCGGGCCTCCCGGTCGCCGTCACCGACCCTCTGGGCCACACCACCCGCATCCGCCGGGGCCCGCACGGCCGGATCACCGCGGTCACCGACCCCCTCGGCCACACCACCCGCCACGGCTGGACCATCGAAGGCAAACCCGCCTGGCGCGAGGGGCCGGACGGCGCCCGCGAGGTGTGGCAGTGGGACACCGAGGGCAACCTCGCCCACCACACCGACAAAGCCGGGCACGCCACCACCCACACCCACACCCACTTCGACCTTCCCGCCACCCGCACCGACCCCGACGGCGCCACCTACACCTTCACCCACGACACCGAACTCCGCCTCACCCAGGTCACCAACCCCCTGGGCGAGCAGTGGCGTTACGAGTACGACGGCGCCGGCCGCCTCGTCGCCGAAACCGACTTCAACGGCGCCACGCGCACCTACGAACGCGACGCGGCAGGCCGCCTCACCGCCCAGACCAACGCACTGGGCGAAACACTGCGCTACACCCTCGACGCGACAGGCCGTGTGATCGCCCAGCGAGACGAGACCACGGACGAGGTCACCAGGTACGCGTACGACCCCAGCGGCGCCCTCCGCCACGCGGCGAACGCGGACGCGGAGCTGACCTGGGAACGCGACCCGGTGGGCCGCGTCGTTTCGGAGGCGCTGAACGGCCTCACGACCACGTACGCCTACGACGCGGCGGGCAACCGGACCCACCGCACGACACCTTCGGGCCTGACCTCCTCCTGGACCCACGAGGCGACGGGCCTGCCCGCCACTCTCACCACGGCCGGCCACACCCTCGCCTTCACCCACGACGCGTCGGGCCGCGAGACACGGCGCGCCACGGGGGATGTCACCCTGGCCCAGGGCTGGGACGGCGCCCGCCGTCTGGCGACCCAGAGCCTGTCCACCGCGTCTCGGGACCTGTTGCTCCAGCACCGCACCTACACCTACCGACCCGACGGCTACGTCACCGAGATCCGCGAACTCACCACCGGCACCCGCGATTTCACGCTGGACCGCATGGGGCGGGCGACGGGCGTCCAGGCGCACGGCTGGAGCGAGAAGTACGCCTACGACGCGGCAGGCAACCAGACCCACGCCACCGCCCCCGACCACCCCACCACCGGAGACCGCGCCTACCGGGGCACCCTCATCAGCCGGGCGGGCCGCACCACCTACGAACACGACGCGGCAGGCCGCCTGACCCGCAAGACCCGCAAACTCCTCAACGGCCGGACCCGCACCTGGACCTACACCTGGAACGCCGAGGACCGCCTCACCCACGCCACCACCCCAGGCGGCGAGGAGTGGACGTACACCTACGACCCGCTCGGCCGCCGCATCTCCAAAACCGGCCCGGACGGAACCTCCCTCACCTTCACCTGGGACGGCACCCGCCTCGCCGAACAGGCCACCCACGACGGCGCGACCACCACCTGGGACTACACCCCGGGCACCCACCGCCCGCTGACCCAGACCGACCGCGAGCCGGGCTCCACCCGCTTCCACGCCGTGGTCACCGACCCGACCGGCACCCCCACCGAGCTCATCACTCCCGACGGCCACCTGGCCTGGCAACACCGCACCACCCTCTGGGGCACCCCCCTCCCCACCCCACCCGATGCGACGGACTGCCCCCTCCGCTTCCCCGGCCAGTACGCCGACCCGGAAACCGGCCTCCACTACAACTTCCACCGCTACTACGACCCCGAGACCGCCCGCTACCTCACCCCCGACCCCCTCGGCCTGGCCCCCGCACCGAGCCCCCAGGCCTATGTGCGCAACCCCCACACCTGGCAGGACCCGCTCGGCCTGGAAGGGTGCGGAGAGAAACCACCCCCGTTGACCTCGCTGCATCCGGACAGCTCGCTCGACAAGAGCTCCCTGGAGTTCTGGCGCAAGCAGGACACCGAGGACATCGTCTGGTCCCTGAGGCCCGGCGCGCATGAACCGCTGATCGTCAAGCCGGATGGGACGATCATGAATGGAAACACGAGGGTCTCGGTTCTGCGGTCGCGTGGATACGACGTCGATTCGCTGCCGCGCGAGTCCTATGGTGGAAAGCAGCCGATGTCGGATCAAGATTTCTGGGATATGGATCAATGAGTGTTCGGGATCAGGTTCTGGCGACGCTGAATTCGGGGTCCAGGGAAATGTTCCTGGTGGCCCTGGGGCATCGGCTGGGGATCTCCGCGCGCGTTGTCCTCACCGGAGACGGCGAACGTGAATTGCGGGAGGCTCAGGCCTGCAACGAGATGATGATCGCCATTTGGTCGCAGCTGTGGGCCACGAAGGACCCCGGGGAAGGCGGATACCCGGACCCGGACTTCCTGTCGGCCTTGCTGAGCAAGGCCGACGCGGGAGACGCGCGATCCCACCTTCGGAACGCGATCGAAAGCGCCCTGCGCGCGGTACGCGACGCCGGGGGCAACGAGCCGAGCAGCGGGCGCCCCTGAGTCCTGGTGATACCGCACGTGGTGTAGCCCGCTACACCCCCGGAACGGGACCGTGCTCTCTGCCCCGCGCCCCCGCCCGTTCCTAGCCTCGTGAGTGGACGAGACGAGGCATCCGAGCAAGGGGGAGGACGTACGAATGCGCAGGCAGCGGGGCGGTTCGGGGACGTTGGACGCGGCGGGGGCGGGGCCGGTGGCCGACGCGCTCACGCTGCGGGGGGTGAGCAGGGAGTACCGGCGGGGCGTGGTCGCGCTGCACCCCGTCGATCTCACGGTGCCCCGCGGCCGGTTTCTCGCCGTGATGGGGCCGTCCGGATCCGGGAAGTCGACCCTGCTCCAGTGCGCCGCCGGGCTCGACCGGCCGACGGCGGGCACGGTGCGCATCGGGGGCACCGAGCTGGCCTCGCTCAAGGAGACCGCGCTGACGCGGCTGCGGCGGGAGCGGATCGGGTTCGTGTTCCAGGCCCACAACCTCGTGCCGTCGCTCAGCGTCGCGGAGAACGTCGCCCTGCCGCTGCTGCTCGGTGGCGAGCAGCCCGACGGGCGGGCCGTGCGGGCGCTGGCGGCGGTGGGGCTCGGGGAGCGGGGCGAGGACCGGCCGACGGAGCTGTCCGGCGGGCAGCGCCAGCGCGTGGCGATCGCCCGCGCGCTGGTCACCGAGCCCGACATCGTCTTCGCCGACGAGCCCACCGGCGCGCTCGACCCGGCCACCGCGCAGGGCGTGCTCGCGCTGCTGCGGCAGGCCGTCGACCGCGACGGCCACACCGTGGTGATGGTCACCCACGACCCGGCCGCGGCCGCCTGGGCGGACGAGGCCCTCTTCCTGGCGCGGGGGCGGGTCGTGGAGCGGCTGGAGCGGCCGGGCGCCGACGAGGTGAGCCGCATGATGCGAGACCTCGGACGGGACGCGGCATATGAAGGGCTGGGAGCATGAGCGTGTCAGCCGGGGCCGCTCCGGGAGGGGCGCGGGTGACCAAGCTGCTGGCCTCCCGCGCCGCCCGTACGCACCGCAAGGCGTGGGCCGCCGTCTTCGCCGCGCTGGCCCTCACCTCCCTGCTGCTCGGCTCCTTCGGGCTCGCCCTCGCCTCGGCCGGGCTCGGCCACGCCCGCGTGGAGCGGTACGCGGCGGCCGACCTCGTCGTCACGGGCGACCAGGAGACCCGCTTCACCACCAAGCCGTGGGGCAGCGACCCCCAGACCGTGCGGGCCGGGCTCACCGAGCGGGTGCGGGTGCCGGAGGGCGCGCTGGGTGTGGTGCGGAAGGTGCCCGGCGTACGGGCGGTCGTCGCCGACGACGTGTTCCAGGCCGGGCGCGCGGGGCAGGCCCTCACCGGCCGCCCCTGGGACGCGGCCCGCCTCGCGCCGTACGAGCTGCGGGACGGGCGCGCCCCGCGCCGCGCCGGCGAGGTCGTGACGGGCGGCGGGGCCCGCCTCGGCGAGCGGGTCACGCTGCGCGTGGCCGGCGCCGACGCGGCGTACACCGTCGTGGGCCTGGCCGACGGCCCCGGCGCCGCGGTCTACTTCGAGGCGGCCGAGGCCCGGCGCCTGGCCGGCCACCCGGACACCCTGGACGCCATCGGGGTGATCGCCGAACCGGGCGTGGGCACCGACGCGTTGTACGGCCGGGTGCGGCACGCGCTGGACGCGGCGGAGATCCACAGCGTGGGGCGGCGCGCGGACGGCGACTCGGTCAAGGTCCGGGTCCTGGCGGGGAACGGGCGCGGCAACCCCGAGTTCCTGGACGTCGCCCCGGCCCGCCAGGGCATGCTGGAGATGCTCGCGTCCGTGACCGTCATCGTCGTCCTCGTCGCGCTGCTCGTCGTGTCCTCCACGGTCGTACAGGCGCTGCGGCAGCGCTCCCACGAGCTGGGCCTGCTGCGCGCGGTCGGCGCCACGCCGCGGCAGCTGCGCGGCGCGGTCGGGCGGGAAGTGGGGCGGGTCGCGGTCCGCGCGGCGCTGCTGGGCGCCCTGGCGGCGCTCCCCGCGTACGAGGCGCTGCGCCTGCTGCTGGACGCGCGCGGCGCGCTGCCCGACGGTCTCGAACTCCCCCTCCCGCTGTGGCTGTGGCCCGCGCCCCTGGTCACCGCGGGGCTGACCATCCTGATCGCGCGCGTCGCGGCCTGGATCGCCTGCGCCCGGGCCGCCAGGCTCCGCCCCGCGGAGGCGCTGCGCGAGGCGGCCCCCGGCACGCCGCGCCGGGTCACCGGGCTGGTGCTGCTGTTCCTGGGGGTGAGCTCGGCGGGTACGGCCGTCCTTCAGTCCGGCCAGACCGCGGCCATGGCGGCCGGGTCGGCCGCGGTGGTCATGGTCATCGGCTGCGCGCTGCTCGGACCGTGGATCGCCCGGGGCGCGATGCGCATCCTCGGCGCCCCGCTGCGCCGCTTCGGCGGGCCCGGCGGTCACCTCGCCGCCGCCAACTGCGCGGCCTCCGCCACCCGCCTCGGCGCCGCCCTCACCCCGATCATCCTGGTCACCGCCTTCGCCGCGGTACAGCTCTCCGGCGGTGCGACACTCACCCACGCCGGCCAGGGCCAGGCCCGCGACGCCATGCGGGCCGACCTCGCGGTACGCGCGGACGGCGGGCTGCCGGACGGCGCCGTACAGCGGATCCGCCAGGTGCCCGGGGTGCGGGCGGCGACCGACGTCGTACCCGGCACGGTGGTGCTGGCCCACCGCGAGGCCGGCGACCCCCGGCTCGAGCGGCTCCCGGTGCTCGGCGTCACCCCCGAGCGGCTCCCCCGGACCCTCGACCCGGGCCTGCGCGACGGCACCTGGCGGTCGCTGCGCCCCGGCACCGTCGCCGTCGGCGCCGACCGGGCCCGCTCCCT
The DNA here is from genome assembly GCF_055569495.1 of Streptomyces sp. NPDC028305. NCBI lineage: Bacteria > Bacillati > Actinomycetota > Actinomycetes > Kitasatosporales > Streptomycetaceae > Streptomyces > Streptomyces sp. NPDC028305. The sequence goes on from NZ_JBVHTN010000006.1 coordinate 660,374, forward strand.
CGACGCCCGGCCCGGCTCCACGGTCACCCTCCGCTTCGGGGACGGCACGGAGGCGAAGCTGCGGGTCGTCGCGGTCTACGAACGGTCCCTCGCCCTCGGCGACTTCCTCCTCTCCCGGGACGAGTTGCTGGCCCACACCTCCACGCCCCGCGAGGGCCGGGTCCTCGTCGCGGCCGCGCCCGGCGCCGACCGCGCGGCGCTCGCGAAGTCCCTGGCCGCGGCGGTCCCCGGCACCCGGATGGAGCGGGACCCCGCGCCGATCCAGGTCGAGGCGGCGGACCAGGCGCTCGGCGAAGTGGTCACCGTGGCCGCGGTCTCCGCGATCGGCGCCTTCACGGCGATCGCCGTCCTCAGCACCCTCTCGCTCATCACCATCGGCCGCCGCCCCGAACTGCGCCTGCTGCGCCTCGCCGGAGCCGGCCGCCGCCAACTGCGCCGGATGCTGCGGCTCGAAGCGGGCGCCACGGCCCTGACGGGCCTGGCCGTGGGCGCGGCCGTGGCCTCGGTGCCACTCCTCGCCTTCAGCGTGGCGATGGCCCGCACGGTCCCCTATCTGCCCCCGGCCCAGGCACTCGTGATCGTCGGTGTCGTCGCCGTGACCACGGCCGCGGGCACCCTCCCCCCGTCCTGGGCCGCGCTGCGCGGCCGCTACCCCGGGGCGAGCCCGTCCGAGGGCTGAGGGGAGGCCGGGCGGAGGACGGCGGCGGGGCGTTCGGCCTAGCCCTTGTTCAGATAGGCCAGTACCGCCAGCACCCGGCGGTGCCCGCTGTCGCTCGGCGGCAGGCTCAGCTTCGCGAAGACGTTGCCGATGTGCTTGCTGACCGCGCGGTCGGAGACCACCAGCGTCTTCGCGATGGTGGCGTTGTCGCGGCCCTCCGCCATCAGGTGCAGCACCTCGCGCTCGCGCGGGGTCAGGGTGTCCAGGGGGTCGTCGCGGCGGCGGGTCAGCAGCTCGGTGACCACCTCCGGGTCCAGCGCCGTGCCGCCCGACGCGACCCGCTCCAGGGCGTCCAGGAACTCGTCGACCCGGCCGACCCGGTCCTTCAGCAGATAGCCGACCCCGCTCGCGCCGCCGCCCAGCAGCTCCGCGGCGTAGGTCTCCTCGACGTACTGCGACAGCACCAGCACCGGCAGGTCGGGGATCTCCTTGCGCGCCGCGAGCGCCGCGCGCAGGCCCTCGTCGCGGAAGCCGGGGGGCATACGGACATCGAGGACGGCCACGTCCGGGCGGTGTTCGAGGAGGGCGGGCAGCACCTCGGGCCCGCTGCCCGCGACGGCCACCACCTCGTGTCCGGCGGAGCTCAGCAGCAGGACCAGGCCCTCCCTCAGCAAGGCGTTGTCCTCGGCGATCACCACGCGCACGGCAGCTCCACTTCGATCACGGTCGGCCCCCCGACGGGGCTGGACACTTCCATGGTCCCGTCAAGCGCCGCCACCCGGCGGCGCATCCCGAGCAATCCGCTGCCGCCCATTCCCCCGCCGGGGGTCGCGGCCGGGGTCTCGGCGCCGCCCCGGCCCTCGTCGCGCACCACGATCCGCAGCCGCCCGGGGGTACGGATCAGCTCCACCCAGGCGCGCCGCGACCCGCTGTGCTTCGCGGCGTTGGTCAGCGCCTCCGCGATCACGAAGTACGCGGCGGCCTCGACCGCGGCGGGGGCGCGCGGCACGTCCTCGCCCTCGATCCCGTCCGCGTCCACGGCCACGTCGAGCCCGCTGCTGGCCGCGAGCGCGCGCACCGCGCCGACGAGACCGCGGTCGGTGAGGATCGGCGGGTGGATGCCGCGGACGACATGGCGCAGCTCGGTCAGCGCCTCCTCGGCCTGGTTCTGCGCGTCGTCGAGGAGCCGGCGCGCCGCGTCGGGGTCCTTGTCGTACGCCCGCTTGGCCAGTCCGACCCGCATCGACAGCGACACCAGCCGCGCCTGGGCGCCGTCGTGCAGATCGCGCTCGATACGCCGCAGCTCCGCGCCGTGCGCGGCCACGGCGCCCGCCCGGGTGGCGGTCAGCTCCTCGACGCGCTCGGCGAGCCGGGCGCTGCGCTGGGCCTCGGGCGACGGCGTCAGCAGCGCGCTCGACCAGGCGGCGTCCAGGTCGGCGAGGCGCGAGATCAGCGGCAGCACCACGGCCGGGCGCTTCAGCAGCCCGCACCACACCCCGTCGACGAACAGCCCCACGGACCAGACGATCAGCGAGACGTACGCCACGATGAGGCCGTAGCCGAAGTGCGCGAAGAGCCAGCGCAGATCCCGGTAGGTGGACGGGTCCCGGACCGCCGCGCGCACCCGCTCGGTCAGCTCGCCGGTGAGCGGCGCATACGCCTCGGGGACCGGCTTCCCCGACCAGGTCCCGACCTGCCGCCGCTTGAACGCGGCCATCCTGCGCAGCAGCAGCACCGTCTCCGGCAGCACCCCCGCGCCGACCACGATGGCCGTCGCGACGGCGGTGAACAGCAGCAACGCGACGTAGAGATACGAGACCAGGGCCAGCCCCGCCGCCCGCATCAACTGGGCCGTGGCCCGCCCCGCCTGGTGCACCGTCTCGCGCATGGCCTCAGGCTAGGTGAACGGTCGCGGGGGCGCGGGCGATCGGGCACCCCGGCCGTTGGTGTAGCGCGCTACACCATGAGTTCGGGAGAGCACTCCCTCCAACACCCCATGCCCGGAACGGCATTGTGGATCCCACAAGCTCACCGGAACCGCTCACCGAAGGAATCCACGATGAAGTCTCTGCTCTGGGCCGTCCTGGCCATCGCCCTCGTCGCCAACGTCTTCACCAGCATCACCCTCAGCGGTGTGACCCAGATGCTGGTCAGCGTCGGCACGGGCGTCGTGGTGCTCGGGTCGGCCGCGGGCCTGTACGTGCTGCGCGACAAGCACGCCGGGTGATTCGCGGCCGACTTCCGGTCGGTTTCCGGCAGAGCCGATCAAACCCCTCCTGCGTCCGGGCTCATGGGCCGATGATGGACGGAGCCTCGCGCGGCGAAGGGGGACGGGCTCGTGGACGAGAAGGACATCGCGGCGTTACGCGGCAGAGCCGAACGGGCCGCGGCCGAGGCCCTCGCGTGCACCGCGTCGAACCGCCTCGCCGACGGCGAACCGCCTCCCTCCGCACCACCCGACCCCGCGCGAGCCGACCGCGTACGGTCCGAACTGGACGCGCTCGAAGCGGAGCTGGCCGCCGCCGTCCCGGACGCCGACCCGCTGCTGTGCACCGTACGGGCCAGGCTCGGCGGCCTGTACGCCGATCGCTACCAGCGCGCCCCCACGGACGAGGACCGGGCCCGAGGGCTGCGGCTGCTGCGCGCGGCCCGCGCCGCCGGGGCGCTCGGCCCACGGGACAAGGCCTTCGCCGGCCTCGACCAGATCCAGCTGCTGCTGACGCCCGCCATGGTGACCGGGTGGAACGGCACGCTGTCCCAGCTCATGGAGTCCTTCGAGGTGGGCCGCCGGATATCGGCGGGCGATCCGGAACTCACCGGCGACCTCGCGGAGCTGGGCGGGCTGCTGACCGAACTGGCGCCGACGCTGCCCGAGAAGGTCGCCGAGCCCATGTCGTGGATCGCCGAGACCCTTGAGCGGTCCCAAGCCGTCGCGCGCGCCGGAGACCTCGAGCAGGTGGCCGACCTGGCCAACCAGATGTCGCAGCGGCTGCCCGGCGGCTACTCCGTGCTGCTGCGGAACCTGAGCGATATGGCTGCCGAATTCGCCGCGGACGGAGCGGGCGAAGGCGGTAGGGCCGAGCCACCGACGGACTTCACAGACGAAGAGGCCGCCCTTACCTTCGCCCAGGCCGTTCTTCTGATGGAGCTCCAAGTTCCCGGCACCGTCCGGCCGGAAGACCTGGACACCCTGGTCGAGTCGGTGAGCCAGGGCCCGGACGGCGAAGAGGCGGAGACCGCGATGCGGGCCGCGCTCAGCCACATGGCCCACGGCGTACGCACGGGCGACGCCGACCGGCTGGCCGAGGCGGCGGAGCTGATCAACGGGGCGGTGGGCGACGGGGGATCCGGCCGGGTGGGCTGGATGGCCGACCTCATCTCGCCCGGTCTGCTGGCCGCGGCCACCGCACTGGGCGGCAACCTCAAGGACCGCGACCAGGCGCGCGCCCACCTCGACCAGCTCTTCGACCCCGCCTCCTCGGTGTTCGACTCGGCACACGCCACCGGGCCCGGCGCGGAGGGGCTACGGATCTGCAACCAGTGCATGCATGTGCATATGCGTACGAACCAGGCCCTGGACGAGCGGGACAGCGAAAAGCTCGAGGACCTGCTCGGCGAACTGCTCGACCTGCTGGAGGAGACCGACGACCGCAGCGAATGGCGGTTCCTGGTGCTCTTCCTCCTCGGCCAGGTCCAGCTGAGCCTGGCCCTGCTGGACGGCGGGGTCACCGCCCTGCGCACCGCCGTCGCCTACCTTGAGGAGGCGACGCGGCACCCGAAGGTCCCGGCCTTCGCCCGGCCCATGATGGACGCGGCCTGGGCCCCCGCACTGACCCTGTTCTCCGTGGTCGAACCCGACACCGCGCGGGTCCGGGAAGCCGTGGCCCGGGCCCGGCGGGCCCTGGAGGGCCCCGCTTCGACGGCCGACTGGCACATCCGTATCCGGCAGGCCCTCGTCTACGCGCTGCTGGCCGTCCACACGTCGACCGGTGATGGTTCCGTCCTGGAGGAGGCGATCGGCGAGCTGGAACAGGCCCGCCGCGACCTCACCGACCGCACCAGCCCGGACACCCGCCAGAAGGTGCTGTGGGACCTGGCCGAGGCGTACCACCTGCGCGGCGACCGGGAGCGCGACGACCTCACCGCCGCCGTCACCACCGCACAGGAGTCGCTGCGGGTGCTCGCCGAGGACGTCCTGCTGCAACTCGGCGCCGAACACGGTCTCGAAGTGGCCCGCGCGGGGGCCAGCCGCGGCTTGCTCGCCGCCGGATGGGCCGCCGCGGACGGTCGGATCGGCGAGGCGGTGGAGGCGCTGGAGAACGGTCGGGGGCTGGTGTTGCGCGCCGCCGCCGCGGCGGCGGGGGTTCCGGAGCAGCTGGCCGCCCGGGGCGAGGCGGAGCTGGCCGAACAGTGGCGGAGCGCCGTACGGGACCTCCCGCCTCAGGCCGCGCCGACGGGCGGCGGTGTCGGCACCGACACTCCGGACGATGTCCGGACCGCGCTCGCGCGCATCATGCCGACCGAGCCCGCCCCCGGCCTTGCCATCCCCAGCACCCTGCGCCGCCGCGCCCTGGACGCGCTGCGGCGGCCCGGCGGCGGGGCGGAGGGGCTGCGCGGACTGCTCGGCGCCCCCGGGGTCGCGGAGCTACGGGAGGGGCTGCGGGTCGTCGGCGCCGACGCGCTGGTCTACCTGGTGCCCGGGCAGGGCCCGGTTGGCGGTGTGGCCGTGCTCGTACCGCGTACGGGCCGGCCGACCACGCTGGAGCTGCCGGGCCTCGGCGCGCTCGGGCGGGAGCCGTTGGAGCGTTATCTGGATGCGGGCGCGCGGCGTTCGGCCGTGCCTGAGAGCGACTTGGACGCGTACGCCGAGGCCCATCGGCGGTGGGAGGCGGCGCTGGAGGCGTTGTGCGACTGGGCGGGCGAGGCCGTACTCGATCCGGTGCTGACCGCCTTGCGCCCTGCTCGGCTCGTCCTGGTGCCGTGCGGCAACCTCGGTGCGGTGCCCTGGCATGCTGCCCGGCTTCCGGCGTCGCCGTCGTCTTCGCGCAGGTATGTGTGCGAGAGCGTGGTCGTGTCGTATGCGGCGTCCGGTGGGGAGTTTCTGCGGGCGGCGCGGCGTGGTCGGACGGCGGCCGGTGAGCGTGCGGTGCTGGTGGCCGATCCCAGTGGCGACTTGATGTGGGCGGAGGACGAGGTGGCGGCTCTGCGGGCCGCCTACTATCCGGATGCTCTGTTCTATGGCTGGCACGAGGACGCGCCCGAGGGGGCTTTGGCTACGGCTGAGGATGTGCTGTCCCATCTGCCGGGTGGTCCGGCCGCCGCCTCGCTGCTGCATCTTGTGGTGCATGGCCTGGCGGGGCTGCGGCCCACCGACTCGGCGTTGCATCTTGCCGAGGGGGAGGCGGACTCGGGGCGGCTGACGGTCACCCGCATCCTCGACGTACCGGTCGTGTCCGCTGAAAACCGGTCCGCTGCCGGGCCGCTGGTCGTGCTCAGCGCCTGTGAGACGGACCTCAGCAGCCGTGATCACGACGAGGCGCTGACCCCGACCACGGCGCTGCTGGCGCGGGGCGCGACGGATGTGGTGGGTTCGCGGTGGAAGGTGTCGGACAGTGCGTCGGCGGCGCTGATGGTGGTGTTCCATCACCATCTGACCGTGACGGGGCTGGCGCCGCCGGACGCGTTGCGGGCCGCGCAGCTGTGGATGCTCGACCCGGACCGGCGCCCCGTGCCGGGGCTGACGGATGAGTTGCTGGCGGAGACGGCGGGCAATGTGAGGGGGCTGGCCCGGGTCGTGTCCTGGGCCGGGTTCATCCACCAGGGCAACCCCGCGCCGCACGCCACCGTGGAAGGAGGACGGTCGTGACCACCAACGATCTCCTGGAACTGCTGCGCCGGCATCTGCCGGAGATCCAAGCGTCCCTCACCGCCGCGGAGTACGCCCGCTTCCAGGACAGCGTGCGACGGCTCCGGGAGGTCGGGGACGACACGCGGGCCATGCGCTTCGCGCTGCGCGAGGTGCGGCTGTGTCTGCTGGCCCTGCCGCGCGAGAACGAGCTGCGCAGGCGGCTGGACCAGTTCCGCTCGGCGGGTGCCGCCCGCGCGGCGGTCCTGCCGGACGCGGACCGGCTGGATGAGGTGATACGGCTCCTGGAGTCGGTGGACTGGCCGACGCTGGACCCCGTGAGCGCCGAGATCGCCCGGGGGGTCAGACAGCGGTTGCTGACCGCCCCGGCGCGCGGCCCGGAACGGCTCACGGGCGCCGCCGCCGAGGACCCGGCCAGGGCCGGGCTGATCCGGCTGACCCACCCGGAACTCGGCCATCGCTACCCGGACTTCCAGTTCGACCCGGATACCGGCGAGCCCCGCCCGGTCGTGCAGCGGATCAACAGAATGCTGCTGTCCGACCAGGACCCCTGGGGGGCGGCGGACTGGTGGCTGGGCGGCAACACATGGCTGCGCGACGCGCCCGCGGCCCTGGTGGGGCGGGTGCCGGACGCGCTGCTGACCGAGGCGGCCGCCGCGTTGGTGGGAGACGGCGCATGGTAGAGCAGGCGCCTCCCGAGGGCGCGCGCATGAGTCCGACCCTGGTCGGTCTGGACGCGGGCACCGAGCTGTGGCGGTGTCACCAGACCACCTTCCCCTGCACGGAGTTCAACCCGGTCGCCGCGCACGCCCACTTCGGCGGCAGCCGCTTCGACGGCACCTCGGAGGACCCGTATCCGTATCTGTACGCGGGCCTGGATCCGACCACCGCGCTGGCCGAAGTGCTGCTGCGGGACGTGGAGTTCAGCGGTCCGGAGGGGATGCGTCAGGTGCCGTGGGCGCAGGCCGCGATCCGCTCGCTGGCCAAGCTGCGGGTGACCGAGGACCTGGTCCTGGTGCGGCTGTTCTCGGAGAGAGATCTGGCCGCGGTGTTCCAGACCTCGTGGCTGCTGGAGACCGAGGGGCCGGGCTACGCGCAGACCCGCGCCTGGGCACGGGAGATACGGCGGCAGGTGCCGCGCGCCCAGGGGCTGCTGTGGCAGTCGCGGCGGAACCGTCCCGAGCAGGCCCTGGTGCTGTTCGGCGACCGCTGCGGGGCGGAGCCGCTGAAGGCGGTGCCGGGCCACGCCCACAACCTGGGCACCTTCGAGGGGACGAGCGTGGCCAACGAACTCCTGGCTCCGCTGCGGGCGGTCATCGTGCCGCCCGGCATGCGGATGTGAGCGCGCGGGGCGGCACGGGGGTGGCCGCCCCGCGCCGCGGCCCGGCTCAGCCGGGGCCGGGGCCGGGGCCGTTGCTGTGGTCGGGGCCGTAAAGCCGTACGGTGATGCTGATCCGCAGGCCGAGCCGGAGCTGATCGCCGTCGCGCAGGGGGGTGCGGATGCCCGGCATGAGCTTGGCGCCGTTGATGAAGGTGCCGTTGTGGCTGCCCTCGGGCGGCTCCTCGGCCCAGGCGCTTCCGTCCGCCTCCACCGCGATCGACACATGGCGGCGGGAAACCTTCGGGCGGTCGGCGAAGAGGGCGGCGGTGTCCGGCGCCCAGTCCGGGTGGCGGCCCAGGGCGAGCGGCTGCGGGCCGGGCCCGTGTCTGAGCTCCAGACAGGGATCGGTGCAGACCAGCAGCGCATGGGTGCGCGTGCGGCCGCAGGCTGCGCAGTCGGGGTCCCGGGGGGCGACCGGTTCACGGCAGTTCCAGCAGGGTGTGGATATCTCGATGACGGGCGTCGGTTCCGGCTTCGGGTCCGGCTTCTGCTCCGGCTCCCGTTCCGGTCCCCGTTCCTGGTTCTGATGCTGCGGCTGTTCCCCTTCCTCGTCCTCGCTGTCGCGCTCCTGCCACCAGCCATTTCCGTCGCTCACCGGCCGTCCCCCCGCACCACCCGAAGGTCCAGGGCCACCGTCCCGTCCGCGGCCGGACGTACGCCGGTGACGGTGACCGCCGTGCCCGCCAGCGCCTCCTGGTCGAAGAGCGCGCGGGCCAGCGGGTTGATCAGATGAGTCTCCAGCAGCATGCCGATGCCCCGGCCGCCGTTGTCGACGTCGGCCGTGCAGTGGGCGGACAGCGCCTGGTGCGCCTCGTCGGAGAGGCGCAGATGCACGCCCTGCTCCTCCCGCAGCACCCGCTGGATGTTGCCGACCTGCGAGTCGAAGATCTCGGCGGCCACCTTGGCGTCGATGTAGTCGAAGACCACCACATTGCCGCCGAGCCGGTTCATCAGCTCCGGGCGGCCGATCTCCTCGACGAAGTGCTCCTTGACGTTGGTCAGGATGATCTCTTCCAGCTGGTGGTACGGCATGCCCGGCTCGGCCACCCGCCCCCCGCGCCCGCTCCCGCCGCCGGTCCGCTTTCTGACCCCGAGGTTGGAGGTGAAGATCAGCACACACTCGCTGAAGTACGTGGTGACCCCCTGCCCGTCCGTGAGCCTGCCGTCCTCCAGCACCTGGAGGAACTTGTCGAGCACGCCCTTGTCGGCCTTGTCGATCTCGTCGAACAGCACGACCCGGAACGGGTCGTTGCGCACCGCCGTGGTCAGCTCGCCGCCCGCCTCGTAGCCCACGTATCCGGGGGGCGCGCCGAGCAGCCGGTCCACCGAGTGCTTCGAGGAGAACTCGCTCATGTCGAAGCGCAGACACGCGTCCTCGGTGCCGAACAGCACCGTGGCCACCGACTTGGCCAGCTCCGTCTTTCCGGTGCCCGTCGGGCCCGCGAAGAAGAGCACACCGCGCGGGCGGCTGCCGGGGTGGGAGGCCTGGGCGCCGGAGAGACCGAGGGCGGCGCGCTTGAGGATGTCCAGCGTCTTGCCGACCGCCTTCTCCTGGCCCTTCACCCGCGAGCGGATGTACGCCTCGCCGTTCCTGATCTGCTCGCGGACGTAATCCGCCTGCCAGGGGTTGTCCTTGACGCCGAGCTGGTAGACCCGCACCGCGTCCCGCATCTCGGCGAACGACAGCCCGCGGTCGAGGGCCATACGGGCGCTCTCGCGCATCGCGCGCAGGGTCAGCCCGGCGGTGGCCCTGGCGAAGGTGTCGATGTCGTGTTCGTCCGGCGCCCGCTCCGCGCCGCCCGGCTGTTGCGTGCCCAGCTGTTCCTTGTCGAGCCGTATCTGCCCGTTCACACCCCCCGTGTCCGCGCCCCCGCGCCCGGACTTGGCCACGTGCTCCTCCGCGAGCAGCTGGGCCATGCGCCGCCTGCTGCCCAGGTCGGGCAGAGGGATGCCGATGGTGCGGACCCGCTCGCTGCCGGCCACCAGCCAGGTGGGCAGGTCGCGTTCGCCGTCGGCGAGCCAGATCAGGGGGTTGAACAGCCGCCGCCCGCTGTCCTGGTCCGGGATCGGCCGGGCGTCCTCGGCGAGCTTGAGGCAGTTGAGGAAGAAGTCCCGCTCCGGGTCGCTGAGGCGGGTGACGTCGGTGGGGATGCGGGCGGCGTAGTCGATCAGCAGCACCACGCGGTACGGGTGCTGCCGCTGTGGCGTGTCCGGGCGCGGGCGCCCGTCGGGGGTCTTCTTCGCCCGCTGCCCCGGCTGCTTCCAGCCGGTGACGATCGAGCGCAGGGTGTTTTCGGCCTCGGCCAGGTGTACGGGGGTGTCGGCGCGCCGGGCGTGGGCGGCCCCGGGGGTGTCGCGGCCGTGCAGCAGCTCGCGCACCTCCTGGGCCGCGGGGCCGGTCACGACGGTGAAGCCGTCGGCGATGTCGAAGCGGATCAGCGCCTCGTAGCCCTCCTGCCACAGGGCGTTCCACAGGACCTCGGTGAGGGTGTGGTGGGCGTCGTACTGGCGGTCCGCGCCGCCGTCGTCGGGGTTCTTGTCGTGCCGGACGAGGTGGACGTCCCGGATGCTGCCGTGCAGCACGTACTGGGAGTGGACGCTGAGGGTGCCGACCAGTTCCTCGGCGAAGGCCGGGAGCCCGCGGTCCCCCCGGCGCAGCCCGGCCGTGGATGTGGGAGAGGCCGCGGTCGGCGTTTCTGTCTCGGTCATCAGCGCGGCTCCTCGTCGTCGTGGTGGCGGTGGCGGACTTTGGGCGGGAGCCGGTCGATAACGGTCGGCTGGGCCCCGCCGAGCGGATCCGGCCGCCTGGGCGGCTTGTCGAAGACGAACGGCAGGCGGAGGCCCACCTGCTCGGTGAGCCGCTGCAACTCCCGCAGGTATTCGGAGGACTCGACGCAGCGCTGCCAGTCGAGGTCGCGGTCGGCGTCGGTCTCCTCGGCCGGGTCGCGGTCGCGGTGCATGGTGGCCACACGGGCGTAGCCGTCCGCGTCCACCCTGATGCGGAGCCAGTGCTCGTCGCCCCAGTCCGGCGGGGTCCAGTCGATCACCTGGACCGTTCCGGACGTGGAGCGCCTGACCGCCTCGGGCTCCGAGTGCTCGACCGCCGCGCGGATCACCTCCGCGGTGTACGCGCGCTGGTACGCGTCGACCCGCCCGGCGACGCGGGCCTCGACCCGGAGGCGCTCGGTCTCCTCCAGAGTGCCGCCCTTGTCCAGGAAGCTCTCCAGGACCGCGATCTCCGCCGTGGCGTCGGGCAGCGGGCCGGGGACGCCGGGTGGTACGTCCCGGAGGAAGGCCAGTCGCTGGGCCGCCCACTCCTCGTTCTCCCGCAGCTGCTCCGCCTCGTGTGTCTTCTGCTGGGCGAAGCGGGCGGCCTGCCGCAGATGGAGCTTGGCCATGGAGGGCCGCCGGGCGACGACCTCCGCCGCGCTGGCGATCTGCTCCTCCACGAGCCGGTAGTCCGCCGCGGATATGTGGTGCGGGAGCGTGGCCAGCAGCTCGGCGCCGCGCCGCAGCACCTCCTCCTCGGTCAGCGTGACCGTGGTGGGCCGCGGCGGCTGAGGGGCCCCGCGCCGCGCATCGGCTTCGGTGTCGGCCTGCTCGTACTCCTCCAGCGCCTGGTGGCGCCGGGCGCGCAGTTTGGCGTGCCAGCCCCCGTCGGCGCCGTCGCCATCGAGGTGAGGCACGGACACCGGGCGGCCGGCGGCCTCCATCGTCGCCCGTGCGTACGCGGCCTCGGCGCGGCGCACCTGGCGGTCGGTGTCGGCCAGCCGGCACCACACCTGCTCCAGGCTCATGCCCGTCAGGTTCAGCGGAGGCGGCAGGTCGGGCAGGCCGGGCGGTCCGCCGGGGCCAGTGGCCGGGCCGGACCGCCGGGTCCGGGCGCGCAGTGCGCCCAGGCGGGCGTTGGCCCGGGCCGCGGCGAAGGCGGCGTTCTTCCAGCACTCGGCCGCCTGGCGGGCGTCCAGCTGCCGCTGCTCCAGCTCGGCCTGGTCCTTGGCGGCGCGGATGGCGGTGGCCGCGAGGAGCTGCGCACTGGCCATGGTGGCGCGGCCGACGAGCAGGGCGCCGCCGAGCGAGCCCAGGCCGATCAGGGCGGGCACCACCATGTCGTGCAGCTGGTGCATGGCCGCGCCGACCGTGTGCCCGGCGGCGTTGTGGACGGCGTCGACGACGTGCTGGCCGACTCCCGTGTCGATATGGCCCGATAGCCCGGGGTTCTGGGCGACATCGTGCGGTACCCCAGTGTCCGGCACCGTGTTCGGGACGGCCTGCGGAAGGGTGCTGGGTTCCGAAATGAGGCTGAAATCCGGAGGGGGCTCCAAGAGATACGGGACCACGTCGTCGACACTGGCGAGGGCTGCTGCTGAACTCATGTGACGTTTCCTGTCCGTGGCGTGGTGGCCGCCGTCCTCCGGCGGCCGGGGTGGGCTGCCCGGCCGGGACGGCCGTCCCGGCCGCGCAACTCCGCGACGTAGCGGCGCCAGCGGCGCAGCCGGTGCCAGGTCCACCAGGCGAGGGCGGCCACGGTGGCCAGCGGCCACACCCAGGCGGCGTAGACCACGGTGAGCCACATCAGGCCCAGCGGCAGCAGGATCAGCAGGCCGCGGACCGGGAAGCGGGCGCCGGGGCTCCGTATGAAGCGGGCGGCGGGCAGCGCGCGGCGGATCAGCAGCCCGGCCAGGGAGCGGTCCGGGTGGTAGAAGGGGCTGCCGATGCGGTACGCCGCCCACATCTCCAGCGCCGGGACGATGGCGGCCGCCGGGAGGGCCAGCATCCAGGCCGTCAGCACGGTGCTCTGCGGGGACCACCCCGCGAGGTCGCTCGCGCCGATCATGAGGATCCATGGGCAGACGAGGATGAGAGCCCCGCAGAGGGCCCAGCCGAGCGTGGGCAGCATGTCCTGTCTGCGCACCCACAGCGTGGCCACGTCCAGGTCGCGCTCGGTGCGCAGGGCGGCGCGCTGTACGTCGATCCGGCCCTGCGCCTCCTCCGACTCCTGCGCGGCGAACCCGGCCAGCCACTCGGCCAGCTGCATCCGCACCAGGTCTTCGGGGTCGCGCACCAGCCGGCCGTACCAGGCCACCGGCTGCGGCAGCTCGGCCTGGGTCCGGGCGGCCCGGTCCAGGAGCCGCCGCCGGTGTGGCACGGGGGCCGCCGCGAGCGACAGGAGTGCGGCGAGCCGGGTGTGGTCGAGCCGGGTGGCGGCGCGTACTTCGGCGCGCGCGGCGCGCAGCAGGGGCGACTCCGTGATCACTTGCTCGACGGTGTGCTCCCAGCGGGACCGGGCCGTCAGCCACCGCTGCTGCACCTCGCCGAGCCCTTCGCCGCCGGTGCGTTCTTCCAGCAGCGGCAGGATGGTGTGGTCCGCCAGGTCCTTGACGACGGAGAGGGCGAACTCGTCGCCGCGCCCGGCCGCCCGCAGCAACTCCCGTAGCCCGGGCGGGTCGAGCGGCACTCCGCGATAGGAGGCGTCGAGGGTGGGGCCGAGCCAGGAGATCAGGCGGACCAGCGTGGCGGGCCCCGGTTCACGCGGCGGAGCCGCATATTGTTGCGGCTCCAGGCGGGCGAGCAGTGCGGCCAGTTTGTCGCCGTCGTAGCCCGGCTTGTTCTCGAACTGGCGCAGCCAGCGGGTGAACTCCCCCCTGGTGCGCCGCCGGGCCAGGGTGTCCAGGGTCTGCCGCCAGTTCTCGCTGAAGGCCCTGGCCAGCTGCTTCGGCCGGGTGTACTGCTCGCCGAGGAACGCGAACGGCTCGATGTCCGGGTCCTCGGCCGGGTCGGATGCGCCGGGGGCGGTGCCCTCCTCCCAGGGGGCGATCGGCGGCGTGCCGCCCACCAGCCACTGCGCCACCTCGTCGGTGCCCCAGCGGTTTTCGGGGTCGCGGGTGAGCAGCCCCTTGCAGAGCCGCTGTAGCCGGGCGTCGGTGACCAGCGCCAGGTCCGGGGCGCGGGAGCTGATCTCCTCCCGGACGAGGTCGTTGTCGGTGAAGGGGACGGGGTGCCGGCCGCCGGCCATCTCGGCGACGATCATCCCGAGCGACCACCAGTCGGCGGGCGGGTGGATGAGCTGGTTGCGCAGCGACGCCTGCGGGGACATGTAGAGCGCGGTGCCGACCCAGCGCTCGTTGCGGGTGTAGCGCTCGGCGGGCTCGTAGGCGGAGACGGCGAAGTCGACGAGGGCGAGGTCCGGGGCGTTCGGGGCGTCCGGATCGAGGCTGCCGAGTACGACGTTGGCCGGGCTGAGGTCCCGGTGCACGATGTTCAGCTCGTGCAGGGTCGTGAGGGCTTCGTGCAGCTGCCGTACGACGCGGTGGATGAGGGCGGGGTCGACGGGGCCCGGGTTGTCCCTGAGATATCTCGCCAGATCGGTCTCGCCGTAGGACGGGGCCAGGTCGTACGGATGGCCGTCCGCCCCGGTGTCGTCGGTCTCGGTGAAGTGGGTGAGGTGGCGGCGCGGGCGGTCGCGGAGCAGCTCCCACACCGTGCGGTCCGGGCCGTGTCCGCGGTGGTACCACTTGAGGATGTGGGTGCCGCGGTCGTCCTCGACGCGGTAGACGGCCGCCTGGTACGGGTGCTCGGGGCGGCGCAGCACGGCCCGCAGCCGGAACCGGTCGCGCAGCGAGAGCGGCAGCAGGGCGGTGTCCCCGCGCAGGTCGCGTCCCCCGTGCGCGACCTGCGCGGGCCCCGTCCCGGGGAGCTCGTCCTCGGTGAGCGCCCCGGCTGCCGCGGCCGCGGGCGGGGGCGATGGGGGTGGTGGCTCCTCCTGTTCGGTGGGCGGCGGTCCGGCGCCGTGTTCCCGGTACTCCTCGGGCGTGCGGTGTTCCTCGCCGGGGGCGGGTTCCCCGGGTTCTTCGTATTCCGTGGCGGGCGGGTCCTCAGGTGGCTGGGTCATCTCGGTCACCTCGTACGCGGGCGGGCGTTGCCTTTGTTGATCAAGAAAGTCGTGGCTCTCATGGCTCCGGAAATCGGAAATGTGTTCCCGCTCGGCCGGCTCGGCCGGGAATTGCCGAGAACCACAAAGGACGGCAAAGCGCGGTGCACTGGCTACAGCGCTATCCGGCCTGACACGGCGGTCGTGGGACAGATTTCCTCTTCGGGTCGCCGTCGCTAGCCTGGTGACCATGAGTCAGGAGCCATTGCCGCCGGATCTGCCCACATACGATCAACTCCTGAACGAACTGAAAAGCATCCGCAGGCCGGGACTGGCCGACCTGCGCAGAACCGATCGGCCGGCGCTGCGCGCGGCGGCCGTGGCGGGCGGCTTCTGCGACGGCCCCGACGACGCCCCGGCCGGCATCGAGGCCCTGCTCAAGGAGGCCGTCCGGCGGCTCGGGGAGAACGGCGTGCTCGGCCGCGCCGCGGCCCACACCTTCGGGCTGCTCCCCGACCGCCGGGGCGACGCCGCCGCCGACCGCCGCAAGCTGGCGGCCGCCGTGTACGGGGTCAGCACCGAGGGGTTCCGCAAGCGGCAGGAACGGGATGTGATGGAGCAGCTCGCCGAGGCCGTGCTGACCGTCCTGCGGGAGCGGCTGGGATTCTCCGCCTCCGAAGGGCCGTACGAGCATGAGCAGGACGGGCCGAGGGGACAGGCCGGACAGGGCGGGCAGGGCGGACAGGGCGGACAGGCCGGTCAGGGCGGACCGGGCGGCCGCCGGGCCGGTCAGGAGCCTCCGCTGCGGGTCGACAGCGTGCCGGTGGACGCGCGTAGCACCTTCACCGTCCATGTGTCGCCCATCGAACTGCTGCGGGACATCGAGGTGCTGGTCTCCTCGGAGAACGTCTATCTGGAGATGTCGAAGACCTTCCGCCCCACCGTGTCCGGCGCGCTGCGCCTCGCCGCCGCCGTGCGCGACCCCGCCGGGGAGATCGTCGACGATGTGCTCGCGCGCGAACTTGCCGCGTGGCTGCGCGCCCATGGACGCCCCGGGCTGCCGGTCCGGCCCGGCACGGTGGTGCCCACGTCGTCGGGGGCGCTCGCCGCGCGCGGGGTCCGGCGGATCTACCACGCGGCGGTGGCCACGCCGGAGGAGGACACGTACCAGGTACGCCCGGAGACCATCGCCCGCGCGGTCGGCGCGTGCTTCGCGCTCGCCCGGGCCGAGCGCGACCGCTACCAGCCCGCCCTGTCGTCCATCTGCTTTCCGCTGCTGGGCGCGGGCCGGGGCGGCCTGGCGCCGGCGGTCAGCGCGACCTGGCTGCGCTGGGCGATCCGCGACGAACTGGCCCGGGACGCGCGCTGGCGGGTGCATCTGGTGGTCAGGAGCCGGGAGATAGCCGAGGCCGTGGGCGCTCTGTAACCGCCCAGACGGCGGCCACCCACACCGCGACAATCCCCGCCACCCCTCAAGGCCGCCAGCTGGGCCTCGTGAGGCGCACCCCCACCTGCCGCAGCCGCCGCTCCAGCGCGGCAAGTTCGCCGCGCCGAGGCACCCCGTAGAGCCGCACATCGCCCTCCCCCTCGACCACTTGCAGACGGGACCCGCTCGCCGCCCGGGCCAGATGCGCCTGGTAGCGCGCCCGCCCCAGTGCCGTACGCGGCAGCATGCGCTGGTTCGCCGAGCCGCGCCACACCAACTCGGTGGGCTCGGCCACCCGGAAACGTCCGGTCACCACGACATCGGCGTGGCGGACCGCGGCGGAGCGCGCCGCGTCGCGCTCCACTTCCTCCTCCTCGTATCCCGTGTAGAGAAGGAAGTCGACCTCGCGACCGGCCGCCGGGCCGCCCGGCGCCATCGCCTCCGCGCGGGCCTCGGCAGCTCCGGCCAACAGCGCCGCGAGACCGGCCGGTTGATCGAGCGGCTCGCCGCCGCTGACCGTCAGCCCGTCGGCTCCCTGCGCCAGCGCCGCGCGCCACAGCCCGAGCAGGGACGCGACCGTACGGGAGTTGCCGCCCTCCGGATCCCAGGTGTGCCGCGACATGCACCCGGCGCAGGCCAGCCCGCACCCCTGAAGCCAGATGCCCAGCCGCCGCCCGGGCCCCAGGGTCTCGACCGGGAAGTGTGTCTGGCTGACCCGGAGCAGCACCGGCGCCGGCACCGGCTCCCGGCCCATGGGGACGTTTTCCACCGGCCTGTCTCCTTTCCCGCCTCGCCTGGCGTCGCGTTCCGCGCGTTCCTTCCCAATTCCATGATCGATATTCCATGATCGATTCGATGAAGTCCCTCGGAAGTCCTTCGGAACCATTCCAGTATGACCTGGCGTCAGGCGACTACGGGGGCGTTCTCCGGGCGGCTTCCGGGCGTTTTCGGGAGCGGCCCGGGCGGGGAGCATTCCCGGGTATGACCTGACCGTTACGGTCTGAAACAGGTATTCGGTTCGATTGCCGTGCCGCTTCGGGAAGGGAAGCGGAGTTCCGCACCCATGATGCGGCCTTCCGGAGCCGAATTCCACGCCGAGGGAAATCGGGGGACAGATATCCATGATCAGAACCGACAGCGTCAACCGCGTGGTGCGGCGGGGGCACCTCGGCCGTACCGCGCGCTTCAGGGCCCGATGGCGCGGGAAGCGTGACGGCGAGCGGGGCGTGCCCCGCATCCCCGTCCGGCAGTTCGAGGGGCGGCGGGACGAGCCGCCCGTGCTCATCGATCCGCCGGACCCGGAGGAACTGCCGCTCCCCGCGTATGTCATGGAGGTGCGGACCACCGCCCGCCGGGCCATGGAGCAGATGCGCTCCTCGATGATCGGGCAGGAGCACGCCCTCATCAGCAAGTTGCGCGCCGAGTCGGTGCGCGTGGTCACCCAGTACGACGTCCGTGAGGACCCCAGGCCCGCCGCGCTCGCGCGGTACGGCCAGTGGGTGGGCCAGTGGCGCACCAGCGTCGACCGCTGCCGGTCGCATGCGCAGGCCGTCGCCGACCAGGCCAACCAGCAACTCGCCTGCTACTGGGACGCGGTGCGCGCCTCCCACCCCCAGTTCGTGCGCCTCGTCCGGCGCCCGCCCGGGGACTGGCTGCCCGGCCGGGTGGAGCTTGACCAGTCCTGGCACCGGCCCGACGTCTGGCTGCTGGCCGACGACGACGAGGGCGCCAGGACGGCCACGTCCCGGGCGCTCCAGATACTCGAGCGGCAGAACGCCGACCGTGCCGACGCGAGGAGCGCGCGATGATCGGCAACAGCCCTGCGCCGAAGGCGCCAAGGGTGCGAAAGGCACCAACGGCGCGAAAGGCACCAACAGCGCCGAAGACGCGCCGCGCGCTGCCCGCCGCGCTGGTGCTCGCCCTGGCGGCGACCGCCGCCACGGCCTGCGACGCGGTGTCCAACGAACCGAAGCGCTACTCCCAGGCCTGCGGCGTGGTGGTCGACGGCTCGGGCTCGGCCGCCGCCACCAAGACCGGCTTCGACGCAAAGGCCAAGCTTGAGGCGACGCTGAACACCTTCCTGTCGGACAACAAGTGCCGCAAGACGTCGTTCGCCCCGATCACCAAGGTGTCCCAGGCGTCCAAGTGCCAGGTCAGCCCGCTCGATCTGGACCCGGACACCTCGAAGACGGCCGACCGTGACCGGACCCGCAAGGCCATGCGGGCGGTCGCCCTCTCCAGCGCGCTGAAGCTGCTGCGCTGCGCACAGGAGCAGGAGCCCGGCTCCGATGTGCTGGGCGGCCTGTCGCGCATCGCGCTGACCAAACCGTCCGGCGACGACGACTCGTTCGATGTGCTGGTGGTGAGCGACTTCGACCAGGGCGATCCGGACTTCCGGCTGGGTCGGCAGGATCTGTCCACCGCCGCGAGCCGCGGGAAGACCATCGACGCCTTCCTGAAGTCCCACCACAAGCCGGAGCTGTCCGGCGCCGACATCTACCCGGTGGGTTACGGCATGAAGTACGGCGCCGACACCGCCCGGTACGACCAGTTCAACTCCTTCTGGACGGAGCTCCTGGAGGGGAGGGTGAAGGCACGTGTCCACACCACATACCGTTAGCGACGACGAGGAGCCGCGGCGGCTGAGACTGCGCCGCCGCAGGCCCGACTCCGACCGCGGGCGCCGCCGGGGCCGCGCGGCCGCGCGACACTTCCCCGACGGTGCCCTGCCGCAGCCGGACCCCGTCGAGTCGGATGTCGTCCGCGCCAACGACAGCGCCTGGCTGCTCGACCGGGCCCGCAAGCGCGGCGCGGCGGCCGGTGCCCGGGAGGTCTTCGACCCTTGGGTGCTGGGCAGCCCCGACCGGATCCCGTACTTCGCCGAGCTGTCCAGCCTGCGTGACCGCGTCAGGCACCGGCTCACCGAGGAGGCGGCACGGGCCGAGGAGGACGGCGCGCTGGAGGCCGCCCGGGTGCGGGCGGCGGCCACCGCCGCGGGCGAACGGCTGGCGCGGGGGAGCCGGCGGCGCACGGTCCTGGAGCAGCAGCAGATGGTCACCACCGCGCAGCTGGACCGGCTCGCGCGGCGGGCCGACCGGTGGCAGACCTTCCGCGACACCGTGCGGGGCAGCTTCGAGCGGCGCTGGCTGCGCAACCGGATGCCCCCCGACTGGTCCGACGGCACCGACGCCGCCAACAACCCCACCACAGACCCCCCAGCGGCGCAGCATCGCGACCACGAGCCGGAGACGGCCCGGGACCACGACCGCTGGCAGGCCGTGTCCGAGCGCGACCCCGCTGCGGCGCAGGAGCCCGACGCGGCCGACCGGGCCCTGTCCACCAGGGCGGCCTGGGAGGGCGCGGCGGCCCGCCCCGGCATGCCGCGGTGGATCAAGATCGGGGTGCTGGTGCTGCTGATCGCGGTCGAGTTCCCCGTCTACTACACCGTGTTCGAGAATCTGCACGGCGTCGGGGCCTTCGCCAATCTGCTCTCCGTCAGCCTCACCGTGGCCGTCGCCGTGGCGATGATCCTCGCCCCGCACATCGGCGGCCGGATCCTGCGGCACCGCTCCGCCACCGGCGCGGTCCGGCTGTCGGCCGTGCCCGCCCTCGCGCTGATCGGCGTCTGGGCGTACGGGGCCTGGGCGCTGGGCGATCTGCGGGCCAAGGTGGCGTTCCAGGAGGAGCCCCCGCTGGAGCTGCCGTCCGATGTGCCCAAGGACGTCAGGGACAGCATCAGCAACCAGCCGAGCCTCATCGAGTCCCTGCACCTGGACCCGCACAGCGTCTCTCTGATGTTCGTGGCGCTGCTGCTGCTCTCCGGAGGCATCGCCTTCCTGATCGGTCTCGGCGCGGAACACCCGTATCTCGCGGCGTACCGCACCACCGCCGAGCAACTTCGGGAGCTGGAGCGGGAGACCGAGGCGGACATCGCCGGTGCCGAGCGCGCCAAGGAGGCCGAGGCCACCCTGGACAACCGCGCCGGAGCCCGCCGCGCGGCCCACGAGGCGCGCCTCTACGCCGTCGACGACCTGTACGAGGCCGCGGCCCACGCCTATCTGGACGGCCTCGCGGTCCAGTCCGCGGACCCCGCCGTGACCGAGGCCGCCATGCGGCTGTCGCGGCAGTGGCCGCTGCTGCCGCACTGAGGGGGTGGATGACCGATGGAACCGGCGGGCGAGGAGCAGTACATCCTCATCACGCAGTGCCTGCAGAACGACTTCTTCCTGAATCTGGACTGTCAGCTGTCGCTGCCTGAGAGCGCGGTCTCCAAGCTGCTGCTGGACAGCGAAGGCGGTGACGCCCTCCGCACGGAGGGCCACCGCCGGGTCCTGCCCGAGGCGGAACTGAGCCGCTCGCCCCTCGCCCGCTTCCTCGACGCCACCGTCGGCTCCCGTGTGCGCGGACACGGCGAGGGGACGCTCCACCTGATCAACGTCCGCGACTGGCATGTCCCGGGGGAGGCGTACGACCTCGAACGCAGGCAGTACGGCGCGCACTGCGAGGCCGACACCTGGGGCGCGGCGTACGTCGACGGCCTGACCGACCTGCTGGCTCCGGAACCGGCCGAGGACGGCTGGGGCGGCAGGCTGCGCGTCCACCACGTACGGTCCAACACCCTCTACGACTTCCAGGACACCCCCGCCGCCCGTGAGCCCTCCCCGCTGGCCACGCTGCTGGACGGGCTCCTGGCCGACGGCCGGCACGAGACGACCCACGTCGTCGTGATCGGCGTCCTCACCGACATAAAGATCCAGCTCCTGCTGACCGGCATCCGCTCCCGCTACGACGTCCGGCAACTCGTCGTCTCCGACGCCCTCACCGCCAGCCGCACCCTGGAACGCCACCTCACCGCTCTGGACTTCTGCCAGCGCGTGCTGCGCACCGAGGTGATGAACGGCCTCGCCGAGCTGGCCCGCTTCCTCGGCTCCCGCCCGGACGACGACCGGCGGCTCACCCGGGGCGAGGACGCCGAGTTCGCCGGCTACTCCTCGTACATCCAGGACAAGCAGGGCATCCTCTCCTACGAGGACGCCCGGCTGCGCGACTACCGCATCCAGACCTCCGAGCGCCTCAGACAGGCCCAGCGCACCGTCGGCTTCGCCGCCAAGTTCCTGCTGGGCCTGGGCACCTGTCTGCTGCTGACCGCCCTCCTGCTCTCCCTCCTCGGCGTCTTCTTCCCGGGCCGCGTCGGCTGGGAGAGCCCGGCCGTCCTCGGCGCGCTCGGCGCCGGCCAGATCGTCACGCTCTTCTTCACCCGCCCCGTCAGATCGGTCCAGGACGCCCTGGCGGAGGAGACGATCTACCGGATGGTCCTGGAGAGCCGCAGCCTGAAGGTCGCCCTCGCCCGCTACCACGTCACCACCGCCAACGCGCTGCGCCGACATGACGACTTCGGCTCGCAGTCCGACGCTCTGGAGCGGCAGCTGGAGGTCCTGGAGAAGATCGACGCGGCGGACTTCGAACGCCTCAAGGGCCTGGGCGTGACCCCGCGCACCGACCAGCCCGGCCCGGGAACCCGCGGCCGGGGCGCCCGTCGCGGCCGTACGCGCTCAGCGTGAGGCTGCCACCGGGTCCGTCTGCCATGGTTGATCACCGATCTGGCGAAGTGCTGCCGGCGACCTTGCGGTGAGTATGAGACACAGACACGCCGTGGCATCGGCGTGTCGTCGTCCGATATTCACCGCAAACTCTGGTGCCGGTGGCGCGGGGGCGGGGCCTATGCGGGGGCGATGCCTCGTTGGCGTTGGGCGTGCAGCCGGGCGAGGGCCCGCAGCTGCCGCCGCTCGTACGCGGTAGCGGGGCGTATCGAGACACAGTGCGACCGCCACGCGAGGCCGGTAGGACGAGTGAGGCACACCATTGGCCCGGGCGGTAACACCAGTCGTAGCAGTGCTTCGAAGATCCACGCGACGGCGTGGGCCTTGCTCATCAACCTTCGACCCGCGGGGACAGTCGGCTTGCGACGTGTGAAGAACTGCTGCCGAGTCAGGGGCATGGTGACTCACCACCTCTGGGCTCGCTGTAAGCTCAGGGCGACATTATCGCTATTCGCGAAAAGCGGCAGGGATCCCCACTGTGTGGTGGTCAACGGTTCGCTTACTGTGTAAAGCGGCGAGGTTGGCGAGGACCGACCAAGATATGAGGAGGCCCCGTTGGCCGGCGATGCGTGGACCAGTACGTCGATGCCTTACCTGCGGCCGACCGGGGGAGACCGAGCCGATGTGTGGAGTGAGGAGGCCGCGGCTTACGGGCGGCGGGGCACTCAGCGCATCGTCCAGGCCGGAGAGGTGTCCGCTCCCGCAGCCGTGGCACGTCTGTTGGGGATCGAGGCGGGGGCCGCAGTGGTCGTGCGGCGGCGGATCATGTATCTGGACGAGCAGCCTTGCGAGCTGACCGACTCCTACTACCCCGCTCCCATCGCGGCGGGTACCGGCCTGGCGGGCACGGCGAAGATCCGTGGGGGAGCGGTTGCTCTGCTCGCGGAACTGGGGTACGTGGGGCAACGGGTGCGGGAGGATGTGACGGCGCGGATGCCCGATGGGCAGGAGCGCGAGCTGCTGCGGACCGGCGAGCTGGAGCCGGTGATGTGCCTTGAGCGGGTCGTCCTCGATGGGGACGGTCGGCCGATTCAGGCTGATCTCATCACCATGCCCGCTCACCGCCAGCGCCTTCGTTACGAACTCAGGATGGGATGACCGTGCCCAAGGCCGATCAGGACGCAGTCGACCGGCGGTCGCTGCATGAGCGAATCGCCGCGGATCTGCGGGACGAGATCATGTCCGGCGAGCTTCGACCGGGCGCCAGGCTTCCGTCGACCGCGCAGCTCAAGGAGCGGTTCAGCGCGTCGAACGCGACCGTGCAGAAGGCACTGCAACTGCTGAAGGACGAAGGCCTCGCGGTGGGCAGGGCCGGGGCGGCCGTTACCGTACGGGAGCACCGGCAGCGCACCATGCGGCCCGCCGCGTACATGGCGCCGGCCGCGTCGGGTGAGCCGTATCGGTGGATCAGCGAGGCGGCCACCGGGCACCAGGCGCGGGGGAGCAGCCGTCTTCTGGAGGTCGCCGAGGTGAGGCCGCCCGCCGATGTGGCGGAGGCGCTGCGGCTTCCGGAGGACGGGATGGCGCTCCTGCGGGCGCAGGTGTTGTCGCTGGATGACGAGCCGGTGGAACTGGTGAAGTCGTACTATCCGCTGGATCTTGCTCACGGGACGGCGATGATGGAACGCCGCAAGATCAAGGGCGGTACTCCGGCGTTGCTGGCGGAACTGGGGTACCCGCCACGGCTCAGCGTGGACAAGGTGTCCGCCCGGGTACCCACGCAGGAGCAGTACACCGTCCTTGGTCTGCCGGGGAATCTGCCCGTCCTGCGGACGTTGCGGGTCGTGTACAGCGACGACGAACGCCCCATTGAGGCCACGGTGATGGCCAAGGCCGGTCACCTCTATGAGCTGCAATACGAGTTCTCGCCGTCCTGAATGGTGCCGTAGCGTCCGCGGGCGCTACGGCCGCAGAGCGGCCCGCCCCCGCCCCGGGGGCCGTGATGGCCGGGGGGTGCTGCTCATACGGCCCAGGAGTCGGCCGGATCATCCAGCCATACCCGCTGTCCTTTTGGCGTGACCGTGAGACCAAACCGGGCATCACGCAGGCCCAGGAGCGGTCGCTCAGCCCGTAGAACCACACGGGCCGTGCGCCGTCGCGCTTGTCAGCCACGGCCTGGACACAGTCCCTGACCCGCAGGCCCAGCGCGAAGGGCAGCGCTGTGTACCGGCCTGTGACGAAATCGGCTTCTGGCAGGTCGGTGGTGGACGCATCGGCAAGGTTGAATCCATGCGCCGGGACGTAATCGCCGTGATCCCGGGCGGGCAGCCGCTGTGCGCGCATCTTCATGAATTCCACGGGCCGGGTGAAGGGCCCCGATGCCGAACCGCCCTTGTCACACCAAGGCAGATGACGAGCCCGATCGCGGACTTCCAGCGTTTCATGCGGCAGAGGCTGGCACGGGCGTGCGGGGACCCCTCCCGGTCAGACCTGGCCTGTCCCCCGGGCCCGGCCTGGCGGGGGCCCGGCCTGGTGGTGGCACGGGAGCACTCAGGAGCCGATTGCCTGGGGGTAGCGGAAGAAGTCGGTCGGGTCGTACCTCCGCTTCACGCGGACCAACCGCGGGTAGTTGACGCCGTAGTAGGCCTCCCGCCAGTCCCTCAGCTTCGGATCGGGAAAGTTCTGGTAGGAGTGCGCAGGGGGCGCCCCGTCGAAGATGGCGGCGTAGAACTCCTGGAGCCAGTGCTGGTTCGCGGCGGCGACCTCGGGGGAGTCGTAGTCCGCCCAGGAGGTCTCGGCGGCCAGGATGAACAGGCCGTCGCGGTGCACGAATGCGGTCGCCCGGCGCGGTACGCGGTTGATCTCCCCGCCGAGTGCGAACATCGCGAACCCGGCCCCGTCCGGGTTGCCGCTGCCCGGCCAGTCGAGCAGCCGCTCGGCCGCGGCGCTGACCTGCTGGTCGGTGAGGAGCGTCCGGGAGTTCAGGACCGCTGACTTGGCGGCGAATTTCTCCACCGGAGTGGTGGCGCTGAGCAGCGTGCTCGCCTCAGCCGGGGTGACCTCGCGGACGGCGGCGCAGTTCCGGGCTCGTTCCTCCGGGGTGCCGATGGCGAGGAGCGGGGCGAGGACGGCCCGCAGTTCATCGAGGGTTCCGTAGTACTGGCCGATCGCGTTGACGTTGGCGTTCGTGCGGATCTGCTTCCGGGTGCGCCCGCGGGTGCCGATGCCGAGGCGGAGGTGGAATCGCTTGTCGTCCTCGGTCTCCTGGGCGATCCGCTGGGCGGTCGCCATCACCGGCAGTACGGAGTCCAGGCTCCAGCTGAGCCGGTAGAAACCCACATCGCCCTGGAACCGCTCGTACTGGAACGTGAACGAGGTGTGCACGCCGAAGTTGTTGCCCGCGCCGCCCCGGCAGGCCCAGAACAGATCGGGCTGCGAGTCCTCACTGGCCTCGACGACGCGGCCGTCGGCGAGTACGACGGTCGTGGCGACCAGCCGGTCGCAGGTCAGGCCGAACATCTTGTCGCTGAAGCCGATCCCGCCGCCCAGCACGAGACCGGCGACCCCGACCGAGGGGCAGCGGCCGGTCGGCACGAAGATGCCTTGGTCCTCGAGCAGCGGATGCAGATCGCCGTTGGTGACCCCGGCCCCGACGGTGACGGTGCCCGCGCCGTGGGCGACCTTGATCGGCCCGTATGCCCGGGAGCGGGCGGCACTCCGCCGCGGCGTGGTGACGATGTTCCTCATCCGGCTCATATTGAGCAGCAGGCCCGTGGTGGTGGAGTAGCCCGCGTAGTTGTGGCCGAGACCGGAGCGCGGCACCGCGGGCAGCCCCACCGCGCGGGCCCAGCGGATCGACTCGCGTACGTCCCCGACCGTGGCGCAGGCGACGATGCCGGCGGGGTGGGTCCCGGCGTACCGGTGGTTGAACGGGATCGCGAGCGGAGGGTAGCCGGAGTTCGCGGGCCGGTAGAGGGTGGCACCGGGGGAGAGCGACGCGGCCAGCCGCTTCCAGTCCTGCCGGCTGACCCGCTCCGCCGTCTCGGTCACCGCGGCCGCGTCGGTCGGCGCCGTCATGGCCACGGCCCCGGCGCCGAGGGCACCCAGGGTGCCTGTCCGCAATGCGTTCCGCCTGCTGATCACTGTGGCCTGCCTTCGCGAAACGGTCGGAGGCTCGATTGCCTCGGGATCGACTGATCCACCGATCGTTCACCGACCTGGCCGTTTGTCATGGACCGCCCGCGAGCCGGCCACTCGAAAGCGTGCCTGACGCACCGCCTGATAGCCGAGTCCGAGTGGCCTGCCCGACGCTCGCCTGTTCGCCGTGGATCAGAGCCTGAACTCGCGGATCACGGTGTTCCTGAACACCGCGCCGCCGTCGATCGTGAACAGCGCGAGCCCGGTGTCGGCAGGGTCCGGGAATGCCTCGGAGGAGTGGACGTACCGGCCGTCGTCGATGAACATCTCCACGGAGGTGCGGTCGATCAGGATCCGCAGCCGGACCATCCGCGAGGACGGGTCGAAGGGGGTGCGGCTCTCCCGCCACCGGCCGGAGGAGTCCGGGCTCACCGCGTACCCGCGGTTGACGAAGGCGTAGTCGCGATAGATCCCGGCGTCGATGTGGCGGACGCCGTCCGCGGAGCGGCGCAACTGGAGCCCCGCGCCGGTGAGCTGGTCCCAGGCGATCTCGGTCGTCAGCTCATACGCGGTGCCGGTGTAGTCCAGCACCCGCCGGCCGTCGACCTCCAGGTCGCCGAGGTTCACCGTGCGGGAGACCTGGCCGTCGAGGGCCGCGATGGGCTGGGAGGCGAGGTAGTACGTGCCGCTCGCGGCGCGCTTGAGGGTGATCTCGCGGACGATCGAGTCGGTGCCGTTGAAGCCGTCGCAGTCGATGGTGGGCGTGGTGTTGGCGTAGTCCCAGTGGTTCAGCCAGCCGATCGCGTAGCGCGCGGCCGGGTCGAGGGTGCCGTTCGCGTCCCGCTTCTCGAAGGTGACGGCCGCGTACCAGTCCCAGCCGTGGTCCAGCCACTGCGGGTCGGGGGCATCGGCCGTGAAGGTGGTGCCGTCGAAGGAGCCGGTCCAGTACGCGTAGGTGCTCGGCAGCCCGGAGCCCTTGCCGTTGGCGCTCACCCCCAGCACCCACGTCCGGGTCCCGTTCTCGGCGGTGATCCGGAACAGGTCGGGGCATTCGAGGACGCCGATGCCGTCCTTGATGAACCCGCTGACGTAAGTCCACGACTTCAGGTCGGTGGAGTGGTAGAAGCCCACCTTGTTGTTCTCGGCGAGCGCCATCACCCACCGGCCGCGCTCCTCGTCGCGGATCACCTTGGGGTCGCGGAAGTCCCGGACCCCGGGGTTGGGCAGGACCGGGTCGGTGCCGTGGTTGGTGAACGTACGGCCGCCGTCCGTGGAGTAGAACAGGTACTGCGCCTGGGTGTTGGCGTTGTCGTCGGGTGACATGGTGGCCAGGGCGATCACCGCGCCCGGGCCGAAGCCCGCCGTGTTGTCCGTGTCGACCACCGCCGAACCGGACCAGACGTCGCCATTGGGGGTGGTGTCCTTCGGCACGGCGATGCCGCGGTCGGTGAAGGAGACCAGGTCGGTGCTGGTGGCCAGGCGCCAGGTGGTGCCCGCGGTCGTGCCACCCGTCGAGTAGTCGGGGTTGTACAGGTAGTAGTAGTGGTACTCGCCGTCGATCCAGATCGGCCGCTGCGGGTCGTTCATCCACTGGTCGGGGACGGTGAAGTGGTACCCGGCGCGGTAGCTGCCCGGGCACGCGGACGCGGCCCCGGGCTTCGCCGCCCCCGGCTTCGCCGCCCCGGGCTTTGCCGCCGCAGGTCTCGCCGTGACGGGCAGCAACGCGCCGGCCGCGCCCACGGCCGAGGCGAGGAACAGCGACCTCCTGGACGGGCCACGGCTGCCGGATGTGCCCGATATTCGGCGCATGGTGCGCCTCCCTTCCCCGACTCCGTCGTCGGGACTGCGGCTCAGTGGTCCGGAACTTTAGACCTAACTCGTTAAAGGTCAACCCTCTCCTGCGCCTTGACAGCCCCGTAACAGGGTTCTCATCATCGGGGAGTCACTTCCTCCTAACACGAGTTAGGCTCGCCGATGACCGACTCGCTCATCTCCCGCCGCGGCCTCATGCGGTACGGGGCGTACGGCGCCGCGGCCGCCGCTCTCGGCGGCGTCGCGGCAAGCTGGGACCGCCTCACCGGCGCCGACATCCCCGGCCGGAACGACGGCTCCCTCGTCGTCGCCACCCTCGGCCCCGCCTACGGACCGGAGGCCATCCGCACGCTCACCGAGGGCTTCCGGAAAGAGCACCCCGACATCAAGCTGCGCATCAACGCGGTGCAGGCCGTCGACTGGTCCGACTTCTTCGCGAAGATCCTCACCCAGATCGCGGCGGGCACCGCCCCCGACCTCGTCTACGTCGCCACCGAGGGCGTCCAGTTGTTCGCGCGGCGCCTCGGGGTCCCCCTGGACCGCTGGGTGCGGCGGGACGCCGAGGAGCTGCGCGAGTACTTCGCCGACGTCCATCCCTCGCTGGTGGAGTCGATGATGTACGAGGGGAGCCTCTACCAGCTGCCGGTCGAGTTCAACGCGGCCGACATGTACCTCAACAACCAGGTGCTGAAGCGGGCGGGCGCGAGCTTCCCGGCGGCCGACTGGACCCGCGACGACTTCACCGCGCTGCTGCGGGACATGAAGAAGGCGAGCGGCTCCCGGTTCACGCCGTACTTCTGGACCAACCGGCTGTGGGGCGGCGTGGTGCCCTGGCTGTTCGCGAACGGCACCAATCTGCTCGCCGAGTCCAAGGCGCCGGGCGGGGCCTGGCTGTGGGACTCCTTCTATCCGGCCGCCGCCCGGCGCGGGCGCGGGGGTGGTTTCCGGTGGACGACCCCGCAGGCCACCGACGCCCGCGTGGAGGAGGCGTACGACTATCTCGCCTCCCTCATCCAGGAGGACCTGTGCACCCGCCCCGAGGGCGGCAACGGCCAGAACCTCGTCGGCGTCTTCTCCACCGGCCGGGTCGGCGTCACGCCCGCGGGCGGCTTCTGGGCGGGCGGTCTGCATCTCGCGGGCATGGAGGCGACGGACTACGACGTGCAGTACTTCCCGCGCTGGCGCACCCAGCGCATGCAGTTCGGCGCCGCCGGCTACGCGCTGCTGCGCACCTCGAAGAAGCCGGACGAGGCCTGGGAGTTCATCAAGTACGCCGCCCGCAGGGACACCCTGATGCGGCTGTTCAAGACCAACCAGACCACCCCGGCCCGCCGTTCGATGCTCACCCCCGCCCGCTACCGGGAGACCGGCCCGAACCACTGGCAGGTCTTCTACGACACCCTCGACAAGTTCCCCGACACCGGGCCGATCCCCGCGCCGCCGCAGGTCGCCGAGGTCGAGCAGGTGCTGCTCAAGCACACCGGCACCGCCCTGGCCTCGCGGGGCGCGGTGGGCCCCGCGCTGCGCCGGATGCAGGGCGACCTGGAGAAGGCCATGGAGCGTGACGTATGACGACAAACACGCAGGCGAACACGCAGGCGGACACCCAGGCGAACACCCAGCCGAACACGCAGGCCCCGCGCGTACGAAAGCGGCGGGCGACACCGGCCGCCGACCCCTCGCGGCCCTCCGCCCGCAACCGTTCCACCCGGCTGCTCGCCGCGCTGTTCCTGGCGCCCACGATCGTCGGGATCGTGCTCTTCACGGTCGTACCGATCGCCGGCTCGGTCGTCCTCAGCCTCTTCCACTGGAACGTGATCGACGACCCGAGCTTCGCCGGGACCGCCAACTACCGCGAGGTGTTCAGCGATTCGACCGTGCTGGTCTCCTTCCGCAACACCCTCGTGTTCATGGTGCTCGCGGTCGCGCTCCAGCTGCTCATCGCGCTGGCGCTGGCGCTGGCGGTGAACGGGCGGATGCCCATGTGGCTCCGCTCGGTGTTCCGGTCGGCCTTCTTCTTCCCGCTGGTGCTGTCCGCCGCGTCGATCTCGGTGGTGATGAAGTACCTCTTCAACCAGGACTTCGGCGTCGTGAACTGGCTGCTCGGGCTGGTCGGGATCGCCCCGGTGCCATGGCTGACGTCGGAGAACGGGGCGATGGCCACGGTGATCCTGGTCTACGTCTGGCAGCAGTTCGGATTCTCGTTCCTGCTGTTCGTCGGCGGTCTGAACAACATCCCCAAGGAGATCCACGAGGCCGCCTCGCTCGACGGCGCGACCGGGTTGCGCAAGCACCTCGCCGTCACGCTGCCGCTGCTGTCGCCCACGCTGCTGGTCGCGTCGGTGGTCGGCATCATCAACGCGCTTCAGGTCTTCGAGCAGCCGTACGTGCTCACCGACGGCGGGCCCGGCGACTCCACCCGCACCGTTGTGATGGTCATCTACGAGACCGCGTTCGAGCAGCTCCGCTTCGGCCCGGCGTCCGCGGTGGGCGTGCTGCTGTTCGTACTGATCATGGCGGTCACGGCCCTCCAGTTCCGGCTCAGCCGGCGTTTCGTCCACTACCAGTGAGCCGGGTGAGCCCCATGAGCCAAGCAACCCTGTCCCTCAGCCGCGCCCGGTACGCGGCCGCGCCCTGGGCCCGGATCGCCGGGCTGGCGGTCTGCGCGCTGCTGACCCTCGGGCCGGTCATCTGGACCGTCTCCACCTCGCTGCGCACCCCGGCCGAGTCCTTCGACCTGCCGCCGAAGATCATCCCGACGCACCCGACCACGGAGTCGTACCGCGGGGTCTTCGACCAGATCGACGTATGGCTGGTCGCCCTCAACTCGACGCTGGTGACGGCGCTGATCGCGGTGGGCCAGATGATCACGGCCGGCCTGGCGGGATACGCGTTCGCGCGCCTGGAATTCCGCTTCAAGAAGCCGCTGTTCGGCCTGGTGCTGGCGACCATGATGGTGCCGCTCCAGGTCACCATCGTGCCGGTGTTCCTGGTGCTGAAGTCGATGGGCCTGACCGACACTCTCCTCGGCCTGATCATTCCGGCCTTCCCGACCGCCTTCGGGACCTTCCTGATGCGGCAGTACTTCCTGGGGATGCCGAAGGACCTGGGCGAGGCCGCGATGCTGGACGGCTGCGGCCCGTGGCGGATCTTCCGCTCGGTGTACGCACCGCTGGCCGCCCCCGGCCTGGCGATCGTCGGCGTGCTGGCCTTCAACTACCACTGGAACGAGTTCTTCCGGCCGCTGATCCTGGAGACCTCCGGCCAGAACTACACCCTGCCGCTCGGCCTGGTCTCGCTCCAGGGCAACCTCGGCACCGGCTCCGTCTCGGTGGTGCTCGCCGGTGTCGTCCTCTCCATGCTCCCCGCCGTCGCCGTGTTCGTCGTCGGCCAGCGCCCTCTCCGCGAGGGCATCACCTCCGCAGGAGTCAACCGTTGAGCCCCGCCGCTCAGTCCCCCGACCCCGGCGCGCCGCGCTTCCGG
Source organism: Streptomyces sp. NPDC028305 (assembly GCF_055569495.1). Classification (NCBI taxonomy): domain Bacteria; kingdom Bacillati; phylum Actinomycetota; class Actinomycetes; order Kitasatosporales; family Streptomycetaceae; genus Streptomyces; species Streptomyces sp. NPDC028305. Next base: position 691,548 of record NZ_JBVHTN010000006.1, read on the forward strand.
GTCCGCCCGCCCGCCAACTGGATCAACGACCCGAACGGTCCCTTCCGCTGGCGGGGCCGCCATCACCTCTTCTACCAGCACAACCCGGACGCCCCGGTCCACGCCAACGTCCACTGGGGCCATGTCTCCAGCCCCGACCTGGTCCGCTGGGAGCACCATCCGATCGCGCTCGCCCCGACGCCCGGCGGGCCGGATGAGGCGGGCTGCTGGTCCGGGTGCGTGGTCGACGACGACGGTGTGCCCACGGCCGTGTACACCGGCGTCGACCGCCACCACACCGGCCTGGGCGCGATCTGCCTGGCGCGGGCTGCCGACCCGGACGACGAGGCGCTGGCCGACTGGAAGCCGCTGCCCACACCGGTGGTGACCGGACCGCCCCCCGGCCTGGACGTGGTGATGTTCCGCGACCCGTTCGTGTTCCGGTGGGGCGGGCGGCGGTGGGCGCTGGTCGGCGCGGGCCACGCCGACGGAACCCCGTCCGTGCTGCTCTACGACTGCCAGGACCTGGCCGACTGGCGGTTCGCCGGTGTGCTCCTCGACGGCGGCGACCCCGTCGCGGCGGAGGCGTTCGGCGACCGGGCGGCCGGCTGGGAGTGTCCGCAGCTGTACGCCACGGCGGGCGGGGACCGGGTGCTGGTGGTGTCGTTGTGGGACAAGGAGCCGCGCGCCACCGGCTATCTGACGGGCCGGCTGCATACGGACGACCAGGGCGATGTGCGCTTCGAGGCGCGCACCGGCGGACGGCTCGACCACGGCCGGGACTTCTACGCACCCGCCGTGCTCGAGGAGGCGGACCGGGCCCTGATGTGGGGCTGGTCCTGGGAGGCCCGTGAGCGGAGCGAGATCGAGCGCGCCGGGTGGGCCGGTGTCCTCACCGCGCCGAGGGTCGTCGACGTACACCCGGACGGCGCGCTGCGCGTCGTACCGGCCCCGGAGCTCGAACTGCTCCGCGCGCCCGAACCCTTCGTCACCGCACCGGGCCGGGCTCCGCTCCCGGACGCGTACGACCTGACCGTCACCGCCCGCGGCCTGACGACCGTGAGTCTGCTGCGGTCCGCCTCGGGGGCGGAGCTGACGGTGCGGCTGGACCCGGATCAGGGCACCGTGACGCTGGACCGCGGTGACTGGCCCCGGACGCCCGGCCTCGGGCCCGGGGGGTCGGCGCCCATCGTGGTGCGGGCGCCGGCGAGGGAGGTGCGCGTGCTCGTCGACGGCTCGCTGCTGGAGCTGTTCGCCGATGACCGGGCCACGGTCACCGAGCGCGTCTACCGGCGCCCGGGCGATGTGTGCGAGCTCGTCGTGGCGGGGTCCGCGGCCGCCGTCACGGGGTGGGAGCTGGTCCCACCGACGCCCGGCTGATCGCCGTGCAGGCGAGGCGCCGGGTGGTGGCGAGCGGTGTCCGCCCGGTGTCGAGGGCCTCCAGCAGCAGCCGGGCGGCGGCCTCGCCCATGGCCCGGTGCGGCAGCGCGACCGTGGTGAGGGGCGGGGCGAGGTACTCGGCCATGTGCTCCTGGTCGTCGTAGCCGACCACCGACAGCTCGTCGGGGACCGCGAGCCCGAGCCGGGCCGCGGCGTGCAGGACGCCCGCCGCGACCCGGTCGTTGTAGCAGAAGACGCCGGTGGGGCGGCGGTCCGCGGGGACCCCGTCGAGGATCCGCGCCGCGCCCTCGTACCCGCCGGAGATCTCGCCCCCGGTCCGCAGGACCCACTCCTTGGGGACGATGATCCCCTTGGCCCGCAGGGCGTCACGGAAGCCGCGCAGCCGCTCGGCCGACGCGATGTCGTCCTGGCCGCCGACCATGGCGACCCTGCGGTGCCCCTCGTCCAGCAGCAGCCGGGCCGCGGTACGGCCTCCGGCGCGCTCGGCGGGGATGACGGCCGGCAGGGAGTCGTCCTCGGGCAGACAGTTGGCGAGGACGGAGCGGGTGCGGTGCAGGCCCTCCGGGACGCGGACCCGGCGCAGCGACATGGTCGCGTAGATGATGCCGTCGACCCGCCGGTCGAGGAGTTCGGCGACCGCCGCGTCCTCCTTGGCCGGGTCGCCGCCGGAGTCGACGGTGAGGACGAGATGCCCGCTGTCCCAGGCGGTCTCCATGGCCCCGCGCAGCAGCCGCCCCGCGAACGGCGACGAGGCGATCTCGTCCGTGACCAGCCCGATCACGGCGGTGCGGCGGCTTCGCAACCCGCGCGCGACGGGGTCGGGGCGGTAGCCGAGGCGGGCGGCGGCCTGGCGGATGCGCTCCTGGGTGGCGGCCGAGAGGTTTCCCGCGGCACGGTCGTTGAACACGAAGGAGACGGCGGTATGGGACACCCCGGCGAGCCGGGCGACGTCCCGTGACGTCGGCCGCCCGAGCTTGTCGGCGTGCTCGCCCTCGCCCCTGCCCATGACCCTCGGCCGCCCTCTGTCCCCGTTGATGTCCGCGTCGATGTCCGCGTTGATGTGCGGGTCGATTCACCCGATCACTCCAGCCTATCCGTCCACATCTCGCCCCGAGGAACCCCGGCGGGCGGCGGCCCGTTACGCATGAGGGTGACCTGAAACCGCGTGGAAGCAGAAGCGCCATGTGCACAGAGTTCAGTGAGTTGCCGATGCCGATGCCGATGCCGGGGATTCGCTGATCTCGCCAGGCTCCCCCAGGCTCCCGCCCCCACCCCACCCTTCACGGAGGTCCGGAACCATGACCCGGAACCACCCCCAGCCGTCCCGGCGCGCCGTTCTCGGCGGTGCCGCCGTCGCCGCGTTCGCGATGGCGGCCGGCGCCGGGGCGGCACAGGCCGCCACCGCGGCCCCGGCCGCCGCGTGGCCGGCCGAGTTCCCGCTCCCCGACGGCTTCATGCCCGAGGGGATCACCATCGGCCGCAGGCCGTATGCCTATATGGGCTCGCGCGCCAACGGCGCCGTCTACCGCACCGATCTGCGCACCGGCGAGGGCCGCGTCATCCACGAGGGCGCCACGGGCACGGCGACCGTCGGGCTGAAGCTGGACGAGGACGGTCTGCTCTACGTCTCCGGAGGCGGTGGCGGGACGGCGCGGGTCGTGGACTCCCACACCGGCCGTCTCGTGACCACCTACCAGCTGACAGACACCACCGGGCACTTCATCAACGACGTCATCCTGCTCGGCGACCGCGCCTGGTTCACCGACTCGCGCGACGCCGTCCTCTATGGCGTACCGCGCGGCCGCAAGGGGGCGGTCCGCCGCCTGCCGCTCGTCGGCGACTGGGTGCAGACGCCCAACGTCAACAACGCCAACGGTGTCGTCGGCACCCCCGACGCCCATGGTCTGATCGTCGTCAGCAGCTCGCCCGGCCGGCTCTACCACGTCGACCTGGCCGACGGGCACGCCACCGAGATCGCCCTGGTCGGCGCGGCCGACGTGGCCAACGGCGACGGTCTTCTGCGCATCGGCCGCTCCCTGTACGTCGTCCAGAACCGGCTCAACCTGATCAGCGTCTTCGACCTCGACCTCAGGGCCCGCACCGCCACCCTGCGCCGTACGGTCACCGACCCCCGCTTCGACGTCCCCACCACCGTCGCCCGCTGGGGCGACCGCCTCTACCTGGTCAACGCCCGCTTCACCTCCCCCCAGACCCCGGAGACGACGTTCAACGGCGTCGCCGTCTCCATCGGTTGACAGACGTGACGGGCGCGCGCGATGGTCGCTCGGCCAGTGAAGCGGCGCAAGGGGTGTGGAGATGAGCGAGGTTCTGGACTTGGCGCTCGCGCGGAAGGTGCTGGCGGCCCAGCCCTTCAGCAATCTGCTCGGCACCCGTCTGGTGGCCTTCGGCGACGGCGCGGCGACGCTTGAGCTGGACATCCGCGACGACCTGCGCCAGCAGCACGGATTTCTGCACGGCGGGGTACTCGGTTACGCCGCCGACAACGCGCTGACCTTCGCCGCGGGCACGGTGGCCGGGGCCCGGCTGATCACCGCCGGGTTCACCATCGACTATCTGCGGCCCGCCGAAGGAGTGCTGCTGCGGGCCGAGGCGCGCGTCGTCCGGGCCGGCCGCACCCGCGTCGTGTGCCGCTGCGACCTGTCCACGGTGGACGGCGCGGGGGTCGAGACCCTGTGCGCCGTGGCGCAGGGCACGATCGCGGTGACGCCGCCGACCGAGCCGCCGAACGCGACCTGACGGGGGCGGGCCCCGGCGGGCCCGCCCCCTGGTCACTGACTGGAACCTCTCCGCGGGCTGGGCGGCGGGAGACGTCATCCCTGGACGCCCACGGCCGGATCGACCGCACCCTGGTGTTCGTGGTCGCCTTGCGGCAACCCCCGCACATTGCCGATCGTCCTGGCCGCGCTCCAGGACTCCTGAGCCGTCCGGCCCTCGGGCGAGCACCCTTCCCATTCACTAGGTAGACTGACCTACCTAATGAGTGAGAAGGGAACGTGATGGGCGACACCGATACCGCGGCAGCGCGCTCCGGCAAACGGCGGGGGACCGCGCGCGAGCGGCTGCTGGCCGCCGCGGCGCGCCGCTTCTACGCGGACGGCGTCTCGGCGACGGGGATCGACACGATCACCGCCGAGGCGGGCGTGGCGAAGATGAGCCTGTACAACAACTTCTCCTCCAAGGCCGACCTGGTGATGGCCTACCTCGACGCGCGGCACGAGGAGTGGCTGGACCTGTACCGGCGGCGCCTGGAAGGGGTCCGGGACGGGCGCGGTGGCGTGCTGGCCGTCTTCGACGCGTACGCCGATCACGCCGCCTTCGCCTACGAGCACGGCTTTCGGGGGTGCGGCCTGCTGAACGCGGCTGCCGAGCTGCCCGCCGAGGACGAGGGGCGGGCCGTGGTGCGCCGGCACAAGGAGGAAGTCGAGTCCCTGCTCGCCGGGCACGTCGGGGAACTGCTGCCCGACCGTCCCGAGGAGGCTCGCGTGGTGGCGGAGCATCTGGCGTTCCTCCTGGAAGGAGCGATGGCGCGGGCCGGCCTTGAGGGCGCCGGCACGCGTCTGGAGCGTGCGCGGACGATGGCGGCCGACATGCTGGACCGGCTGTGACGCGGGCTGTGACGCGGGCTGTGACGCGTCCCGCCGGACACGCGGTCGGCTCGGCCGGCGCGGGGTCGCTGTGCGTGCTCGTGGCGTCGGTGCTGTGGGGCACCACGGGCACCGCCGCGACCTTCGCCCCAGCCGTGGGGCCGCTCGCCATCGGGGCCGTCGCCATGGGTCTCGGCGGACTGCTCCAGGCCCTCATCGCCGGCCCCCGTATCGCCCGGGAAGCGCCGGGGCTCCGCGCGCAGCGCGGCGTGGTGCTGCTCGGCGCGCTGGCGGTGGGGACCTACCCGCTGGCGTTCTACACCTCCATGCACCTGGCCGGGGTCGCCGCCGGCACCGTGGTGTCGATCGGCTCGGCCCCGCTCGCCTCGGCCGTGATCGAGCGAGCCGTGGACGGACGCCGCCTCACGCGCCGCTGGATGACCGGCGCCGCGCTGGGCCTCGCCGGGACGGCGCTGCTGTGCGCGGCCGAGGCGGCCGGGGCGCACTCCGCCGCTGGGGCCCGCTCCGCGGGGTCGACCGTGCTCGGAGTGGCGCTGGGCCTGGTGGCCGGTTTCACCTACGCCCTGTACTCCTGGGCGGCCCACCGCCTGATCAGCCGCGGCGTCACCTCCCGCGCGGCCATGGGGACCGTCTTCGGGATCGGCGGCCTGCTGCTCCTGCCGGTGCTGCTGGCCACGGGCGGCCCGCTCCTGGACTCCTGGTCGAACGCGGCGGTCGGCGTCTACATGGCCCTGGTGCCCATGTTCATCGGCTACGTCCTGTTCGGCTGGGGCCTGGCGCACGTCCCGGCGAGCACGGCCACCACACTCTCGCTGCTGGAACCCGCTGTCGCGGCGGTCCTGGCCGTACTGGTCGTCGGCGAGCGCCTGCCCGCGCTCGGGTGGGTCGGCGTAGCCCTGGTCGTCGGCTGTCTCGCCGTACTCACCCTGCCGACCGGGACGGCTCGTCGGCGGCCACGAGCGGAGCCGGCGCCGGCGGTCGTCGAGCCGGGACAGGCCCCGGGAGAGCCCGCCGACGCGCACCCGTGAAATCCATTGCGGTCGGCGCGCCGCGGCGGATAGCTTCGCCGCGCCGCCCACCTGTGGACCGGCGCCGTCGACAAGAAGGTGTGCAGCACATGCGCAGCAGGAGCCGTCAGCACCCGACCCCGTCCTGTGCCATCTGCTGCTTCCTCACGACGGAGACACCTTGTCGCTTCGTATCACCGAGCTGACCGACCTCGACCCCAACCGCACCGTGTCCAGCCACCGCCCGCGCCGAAAGCCGACGCCACGTCACGGCCCAGGCCGAAGCGGACACACCCGGCGACCTGTTCCTCTCGGCACTGGGCTTTCGCGGGGTCCAGACCATGATCTTCACGCGGCTCGCGCTGGCGCGGGTGGACATCGCCGCCCTCCGTGAAACCATCCGACAGCCGCGCCCCGGCTACCGGCTGGAGTCGTGGGACGGCACCGTCCCCGACGAGCTCGCGGAGACCTTCACGGCCTCGCGGCGAGCCATGGACGACATGCCGACGGACGACGCCGACTACTCCACGGTGACCTGGGATGTGGACCGGGTGCGAGCGGTGGCCCGGGCCGTCGGGAAGCGGGGCGACCTCCTGCACACAGCCGCCGCCGTCAGGGTGGCGGACGGTGTGATCGTCGGGTTCACCGAGCTCGTCGTGCCCGGCGGCCGTACGGGTGACGGCCAGCACTACGGCACCGGCGTCCTGCCCGAACATCGCGGGCTCCGCCTCGGCCGCCCGGCGTCAGGCGAGTTCGGAGAGATCCTCACGGGTGAGGGCAATCGACCCGGCGGCGATGTTCTCCTCCAGGTGGGCCGGGGAGCCGGTGCCGGGGATGGCCAGGGTGACGGGCGAGGAGGCGAGCAGCCAGGCCAGGGCGATCTGCGGGACCGTCGCGCCGTGCCGGGCCGCGACCTCGGCCATGCGGTCACCGGTGAGGTCGCTCACGCCGCCGCCGAGGGGGAAGAACGGCACGTAGGCGATGCCCGCCTCCTCGCAGACGGCCATCAGCCGCGCATCGTCGCGCTTGGCGGCGTGGAAGTGGTTCTGTACGGCCGCGACGGGGGCGATCTCACGGGCCTGGGCGAGGTGGTCGGCGTCGACGTTGCTCAGGCCGAGGTGGCGGATCAAACCCTCCTCACGCAACGCGGCGAGCGCCTCGAAGCGCTCGGCGGCGGACTCGTCGTGCGGCGGACCCGTCCCGGGATCTCGCTGCCGCCATGCGCTTCTACGTCGAAGGTCTCGGCCTCGACGTCCTCTGGCGCACCACCGAGCACACGCCGGGCAAGCACGACCTGCTCATGCTCGGCCCGCGCGACGGAGTCTGGCACTTCGAACTCACTCACGACCCCGAGCAGCCTCTCGAACCCAGCCCGACCGTCGACGATCTCTTCGTCGTCTACCTGGGAGAACCCGTCGACGAGGATCTCGTGAACCGCCTGCTCGCCACCGGCGGCACCCGCGTGACCGCCCACAACCCGTACTGGGGCGAGCACGGCGTGACCGTCGCGGACCCCGACGGCTACCGCCTCGTCCTCTGCTCCCGCTCCTGGACCCGCTGAAATCCGAGGCCGACGCGCGAGTGATGGCCACTCGGCCTCATGTCACGCGTGCACTCGCCACTCCTCCTGCGGAATGGGCCCTTCCCAGTTGTCCGAGGCGCGATTGGCCCACTCACGAGCCACGAAGACCGGACGCGTGAGCAGGATGTCTCCGGCACGCTGCGCGCGCAGCACGAGCCCGAGTTCATCCGCCCCGGGATCGCCCTCCTGGGACCAAGTCACGTCCTCCCTCAATCCCTGGGACACCACGTAGTCGACGAAGAGGACCGCCAGCTTTGACGGCACCTGCCCGACCAACTGCAAGCCGTCCATGGTGACCTGAGGGCCATGGAGAGCGTCGACGGCGATGCCGTGGAGGCGGCGGCCGTCCGCGTAGTACGCCGTGAGGGCCGCCCCGCGCGAGGTCGGGAGGTGGAACGTTGCCCAGCGACCGGGAACCGAGACAGAGGCGTGATCCACGCCCAGCGCGGCAACCACCTCGTCGTGGTCCATCCCGAACCGCAGCGGACCGACACCCACGAAGGGCGTGAAGTTCCACTGCGACCGCTCGGATTCCTCCAGAACGACACCCGCAGGACGCATCGACGGCGCCTCCACCCGCATAGCCAGACGTGATCGAGACCGGACCGTACCGCGCGGTCGGCGGAGAGCTGTTCGGCGTCAGGACCTGCGTGGGGCTTCGATGTCGGAGCCGGCGGATACGGTGCGACGACTGTTGAGTGTTGCTGCCGTGGGGAGGGGCCTTGGGGGCCAAGACCGGTCTGCTCGTCTTTGCCGAGGGAGATGCGCCGAGCCTGTTGCGGCGGGTGGGACGGCACGGCCTGCGCGGCGAGCTGGCCCGGGGTCGAGATCGTCTGCGACCGGAGTGTGATGATCGATTCCCCGTCGCGGCTCCCTGAGCATCTGGTCGCCGCGAGCGCGGGACGACGGTTGATCTTGCATGCGATGCACAGTGTGGTCGACTGGTTCGCGTTCGCCGTGTGGGACGACGGACGCCTCATCCGCTCCCTGAGCCTGTCGCCGGACGACGGGATCATCGAGAACATCGGGGAGCCGTTCCCCTTCGAGCTTCCCTACTGGGCCGGGGAGCGCCCGGCGGACGTCGTCCCCTGGCCGGACGAGGACGACGAGCCGTATCCGCTGCCCTTCCATCCCCTGGAACTTGGTGAGGACGCGCTGCGCGCGCTCTGCGGGTTCATTCAGGAAGGCCGCCCCGAACCTGACGACGTCGACGCGGACGGCATCGAACTCCACGGCTTCCGAGTCCGGGACCCGAACGGGCCTGGCTCCGCCCACCGCACACGTGGGAGCTAAGCAGCCTTCGTCCGCGCCGCGCGCATGCCCGGGGCGGGCTCCTGTACCTCCTCAGGCAGGAAGGTCTCGTCTTCCCCGAAGTCCGGGGCCTGGAAGGGGTTTGTCGCAGGAGGCGGCGATGCCGGAGTGGTACCGCGGGGTTGCCCTTCCAGGGCGGAGAACAGCGACGTCAGTTCGATGAGAGGTCTCGCTTTCGTTACAGGTCCCCGAAGGGGCCTGGCGTGCCGTGACCGGGCACAGTGGTTCTACAACTTGGTCATCTTGGCGTACGGGCTCAGGATCCGCATTCGCTCCGAGCCAAAATCCACGAGCGCCGCGATTCCATCCTCGATGCCGATCACTCGGCCGAGGCCGTACATGTCGTGTGTGACCTGGTCGCCCACGGCGAAGTGCTTGGGGGCCGGCGTGACCGGGGCCTTGAAGGGGCTGGTGGGCAAATGACGCTTCGGTGCAGCAGGCTTTGTCATTGCCCCTAGTATGCGCCTACGAACCGCGCTGGTGGCTGCCTCGTCGATCGTTGGACTCCACTCCAGCAAGAGCTGAGCCTGCCGACCGGCCAGCAGACACCCGTACCGTTCGTGGTGTCTACGGCGTCACATAGCGGGCGCAAAACACTGGAGGCAATACCTCGTGCTGATTGCTCAGCGTCCGTCACTGACCGAAGAGGTCGTCGACGAGTTCCGTTCCCGATTCCTGATCGAGCCGCTGGAGCCGGGCTTCGGCTACACCCTCGGCAACTCCCTCCGTCGCACCCTCCTGTCGTCGATCCCCGGCGCTGCTGTCACCAGCATCCGGATCGACGGGGTCCTGCACGAGTTCACCACCGTGCCGGGCGTCAAGGAGGACATCACCGACCTCATCCTCAACATCAAGCAGCTGGTCGTCTCCTCGGAGCACGACGAGCCGGTCGTGATGTACCTGCGCAAGCAGGGCCCGGGTCTGGTCACCGCCGCCGACATCGCGCCCCCGGCCGGTGTCGAGGTGCACAACCCCGACCTGGTCCTGGCCGCGCTGAACGGCAAGGGCAAGCTGGAGATGGAGCTGACCGTCGAGCGCGGTCGCGGCTATGTCTCCGCCGTGCAGAACAAGCAGGTCGGCCAGGAGATCGGCCGGATCCCGGTCGACTCGATCTACTCGCCGGTGCTCAAGGTCACCTACAAGGTCGAGGCGACCCGTGTCGAGCAGCGCACCGACTTCGACAAGCTGATCGTCGACGTCGAGACCAAGCAGGCCATGCGTCCGCGTGACGCCATGGCGTCGGCCGGCAAGACCCTGGTCGAGCTGTTCGGTCTGGCCCGCGAGCTGAACGTGGACGCCGAGGGCATCGACATGGGCCCGTCCCCGACGGACGCCGCCCTGGCCGCCGACCTGGCGCTGCCGATCGAGGAGCTCGAGCTCACCGTCCGCTCGTACAACTGCCTCAAGCGTGAGGGCGTCCACTCGGTGGGTGAGCTCCTGGCGCGTTCCGAGGCGGACCTGCTCGACATCCGTAACTTCGGCGCCAAGTCGATCGACGAGGTCAAGGCGAAGCTGGCCGGACTGGGCCTGGCCCTCAAGGACAGCCCGCCCGGGTTCGACCCGACCGCCGCCGCCTTCGACGCGGACGACAACGGGAGCACGGGTTTCATGGAGACCGACCAGTACTGAGGCCGTTCCAGGCCGGTACATGACGAGGGCCCCGACCGGTGAACCGGTCGGGGCCCTCGTCTGCCCTGCTGGGCGGGTGCGGAGGATACGAGATTCGAACTCGTGAGGGGTTGCCCCCAACACGCTTTCCAAGCGTGCGCCCTAGGCCTCTAGGCGAATCCTCCGCGAGGAACAATACAAGACCAGAAGCAGTGGATGCGAACTCGTTCCCACCCCGGTCCATCCGCTAGGGTGGGGGCCAGCCCCTCACGTGGCGCTATCTCACCGAACTCCCCCAGGGCCGGAAGGCAGCAAGGGTAAGTGGGCTCTGGCGGGTACGTGGGGGGCCCTTGCGTTGTGGGGCGGCTCCGGATGTCGGTGGGCACCGATATCGTCGTAAGCGTGTCGTCCCTCGCGCTGTACCGCCGCTACCGCCCCGAGACCTACGCCGAGGTCATCGGCCAGGAGCATGTCACCGGCCCGTTGCAGCAGGCGCTGCGCAACAACCGGGTCAACCACGCGTACCTCTTCAGCGGTCCGCGCGGCTGCGGCAAGACGACGAGCGCGCGCATCCTGGCCCGCTGTCTGAACTGCGAGAAGGGGCCGACCCCGGCGCCGTGCGGGGAGTGCCAGTCCTGTCTGGACCTCGCGCGGAACGGACCGGGTTCGATCGATGTCATCGAGATCGACGCCGCTTCCCACGGAGGCGTGGACGACGCGCGTGAGCTGCGGGAGAAGGCGTTCTTCGGGCCCGCGTCGAGCCGGTACAAGATCTACATCATCGACGAGGCGCACATGGTCACCTCGGCGGGGTTCAACGCCCTGCTGAAGGTGGTCGAGGAGCCTCCGGAGCATCTGAAGTTCATCTTCGCGACCACGGAGCCCGAGAAGGTCATCGGCACCATCCGGTCGCGTACGCACCACTACCCGTTCCGGCTGGTGCCCCCGGGGACGCTGCGCGACTATCTGGCGGAGGTCTGCGAGCGCGAGGCGATCCCCGTCGAGGACGGGGTGCTGCCGCTGGTGGTGCGGGCCGGGGCCGGGTCGGTGCGGGACTCGATGTCGGTCATGGACCAGCTGCTCGCGGGCGCGGGCGCGGACGGTGTGACGTACGCCATGGCGACGTCGCTGCTCGGCTATACGGACGGCTCGCTGCTCGACGCGATCGTGGACGCCTTCGCGGCGAGCGACGGCGCTGCCGCGTTCGAGGTGGTCAACCGTGTGATCGAGGGGGGCAACGACCCCCGCCGCTTTGTCGCCGACCTGCTGGAGCGGCTGCGTGACCTGGTGATTCTCGCGGCTGTGCCGGATGCGGCGGAGAAGGGGCTCATCGACGCCCCGGTCGATGTCATCGAGCGGATGCAGGCCCAGGCGTCCGTCTTCGGCGCCGCCGAGCTGAGCCGCGCCGCCGACCTGGTCAACGAGGGCCTGACCGAGATGCGCGGCGCCACGTCGCCGCGGCTCCAGCTGGAGCTGATCTGCGCGCGGGTGCTGCTGCCCGCGGCGTTCGGGGACGAGCGGTCGGTGCAGGCGCGGCTGGAGAAGCTGGAGCGGGGGGCCCTGGCGGGCGGTCTGGGCGGAGGCCCAGGAGGCCCAGGAGGCCCAGGAGGCCCAGGAGGGCCTGGAGGCCCCGGAGGCATCGGAGGCATTGTCGGAGGGCCGGAGGGCCATGGGCCCGCCATGGGGTACGTACCGGGGCCCGACGCGCACGCCCCGGCCGCGGGCCCGTCCGGCCCGGCGGCCGCGCGCGCGGCGGTGACCGGCCGCGGTGGGGCCGGCCAGGGCGCGGCTCCGGCGGCTAGCGGTGCGCCCTCGGGCCCGGCCGAGGCCGAGGCCGGGAGCGGGGGCGGGGGCGGAGGACAGCAGCCCGGAGCGTGGCCCGGGGGCGCCCAGCCTGCGGGGCACGGCGGTGGCGGCGGGCAGCGCCCCGGTGCGGGCGGTGCCGACTCGACCGGCGGTGCGGAAGGTGGCGGGGCGCCTGCCGCGTCCGCGTCCGCGTCGCGGCCCGGGGCCTGGCCGACCGCCACGGCCCCCGGTTCCGCCCAGGGCTCGGGGCGGCAGCCCGGCAGCTGGCCGTCTGCCGCCGCGCCTGGGCAGGGCGGCGGGGCGGCGGGCGGTTCCACAGGGCCTGCCGGATCCTCTGGTGCTTCGAGTACTTCCGCCGGCTCCGGCCCCTCTGGCCCTTCCAGCCCCTCCGGTCCCGCCGGGGCGCCCGCCGCCCCCGCTGCCCCCGCCGCGTCCGCGCCGGGCATGGCGCAGGGCGCCATGCAGGTGCGGCAGATGTGGCCGGACATTCTGGAGGCGGTCAAGAACCGCCGCCGCTTCACCTGGATCCTGCTGAGCCAGAACGCGGCGGTCACCGGTTTCGACGGCACCACCCTTCAGGTCGGCTTCTCCAACCCCGGCGCGCGTGACAGCTTCGTCAGCGGCGGCAGCGAGGACGTGCTGCGCCAGGCGCTCAGCGACGCGATCGGTGTGCAGTGGCGGATCGAGGCGGTCGTCGACCCCTCGGGCGGCGCCGGCCAGCAGGGCGGGCCCGGCGGTGCGGGCGGCGGTGGCTTCGGCGGTTCCGGCGGCTTCAGTGGCTCCGGGGGCTCCGGCGGCTTCGGGGGTGGTGCCGCCCCGGCGGCTCCGCCGCGCCAGCCCGCCCCCAGGCCCCAGGCCCAGGCGGCGGCCGCCGGGCCCGCCGCCCCCGGCGCGTCCCCCGCCGGTCCTCCCGCCGCCTCCGCGGGCCCGCCCGCGCAGCCTTCGGCGTACCGGGAGCCGGAGCCCCCGCCCATCGCGCCCGAGGACGACATGCCGGCCGAGGACGACCCGGATCTCGACGACACCGCGCTCAGCGGTCATGACCTGATCGTGCGCGAGCTCGGCGCCACGGTCGTCGAAGAGATCGCGAACGAGTAGAGGTCGTGAACGGGAAGGGGCCGTGAACAGACAGGGGTGTGGGTGAAGAGGGGGCGCGCGGTCCGGACTAGTACCGCCCTGCGCGGCCCCTGAGTTGTGTCCTCCAGCGCCGCCCCTCCCTCCTCCCTACGGCGTAGAGCGAGGCGCTCCGTGAGCACGTAGGCTCGGGCTATCGGTAAGAAGAACTCTGTCGACAGCGCAGGAGTGAGCTCGTGATCCCCGGTGGTGGCCAGCCCAACATGCAGCAGCTGCTTCAGCAGGCCCAGAAGATGCAGCAGGACCTCGCCGCGGCGCAGGAGGAACTGGCCAGGACCCCTGTCGAAGGCTCGGCGGGCGGCGGCCTGGTGAAGGCCACCGTGACCGGCGCCGGTGAGCTTCAGGGCCTGGTGATCGACCCGAAGGCGGTGGACCCGGAGGACACCGAGACCCTCGCGGACCTCGTCGTCGCCGCCGTGCGCGACGCGAACAACGCCGCTCAGCAGCTTCAGCAGCAGAAGCTCGGTCCGCTCGCCCAGGGTCTCGGCGGCATGCCGGGCCTTCCGTTCTGAGCGGGCCTTCCGTTCGGAAACGGCTCTCCGCGGTCTGGCCCAGGCCCTGACCCGGGCCTTATACCGAAGTCTGTAAGAAGAGAAGCCACCGCGTGTCAGCGCGAGATTGGATGCGGGCGTGTACGAGGGCGTGGTCCAGGACCTCATCGACGAATTGGGCAGGCTGCCCGGCGTCGGTCCCAAGAGCGCGCAGCGCATCGCCTTCCACATCCTCCAGGCCGAGCCCACCGACGTCCGCCGCCTCGCGCACGCGCTGACCGAGGTCAAGGAGAAGGTGCGGTTCTGCGCGGTGTGCGGGAACGTCGCCGAGGCCGAGCAGTGCCGGGTGTGCCAGGACCCGCGCCGCGACCCGGCCGTCCTCTGTGTGGTCGAGGAGCCCAAGGACGTCGTGGCGATCGAGCGCACCCGCGAGTTCCGCGGCCGCTACCACGTGCTCGGCGGCGCGATCAGCCCGATCGAGGGTGTGGGCCCGGACGATCTTCGGATCAGGGAGCTGCTGACACGGCTCGCGGACGGTACGGTCACGGAGCTGATCCTGGCCACTGATCCGAACCTGGAGGGCGAGGCCACCGCCACCTACCTGGCGCGCATGGTCAAGCCCATGGGTTTGAAGGTGACCCGGCTGGCTAGCGGTCTCCCGGTCGGGGGAGACCTGGAGTACGCCGACGAGGTCACGCTGGGGCGTGCCTTCGAAGGGAGAAGACTTCTCGATGTCTGACGCAACGCTGCACGCCGCCCATCCGGATCCGGACGACTTCGCGGTCCAGATCTCCGATCAGATCGAGAGTTTCATCGTCGCCGTCACAGAAGTGGCGAAGGGCGACGAGCCGGACAGCGCCGTGCCGTTTCTGCTGCTCGAGCTCTCCCAGCTGCTCCTCGCGGGCGGCCGGCTGGGCGCCCATGAGGACTTCGTGCCCGACGAGCGGTACGAGCCGGACGTCGGCCCCGAGCCGGACGTGGACGAGCTGCGTGAGCGCTTCGCCCGGCTGCTCGACCCGGTGGACGTCTACTCCGAGGTCTTCGACCCGTATGTGCCGCGCAGCCGGCCCGTGGCCTGCCGGATCTCCGACGACCTGGCCGACATCATCACCGACCTGCGGCACGGCATGGCCCACTACCGTGACGGCCGGATCAGCGAGGCGCTGTGGTGGTGGCAGTTCTCGTATCTGTCCAACTGGGGTACGACCGCCTCCGCCGCCCTGCGCGCGCTCCAGTCGCTGGTCGCCCACGTACGCCTGGACAGCCCCCTGGACGAGCTGGACGGCCTGGACACGGACAGCAACGCGGGTGGGGACGAGCAGCTCGCGGAGGAGGCGGGACGCGTCATGGCGGCGGAGATCGCGGCCCCGCTCGGCATCCGGTCCGTCCAGACCTGAGACCTGAGAGAGACGAACGAGGCCCCCTCCGGGAATTCCGGGATGTGACCTGGGTTACGTTTTCGTATGCTTCGGGCGCGAGCGGGCAGGGTTGGTCGCTGAGCGGGTGGCACGGGAAAGTGGACGTCTGATCACAAAGTGAGTCATGTGTCTCGCAATGTGATATAGGCGGGGTAATTTCCGGCCACTCGTTAGACTGAGCCGACCGCAATACTGAGAGCCGTAGGGAGCGCACGTGGGCCTTGTCGTGCAGAAGTACGGAGGCTCTTCCGTTGCCGATGCCGAGGGCATCAAGCGGGTCGCCAAGCGAATCGTCGAAGCCAAGAAGAACGGCCACCAGGTGGTCGTCGTGGTTTCGGCGATGGGCGACACGACGGACGAGCTGATCGACCTCGCCGAGCAGGTGTCCCCGATTCCGTCGGGGCGTGAGTTCGACATGCTGCTGACCGCCGGAGAGCGGATCTCCATGGCCCTGCTGGCGATGGCGATCAAAAACCTCGGGCACGAGGCGCAGTCGTTCACCGGCAGCCAGGCCGGGGTGATCACCGACTCGGTCCACAACAAAGCGCGGATCATCGACGTCACGCCCGGCCGCATCCGGGAGTCGATCGACGCGGGCAACATCGCGATCGTCGCGGGCTTCCAGGGTGTGTCCCAGGACAAGAAGGACATCACCACCCTGGGTCGCGGCGGCTCCGACACCACCGCCGTCGCTCTCGCGGCAGCCCTCGAGGGCGAGGTCTGTGAGATCTACACGGATGTCGACGGTGTGTTCACCGCCGACCCGCGGGTCGTGAAGAAGGCCCGGAAGATCGACTGGATCTCGTTCGAGGACATGCTGGAACTGGCCAGTTCCGGCTCCAAGGTGCTGCTCCACCGCTGTGTGGAGTACGCACGCCGTTACAACATCCCGATCCACGTCCGCTCGTCCTTCTCCGGACTCAAGGGCACGTGGGTCAGCAACGAGCCGCAAGGGGACCAGCCGATGGAGCAGGCGATCATCTCGGGTGTTGCCCACGACACCTCCGAGGCCAAGATCACGGTCGTCGGCGTGCCGGACAAGCCGGGTGAGGCCGCGGCCATCTTCCGCACGATCTCGGACTCCGAGCTCAACATCGACATGGTGGTGCAGAACGTCTCCGCCGCGTCGACCGGCCTGACCGACATCTCCTTCACCCTCCCGAAGACCGACGGCCACAAGGCCATGGAGGCGCTGACCAAGGCGCAGCCGACGATCGGCTTCGACTCGCTGCGCTACGACGACCAGATCGCCAAGATCTCGCTGGTCGGCGCCGGTATGCGGACGAACCCGGGCGTCACCGCGTCCTTCTTCGAGGCGCTGTCCAACGCCGGGGTCAACATTGAGCTGATCTCGACCTCCGAGATCCGTATCTCGGTCGTCACCCGCGCCGACGACGTCAAGGAAGCGGTCCGGGCCGTGCACACCGCCTTCGGGCTGGACAGCGACAACGTCGAAGCCGTCGTCTACGGAGGGACCGGCCGATGACCGGCCGTGGCGGTGCCGGTGGCCGGAAGCCGACGCTCGCCGTCGTCGGCGCGACCGGAGCCGTCGGCACCGTCATGCTCTCCCTCCTCTCCGAGCGCGCGGACGTCTGGGGCGAGATCCGGCTGATCGCCTCGCCGCGCTCGGCGGGGCGGAAGCTGACCGTCCGGGGCGAGCAGGTCGAGGTGGTGGCGCTGGCCGAGGAGGCCTTCGACGGCGTCGACATCGCGATGTTCGACGTGCCGGACGAGGTCTCCGCGCAGTGGGCGCCGATCGCGGTGAGCAAGGGCGCGGTCGTGGTCGACAACTCCGGAGCCTTCCGGATGGACCCGTATGTACCGCTGGTCGTCCCCGAGGTGAACGCGCACGCGGCCCGGGTCCGCCCGCGCGGCATCATCGCCAACCCCAACTGCACCACGCTCTCGATGATCGTCGCGATCGGCGCGCTGCACGCCGAGTTCGGGCTTCAGGAGCTGATCGTCTCCTCGTACCAGGCGGTCTCCGGGGCGGGCAAGGAGGGCATCGACACCCTCCGCGCACAGCTCGCCCTCGTCGCCGGCACGGAGCTGGGCACGCAGCCCGGCGACGTACGGCGGGCGGTCGGCGACACCGGGCCGTTCCCCGGGCCGATGGCGCTCAACGTGGTGCCGTTCGCGGGCTCGCTCAAGGAGGACGGCTGGTCCTCGGAGGAGCTCAAGGTGCGCAACGAGTCCCGCAAGATCCTGGGGCTGCCGGAGCTGCGGGTCACCGCGACCTGTGTCCGCGTGCCCGTGATCACCACCCACTCGCTGGCCGTGCACGCGCGGTTCGAGAACGAGGTGACCGTGGCCCAGGTGCACGAGATCCTGGCGGTCGCGCCCGGGGTGGTGCTCTGCGACAACCCGGCGGAGGGCGAGTTCCCCACCCCGGCCGATGCCGTGGGCACCGACCCGACCTGGGTGGGCCGGGTGCGGCGCTCGCTGGACGACCCCAAGGCGCTCGAGCTGTTCGTGTGCGGCGACAACCTCCGCAAGGGCGCGGCGCTCAACACCGCGCAGATCGCGGAGCTCGTCGCGGCGGAGTTCACGGCCTGAAGGCCTGACGGTCTGTCGTCCTGTCGTTCCACGGGGACGCGTAAGGTGATGGCTCTCCGGCGTGGGCCCAGAGCCAACTGTGAAGTTTCTGTGACCTGGACAATGGCCTGGACCACTTGAACTGGGAGTAAACCAGGGCAAAGATCTGTGAAGAAGATTCCCTCCCCGCCCGCTGCAACCGGCAGCAGGCGGGGAGCGTCTTTCCAGCCGCCCTGTAGTGGGCGTTGAGCAAACCGGGGCATTGGGGATGGGTTGGTCTGCATGGGGGCATTCGTCGCATCGTCAAACGCGATGCCTCACGCGTACAACCCTGACAGGGGGCAGCGTGTCCAACTGGCGTGGCAGCAGAGGTATTCGGCATCGCAACGATCCCAGGGCGCGGCGGCACGGCAGTGCGGCCCCCGCGTCCCCGCGCTCCTGGCGGCATGCCGGTGATCGCGCCGTGGTCCACCGCTCGTCCCGCGCAGATTTCGACGGGGCGCGAGGACACTGACGAAGCGATGGCAGCCGGCACCACAGTCGATCACCTCACCGAGACCTACCGCGCCCACTACCGGTCGCTGCTCGGTCTTGCCGCGCTGCTCCTGGACGACACCGCCTCCTGCGAGGACGTCGTGCAGGAGGCGTTCATCCGCGTGCACTCCGCGCGGCGCCGGGTCCGTGACCCGGAGAAGACGCTCGCCTACCTGCGGCAGACGGTCGTCAACCTCTCGCGCTCGGCGCTGCGCCGCCGCATCCTCGGGCTGAAGCTGCTCTCCAAGCCGATGCCCGACATGGCGAGCGCCGAGGAGGGCGCGTACGAGCAGCTCGAGCGGGACCAGTTGATCAAGGCAATGAGAGGGCTCCAGCGCCGCCAGCGCGAGGTTCTCGTGCTGCGCTACTTCGCGGACATGACCGAGGCCCAGGTCGCCGAGACGCTCGGCATATCGCTCGGCTCGGTCAAGGCGTACGGATCGCGTGGCATCGCGGCGCTTCGCGTCGCAATGGAGGCTCCGGTATGAACGACGACACACTCAAGTCGGCGCCGGGGGACGATCCCGACCGGCGGGACGTTCACGAGCCGGACGGCACGGCGCGGCTCGGCAAGGCCGCGGGCA
The DNA here is from genome assembly GCF_055569495.1 of Streptomyces sp. NPDC028305. NCBI lineage: Bacteria > Bacillati > Actinomycetota > Actinomycetes > Kitasatosporales > Streptomycetaceae > Streptomyces > Streptomyces sp. NPDC028305. Next base: position 710,564 of record NZ_JBVHTN010000006.1, read on the forward strand.
CGGACGGCGGGGATCGTACGGACAGCGGGACCGGCAGCAGGAACGGCAGCAGGAACGGCAGCGGCGACATGAACGGCCCGGACGGCGGGGACGACAGGACCAGCCCGGACGGTATGGACGACGGCATGGACGAGGACTCGCTGCGCCGTCTCCTGCACGGCGCCGTCGGCGAGCTGGAGCCGTCACCCGACTCCCTGGAGCACCTGCGCCGCGCCGTGCCCGCCCGCCGTACGCGCCGCCGCCAGGCCCTGGTCGGCGCCGCCGCGGCGGTGGTGCTCGGCGGGGCCGCGCTGCCCGCGCTGGTCCACGTCGCCACCACCGGCGGCTCGGACGACCGCCCGGCCATCGCCGGCAGCAGCCACAACACGCCCGGCACCGACGAGGAGAAGCGCGGCGAGGACAGCGGCGGGAAGGAGACCGGCCGACCCGCCGACCAGGGCAGCGAGGACAAAGAGGACAAGGGCAAGGACGACAAGGAGAAGGACCCGTCCAAGAAGCCGGAGGGCGACTCGGGCGGCGTGGCCCCCGACCCCTCCAGCACGCTGAACGCCACCTCGCCCACCTGCGCCCGCTCCCAGCTCGGCAACGCCACCGGGACGGCCGGGACGGCGGACGCCGAGGGCCGGGTCTACGGCTCGTTTCACGTGCTGAACATCTCCGGCACGCCTTGCACGGTCGTGGGCGGCGGCAGCATCAGCCCGAGCGCGCTGGGCGGCGCGGACGCCTCCCGGGTCTTCGTCGTGGACCACACCTCCGGCGACGCGGCGAGCGGCCTGCCCGACCCCGCCACCGCGCCGGGCCAGCTCATCCTGAAGCCCGGCCAGGCGTACGAGGTGAGGTTCGCCTGGATCCCGCAGTCCGGCGGCGGCACCTCAGGCTGCTCCAACACCAGCTCCACGCCGAGCCCCGACCCCACGCCGGACTCGGCCGCCGCGGACGGCGAGCCCTCGGACACTCCGGGCGACGGCTCCGGCAGCGGAAGCGGTGGCGGCGGCGGTGGCGGCGGCGAACAGCCGGCGGGGAGCGTCGCGCTCAGCTACACGCCCGAGGCCGGTGACCCGCCCGCGGCGAGCGTGACGCTCAGCGGCGCGTGCGCGGGGACGATCTACCGCACCGGGGTGCTGGCGGGCGCGTAGGCCGGGGGCGCCCCGGCCCACCCCAAGGGCGGGCCGGCGGTCGCGGGCCCGTACGGTGGTGGTGTGTATCGGTTTCTGCTGACACCCCGCTGGTGGGTGATCAACGTCTTCACCGTGCTGGCCATTCCGGTCTGTCTGTTCATGGGCAGCTGGCAGCTGAGCCGCTTCGAGGCACGCGTCGAGAACCACAACAAGCAGCAGGACAAGTCCTCCGAGGCCAAGGAGGGCGCCGAGCCGCTGACGGCGCTGCTGCCGGTCACCGACCGGACCTCGGGGCGGTCGGCCACCGCGACCGGGCGCTATGACACCGAGCACCAACTGCTCGTCCCGGACCGGCGGCTGGGCGACCACGACGGCTTCTACGTGCTCACGCTGCTGCGCACCGACGGGGGCAAGGCGGTCCCGGTCGTGCGGGGCTGGCTGCCCGGCGACGCCGACGACAAGGCGGACGTCGCCAAGGTGCCCGCGCCCCCGGCGGGCGAGGTGACCGTGACCGGGGCGCTCCAGGCGTCCGAGCACTCGGGCAGCGACGGGGTGCGGGCGAGCGGCGGGCTGCCGCGCGGCCAGCTGGGCATGATCAGCGCCGCCTCGCTGGTGAACCTCGTGCCGTACGGGGTGTACGACGCGTGGATCACCGCCGCCTCCGCCCCCGGGACCCTGAAGCCGGTGCCCCCGGCCGTGGCGGAGGGCACCGGGCTCGATCTCAAGGCGTTCCAGAACCTCGGCTACACCGGCGAGTGGTTCGTCTTCGCGGGCTTCGTCGTGTTCATGTGGTTCCGGCTGTTCCGCCGCGAGGCGGAGACGGCGCGTGACCTGGAGCTCGGGATCATCGCGTCGGAGACCCCGGCTGCGCCTGAAGATCACGCGAGTCACGCGAGTCACGCGGACCACGCGGATCCGGCAGCTGACCCAGGTGACGCTGAGCGAACTCGATCTCCAAGCGCAACTGCTTGATCCGCTCCTCGACCACCAGCGAGCCGTGCCCCGCGTCGTACCGGTACACCTCGTGCGGGGCGCCGCGCCGCGCCAGCCGCTCCACGTAGTTGTCGATCTGCCGGATCGGGCAGCGCGGGTCGTTGACCCCCGCCGAGATGTAGACCGGCGCCCGCACGGCGTCCACATACGTCAGCGGTGAGGAGGCCTCGAAGCGCTCGGGGACCTCTTCCGGCGTGCCGCCCAGCAGCGTGCGGTCCATCGCCTTCAGGGCCTCCATCTCGTCGTGGTACGCCGTGACGTAGTCCGCGACCGGCACCGCCGCGAGCCCCAGCGCCCACGCCTCGGGCTGGGTCCCGAGCCCCAGCAGCGTCAGATAGCCGCCCCACGAGCCGCCGGCCAGCACCAGCCGCTCGGGGTCGGCGAGCCCCGAGTCGACCGCCCACTGGCGTACGGCCGCGATGTCCTCCAGCTCGATCAGCCCGACGCGGTGCTTCAGCGCGTCCGTCCACGCCCGTCCGTACCCGGTGGACCCGCGGTAGTTGACGCGTACGACCGCGAAGCCGTGGTCGACCCAGGCCGCCGGGCCCGCCGCGAAGGCGTCGCTGTCGTGCCAGGTGGGCCCGCCGTGGATGTCGAAGACGGTCGGGAAGGGGCCCTCGCCCGCGGGCTTGTGCACCAGGGCGTGCACCCGCCCGCCGGGCCCGTCCACCCAGATGTCGTCGACCGGCACCGACCCGGGAGCCCTGAGCCCGGGCGGGTCGAGTACCACGCGCCCGCTCGTGGAGCGCACCTGCGGCGCCTCGGCCGCCGAGGACCACAGGAACTCGACCGTGCCGTCCGGCCGCGCCGTCGCCCCCGAGATGGTGCCGGGCGGGGTGTCGAGGCGGGTCAGCTCGCCGGAGGCGAGGTCGTACCGCCACAGCTCGCTGCGCGCCTGGTAGCTGTGCTCGACCAGCAGCGCCGTCCCGTCCGGCACCCAGTCGGCGCCGACGTCCCCGGGCAGGTCGATGGCCAGCGCCGTCTCCACGCCGGTGTCCGGGTCCCACACCATCGGCTCCCAGCGGCCGCGCCGCTGGTGCCCGACGAGCAGCCGGTTGTCCCCGGTGACCGGCGCGAACCCCATGACGGACAGGCCCAGCTCCTCGGTGCCGCCCTTGGTGTCGTCCAGCTCCGCGACGGGCGTGCCGTCCAGCCGTACGATCCGGATCGCCGAGTGCATGGCGTCGCCGTGCTCGGTGTGCTCGATCGCGATCAGCGTCCCGTCGTACGACAGGTCGCCCACCCCGGCCGACTCCCGGTGGCGGTAGATCTCCTGGGGCGCGGCCCCGGGCCGCACGACGTGGACGGTGGAGCCGTCCTCGTCCGTGGACCGCCCGACGACCGCGGTGCCGTCGCGGCCGAGCGCCAGACCGGCCGGGTAGGAGGGGGCCAGGCCGGGCGCCGCGGGCTCGTCCGGTCCGCCGCCCTGCGCCGCTGTTCCCTGGCTCGGGACGGCGTCCGGGGCGAACGGCTGGCGCATCCACACCCCGAACTCGTCGCCGTCGGTGTCCGAGAACCACCAGATCCACCGGCCGTTTGGGGTGAGCACCCCATCCGTCGTGCCGTTCGGCCGGTCGGTCGCCTGGCGCTGCGCTCCGGTCGCCCGGTCCCACGCGTACAGCTCGTAGGTCCCGGTCGCATTGGACACGAACAGCGCGCGGTCCGGTGCGTCCTCGGCCCAGTCGGGCAGGGAGACGCGCGGGGCCCGGAATCGTTTCTCCCAGTCGGGCATGGTCTGTGCGTCATTCATCCCTCCATCAAACCCGATCGGACCGGCGCCGACCGCAGTGATCCTTGCTAACGTGCGCATCCACACGCGTGAGGCGATGCGCGGAGTGGGGCACGGAGCGATACGGGGGCTGGAAACCGCGGTGGCGTTCACTTATACGAATCTCCTCGAGATGGACCTCGGCAAGCTCGGTGCGGCGGTCGCCGACTGGAAGACCGTGGTGAGCGATCTCGAAAAGCTCGGGACGGATGTCGACCGGGGCCTGGTGCGGAAGTCGAACGCCGCGAAATGGGCCGGTCTCAATGCGACGGTGACTCGGGACTTCGTCCGCAAGACGGCGAAGGAGTTCCGGGATCTGCACCGCGAGGCGAAGAGCGTCTGGAGCGTTCTGGACGACGCGAACACGGAGCTGCGGGGCATTCAGAAGCGGGTCAGAAAGCTGGTCGCCGACGCCGTGGCGGAGAAGCCCTCGCTCTTGGTCAAGGACGCGGGCGACGGCTCGGTTCGGGTGACCGAGGCGCTGTGCAACGTCGACGGCGACAGCCAGCGCACCGAGGACCTGCTCACCTGGTACGCCGAGTCCATCACGGAGATGGTCACCTACGCCGCGGAGATCGACGCCGCCGTCACCCGCGCCCTGCGCGCGAGCCACGGCCAGGACCCCCATGACGCGGGCCACGCCGTCTACACCTCGCTGGACGAGGACATGATCCCGCGCGCGGTCGAGCTGGCCTCGCTGGGGGACGAGGCGAGCCCGGAGGAGCGCGCCCGGCTGCGGCGGCTGTGGGAGTCCCTGAGCCCGCGGGCGCGCGGCGAGCTCTGGGCGGCCCACAAGGACGACCTCGTGGCGGCGGGGGTCCTGTCCCCGCGGATCAGGCAGATCTCCCCGGACGCGGGGTCGGGCCGGCACGGTGTCGAGTCCCCCGGTCTCGGCGAGCGGGTCACCTTGGAGAAGGTCAAGGCGCTGGCGGAGGGTGCCTCGCTGCTGGGGATGGACGACGCGGCGCGGCACCTGACGCACTACCTGGATAATTCCGGCACAACTCTGGATCTGCCCGTCGACAAGATGATGAAAGGCGACGTGGCGCTCCGTAACAAGGCCCTCGAAGCCATCATGGACAATGAGGACAAATGGCGCGCGGAGGCGTTGGCGGAATTCAGGAAGAACGGCGGCCGGCCGGTCGCCATCCCGGTGGAGACGATGAACAGCGACTATCGCTTCAGCCGGTCGGGCAATGAGGACTGGTATCTGGCTGTCGGCTCGGTCAACACGAATACGAGCGGTGTGGTCACGGTGACGCCGGGGGCCGACGGAAAGCCCAAGGTGGGCCTCGACTACCAGCTCAATGTGTGGGACCGCTACAACTGGGATTCCGGAAAAGAGACCGAGATAGCCGGGGTTACTTTCACGGACGAGGAGATTGGCCGGCTGCACCGGACCGGACTGGCCCAGGAATTCGACATGCGGGGGAGCAGCTCGGTCGTGCATCGCCAGATCGTGGACGGGCCAGGGAGGCTCACGCAGGATCCCGTGCCGGACGTTGGGAGAGACTCCGGCGGGCGTACGGACCCCGGCCGGGAGGACCCGTACCGCTGACCGGCGTCCAGCCCGCCCCCGCCGGGCGCCCTCGCGGGGCGCCCTGGCGGGACGACCGGGCGGGGGACGGATGTGCGGGCTATCTCAGGGTCACGGGCAGCGCCTCGACGCCGTACACGATGGACAGCTTCCGGAACGCGAGCTTCTCCTGCGGGACGGCCAGCCGCATCTCCGGGAACCGCCGCACCAGCGCGGGGTAGGCCGCGCGCAGCTCCATCTTGGCCAGCTCGGCGCCGATGCACCGGTGGATGCCATGGCCGAAGGCCAGGTGGGACGGGGTTTGCCGATGCGGATCGAACCGTTCCATGTCCGGGCCGAGCTTCTCCTCGCGGTTCGCCCCGCTCAGCGAGCACAGCACCAGATCGCCGGTGGATATCTTCGTGCCCGCGATCTCCATGTCCTCTTTGGCGAACCTGGGGAAGGCCACCTGGACGACCGTGAGGTAGCGCAGCAGCTCCTCGACGTACCGGTCGATCACCTCGTCGTTGTCGCGGATCTCAGCGAACCGCTCGGGGTCGCGGAGCAGCACCAGCGTGCCGAGCGCCAGCATGCTCGCGGTCGTCTCGAAGCCGCCGGTGAGCACTCCGTCGGCCAGTCCGGCCAGCTCCTGGTCCTCGATCTCGTCGCCGTGCTCCTTGACCAGCATCCCGAGCAGCCCGTCGCCTGGCGACTCACGCTGCTTCTTGACGATGTCGAGCAGATACGACAGCGAGTCGGATATCGCGCCGAACGAGGCGTCGGCCCCGTCGAACAGATCGAATCGCGCCATGCTCAGCTGCTGGAAGTCCGCCCGGTCCTCGTACGGCACGCCGAGCAGCTCGCAGATGACCAGGGAGGGGATGGGGAGGGCGAAGGTCTGCACGAGGTCGACCGGGTCCCCGGCCGCGCCCATCGCGGCCATCTCGTCGAGCCGCTCCTCGACGATGGAGTGGATGCGCGGGGTGAGCCTGCCGAGCCGGCGCATGGTGAACTCCGGCGTCAGCAGGCGGCGCAGTCTCGTATGTGTCGGTGGATCGCTGAAGCCGAGGCCTCCTGGATTCTGCTGTGGGGCGATGCCGATGTTCTTCTCCGAGAGATTGGTGAAATCGGAGCTGAATCCGCTCGTCCGGCCCAGGACGGCCTTGGTTTCGTCGTATCCCGTGACAAGCCATCCTTTCATCCCGAAAGGCAATGGAAGCTTACTTATCGGCTCTTTTGCGCGAGTGCGGGACAATTCGGCCACGGGGTCCAGGCCGTCCCGTCGCAGCGGGGTCAGCGTCGTATCCGACAGAAACGACAACTTGGACAGGTCGAAGCCGTTCTTCTGGATCCTGGAAAAGTACTTGCGGCCGAGCCAGGCGACGATGTTTGAGCGGAGATTCGACATGGGCGCAATACTGCCCTGCTTCGGTCGGGTGTCCGTAATGCGTCTGGTGGCGCGCCTCGGTGTGATGCGCCACACGGCGCGCGCCGGCGCGCGGCCCGAGGAGCGGCCGGGGTGGCGCGCCCCGAAAAAACGGGAGAAACTCTGACCAAGGCAGAGCTATCGGGCATCATGTGCGGACGGTGACGGCTGCGCGCACGCGGAAGCCAATCGCCTCCGCGCGCGCGGAGGCGGAATGGCAACCGCCGCGCGCACGCGGAGGCGGAGTGAGGTGAGCGGCCGTGGAGAGGCGGGAGCGATTCCGCGCGGTCCAAGGCGCGCCGTGCTGGGTCAGCCTCATGGCGGCCGACCTGGACCGGGCGCAGAACTTCTACGGTGACCTCTTCGGCTGGCACTTCCGCCCCAGCCGCCACGGCCAGGGCCGCTACACCATCGCGTTCACCCCGGACGGCGCCCCCACCGTCGGCATGGGCGTCCCGGCCGCGACCGGCGCCACCCTCCCCGTCACCTGGACCACCTACTTCGCGGCCGACAGCGCCGACGAGGTGGCCTGGCGCGCACGCGAGCGCGGCGGCACGGTCGCGGTCGGGCCGCTGGAGTTCGGCAGCGGCCGGGTGGCCTGGGCGGCCGACCCGGACGGCGCCGTCTTCGGCATCTGGGAAGGCGAGCTCACCTCCGCCTGGTGGGGCGAGCGCCGCCCGGGCGCCCCGGTCTGGCTCGAGCTGCGCACCCGCGACGCCTTCGAGGCCGCGCTTTTCTACGGCCACGTCTTCAGCTGGGACGCCCAGGGCCAGGACCGCTGCGACGTCCGCTTCGAGCACGACCGGGTCGTCCTCCACATCGACGGCAAGGCCGTCGCCGGCCTGCGCGGCGGCGCCCTCGAAGCCGCCCCCGACCCCAACGTCCGCCCCCGTTGGCACATCTACTTCTGCGTCGAGGACGTCGACCGCGTGGCCAGCCACGCCACCACCCTCGGCGGCGGCATCATCTCCGCCCCCTCCGACACCCCCTACGGCCGCATCGCGGCCCTCCGCGACCCCGAAGGCGGACTCTTCAGCATCGCGGCGACGACGGGCGCGGTGCAGTCCTCCGAGCCCGCACCCTGCCGCTCCCACAACTGACCGCCATGTGGGAGGCGCTGAGGACCCTGTACGCCGCCTTCGCCAACTCCCCTCCACCAACCCGGTGGTGGCCGCGTCAGTCGTCGAGCAGATCCGGGTACGGGCAAGGCTCCAGCGGGCCTTCCGGGCGGTCCGCCCAGTGCCACCAGACGTGTTGATTGGCGCAGCCCCAGACCATGCGGCAGGTCAGCTTGCCGTCGTCCTCACGCTGGCAAAGGGCCATCACGCCGACTTTCAGCGTGCCGTCGCAATCGGGGCAGACGGGCACTCGTGCGGTGGCCATGACATGTACCGTACTGCGCTCCGTTGTTTCAGCGCAGTACCAGGGAGACGAAGCCCCAGCTGTCCCGGTAGCCGCGCAGCCATTCCTCACGACGGACCGCGGCTGTCTCGAACACGTGCGAGCCGTCCGGGTCGGCAGGGTGGTCCAGGGCCCATGCGGCCAGCGAACCCCAGCAGGCCCACTCGTAGTCGTCCAACTCGCGACGTGTGCTGACGTGCCCATGAACAGGAGTCCATCCGTCGGCGACGACACGGTCCACGGTGGTCGCCAGGTCGGTGAAGTTCCCGAGCATCTCGATCGCCTCCGGCGACGCGGGGCGATCCCAGAATCCCTCACCGAGAAGGACACGGCCGCCAGGGGCCAGGTGCCTGCGGGCCGCGGCGAGGGTGGGGAGCAGGCCACCGAAGGCATGCGTGGCCCCGAAGCTGAGCACCACGTCGAACGGCTCTGCGGACACGAAGTCTTCGGCCCTCTGGTGGTGAAGGACGAGGCGCTCCCGGACGCCGAGGTCGCTCGCGGCGGCGGCGGCCCGGTCCAGGGCGTCCGCGGAGATGTCCACGCCCTCGGCGCGCAGGTGCGGTCGGGTGACCAGGGCCCGCAGGAGCCATTCCCCTCCGCCGCAACCGAGGTCCAGCACACGCTCGTCGCCCCTCGGAAGCCCCCGCTCCAGCAGCCGGCCGACCGAGTCGTCGGCGAGCGGCGACTTGATCGGGTGCTCGGCATGGGCGATCCGGGACATCTCTTCACGGTTCACCGGCACAGCCTGTCAACCGACAGGGTTCGCACGCACCTCGTTTTCGCTCACGTGCCGACAACGCAGAGGGCCACCTACCGAAACCGGTAGGTGGCCCTCTGACCTGTGTCGGGGTGGCGGGATTTGAACCCACGACCTCTTCGTCCCGAACGAGGTTCGGTCAAGATCGGCACCTGCATGTTTGGTATTTTCGCAGGTCAGGGCGTTGGGCTCAGTGGGGCTCGCGTGGTCTCGGGAGGGTTTAGGGAGCGGGTCGGCTCCCAGATGGCTCCCACGTGATGCGCCGTAGGCGGCCCCTCTTCTCCGGCCGTAAACCTCAGCCGACCGGACGGCGGGGTGGCAGCAGACCGGCACTCAGCTCAACTCGTGCAACAGGGGCGCGGCGTCATCCTCATTCCCGGGCCTCAGTCCCGTGCTCGCCCTCGCCGAGCTGATCGGTGACCGCCGCCTCGCTCCGCTCCAGCAGGGAGATCCGGTTGGTCCGTCTCGCCGGACCTTCCAATCTTGCGGCGGCGCTCCGTCACCTGCCAGCGCTGACGTCGGTGTTTGAGGACGGCCTTCCACAGCTCCAGGCGATGGCGAGAATCCTTCGGCAACGTGAAGCGGAGGACTCCGAGGACAAGCGCAGCCACCAGCACGGGTGCGGACCCCGGGTGGTCGGTGAGGAACGGCATGGATCAGCCCTTCCCATCGCACAGGTCGAGCGAGGCGGTGCCCAGCACCACCCGGTAGGTGTCACCGTGGCGGGTAAATCCCGCACCCTTGACCCCGGCCTCCCGGTGAGTCAGGGCCAGAGCCAGGTCGCGGGGTTCGGGATAGCCGGTCCAGCGGAACTCCCATGAGTCGCCGGCGCCCCAGAGCCGATGTACGGCACCGTGCCGGATCACTTCCGGTTCCTTCCGGCGTTCGACTCCGGGGCGCTCCAGAGGGTCCCAGGACAGACTGGTCGCCCAGTGGCCACGCCGGTCAACCAGGTTTTAGCGGGAAACGAGACCTGCCAGCAGAGTGGTCGCTTCCCCCGAGATCGGGGGGACCGCTGCCAGTGTGCGGCGCTCGTGCGCGGTGAGGCCGTTGTCCAGTGTGAGATAGGGGCGCCGGGGCACGCGGCTGCGCCTGTTGCCGCGCCGGCATCCGGCCGGGTCGCCGGTGATGGTCAGCAGTGCACCGGTGGGCAGATGGCGCAGACAGACGGAGCGCCGCCCATGGCACGTGTAGCTGACCTCGTGCCGTAGTCCGGGGACGCCGCGTGAGTCGGCCCCCTCGGTGGCCAGCAGCCGGGTGGCCACGTTCTCCGGGGCGCGCTCCGCCACCATCACCAACTGGTCCCTGCGGGGCGACATCACCGGGTCGTACGAGGCGACAACCGAGTAGTTCCACCTCGCCGTCGGACCGGTGTGGACGTTGCCGTTGAAAAGCGCGAGCGCTAGCAGGGCCCGGAAGGCGCGCTGGTCGTCCGAACAGTGGTCCAGGCCCAGTCTGCGGGTGTCGCTGCTGATCGCAGATCGGGCGGCGGCTTTGCTCTCCCCGGTGTACTGGACGCGGAGCGGGATCCGCTCCTCGGGCGCCATGGTGTGGACGGGCAGCCCGCCCAACTCGCGCGCGGCGGTCAACCGTGCCTGTTGGAAGGGGATGACGTCCCCGGACTCGCGTCGGATACGGCGTGCGAGTGTGGCGATATCCCTGTCGAGCGTCATGTCCGGCTCCCGGTGGGCGTGCCTCAGTGCTCCCGCCCACTGCGCCCCATAGGAGGAACAACAGTTTTCAATCACGCGCGCCCGACGGCACTTTGCGCCCTCAGCCCTGGGTAGCTGCGGGAGGAACCCAGGTCCGACGTAACGGCGAGCGTGGTCGCCTGACCGAAGCATAGCGTCTTGAGGGCGCGCATGGACGAGGGTGTGCTCCGCTTGCGGAGCACACCCTGACCGCCTTTCAGTGCAACCAGTTCGCTGCTCCCATGACACCGAGCGTCACCGTGCTCGCGAACGCCAGAAATTTGACCGGTGCGCGATCAAGGGTCACGTGCAATGGTCCGCAACGGAGCTCGAAGGCCGGCCTGGGCGAGGGCGGATCCGATGGGTAGGCGGCCTGAGTGTCAGGAACAACGTGAGAGTTCTGATGCCTGGGCACGGCTTCTCCGATTCTTCGGGCTCACGGCACACGTCGGCCGTAGGCAAGCGGCTGGCTCGGTGATTCGAGCGCGCCTACCTTCGAGCACCTGCCGCTTAGCACCGCAAGTCACTGCGGCCCGCTTTCTGCCGTTGCTGTCGACTCTGGCCACTTCCTGCAGTCAAGGTCATACGGGCGTGACCTGCGGTGTCTTTCACTCCTCTGCGGCTTCGAGTCGAGCAGCCGAGCACATCAAATTTTGAAGTCCGGTCTGACGCAGGCATATTGCGACAATCGGGGTTGTCCCCACCAGGCGTGCTGCGACAACTACGGTTGTCTCCATGCGTTCAGTGAGTGGTCACGATTTCTTGTTCAAGTCGGGCGCCATGGCGGCGCCATGGCGTTCGCCTAGCTCAGCCGAAGACGCCCGAATGCGAGACCAGCTGAGGGATCTGGCCCGCAACATCGCGGGATGGGCCTCGGCGCGTGGTCAGGAGTGCCTGGCCAACGGACACGAACCCTCGGCTAGGGCGGAGCTGTTCGCAGACTGGCAGCTCGCCTACCTGCACGCTCTGCGGCAGTTGCATGAAGCCGCCGAGGTCCTTGCCGCTGAGGCTGCGCTGATGGGCGGAGGGATGGGTGCTACCTACGGCGATCTGGGATCTTCCTGGGGGATCACCAAGCAGGCAGCGCGTAAGAAGTGGCCCGGCGCGGTCGACGACGGCTCTGGGCGACCAGAGAAGATCACGGTGGAAAAGTGTGGCGGGGTCGCCGAGATCACTTACCTTCCAGACCGAGGTGCTTGGAGCTGGAGAGCTCACGGCGGCGACGGAACATGCCACGAGGCGGAGGAGGCGTATACCGTCCGATGGAAAGCCATGATCGCGGCCGAGTACTTCCTTCGAGATCACGTCGACTGTTGGGGAGACACCAATGTCCCGATGGCGCTTGGCGATCCGAAGAAGTGTTGGTGCTGGGATGACGATGCACGGGCACAGAAGCCGATCAACGACGCGTGACGACGATGGGTGACCGCGGCACCGTCGACGCCGATCTGTCCCGAGGCCTCCACACAAAGCCCTCGGACACGAAGCAACGCCCGAACTCACCGGAGTGGGACCGGGCGTCGTGCGGCAGGTCGGACGGGATCCACGCCGACCTGCACGCCGTAGACCGTGTGGGACTCGAACCTCCAATCAATGGAACCCAGAAAGATCACGTCGGGCGGTGTCGGCCTCTGGGCCGCCGTCCGGTTTGCCTGTTCGGTGTGGTTCATGGTGGCGCGTCGTCTGGGTCAGACCGGCGCATCCGCTCACGCATTGCTGCACCGAACAAGCCCTTCGGGCAGTCGTCTAGGAGTTCTGACAGCGAGGCCGTGCCCCGACCGCACACCTCTGACACACCTGCATCAACCGCCCCAAGGCAACATGAGGGTGGTCGTTCTCGTATGCCCGTCGTCGCACGAGCAGGACTGACCTCCTATTACTTGCGGTTGCGGGGTGAACGGCCAGTCCAGACGGCGTACAAGCCGCCGAGAGCCGACGCAAGAACCGATATCCCCTCGGCATCGACCGAACGACTCATGATGAGCACTACACCGACCGCGAGAACGCCGATGAACGCTGTGGCGTCAGCGCTGAGTTGCGTAGGCTGGGTGGGCATCAGTGTTCCTCCAGAACGCTGTGGTTGGGTGCGAGGACGGTGGATGCTTGCCGGCGCTGCCGTCCTCGCCTCCGAGCACCGGGCGGTGCTCGCTGGGAACCATTCTGAGCGGGCCATCGGAGGACAGGCATGGAGAGCGATGACGTCTTGGTCCGACTTATCCGCGCGCGTGCGCGCACGCGGAGTAGGGAGAGGTCGGACCAAGACGTCATCGTCTGCGGTAGGGGGCCACTTTGACGGAGACGACGCAGAATCAGCAGAGGGCCAGGAAGCGAGCCGAGACGCTCAGAGTCCTCGTCCGGGAGCGGGGGCTCTCGGAGGTTCTCGCCGCGGCGGAGAAGCTGTGGTCCAACGGCCACGCACCCAACGAAATTCGCATTCGAACCCTTTATGTCCGCAACCCTAATATTCCAGACGTGGACCTTTGGGTCCCGTTTCCCGTCCCTGCGCAGCTCAGATTCGGACCCGAACTAGACGAACGCAAGCGCCCTGCGTCTCACATACTTCCCCCTATGGCGCGCCTTATTGTGTCGCAAGGAGTGGCGCTTCAGTTGCATTTAACTGCACTATTTGTCGCACACTGTCAATCTCGCCCGGGCAGGGCGTGGGACAATCAGATTCCCCTCAGTAGGCGCACCCCTGATTCGGTGAATTGGTTGGACCTTGTAGCCGTGTCTGCCAAATCCAGTGGGAGTTCCGCCCAGGCGTCGGCCTATACGCGGAATAAACTCCGCCAGTTCCGATCGGCTCTCGGTCTACTGGCCCGGAATCATGTTGTCGACCTGGGAAAGCCCGGATCGGTGAATAGGTACGAAGGGTTCCGACTTCTATCGGAGGACGCCAGTAGCTCATCGGCGGGTGCAGTCGATTATCGCGTCCCTCGTGGCGACGAAGATACGCTGAAGATTCCCTTTCAGTTCTTCACGAGGGGGTGGGTGCATGCGCTGACGAAGAGTGAGATCGCTGCCTTCTTGATGTGTCTCCAGTTGGCCTCCGAAGAGGAGTATCGATCCATTTCATGGAAGGAGCGGGCTGGCCTTTTCGGGCTGTCGCGCGACGTGTATGACGCCACGCAGGCCCTTGAGGCATACCGACTTATCAACATCATGAGGCCAAGGGGTCGCAGGGAGGACGGTACTTGGCGCGGGTTCAGCAGCGGCGGCCAACCGTTCTCAAATAAGATTCGCCTAAACCTTCGCGGCCTATGGAGACCGGCTCACGAAGTTGTCGAGGCAGCGGTGATGAAGACTGCTGCTCTAGGTAAATGGTCCAGACCCCTCGGTGGATAAATCAGGCGTGTATGCCGAGCCGTTGCCTGCCAGCGTGCCCGCCTGTCGTGGTTTTCGAGTCTGTATTTATGGGACTCTCCCGTGAGGCGGAGGCATCGCGGAGTTCGTCGACGCCCTCCCGTCTGGGATGCCCGTGCTCTCCGCGAGAGGCACCGTGCGCAGGCACGGGCGCGTATTTGGTGCACAGGTCACGTACAGAGCTCACCCTGCGTGGTCTTTATGGTTACTTTGCGCCTGCTTCTTTGTCTGCATATGTGACCAAGTATCGCTAGAGCCCAGCATTCGCTAAGGCCGTTTGGTACGCAAGGTGCTTATACGGTTCTTCTGAGTGTGAGGATTTTCTTTGGCGCGCTGCTTAGCTGCGGTGGGAGATTCAGTCACGACAAATGGCGGAGCTCTAGGGTTCCCCGCCACCACCTGAATGGGGCCTGCTGCCTTATCAGCGGCCAAGGATCGCTTCACGAGCCGCTCGGGCCCACATCGCCTGCTGGCGCGTGGTGAATCCCATGCGGTTCCAGTGGAAGAGGACGTGCTTGGTCAGGATGGCGCGTGTGCCAAGGCCGAGCCGTTCTGCGTGGCCAGCCTCTGCGAGGGCCCGCCCAGAGCGTTGTAGCCCGCTGATCCACTTGGTGAGAGGCGCGAGCGGGCCGCCTGCTGTGAGCGCAGGGCTGGGGTCGATGGCCAGGAGCTTCTGAAGCTTGCGCGTCATGGCGGTGAGCCGCTCCATGGGAACGTCGTCGGGCAGTGACCTCTTCGCTTCGACGCGTGCCCATATGTCGCCTTGTTCGCTCCATTCCTGTCTGGCGGCGCGTAGGAATGCGCTGATGACGAGGAACGAGGTGGCCTTGGCGTCGAGGAGTCCGCTGGAGTCCGTCTTCACGTCATGTAGGTAGTCAAGAACTCCGACGCTGTCTGTGTGGAACAGGTCGTGGGCAGTCGTCATGCCGTCCGGGCCACCGAATGCGGCCGTCTCCGGCTCGTACAGGCTCGGCCACCAGCGCTTGGTCAGGCCCATCGCGACTGTGCAGCCAAGTGGTTCGGCCAGGTAATGCGCCACGCCCTCGACGGTTGTATTCGGGCCGGGGGTGACTCGAAGGCGCCAGCAGGGCTGCTTGCGGAGGAACCACCATGCTGCGACTGTTCCGGTGTCTGTGGCCGTGCGCAGGGACGGCAGGACGTGGGTGATGAAGGCGTGCTCGGCGGTTAGGTAATCGGCGAACTCGATGTACACCTGGTGCCAGCCGGTGGGGTTGGGCTGAGCGTCGAGTGAGGCGCGGCCGGCGGCGCGGTATAGCTCGACAGCTTCGGCGAGACGTCCCGGTGACCAGCGGACTTGGGCGGCGGCGTCCGCGATGGGGGCTCCGGCAAGGACGGCCAGGATGGCTGTCTCGGTCGCGCTGCTGTTGTGCGGATCCACCGTTATGCCTCTCCACGGGATGAGGAAAGTGGTCAGATGAGGAGCAGGCAGGCGTCCCAGTCGCTGAGGGGGGTCGCGTCTGTCTCGGCGCTTTGGAAGGCGAGGGCCGCTCCGGCCGTGCCTTCGAGGAACCCGGTTTCCGCCGGGGGGCCAAGGCTGAGGAAGCGCTCGCTGAGCTGCGGCAGGCGGTCGGTGAACAGGTCCGGATTCTCCGCGTCCTGGGCAACGCGCTGAACGGCGCGCATCAGGCCGCCGACGCCGTGGCACAGTCCGCGGTTGGTGAGCTGGTCGAGTTGGAGCCGGTCAGCCATGCAGTAGAGCAGCGCGCGCTCGGTCATGCGCTTGCGGTGGACATCGTCCAGGGCGATGGCGGCGAGTTGCTGGGCGCGGACCAGGCCGGGGGTGCCGTAGCACCAGGACGGAGCCGCTGGATTGGTGAGCACTGTGGTGGTTCTGGTGATCCATCGCGGCCAGCGGGTTCCTCGGTGGTCGCTCTGGCGTATCCGGTCGAGCCAGCGGCAGATCCGGGCCATCGCATCATCGTGGCCGTTGACCGTGATGCCGTGTCGTTTGGCAAGGGCGAGGAGTGCCAGTGGACCGGTGATGCCGTGCGCGAGACCGGCGTTGGCGTGGCCGCCGGGAGTAGGTGCGCCGAGATGAACGGGGGCGTGCCATACCCACCAGCCGGGCAGCGTGTCCCTGCCCGGGCTGGGGATCGGCTCGGTGAGACGCACCAGGTACTCCAGGACTCCTTTCATTTCGTCGCCGGTGGGGGCGCGGCGCAGGAGGAGGACGCCCAGTCCGGTCAGGCCGCGCAGCAAGTCGTACTCGGCGAAGCTGGTTAGTTTGCCCTGGTCGATGCGTGCGTGTGCGGCGTCGAGTCGGCGGCGGGTGTGTGCCGCCACGAGCCCGTCAAGGGTGTGCAGGGCGTTGGTGTACCGGTCGCTGGCCAGGTGCAGGGTGTAGGCCATCGCGGGTGCGCCGAGGAACAGGTTCGCCTCGCCGCCGTCGATCAGCGGGCCGATGCTGGCGAGCTGGCGATGTACGGACTGCCACGATCCGTTACCACGGTGGGCTCGCTCAATGTGGAGCAGGGCGATGCCAAGAGGGCCATGAGCCAGGGACTGCCGGGTGGCGGCCTCCTTGTCGACGATGGGCGGAGCGGTCGTCACCGGAGGGCTCCTTTGGCTCGTGCGGTCCAGGAGATCGCGGCGGCGCGTGCCAGACGGCGGCAGGTGGCCTCACCATCGGGGTCTATGCCGGCCGCCCGGTTGTGGTGCATGTGCAGCAGGGAGGGCAGGACGGTGGTCGGGTCGGCACCGTCGTCTGCGAGGGCAGCGCGGTACGTCTCCAAGGCTCCTCGGCGGTGGGCCCAGGCTGCTGCGACGCCTTCACCTCCGGGCAGGGCGCGCAGGGCGGCGAGATGGGTGTCGGGCGCGCTCATGTGCATGGTCTGGGCCTGAAGATCTCGTGCAGGTGCTTCCCCCTCCGCCTTCAGCAGGTTCTCGACCAGCCAGCAGCGGCCAGTTGCCGGGTTGCCGGTGAGGGCGGTGGCGATGTCCACGAAGCTGGCCGCAGTGACGGCCGGACGTAGCTCGGCCGGGAGGCTGAGCATCATCTGGGCGACGGCTGCTTCGGAGTCCGCGGCGAAGTAGTGTTCGGCAGCGTCGAGGGCACGTCCGGTGCCGTAGCGGCCGGTCTCGGGCTCGTCGGTGTCCCACTGGATGCGGCTGATCAGCCCGTCATTCCGGAGAGCTGCTGCCCAGGTCCCTACGCGCTGTGCGGCATCGCCGAATGCGTGCGGGCTGGGCAGTCGGAGCCGTAGGCGCAGATGGGCGCCGGGGTCGTTGTAGCGCGTGAACCACCACAGTGGTGACTCGTCTCCCCACTCCTGGAAGAGGGCGGGCAGGTGCCTGGTCAGGATCTCCGGGGCGCGGTCGGCGTGAGAGTAGACCTTCAGGTACGTCCACCGGGTGGTGCCGGGGATGCGTCCGGAGTTGCGGCTGACGACTGCTCTTGTGCCGGCCGTGGACGGTGAGGGCGGCAGGTTTGAGGCGAACGGCATGGTGATCTCGTGGGCGTGGCCCAGCCAGCCGAGCGCGTCCTCGTCGGGTGCTTCGTGCATGGTCACCGCGTCCGTGTGCACCAACTCTGCTCGCAGCAGTTGCAGATGAGTGGGGTTGTCCAGGTCGAGGCGCAGGCGCTGGTCATTGGAGCCGAGGTAAACGGTTCGGGTCACGCCGTAGCGGCAGCGCCAGTCCGTGAAGCGGTGCATCCAGCCGGGCTCGCTCTCGCTGCCGATGTCGCGCTGCCTGAGTCGCCAGCAGGCAGGGGAGAGGATGGTGCGGCCGATGCGTACCTCGGGGAGGAACGGCAGTCGGGTGGCTGCACCCCATGCGAATGAGGTGAGGGCGGCGACGTGTGAGCGGTGTACTTCGGTCAGGAAGCGGACCAGAGGATGGGTGGCGTTGGTGAGTTCCACGGCGTTCATCACCGTCGGCTCGATGTGCTGCCCGGTGGACAACGACACCAGGTAGAAGCGCTGAGTGTCCGCGCTGACGGCGAGATCGTGCAGGTCGAGCGTGGCAGTCGGGTTGTGCTCGCTCAGGGAGAGCAGGTGCGGGGCGATGGCGGGTGCGCGGCTGACGTTTTGGGTGCGCAGCCGTAGCGGCGGGCTGGAGACCTGAGCGATGGACGCGTCGGTCTCGAGGGTGGGCATGGCGGCGTAGGCGGCCCTCATGCGGTCCCGGTCAGGCTGCTTCAGCATGGCCAGGAATCGGCCCATTGTCCTGCCTGCACCCAGTGACAGGCCCGCGAGGTTCAATGCGAACCGGCCGCTCTGCAAGGCGTCCAGAGAGTCCGCCAACACCGTGAAGCACATTTCGACGTGAGCGGGCACCTGGGCGACGTCGCCAGCAGTGAGGGCAGCGCAGTCTTCCTCCGTGAGCACGATCTCGCGCACACGGTTCACCGCGGCTTCCTGGGCGAGAGCGAGGAGGCATTCGTCGCGGCGGGTCGTGGCCACGACAGGGCGTTTCAGGACCGAGCCCCGGTAGCCGGCCGGGAAGCCGAGCCCGACGTCAGGGTCGGCGAGATCGCAGACCGGGACGAGCGCGCCCATGCTGTACCGCTCCAGGAAGCGGGCGTGGTAGTCCTGCCAGGCCGGATACCCGGCAGGGTACGGCGAGATGCGGGCGATGACTGCAAGAGCGCGCTCTGCCTCCTCGGCGACAACGGAGGGCAGAGTGACGTCGCAGTCGGGCCGCAGGTTCGCCACGAGGGGGCGGTCAGGGGTGCTGCTCAGGGCCGTCATCCGTCGGGTCGCCTCGGTGCGGACGGTCCGTTGCCCGTCGGGTGTGGCGGTGTCGTGCCGGATGAGGAGCTGGTGGACCTGTCGGAGAGTGGCTGCTGTCTCGGAGACAGCGTCCGCGCTGATGGCGTCGAGCTGGGCCACGAGATGGCCGAGGGAGTCGTCGGCCGTCATGGGCGCCCGCAAGCTGGTCAGAAGAACCCGGTTCGCCACGAGACCGCGCACCATGTCCTCGATCACCGAGCTGGGGGAGTCCGGGTAGTCGGTGCTCAGCTTCGCCACGATGTCCCCGACGGTGATGGGCGACTGGGCGAGGCGGAGCACCGTCTCGACGGCGGGGGTGCGCCGCATCGTCACCTCGACGGGGCCGTCCTTCCCCGGCTGGTGCGGTACGACGATCTTGGTGCCCCGGATGACGCAGGTGGGGTCGGCCATGACGGGTAGGCGCCGCAGCAGGTCGGGTGCTGTCTCCAGAGTGGTGATAATTGCAGTCAGCCACTCGTCGTCCGCACGGGCGGCCACGTGGTGCTTGGTTCCCCAGCGGGCTTCTGCTGTGTCACCAAGCCGTACGGGCGCGGGGCCGGCGAAAAGGCCGAACGGCGTGGCGCGGTGCTGCATTCGTAGCAGGTAGCGGACCAGGGAAACCACGGTGCGCCGCACCGGGCGGGGGCGCTGGGTGTGGCAGCTGAGGATGCCACACACGGCATCGGCCAGGAGCGGACTGGCGAACTCGATGGCCGTAGCCGTGGTGTCGTTCGCCCAGACCTGTTCGATCCACTTCCGCCAGCGGTCGACGTCATCGGCGGTGGTGCCGTTCAGGTCCGGCCAGGGAGGCAGTGTGGCCGCCAGTGGACGAACTGCGGTCCTGATCAGAACCGCGTCAATGACGTCGTACATCGCTGTGCCTCCTTCGTCGTCTCGGGTGGTGCGTGCCGACGGCCCCTGACCGCCGGCACGCACTGGTTGGTCAGCCGCAGGTGCTGTTGGAGCAGGCGGACTGGCAGGTGGCGGTGCAGCCGTCACCGGTGTCGTTCAGCAGTCCCGCTACGACCGGGGCGTTGGAGAGGATCTCGATGTTGAGGTCGAAGTCCGAGGTGGCGTCGGTCGTGTAGTTCGTCCCGGTCTTGGGCATGGGGCTGGTCTGCTGTGCTGACATCTCATGACCTCCTGTTGCGGTGGGATGTGCTCCTGCTGCCTGGGTCGCGGCGCTTTCGGCGCTACGGCCAGGTGATCGCGATCCGCGTGTGCCGCCGGTTGATGACGCGACCCGCGGGAAGTCGGCCGTCCGGTGTGCCCGCCGGATAGACCTCGATGTGCGCGTGGTGGCTGCGGTGCTCTCGGTCCCAGGCCTGGATTTGTTCGACCATCCGGTCGGCCATCTCCTGGGCGCCGGGGCCGTGGCCGATGACGCCGAGTTCAAACCGGTCGGGGTCCTCGGTGGGCCGCACTGTGCGGTAGGCGAAGCTGCCGCCCTCGACCAGCGTGGGAATGCCGAGCGGAGAGATCGAGGCGACCAGCCCGCAGGTGCGGGCGGCCGGCTTCGCGATGAGCAGCGGCAGGTTGTCGAAGACGGTCGTCAGCCACAGGTCGAGGTGTTCTTTCGACTCGTCGCCCGCGAGCGTCACCCCGGACCACACTGCTACGGGCGGTGTGCGCAAGGCCGCGCGCAGGGCCTCGGTGTCGGGTTCCGGATGGTCGTCCAGACGTAGACCGACTTCTTCCTCCTCGACGTCATGCAGCACGACCAGGCGGACACGGTGCTCACCGGCGCCCTGCATCGGTACGAACCCGCACAGCTCGAAGCCGTCGCTGACCAGCCGTTCCCCGTCGCGTACGAACGCCACTGTGCGGGTCATGCCACGCATCCGCAGCGGAACGACCAGTCGGCCACCGTCCACGAGCTGGTCGATCCAGGCCGGAGGGATGTCGGCGGCCTGGACCGTGACGATGATCCGGTCGTACGGGGCGTGCTCCGGTACTCCGTGCTCGCCGTCCCCGGTGACGATGCGGACCCGGTCGTCGTAGCCGGTCTCGGGCAGAAACTTCTCCGCGCGTTCCGTCACCTCAGGGTCGATGTCGGCGGTGACGACCAAGCCGTCCTTCCCGACGATCTCCGCGAGGTACGCGGCGTTGACGCCGCCGGAACCGATCTCCAGCACGCGCATCCCGGGGACGATGTCGGCCTGCTCGATCTGCATGGCCTGGATGCGGGGCGCGGAGACGGAGCTGAGCTGGACGCCGTCGGAGTCAGTCTTGGTGATCACGGCGTGTTCCGCGAGATAGGCCGTGGCCAGGTCCTCCTCGGGGGTGGCGAGGTGACGTGGCACTTTCCGGAACGCGGCCACGGCATGGCTGCTCCGCAGGGCCCCCATTTCAATGAGCTGCCTGACCATCTCGTCACGCAACTGCTGTGCGCTCATCGGAGTTTTTCCTTCTTCGTTGGTCACGTTTTTCACGGGCTTGCTCTTTCTCGACGGGTGAGGGCCGGGGACTCGGGGGCTTGCGGCATGCCCTATTGCTGGGCGCGCTGGCTTGGGAACCCGTTGAGCGGTTCGGCCGTCGGCAGAAAGGAAGTCAGGGGGAGGGCGGAGCCGTGGAGACCGCGAGCCCGATCACGAATCCGCAGGATGCGGAGATGAGAACGATGAGCAGTGGGCCTGTGTAGCGGGCAAGCCGACTCATGGTGCGGCTGTTCACGGCTTCCACCTGGCATACCCGGCCTGGATAGAGTTCCGGCGCACTGCCTTCACCGGCCCCACCGTCCGTTCGCCACACTGACCTTGGCACGCAGGGTTTCCATGGCCGTTGGCCTGCGCAGGGCATCCGGCGGTACGTCCCACTCCTTGCCGTCCTGAGGCGGCCGAAGCTGGAGGTACGGTCCTACGCTCCCCATGACCCGGCCGATGTCGTCCGTCCGCTCATCGACCATCAAGGTCCCTGGGGATAGTTGGCGTGTGTCGGTCACGTCCGGCACCTCCTTGCCATCGTGGCCAGCGGCGCTGCCGAGGGGTGCGGAGCGAAACCCTCGGGGAGAGAGAAGTGGGGCTCGCCGAGCGCGCGGAGGAGCTGTCGGTCTCCGGAGAAGCGGGTGCGGGCGTGCAGCCAGCGGTGGTTGTCGAGCAGATAGCCCTGCCCGGCCTGGAGGGTGATGCGGCGCTGGCTGTCGGTAATGGCGCTCCGCAGCCGGGGGAGGTACGGCTGGGCGATCGGGTTCCACCGGGCCAGGCCGTCCTGGCGTAGCCGTATGGAGATGCGTCCATCGGCGTGGGCGGTGATGACCTGGGTGGCGTGGCCGGCCCCGGATCCGAAGTAGGCGGTCCGTGGCTGGGCGAAGGTGACGGCTGCTTCGCGGCAGCTGCGCACGAGCCGGGCGTGGACATCGCGGCCGTCGGCGAGGAGGACGTCGCCTCCCATCGGCGCGGGCCGCAGGCACACCAGGAGCATCAGGCGCGGCGGCCTGGGGACGCCGGATCGCTCGGTGTGCGCTTGCAGATCGCCGCTGCCGAGCCCGGCGAAGCCCGCGCGGTGGGCGTGGCTGCCGGTGTCGCGGATCAGCGTCAGGCCGTCCGGCGCGCTGTGCGGGTGCGGTGTGATGGCCATCAGCTGTGAAGCCAAGTCCAGCATGTCCTGGCGACTGTGCAGCCCGTCGACGGTGACGAGGCCACTTTCACGGAGCTGCGCGGCGATCAAGTCGCTGGCACGCGGGGCACGGACGTTGACGTAGTGGCCCGAGAACAGGGCCACGGGGTCGGCTGCGGCGTGGCGCATCGCCGTACTCCTTTGATCGAGGTCGGTGTGGACAGGGTGGGCAGTCGCGTCGTGCGGGGTAAAGCGACTGATTGTCGACTCGGGCAAATCGCCCAGTGCGGATGCGGGTCGAGCGGGGCGTGCTACGTTCCGAGAGCCCGGTCGCACACCGCAGGACGAGGATCGTCATGACGTACACGCCGCCGCTCTGGCCCGTCTCCGTGAAAGGCGTCGCACTGGACGCCCAGGACCGCGTGGTCCTGCTGAAGAACGAGCGCGACGAGTGGGAGTTGCCCGGCGGTCGTCTGGAGATCGGCAGCCCGGACGGAGCCGTGCTGCCGGATGCCAGTCCCGAAGCCGCGCTGGAACGGGAGATCCAGGAGGAGACCGGCTGGGAGGTCAAGGCCGGCCCCCTCATCGACGGCGCTGTATGGATCTACCAGCCCATCCCCGGGCGGAGGGTGCTGATCGTCACCTACGGCTGCACCGTACTGACCCCCGACCGGCCTCCGGTCGTCAGCCATGAGCACAAGCAGCTGGGCGTGTTCACCGCCGACGAGGTGCCCGGGCTGAACATGCCCGACGGCTACAAGCAGGCCATCGCTGCTTGGTACGGCCGCAGGGACGTGGAGCTGGACGACTACGAGCGGATGTAGCCGACCGTGAGCAGGGGCGAGATCGCGCAGCGAGTGGAAACGGACCGGTTCCCCAGTCCGCGGCCTTCGGCCCGGCATGCCCAGTGGCACTGGGCGACCCCGCAGGCCCAGCTCATTCTCGGCTCCGGAGACCTGTCGAGCATCCTGCGGTTCTACCGCCGGGTCCATGGCATGAACCAGACCGAGCTCGGCGCGCTCCTCGGCTACGACAAGACCTACATCTCCGCCCTCGAACTAGGGAAGCGCGCCCTCGACGACGTCAGCTCCCGCCGCCGGGTCTGCGACTGCTTGGAACTGCCGCCGCACGTTCTGGGGATCACCGATCCCGCTGACACGGATCACCGGGCGATGCTGCAGTTCGGCGAGTCCACTGTCCGGCTCGCCGAGATTGCCCGGCAGTCCGGCCACGCCTCTGAAGCCGTCTCCGAGCTGTGGCCGCTTGTCGCCCGGCTAGAAGCCCGCATCGAAGACGGCCACACCGAGCGCGATGTGCTGCACCTGCTCGCCCGAGCTCGCGTAGGCCTCGGCGTCGCTCTGGGCAACGTGCTCCCCGAGGAGCGACTGGCCACGGCCGCCCACTGGACTGCCAAAAGCCTCGATATCGCCGAGTACTTTCAGGACCGGGGCATGACCTCGTACGTGCTGCGCATGCATGGAAACGAGCTGCGCAAGGCGAACCTGAGGGGCGCGGCCGTCCAGCGGCTGTGCCGCGCCGCGGCTACAGCACCGGACGACAACGCCCGAGCCGCTGCCCTGCCACTGCTCGCCAGGGCAGCCGGCGCACTGGGCAACGGCGAACTATTCGACCGGGTGATGCGGGAGACCGACGCTCTGCTCTTCCGCGTCGACCACACCAGCTTGTTCAACCCCTTCTCGCTCCACGAGATCCGGCTCCGCGGTCTTGTCTCGACCGGCCGAGCAGCTGTGGCCATGCGGCTGGTGGAGCACAACCCGCTGCCCACGACGGTCGTGGCCCCACAGTGGCGCGTCATCGAGCTGATCACCGTCGCGCACGTCCAACTGCTCGCCGACGACCGCAGCGGCGCTGCCCAGTCGCTGGACATCGCGATCCAAGAGGCGGCCATGCAACGCCTGCCCCACCAACTCCAGCGCATCGTGCGCACGGCGGGGTCCCGCCTGCCCGCCCAGTACGCCGCCGCCTCCCAGTCTCTTGACCAGATACGCAACGAGATGGCTGCTTAGCCGACTTTCGCCATCCCGCCGCCAATTCTGCGGGCGTCTTTCTGTCGTTTTACCGCCGTGGCCTACGGGGAGCAGGCGCCTCCGGCACGGCACCGGCAGGAGATGTACGCGTCGGTTGGACAGAACGGTCCACGGCAGGCCGGGCCTGGGCGGCCACGGACCGGGCGCTGGGGGCACGGCGCTTGCCGAGACGACGGATGCGCCAGGTCAACACTTCGGCGGGGCGGCGTGCATCGTCCAGCGGCCGCTGATGGATGGCTTGCTGGAGCACGATGGCCGAGTTCTGTCCGACGCTCTCGGCTTCGGCGAGGGCGGTGGCCAGAGCATCCCAGGCACGGGCGTCCAGGATCTGCTGAGCATGGGAGGGCACGGTCTCCCATAGCTGGCGAGCGAGCCGGTCGACAGTCTCTGCTGGCGGTTTGCGCCGGGCGAGAGCGGCAAGGGGTGCCGCTGCGGCCTGCTCGTACGCAGTGCGCAGGTTGAGCAGGGTCCGGTGCGCGGCGGCTACCTGCTGGTCGTGGTGGCGGAGCTGGTGCCAGCGGGCGGCGGCGATGACGACGAGGAGGGCCGCGTCGAGGAACATCGCGAGGGCCGCTCCGTCCTTGGGCGCGGATTCGCGAAGCATGCTCCGGATGGCGCCGCGCAGGGTACGGGCGTGGTGGTGTTCGGCGCGGATGCGGGAGCGGGTGGCGCGCTCGAACGCCGTGGCGGCCTCGCGCAGCCGGGGGCGGATGTCCTGGGGTGAGATCAGAGGGAGGGCATCAAGGGCTTCGCCGAATGCGGCGAGGTGGGCCTGGGCGGCTTCGTCGTCCGCCTTGTCGAGGTGGTGGGGGATGCGTTCCATGGCGGCGGTGGCTCGGTGCCACGGGTTGGGCTTGTGGTGACGCGGCAGGTGGCTGACGGGCTGTGGTTGGGTTCCGGCCAGGCGCTGTTGGATCTTGGGGAAGGACAGGTCGGGGGCGAGCTTGGAGCCGGAGAACCAGATCGGTTCGCCTGCCGAGTTGGTGTCGCCTTCGAGGGCGACCTTGTAGCCGCGTATGGCGCCGGAGGGAAACCGCTGGATCTCGACGCGCACGCTGCCGGTGCTGGCGAGGATGCGGAGGAACTCCTCGGGAGTGCTGGTGGCGGAGACCGCGGTGCGGACGGTGGAGCGCAGGCGCTCGCGGGCGGTCCGCTGGTGGCCGGTGCGGTGGGCTTTCTCCTGCTCGGCGCGGGTGGGGCGCTGCGCGGCGGTGCGGTCGCCCCGGATGACTTCGTGGAGGCCGTATTCCTTTTCGATGGCGGCGAGTTCCCTGTCGGCGGTGAGGTAGTCGTTCCAGTGGCGGGCGGGGCGGAGGTCGCCTCGGACCTTGGTGGCGGCGATGTGGATGTGGTCGTCGGCATGCCGTACGGCGACCCAGCGGCATCCGTCCGGGTCACCGTCGGGCGCGATGCCGGTGGCGGCGACGACGCGGCGGGCGATGTCCGCCCACTCGTCGTCGCTGAGGGTGCGGTCCTCGGGTGCGGCCCGGATGGAGCAGTGCCACACGTGCTGTTCGGGTGCGCGGTCGCCGGCCTGTTTCACCCGCAGGTCGAGGGCCTTGACGAGCTGGTTCTTGGTTTCGTTGAAGTCGTCGGTGCGGCCGGGGTCGAGGGCGAAGCCGTACCAGGAGGCGACCAGGTGCGGGTCGGTGTGCTCGTTCGCCCGGCCAGGACCATAGAGGTAGCTGATCAGCTTGCCGGTGTTCCTGCCACTGGTGATCTTGGCGATCACCGAGCAGCCGCCTTCGTGGTCGTAGCCTGATCGGAGGCCGCGTCGATGTCGGCGATGGCGGCGCGGACGGCGCGCGCGAAGGTGGAGCAGGCCATCGTGAACCTCGGCTTCGTGCGAGGCGGCGCAGCGCCGGAGCACGCCGCCCATTGGCGCAGGAACGGTTTTGCAACCTGGCTGTTCACCCCAGCGGTCTCCGGCTGGTATCCGAAGAAGGCGCCGCAGGAGCCACGACCCGTGCCCCTGCTTGGCGAGCCGTGGCCCGGCGTGCCAGCCCGAGGACGCGGCGCCAGCGAGCGGGCCGACGCTTGCTGGCTCCCGATCGCCAAGGGCCTCACCCCCCATGGCCTTCGCCATACCCACCGGACCGTGATGGAGGACCTCGGCACGGAGAAGGTCCTCATGGACGAACGCATGGGCCACATCGACAGCTCCATTTCCGCCCGCTACGCCCATGTCACCCCCGGCATGCGCAAACGCCTCATGGTCGGACTGACCGAGCAGTGGGAGGCGGCACTCGGCGCACGTTTGGCGATCAGTCCTACGTCACCGGTACGCGTACTGGGCGATCTCCTGCGGACACGAAGCCGGTCACGTCTGACTGCGGAGCCTCACCAATGAACGCCGCTGGCCCCTGATGGTCACCGTCCGGGACACACTCCATCTCCCGGTGCCTTGCTTGGGCCGCGTCAACCGCGCGTGGCCAGCTCACCGCGGCAGTTAAGGAAATCGCCGGGTGATGGGGGCAAGTGACCTGGCTCAATAGGCACATGGAGATTGGCGAGCACTGGGCATACCGCGCGAGGCCGAAGGATCTGGGCAGCGCGGTCAGGCAAGTGGAGATCGTTCGAGTGGGCGGCCCGGGCAGGTCTGGTTGGATCCACGTGCGGTTTCTGGAGGGGGACGACGCCGGTCTGCAGGAATGGGTGAGTCCCGGCTCTCTCGTAGCACCGTGGTCAGATGTCGATAAGTTCCGCGCGGATGACGCGGCAGAGTCCACACTGGCCGAGGCGTCACGCCACGTACGCGGTAGTACGGATTTCGAGGCGGCGCGCTTGATCCTCGGTTTCGTCCGGCCGAAGAGCAGGCTGCGCCTCCGCCGAGGGGTGGCGGACGCGGGAGTCCTGGAACTGAGCCGACTCGACGAGACTGCGTCGCTTATCGGCATGGACGCCGTCGAGCTCCGCAGCGACCCGATGGTGTACGAGAACCGCGCCGGCACGTGCCTGGCCGGATGGCCGGTCACCGAGCGCATCGCCCGCCAGGTAGCGGGCCGCCTCGCCGACGAGATCCTTCCGGAGGTGGACCGCAAGCAGCAGGACATCGAGCAGGAGCGCGCACAGTCTTCCTGGTACTCATACCGCGCTCGGGACGACCGCAAGTTGGACGCGGAGGCGGCCGTCCTGCGGACCGCCCGGGCGTGGTGCGGCGAGGACAAGGCTGATCGCTACGACGAGCTGGTGGCATTACGCGCCGAGGTCGTCAGGCTCGGCCAGTTGGTCGAGAAGGCGGTCAAGGCTCTACGCGACCGTGGGCACGGTGTCATTGCCTCCACCATTGAGCGCGACCTTGGCGTCTATATCGCCAGCCTTGATCCTGATGTGCATCGATGAAGCCGCGCCAAGGGTCGGGGTCCGGCTTGGGCGGCGTGGGCTGTTCCGGAGGCTTCTCCTTCTCCGGCCGGTGCGGGTGCCAGCCGTCAAGGAACGGACGTAGCTGATCTCCCGTCGGCTCCGCGTGGAAGTTCAGAGAAGCCAGGCCCTTGCCGTTCATGGTGGGGTCGAGTCGGTCGGCCTCCGTCTTGCCCCAAGCCGACCACTCTCGCAGCCTCTCGGCTTCGAGGGCGTTGTCCGATGTGGCAGCGGCTTCGTCCAGCGCGACGCAGAAGGCTCGGATCTCCCCTGCGACCCGCCACCGCTCAAGGGCCGTGCCGAAGCGCTCGGACCGTAAGGCGTGCACTGCCTTGATCGAAGCGACGCTGACGGCAGCCTCCCACTCTCGCCGCTCGCGTTCCTCCCGGTCGGCTTCCAAGCGCCGACGCTCTGCCTCTTGCCGCTCCCGCTCGTCACGCAGACGCTGCTGCTCCGCCTCACGGTCCAGCCGAGCCCGCTCCTGCTCCTCCGCGCGCGCCTTCAACGCCCGGAAGACTGATCCGATCTGATCCTCCAACCGCTTCTTGGCGGAGTCGGCGCATTCCTTCTTCCAGCCGTAGCTGTGGCCATAGCCATAGACCGGGTGCTGGCCGATCAACAGTTCCAGTTCGCCGGACGGCTCGAACCTGTGTGCCGGGGTGACCCGCTGCCAGTCGTACGTACGTCGACCTGGCTGCTTGGGCACGTACCGGACTTGCTTCTGCCGTTCGCGGAAGCTGACCTCGTATGTCCTGCCGTGGACAGTGAGCAATGGCCTCGGCTGCTTTCGCTTCTTGGACACCGAGATCTCGCCGTGGCGGGCAAGGGCCTGCTCGGCGAGGAGCCGGAGCAGTGAGAGGACTCGGGGCAGGACCGCCTCTGAGATCTCGAAGGCGCTGTGGTCCGCCGTGACTGCTGCGACCACGTCCTCAACATCGGTGATCACCCGGCTGCGCGCCAGCCGGATACGGTTCCACTCGGTGTCGTCCTCGCCGGACACCCTGAGCAGGCCGAGGAAGAAATCCCCCTTCGCCCGCCCGCTGTACTTCAGGTGGTACCCCTCAGGCGCACACTGCCGCGCCGCGTCGAACGCCCTGCGGTATCGAGCTCGCTCTCCCTCACTGGGGTTCGGGATGCGAAGGAACCGCCCAGCCTGCTGTACCTCCGCGATCAAAGCGGCTCCGACTTCCGCTGGCGACGACCGTGAGCGTTTCATGGCGCGCTGTGGCGCGGGCCTCGTCGTGGATGCGGCTGTGGCTTGTGTCGTTGCCTTGGGATCCACGGAACGCTGCTTGCGCGAAGCTGGTTCCGGCCGGTCCGGATGATGGCCGTGCTCCAGGTAGAAGCGTCCGGCGTCGGTGATCTCCGCCTGCCACCTCCCACCCTGCTTCGGCCTGGTGATCAGCCCTCGCTCTTTGAGCGCGCGGGCAGTAGCGGCGAGTTCGGGACTGTCTGAGGTGACAGGATCGGACCCGTCCCCGATACGGGTGAGCAGGGCGAGCTGGCGGTCGTTTAACGGAGACCAAGGGTGCATGGCGACTGTCGTACCGTCTGTGGTCATGTCAGCACAACCCGTAAGGGGTGTATCGCTCGCACATCAGGTTCGCCGACCACGCCCGTTGGGGATGGCCGCCGCCCACGCGCGCACAGCCGGTCGCCGAGAGAGGTGGGCACGTACTCATCCCTGCCGGGTCCTTGGCCTTGTATCCAGGGGGCCTGTGCGTCCACCCTCTCGGACATCAGCTCGACTTCGACAACAACGCTTTCGCCCGGATCGCGATGTCATCATCTTCCAGGCGCACATGGCAGATGATGAGGTCGGATGTGATCCGGCGTAGCAATTTCAGCCACTCGGCTACGAAGGCAGCGATTCCTACGGTCAACTGGCTTCGGTCGTTGAGAAGAAACTCGTAGCTTCCATGGGTGCTGTCCCAGTGCGAATCGATCCTGAGGGAATCTCCGTCGCGAACAATGTTCCACTCGGTGGAGAATGTGTCGGATCCCCAGTGGACCTGTGTTCGAGAGAATCTCGGATTCTGGACTTCTTCGAGCAACGGGATGAGGTCATCAAGCAAGACGGGAATGTCGTAACGGTATTCGAGTCGCACGGGGACCCGGTTCCAGAACAGGATGGCATCTTCGGTCTCCATGGGATACATCTGCCCTGCCGCGTCCGCCATGTCGTCGGCTGGCCCAACCTTCAGGGTCTCAGGGTTCCCTGTTTGCAGCCGGAAGCTCATGCTTGTTCCTATCGAGTAAGCGGGTAGGCGTGGACCTTGCCGTTGGGATACACCTTGACGAAAATGCTGTTCGGTGTGCGCGTCGTGCCATCTGGAAGATACTCTATGCAGTTGTGCCCTTCGGGTAGCCTGAAGAACCCTGTCTTATTCGGCCCTAGTTCGGCTCCGCGTTCCGCTGCGTACTTGACGTCCGCTGCGCTGCCGAACTGCCCCTGGGGTCGACCGTCTCTTATCGCGCGAGCCGTTCCTTCGGACCAGTCAACGCCGTGCTTGCCGGTCTTGAGCAGTGGCGCTTCAGGCTTGTATTTCTGACCGTCTTTTTCGAAGCCTCTGCCGACCTCGTCTGCCTGTTTCCGCTTGCTGAGGCCGTTCAGATGCTGCTGGCTCTGGCTGAAGGATTGCTGTTGCTCCTCGGTGACGGGGTTCGGCTCTTCCGACTTGGGGCGTGAGCCACTCTGGCTCCCGGCATCCGCCTGTCCCTCGGGCGGTCCGTCGGTCGGTGCGCCACCACCCGCGGCAGTCATGAGGACGATGCCGAGCGTTCCCAGCGCGGTGGCGTGGATCGCGGCTTCGACGGTGATCGTGCCTGCTGCGATGCCGGCGCCCGCGAAGGCGAGTCCACCGCCCGGTGGGAAGAGGGCGAGGAGGGCCAGGAGGATGAGCGCGAAGCCGAGGTAGGCGAGGAAGTTGTTGAGCGCTTCCAACAGGTGGAAGTTACGGAAGAGTTTGTCGCCGGCGCTGAGCCCTTCCTGTTGCATGCGAAGCAGGAGCACGGTGCCTGTGATGAGACTGCCGAGCGCGGTCCAGATGCGGAAGCGGACGATGGCGTGGGCGTCGGCGAGGGGGAGCGTGCTCGTTGCCTGCCAGGTACGCAGGAGTCTGGTGAGGTTCCAGGCGGTCCACAGCAGCGCGGCGATACCGAAGGCCATCAGGACAGCGGGCCCGTCGCTGGTGGTGAAGCGTTCCTGGAGTTCGGCGGCGGCGGGGAAGGATCCCGCGCCGAGGAAGACCAAGGCCGGGAGCGCCAGGACCACGGAGATGAGGATGAACCACCATCTTCGCCGGTCCCGCAGTGTGCGGGCGGCCTGGCGGACGGTCCGCAGCCCGACGCCATGCCAGGCGTGTTGGTGGTCGGTGGCGTCGATCTGTGCAGCGGTCCAGGCGACAGTGCGGTGCAGAGGATCGCTGTCGGTGTACGGCGTGCCGGCTGCCGCGTAGAAGAGGGCTCGACGCATGCGGGCGAAGCGCAGTGCGATCAGCGTCGACCAGGGGACTCGCCACAGCCCGTATCCGGTCAAGGCCGTAAGGCCGGTGCGTCCGGCTCGCTCCTCGCGGAGCAGTACACCTGGGACTGTCCGCTTGGCACGGCGGATCTGCCACATGTCGGCGCCCATCGCGATGGCCAGCACGGCCAGCGGGATGGTCCACAGGATGCCGTTGAGGTCTTCGACCAGTGAATGGGTGTCCCGGGCGCCGGGTTGTGCGGCCGCGTAGTTGGTAAGCATGTGGTGAGCACAGGCAGCGGCGATGGGCACTAGCCCCAGGGCCCGCAGCCAGCGGCGACCACGGATGAGGATGCCAACCCCCAGGGCCGCGGCGGCGGTGTAGACGAGATGGGGACTGGTCTCAGCGGCCGGGTGGGCACCGCCGAAGTCCAGGGTGGTGAAGGGGGCGGGGAAACAGGCAGCGAAGACCTGATCGGGGCCAGGGATCCAAGGCGCTTGCAGGCTGTCGGGGATCACCCAGCCACCGGCCGGGTGACTGATGGCCCGGGCCGCGTCCAGCCCGAACCTGGCCACCGCCTCCAGTAGCCCGAACCCCGCACCCAGCGCCGCACCGGTGACCACGTAGTCGGTCAGGCCCCACTGGCGGCGGATCTTGACGTTCCACGCCGCCAGCAGTAGAGGCGTGATCTTGACCAGCTCTTCAATAACCGGGTCGACGGTGTAACTGGCCGTCTTCACCGTGTTGAGCAGCGCCCCACCATGGGGTTGGTCGGAGACGGTGCGCGTGTACGCGTACTCCAGCAACGCGGTGACGATGCCGCAGCCGTAGACGCCCACTGCGATCGCCAGCAGAACGGTGGAGACCCGCACCGAACGCGTCGGCGATGACAACACCAGCAGCTGCACCACGCCGTACACCGTCGCGGCCACCATCAATACCGCCACGCCCAGCCCCCCAAAGCCGTCGGCTCAAGGGCGCGAGCTTAAGGGCCTGTTGGACGGCGTACAAGGGCCCTCTTGCGCCGCGAAGTCAGCCCGCGGCGTTCACGGGGCGTGCGGGCGAACCAGGGTCCTGGGCGAAGAATCGCAATCTGGGGCGGGAGACCTTAGCCCGCAGTCCCTGGCCGCATTCTGCGCGGGTTGGCGGAGGCGGGTCCGCACGCGGTGGATGGCCGACCAAGCCGAGTCGCAGCCAGGGCTAGCGGTGCCGTGGCGTCGATCCGACCATGCTCGGGGTGCAGAGGACGCGCTGCGGTCCGGTGGTCACCCGAAGATGAGCGCGACGTCCTTGTTCAGGCAGAACCTCATGACGGCGACCAGCTGGTGGGCGTCATCGGTGTGCCGTTGGAGAACGGGATCGCTGCCATCGTGTTGCCGCTGGTCGATGATTGCTTCCAACCGGGGCAGCATGGCCGCGCATTGAGCGGGCGTGAGGTCGGGGGCATCGTCGTCTGGATGGTCGAGTAGTGGTGCCAGAGTCGTGGAAACGCTGTTCCACGGGCGGTCTCCGCCGAAGCCGTACATCTCGGCGAGAGTGAATCCCTCGGCCTGGGCCAGCCACTCCCTGAACACGTTGAAGCCGGCATAGGACCAGGAGACGTCCGGGCTGGTCACGTTGCCGTCTCCGGGGAAGAGTACGAGCCCCATCCTGCCCTCCTTGCCTGCCTGGTGCCCAGGATCGGCCGTGGAGAGAAGCGTCGGCAACGCCAGCATCGTTCACGGTCGGTGTCAGCTGTATCCGGGAGCACCGCTCGGAACCTGGTCCCAGGGATGGTGGCACATCGGGAATGGAGAGACGCATGCGCTGGCCGCTTGTGTCGGCAGCCACCTCGCGTCGTGGCGCACCTCACTTGCGCGTGCGCTTGGAGGCTTCCCCGTGATGCGCCAGGTGCCGCCCCCGTGGGGGAGGAATGGGAGCGGTCTGGGAGCCGGATTTCTGGGTCGGCTCCCAAACGGCTCCCAAGGGGTCCCGGAAACGAGTCAGGGGCCCGATCCGCTTTCGCGGATCAGGCCCCTGACCTGGTGTTCCTTCAGTCGGGGTGGCGGGATTTGAACCCACGACCTCTTCGTCCCGAACTACGGGCGGGGTGGTCGCTGAGGTCTGCTGGGCTGGTCAGCCGGTCGGCTGGGGGCGGTGTCGGTCGACTGTGGTTGAGGTGGTTGCTGTACTTCGCTGCTGTACAGCACTCGCTGACCACCGCCTTAGGAGTTCGGTCAGGCATCGGTGCGAGCACGCCCGCAGCTTGCGATTGTGTCGAGGAAGGGCAGTGGAGGCGTTCAGCGATGCGGCCAAGTACACAGATGTTGCCGTCGATGACTGCCGTCACGGCTGGGCCCTAGACAAGTCGCTGGCAGGCTTCGAGGTCGCTGATGTCTCGTTCTTCCCAGCCGCCTTGGTTGACGAGGAGAACTGGCGGGGTGCGGACACCACCCACCTTGCGGCTGGTCAGCCGTTCTTCAATGCCTCCTGTGAGGCGGTGATGAACTGCGCCCGCGCCCTTCGGTACATCTCGTGGTTCATCGAACGGTCTGAAGCTGGCCTATTCAGCAGACTGCGCACCCTCACAGCCTGTTCGAGCACCGATGGCGGTCCCTCGAGTTCGACGAGATTCAACGCCACATAGAGATCGATTGTCGCGTCCGACCTGCGTGCCGTGCTCACAATTCGTCCACCCGGGCTCAGCTCTTCTGCCTTCTGCTCAGCAGCGGTCAGAAAGGCGGCATAGGCGGCACGTCTGGCGTCCTGGAGGCGCGCCAAGCGCTGCTCATCAAGGGTCTGTTGTACCGTCCTCAGGACGGCTTCGGCTTGCTTGTCTCCTGCGTACTGCGCGGCGCCTGCCTGACGACGGCCAGCGAGGATGGTGAACCATCCGGTAAGCCCACTGCCAGCCAGAGCTGAGCCAGCGGCGATCAGCGCGAGTTGAAGATCCCCCACGCGTGCCATTGTGCCCGGCCGGTTCTTCTTCGCGCAGCCGTTCCTCACGGAAGCCAACCTGCACTCCCGCCTGGCACCAGCCTATGGAGTTCGCCACCCCAATGCAGTGATCAGCCCGTCTATGCCTCGCCCTGGCCTGCCCGGTGTGCGGACGAGTCTCGCGGTACGGCGATGTGCACCCCTGTTGCCGTCAACGACTGCCGTCAGGCCATCAGCTGAGCGGCCACGGTCCCGACTCAGGACCTCTTGATCCGTAGGTTCGGGCGGGGGCCTGGTGCGGGCTCTGGCGGCTGCCCGGCTTGGTGCTCGATGCGGGCCGCTGGTGGGCGACACGTGCCCTCGTTGCCGTCAGCGTTGCCGTCAGAAGACGTCCATCCGTAGGTCACCCGAGCGATAGCGCCCGTCCCAGGCTGCCACTCCGGCAGAACGGAGATTTTCGGCCAATTTACAAACTCGAACACTCGCCCTGTCGGGCCACGTTCTGCCAGGTAGCGACTCCGCCACACGTCATTCGAGCAGTTCACCTCGGTCTAGACCACCCGTAATTCATTGCACGCGCAGTGAATAATTGCTGGTCAGAGGGCTAATCGAGGCGTCCGAACACGTCCGTGCAGCCACGGCCGAAAAGACGATGCCTGGTATCACTGGTCCAGTAAGGACGGCGCCTCGCACATGACTCCCATCACTCAGAGGCCGCCTCACTGGTCCAGACCATGACCGTTCGACAGGTGGAGGCAATATGAACCAGCCGCAGTTAGAAGGAAACGGTGATCACAGCCAGAGCTGTGCGCATGTCACCGGTTGTCAGGCCACCCCTAGCCCAGCGCAGAGTTCACGTGTGCTGGCCTGGTTTCCGCCGACGGCAACCCTGCTCTGGTCCCTCGCCGTTCTGATCACAGCGATCAAGAACTAGCCAGAGCAAGGCTCACACCGACAGGCCGCGCAACGCTGTCGTGTCCTTGTTCCAGCAAGCGACTGGCACACCCCTGACGGCCCTCTTTCTCCGTGGTCGGAGCGAGCCTCTGGACAGCGTCCGCAAGGCGCGCTCCGATTGTCCTACCCTGCTCACATGATCCGAGCTGTGGTGTTCGATGTCGGTGAGTGCCTGGTAGACGAGACGCGCGAGTATGGCACGTGGGCGGATTGGCTGGGGGTGCCCCGGCACACGTTCGCGGCGGCGTTCGGCGCCGTGATCGCTCAGGGTCGGGACTACCGCGAAACGTTCCAGGTCTTCCGCCCCGGGTTTGATCTGTCCGAAGAGCGGGAGAAGCGGGCTCAGGCCGGCCAGCCCGAGCACTTCGATGACAGTGATCTGTACTCGGATGTCCGTCCCACGTTGGCGGCGCTGCGGGATGCCGGTCTGTGGGTGGGCATCGCGGGCAACCAGACCGTACGGGCCGGGGGCATTCTGCGTTTCCTTGGCCTTCCGGCGGACTTCATCTGCACGTCCGACGACTGGGGCGTGTCCAAGCCCGACCCGGCGTTCTTCTCCCATGTGGCGAACGCGGCCCCCTGCCAGGCCGAGGAGATCCTTTACGTGGGCGACCGGATGGACAACGACATCCGCCCGGCGGCCAAGGTGGGCATGAAGACGGCGCTGATCCGGCGCGGGCCATGGGCCACCATCCAATGGGATGATCCGGACGCCGTCGAGATGCCGACCTTCCGCGTGCACAGCCTCGACGAGTTGCCGGAGCTGGTCGCCAAGCTCAGCACTGAAGGGCGCTGACGGTCGTTCCCCAGCCGTACATGCGGTCATCCAGATCGCGAACCCACCGTTCGTTGCGCCAGGCATGGAGCCGCTTGCGGACATCGCGGATCCGGTCCATGCCTGCGGCGTACCACGTGATACTCAGCTGATCGAGTGCTTCATTGGCCCATCGGCAGGCTTCCTCCGGCTGACCGGCCGCAGCCTCCACGGCCGCCAGATCGCCGAGGATGATCGTCCGCTGTTTGCCGTCGTCGGCGGGCAAGGCGTCGAGCACTCCAAGCAGCGTGGTCCGGGCCTGCGCTGTATGTCCGGCGATCAGCTGTGTGTTGCCCTTGAAGGCGGCCAGGCGGACAGGAGTGAACCAGTCCATCCACACCGGGCACGGCTCCTCCGCGTCACCTTCGGCCAACACGTCTTCGGCGTGGGCTATCAGGCGCAGTGCCGTGCGGGTGTCACTGCACCGCGTCATGCACTCGGCCTCGACGGCGTCAAGCCAGGCGAGCATCATCGCGGGCGCGTTGCCCCTGCGGGCGTAGGCGCGGGCGGCAGACATCCGCTCTTCGGCGTCTTCCCTCTGGCCTGCCCATCCTGGGATGAACGCGGTGTGAGCCAGGATCGCCGCTCCGAGTAGTGCGTCATCGGCTTCCCCGGCGGCCTGGAGGCCGCGCACGAACGCGTTTCCTGCGGCTTGGGGCTGCTGGAGGTCGAAGAAGTCGATACGCCCGGCCAACAGGTAGGACTCGGCGAGAGCGGCGGCAAGAATGGTGCGGCAGCGTCCGGCTGTCTCTCCCATGAGCGCCGTGCCGAGGCGTGTGTGTTCCATGACGCTGGCGTGGAGTTGGGAGGGCTGGACGGACCAGTACAGGCGTCGGTGAGCGGCGGTGATCGCTGCGAAATCGTTGCCTGCGGTGGCTGGTTGCGTGGCATTGCTCGCTATGGGCAGTGGTCCGGGGGCGGCGCCGATCGCGGGCGCGCCGGATGCTGCGACGGGCCGACGACTGGCGCCCTCCTGCGTCGAACTCGTCCGGCCCCATGGCGCGGTGAACCCCAGGTCCTCGATGGGTTGGCCCAGTAGGTGCGTCAGTACACGCTGAACGTCCGGCTGCGGCCATGGTGGATTCGCCGACTCCCAGCGGCGGACCTGGCGCACGCTGATCTGCAACGACCGTATGCCAAGCTGAGGCGCGGTGTTACGGATCGCCTCGGCGAACGCTTCCTGAGACGCGTATCCGGCTGCCTGCCGAGCGGCCTTGAGCCGCGCGTTTCCTACTGGCCTGGGCACTGGACTTCCTCACGGCTTTCGACGGGGGCAACTCGGTTCACCGTAGCTTTGGAAGGCCGATTTGGGGACCCCCACCTGTGCGACCAACCTGATAGGTCCTCAAGACGTCCTCTTCCCGTCCTCTGAGGGGCCTTCAATGGGACGTCCTCTAACTCCACCATGTCTAAGCCAGACACAGAGCAAGCATGCGGGGTGAAGGCATGGGCGAGGCGGTGAAGCGTGCGGGTGGGCAGCAAGAAGAGCCCCCGCACAACCCACCTGTGGGCGCGATCGAGGTTGCCGTGAGCGCTGGCAAGGTGGACGTGGAACAGATCAAAGTGTTGATCGGCCGGGCGCTGGTGGAGAGTTCGGCTATTCCTCGGTACGAGGATCTGTGCGAGCTGCGTGACGCCTTGGTGGGTCACATTGAGGCGTTGACGCCCTTGGCGGCGAAGCGGATCGACTGCCTGAACCACGGCACGGTGGAGTGGTACGGGAAGGTGAGCAAACTCAGCTCGATCCCCTACGAGGTGGGCACGGGGCTCGGCTCCGGTCTGCTGTCGGCCAAGGCGCACGTACAGGGATTGGGTTACTCCTGCCGCTTCCTCCTCGAAAACTCCGGCCTGCAAACGGAACGCAAGGGATGACGACGGCTCGCCGTGTACCGGCGAAGTGGGGGCCGTTGAAGAAACAGATCCTGGAGGCATACCGCGATGGCCTGGAAGTGAAAGAGATACGCGAGAAGTTCGGCATCTCGTACTACGCGCTGTACCGATTGCTGAACATCGAGGGCATCCCACTCCGCTCGGCCGCAGTTCGCCGCCCAAAGACGGGGCGGGGGCTGCCGTCCCCGGGAAGGACCCGGTAGCTCCCGCCCTCCTGCTCCCTTGGGCGTTGTGGCTGTGAGGCGGGCATGCGCCCCCGTCCATTCGCCCGTCTCGCAGATGTCACGCCCACTGCGCCCAAGGGGCGACGGCGGACCTGGACCCTTCGCCGTCTGCGGTCCGGCTCTCCGCGACTTCATACCCGCTCGGGCGGGTGGGGAGCCGGACCGCGCACAACAACCACATAGACAAGACCGGACCACCCCTGCGCCTGCAAGCATCCGGGGTGGTCCGGCGGAGAGTCCCTGTTCAGGACCCTGGTGCCCGATGGTACCGGGGTGGTTGTCGTGCTCGCTTCGACACCGCCCATTCCCAGATGAGTTCAGGCGAAGCAAAAGGGGTGGGGACGAGTGCGAGGCAGAAACGGCGCCGTGGGCTCGGTGGTGGCGGTCACCAGAGCGTCTACGACACGCTGTCCGGCCACGACGATGCCCGCGCCGACGCGCAGCGACCACGGCGGCCTGAGCCACTTCGCGGCAGCAGCTGCCCCCCGCCCGCCACGACCGGGCGGCGCGGTCTGCTCACGCTCCCGCATCCGTGACGGTGGCAGTACGGCGGCCGGCCACATCGGGCAAGGGCCGACGATCGACATGCCCCCGGCCGGGCGCCCCCTCTCCCTGCTGGCCTCTTTGCGCGCACAACGGCGATGGCCGCAGTCGGCGGACGGCTGGTCATGTAAGCCGCTCTGCGTAGCCGCCCTTCGACGGCTGGCCGGTTGGGCGCGTGGTCCTGGTCGTGCTGCTGCGTCGGCGTCTCCGCTGCGGTCGGCGGGAGCACCGCGGGCGAGTGTTCCAGGTGCTGACTGGCTCTGGTGGGTTGCTGGTGTGGGGTGGCGCGCTGAGTGGGTCGGGGGCGCCGCTGAGCGGGGCGGAGACAGGAGCGGGCGGCGGCCACGGGCCGCCAGCGCGCGCGGCCCGCGCAAGCGGGCCGCTTCTTGATCCAGTAAAGAAACTTTGAACAGCTCCGCTGCGCTGGGGCCGCGCCTCGCCCTGGCCGATCGGACTGGTTGGCCTGGCTCGACAGCCGCGACTACGGCTTGCCGGGCGTACGGGCAAGCCCCGATTCGGCGGTGGATAACCGCTGGGCAAGCCTTTGGGCAAGCCCCCGGCGGTTGGGTGAACGCAGTACGCAACAACGGCACGGCAGTGAACGGGGGAAACATGACCGAGCAGATACGCGACTCAGGAAGCGAGTTGGTCAGCATTCACAACCGGGAGGCGGAGGAGGTGGCCGCACTGGTCCGCGAAATGAGGGCCGCGGTGGCAAGGCTCGCCCGTGAAGCGAGGGAAATGCGACAGGAGGTCGCGCAACTCAGGAACGCGGGTCCTGCTGCTGGGCCTTCTTCAACTCCTCGACTTCCCGGCGCAGTTCCTGATGCTCGGCGCTGAGCGCTCGGATCTCGTCACGCAATGCGGTAAGAACTTCGGTGAGGGAGGGTTCGGCGGCCTCGGGACTTCCAGTCTCCCCCTCACCGGAGTCGCTGACGGGAAGCTTCTCGGAAGGGGCCCCGGCCGAGTTCCGGAGGTACCAGGCAGGCGCGGTGTAGTCGATGCCGTTGCCCTCGTAGTCGGCAACGAAGCTGCCCCGGCCCTGGATCGTGTAGATGAGTCCTTCCTCGCGCAGGACGTTCAAGGCGGAACGGGCGGTCATGTTGGCCACGCCGAAACGCTCTTGCAGTTCCCGGTAGGGCGGGAGCTGGTCACCCGGCTTGTAGCGACCTGCCTTGATCTCGCGCCGAAGCTCGTCGGCTGCGTGCTGGTAGGGCGGCCGACGGTCAGGCTTCGCGGAGCTGGCAGATGTCATACCTATCAGGGTAGCGAGACCTAGCAGCCCTAGCACATCCCTCTGACAAACACACCCGTATATCCCTCGGTGCCTAGCAGACTTCGTTCGCTTGACATTGCTAGGTGAGCGAGGTTGTAATGATCACGCCCCGCCACCGGGCGGAGCACCTACCGAAAGGAAGCAAGGCATGGCTATGACCCGTATCCGCGTGGGGCTGCTGCCCTCGACGATGTTCATCGCTGGCACGGCGCCGATCCCGAAGGTGAAGAACCCGGAGACGGGCGAGCTGGCCACCGACCGGGACACCGGGGAGACCCTGCACACCCTGACCGTCTTCCTCATGGAGGAGGGCCGGGCGGAGCAGATGAAGCTGACCGTTCCGGCAAGCGGCCTGCCGGACGGCCTTCAGCCGGGTGTCCCGGTGCGGGTGGTGGAGCTGTTCGCTACGCCGTGGGCGCGCATCTTCAACGGGCAGCTGTCCGACGGGATCGCTTACCGGGCGGCGGCGCTGGAGCTGGTCAAGTGACGACCGCCAAGCCTGAGCCGGTCTATCCGGTCGAGCCGGAGAGCGGGGATGACGACTCGCGCTTCACGAACGGCCTGCTCCTGGATGTGGTCGAGGTGATCGAGTCGCACGGCTACCCGAAGATCGCAGCTGGCCGTGACCTGCTGGAACTCCGGATGTCCCTGTACGCATTTCTCTACAAGAACAAGGACTGACTGTGACGGTGGGTGAAGTCATCGGGTTGGCTCCGGCTCTGGCCGGGGCGGCCCTGGCCCTGAGCACCATATGGGCCGTGTGGTGGGTGGTGCGCTATGTGCGTGCCGACAAGATGACGCGGGCGAGCATCCGGCAAGCGGTCCGGGTGCGGCGTGGTTGGCGTCGGCTGGCTCCGATGGCGGGCCTGTCGGTGACCGACAAGACACCTCCGGCTGCGGTGATCGTGGCGCCGGACGGGAAGGTGCCCAAGCCCCGGGTCCTCATCCCGAAGATCAAGGTCAGGGCCGACCGGTACGGGGTGGTGGTGCGGGCGGTGTGTCTGCCGAAGGTGAGCCTGGCGGAGTTCCAGCGGGCGGCCCCCTACTTGGCGGACGCGTGGCGGTGTACGCGGGTCTCGGTCCTCCCCGACAAGCCGGGGCAGCTGGTGATCCGTGGCGTACGGGTTGACCCGCTGATCGTCCCAACCGAGCACATACCCACGGGGGAGGTCCCTGAGGAACTGGCCGTGTGGGGGCTGGGGTTGGACGAGTACGCCCAGCCGATCGACGTGAGCCTGTCGGACGTGCCCGGGGTCACGGTGGCCGGGCTGCCCGGCTTCGGCAAGACCTCGCTGGTCAACAAGTTCATCTGCGACACCGCACCCTCTGCGGCGATCCAGTACGCCGTAGCGGACGGCAAGGTCACCTCCTCCCATGAGGGCGACTACGCCGACCTGGCGCAACGCATGTTCGCGTTCGTCGGCGATGACCTCGAAGAAGCGAACGCGTTGTTCAAGCGGCTGGTCAAGCTGCGGCGGGACCGCTCGGCGTCCATCCGAGCCGTGCTCGGCGTCAAGAACATGTGGCACCTCGGCCCCTCCGCCACCTGGCCACTGACGGTGCTGATCGTGGATGAGGCACACACCTACTTCCGCGACTACAAGGGATCCGACGCGCAGACCAAGAAGCTTGCCGCGCTGGCCGCTGACAACGCCCGGCTGGTTGAGGACCTGGTGAAGAAGGGCCGGAGCGTCGGCATCCTGGTGATCATCGCGACGCAGAAGGCAACAGGGGATGCCATCCCCACCTTCATCCGGGACGTGTGCCCGGTCGGCCTGTCCTTCGCGCAGAAGACGGCAGAGGCGGCCGTGGTCGCACTGGGGGAGGACATCCGGAACTGGCCGGACGCCAATCCGACGGCTCTTCAGGATCCGGTCTATGTCGGCGTGGCTTCCATGGCTCATCAGGGCCGCCCCGGCTTCACCCGCATCCGCACCCCGTACGTGGCTGATGAGGACGCGGCCCGTATTGCTGCTGACACCGCCCATCTGACCCGCGACCCGGCCGAACTCCTCGATGAACAACTGACCGGTCCCACCAGTGCGCCGGTCCTCCTGGCCAAGTGACCCTCTGCACCCTGACCAGCCAGACACCGGAAGGAGGTGAACTCTTATGTCTGAGGATCGGATCACTCAGCGCACGGTGACCGTGGTCATGGTCGTCATCGCGGGCCTGGCCTTCGTCTTCTCCTTCGGCAACGTCTGGGCCCTTGCCCTGCGCCTGGGCGTCCCGCGCCCGATCGCCCCGCTGATCGCCCCCATGGTCGACCTGTCCGTTGTCGGCCTCTTGGTGGCCCTGCGCTACCTGTCTCTGCGCGGCATCGCCGCCGAGCAGATCAAGGGCGCCACACGCCTGATGCACCTGTCCGGGCTGCTGACCCTGGCCCTCAACGTCGCCGAACCCCTCGTCGCCAAGCACTACGGCCGCGCCGCCGTGGACGCCGTCGCCCCGCTCCTCCTCCTGGGCTGGGGAGCCGTGGGCCCGCAACTCCTGCGCCACTTCCACGCCGTCATCCACACCGCTCCGGCCCCGGAAGCTGCCGCCCCGGACCCGGCTCCAGCCGAGACAGCTCCCGCGCCGATCGCTGAGCCTGCCCCGGCCTCGGCTCCGGCTCCGGCTCCGGCTCCGGAATCCGTGACGCCTCCGGCGGTCACCGTGCCTGTGCCGTTGCTGAACGCGGCCCGCACGATCGCTGACACCTACAGGGCCGAGCATGGCGCACCTATCACCCCGGCCCAGCTCCGGACCCGCCTCGGCGTCGCTCTCCCCCTGGCCACTGCCGCGCACGCCCAGCTCTGACCCCGTGCCGGCCGTTCCGGCAAACCCTCCTCCTGGCCCTCCTGTCCTACCGGGCTCGGTTCGCCATGCCCCGAGCAGCACCCGCACGCCTT
The DNA here is from genome assembly GCF_055569495.1 of Streptomyces sp. NPDC028305. NCBI lineage: Bacteria > Bacillati > Actinomycetota > Actinomycetes > Kitasatosporales > Streptomycetaceae > Streptomyces > Streptomyces sp. NPDC028305. The sequence goes on from NZ_JBVHTN010000006.1 coordinate 753,265, forward strand.
GGCCTGCCCTGCTCGGGGCCCCTCCTCCCAGAAAGGAAGCCACCCGTGAAACGCCCCCTGGACCTGCGCCACGTGGCGAGCCTGGCCCTGCGGGACCTCATCGAACTCGCCCACCTCCCCGACTTCGACCGCGTCCACGACCAGATCAGCCGCGTCCGGGGCTGCTCCCGCCCTGTTCAGCTCGTCGGCACCACTCAGACCCTCGACGCCACGACGAACACCGTGCTGCGGTCGTACAGCACCGCCGATGAACCGACCGGCCGCCTCCTGACCGCGTGCGGTAACCGCCGCTCCTCCCGCTGCCCGGCGTGCTCCCGCCTCTACGCCGCAGACACCTACCACCTGATCAAAGCCGGACTCTCCGGCGGCAAGACAGTGCCTGAGGCCGTCCGCACACACCCCCGGGTCTTCGTCACCCTGACCGCTCCGTCGTTTGGGCCGGTGCACAACCGCCGCACCACCGACGCGGGCCAGAACCTGGCCTGCCGCTGCGGCATCCGCCACCCGGCCGATGACCCCGCCCTCGGCACTCCGCTGTCCCCTGCCACCTACGACTACGCGGGGGCCGTGCTGTGGAACGCGCACGCTGGAGCGCTCTGGGCTCGCTTCACCACTTACCTGCGTCGCGAGTTGGCCGCGCACCTCGGCATGACACAGAAGGCGCTGAACGCTTCGCTGCGGGTCTCCTTCGCCAAAGTCGCGGAGTACCAGCGGCGCGGCCTGGTCCACTTCCACGCCGTCATCCGGCTTGACGGCCCGGAAGGCAGCAACCAGGCCCCGCCCGCCTGGGCCACCAGCGACGCACTCACCCACGCGATCAAAGAGGCCGCTGGGCGAGCCGTGCTCACTGTTGCCTCCGACGCGATCGGCGAACGCCAACTCGGGTGGGGTGATCAGCTCGATATCCGGGAGATCGCCGCCCTCGGGGACGGTGAGCTGACCGATCAGAAGGTCGCCGCCTACGTCGCCAAGTACGCGACCAAGAGCGCGGAGGACTCCGGCACGGTGGACCGCTCCTTGCGCTGCGCCCACTGCGCTGGAAGCGGCTACCGGCACGGGCCCGACGGCTTCCGGGACCTGTGCGGACAGTGTGAGGGCACCGGCCAGTCCGAACCCATCGCGGACCTGCCCGTGCACAGCCACGTCCGCCAGATGATCCGCACCGCGTGGGACCTCGGCCACCTCCCCGAATTCGCCGACCTCAAGCTCTGGAAGTGGGCTCACATGCTCGGCTTCCGGGGCCACTTCTCTAGCAAATCCCGCCGCTACTCCACCACCCTCGGCGCACTCCGCGACGTACGCCGCGCCTGGCGCGCCGAGCAAGCACGCCCCGCGGGAGTTCCCGAGACGAGTGAGGAAACCACCCTCGTCCTCTCCCACTGGCAATACCTCGCCTCCGGCTACAGCCCCGGCGAAGAACTCATCGCCGCCCAAGTACGCCACGACCTCGCCCAAGCCGAACGCCTCAAGACAGAAGGAGCCCCCTGGCTTTGAGTACTGGCCTGCCAACTATCCCCGAGGCCGTGACCGCACCCGCCCCCGGAACGGAAGGAGAAACCACCGGATGACCACGACCGCGATAACGCGCAAGTGGCACACCACGGCCGAGGTTGCCCAGATGCTCGGCTTCGGCCTGTCCAAGACCAAGATGCTCGTCCTCACCGGCGAAATCCGCTCGGTCAAGGTCGGCCGTAACCGGCGCATCCTCCCGGCCTGGGTGGATGAGTACGTCGACCGCTGCGCCCACGACGAGACCGAGAGGTGGTCCGCATGAGCGGCAAGCGCGGCAACGGCGAAGGGTCCATCTACCCCTACAAGAACGGCTTCGCCGCCTACGCCTGGGTCACCACCCCGGAGGGCAAGAAGAAGCGCAAGTACGTCTACGGCAAGACGCGGACCGAGGTTCACGATAAGTGGATCAAGCTTCACGCGGAAGCGAAGAAGGGCCCTGTCGCCACCAAAGTGCCGACGCTGGAGCAGTACCTGACGTACTGGCTGCGGGAAGTCGTGGAGCCGAACCTCCGGCCGTTGACCGCCGCCACGTACGAGACCAACGTCCGCCGCTACATCGTGCCGCTCCTCGGGGCGAAACGGCTCGATCGGCTGACAGTGCGGGACATGCGGACGTGGATGAACAAGCTTGCCGACACATGCCAGTGCTGTGCCCAAGGCAAGGATGCGGCCCGGCCGGAGAACAAGCGGCGCTGCTGCGCTCGGGGTCAGTGCTGCCACCAGACCCTCTCGAAGCGTTCGGTGAACGATGCCCGCACCGTGCTGCGGAGCGCGCTGGGCAACGCGGTGGTCGAAGAGCTGATTTCGAAGAACGTGGCACAGCTGATCAAGGTCCAGCGGGCGCGGCGGAAGCGGCCGGATCCGTGGTCGGTGGAGGAAGCCTGCTCATTCCTGGAGAACGCCCGCGCGATGCGGGACTACCTCTATGGGGCGTACGCCTTGGTCCTGGTGCTCGGCCTCCGCAAGGGGGAGGTGCTGGGGCTCACCTGGTCGGACGTGAACCTCGACGCGGGCGAGCTGCGCATTCAGCATCAGCTCCAGCGCGTACGGCGGCAGCTGCTCCACTCGGACACCGCCAAGACCGAGGCGTCTGAGGCGGTGCTTCCGCTGCCCGATATCTGCCTGGCGGCTCTCCGCCTCCGGCAGAAGGAGCAGGCATCCTCGAAGGCTGCGGCGGGGGAGTCGTGGACCGATTCGGATTTCGTCTTCACCACCCGCTTCGGTACGCCCATTGAGCCGAGGAACTTCAACCGGGAGTTCAACCGGCGCTGCGACCGGGCCGGGGTGCGGACGATCCGGGTGCATGACACACGTCACACCTGTGCGTCGCTGCTCGCCGCGATGGACGTGCATCCCCGGATCGCGATGCAGATCCTCCGTCACTCGGAGATCGCGGTGACGATGGAGGTCTACACCCACGTTCCGTCCGACGGGACCCGCCGTGCGCTGCGCAAGCTGGGTAAGGCGCTGGACGGCGCCAGCAAGCGGAAGCCGAAGAAGAAAGATCGGCAAGAGCCGTAGAGGTTGCTGTACTCCGCTGCTGTACGTAGCGCAGAGGGCCACCTACTAAATTAGTAGGTGGCCCTCTGACCTGTGTCGGGGTGGCGGGATTTGAACCCACGACCTCTTCGTCCCGAACGAAGCGCGCTGCCAAGCTGCGCTACACCCCGAAGCAACGAGCTCTACTTTAGCGGACCCGTGGCCAGAGACGAAATCCGGTTTTCGGGGCCTCGCAGGTCGGGGCGGGGTGGGCCGGCCGTCGGGCGGCGGTCGGCCCACCCCGGGGGGTCAGGGGCTGGGCGGGGTGAGGGTGAGGAGGGTGGCCTCGGGCGGGCAGGCGAAGCGGACCGGGGTGTAGCGGTTGGTGCCGCAGCCGGCGGAGACGTGGAGGTAGGAGGTGTGGCCGGCGGCGTGGTGGGTGGAGAGGCCCTTGACGCGGCGGGCGTCCAGGTCGCAGTTGGTGACGAGGGCGCCGTAGAAGGGGATGCACAGCTGGCCGCCGTGGGTGTGACCGGCGAGGATCAGCGGGTAGCGGTCCGCGGTGAAGGCGTCGAGGACGCGCAGGTAGGGGGCGTGGACGACGGCCAGGGAGAGGTCGGCGTCGGATTCGGGGCCGCCGGCCACCTCGCCGTAGCGGTCGCGCTTGATGTGCGGGTCGTCGAGGCCGGTCAGGGCGATCTCCACGCCGTCCAGCTTGAGCCGGCCGCGGGTGTTCGACAGGCCGACCCAGCCGGCCGCGTCGAAGGCGTCGCGCAGCTCTTCCCAGGGGTTGTGGACCGCGCCGACGACGGGGGGATTGCCGTTCAGGCCGTGCTTGCCGCTGGCCTTCTCCTTCAGGTACCGGGCGGGGTTGCGCGGCGTGGGGCCGTAGTAGTCGTTCGAGCCGAAGACATACGCGCCGGGGAACTCCATGAGCGGGCCGAGCGCGTCCAGCGTCTCGGGGACGCCTTCGGGGTCGGAGAGGTTGTCGCCCGTGTTGATGACGAAATCGGGGCGGAGCCCGGCCAGGGACTGGAGCCAGCGCTGCTTCTTGCGCTGGCCGCTGACCATGTGGATGTCGGAAACCTGGAGGACGCGCAGGGGCCGCATGCCGCGCGGCAGTACGGGGACGGTCACCCGTCGGAGGCGGAAGGACCGGACTTCGAAGCCGGCGGCGTAGATGAGGCCGGCGGCGCCGACCGCCGTGATTCCCAGGGGTACTCCGTATCGCGCGCGCATGGTCACCATGGTCGCAGACCGTGGACGGGCGAGAAATCTTCGGGTGATTCCCGGCCAGGGCTGGCAGACTCGACGCCATGACCACCACGCTCAAGTCCAGGCTGCACGACGATCTCACCGCGGCGATCAAGGCGCGCGACGAGCTGCGCTCCTCCACGCTCCGGCTGACCCTCACCGCGATCCAGAAGGAAGAGGTCGCGGGCGAGACCGCCCGGCAGCTGTCCGACGCCGAGGTGGAGAAGATCATCACGCGCGAGGCCAAGAAGCGCCGCGAGGCGGCCGAGGCGTTCGCGCAGGGCGGTCGGGTGGAGCAGGCCGAGCGGGAGCGGGCCGAGGGCGAGGTGCTCGCCGAGTATCTGCCCAAGCAGCTCTCGGACGAGGAGCTGGCCGCGCTGGTGGCGGAGGCCGTGCAGGAGGCCGTGGCCGGCGGGGCGCAGGGGCCGCGTGCGATGGGTGCGGTAATGAAGATCGTGAACCCGAAGGTGGCGGGCCGGGCCGAGGGCGGCCGGGTCGCCGCCGCGGTCAAGAAGCGGCTCGCCGAGGGCTGACCCGCCGCGGCGGGCGAGAGAAGCTACGGCAAAGCGGGCCCGGACATCGTCCGGGCCCGCTTTGCTGCCGCTCGCTCGTCCGGCCTCCGCTACGGGAAGTTCCAGCCGCCGTTGTTGTTCCCGTTGCCGCCGTTTCCGTTGCCGCCCCGGTTGCCGCCGGACCAGCCGTCGCCTCCGCCGATCAGGTCCGGCGGGATGGTGACGTCCGGCCACGGCTTGTCCTGGCCGCCGTTGTTCCCGCCGTTGTCGCGGCCCGGCTTGTCGCCGTTGTCGTCGCGGTCGCGCTTCCGGTCGCTCGGGTCCTTGATCGGCACGGTGACGAACTGCTCCACCGTCTTGCCCTCCAGGGCGCCGTTCATGGCGTCCTTCCAGATGGGGCCGGGGGTGTCGCCGCCGTAGACCTTGTCGTGGAGGATGCCGCCGATCCGGATGTTCTCCATCTTGACGCCCTTGGAGCCGGAGCCGCCGACCCAGACCGCGCCGGCGAGGTTCGGGGTGTAGCCGACGAACCAGGCGGCCTTGCGCTCGTCCGTCGTACCCGTCTTACCGGCGCTCGGCCGGTTGTCCAGGCCCGCCTTCTTGCCGGTGCCGTCCTCGACGACGCCGCGCAGCAGGGTGTTCATGGTGTCGGCGGTCTTCTGCGACATGGCGCGCGTGCAGGAGGACTTGGGGACCTCGAGGTCCTTGCCGCCCGGGCCGGTGATCGACTCGATGAAGACCGGCGTGCAGTAGACGCCGCGGTTGGCGAAGGTCGCGTACGCGTTGGCCATCGTCAGCGGAGAGAAGCCTTCGGTGCCGAGCGTGAGGGAGGGCACCTGGTTGAGCTTCTCGCCGTCGGCGCGCTTCACACCCATCTTCTCGGCCATCTCGGTGACCGGGCAGACGCCGATGTCGCTGATCATCTGCACGAAGTAGGTGTTGATCGACTTGGCGAGCGCCTCCTGCATGCCATACGGGCCCTTTTCGCTGATGTCCTCGTTCTCGACGGTCGCGCCCTCCCTGCCGTTGGACCAGGTGCCGTTGCACGTGGACACCGGGCTCGGGTAGTCCATCTTGTACGGGGACGAATAGCGCTGGTACGGCTTCTTGCCCTGCTCGAGGGCGGCCGCCGCGGTGATCGGCTTGAACGTCGAACCGACCTGGAAGCCGTAGTTCGAGCCGCCCATGGCCTTGTCCGCGGACAGGTTGATCGTCAGGTCGTTGGGCCCGAAGCCGTACGGCCTGGACTGGCCCATGGCGACCACCTTGCCGGTGCCGGGCTGGACGAGCGTGACGGCGGTGGCGACCGGGTCGTCCTTGTAGACATGGGTCTTGATCGAGCTCTGGACCGACTTCTGGGCCTGCGGGTCCAGCGTCGTACGGATCGTCATACCGCCGCGGTCCCAGCGCTGGGAGCGCGCCTCGCGCGTCTTGCCGAAGACCGGGTCGTTGAGGAAGACCTGGCGGACGTAGTCACAGAAGAACCCGGCGCCGTCGACGGCCGTTATGCAGCCGTTCTTGGGCGAGCTGACCTTGAGGCCGAGGGGCTTCTTCTTCGCCGCGTCGGCCTGGGCGTGGGTGATGTCCTTCACCTCGGCCATGCGCTGGAGCACGGTGTCGCGGCGGGCCTTGGCCACCTCCGCGTTGTTGACCGGGTCGTAGCGGCTGGGCGACTGGACGAGGCCGGCCAGCAGCGCTGCCTCCTCCAGCTTCAGGTCCTTGGCGTGCTTGCTGAAGTAGCGCTGGGAGGCGGCCTCGATGCCGTAGGCCTGCTGCCCGAAGAACGTGATGTTCAGGTAGTTCTGGAGGATCCGTTTCTTGCCCAGCTCCTTCTCCACCTGTATCGCGTACTTCAGCTCCTTGATCTTGCGCCCTATCGACTGCTTCTGGGCCTCGGCGACCCGCTCCGCGTCGTTGCCCGCCTCCTCCACGAAGACGTTCTTCACATACTGCTGGGTCAGCGTGGAGGCGCCCTGGGAGACGCCGCCTTCCTGAGCGTTCTTGTTGAGCGCGCGCAGCACGCCCTTGAGGTCGACCGCCCCGTGCTCGTAGAAGCGCGCGTCCTCGATCGCGACGATCGCCTTCTGCATGTACGGGGCGACGTCCTTGAGCTCCACGATGGTGCGGTCGCGGGAGTAGACCTTCGCGATCTCGCCGCCCTTGGCGTCCAGGATGGTGGTCCGCTCGCTGAGCGGCGGCGTTTTGAGATTGGCCGGAATTTCGTCGAATCCCTCGACCGTTCCCTTGGCCGCGAGCCCGAGCGCGCCGACGGCGGGCAGCGCGAGCCCGGCCAGCACCGCTCCCGCGAGCACGCTGACACCGAGAAACTTCGCGGCCTGCTGAGCGGAGGACAGCCCTCCGCCCGAACGCTTGTTACCCATGGGGGCAGCCTACGTGTCGAATCGCCGGACAGGGGACCACCTGTTCGCATACGCTGTTTCACGCCAGTCACCCAGGTGCGGTCGAGCACCATCCTCCTCATCACTCGAGTGAGTGATGAGTCCTGTCCCATTTGTGATCTTGCGTCCCGTCGTGCCCCTTCTGGCGTGGGTGAACTGCCCCCATTCGTACGGGAAGTCACGGATGTCGTCAGCTCACTCCGTTGGGTGATCTGCCGCGTACCCATAGTCCGTTCGGGCCATCCAAGATTGGGCCCGCTGGGGGTGTTGCACCCTGTCCGCCTTCCGTAACGTCCTCAACTGGCGACGGTGAATATGCCGTTTGTCGCCGTGGGGGAGCTCCGAATCGGGAGAGGACGGCGCCAGCATGGGCTGGGTAACCGACTGGAGTGCGCAGGCCGCCTGTCGCACGACTGATCCAGATGAACTGTTTGTCCAAGGCGCGGCACAGAACAGGGCCAAAGCGGTCTGCACCGGATGCCCGGTGCGCACCGAGTGCCTTGCCGACGCGCTGGACAACCGCGTCGAGTTCGGCGTGTGGGGTGGAATGACCGAGCGTGAGCGGAGGGCGCTGCTGCGCCGCCGTCCCACGGTCACCTCCTGGCGCCGACTGCTGGAGACCGCACGCCTCGAGTACGAGCGCGGTGCGGGGATCCTGCCGCTCGACGACGAGGAGTACGAGCGCTTCGCCGCCGTCGGTTAGCCGTCGGCCAAGAGTTCTCGTGGGGCCCAGCGCCTGAGCGCGGGTGTGGGGTGCTGTGGCGCTCTCGCGCGCCCTGTGCCGTTCCCGCGCCGTGGTGCGCCGCCCCGCGCTGTCGCGCGCCCGCGTCCGGCTTGTCGGCTCGCCCGGTCGACCGGCCCGGCCCGTCAGCCCGCCGCGTGCCCCGGCTGCCGCTCCGTCTGGTCCGCGAGGCGCTCGCCGATCGCCCGCAGCCCCGCGAGGTCGTGTACATCGCCGGGGAGCGCGGCCACTTCCGCCACGGGAACCTCGGGGTGCAGTGCCGTGAAGCGGTGGTGTGTGCGCTGCTCGCGGGCGAGCACCTGCATACGCTCCGCGTGCAACCGGAGCAGCCCCACGGCGAGCCGCTCTGCCGACGTGGGGGAGCCGTCGGGGTCAGATGCCGAGGAGTCGTCCGCCGCTGAGGCGTTCTGCCCTTGAGCATTCCCTGAACCGGGGTCGACAATGCCGCCCTTGCCAAGATTTTCTGGGCTGTTGATGGTGACGGCCATGGCTTCGGGGTCGTCCGCCGGGTCGGCCGGGTCGGCCGGGTCGGCCGGGTCGGCCGGGTCGGCCGGGACGGTCGCGTACGCCACGTCCACCGGGTCGGCCTCGTCCGTCTGCTCCGCCGAGTTCGCCGGGGCCGGTGTGCCCGGTGTCTCGGCCAGGCCCAGGGCCAGCGTCTCCGCGGCCGCCAGCGCCCGCTCCGCCGAGAGCTGCACGGCGCCGCTCCCGTGCACCCTGTTCAGTACCAGCCCCGCCAGCGGCATCTTGTCCGCGGCCAGCCGCTCCACGAAGTAGGCCGCCTCGCGCAGCGCGTCCCGCTCCGGGGCCGCCACCACCAGGAAGGCCGTACCCGGGGCCTGGAGCAGCCGGTAGGTGGCTTCCGCACGGGTGCGGAAGCCGCCGAACATGGTGTCCATGGCCGCGGCGAAGGTCTGTACATCGCGCATCAGCTGCCCGCCCAGCACCTTGCTGACCGTGCCCGTCATCATCGACACGCCCACGTTCAGGAACTTCATCCCGGCCCTGCCGCCGACCTTCGCCGGGGCCATCAGGATCTTGATGAACTTTCCGTCCAGGAAGGAGCCGAGGCGCTTCGGGGCGTCCAGGAAGTCCAGCGCCGACCGGCTCGGCGGCGTGTCGACGATGATCAGGTCCCACTCGTCGCGGGCCCGCAGCTGGCCGAGCTTCTCCATGGCCATGTATTCCTGCGTGCCCGCGAAACCGGCCGAAAGTGATTGGTAGAAGGGGTTCGCGAGGATCGCGCGGGCGCGCTCGGGGTCGGCGTGCGCCTCGACGAACTCGTCGAAGGTCCGCTTCATGTCGAGCATCATGGCGTGCAGCTCGCCGCCCGCCGCGCCGTCGATGCCCTCGACCCGGCGCGGCACGTTGTCCAGCGCGTCGATGCCCATCGACTGTGCGAGCCGGCGGGCCGGGTCGATGGTGAGGACGACGGCCTTGCGGCCCTGTTCCGCGGCCCGTACGCCGAGGGCGGCGGCCGTCGTGGTCTTGCCGACGCCGCCGGAGCCGCAGCACACCACGATGCGGGTCTCGGGGTCGGCCAGCAGTGCGTCGGTGTCCAGCCGCGGTGCCATGTCCATGCTTATGCCGCCTCCTGCGTACGGCTCGTACCGCTCACTCTTGCGGCCCGTGCAGTTTGTGCAGTCCCTGCTCTTCGTACTGTTCGTGCTGATTGTGCCGCCTGTGTCTGCCGCGGCACCCGCACGGCCCGTTCGGCAGCCGTACGGGTCGCCGTGCGGGTCACATCGGCCACTGCTTGCGCAGATCCGCCGCGAGCCGGTACAGGCCGGCCAGGTCGATGCCGTCGGTGAGCAGCTCCAGCTCGTACAGGGGCAGCCCGAGGTCCGTCAGCTCAGCCCGCTGTGTCCGCTCCAGGGCGACGCGCTCCGCGTGCTCGCGGGCCTGCGCCAGCAGCGGGTCGACCAGGCGCTCGGCGAGCCCGCCGCGCCGCGCCCCGCCCAGCCCCGCCTGGGACAGGGCCTTGGCGACGGCGGCGCGCTGACCGTTGGCGGCGGTGTCGACGGTCGCGTGGTCGAGGACCGCGGGCCGCACCATGTTGATGATGACCCCGCCGGTCGGCAGCCCGTCGGTACGCAGCTCCCCGATGCCGTCCGCGGTCTCCTGGACCGGCATCTCCTCCAGCAGCGTGACCATGTGGACCGCCGTCTCTGGGGACTTCAGGACGCGCATCACGGCCTGCGCCTGATTGTGTATGGGGCCGGTCCTGGCGAGCCCCGCCACCTCGTGGTTGACGTTCAGGAAGCGGGTGATCCGGCCGGTCGGCGGCGCGTCCATGACGACGGAGTCGTAGACGAAGCGGCCGTCCTTGCCCTTGCGGCGCACCGCCTCGCACGCCTTGCCGGTCAGCAGCACGTCGCGCAGTCCGGGGGCGATGGTGGTCGCGAAGTCGATCGCGCCGAGCTTCTTCAGCGCCCGGCCGGCCGAACCCATCTTGTAGAACATATGGAGGTAGTCGAGGAGCGCGAACTCGGGGTCGATGGCGAGCGCGTGCACCTCGCCACCGCCCGGCGCGCGGGCGATCTTCCGCTCCTCATAGGGCAGCGCCTCGGTCTCGAAGAGCTGCGCGATGCCCTGGCGGCCTTCGACCTCGACCAACAGGGTTCGCCTGCCGTCGGTCGCGAGGGCCAGCGCGAGTGCCGCGGCGACCGTGGTCTTGCCGGTTCCGCCCTTGCCACTGACGACATGGAGCCTGCTCACAGTGGGGAGCCTAACCAGTCGTCGTCCGGGCTACGCACCAGGCCCCGGCAGACAGGCACTACAGTCGGCCTATGACCAAGTGGGAATACGCGACCGTACCGCTGCTCGTACACGCCACCAAGCAGATTCTGGACACCTGGGGCGAGGACGGCTGGGAGCTCGTCCAGGTCGTGCCCGGGCCGAACAACCCCGAGCAGCTGGTGGCCTACCTCAAGCGGGAGAAGGCCGCATGAGCGCGGTCGAGGACAAGCTCGCCGGGCTGGGCCTGACCCTGCCGGAGGTCGTGGCGCCCCTGGCCGCGTACGTGCCCTCGGTCCGTTCCGGCTCGTACGTCTACACCTCGGGCCAGCTGCCCATGGTCGACGGCAAGCTCGGCGTGACCGGCAAGGTCGGCGCCGAGGTGACGCCGGAGGAGGCCAAGGAGCTGGCGCGCGTCTGCGCGCTGAACGCCCTGGCCGCCGTCAAGTCGGCCATCGGCGACCTGGACAAGGTCGTGCGGGTCGTGAAGGTCGTGGGCTTCGTGGCCTCGGCGCCGGACTTCACCGGGCAGCCGGGCGTGATCAACGGCGCGAGCGAGCTGCTCGGCGAGGCGCTGGGCGAGGCGGGGGTGCACGCCCGCAGCGCCGTGGGCGTGGCGGTGCTGCCGCTGGACGCGCCGGTCGAGGTCGAGATCCAGGTCGAGGTCGCGGACTAGGCCCGACCAGGTCAGGACAGGGCCACGGGACCACCGGGCCCAGGGCCTGCCCGACTCGCCTTCGTGGGCGGGATTCCTGGGCGCGCTCCGTCGGGCACAGCCGGCCGTCGGGCTCAGCCGGCGGTTGGGCTCAGCCGGCCGTTGGGGCAAGCGCCACGAAGTCCGCGCCGGACGGGTCGAGGCAGACGGCCAGCCGCCCCACGTCCGGCATGTCCACCGGGCCCATCTGCACGCTGCCGCCGCCCTCGGTGACCTTGGCGACCGTGGCGTCGCAGTCGGCGACCGCGAACACCGGGTGCCAGTAAGGCCGGCCGCCGGCCAGCGCCAGGTGATCCGCGGGCAGCCCCATGATGCCGCCCTGCGCGCGGTCAGGGCCCAAGCCGGCCGGGGCGACCAGCGTGTACGTCCCCCCGTCGCCCGGCAGCGGGGTGTCCTGGGTCTGCCAGCCGAAGAGGGAGCCGTAGAACTCCTTCGCGGCGGCCGCGTCCGTCGTGTACAGCTCGGTCCAGCAGAGGGAGCCCGGCGCGTCCACCACCTCCAGGCCGCGTACCGTCGCCGGCTGCCAGACGGCGAACTGGCCGCCCTGCGGGTCCGTGAGCTGCGCCATCCAGCCCTCGCCGTCCGCGTCGAGCGGAGCGACCCTTACCGAGCCGCCGGACCGCTCCACCGCCGCTGCCGTGGCCTCGGCGTCGGGCGTCAGGAAGTAGATCATCCAGGCCGAGCGGGCCCCCGCCTGGGTGAGCGGGCCCAGGCCGCCGACGCTCTTCCCGCCCAGCCGGAAGATGGCGTATCCGTCCGCCTCCGGCTCCGGTGGTTCGAGCTCCCAGCCGAAGACCGAGCCGTAGAAGCGGGCCGCGGCGGCGACATCGGGCGCGCCGAGATCGATCCAGCACGGCGAGCCGGGCACATAGTCCGTGGTGATCATGGCGCCTCCCTTCCCGACCGGTGCATCCAGGGTGACACCCGCCACTGACATTCGCTCTCCGACGCCTGTGGCGGGGACAACCGGACAATCCCGGACTGTCCGGGACGCCGGGAGATGTTGCCGGACGGCACGGCACCGAAAAGGCTCCTTCATGGCCCGCCGCGAGGCCATTGTGAGACGAGGGGGACCGATCCCGCATGAACATGCCCATAGACGTGCCCTGGCCAACTCGCGTTCGGATTAGGCTGCTTGGACAGCCCGAACGCATAGGAGCGGTCATGGAGACGGGGCCTGACCCGAAGGCGGCGCGTACCGCGGCCGAGTTCGTCGTCGCGATGCGGCAGCTGCGCAGTTGGTCCGACCTGAGCTATCGCCAGCTGGAACGGAAGGCGGAGGACGCCGGGGACGTGCTGCCGCGCGCCACCATCTCGGGGGCGCTCAGCCGGGACGACCTGCCCAGGGAGCAGCTTCTCGCCGCGTTCGTACGGGCGTGCGGCGGGGACGAGGAGGCCGTGGCCTCCTGGCTGACGGCCCGTCGGCGGCTGTCCATAGCCACGTCCGGGTCCGAGTCTCCCGCCGAGTCAGAAGCCGCGTCAGGGGCCGCTCCGGCCGCGGGGCCTGCCGCAGTCTCCGTAGCCGCGTCCGAGGCGACCCCGGAGCCCGATGCCCATGCCGCTGCCGGCGCAGCCGGGCCCCGGGCCTCCGAAGCCGCCACACCGGCCGTCACACCGTCCCATGGCCCACCGTCGGCCGACCCGGGCGAGCGGAGCCACGAGATCGGCCGTCCGGCCGAAGGGGCCGAGGTGCTCGCCTCCGGCAAGGAGCCCGGGTCGGCACCTGAAGAGCCCACATCCGGCTCGGCGTGGCGAAGACGGTATCTGCCCACGCTCGCGGTCGGGCTGTCCGCCGCCGTCGGGGTGCTGCTGCTGGCCTACGGGCCGTTCTCGGGCTCCGACGGCTCCGGCCCCGACGCCCGGTCCGGGGCCGGAGCCGGCCCGTCCACGGACGCCGACCCGCCTTCGAAGACCCCGGCCCCCTCCGACAGCTCCGACACCTCCGACACCTCGAAGACGCCGGGCACCGAGGAGCCCATCGCCGACGACGACACCGCGCCCGCGTCCCCGACCCGCGACGCCTCCCCGTCGAAGCCCGGCCCGACGGCCAGGGCCACCGGCTCCAAGCCTCGTCTGCCCGCCGCGGGTCCGACGCGGATCCATCCCGTCTCGGCCCCCGGCCTCTGCCTCACTGAGGGCTGGGACCGCAAGAAAACCAGGAGGGATGAGATCGCCGTCCAGAGGCCGTGCGCCGACGTCCCACTGCCCCGCGTGTCGCTGGACGCGGTCGGCGACGGCGTCTACCGCATCCAGTGGGACCACCCCGACCCGGACAAGGGCCTCGGCTGCCTGACCGTCGACGGGGGCGCGACGGACCAGGGCGCCCTGCTCTACCCGGACGACTGTTCAAACGCCGACAACAGGAACTTCCGGCTGGAGCCGTCCCACGGCGGATTCCGGCTGCGCCCCGTCCACAGCGGGCTGTGCGTCGGGATCCAGTCGCCCCGTACGGAGGGCGCCGAGGCGATTCAGACCGCCTGTACCGGCGCGGCGGACCAGGCATTCCGTTTCACCGCGCCCTGAGGCGGCGCGTCACCCCCCGGGCCCCTCGAACATCCGCGCGCCAGCGCATAGCATCCGGCCATGTCCACTACGAATGGTCAGTGGTATCCGCCCGACTGGCCGGAGCGCATCCGGCGGCTGGCGAACGGCGAACTCACCCCGGTGCCCCCGCGCCGGGCGGCGACCGTGCTGCTGCTGCGCGACGGGGCGGAGGGCCCCGCCGTGCACATGCTGCGCCGACGGACGTCCATGGCCTTCGCCGCCGGGGCCTACGCCTATCCGGGCGGCTCGGTGGACCCGCGTGACGAGCGCGAGGTGGCCTGGGCCGGGCCTTCGCGCCGGGAGTGGGCGCTGCGGCTGGGCCTCGCGGAGGGCGACGGGACGGCGGCCCAGGCCATCGTGTGCGCGGCGGTCCGGGAGACGTTCGAGGAGGCGGGCGTGCTGCTCGCGGGCCCGACCCCGGACACCGTTGTCGCGGACACGACCGGCGAGGAGTGGGACGCGGACCGCGCGGCGCTGGTCGCCCGGGAGCTGTCCTTCGCCGAATTCCTGGACCGCCGCGGGCTCGTGCTCCGTTCGGACCTGCTCGGGGGCTGGGCGCGCTGGATCACCCCGGAGTTCGAGCCGCGCCGCTACGACACCTGGTTCTTCGTGGCCGCCCTGCCGAGCGGTCAGCGCACCCGCAACGTCTCGACGGAGGCGGACCACACGGTCTGGATCCGGCCCGCCGAGGCGGCCGCGGGGTACGACCGGGGCGAGCTGCTGATGATGCCGCCGACCATCGCGACCCTGCGCGACCTGGAGCCGTACGGCACGGTCGCGGACGTACTGGCGGCGGCCCCGGGCCGGGATCTCACGCCCGTACTGGCGCGGGCGCGGCTGGAGGGCGGCGGGGTCGTGCTGAGCTGGCCGGGCCATGACGAGTTCACCAAGCACATTCCCACCGGCCCCACGGGAGGAGCGACCGGATGACGTACGCAGCGGCCCTGCCCGGCCAGCCGCGAGGGGGCGGGATCGGCGGCCGGGCCACCGAGCGGGCGCTGTGCGTCCTCGCGCCGAACCCGTCCCCCATGACGCTCGACGGCACCAACACCTGGCTCGTCTCCGAGCCGGACTCCGACCTGGCCGTCGTCATCGACCCCGGCCCGCTCGACGACGCGCACCTCAAGGAGGTCGTCGCCACGGCGGAGCGGGCGGGCAAGCGGGTCGCGCTGACGCTGCTCACCCACGGCCACCCCGACCACGCCGAGGGCGCGGCGCGCTTCGCCGAGCTGACGCGTACGCGCGTACGGGCCCTGGACCCGGCGCTGCGGCTGGGGGATGAGGGGCTGGGCGCGGGCGACGTCATAACCACCGGCGGGCTGGAGCTGCGGGTGGTGCCCACGCCCGGCCACACGGCCGACTCGCTGTCCTTCCACCTCCCGGCCGACGCCGCGGTCCTCACCGGCGACACGGTGCTGGGGCGCGGCACGACGGTGGTGGCGCACCCGGACGGTCGGCTCGGCGACTATCTGGACTCGCTGCGGCGGCTGCGCTCGCTGACGGTGGATGACGGGGTGAGCACCGTGCTGCCGGGGCACGGGCCGGTGCTGAACGACGCGCGCGGCGCGGTGGAGTACTACCTCGCGCACCGGGCCAACCGGCTGGCGCAGGTGGAGACGGCCGTGGAGAGCGGCTACCGCACGCCCGCGGAGGTCGTGGCACACGTGTACGCGGACGTGGACCGGTCTCTGTGGCCGGCGGCCGAGCTGTCGGTCCGTGCCCAGCTGGACTACCTGGGCGAGCACGGGCTGATCTGACGCCGGGTGCCAGGGGTGCCAGGGCCCTGAGGTCCGGCACGCGGACGTACGAGGAGGGCCCTCGCGAGGGCCCTCCTCATATGCGGCGTACGACGTACGGCGGGTGCCTCAGCGGGACCGCTTGGCCAGCCGCTCGACGTCCAGCAGGATCACCGCGCGCGCCTCGAGCCGGAGCCATCCGCGGCCCGCGAAGTCGGCGAGCGCCTTGTTGACCGTCTCACGGGAGGCACCGACCAGCTGGGCCAGCTCCTCCTGGGTGAGGTCGTGGACGACGTGGATGCCTTCCTCCGACTGCACACCGAAGCGGCGCGAGAGGTCCAGCAGGGCGCGGGCCACGCGTCCGGGGACATCGGAGAAGACCAGGTCGGACATCTGGTCGTTGGTCTTGCGCAGGCGCCGGGCGACCGCGCGCAGCAGCGCCGTGGCGACCTCGGGCCGGGCGTTCAGCCACGGCTGGAGGTCGCCGTGGCCCAGGCCGAGCAGCTTGACCTCGGTGAGGGCGGTGGCGGTGGCGGTACGCGGGCCGGGGTCGAAGAGCGACAGCTCGCCGATCAGCTCGCCGGGGCCGAGCACGGCCAGCATGTTCTCGCGGCCGTCGGGAGAGGTGCGGTGGAGCTTCACCTTGCCCTCGGTGACCACGTACAGGCGGTCGCCGGGGTCCCCTTCGTGGAAGAGGGCGTCACCGCGCGCGAGGGTGACCTCTCCCATGGAGGCGCGCAGCTCAGCGGCCTGCTCGTCATCGAGCGCCGCGAAAAGCGGGGCGCGCCGCAGAACGTCGTCCACGAGACTCTCCTTGTCGACATGCACAGGGGACCGACGTCCCCATGATGCCGGACGGTAAAACAGTGCGATCAATCACAAGTTTGACGCACCTGCCTGCGGCACTGTACGGCAGGGGTCCGATTGAGCGGCTCTTTCGGGTGGTCGGAGCGTATGTCAGTGCCGGGGCTTAGGCTGGCTGGGTGTCCAATAGGCCGGTGACAGCACGGGGCAAGGGGGCCGTACGGGTGAGCGCACCTCGTAATTCCGCTGTGGGCGAACAAGGGTCCGCCGAGGCGACGGAAACGGCAAATCCGCACAAAACAATCAAGCGGACAAAAGCGGCCAATGCCGCGGGTGCCGCTGCCACCGCTGCCCCCAGACCGCGCAAAGCCTCCGGCGCCCGTCCCGAATCCCGGCTCGCGCTCGTCCGCCGGGCCCGCCGGATCAACCGAGAGCTCGCCGAGCTGTATCCGTACGCACACCCCGAGCTGGACTTCGAGAACCCGTTCCAGCTGCTGGTCGCCACGGTCCTGTCCGCTCAGACCACCGACCTGCGGGTCAACCAGACCACCCCCGCCCTGTTCGCCGCCTACCCGACGCCCGAGGACATGGCCGCGGCCGACCCCGAGGCGCTGGAGCAGCTGATCCGGCCGACGGGCTTCTTCCGGGCCAAGGCGAAGTCCCTGCTGGGCCTGTCCGCCGCGCTGCGGGACCGCTTCGGCGGCGAGGTGCCGGGCCGCCTGGACGACCTGGTGACGCTGCCGGGCGTGGGGCGAAAAACAGCCAATGTCGTGCTCGGAAACGCCTTCGGGGTGCCCGGCCTGACCGTGGACACCCACTTCGGGCGGCTGGTGCGGCGCTGGAAGTGGACCGCCCAGGAGGATCCGGAGAAGGTCGAGGCGGAGATCGCCGCGCTCTTCCCCAAGAGCGAGTGGACGATGCTCTCGCACCGGATCATCTTCCACGGCCGCCGCGTCTGCCATGCGCGCAAGCCCGCCTGCGGCGCCTGCCCGATCGCCCCGGTGTGCCCGTCGTACGGGGAGGGCGAGACGGATCCCGACAAGGCGAAGAAGCTGCTGAAGTACGAGATGGGCGGCCAGCCCGGGCAGCGGCTGCGGCCGCCGGCCGGCTATCCGGGCCGGGCCGCCGCCCCGCTGGGGGCCACGGCTCCGGCGGACGCCACCGCCCCGGTGGATGCCACCGCCCCGCTGGGAGCAGCCGAGTGACGAGCACATACGGCGGCGTGGCCGGCGTGACCAGCGACGGCCTGCCCGAGTGGCTGATGCCCGTGGCCCGCGCCGCCGAGACGGTGGAGGCCCGGCAGCTCAGCCGGTTTCTGCCGCCCGCCCGGGGCGGCGGCCGCCCCTCCGCCGTGCTGGTGCTGTTCGGGGAGGGCGACCGCGGGCCCGAGCTGCTGCTCCTGAAGCGGGCCGGCTCGCTGCGCTCGCACGCGGGCCAGGCCTCCTTCCCCGGGGGCGCGCTCGACCCGGAGGACGGCGATCCGGACGGCGCGGGTCCGGTGCGCGCGGCGCTGCGCGAGGCCGAGGAGGAGACGGGCCTGGACCCGGCGGGGGTGCAGGTCTTCTCGGTGCTGCCGCGGCTGTACATCCCGGTCAGCGGCTTTGTGGTGACCCCGGTGCTCGGCTGGTGGCGCGAGCCAAGCCCCATCCGGCCCGTGGACCCCGCCGAGACGGCCCGGGTCTTCACCGTGCCCGTGGCGGATCTCACGGATCCCGCGCATCGGGCCACCACCGTCCACCCCAGCGGCCACACCGGCCCCTCCTTCCTCGTGGAAGGGGCGCTGGTCTGGGGATTCACGGCCGGGGTGATCGACCGGATCTTGCACTTCGCGGGCTGGGAAAGACCTTGGAACCATGACAAGCGCGTCCCGCTCGACTGGCGTGCATGAGACGGTGTCCGGGTGAATGTGCTGGACATCCTGCTGCTGCTCGCCGCCGTGTGGTTCGCGGTCATCGGATACCGCCAGGGCTTCATCGTCGGTGTTCTGTCCGTGCTCGGGTTCATCGGCGGTGGCCTCGTCGCGATCTATCTGGTGCCCGTGATCTGGGACGGCGCCACCGACCGGGCGTCGCCGGGCACCTTCAGCGCGGTCATGGCGGTCGTGCTGGTGATCGTGTTCGCCTCGGTCGGCCAGGCCGCCACCACCCACCTGGGCAACAAGCTGCGCCGGCATATCACCTGGTCACCGGCGCGCGCCCTGGACGCGACCGGCGGTGCGCTGGTCAATGTGGTGGCGATGCTGCTGGTCGCCTGGCTGCTCGGTTACAACCTGGCGGGCGCCTCGCTGCCCACCGTGAGCAAGGAAGTCCGTGACTCCAAGGTGCTGCTCGGGGTCTCCCGGGTGCTCCCGGCCGAGGCGACGACCTGGTTCTCCGACTTCCGCTCGGTGCTCGCGCAGAACGGCTTCCCGCAGGTCTTCTCGCCCTTCGCGAACGAGCCCATCACCTCCGTGCCCGCGCCGGACCCCGCGCTCGCCGCGAGCCCGGTGGCCACCGCCGCCAAGCAGAGCATCGTGAAGGTGGTCGGCACCGCCCCCAGCTGCGGCAAGATCCTGGAGGGCTCCGGCTTTGTCTTCGCGCAGCACCGGGTGATGACCAACGCGCACGTCGTCGGCGGGGTCGACGATCCGACCGTGCAGATAGGCGGAGAGGGCCGGCTCTACAAGGCGAAGGTCGTGCTCTACGACTGGAAGCGCGACATCGCCGTTCTGGATGTGCCCTCGCTGGACGCGCCCGTGCTGAAGTTCGCCGAGGGCGACGCGCGCACCGGAGACGGCGCGATCGTCGCCGGATTCCCGGAGAACGGTGCGTTCGATGTGCGCGCGGCCCGCGTCCGCGCCCGTATCGACGCCAGCGGCCCGGACATCTACCAGAACGGCACCGTGCAGCGCGATGTGTACTCCCTGTACGCGACCGTGCGGCAGGGCAACTCCGGCGGCCCGCTGCTCACCCCGCAGGGCAGGGTGTACGGCGTGGTCTTCGCCAAGTCCCTCGACGACGCCCACACCGGGTACGCGCTGACCGCGGACGAGGTGCACGAGGACGTCGTGAAGGGGCGCACGGCCCAGACCCCGGTGGACACCAAGGGATGTGCGCTGTAGGAGCCGACCCCGATGCGTCAGCGGTGTGGCCGCGAGTGACCTCGCGGCCACAGTGCATGACGGTAGCTACTGGCGACCGCGTGGATGGCGCAGCCGGGCCGAGACCCAGCGGGCCCTGCGGCGGATGATGCGCGGGATCCCCATATCGGGGTCATGGCCTGCGGAAGGCCCGGGACCGCCCCGCTCGGAAACGCTCAGCGCGGTATTGGCAGCAGCGGCGGCTTCGGAGCCGCGGTCGCTTGGTGCGTCACGGTAGTCGTGCGTCCAGCCCATACATGGGTCTCTGCCCGGGGCCCATGGTCCGTAATCGCCCGTGGCTGCGGCAATTGGCCTATGCTCCAGGCAAGTGGCCGTTCGAAAAACATATGTTCGTACGGTCGTGGCCCGTCCGCGTTGCGCCCTCAGCGATCGGGCTCGGGGTCCTTGAGCCAGTTGATCAGCTCGGTGGAGAAGGCGACCGGGTCCTCCTCGTGCGGGAAGTGCCCGAGGCCGTCGAAGAGCCTCCACCGATAGGGCGCCTCCACATACTCCCCGGACCCCGCCGCGCTGCGCGTACGCATCACCGGGTCGAGTGACCCGTGCAGATGCAGCGTGGGCACCCGCACCGGCCGCCGCATCCGCCGGTTGAACTGGAAACCGTCCGGGCGCGCCAGCGATCGCACCATCCAGCGGTACGGCTCGATCGAGCAGTGCGCCGTCGACGGGATGGTCATCGCCCGCCGGTAGGTCTCCACGGCCTCGTCCTCGGGCAGCCGCGGCCCCGACCAGTCCCGGAGCAGCCGCCCCACCAGCGCTCCGCCGTCCGCGGTCAGCTGCCGCTCGGGCAGCCAGGGCCGCTGGAAGCCCCAGATATAGCTGCTCGCCGCGCTCTGCTTGACGTCCCTGAGCATGGCCGAGCGCCAGCGCCGCGGATGCGGCATCGAGGCCACCGCGAGCCGCCTGACCAGCTTCGGCCGCATCACCGCGGCCGTCCACGCGAGATATCCGCCCAGGTCATGGCCGACGAGCGCGGCGTCGGGCTCGCCGAGCGAGCGGACCACCCCGGTGATGTCGAGGGCGAGATTGGCCGGGTCGTAGCCCCGGGGCGTACGGTCGCTGCCGCCCACCCCGCGCAGATCCATCGCCACCGCGCGGAACCCGGCGTCGGCCAGGGCGGTCAGCTGGTGCCGCCAGGCCCACCAGAACTGCGGGAAGCCGTGCAGCAGCAGGACCAGCGGGCCGTCACCCAGCTCGGCGATGTGGAAGCGCGCACCGTTGGCCGCGACGTCCCGATGGGTCCAGGGTCCGTCGAGCCGTACGACCGAGGCGGAGGTGTCAGGGGCCGTCATGCCGACGAGCGTGTCACATCCCGTGCCGGGCGACCGCCATTGGACGCGGCACGCGGGTGCGGCTTGACGCTCCCCAGGACGGCAGCCGTCTCCTTGGCCGAGGCCACGGACTTCTTCGGCGCCTTGACCCGCTTGAACTTGGCGAGCGCGAGTGCGCCGAGGATCGCGGCGAGCAGCCAGTAGATGCCGCCCACGATCAGAAAGCACCAGGCGAGGCCGAGGCCGGTCCAGGCGCGCAGGCCGTAGGCGAGGGCGAAGCTCAGCACCGGCAGCGAGAACAGCAGCAACACCCCGGCCACGATTGCCGCGCCGCTGCCGAACAGGGTGCGCCGGGCGCTGTCCCTGAATTCGGCCTTGGCCAGCGCGATCTCGTCGTGCACCAGCGCGGACAGTTCGGTGGTCGCCGTGGCCACCAGCTGGCCGAGGCTGCGGTTGCCGCCGTCGTCGGCTGCGCTCATCGCCATCTCCCTCTGCTCTCGCACGTCTTACGCGTCCCGTATGTCATACGCGTTCGCCATGTCCTGCTGATGCGTCGTCCACATCTGCTGTGTTACTCCGCGGTCGTCAAGCCTCTCAGATCATGCCGGACGATCGTCACCGGAGTCGGCCGCAGCGGCCACTTCGGCAAGTCGGCGGTGCTCGGCGGCCTTGGCCTCGTGGATGGCGGCCATCCGCAGGTGGTACTCGGGACTGTCCAGTTCATAGACGTCGGGGATGCCGTCATGGTCCTCGTCCCGCTCTTCTTCCTCGCACAGCCTGCGGTAGGTGTTGTTGCGCATCTTCAGCAGGATGCCCGACAGGACCGCGGCGATCAGCGAGCCGATGAGCACCGCCGCCTTCACCTCGGCGGCGAGCGCGGGGTCGCCGGGGAAGGCCAGCTCACCGATGAGCAGCGAGACCGTGAAGCCGATTCCGGCGAGCGAGGCGACCGCGAACACATCGGCCCAGGCCAGGTCCTCGTTCAGGGTCGCCTTGGTGAAGCGGGCGGCGAGCCAGGAGCCGCCGAAGACGCCGACGGCCTTGCCCACGACAAGGCCGAGGACGACGCCCAGCGTCTCCGGGCGGGAGAAGACCTGTCCGACGGCGCCACCGGAGACCGGGACCCCGGCGGCGAAGAAGGCGAACAGCGGGACGGCGAGACCGGCCGACAGCGGGCGCATCCGGTGTTCGACGCGCTCGGCGGGGGAGCGCTCCTCGCCCTCGCGCACGGTGCAGCGCAGCATCAGGCCCATGGCCACGCCCGCGACCGTGGCGTGCACCCCGCTCGCGTGCATCAGCGCCCAGATGACGAAGGCGAGCGGGACATAGACATAGGCGCCGCGGACGCCCTTGTGGTGCAGGGTCCAGAACACGACGAGACCGGCGAAGGCGAGGCCGAGGGCGAGGAAATTGATATGCGTCGTGTAGAAGATCGCGATGATCAGAATCGCGCCGAGGTCGTCGACCACCGCGAGCGTGAGCAGGAACGCGCGCAGGGCGGCGGGCAGCGCGGTGCCGATGACGGCGAGCACGGCGAGGGCGAAGGCGATATCGGTGGCGGTGGGCACCGCCCAGCCCCTGAGGTTCCCGCCGCCGACCGCTCCCACGGTCACATAGACGAGGGCGGGCATGGCCATGCCGCATATCGCGGCCACGACCGGGAGCGCGGCCGCCCGGGGATCGCGCAGCTCGCCCGCGATCAGCTCGCGCTTGAGCTCGATGCCGGCCACGAAGAAGAAGACGGTGAGCAGGCCGTCCGCGGCCCAGGAGGCGACCGAAAGGTGCAGATGCAACGCGTCGGGGCCGAAGGAGAAGTCCCTGACGTGTTGATAGAACCCGCTGAGCGGGGTGTTGACGAGGAGCAGCGCGGCCAGGGCGGCGACCAGCAGGATGACGCCGCCGACGGTTTCGGTGCGCAGGGCGTCGATGACGAAGGTCCGCTCGGGCAGCGACAGACGTCCGAGGAACTTGCGGCGGAAGGGCGCGGCCACGGGCGGAGGCCTCCTGAGTCGGTCGGGTGTATCCCCATGCGGACACACGTGTGCTGTGTGCCGACCAGACTTCCCGGCGCGCCCCTGAAACCTTGTTCTTGTCGCGCTCTTTACGCGACGGCTTCCCACCCTATCCGGAATGCGCGGAGGGCGCCCGGCCGAACCGGGCGCCCTCCGCTCGTGTACCCGGTCAGTCCTCGCTGGCGGCGGTCGGCAGCTTGGCCTGGATGAGATCCATGACGGAGGAGTCGGTGAGCGTGGTGACATCGCCCAGGGCGCGGTTCTCGGCGACATCGCGCAGCAGCCGCCGCATGATCTTGCCGGAGCGGGTCTTGGGCAGCTCGGCCACCGGCAGGATCCGCTTGGGCTTGGCGATCGGGCCGAGCTGCTTGGCGACATGCGCCCGCAACTCCTCGACCAGGTCGTCGTCCTCCGCCGCGCCGCCGCGCAGTATGACGAAGGCACAGATGGCCTGGGTGGTCTGGGGGTCGGTCGCCCCGACGACCGCGGCCTCGGCGACCTTGGGGTGCGAGACCAGCGCCGACTCCACCTCGGTGGTCGAGATGTTGTGGCCGGAGACCAGCATCACATCGTCGACCCGGCCGAGCAGCCAGATGTCGCCGTCGTCGTCCTTCTTGGCGCCGTCGCCCGCGAAGTAGCGGTTGGCGAAGCGGGACCAGTAGGTGTCCAGATAGCGCTGGTCGTCGCCCCAGATGGTGCGGAGCATGGACGGCCAGGGCTCGGTGAGGACGAGGTAGCCGCCGGAGCCGTCCGGCACCTCGTTGGCATCGTCGTCGACGACGGTGGCGGAGATGCCGGGGAGCGGGATCTGGGCCGAACCGGGCTTGGTCTCGGTGACGCCCGGCAGCGGGCTGATCATCATCCCACCGGTCTCGGTCTGCCACCAGGTGTCGACCACGGGCGTGCGGTCCGCCCCGATGTGCTTGCGATACCAGATCCATGCCTCGGGGTTGATCGGCTCGCCGACCGAGCCGAGGACGCGCAGCGAGGACAGATCGAACTTGGCCGGGATGTCGTCGCCCCACTTCATGCAGGCGCGGATCGCGGTCGGGGCGGTGTAGAAGATCGTGACGCCGTACTTCTGGATGATCTCCCACCAGCGGCCCTGGTGCGGGGTGTCCGGTGTGCCCTCGTAGAGCACCTCGGTCGCGCCGTTGGACAGCGGTCCGTAGACGATGTACGAGTGGCCGGTGACCCAGCCGACGTCCGCTGTGCACCAGTACACGTCCGACTCCGGCTTGAGGTCGAAGACGGCGTGGTGGGTGTAGGAGATCTGGGTGAGATAGCCGCCGGTGGTGTGCAGGATGCCCTTCGGCTTACCGGTCGTGCCCGAGGTGTAGAGGATGAAGAGCGGGTGCTCGGCGTCGAACGCCTCGGGGGTGTGCTGGTCCGGCTGGCGGTCGACCAGCTCGTGCCACCACACATCGCGGTCCTCGGTCCAGGCCACCTCCTGGCCGGTGCGGCGGACCACCAGCACATTGCGCACCTTGTCGGTGCCGGGGCGGGTCAGGGCCTCGTCGACGGCGGGCTTGAGCGCGGAGGGCTTGCCGCGGCGGTAGCCGCCGTCCGCGGTGATCACCACGCGCGCGTCGGCGTCCTGGATGCGGGTGGCGAGAGCGTCGGCCGAGAAGCCGCCGAAGACCACGGAGTGCGGGGCGCCGATACGGGCGCAGGCCAGCATCGCGACCACGGTCTCCGGGATCATCGGCAGATAGATGGCGACCCGGTCACCGGTCTGGACCCCGAGCTCGGTCAGGGCGTGCGCCGCCCGGGAGACCTCGCGCTGCAACTCGGCGTAGGTGAGGGCTCGGGTGTCGCCGGGCTCGCCCTCGAAGTGGATGGCCACCCGATCGCCCAGCCCGTTCTCCACGTGGCGGTCGACGCAGTTGTACGCCACGTTGAGCTTGCCGTCGGCGAACCACTTCGCGAACGGCGGGTTCGACCAGTCCAGCGTCTCGCTCGGTTCGGCTTCCCAGGTCAACCGACGGGCCTGCTCGGCCCAGAAGCCCAGGCGGTCAGCCTTCGCCCGCTCGTACGCCTCCGCTGTCACGTTGGCGTTCGCGGCCAGATCGGCGGGGGGAGCGAAGCGACGCTCCTCCCGAAGAAGGTTGGCCAGGCTTTCGTTGCTCACGACATCTCCCATTCCCAGGGTGACCGTTGTGTCCCAGGCCATAGCTCATCAGCCCGCGGTGCACCCTGACAAGGGTGGTTGGCAAAAATTGGTTTAGACCTGTAATCACATAAGGCCCAAGGCCCCGGACCGGGAGCCGCCTCCTGCCCCGGATCGGAGCCCGTCCTCCGCGCGGGACCGGAACATGCCGCCCGCGCCGCCCGTGTCGGCAGAGGCTCCGCTGCTCGCACAGGCGGCGGCCGCCGTCGCGCCGTGGTCCGGCCGCACAGCCGAAAACCTGCCCGATCCCCCCGACTCCAGCACATACGCCTGAGCCTCCCCCACATGGAAGTACATGCCGTGGAGCACCAGCGCGCCCTCCGCCACCCGACGCGCCACACAGCCGTGGGACATCAGATGGTCGAGCTGCTGCACCACATTGACCAGCGCCAGCCGCTCCAGCTCGTCGGCCACCGGCCTGTTGCCCAGCGCCACCTCGCCGCGCCCCAGCCGCCCGATCCGCTCCATACGAGCCAGGCTCGGTCGGCCATGACGCAGCCACCGCGCGAGCGGCGTCTGCGTCGCGGACGGCGTCTCTCCACCGGACGGCGTTTCTCCACCGGACGGTGCCTCTCCGGCCGACGGCGCGGGCACCGCCGAGCCGAGCAGCGCCTGCATTGCCCCGCACCCCGAGTGGCCGCACACCGTGATGCTGCCGACCTTCAGCACCTCCACCGCGTACTCGATCGCCGCGCCCACCGAGTCACAGGCCGGTCCGCCGCCGGGTGGCGGCACCAGATTGCCCACATTGCGCACGGTGAACAGATCACCCGGCCCGCTGGAGGTGATCATGCTGGTCACCAGCCGGGAGTCGGCACAGGTCAGGAAGAGCTGAGTGGGCCGCTGCCCCTCCCGCGCGAGCCGTGCCAGCTCCTCCCGCACCAGCGGCGCGGTGTTCCGCTGGAAGGCGCTCACCCCGCCGAGCAGCTGCTCCCCGCCGGGCAACTGCTCCCCGCCGCTCCGCACGGCCGCCGGGGCGGGGCGGGTGCAGTGATGGTTGCGCCAGGGAGTCCACGGGCGGCAGGCATGGGCGCTGGCCGGTTCGGCGATCGGCCGCCCCGACCGGCCGCCGAGCCTGACCCAGCCGCCGCGCGCCCGGTGCCCCTCGGCCCAGGACTGCAACGCGTCATACGCGGCGTGGTCCATGAACCAGCCGCCCAGCTCCACCACCACGCTCGCCCCGGCGGGCAGCTGCGCCAGGGCCCGGCTGAGCCGGGGCACCGCCAGGAACGTCAGCTGCCCGCTCACCCGCACTCGGTGCAGCCCGGCCTCCTCGACCACGGTGATCCGGGTATGGGTCAGTCGGCGCAGCGCGGTGAAGACCGCGACGACGATCCCGACCGCCACCCCCTGCAACACGCCCAGCAGAACGACGCCGCCCAGCGTGGCCGCGTACACCGGGAACTCCCGGTTCCGCTGGACGTTCTTGATGTGCGCGAAGCTGACCATCTTCACGCCGACGACCATGACCAGCGCGGCGAGCGCGGCGAGCGGAATCAGCTCCAGCACCCCGGCGAGCAGCCCGGCGCACAGCGCCACCCATGCGCCGTGCAGCACCGTGGACCGCCGGGTCACGGCACCGGCCCGGACATTCGCCGAGCCCCGGATCGCGCCTCCGGCGATCGGCAACCCGCCCAGCAGCCCGGAGACCAGATTGGCGGCGCCCTGCCCGAACAGCTCGCGGTCCAGCCGAACGGGCCGTTTGTCCGGCACCGCTCCCTGCTCCTCCGCCGACGGGTTTTCCGCCCGCCCATCTTCCCGTCGCCGATCTTCCGCCCGCCGGTTTGCCGGCCGCTGGCCGGGGCTCGCGGTCTGGAGCCGGTCGACGGCGACGGCGGACAGCAACGATTCCATGCTGGCGACCAGAGTGACCGTCAGTACTGCGGCGACCAGACCGAGCACCGGCCCCTCCGGGAGGCCGGGCAGTGCCGGGAGCTCCCAGGACGGCAGGTCGACACGCGGCAGGGACATGCCGGCGCTCACCGTGGTGGCCGCCACGACGGCGACGAGCGCCGCCGGTACGGCCCGCGCGATCCGCCCAGCTCTCCCCGGCAGCCACGGCCACACCGCGAGCACCCCGACGGTGATCGCGCCCACCAGCAGGGCGGCCGGGTGCGGATGGCTCAATTCCGTGGGCAGCGCGGCGATATTGTCGATCACCGAGCTGTCGGGGCTGTCGCCGAGCACCACATGCAGCTGGCCGACCGCGATCACGACGCCGATGCCCGCGAGCATCCCGTGCACGATGGCCGGGCTGATCGCGAGTGTCGCCCGGGCCACCCGCAGAGCGCCGAGGGCCAGTTGCGCCGCGCCGGCGAGCACGGTGATCGCGCAGGTGGTGCGCCAGCCGTAGCGCTGCACGAGATCGGCGGTGACCACGACCAGGCCGGTCGCGGCCCCGCTGACCTGGAGCGGGGCGCCCCCGAGCAGCCCGGCCACGATCCCGCCCACGACGGCGGAGACCAGCCCGGCCTGCAACGGGGCGCCCGTGGCCAGCGCGATCCCGAGGGAGAGCGGGATCGCGATCAGGAAGACCACGATCGAGGCGGAAAGGTCCCGTCGGCAGGAGACCCCGCCGATCCGGTTCAAGAGTTGCGACATTCCCGTCTCCTCCGGGGCTTCGCGGCCGCGTACGAATACACGGCCGTGGGTCACGGCGTACTGCGGTTTGACTGCCTGCGGTCTGAGTGCCTGCGGTCTGAGCGCCTGCGATCTGAGTGCCTGGTCTGTGCGCCTGCGGTCGAGATGCCAAGCCCGGCAAGGACTACCAAGCATTGGTAAATGAATCGTAATGCCGAGTAAAGTCCACGAGAAGCTTTTTCGGGCGAACCTGCTCGATATTCCATCTAACGGGTGAATAGTCATTTAAAATGGCTTGTCATCCTCTGTCTTTTCTTCGTTCCGTGCGAGCTTGGCTCTGGGTTCGAGCTCCCGCGACGCGGGGCGACGAGAGAGACGAGGTGGCGGTGTGAGGGCCAGAAGAAACGTCACTGCATGGTTCGCCGTGATGGCCGCGCTGGCCGCGGTGGCCAACTGCACAGGAGGATCGGACCCACAGCGACCAGGCAGCCCGGGCGGGCCTGGTTCGGACCGCGACGCGCAGCGGAACGGACCGGCGGCGCCGAACCACCCCAAGCGGGCGGGGAAACTCATCGGGGACGGATCGATGTCCGACACCGGACCGCAGCCAGGGCAGCTCAGACCCCGGCGGCTCAAACCGGGCGAGAAGCCACCGCAGTTCGTCGTCTTCTCCTGGGACGGCGCGGGCCAGGACGGCCAGAAGCTCTTCTCCCGCTTTCGCGCGGTCGGCAAGAAGTACGACGCGAAGATGACGTACTTCCTCAGCGGCGTCTACATGCTGCCCGCCGAGAAGCGCGACAAGTACGACCCGCCGAGACACTCGCGCGGCGCCTCGTCGATCGGCTTCAACGACGTCAAGGGCGTCAAGGACACCGTCGAGCAACTCGGCGCCGCCTGGCGGGAGGGCAATGAGATCGGCACCCACTTCAACGGGCACTTCTGCGGCCCGGACGACGGGGTGGGCACCTGGAGCCCCAGCGAGTGGATCGACGAGACCCGGCAGGCCGTGTCGTTCGTCCAGCACTGGAAGACCAACACCGGCCTGCGGGGCGGCGAACCGCTGCCCTTCGACTACGGCAAGGAGCTCGTGGGCGGCCGCGCCCCCTGCCTGGAGGGACAGAAGAACCTGATCAAGGCGGCCAAGAAGTTGGGATTCCGCTACGACGCCAGCTCCGTGGGCGGCCGTCAGGTCTGGCCGAAGAAGATCCACGGGATCTGGGACTTCCCGCTACAGGAGATCCCCGTGCCCGGCCGCTCCTACGAGACCCTGTCGATGGACTACAACTTCCTCGCCAACCAGTCCGGCACGACCAAGGGCGACCCCTCCAAGCGCGCGGCGTGGGGCAGGCAGATGCGAGACGGGCTGCTCGCCGCCTTCGACCGGGCGTACGACGGCAACCGTGCACCGCTGTTCATCGGCAACCACTTCGAGTCCTGGAACGGCGGAACGTATATGCGCGCCGTCGAGGACACCATCAAAAGGATCTGCCCGCGCAAGGGCGTGCGCTGTGTTCCCTTCAAGCAACTGGCCGACTGGCTGGACGCGCAGGGCCCCGGGGTGCTGCGCCGGCTGCGCGGACTGGACGTCGGGGAGCGGCCGAAGGGCGGCTGGGCGAAGTTCTTCACCGCCGAGCCGGCCTCCACCCACTCGGCCATGCCCGCTAAGCGGGAGCGGGAGTAGCCGCCGGCCGCTCGGCCCGGACGGATTCGTCCAGGACGAAGGCGGGGTCGACCTGGGCGGCCAGGTCGGCGCCCGTCTTCTCGTTGCCCCAGCTCTGGGCGTTCTTCAGATGGAAGTGCACCATCTGGCGGGTGTACCGCTGCCAGTCCCGCCGCTCGTAGGTCGCGTCCACCGCCTCGTGCAGCGTCCGCAGCGCGCGGCGGTTGACCTCCTCCAACTCGTCGAAGCGCGCCGGGCGGCCCTTTTCCATGGCCCGCACCCAGTCCGAGTGGCCGACCGTGGCCAGCAGGTCCTCGCCCACCTCCGCGCGCAGGAAGGCCAGGTCGTCCGGGCCCTGCACCTTGTTGCCGACCACGCGCAGCGCCACGTCGAAGTCGGCGGCGTACTCCTTGTACTGGCGGTAGACGGCGATGCCCTTGCGGGTGGGCTCGGCGACCAGGAACGTCATGTCGAAGCGAGTGAAGAGGCCCGAGGCGAAGGAGTCGCTGCCGGCGGTCATGTCGACGACGACGAACTCGTCCCGGCCGTCGACCAGATGGTTCAGGCACAGCTCGATCGCGCCGACCTTGGAGTGGTAACAGGCGACACCGAGATCGGACTCGGTGAAGGGGCCGGTCACCATCAGACGCACCTGCCCGCTGTCGAGCCCGACCGTCCGGGCGCAGGCCTCGTACACCGGGTTGTCCTCGTCGATCCGCAGGAGCCGCGAACCCTCGCCCGGCGGAGTCGTCTTGATCATCGTGTCGGCCCCGGAGATGCGGGGGTTCGTGCCGCGCAGATAGTCCTTGATCAAGGGGAGGTGGGCGCCCATGGCGGGCAGCTCGGTCGCCTCCGGCTCGTCCAGGCCGAGGGCCGCGCCGAGATGCTGGTTGATGTCCGCGTCGACGGCCATGACGGGGGCGCCGGTGGCGGCGAGATGGCGGATGAACAGCGAGGACAGCGTGGTCTTGCCGCTGCCGCCCTTGCCCACGAAAGCGATCTTCATGTTCACCTAGCGTAGGTGAGTGATCGTCCTGGATGGCGGTTACGGTGAAGAAGACCACTCCAACGAGGGGCGGCGGCCGTAGGAGCCGATGGGTGCGTAGGGTCGTACCCATGAGTACGACAGCAGATCCGCTCGCCGCTCTGGTCTCGCTTCCCGGCGTCGCCGACTCTGTGGAAGCCGTACGCAAGGCGGTGGACCGGATCTACGGCCACCGGGTGATGCGCCGCCGCAGCAATGAGGTCACGTCCGAGGCGGCCCTGCGCGGAGCGCGTGGCTCCGCCGCCCTGGCCGGGGCCGATTGGGCGCTGGAGGAGGTGCGGCGCCGCAGCGACTTCGGATCGGAGGGCGAGCCGCGCACGGTGGGGGCGGCGCTGCGGCTGACCGCCGAGGCGGGACAGCTGTTGAGTGTGTGGCGGCAGTCGCCGCTGCGGGTGCTGGCCCGGCTGCATCTGGTGGCGGCCGGGGGAACAGAGGTGGCCGATTCGGTGGGGCGGCCACGGCTGGCCGGTGAGCCGGTCGAGGAGCCGCTGATCGAGCTGGCGCTGCCGGATGCCGGTGAGATGGCGGGGCGGCTGGACGGGTTGGCGCAGCTGCTCATCGCGGGGAGCGGTGCCCCGGCGCTGGTGACGGCGGCGGTGGTGCACGGCGAACTGCTGGCCCTGCGGCCCTTTGGTACCCACAACGGTCTGGTGGCCCGCGCGGCGGAGCGGATCGTGTTGGTGGGAAGCGGACTTGACCCGAAGTCCATCTGTCCGGCGGAGGTCGGACATGCGGAGCTGGGGGGCGCGGCGTATGCCGCAGCGCTGGACGGCTATGCCTCAGGGACGCCGGAGGGTATGGCCGCGTGGATCGCGCACTGCGGGCGGGCGGTGGAGTTGGGGGCCCGTGAGAGCACGGCGGTCTGCGAGGCCTTGCAGCGTGGCGCCGCCTGAGTCCGGTCACTCGACCCACTCGGGCGCGGCCGGGCCGCCGTGAACGGGCCCGGACATGGTTGCGGCGGCACCGAGTTCGGTACCGCCGCTGGCACGTCCACCGGGTTACCATGCGTGCACGATAATTTGCCCATCAGGTCGGGATCTTCGCCCGTCACCTGGTGCGGCTGGCCCGTAATCGACGGGTCGGCGTCGCGTGGGTGCCCGGTATTCATGCTTGGTCCGTGGGCCTTGGTGCTTCTGGGGGGAATCCTCCGGATGCCCCTGGTCTCGCGGGCCTTCGATTCCTTTCTACTCCTGTGCCCGGCCAAGCGGAAGCTTTCATCGCAGTTCTTTGCGATTGGCTTCAAACGCGGGCATACGGTGCGCGGCGTCGACTCGCGTACCACACCAGCCCCGCGGTAGCCGCTGCCGCGCCCACCGCGGCCGCCAGCGCCAGCACCGGACGCGGCGGCATGGAGAGGGAGGGCACCCGCTGCTTCAGCCGCACCGGCCTGTTGAAGGAGAGAACCGGCCAGCCGCGGGCCGCGGCCTCGCGCCGCAGGGCGCGGTCCGGATTGACCGCGTGTGGATGGCCGACGGACTCCAGCATCGGCAGGTCGGTGGCCGAGTCGCTGTAGGCATAGCAGCGGGAGAGGTCATAGCCCTCGGACTCGGCCAGCTCCGCGATCGCCTCCGCCTTCGTCGGCCCGTATGCGTAGTACTCCACCTCGCCGGTGAACACCCCGTTCTCCACGACCAGACGGGTGGCCACGACGCGATCCGCGCCCAGCAGCTCGCCGATCGGCTCGACGACCTCGGCCCCCGATGTGCTGACAATCACCACATCGCGGCCTGCGGCGTGGTGTTCCTCGATGAGCGAGGCGGCCTCGTCATAGATGATCGGGTCGATGAGGTCATGCAGGGTCTCGGCGACGATCTCCCGCACCTGCTGGACGTTCCATCCCCGACACAGCGCCGAGAGATACTCCCGCATCCGTTCCATCTGCTCGTGATCGGCGCCGCCGGCGAGGAAGACGAACTGCGCATATGCGGTACGCAGTACGGCGCGGCGGTTGATCAGCCCACCTTGGTAGAAGGACTTGCTGAAGGTGAGCGCGCTCGACTTCGCAATGACCGTCTTGTCCAGGTCAAAGAAGGCGGCTGTCCGAGGCAACGAGTGGTTTTCCACGACGCCGAGCATAGGGCCCACCATTCGGCGTAAGCTGAGGCGCGTGGGTTTGCCTGAGAAGGCTCTCGGGTACACCATGGAAGTCACGGATCGTTCGCGACCGTGCTAACCCGGTCCGACTCCTCCCCCCCCGAGTCGGCCGTGGGGACGACCCCCGCTCTCCCCCCCGGCGGGGGTCGTCGCATGTCCGGACGCATTTTCCGTCTTCTCATCTGATCATTTCCCCCTCTCGGGCCTCTGCCCGCGGCCTTCGTGTCACCAGCCTGATCCGTGACTGTCCGTAATCGCAAGACTGCTCTCCGGAAGTCACTGGTTTAGGTGACTGGGATATTCACAACTGATGAGTTGTCCCCAGTTTTGGACCAAGATCCCCAAGATTTTCTGGATCGCCGGACGCTGATTCTCCGCGGTGTTCGCGCTCATCGTTCGCGGGAGTGAGAGCGCGTAACGAGATGGGGGAGGGGATCGTGGCTGGATCCATCACAGCGAAACAACCGGCGGCGGATGGACGACAGCGCAGACCGCTGATCGTCACGGAGGACGAGGAGCTTCTCGACGACTTGTTGCGGCTCTGCGCGGCGGCGGGGGCCGAGCCCGAGGTGGTGCATGGCGCGCCCACGCGCCGGGGCAGTTGGGAAAGCGCCCCGCTGATTCTTGTCGGTGACGACGCCGCGGCCAGGCTGCGCGGCACCACCCGCAGGGAAGGGGTGCTGCTCATCGGGCGGGACCTCGACGACCACGACATCTGGCGGCGGGCGGTCGACCTCGGTGCGGACAACGTGGCGTTTCTGCCCGACGCCGAGACCTGGCTGGTGGACCGCATCGCCGATGTGGCCGAGGGCGTCGGCCGCCAGGCCTTCACGATCGGGGTCGTCGGCGGGCGCGGCGGCGCGGGCGCCAGCACCCTCGCCTGCGCCCTGGCGGTCTGCGCCGCCCGCGCGGGGCGGCGCACCATGCTCATCGACGCAGACCCGCTGGGCGGCGGCCTGGACGTGCTGTTGGGCGGCGAGGGTGCGGAGGGGCTGAGATGGCCTGCCTTCTCCGAATCGCGTGGCCGGGTCGCCGGGGGCGCGCTGGAGGAATCGCTCCCCGAGCTGCACTCCCTGCGGGTGCTCAGCTGGGACCGCGGCCAATCGGTGGGCATCGCACCGTCCGCGATGCGAGCCGTGCTCTCGGCCGCACGGCGGCGCGGCGGGGTCGTGGTGGTGGATCTGCCGCGGCGGGTGGACGACACGGTGGCCGAGGCCCTCGCTCAGCTGGATCTGGGCCTGCTGGTGGTGCCCGCCGAGCTGCGGGCCGTGGCCGCCGCCCACCGCGTGGCGTCGACGGTGGGCATGGTGCTGCGGGATCTGCGCGCGGTGGTGCGCGGACCGTGCGGCCCGGGGCTCGACGACGAGGAGATCGCCCGGCTGCTGGATCTGCCGCTGGCCGGTGAGCTGCCGCCGGAGCCCGGGCTGCCGGAAGCGCTGGACGGCGGGGAGCCACCGGGCGGCAGCCCCCGCGGGCCGCTCGCCCGGTTCTGCGCCGAGTTCTGGGCGCGGGTCCTGGCCGGCGCGGAACAGCGAGGAGGCGGGGCATGAGCGCCGGTTGGAGTGAGCGCGGCGGCATGGGCGTCGAGTCGCCGGAGCTGCTGGACGCGGTGCGGCTGCGGCTGGCGCGCAGCGGGGCGGAGCCGACGCCCGCGCGGGTGGCTGCGGCCCTGCGCGAGGAGGGGCGGCTGCTCGGCGACACGGAGGTCCTGGGCGTCGTCGCGGCCCTGCGCTCCGAACTGGTCGGCACCGGACCGCTGGAGCCGCTGCTCGCCGCCCCCGATGTCACGGATGTGCTGGTCACCGCCCCCGATGAGGTGTGGGTGGACCGCGGAGCCGGACTGGAACGGACGGATGTCGCGTTCACCGACGCGGCCGCGGTGCGCAGGCTCGCCCAGCGCCTGGCCGCCGTGGCGGGTCGCCGGCTGGACGATGCCAGGCCGTGGGTGGACGCCCGGCTGCCGGACGGCACACGGCTGCACGCGGTGCTGCCACCGGTGGCCGTCGGATCCACCTGTCTGTCGCTGCGCGTGGTGCGGCCCCGGGCGTTCTCGCTGGAGGAGCTGGTGGCGGCGGGGACGGTGCCGCCAGGCGGCCGGCAGCTGCTGCGGGCGATGCTGGACGCCAGGCTGTCGTTCCTGATCAGCGGCGGTACGGGCTCGGGCAAGACGACGCTCCTGAGCACACTGCTGGGGCTCGTCGGGCGGGACGAGCGGATCGTCCTCGCCGAGGACTCCGCGGAGCTCAGGCCGGACCATCCGCATGTGGTCCGGCTGGAGACCCGGCCTGCGAATCAGGAGGGCAGAGGCCAGGTCACGCTGCGGGATCTGGTGCGCCAGGCGCTGCGGATGCGTCCGGACCGGCTGGTGGTCGGAGAGGTGCGCGGCCCCGAGGTCACCGACCTCCTCGGCGCCCTCAACACCGGGCACGAGGGCGGGTGCGGCACTTTGCACGCCAACACCGCGGCGGATGTCCCGGCCCGGCTGGAGGCGCTGGGGTCGACGGCCGGTCTCGACCGGGCCGCGCTGCACAGCCAGTTGGCGGCCGCGGTATCGGTCGTGGTCCATCTGGTGCGGGACCGCGGCGGGCGGCGCAGGGTCGCCGAGCTGCATGTCCTCGGCCGGGATCGGGCGGGCTATGTCACGACCGTCCCGGCCGCGGTGTGGACCCCCGAGGGCTTCGGGAAGGCGGCGGGCTGGGAGCGGCTCGAGCGGCTGTGCGTACGCGGCGGGGGTGCGGTATGAGCGGCGGTGGGGCGCCCCCGGAGACGACGTTGCCGCTGTACGCGGCCGTGCTGTGCGCGGGCGCGGCGGCCTGGCTGATTTCCGGGCGGGACCAAGATCTGCGGCGGGCCAGGCTGCTGTTCGCGGGCAGCGGAACCGTCGGCCCCGCAAGGCAGGCTCCGCGGCGTCGGCTGGCCGAGACGGTGGCCGGGCTCCGGGAGCGATGGCGGACCGCCTGCGGCGGGCGGATGGGGCGCGAGCTGCTGTGCCTGCCCGCGGGATGCGTGCTGGCGCTGGCGGGCGCTTCGGTGCTGCCGCTGCTGGCCGGGGCCGCGGCCGTGCCGGTCGTCGGCCGGTGGCGGCGGGCGCGCACGCACGATCGGGAGCGGGAGCGGCGGGCCGCCGCGGTGATCGAGCTGTGCGGGGCGGTGGCGGGCGAGCTGCGCGCCGGGCGGCAGCCGGTCGAGGCGCTGTTGGCCGCGCCCCCGGGGCCCATCGGGGAGCATTGGGGCCTGGTCTCGGCGGCGGCGCGGTTCGGCGGCGATGTGCCCGAGGCGCTGCGCAGGGCGGCCCGGGCGCCGGGTGCGGAGGGGCTCACCGGAGTCGCGGCCTGCTGGCAGGTCGCGGTCGACGAGGGGGCAGGCCTCGCGGCGGGCCTCGACCGGGTTGCGGCGGCCCTGCGGGCCGAGCGGGACCATCGGCAGCATCTGCGCGCCAAGCTGGCTGGTCCCAGGGCGACGGCCGTCCTCCTGATGCTGCTGCCCGTCTTCGGGCTGGGGATGGGCGCCGCGCTGGGAGCGGATCCGCTGCATGTGCTGCTGCACACCCCGGCCGGGCTCGCCTGCCTGCTGGTGGGCGGGCTGCTGGAGTGGGCCGGGTTCGCCTGGACGGCGCGGGTGATTCGGACGGCGGCCGGCCAGGGAGGACGCCGGGGTCATGGGGGCTGACGTCGTCCACAGCCTGTGGATCGCGACGGCCTTCGCGGCCGCCACCGTCTCGGCGGTGGGAGCGGTGGCCGAGGCCCGCCGGGTGCGGACCTCTCGGCGGCGGCTCGCGGCGCTGCTGCCAGCCCCTCAAGAGGCGGCGCGGCGTCCAGGGCTGCGGGAGAGATGGCGGGCGTACGGCTCGTCCGACACGGTACGGGGCTGGGCCTCGGCCGCCGGTGCCCTGTTCGTCTGCCTCGTCCTGGTCGGGGGCGTGCTGGGCTGTGCGCTGGGGCTCGCCGCGGGCTACGGGGCGAGGCGATGGCAGCGGCACCGCCGGGCCGGAGATGGCGGGCGGTCGGGCAAGCGGGCCGGGGAAGGCGTGGTGCGTCAGCTGCCGCTGGCAGCCGATCTGCTCACCGCCTGTCTGGCGGCCGGAGCGGGGCCGCGCAAGGCGGCGGAGGCGGTGGGGCGGTCGCTCGGCGGCCCGATCGGCGAGCGGCTCTCCCAGGCCGCGGCAGAGCTCCGGCTCGGGGGCGAACCGGCCGCCGCCTGGGGGCGCATGGGAGCTCTGCCCGGGGCGCGCGGTCTGGCGCGCGCCCTGGAGCACGCCGGAACGACGGGCGCCCCGGCGGTGGAGCCGATGTCCCGGCTCGCCGCCGACTGCCGGGCCGAGCAAGGGAGACAGGCGGACAAACGGGTGCAGCACGCGAGCATCCTGGCCACCGCCCCGCTGGGGGCCTGCTTTCTGCCCGCGTTCCTGCTGATCGGGGTGGCGCCGGTGATGCTCGGGCTCGCGGGCGCCCTGGTGGTCGGTGGATGAGGCGGACGAGAGGGGTGCGAGCACGAAAGCGAGGCACACACGGAAACGCGAGCGCGGCAACGCAAGCACGGACACGGAAGCACGGTCGTCGGGAACGCGATGGCCGGAAGCACGGGACTCAGCACAGGTCGGGGAGGCCGAAATGGTGATGCGGTGGTGTCTGCGGCGGTACGCGGCGGCCAAGGCACGGGCGGATGCGGGGATGGCGACCGCCGAGTACGCGATGGGGACGATCGTGGCGTGCGCCTTCGCCGCGGTTCTGTACAAGGTGGTGACCGGTGGGGCGGTCGACGACGCGCTGCGGTCGGTGATCGGGAAGGCGCTCGATGCGCAGTTCTGAGGCCACCGGCCGGTCCGGTCCGAGCGGGCGGCGCGGCCCGGTCGGACCGGGCGACCGGGGGTTTGTCACGGCGGAGACGGCTGTCGTGCTGCCGGTGCTCGGGTTGTTCGCCCTGATGCTGATCTGGGGTCTGATGGCCGCGTCCGGGCAGATGCGGTGCGTGGACGCGGCGAGGGCGGGGGCACGCGCCGCCGCGCGGTCCGAGCCGCAGGCGGCCGCGCTGGCCGCCGCCCGGTCGGCCGCCCCGCGCGGGGCCCGGGTCGAGCTGCGGCGGGAGGGCGACCTGGTGCGGGTGCGGGTCGAGGCCCGCGCGCCCGGCCCCGGCCCGCTGGCGGTGCGCCTGCGCGGCGAGGCGGTCGCCCTCGTCGAGGAATCGGTGGGCCGGAGTGAGACGCCGCCCGGCGGAGGCGGGGCGTCCGCCGGCGTGGGGGAGGCGGGGCCATGAGACGGGCTGGGGGAGACCGCGGGTCGGCGACGGTGTGGACCGCCCTGGCCGCCACGGCGCTGTGTGCCGTGTTCGCGGCCGTACTCACGGCCGGGCAGGTCATGGTGGCCCGCCACCGGGCGGGCGCGGCAGCGGACCTGGCGGCGCTCGCGGCGGCGGACCATGGGCTGGAGGGGCCCGAGATGGCGTGCCGTCTCGCCCGGCGGGTGGCCGCCGCACAGGGCGCCCGCGTGGTGAGGTGCGCCCTGATCGGTGCGATCGCTGATCTCAGGGTGGAGGCGCGCGCCGGGCCGTTCGCCCCCGAGGTGCGGTCCCGCGCCGGACCCGCCGACCCTGCCGGGCGGCCCCAGGCCCGGTGACATACGCCCCCACAGGCGCCCAGTGGCGGCTGCGCGTACGGGGGCCGGAGCGGGCCGGCAGCAGGCCCTGCGCGTCGTCAGACGGGAGCGTCGTCGGGGTCGGCCGGCTGGGGCGGTGCCTTGGCGAGCAGGGTGCTCAGGAGGCGGATGGCGGCCTTCTTGTCGAGCGGGTCGTTGCCGTTGCCGCACTTGGGGGACTGGATGCAGGACGGGCAGCCGGAATCGCACTCGCAGGCGGCGATCGCCTCGCGGGTGGCCGTGAGCCAGCGGGCCGCGGTGTGGAAGGCGCGCTCGGCGAAGCCCGCGCCGCCGGGGTGCCCGTCGTAGACGAACACGGTCGGAAGGAGGGTGTCGGGGTGGAGCGGGACGGAGACCCCGCCGATGTCCCAGCGGTCGCAGGTCGCGAACAGCGGCAGCATGCCGATGGAGGCGTGCTCGGCCGCGTGCAGGGCGCCGCCGAGGGCCTCGGGGGCGACGCGGGCGTCCTCGAGCTGGTCGTCGGTGACCGTCCACCACACGGCCCGGGTGCGCAGCGTGCGGGGCGGGAGGTCGAGCCGGGACTCGCCCAGCACCTCACCGGTGATCAGCTTGCGGCGCAGAAAGGAGACGACCTGGTTGGTGACCTCGACCGAGCCGAAACACAGCCGCGCGTCGCCCCAGGGGACCTCGGTGGTGGTCTCCAGGATGGAGATCGCCGTGGTGTCGCGGGCGGTGGTCGAATACGGCGGGCTGGCCTCCTCCACGAGCGCGACCGAGTCCTCGAGGTCGAGCTGTCCGACGAGATAGCTCCGGCCCTGGTGGAGGTGGACGGCGCCCTCGTGGACGGTGGTGTGGGCGGCTGAGGCGTCCACGGTGCCCAGCAGCCGTCCCGTCGCCGCCTCCACGATCTGCACCGGCCGCCCGCCCTCGCCGCGGATGTCGGTGAGGTCGGCGGCGCGCTCACGGCGGGTCCAGTGCCAGGCGGTGGCCCGGCGGCGGAGCAGCCTGCGCTGCTCCAACTGCGGCATCAGCTCCTCGGTGGCGGGGCCGAAGAGTTCCAGGTCCGCTTCGGTGAGCGGCAGCTCGGCGGCGGCCGCGCAGAGGTGGGGCGCGAGGACGTAAGGGTTGTCCGGGTCCAGCACGGTGGACTCGACCGGCTGCCGGAAGAGGGCTTCCGGGTGGTGGGCGAGATAGGTGTCCAGCGGATCGTCCCGGGCGACCAGGATGGCCAGCGCGCCCTGCCCGCTGCGCCCGGCCCGCCCCGCCTGCTGCCACAGCGAGGCGCGGGTGCCCGGGTAGCCGGCGAGAACGACGGCGTCCAGCCCGGCCACGTCCATCCCCAGCTCCAGGGCGGTGGTGGCGGCGAGCCCGAGGAGGTCCCCGGAGTGCAGGGCGCGCTCCAGGGCGCGGCGCTCCTCGGGGAGATAGCCGCCCCGGTAGGCGGCGACCCTGCCCGCCAGCGACCGGTCGACCTCGGCGAGCCGCTCCTGGGCGATCAGGGCGATGAGCTCGGCTCCGCGCCGGGAGCGTACGAAGGCGACCGTACGGACGCCCTGGACGGCCAGGTCGGTGAGCAGGTCGGCGGACTCCGCCGTGGCGGTGCGGCGGACCGGGGCGCCCTGCTCGCCGTGCAGTTCGGTCAGCGGCGGCTCCCACAGGGCGAAGACCACCTCGCCCCGGGGCGAGGAATCGTCAGTGATCTCCATCACGGGCAGCCCGGTCAGCCGGGTCGCCGCGACGGCCGGTTCGGCGGCGGTCGCGGAGGCGAGGAGGAAGACGGGCGAGGAGCCGTAGCGGGCGCAGACCCGGCGCAGTCTGCGCAGCACCTGGGCCACATGGGAGCCGAATACGCCCCGGTAGGTGTGGCACTCGTCGATGACGACATAGCGCAGCGCGCGCAGGAAGGAGGACCACCTGGGGTGCCCGGGCAGGATGCCGCGGTGCAGCATGTCGGGGTTGGTGAGCACATAGTTCGCGTACTGGCGGACCCACTCGCGCTCCTCGACCGGGGTGTCCCCGTCGTACACCGCCGCGCGGACGCCGGTGCCCAGCGGCGCGGCGAGATCGGCCACGGCGCGCCGCTGGTCGGCGGCCAGGGCCTTGGTGGGCGCCAGATACAGGGCGGTCGCGCCTCTGCCGTTGGGCTCCTCGGAGCCGTCCAGGAGGGTGCTGAGGACGGGGGCCAGATAGGCCAGGGACTTTCCCGACGCGGTGCCGGTGGCGACGACCACCGATTCGCCTCGCAGCGCGTGTTCGGCCGTACGCGCCTGGTGGGCCCAGGGGCGCTCGATGCCCGCGGCCCGGACAGCGGCGACGACTTCCGGCCGGATCTGGCGAGGCCAATCGGCATGGGTCCCGATACGCGGGGGCAAGTGCTCCGTATGAGTGATGCGCGCAGCCCGGCCCGCCCCAGTGGTGAGCCGCCCTAGGACGGTCCGGGGTGAGGTGCGTATGCCCGCGTTCCGCGGGAGTTGGTTGTGGGCCATCGACACCGAGTCTGTCACTGGTCTGACGGACAATGGGCTCAAGGCGTCGTGCGCGCCTGCTGGTAAGTGATTGAATGCCATCGCGGCTGCCGATCCATGGGGGGCGACCGCTCGATGCAAGGTGCTGGAGGATCCGTGGACCTGTCCCTGTCGACCCGGACCGTTGGCGACCGCACGGTCGTCGAGGTCGGTGGCGAGATTGATGTATACACCGCGCCCAAGCTGCGCGAGCAGCTGGTCGAGCTTGTCAACGACGGCAACTACCACCTGGTCGTCGACATGGAGGGCGTCGACTTTCTCGACTCCACCGGGCTCGGCGTGCTCGTCGGCGGGCTCAAGCGAGTGCGAGCCCACGAGGGCTCGCTGCGCCTGGTCTGCAACCAGGAGCGCATTCTCAAGATCTTCCGAATCACCGGCCTGACCAAGGTGTTCCCGATTCACACCTCGGTCGAGGACGCTGTTGCGGCGACTGACTGATCAGTCACCACCGGAAGAACGAGGGGGCACCGGGCGGATGCGCCCGGCCCCCTGAGATGCACGCCCACACGCCCGAGGGGGATGGCATGGCCACCGTCGAACTCCGCTTCAGCGCGCTGCCCGAGCACGTCAGAACCGCACGCCTGGTGGCGGCGGCCGTGGCGCGCCGGGCCGGTGTGGACGAGGCCGTGCTCGACGAGGTGAGGCTCGCCGTCGGTGAGGCGTGCACGCGCGCGGTCGGGCTGCACCTGAGCAACGGGGTGGAGGCCCCGGTGCGGGTGGTGCTGACCGACGAGGAGAAGAAGTTCTCCATCGA
This sequence comes from Streptomyces sp. NPDC028305, assembly GCF_055569495.1. Taxonomy (NCBI): domain Bacteria; kingdom Bacillati; phylum Actinomycetota; class Actinomycetes; order Kitasatosporales; family Streptomycetaceae; genus Streptomyces; species Streptomyces sp. NPDC028305. The sequence continues at coordinate 794,536 of NZ_JBVHTN010000006.1, forward strand.
GGTCGGCGACGAGTCGCCGACCTCCGCCGGGCTCGCTCCCGGCTCCCATCCCGATGTGGACGAGGAGCCGGCGGCCGAGGGCGAGGACGAAATGGGGCTCGCGGTCATCAGCGGGCTGGTCGACGACGTCGAGGTGTCGACGAGCGAGACCGGCGGCCGGATCCGGATGAGCTGGCCGACCGCCCCTCAGTCCGTGCTGCCGTAGCCCGACGGCCCGTAGCCCGGCACAGCTCTGCTGCCGCGCGGCCTCCAGCCGCGCGTCTTCCGCCAAAACCCCGACCGCTCGCGCCGACGTCCCCGACGGACGTCGGCGCCGGGTGCTCCGCCCTGCTCCGGCCCTGCGCTGAGCAGGGCTTTTTATATGACGCTGAGATCGTTTATAGAGATCATTATCCATGCGTCAGCGAATTAGATACCTTCCTTCATCCGGGGGAATTCCCGCGGCCGAAACCTATTGATCTTCCCTGGTGCAGGCGAATTCCTATTCCGGCGCCCTGTTTTGATCTGGTGCCGCTCCCTACAATCCGTCCACATCTTGAGCTCAGGACGCCTGAGCGTGGCGGCTCTTCTGCGGTCGCAGAACTGCTGCGCGCCCATGTGCCAAACGTCAAGGAGGACGAATGGCGGGGCAACTCACCCCTCATCCACTGGACCTTCCCCCAACCCTGGCCGCCGCAGAACTGACCCACGACAACAGAGTGATCGTGCTGGTGATCGCCGCGGTCGCGGTGGCGGCACTCGCGGTCGCGGTGACGCTGGTACGACAAGTGCTCGCGGCCGACGAGGGCACCGACACCATGAAGAAGATCGCAGCGGCGATCCAGGAAGGCGCGAATGCCTATCTGGCTCGGCAGCTGCGCACTCTCGGCGTATTCGCCGCCGTGGTGTTCTTCCTGCTCATGCTGTTGCCGGCGGACGACTGGAAGCAGCGCATCGGGCGATCGGTGTTCTTTCTGATCGGCGCCGGATTCTCGGCGGCCACTGGCTATATCGGGATGTGGCTCGCCGTGCGCAGCAATGTGCGCGTCGCGGCCGCCGCCCGTGAGGCGACGCCGGACAAGCCGTCCGGGTCCACTCCCGTCAATGGGAGTTCCCCCTCATCGACCCCGGGCGAATCGGATGTCGATCTGACGGCCGTCTCGCACAAGGCCATGAAGATCGCTTTCCGCACGGGTGGCGTGGTCGGCATGTTCACCGTCGGCCTCGGCCTGCTCGGCGCGTCATGCGTGGTGCTGGTTTACGCGGCCGACGCGCCCAAGGTGCTCGAGGGCTTCGGCCTGGGTGCCGCCCTGATCGCCATGTTCATGCGGGTCGGCGGCGGCATCTTCACCAAGGCCGCCGACGTCGGCGCCGACCTCGTCGGCAAGGTCGAGAAGGGCATCCCCGAGGACGACCCGCGCAACGCCGCGACCATCGCGGACAACGTCGGCGACAACGTCGGGGACTGCGCGGGCATGGCGGCGGACCTGTTCGAGTCCTACGCCGTGACCCTGGTCGCCGCGCTCATCCTCGGCAAGGCCGCCTTCGGCGACGCGGGCCTGGCGTTCCCGCTGATGGTCCCGGCCATCGGCGTGGTCACCGCCATGATCGGCATCTTCGCCGTGGCCCCGCGGCGCGCCGACCGCAGCGGCATGACCGCCATCAACCGCGGCTTCTTCATCTCCGCGGTGATCTCGCTGGCGCTGGTGGCGGTCGCGGTCTTCGTTTATCTGCCGTCCAGCTACGCCGACCTGGACGGCGTCACCGACCGCGCGATCCTCGGTCACGGCGGGGATCCGCGCGTGCTCGCCCTCGTCGCCGTCGCCATCGGCATTGTGCTGGCCGCGCTCATCCAGCAGCTCACCGGCTACTTCACCGAGACCACCCGACGTCCGGTGCGGGACATCGGCAAGACATCCCTGACCGGTCCGGCCACCGTCGTGCTCGCCGGGATCTCGCTCGGGCTGGAGTCCGCGGTGTACTCGGCGACGCTGATCGGCCTCAGCGTCTACGGCGCGTTCCTGCTCGGCGGCACCTCGATCATGCTGGCGCTGTTCGCGGTCGCGCTGGCCGGCACGGGCCTGCTCACCACCGTGGGCGTGATCGTCGCGATGGACACCTTCGGCCCGGTCTCCGACAACGCCCAGGGCATCGCCGAGATGTCCGGCGATGTCAAGGGCGCGGGCGCGCAGGTGCTCACGGACCTCGACGCGGTCGGCAACACCACCAAGGCGATCACCAAGGGCATCGCCATCGCGACGGCGGTGCTCGCCGCCTCGGCGCTCTTCGGCTCGTACCGCGACGCCATCGCCGAGGCGGTCTCCGAGGTGCATACGACCGTGGCCGGGAACATGAACCTGAGCCTGGACATCTCGCAGCCGAACAACCTGGTCGGGCTCGTCCTCGGCGCCGCCGTCGTCTTCCTGTTCTCGGGACTGGCGATCAACGCGGTGTCGCGTTCCGCGGGCGCGGTGGTCTTCGAGGTGCGGCGGCAGTTCCGCGAGAAGCCCGGGATCATGGACTACAGCGAGACGCCCGAGTACGGGCGGGTCGTGGACATCTGCACCAAGGACGCGCTGCGCGAGCTCACCACGCCCGGCCTGCTGGCCGTGCTGGCGCCGATCGCGGTCGGCTTCACCTTCGGGGTCGGCGCGCTCGGCTCGTTCCTGGCCGGCGCGATCGGCACCGGGACGCTGATGGCGGTGTTCCTGGCGAACTCCGGCGGGGCCTGGGACAACGCGAAGAAGCTGGTGGAGGACGGCCATCACGGTGGCAAGGGCAGCGAGGCGCATGCCGCGACGGTGATCGGCGACACGGTCGGCGACCCGTTCAAGGACACGGCGGGCCCCGCGATCAACCCGCTGCTGAAGGTCATGAACCTGGTGGCGCTGCTGATCGCCCCGGCGGTCGTGAAGTTCTCCTACGGCAACGACGCCAGCCCGGGCCTGCGGGCCGGGATCGCGTCGCTGGCCCTGGTGATCATCATCGCCGCCGTATACGCGTCCAAGCGGCGCGGCATCGCGGTGGGCGACGAGGGCAACTCCGAGCGGGTCAGTAAGTCAGCCGACGCCGCGGTGGTGTCCTGACGCGGGCGGAGCGGCCGCGAGCCGGCGGGGCGAGCCCCGCAACGGGCGGGCGGACAGGGTGCGTCGCACGCTGTCCGCCCGCTTCCGCGTCCGTCCGCCGGGGCTCTCTTCAACGCTCCCTTCTGAGCTCCCTTCAATGAGGCGGACAGCACACCTGGCTTGGTTCAAATGGCTTCATAAGGCCCTATAGGGGACGCTCAACCCAGGGACCCGGCCGTTCGGCCGTGTATGTTCCGGGGCCGAGAAGAGCCATGGAAGGGACCAATCCGGTGAACAAGAAGCTTGTGGCGGCACTGTCCGGCGGTGCGGCACTTGTCGTGGCGCTGACCGGCTGCGGCGGTGGGGGCGAAAGCAACAAGAAGGTCAACGACTGGGCCAAAACGGTCTGTGACGAAGTACAGCCCCAGCTGAAGAAGATCCAGGCCGCCAACGCCTCGATCCAGGCCGCGTCCGACGAGCAGGACTCCAAGAAGCTTCAGCAGACCGACTCCGAGGCCTTCGGGGACATCTCCGAGGCGTACGCGGCCCTCGCCAAGGCGGTGCAGGACGCGGGCGCCCCGCCCGTCAAGGGCGGCGAGCAGACCCAGAAGCAGGCGGTCAAGGAGCTCAACTCCACCTCCAAGGCGTACAAGGACCTCCAGACGACCGTCGACAAGCTCGACACCTCGGACAAGGCGAAGTTTGCGGCGGGCCTCAAGGGCATCGCCGACGAGCTCAACAAGCTCAGCAATTCGGGTGACAAGGCGCTTCAGAAGCTTCAGGAGGGCGAGGTCGGCAAGGCGATGGCCAAGCAGCCCGGCTGCCAGAAGCCCAAGGGCACCAGCACCGCGTCTCCCTCGTAGCCGCTCGGCCCCCATCGTCGGTGGCCCTCACTGCCAGCGGTTCCCCCGACTGTCAGTGGTTCCCCTGACAATGGGGGCGTGAGTACGCATCGCCTCCCCAGCCCCGCCGGCCCCGAGCGCATCGCCCATCTGCGCGATGCGCTGCTGGCCGCCGCCTTCACCGCCGACGGCCTGCTGGACCTGCTCGGCGCCCCCGCCTACGCGGCCCTGGCGCGCAGCGAGACCGTCCCCGCCCTGCGCGCCACGCGGGGCGACGGCCCGCTGGAGACGCTGGTGCGGCTGTTCCTGCTGCAGCGCCCGGTCGCGTACGGGCGGGCGGCCGCTGCCCTGCCCGTCGAGGACTGCCTGGCCGACGGCTGGCTGGTGCGCGACGGCGACGAGGTGCGGGCCACCGTGGATGTGCGCCCGTACGGCGGCCCGCAGGGCGAGGACTGGTGGATCGTCTCCGACCTGGGCTGCGCGGTCGGCGGCGCGGGAGGCATCGGCGGGCCCGGCGGCGTGGACCGCTCGGGGCTCGTCCTCGGGGTCGGCGGGGCGTCCACCACGCTCGCCGGGCTCACGGTCCGCGCCCCGGTGGGCCGGGCCCTCGACCTCGGCACCGGCTCCGGCATCCAGGCGCTGCACGCCGCCCGCCACGCGGCCTCCGTCACCGCCACGGACACCAACCCGCGCGCCCTGCGCATCGCCCGGCTCACCCTCGCCCTGTCCGGCGCGGCGGAGCCCGATCTGCGGGAGGGCTCGCTCTTCGAGCCGGTCGCCGGCGAGGCGTACGACCTGATCGTCTCCAACCCGCCCTTTGTGATCTCGCCGCCCTCCTCCGAGCGGGACCGGCTGGTCTACCGGGACGGCGGGATGTCCGGTGACGACCTGTGCCGCACCCTGGTCCAGCGCTCCGCCGGCCATCTCACCGACGGCGGCTGGTGCCAGCTGCTGGCCAACTGGCAGCACGTGGAGGGGGAGGACTGGCGCGAGCGGATCGCCTCCTGGGTGCCCAGCGGCTGTGACGCCTGGATCGTGCAGCGCGAGGTGCAGGACATCACGCAGTACGCCGAGCTGTGGCTGCGGGACGCCGGGGCCCACCTCGCCGGGCCCGCCGAGTACGCCGCGCGGTACGACGCCTGGCTGGAGGAGTTCGAGGCCCGCAAGACCAGGGCCGTGGGGTTCGGCTGGATCACCCTGCGCAAGTCCGGGGCCGACCGCCCGTCCGTGATCGCGGAGGAGTGGCCGCACCCGGTGGAGCAGCCGCTGGGGGAGGCGGTCGTGGCCCACTTCGAGCGGCAGGACTTCCTGCGCACACACGACGACGCGGCGCTGCTGGCCGCCCGCTTCCGGCTGGCCGACGAGGTCGTCCAGGAGCAGGTGGGGCTGCCCGGCGCGGAGGACCCCGAGCATGTGGTGCTGCGTCAGAACCGTGGCATGCGGCGGGCGACGAAGGTGGACACGGTCGGCGCGGGCTTCGCGGGGGTGTGTGACGGCACGCTCAGCGCGGGCCGCATCCTGGACGCGATCGCCCAGCTGCTCGGGGAGGATCCGGTGGTGCTGCGCGACCGCACCCCCGACTCGATCAGGCTCCTGGTGGAGCAGGGGTTCCTGCGTCCGGTGGACGAGCCGGTGGACGGATGGGGTGACGAACCGGGGGCCGGGGCGACCGGGTCGGTGGACGGACGGGGGGAGTAGAGGTAGTGCGCCGGAGCGCGCGCGACACTCCGCGCTCCGCCCGGATGGCAAGAAGTTGCCACTCAGAGGCGTGATCATGGCCGGAAGAGCGGGTCGTGCGCTGTTCACCCGCGGTTCGCGCATGCGCCTTCCGCGGGTGCCACGCTCTGCCCATGGAGAGGGGACCCGCGATCTTCGCCGGTACGGCGTTCGTCGTGTTCGGCGCGGCGCTGCTGCTGTGGACAGCAGCGCGAACGCGGCGGCGCGCGCCGGTCGCGCACGGTGTGAGCCCTGTCGCTTCGGCGGTCCTCTCCGTTCTCTTCGGCACCGCCGCGCTGGGCGGCGGGATCTGGTGCCTGGTTTACGCCTGACAGGGCCCTCGCGCGACGCCGAGTGCCGGTCCGGGCGGCAGACAGGACGCTTGTCGGGTTACCGTTCGAGTGGCGTTGCGGGCTTTTTCCGTTTGACACGGGGCCGGGAGGTACCGTCACACTCCGCAGCGTCACCGTAGTGGTGTGCGTGTGCACGTAACCCGTGCAGTAGTGCCCGTTCACCGAGCGTCGACCGGAGAGAAGAGCGAAGTTGTCCCCGACCAGCGAGACCGCACAGGGCGGCCGCCGACTTGTCATCGTCGAGTCGCCTGCCAAGGCGAAGACGATCAAGGGCTATCTCGGCCCGGGCTACGTGGTCGAAGCGAGTGTCGGGCACATCCGGGACCTGCCGAACGGTGCGGCCGAGGTGCCCGACCAGTACACCGGGGAGGTCCGCCGCCTCGGTGTGGACGTCGAACACGACTTCCAGCCTGTCTATGTCGTCAACGCCGACAAGAAGAGCCAGGTCAGGAAGCTCAAGGAGTTGCTCGCCGACTCGGATGAGCTCTTCCTGGCCACCGATGAGGACCGCGAGGGCGAGGCCATCGCCTGGCACCTCCAGCAGGTGCTCAAGCCCAAGGTCCCGGTCCGACGGATGGTCTTCCACGAGATCACCAAGGACGCGATCCGCGCGGCCGTCGCCAATCCGCGCGAGCTGAACCAGCGGCTGGTCGACGCCCAGGAGACCCGCCGCATCCTGGACCGCCTCTACGGCTACGAGGTGTCGCCGGTCCTGTGGAAGAAGGTCATGCGCGGCCTGTCCGCGGGCCGCGTCCAGTCGGTGGCCACCCGCCTGGTCGTCGAGCGCGAGCGCGAGCGCATCGCCTTCCGCTCCGCCGAGTACTGGGACCTGACCGGCGTCTTCGCGACCGGCCGGGCCGGGGACACCAGCGACCCCGGCACCTTCGGCGCCCGGCTGACCGCCGTCGACGGCCGCCGTGTCGCCCAGGGCCGCGACTTCACCTCGACCGGGCAGCTCAAGGGCGGTGCCCAGGTCCTGCACCTGGACGAGGCGGGTGCGCGCGGGCTGGCCGCGGGCCTCGCGGGCGCCGCCTTCACGGTGCGCTCCGTCGAGTCCAAGCCGTACCGCCGCTCGCCGTACGCCCCGTTCCGCACCACGACCCTCCAGCAGGAGGCCAGCCGCAAGCTCGGCTTCGGCGCCAAGGCGACCATGCAGGTGGCGCAGAAGCTGTACGAGAACGGCTTCATCACGTATATGCGTACGGACTCCACCACCCTGTCCGAGACGGCGGTGGCGGCGGCCCGGGCGCAGGTCACCCAGCTGTACGGGGCCGACTATCTGCCGGACAAGCCGCGCACCTACGCGGGCAAGGTCAAGAACGCCCAGGAGGCGCACGAGGCGATCCGCCCCTCGGGGGACCGCTTCCGGACCCCGGCGGAGACCCGTCTCACCGGCGACCAGTTCCGGCTGTACGAGCTGATCTGGAAGCGGACCGTCGCCTCCCAGATGAAGGACGCGGTCGGCAACTCCGTCACCGTCAAGATCGGCGGCCGGGCGAGCGACGGCCGCGACGCCGAGTTCTCCGCCTCCGGCAAGACGATCACCTTCCACGGCTTCATGAAGGCCTATGTGGAGGGCGCGGACGACCCGAACGCCGAGCTCGACGACCGCGAGCGGCGCCTGCCGCAGGTCGCCGAGGGCGACCGGCTGGCCGCCGAGGAGATCACCGCCGACGGCCACGCCACCAAGCCCCCGGCCCGCTACACCGAGGCCTCGCTGGTCAAGGAGCTCGAAGAGCGCGAGATCGGCCGCCCCTCGACCTATGCCTCGATCATCGGCACCATCCTGGACCGCGGCTATGTCTTCAAGAAGGGCACCGCGCTGGTCCCGTCCTTCCTGAGCTTCGCCGTGGTCAACCTGCTGGAGAAGCACTTCGGCCGGCTGGTCGACTACGACTTCACCGCCAGGATGGAGGACGACCTCGACCGCATCGCGCGCGGTGAGGCCCAGGCCGTGCCGTGGCTCAAGCGCTTCTACTTCGGCGAGAGCACCACCGTGCCCGGGGGCGGGGCGACCGCGCCCGGGGCCGAGAGCGATGCCGCCGCGGCCGGAAACGGCGACGGCGACCACCTCGGCGGCCTCAAGGACCTGGTCACCGACCTCGGCGCGATCGACGCCCGCGAGATCTCCTCCTTCCCCGTGGGCGACGGCATCGTGCTGCGGGTCGGCCGCTACGGCCCGTACGTCGAGCGGCCGACCGAGGCCGAGGGCGAGACCGGCCAGCGCGCCGACGTCCCCGACGACCTGCCGCCGGACGAGCTGACCGTCGAGTACGCGGAGGAGCTGCTCGCCAAGCCGAGCGGCGACTTCGAGCTCGGGACGGACCCGGAGACCGGCCGCAAGATCGTCGCCAAGGACGGCCGCTACGGCCCGTACGTCACCGAGGTGCTCCCCGAGGACACCCCGAAGACCGGAAAGAACGCGGTCAAGCCGCGCACCGCCTCGCTCTTCAAGTCGATGAGCCTGGACACGGTCACCCTGGCGGACGCGCTGCGGCTGATGTCGCTGCCGCGCGTGGTCGGGGCCGACGCCGAGGGTGTCGAGATCACCGCGCAGAACGGCCGCTACGGCCCGTACCTGAAGAAGGGCACGGACTCGCGGTCGCTCGAAGGCGAGGAGCAGCTCTTCACGATCACCCTCGACGAGGCGCTCGCGATCTACGCGCAGCCCAAGCAGCGCGGCCGGGCCGCGGCCAAGCCGCCGCTGAAGGAGCTGGGCACCGACCCGGTCAGCGAGCGGCCGGTCGTGGTCAAGGACGGCCGGTTCGGCCCGTACGTGACCGACGGCGAGACCAACGCGACGCTGCGCCGCGACGACGACGTCGAGACGATCACTCCGGAGCGCGGCTTCGAGCTGCTCGCCGAGAAGCGCGCCAAGGGCCCGGCCAAGAAGACCGCCAAGAAGACCGCGGCGAAGAAGACGACCACGGCCAAGAAGACGGCGGCCAAGAAGACCACCACCGCCAAGAAGACCGCGGCCAAGAAGACGACCACGGCCAAGAAGACCGCGGCGAAGAAGACGGCGACGGCTGCCAAGGCGGCCACGAAGCCGTCGGCTCAGGCCGACTGAGGCCGGCGGCCCGGTCCGGGGCGGCGCCCCCGACCGGGCCCGAGGCGGCGGCCAAGGCCTGAAGCGGCGGCCAAAGCCGACGGAAACCGGCGGATCGCGCGGATGCCCGCCCGTTTGTTCGGGCGGGTACCCGGGTATTAACGCGATCCGGATAGGCTGGCGGGATGACGCGAGAGCAGCCTACGGACGTGACCACCACATCCGGCGCCCTTGCCGCGGATTCCCGCGAGCGTGCCGTACGAGCCCTGCTGCGCCATCCGCCGCTGCGCCGCCTGTGGAGCGCCCAGCTCGTCAGCGGCACCGCGGACGCGCTGGCCGTGCTGGTGCTCGTCCTGCTGTCGCTCCAGGCGTCCGTCGCCACGGGTGCCTTCGGCGACGGATACCGCGGCGCGGCCCTGGCCGTCGCGGCGGTCCTGGGCGCGCGGTCCCTCGCGACCGTGCTGTTCGGGGCGGTGCTGCTCGGCCCGCTGTCCGCGCTGGTCGGACCGTCGGGGCCGCTGGACCGCCGCTGGACCATGATCGGCGCGGACGCGCTGCGGCTGGCGCTGCTGATCGTCGCCCCCCTGTGGATCGACTGGACCCCCGACGACGCCGTCGCCTGGCTGCTCATCACCACCTTCCTCATCGGCGTCGCCGAGCGGCTGTGGACCGTGGCCAAGGACAGCGCGGCACCCGGGCTGCTCCCGGCCCCGCCCCTCGAGGGCGCGGCCGTCCGCCCGCTGCCCGACCACCTCGACGCGCTGCGCCGGCTGTGGCTCCGTACCAACTTCGTGGCGCTGCCCATCGCCGCCGCCGCGCTGCTCGCCGCCACGCTCGTCGGACGGCTGCTCGCCACCGGCCTCGTGTGGTTCGACACCCACCAGGCGGCGCTGGGCTCGTACGTCGGCGCCGGGCTCTTCTCCGCCTCCCTGTCGATCCTGTACTTCGTCGAGCTCTCCGGCGCGGAGGCCCCCCGCGCCCGCTCCCCCCTGGAGGGGCTGCGCCGCCCGCGCGCCGCGTCGGGCTCCGGCCCCGACAAGGGCCGCACCGGCGCCGTTCCGCTGCTCGTCCTCGCCTGCGCCGCCGTCGCGGCCGCGGTCGCCGCAGCCGTCGGCGTGGCCGCGCTCCAGGCGGTCGACCTCGGCGGCGGGCCGGTCGGCTTCTCGCTGCTCGTGCTGGCCCTCGGCGGCGGCCCGGCCGTCGGCGTCCGCTGGGCCCCCAAGGTGCTGCCGGGCCTGTCCCGGCGCCGCCTGCTGGCGCTGGCGATCGCGCTGACCGGGCTGGCGCTGCTGGTCGCGGGCCTGGTCCACGACACCACGACCGTCGTGCTGATCACCGTGGTCGCCGGGGTCTCGGCGGGCATCGCCGCCAACACCGGCCACGTCCTGCTCGACCAGGAGGCCGAGGAGTCCCGCCGGGCCCGTACGACCGAGCATCTGCACGCCGTCGTCCGCGTCTTCGTCGGGCTCGGAGCGGTGGCCGCCCCGCTGCTGGCCGCCGTGATCGGACCGCACCGGCTGGGCAGCGGCGACTTCGTCTTCGCCCACGGCGGCGCGGCCTTCACCCTCATGCTCGTCGGTGCGCTGCTGCTGCCCGTCGCCGCGCTCGTCCTCGGCAAGACCGACGACCGCCAGGGCGTGCCGCTGCGGCACGACCTGCGCGAGGCGCTGCGCGGCGCGGAGGCCGTGGAGGCGCCTGCCGCGACCGGCTTCTTCGTCGTCGTGGAGGGCGGCGACGGAGCGGGCAAGACCACCCAGGTCGAGGCGGTCGCCGAGTGGATCAGGGCCAAGGGCCACGAGGTCGTGGTGACCCGCGAGCCGGGCGCGACCGCCATCGGCAAGCGGCTCCGCTCGATCCTGCTCGACGTCTCCTCGGCCGGGATCTCCCACCGGGCGGAGGCGCTGCTGTACGCGGCCGACCGTGCCGAGCACGTCGACTCCGTGGTCCGCCCGGCGCTGGAGCGCGGCGCGGTCGTCATCTCGGACCGCTACATCGACTCGTCCGTCGCCTACCAGGGCGCCGGCCGTGACCTGGCCCCGACCGAGATCGCCCGCATCTCGCGCTGGGCGACGAACGGCCTGGTGCCGCACCTGACGGTGCTGCTCGACGTCGCGCCGGAGACCGCGCGCGAGCGCTTCACCGAGGCCCCGGACCGGCTCGAGTCCGAGCCCGCCGAGTTCCACCAGCGGGTACGGAACGGCTTCCTGACCCTCGCCGCGGCCGACCCGGCCCGCTACCTCGTCGTCGACGCCGGCCAGCTGCCCGAGGCCGTCACGGCCGTCGTACGCCACCGCCTGGACCGGATGCTGCCGCTGTCCGAGGCGGAGGTGAAGGCGCAGGAGGAGGCCCGGCGCAAGGCCGAGGAAGAGGCGCGCCGCAAGGCCGAGGAGGAGGCCCGCCGCAAGGCGGAGGAGGAGCGGCTGGAGCGCGAGCGGCAGGAGGCCCTCGCCAAGGCGCGCGCCGAGGAGGAGGAGCGCAAGCGCCTCGAGCTGGAGGAGGCTCGGCGGCGCGAGGCCGAGCGCCAGGCGGAGGAGGCCCGCAAGCGGGCCGAGGACGCCCGTCGGCGCGCCGAGGAGGAGCGCAAGCGCATCGAGGCCGAGGACCGGGCCCGCGCCGTCGAGGAGGAGCGGCGCCGCCGCCAGGCCGAGGAGGAGGCCCGGCTGCGGGCCGAGGCGGAGGCGCGCCGCCTGGAGAAGCAGCGCAAGGCGGAGGAGGCGCTGCTGCGGGCCGAGGAGGCGCGGCTGGCCTCGGAGGCGGGCCCGTCGCCCGCGCCCGAGCCCAAGGCCGCTCCGGCCGCGCCCCCGGCGGGTTCTCCCTCCGCGAGCGCTGACGCCCCGACGGTCGAGACCCCGGCCCCCGCGCCGTCCAAGAACGCGGACACGGCGGACTCGACGGTGACCGTCCAGACGCCGCGCGTCGACCCCCGGACCGCCCGCCCCGGCGGCGGGGCCGCCGACGCCGACGAGACCGCCGTGCTGCCGCCCGTGCGGCCCCAGGGGGGCTCGGACGTCGAGGAGACGGCCGTCCTGCCCAAGCCGCCCTCCCCGCCGGCTCCGTCGACTCCGCCCGCGGGCGCGGCCGACGAGACGGCCGTGCTGCCGCCCGTACGGGACGACCGGCCCGCCGACTCCCGGTCCGCCGACTCCCGGTCCGGCGAGTCCCGGTCCGGCGACCCGGCCGACCGGGTGCCGCCGTGGCTGTTCCGGCCGGAGGAGCAGCAAGGCGCCCAGCAGGGCAGCGCCCAGGAAGGCGGACGCGGACAGGGGAACGAGCGCACCCGCGAGATCCCGCAGTTCGGCGAGGGGCAGCCGCCCCGGCAGGCCGAGTCCGAGCCGTCGAGCCGCCCCCGGCAGCGGCGCCGCCCGGAGTGGGCGGAGGAGACCCCGCTGGACGACCTGCCGACGCTGGCCGACGAGCTGCTCGGCCCGCGTGACGACGAGGACGGCGGCCGGCGCCGCCGCTGACCCCGGTGGGCCGCCCGCGCGGTCGGCGCTGTCAGGCGCTGTCGGTGCTTGTCGGTGGAGTGGCCCACAATGGGATGCCGTAAGGACGAGCGGCGGAGGCGGTCATGGCGGTGTGGGACGACCTGGTCGGACAGGACCGGGTGGCGAGCCAGCTGACCGCTGCCGCGCGCGACGCGGACGCGCTGGTCACGGCAGCGGCGGCCGCTGCCGGGGGCCGGCCGACCGCCTCGCCCGACGGAGCCCCCGCCGCGTCCAAGATGACCCACGCCTGGCTGTTCACCGGCCCGCCCGGCTCCGGCCGCGCCTCGGCCGCCCGCGCCTTCGCCGCCGCGCTCCAGTGCGTCAGCCCCGACCGGGCGCTCGGCGGCGCCCCCGGCTGCGGCTTCTGCGACGGCTGCCACACCACCCTGGTCGGGACGCACGCCGACGTTGAGGTGGTGCGTACGGACCTGCTGAGCATCGGCGTGAAGGAGACCCGCGACCTCGTCCGCCGGGCCCAGCTCTCGCCGGCCGGCGGCCGCTGGCAGGTGATCATCCTGGAGGACTCCGACCGCCTGACCGAAGGCGCGGGAAACGTCCTGCTCAAGGCCGTCGAGGAGCCCGCGCCACGCACGGTGTGGCTGCTGTGCACGCCCTCCCTGGAGGATGTGCTGCCCACGATCCGCTCCCGCTGCCGGCTGCTGACCCTCCGCACGCCGCCGGTGGACGCCGTCGCGGACCTCCTCGTCCGCCGGGACGGTATCGAGCCCGAGCTCGCCGCCTCCGCCGCCCGCGCCACCCAGGGCCACATCGACCGGGCCCGCCGCCTGGCCACCGACGAGCGGGCGCGGGCCCGCCGCGCGTCGGTGCTGAAGCTCCCCCTCCGCGTCGATGACGTGGGCGGCTGTCTGAAGGCGGCCCAGGAGCTGGTCGACGCGGCGGCCGAGGACGCCAAGCAGGTCGCGGAGGAGACGGACGCCAAGGAGACCGAGGAGATGCGCGCCGCGCTGGGTGCTGCCGCCGGGCCGGGCGGACGGCTGCCGCGCGGCACCGCAGGCGCCATGAAGGAGCTCCAGGACCGCCAGAAGCGCCGCGCGACCCGCACCCAGCGCGACAGCCTCGACCTGGCACTCACCGACCTGGCGGGCTTCTACCGGGACGTGCTCGCGATCCAGTTCGGCTCGCGTACGGCCATCGCCAACACCGACGTCCAGGACGCGCTGGAGCGGATCGCGGCCGGCTCCAAGCCGGAGCGGACGCTGCGCCGGATAGAGGCGGTCAAGGCCTGCCGTGAGGCGCTGGACCGCAATGTGGCGCCGCTGCTGGCGGTCGAGGCGATGACCATGGCGCTGCGCGCGGGCTGAGCCCGCGGCGCTCTCGATCACCTGTACGAGTTTCGCGGCCACAGGGTTATCCACAGGCGAGCACGGAACGCGTCGATACGACTACGCTCCGCATATCCGAATCGACCGAGGACTGCCGATGGACATCAGCCGCCGCACGCTCCGCGCCTTCGGCGCCGCCTTCACCGGCGTCGCCCTGCTCCTCGGCGGCTGCACCTCCGGCGCCTCCTCGCCGCGCAAGCCGCCGTCGACGAAGGCGTCGGTTCGGGCCGCCGCCCTCGCGCCGTACTACCGGCAGAAGCTCAGCTGGCGCGAATGCAGAGGCGGCGCGGGCTTCGAATGCGCCACGCTGAAGGCCCCGCTGGACTATGCCCGGCCCGATGGCGGCGGTGAGGTGAAGCTCGCGGTCTCCCGCAAGAAGGCCACGGGCTCCGGCAAGCGGCTCGGCTCCCTGATGGTCAACCCCGGCGGCCCGGGCGGCTCCGCGATCGACTATCTCCAGAGCTACGCGGGCATCGGCTACCCGGCCCGGATCCGCGCGCGCTACGACATGGTGGCCATGGACCCGCGCGGCGTGGCCGCCAGTGAGCCCATCACCTGTCTGAGTGACAAGCAGATGGACACCTTCACCCAGACCGACCAGACCCCCGACGCCCCGGCCGAGACCCGCCGCCTCGTCGCCTCGTACCAGAAGTTCGCCCGCGGCTGCGCGGCCCGCTCCGGCCGGCTCCTCGGCCATGTCTCGACCGTGGAGGCGGCGCGCGACATGGACCTGCTGCGGGCGGTCCTGGGCGACCGGAAGCTCAATTACGTCGGCGCCTCGTACGGCACCTTCCTCGGCGCGACCTACGCCGACCTCTTCCCGCGCCGCGTCGGCCGCCTGGTCCTCGACGGCGCGCTCGACCCGGCGCTCTCCTCCGAGCGGATCAACCGCGACCAGACCGCCGGCTTCGAGACCGCCTTCACCGCCTTCGCCAAGGACTGTGTGCGCCGCGCGAGCTGCCCCCTGGGCACGCGCGACGTCGCCCAGGCCCGCCGGCGCCTGTCCGCCCTCTTCGCCCGCCTGGACGCCCACCCCGTGCCCGCCGGCGAGTCCCGCCGCCTCGGTGAGTCCCTGGCCACCACCGGTGTGCTCGCCGCCCTGTACGACGAGGGCGCCTGGCCCCAGTTGCGCACCGCCCTCCGCTCGGCCACCCGCGGCGACGGCAGCGGCCTGCTCACCCTCGCCGACCTCTACTACGAGCGCGGCGCCGACGGCTCGTACGCCAACCTCATGTACGCCAACCCCGCCGTCAACTGCCTGGATCTCCCACCCGCCTTCCGCACCCCCGCCGACGTCAGCAAATCCCTCGCCGCCTTCCAGAAGGCGTCCCCCGTCTTCGGCAAGGCCCTGGCCTGGGCCGCCCTGAACTGCGCCTACTGGCCGGTGCGCCCCACCGGCACCGCCCACCCCCTCCGCGCCAAGGGTGCCGCCCCCATCGTCGTCGTCGGCACCACCCGTGACCCCGCCACCCCCTACACCTGGGCCCGCTCCCTGGCCTCCCAGCTCGCCTCCGCCACCCTCCTCACCTACGACGGCGACGGCCACACCGCCTACGGCCGCGGCAGCACCTGCATCGACACCGCCATCGACACCTACCTCCTGACCGGCACCCCGCCCCCCTCCGGCAAACGCTGCACCTGACCTGCACCTGACCTGCGCCAATGCTGCGCACCCGGGCAGTGATCAACCCCGTACGGAGCACCCCCCGAAACTGTGTAGACTTGGCGACGCTGCTGATGCCAGCCTGGCCAGGCAGCATGCCGCCTTAGCTCAGTCGGCCAGAGCGACGCACTCGTAATGCGTAGGTCAAGGGTTCGATTCCCTTAGGCGGCTCCGACAGAACCCCAGCTCGGACAGTGTCTGAGATGGGGTTCTTTGTTGCAACGGATACGGCGGCGGCGCCGTGCGCGGGCCGCGCGGCTGCCGGTGGTCTCATTTCTGGTCTCAGTTGCGGGGTTCGGCTGGGGCATGCACACGGCACGGCTCCGCACGCGGAAACGTGCGCTACTACCTCCGTGAGCTTTCTCCCCTCCCCCGCGAGCCCGCCCCGCCCAGGAATCCGACCCTGTGACCATCGCCGGGCGCGTCAGGCCGAAGCCGGACCTGCGCTACCACCTCAGCCGCGGCCGCTACAACCTGTGCTTGCTGGTTGGGCAGGCCGACGCCTGAGACAGGCGCAGCAAGCGGGCGAGCATGTCCGCTCCTGACAGCGCACTGAGCCGAACCCGCCGAATCCGGCTACTGCGTTACGGCTCCGGGGGCGTTGTGCGCATGTGGCCGAAGGGGTCCCCTGCAACGGCGGTGCGTCTTAGGGTTATGGGCAGAAGATGGAGGTCGTACGTGGTGGAGCGGAAGCCCGACGGAGGGTTCGCGTGCGAACTGGTCCTCAACGGGGATGTACGAGCGGATGCACCTGCTGCTCTGGGGCGGGAACTGTTCGAGAGCGGGGCCGCGCGGGTCGTACCGGTCTACGCGACACGACCGGCGCCCGGACGACGCTCGGGCGGTGTCGTCGAGGTGGCCACCCTCGTGGTGACCTCGGCCGGAACCCTGGTCTCGATCATCGATACGATCCGGGGCTGGCTGACCAGGGAGCGTAACGCCCCTTCGGGGAATGGGCCGGGCACGGCGGACAGGACCGGTGGCGTCACCTCGATCACGGTGATCATGGGGGACGACAAGGTGGAGATCATCCAGCCCTCCACCGCCGCCGAGGAGCGGCTCGTCGAGGCATTCGTCCGGCGGCACAGTCCGTCATGAGCGGGCCGTCATGAGCGAACCGGCCACGCTGAACGTTCGGGTCACCGGACAAGGCATGACCGTTCGCTACGAGTACGACCTGCGGGTCGGCAGCACTGTTGGCGACAGTCCTCCGCTCGAAATGGAGTACACGGTCGAGGTCGACCCAGGACTGGTGAAGGGCTGCCGCGCCCGGATCGACGAGGCCCTGACGAAGGCAGCGGCCGGGGAACCGGACCCGGAACCAGGCCTGGTCAAGGAGTTGGCCAAGTGGGGCAAGCTGCTCTACGGGCATCTGTTCCCGCGGGTACAGGGCAACGCGGCCGAGCTGGTCACCCGGCTGCACGCGTCGACCGGACCCGTCCTGGTGCGTACGAACGAGCAGGATGTCCCGTGGGAACTGCTGCACGACGGTGCGGACTTCGTCTGCCTCAAGCATGATCTCGGGCGTCGGTTGATGGGCAAGCGCCCCGTCGTCGGCGGGCGCAGCATCAGCCGGGTCGGCCGCGCGCTCATCGTGGGCGACACGCTCGGCGACCTTGCCTCCGCCCGCAAGGAGGTTGCCAAGGTCGCGGCGTGGCTGGTCGGCCGTGGTATCGAGTGCAAGGTGCTGCTGGGTCAGGAGGCCACCCTGCTCGACGTCGTCACGGAACTGGCCTCCGAGGAGACGCCGTACGATCTCTTCCACTTCTGCGGTCACGTGGCGACCGGCTCCGGCACGACCGGCCTGATGATGCACGACCGGCAACTGCTCGGCGAGGTCGTCCTCCAGACTCTCTCCGCGTGTGGCGCGCCGCCGGTGACCTTCATCAATGGCTGCGCCTCCGCCGGTGGGGGCGAAGTGGCCAGCATGTGCATGTCCTTCATGGCCCTGGGCGCGAAGACCGTCGTCGGCACCCGTACCGATGTGGCCGACGAGGGCGCCTGGCAGTTCGCCGCCGGGTTCTACGGACGGCTGCTCGCCGGTGAGTCGGCCGGTGCCGCCGTCCGGGCGGCCCGGGCCGCGCTCCGCGAACGGCCGGACGCCGCCTGGGCATCCTTCATCCTGTACGGCGACCCGGCCGCGGGCCTCACCAAGGACGTGACGGACGCGACGACGGGGAACCCTCAGGCGCTTGAACCGTCCGACGACGACCTGACGTTCCCTCTCGCCCCTGACGCGCAGATGCTGATGCGGCGGGTGCGCGCGTCCGCGGTCGGCCGGGGCGGGATCGCCTCTGTCGACCTGCTGCAAGGGCTGCTCGGCGAGGCGGACGTACGGCGGCGGATCGAGGACAGTATCGGGCCGGACGCCATGGAGGCCCTCGACCAGGTGATCCACCAGGTCCTCAGCCGCAGCTCCGGCACGGTCGGCGGTTCCGATACTCGTACGGGGCGTGGTGGCCTCCTGTCCGACACCGTCAACCGCGTGTTCATGGAAGCGGCCACCCACGTTGCCGCTGATGGCAGGAGCACCATTACCACGGCCGACATCACAGCGGCCTTCGTCGCCGTGGGCGGCGGCGTCTCTTCCCGGCTGCTGAAACTGTGCGGGGTCCCGCTCGCCAGGCTGCTGCCGGACGGCGCGACGAAAACTCCGGGCCGGAACAGCCTGGACAAGAGCACTCTGGATCAGAACACCTCCGGCCAGCACACCTTGGCCCCGGGCACGGCGGCGCTCAACGGTGACGAGCGGCTGCCGATGGACGACTTGAGCCGGAGCGCCGTGGGCATAGTGCGGCTCGCCAATCTGCTGGCCGAGACGCGCGGCGAGGTCATCGGCACCTATACGCTGCTGCTCGCCTTCGGCGCGATGGGAAGCGAAGCGCTGCGCCGCGGCATGCACGAGCAGGGGGCGGCCGGGGAGCGCGCCTTCCGACGGCTCTCCGAGATGCTCACCCCCCGGCGCCGTGACCTGTCCCCCCGCGTCCACGACGTACTTGACCAGGCCCGCCGGCGCGGCGCCGCCGGGCGCACTTCGTCCGGTCGCGTCGGCGAGACCGCGATCCTGCTCGCCCTGCTTGCGGACGAGGAGTCATCGGGGCGTGAGCTGATGCGCAAGCTCGGGGTCGACCCCGAACTGCTTATCCAGGCCCTGGGCCGGGCTCGCTGACTCCGCTGGTCCCGCTGGTCCCGCCCGGTTCGGCGAGCGCCGCGAGTTCCGCGAGCCGCGCGAGGCCCCGGGTCGCCTTCGGGTCGCCCGGTCTGCGGTCCAGCACCTCCGCCCACTGCCGGTGTGCCTCGTCGGGGTCATCGAGCCGGAGGCCGGCCAAGGCCAGCGCGTTGCGCGCCTCGGTGTCGCCGGGGCACCAGAGCACCACCGCGGCGAAGCAGTCCCGTGCGGTGGTGAGGCGGCCCTCGCGTGCCGCGGCCAGCCCCCGATTGAACAGGTGTGCGGGGTAGGTGTGCAGCCGCGCATAGCCGGACAGGGGCGTGCCGCAGCCCGCGCAGACCTCCGTCCCGTACGTGTTCTCCTTGCGGCACAGGGCCACCGGGCAGCGGACGTGCCTCGTCGTGGCCGTCATGAGATGGCCACCGGGATGCCGGCGCCGGGGCCGTCCGGGTCGTCGGGCGAACCCATGACGATGTTCTTCAGCCGGATCAGGCGCTGACGCTCCTGGCCGGCTTCCTGCTGGACCCGGTGCGGATCCTGGGCGATGAGAGCCTGCAACCCGGCGAGCCGCTTCCCGATGTCCTCCACCTCCTGACGGTGTTCGGCCGTGGCAGTACGGGACGCCTGGACCTGCGTACGTACCAGGTTCAGGATCTCCAGGGCACTCTGGAGCCGAGATTCGGCCACTTCGGTGTCGGCGACCGGCCCGCGGTCCTTCTGATGCTGCCGGTACGCCAGCATCCGGAGGTGTTCGAAGATGTGTTGCAGCTGGGTGATGACCTCCGAGTACGACCGCTGGTCACCGGCGCTCAGTGCCCGCTCGCCCTGATCCCGCTGGACTTCGATGGCCTGGGCGAGCTCCCGTTCGTCGTGCGGGGCCTCGGCCTCGGCGCTGAACGTGGCCACGTACCGGTTGAGCTCGGTACAGTCCTTGACGAGCTTCTCGAAGTCCGGCCTGGGCGGCTGAAGATCCTCCGCGTCGGGCTTGCCGACGGAGTCGGCGATCGCCTGCATCTGCTCGAACTCATGGCTCGCTACTGTCCTTTCGCCGAGTTCGAGAGCGTCGGCGAAGGCCTTCTGAGCCATCTCCATCCTGGTCCTCTTCACGTTCCGCTCGCCCGCCGGCAGGAACTCGACGCCCTGCTCGAAGCCGCGCACCAGCTCGGCCACCTGGTCCTCTCCCGGCAGTTCGGCCTCCGGCGGCACCTCGACCAGTGCCTCGAACGGATGGTCTCCGATGGAGCCACGCACCGTGATGAGCGCATGCACGTCCATCTCCACGTCCAGGTCGATCACCGTGCCCCTGGGGGTCGAGGACGGCACCGGAACCGTGATGACCTGGATCTGGCGGGCCTGCTGGTAAAGCCGGAACTCCACAGTGTCGGTGTCACCGGGGTGGCTGAAGTCGTAGCGCTCCTTGAACGGCAGCGGCCGCAGCGCGGGGATCAGCACGTCGCGCTGCGTTCGCCCCTCGCGGTTCACCTCCAGCAGGATCGGCTTGGCGTTGATGGACGCGCTGGTCGTACTGCGCCCCGGCTTCTGCGCGGCGGCGCGGTCGTGGACGACCGTGCGTCCGACGGTCGCCAGCAACTCCCCATCGGCGTCGAACACGTCGACGGTGAGCAGACTCTGCGCGTCCGGCTGTACGGGAATGCGGGTGAACGCGAAGCTGCCGCCCGGCCTGAGCTGCGCCTCGTCCTCATACTCCTCGGTGCTGAGCCGCACCGAGCCGCCGCCGAGATCGAGATCGGGGTCGAGCGCCTCGACCGTCCCGCCGACCACGGTGCGGTCCGAGGCCGTGACCACGGTGCCGCGGAAGCCCACCCGGACCGTCCGCTCTTCGTTGAAGATGTCCAGGCCGCCCACCGCCGAGGCTCGCACGGCGGCGCCCAGTGCGACGACCGTGTCCACCTGCTCGTACACCGGGTCGGTGCACTTGGCGCGCGGCGAGCCGGGGTCGGGGGAGCCGAGGTCGGGCGCACAGAACCGGCTCTTCACCATCTCCTGGACCAGCGGCAGATGGGTGGAGCCTCCGGCCAGGATGATCTGGTCCACGTCGGCCAGGGTGACCCCGGCCTCCTCGGCCGCCTGGTCGAGCGCCTCGTCGCAGTACTGGAAGGTGCGCTCCAGAAGCGGCCGGGCGATCTTCTCCAGCTGCGCGCGTTCCATCACGGTGTCGATGACGACCCGCTGCCCGTCCTTGTCGGTCAGCCCGCCGGAGTCGCGGAGCATGAACTCCGTACGGTCCGAAAGCCCCTTCTTCACGGACTCGGCGAGGGACTTGAGGCGCCGGAAGCGCAGCCGGTCCTCCGCGTCGTTCTCCAGGTCCAGGTCCATCGCCCAGTCGTCCTCCTGGAGCAGCTGCTGGAGGTGGCGGGCGAGCGCGGTGTCGATGTCGTCCCCACCGAGCATGGTGTTGCCGCTGATACCGAGCACTTTGAAGTCGGCGGCCTTGCAGCGCACCACGCTCACGTCGAAGGTGCCGCCGCCGAGGTCGTAGACCAGGAAGGTGCCGTCCCGGGTGCCGGTCCGCCAGCAGTAGTAGCTCGCGGCGGCCGTCGGCTCGTGCAGCAGGTCCACCACTCGCAGACCGGCGCTCTCCGCCGCCTTGCGGGTCGCGTCGATCTGCGGCTGGTCGAAGTACGCGGGTACGGTGACGACCGCGCGGTCGACCACCCAGCGCACGTCCCCGGTGTCGAACTCTGCCACGTCCTGCTCGATCTGCCGCTTCATCTCCCGCAGGATCTCGGCGGAGACGTCGACGGGGGTGTGCTCCTCGCCCGCCAGGGTCACCGTCTTACGTGATCCCATGAGGCGTTTGACGGAGGTGACCGGCTCCGGCTCGCTGCCCACCCTCGCGAACGCCTTGCGCCCGACGACGAGTTCGCCGTTTCGGGGGTTGCGCCATACGCAGCTCGGTGTCGTGCGGGCGTTCATGCCGTCCTGGTGGATCACGAGGTCGGTGTCGGTCGGGTTCATCACCGCCACCGCGCTGTTGGTGGTCCCCAGGTCGATTCCGACGGCCTTGCTCACGTACTGCGTCATGCGCCGTTCTCCGTTCCGGCGCTCAGCGGCGCGCCCATAATCACTTGCCCCAGCCGTACGACCGTGCCGCAGTCGAGCACGATCGGCTCCACGGTCTCCGCCACCACCTCGGCGGTGAATTCGGGCCCATAACGCCACCCAGCGATGTCGACGACATCCGCGACCGATTCGTAGGGCTTTCC
This sequence comes from Streptomyces sp. NPDC028305, assembly GCF_055569495.1. Classification (NCBI taxonomy): domain Bacteria; kingdom Bacillati; phylum Actinomycetota; class Actinomycetes; order Kitasatosporales; family Streptomycetaceae; genus Streptomyces; species Streptomyces sp. NPDC028305. The sequence continues at coordinate 816,427 of NZ_JBVHTN010000006.1, forward strand.
GTTGGGGTCCTGCGTGGTGATGTCCAGCGCGTGCAGCGGTTCGAGCACCTGTTTTCTGGCCACGTGCAGACGGCGACCCAGCGACTCGGCGCCTGCCGCCTCCAGCGGACCGGCCGCCTCCCTCAGCAGACCGTCCAACCGCGCCACATGGACGGCGAGTTCGATGAGTACCTGGCGCGCCGCTGCGGTCTCCTTGTGCGCCCTGTTGCTCTCGTTCTGGAGGTCGGACCAGTACCGCTGGAGCAGGGCGGCCATCGCGCGGCCCGGGCTGACGAGGTCCGGCTGCTCAGGTCCGCCCAGCCCTTCCGGCACCGGGCGCTCCTCGAACTCGTCCCAGTCGATCACGTTCCCGGTGGGGTGGGCCTCGGCGTCGGCCGGAGAGGAACCAGCCGGCGAGGAGTCAGCCGGAGAGGGCATCTCAGCCGAAGAGGACATCGCGTACCTCCAGCGGCGGCAGTTCCAGGCGCAGCGGCACCGGCGCGTTGTCCAGAGCGGGGCGGATGTCGACGGTCGGCGGGGTCAGCATCTCGTCCAGCAACAGCCGGGCCACGGCGGCGAGGTCGAAGTCCGCCGCCCGTGGCGCCTCCGCCCGCCCGGACGGCGCGTCGAAGGCGATGGGACGGCGCCCGTACTGCCGGGCGAAGTCCTCCCATCGCTCGCCGCGGTAGTCCGCACCCGGAGCCTCCAGCAGTACGTGCAGTTCGCGGGTCTCCGGGAGGCCCATCAACTCGTCCTTGGCCCACTCGGCGAGCGCACCCGCGTCCTGCGCCCCGGTCACGGCGAGTTCCTGGAAGCGCTCTGCCACCTCCTCGTCGCCCGCCGACACGGGAAGTCCGAGGACGTGGAAGGGATTCGGCTTCATAAGTCTCCTCTCACGGTTTGTCGTGTAACTGGTCGTAGAACGATCGGGCCGCCTCGTTGGAGGGATCGAGACGCACAGCCTGTTTCAACAACGGAAGGGCTTGGGGGAATTTTTTGGAATAGATGTGACTCGTGGCCTGGTAGGTCAGAGCCACCGAACGGTCATGGTCGGTGCGGGCCAATTCGTACGCCTTCTTCGCCGCGGTCAGCATGCGTGGATAGTTCTCCGCCTTCCGCGCGGCGAGGACACGCTCCACCTGTGCCCTGAAGAGGGTCTGGGCGAGCAGGTCGGGGGCGCTGAGGTTGCCGGGATCCCACTTCAGCGCCTCTTCGTACGACACGATGGCGGCTCGGCTGCCCTGTGCGACGAACAGTCCGCGGAACGCGAAATGCTGGCCGAGCGCTCGGTTGCCCGGGAGATGTCCCTTGCCCGGGGTGCACAGCGGAGCGAGCTCGTCGGCGAACCTGCGCGCTTTTCCGATAACCTTCCGCAGTTCCTCGGTTCTGTGCATCTGGTAAAGGCAGGTCTGTAGCCCGTTGTACCAGTCGAGTCCGGTTCGTAGAAGGCGGGGCAGCGGAATACCAAGGCCGATCAGCGGCTCCATCAGACGGATGCCGGATTCGTAGTCCTTGTCGATCCCCTCGGCCAGTTTCGCGATTGCGGCCGAGTCTCTGACCGCCTTCTCGGCGGTTTCAACGACCTCGTCGCACCACGCGTCGGTGACCGAACCGGCCAGGGCGGAGATCTCGGCCCAGCGCCGCGCGTCGACCGCCACGGACCACGGGATGCCGAAGTCCCGCAGAAGGCCATGGACGGCGGACTCCCCCTCGCGGACGGTCTCCAGCACCCGCAGGTGCTGCCGGGCGGTATCCCGCTGCCCTGCCTGGAGGGCCTCGGCACCGAGCTTGCGGTGCATGCCGAACATGTCCCGGCACACGATGCCGCGCAGCCGCGTCTCCGCCTCGGGCCCGACGGGCGCCTCGCCGTGCTGCTCCCAGAATTCTCCTGATGCCAGCAGAAGGGTCCACAGCACGGTCGCGCGGGCGAGGTGTCCGCCCGCCTGCGCGGTGGGCGCGGCCCCGCCGAGCGCCATGCTCCGGTACAGCAGGGCCAGGGTGTGGTGGAGGCGGACGTCGTACTCCAGGGTCTTCAGGCAGTCCGCCCAGCTCCGTTCGACTCCTCTGCTCCCTCCCGACCTCAGGGCGCGCAGGAGCCTGCTGTCGGCCTCGACGGTCGTCTCCAGGGCGGAGTAACGGCCGGGCCGTTCCCAGGGGACGGGCTCCGGCTCGGCGCCGGGGAAGAGCTGGTCCAGCAGGCGGTCGACGTATGTGCCGAGTTCCAGGTCGCGGGCGAGCGATTGGACTCTGCCGCGGGACGGGACGCGTTTCATCGGGGGGCCGGCCGATGGCAGGACGTCAGCGGCCCGGCGCAGCAGCTCCGCGCTCCGCAACGCGTGCCCCGCTCGGCGGGCGGTCACCGCCTGATGGCAGAGCAGCCGGGCGAATCGGGCGCGGAGGTGGCCGGAGTCGAGCCCTTCCTGTTCAGCCCGGTGTATTGCCCGCACCCACATCGCTTCCGCCGTCACGTCATCCCCGACGGCGGTCGCGCAGTCGGCCAGGACCGCCGTGTCGAGTGAGGGCGGGCACTCATCGGTCAGCCGCCTGACGAGACCAGCCAGCGGATGGGGCTCGCCGGGACGGCGTTTGGCGCCGTTCGGTCTGGCACGACCCGCTTTGCGGCTGCCCGGATCGCGGCCCTCGGCGTGGGCGAACAGCGCGGGCAGCAGCCGGGTGATGTCGGTGACGGCGGCCAGATCGCAGTCGGCCGCCGCCGCGGAGAGCAGGTCAAGGCACCGCTTGGGATCGCTCTCGACGAGCCCGGCCGCATGGACGACCCGGACCAGCGCGGCCTGCTTCCCGGCCCCGTCGGGCGGGGAGGCCCCGGGAGAGCGGCCGTCCAGCACGTCGGCGAGCACGGCGCACATGGCGCTGTCCGCCGATGCGGCCCGCAACTCCTGTACGGCGGCGCCCCGGTCGCCCCGCGCGAGGTCGCGCGCGGCACAGGCCAGCGCCGGCACGGGCTGTACGGCGCCGGACGGCTGCGCCGCCTGGAGCGGTGGGCGTCCCACGGCCGGCAGTGCGATCGCCGCAGCCGTGATCCGACCGGCGAGCGCGTGCACTTCCGGCGAGGGGTACTGGTTCGTCAGACTGCGCACCAACCGGGCGAGGGAGTCCCGGCGGTCAGGGTCTTCGGCGAGCATGCCCGCACGGGTGAGCGCGGCGGCCAGCCCGGCCACGGCCTGCGGGGGCGGCTCGTCGGCATCCTCGATCAGGGCGGCCAGCCGCCCGCACAGTTCCAGGTCGGCGGCTTCCGGCTCCTCGGCCAGCAGCGCGATGCCCAGGACCCATTCCGCCCAGGGATGTTGCCGTGCGGAGGACGGCAGCCCCGCCGACTCGTCGCCCGGGCCAGGGGCGGTTCCGTAGGCGACCGTCGTGGCGGCCCGCAGCAGTACAGGGGCGTCCGGGGGTACGGCGCCCGGCCCGGCGGTTACGGCCCGGCCGAGATCCCTGGCCGCCCGCCGCGCGTGGTACGGGGCGTCGTCCGGGTCCAGGGTCGCGCCCTCCCCGGCCAGTTGATGCAGCCAGACGGCGCCGAGCACGTACGGCACCTGGGGGAGTTCCCGGGCCGCCAGCCGCTCCAGCCGGTCCGCGATGGCTTCGTCCGACCCGCCCCCGGCCGCCTCGGCCCACACGCTCAGCAACTCCGCCTTGGCGCCGCCGCGCCCGGCCAGCAGCCGGTGCGCCCTGGCCGGACGGCGCTCCTCCAAGTGGTGCGCGGCCAGCACCAGCGCCGCCCGCTCATGCCCGAGCGCCAGGGCCGCCCCGAGCAGTCGCCGCCCCTCCTCCGGATCCCGCCGCAGCGCCAGCAGCCCCGACCACAAGAAACGGTCGGCCTTCGGCAGCCGCCGGTACAGCGGCTGCCTCACCAGCGCCGTCATCTCCGCCGGCATCGCCCGGCTGTACGCCTCGCCCAGGGCCGTACGCAACGCCTCGAGCCGCTCCGGTAAGCCGCCGACCTTCGCGGGCAGGCCGGGCGCGGGCAGACCGGGCGCGGGCTGGTCCGCGGCGCCGGGCGGCGGCCGCCTGCCCGCGGTCAGGTCACGGCGGACCTGGGCGATCCGCTCGTAGCCGGGTGGGGCCGCGGCTGCCGCATGTTCCGCGTCAGTGCCGGGCACCGCATCCGGCTCGGCGTCCAGCAGGAGACAGGCGAGCGCCCAGTCGTCCGGGTTCGGGGTCATCGTGCCGATGAGCCTCCGGAGTCCGGCGCGGCTGCCGCAGAGCAGCTGCGACCAGGCCGCGTGGTAGCGCCACTGCGGGAAGGGGGAGGCGCCGGCCGTCAGGGGCACGAGCAGATCGCGGGCCCGCGCGGCGTCGCCGTCCAGGAGGTGCAGGCGGCCGCGGGCGTAGGCGGACCAGGGGCCCGCCTCGAGGGTCAGGTCGAGGGCGGCCAGCCGGTCGGTGGCCGGGGGACGTGTGTCGGTGTCCGAGTCGAACCAGGCCAGCACCCGGCCGAGCTCGGCCATCGCGGCGACCCTGGGCGGGGCTTCACGGGCTGCGTCGAACGCCCATTCAGGGATACTCGCGGCCTCGCCGGCCCGCACGTAGGCGGCCACAAGCCCGAGCAATGCGGTCCCGTCGCGTGGGTCCGCCGCGCAGGCCGCGAGGAAGCAGTCCCTGGCCAGGTCGAGTTCCGCGGTGACCAACAGCCGGTGGAGCCCGGCCGCGCGGTCCGCCCCTGGGAGTCCGGTCGCTGCCAGCTTGTTCGCCCGACGCAGCTGCGCCGCCTCCGACGTGAAGTCCACCTGTAGCGCGTCGGTGGCCAGCGCGACCACCGCCGGGGGCCGTGGCCCGCCCCGGCCCAGAAGGTCCGCACAGACCTCCAGATGGTCGTCGTCCTGTCGGCCGGACCGGGCCAGTTCGTCCGCCAGCGCGGCCCTGACCGGATCCTGGTCCGGCGCCTCCCAGTACAGCCGGGTCAGCAGTTCGTAGACCTGCTTCTCCTCGCCGCGCCCATAGCGCGCCTTGACCAGCGGCCGGACCACCTGGTCGAAGGGGATGGCACCGGTCTGGGCGACGCGCAGGCCGAGCCTTTCCAGCGCTTCGAAATCGTCCTCGGTGAGCAGCGGCTGGAATGGGCGGCCGACCAGGGACCGTAAGAAGTCGGTCCACAGCGGAGCGGCCGCTTCGGGGCGCTCCTCCATCCGCACGGAGAGCTCCCGCAGTCGCGCCAGGCCGCTGGGCGGGTCCGGGTTCTTGAGAGCGGCGGTCCACTGTCTGCGCAATCGCCCCGAGCGGCTGAGGAAGTCGCCGAAGGATGGTGGCGGACTCATGCGGCTGTGCTCACCCCCTGCCCCTCTCACGTCGCAGGAGATCCTCGAAGTGGGTCGCCTGAAAGGCGTTCCCGGCCCGCCGGTAGGCGTCGGCCGTACGGGACAGCAGGGCACAACGCTCCTTCCGGGTGCGCAGAAGGGCGCTGTTGCGCACCAGTTGCCAGGCCCTGGCGAGGTGCCGAGCGGAGCCGGCCGGGTCGCCCTGCCCGTCGAGCAGGCGGGCGAGTTCGCTCAGCAGCGCCAGCCGGACGGCGGGGGGAAGATCCCCCGAACCGGAGTCCAGGCACTTGCGCAGGGTGTGGCACGCGCCGGCCGGATCGCCGTCGGCCGCCTGCTTCCGGGCCTGCTCCAGCGCGCTCTCGCCGGGCGGTGGGCGGTGGGCCCCGGCCTCGGCCCCGGCCAGCGCGTCCAGGAGTTCCGCCGCACTGCGGAACCGCCGCGCGGGCTCGAACTCCAGGCAGCGCAGGACCACGGCGTCGATCCCGCGCGTCACGGTGTTGTTCAGCCGTGACGGCGGGGCCGCCGCGTGGCCCTCCTTCTTCTGCTGGTACAGCCAGTCGCCGTGCAGCGTGTCGGGAAGGCCGGGGGGCGGTATGAGGTGCGCGAAGGGAAGCCGGCCGGTCAGCCCCTCGTACATCAGCACCCCGAGTGAGTACAGGTCGGAGGCGGGCACGCTCTCGCCCTGGGAGGTCTCGGGCGCCATGTACGTCAGAGTGCCGGCGACTCCGGGCACGGTCCCGGACGCCAGCAGCCTGGCGGCGAGGCCGAAGTCGATCAGCCGCACGGTCAGGTCCGAGCCCAGCAGGACATTGTCCGGCTTGAGATCCCGGTGCAGCAACGGCTGGTCCAGGGCATGCAGTCCGCGCAACGCCACACAGATCTGCCGGGCCCAGTTGAACAGCAGCTTGGCGGGGACCGTCTTCAACGTCTCGAACTGGGCGGCGAGTGTGGTGCCCTGCACGTACTCCATCACCAGGAACGCCCGGCCGTCGGCGTCGTGGGCCAGCCCGCCGTCGTACACATGAACGAGGTGGCGGCGTGCCTCGGCGTCGGTCATCCCGTCCATCGCCTCGGCCAGCCGCAGGATGTCGGCGAACCGCTCCTGGGCGTCCGCCTCGGTCATCCCCGTCTCCTTGGAGATCTTGCAGGCGACCCGCCGGACGGGGCGGCCGAGGATGCGCTGCTCGCTGAGGAAGACCGCGCCGAAGGCGCCGCCACCGATCCACTTGGTGAGCAGATAACGGTCGTTGATCACCCGGCCCTCGAACGACCGCAGGTCGGTCCCGGCTCCGTCGTCACTCATGACCCGGTCCGGCCTCCTTCGCCGTATTTGCCGCCGGAGCGGGGCTGAAGCGGACGTCCGTCCGGGGTTCGCCGGGCCCGATGCGACGGAAGTCGAGCTCGATGCGGGTGCAACTCCGGAACTCCGCCTCCCGGCGCTCCTGTTCGAGAAGGATGGGATTCTCGATCAGGTCCGACAGGATCTTCGCGATGATGCGGCCGCCCTCCTTGCCGCCGGACTTCTCGTTCAGCAGATGTCCGCGCCCGGCGGCGTAGCGGATCAGCGTTTCGGGAACGACCAGCTCCTTTTCTCGCTTGTCCAGCCAGAATTCGCGCTGCCGGTCGACCAGCTTGCGGCAGATTCCGGTCATGGCGTCCAGGTCCAGCGGGCGGAACACGATGATCCGGCGAATGCGCGCCAAGAACTCGGGAGAGAAGACAGGACCGCCCTGCGCACGGTTCCCGATCTGGGGCAGTGCCTCTTTCACCCGCGCGACGATCTCCTCGTCGGACCGGCCCTCCCGTGCCATCCGGGAAATGATCTCCTGACCCGCATTGCTGGTGAGGATGAATATCGCCCGGTCGCCATGGGCCTTGACACCACGCTGGTCGACGATCCAGCCCTCGTCGAAGAGGTTGAGGAACGGCCGCCAGACCTCGGGGTGCGCCTTTTCCGCCTCGTCGAGCAGGAAGACGCAGTACGGGTCCGCGTTCAGCTCGTTGATGAGGCGGCCGCCGCGCTCGTAGCCGATGTATCCCGGTGGGGAGCCGATGATGCCCGACACGCTGTGCGCCTCGGAGAAGTTCTCCATGGGGTAGGTCTGCAGGCGTTTGGAGGAGGAGTAGAAACTCGCGACGGTCTTCGCCAGCTCGGTCTTGCCCGTCCCGGTCAGCCCGGCGAAGAGCATCACCGAGGCGGGGCCGTTGCTCGCCCCGGCCAGGCCCGACTTGATGCGGCGCAGCTCGCTCGCGACGACCTCGACCGCTTCCCGCTGCCCGAAGACGGACCCGCCCAGCGCCTGTTCGTAGTCGGTCCGCTCCCCGCCCGTGCCGGCGATCTGCCCGGCGGGCACGCCCGACACTTCGGCGATGACCCGCACCACGTCCTCGGTGTTCACGACGGCCCGGGTATCGCCGAGCTGCGTACGGCGGTAATCCAGGTCTTCGCAGGCCCGGCGGAGCACCTTGACGGCGGCGAGCGGCAGCCGCTGGTTGAGGATGTAGTCGCCGGACATCACGACTGCCCGGTCGACGGCGCGGTCCTCCACCTCGGTGTTGAACTCCGCTTCCAGGCCGTCCGCCGCCTGGCGGACCATGTCTCGCGCGCAGGCCCGGGCCGGCTCGGTCATGTCGATACGGGTGGTGAGTTCGCGCAGGGCGTGGTCGGAGGACAGCAGGTCGTCGTACTCCTGGCCGGACAGCACCCCGACGAGATGGATCCGGCGCTCCTTCAGCGCGCTGCGCAGGGCCGGTACGTGGTCGGTGCCCCCGGGGCCGCGGAGCATGGCTCCAAGGCCGTCCAGGCACACGATGAGATCAGTACGCCCGGCCACATGGGCGATGATCCTGGCGAGCTTGGCACCGCTCTCGGAGTCCGGTACGTCATGGCAGTCGACGCGCAGCAGGCGCTTGCGCCGCAGGAAAGGCAGCTCTCCGGCCGCCGCGCGCCTGGCCAGTTCGCGCAGCAGGGTGGTGGTGCCGACCCCGGCGGGCCCGGTGATCAGCACATGGTTGTCGGTCGTACGATGCAGGGCTCGACCCAGGGCGTCGAAGTAGCGCTCCAGGTGCAGGGCGGGAACGATCCCCTGGGTCCGCGCCAGCCAGGTGAGATCCTCGGCGGGCGGTGACTGCGGCGGTAACCGGAAGGAGACCTCGCGCGGTCCCGCGGTGCGCGCCTCCCTGACGGCCTGGGCGAGCAGCTCACGCATGCGGGCGAGGTCCACCCGGAGCGGTTCCCCCTGGAACACCGACGCCAGCCTCGGCGGCGGATCCTCCAGCAGGGCATCGAGCAGATGCGGTGTGTCGACCAGCTCGGCACCCCAGACCGCGGCAGCCCGCCAGGCGCGCCGGAGCAGGGCGAGCATCGGCTCTCCCAGCCCGTCACGATGCAGTGGCGGCGCGTCCTTTCCGTGCTGTGACAGCCGGAAGGCGCCGCTCAGCAGCTCCGCGACCTTCACCAGGCCCAGCTGCGGCGGGATCTGGAGCCGGACGAGCCGCTCGGTCAGCCCCTCCGTCTCGCCGAGCAGGGCGAGGAAACAGTGCGGCGGTAACAGGCGGTCGTACCCCAGCTCACCCGCGCGCCCCGCCGCCTGCTCCAGAACGGCCCAGGCATCCGCCGAGAAATCCTCGGAGCGCAGCCTCCCGGTCTCGTCCAGCAGAGCGGGAGGCTGCTCGGTGCTGAGGCGTGCCTGTTCCCGCAGGGTGCGCGCGGCGGCCGCCATGTCGAGAATCCGCAGGAACTGCCGGTCACCGGGGTCGGGATGATCCAGGACGCAGGCGATGAGCAGTTCGAGGCAGACGGGGCGCAGCCGATCCTGGTCCTGGGCGAACTCCGCGGCGAAGCGGTCGAGGCCGGACAGCGTCTCCGGTGTGAAGCGCTCACGTCTTCCGTCGAAATCGAAATCCAGTCCGTCCTGGCTCCCCGGGTTGTACACCGCGATGGTTTCCAGCAGATGCCGCGGCTGGGCACCGTCGGCGAGCGTGAGCGCGAGTGCCGACAGAACTCCTTGATCGCCGGCGTCGATCGCGGCGTAGAGGATGTCACTCGGGCGGACTGTCCCCGAGCAGCGCTGGGTTGCCGCCGAGAGAACGTCGATTGTGCGTTCGTCCAGAAGTGTATGCGGAGTGAAGATCCCTTCCGAAAACAGTGACAACACGACGGCACCCCCGTACCCGTTCCCGGCAGACCATGTTGGCGGAGAATTCCGGAGCCGACGGCGGTTTCTCCGCTGTATTCACAGTTTGACACGGGTGCGACAGGGCCTGTCGCCATTGAAGTTTTTTGATCTTTGAATCCCCTGGTCATGTGGGCTGGTGTGCGGGGCCTATGTCGGTGCGCATGGCCGAGCGCAGGGCGGCCAGCGCGTCGATGTAGGTGCGGTGGACGTGTTGCCACTCGGCTGCTCCGGGGGCGTTGTTCTCCGGCGTACCGGGATTGCCGATGGTGACCTCGGTCGTGGCTATGACGTTCCGCATCGCTCGCAGCGAGCGGTATGCCGTATCGGCGGCGTCGGCTACCGGCGTCGGGGCGACGAGGGTGATCTCGTAGTTCAGGGAGAGCAGGGAGTGACTGCGCCAGGCGGCCCGGACGTCGCCTTCGTCCACGGGCGCCTGTTGGCGGATGGCGAGCAGTTGCAGCTCGCTGTCCGTGTTGGTGAGGGCTTCGAGGTAGCGGGCGTACAGCTCCCGCCTGAGCTGGTGCAGCTGGTGCCCTCGATCGCGTTTTGCGCGAACAGCCTCACCCAGCAGCGTTGATCCGACCCCAACTATCGCGCCGATCAGCGTGCTTATGGGCGTAGTCCAATCCATGAGCTGACAGCGTAGGTCGAATGGGCCTCCGCTTGCCCCTGCCCGAGCCCCGGGCGTAGCCGGACCGGCGGCTGCGGCATGCTTGCTGCCCGTCAGGCGTGAGCGAAGCAGGGAGCAGGCATGGGAACGCCCGAGTCCGTCGTGGCCACGGGGAAGAAGGCGGCGGGGGCCCCGCCGTCCACGGCGCGCCGGCTGGTCACCTCGCTGGTGTGGGCGGTGTCGGTGCCGCTGATGTTCACCGCCGCCGCCTGGCTGGCCCAGTATCCGTCGGTCGGCATCTACGCCGGAGTCGTGCTCGCGCTCGGGACGTTCGCCGTCGCGGCGACCGTGGCGGGCGGCATCTGGCACCGGGCGGGGGCGGCGGCGCTGGTGTCCTGCGCGGGGTTCGCGCTGACGCTGTTCGCCGGGCCGGGGCTGTACGAGCTCTATATGAAGACCTTCGGGGAGAAGGTGCCAGCCGTGGTCATCAAGGTCGAGGACCGCGATGAGCAGCAGCACTGCACGGTGAAGGAGACCGGTGGGAAGCGGGCCGTGCACGAGATATCGCAGCAGCAGAACTGCTTCGACCACATCAAGCGGCTCCAGCGCGTCGTCCTCCGCGAGGACCCGATGGGGGTCCTGGAGCCACGGCTGCCGGACGGGCCCGACCAGTCCGGCCAGACCGCCCTCACCCTGGGGATCTCCGGTGGGCTGTTCGTGGTGACCGGCGCCTCGATGTTCTACGCGGGGCAGCGCAGGCGCTGACCGGGGCCGGAATGTGCAACACGGGTGCAAGCGGGTGGAACGCGGGTGGAATACGGGGCGCGGGCGGGCGGGTTTCCTCGCTGTGGTTGCCAGGGAGCGATTCAGGCGGCTGTCGGCGGTCGTCCGGCGGTCCTCGCGGGTCGGCGGTGGGCGCCGGCGCCGGGGAGCCGGCTGCCCCGGGCCTCCTGTGACGGCCGAGGACTGCCGCTGCCGTGGGGCGCGCCGCGTGGACCCCGACCCCGACGCCGTCTCACGGCTGCGCCGCTTCGGGGAGTCCCTGCTCCGCGGTGACCAGCGGGGCCGGGGCCGTGGGTGAGACGGCCGGGCGGCCGCGCGTCACCACCTCGCACAGGTCCTCCAGCGCCCGCCGCGCCGCGCCGGCGGGCAGCGGCGCCAGGGCGGCGCGGGCCTCGTCCGCGTAGCGGGCGGCGGCCACCCGGGCCTGTTCCAGGGCGGGGTGGGCGCGGAGCCGGCCCAGCGCCTCCGCGTACCGGGGCTCGTCCGAGAACCCGGCGGCGAGCAGTTCGCACAGCTCCCGGTCCTCGGGCGAGCCGGTCGCCTTCGCCCGCGCCCGCAGATACAGGACGGGCAGTGTGGCGAAGCCCTCGCGCAGCGCGGTGCCCGCGCGGCCGCGCGGCAGGCCCCCGGCCCCGCGGCCCTCGGCGATGTCCAGCACGTCCTCGGCGAGCCGGCAGGCGACGCCCAGCCGCTCGCCGTAGTGCGCGAGCGCGCCCGCGACCTCCCGCCCCGCGCCGGACGCCAGCGCGCCCAGCCGCCCGGAGACCGCGATCAGCGAACCCGCCCGGCCCGCCAGGACCTCCAGGTAGTGCTCGATCGGGTCGCGGTCGCCGCTGGGGCCGGCCGTCTCCAGGATCTGGCCGGTGACCAGCTGTCTGAAGGCGTCGGACTGGATCCGTACGGCCTCCGGGCCCAGGTCGGCCAGCAGGTGGGAGGCGCGGGCGAAGAGGAAGTCGCCGGTGAGCACAGCTACCGAGTTGTCCCAGTTCGTATCGGAATCATCGGTGCGGTGGTGCGCGTCGGTGTCGTCCAGCACATCGTCGTGGTAGAGCGTCGCCAGGTGCGTCAGCTCGACGACGACGGCCGAGGGCACCACGCCCGGCGCGGCCGGGTCGCCGAACCGCGCGGCCAGCAGCACCAGCAGCGGCCGCAGCCGCTTGGCGCCCGCCCGCACCAGGTGCTGGGCGGCCTCGGTGATGAACGGCACATCGCTCTTCGTGGCCTCCAGCAGGCCCGCCTCGACCGCCGCCAGTCCGGCTCGGACGTCGGCTTCCACCGCGCGGTCCCGCATGGACAGCCCCATGGGCCCGGGGAGGGTCACGGACGGGTCTCCTGTCTGTGGCTGGCCGGCATCTCCGGCATCGGGAACGTAGTAGGTGAAATGTCTCACACGGGGCAGGGTTTCGAGAGCCCACGGCTCCGCTTTCGAGGGCCTACGGCTCCGCCGGGACGGTAGCCCGGACGCGGCTGCCCCGGCCCGGCCGGCTGTCCACGCTCAGCGTGCCGCCCACCTCCCGGGCCCGCTCCCGCATGGACAGCAGGCCCAGATGGCCGGGGAAGGAGCCCCGGGAGTCAAAGCCCACGCCGTCGTCCGCGACCGTCAGCGTGATCGTGCCCGGGCCGCTGAGCAGGTGGAGGCGCACATGCCGCGCCCCCGAGTGCTTGGCGACGTTGTGCAGCGACTCCTGGGCGATCCGGTAGAGGGCGTGCTTGGCCTCCGGCGTGGTCTCCGGTTCCGGGCCGAGCGTCGCCTCGGCGGCGATGCCGTACCGGTCGCGCAGCGCCGCCACGTGGTGCGCGAGCGCCGCGACCAGGCCGTCGGCCTCCAGCGTCTCGGGCCTGAGGCGGCCCAGCACGGCCCGCGTCTCGGTGATCGCGGCGTCGGCGAGTTGCCGGACGTAGTCGATCGGCTCGGCCAGCTCCGGCAGCGCGTCCGTGCCCCGTCCCTCGCCGCCGCGCAGGTCACGGTCCAGCAGCTCACGGGCGGTGCGCGCGCCCAGGGTGATGCCGTACAGGGCCTGGCAGACGGAGTCGTGCAGCTCTCTGGACAGCCGCCGCCGCTCGTCCAGGGCGCCCCTGTCCCGCGCGGCCGCCCGGCGCCGCTCGTCCGCCACCGCGCGGGCCGCGTGCCCGGCGATCGCGTCGAGGAGGGCCAGGTCGAGGCCGTCGGGCCGGCGGCCGGGCGGGTAGCGGCAGTGCAGCACCCCGGCCACCCGGCCCGGGCAGCGCAGCGGCCAGGCCGCTCCGGTGCCGTCGTCGCGGAGCGTACGGATCACGGGCGCGGCGGAGGCGATCGCCTCCCGGGCTTCCTGGGCTGCTTCCGGTGCGCTGTCCGGTTCCAGCGGTTCCAGCAGCCGGACGGCGCACTCCGCCGCGCCCGTGTGCGCCACGGCCGCGGCGGCCAGCCGGTCCAGGGTGGGCCGCAGCCCGTCCGTATCGGAGGTGTCGGCCAGCCGGCGCAGCTGCTCCCGGGTGCGGAGCTGGGCGACCGCCAGGGCGGCGGGCGCGGCGAAGCTCCTCAGCGCGCGTCGGTCGTCCGAGGTGAAGCGGCGAAGGCCGAGGACGCTCGCCTCCAGGACGCCCACGATCCGTCCTCGCACGGTCAGCGGTGTGTCCAGGACGGCGGTGAGCCCGGCCGTACGCGGGGTGCCGTCGGCGGCCCGTACGGTCAGGGCCTCGCCGGGGACGGGGCCCTCGGCCGGTTCCATCACCAGCACCCGCGCCGCGTCCGCGCCGAGGGCTTCCCGCGCCCGCCGTACGACCAGCCGCAGCAGGTCCTCGGCGGGTTCCGCGTCCAGGACGCGCCGCTGGATCTCGGCCAGGGCGCGCCGCCGCGCCCTGGCCCGGCGCCTGACAGTGATCACGCCGACCACCAGTGGTCCCGTGTCGCCTCCAGCGGCTCGGGGGTGTTGAGCTCCCCGGCCGGCACCAGGCCCGACTGGACGGCGTACACCGCGGCCTGGGTGCGGCTGTGCACCCCGAGCTTGGTCAGGATGTGGCTCACATACGTCTTCACCGTCTGCTGTCCGATCCGCAGGTCGCGCGCGATCTCCTTGTTGGACTTGCCGCGGGCGAGCATCGTCAGGACCTCGGCCTCCCGCTCGGTCAGCTGCTCCGGCCCGCTCGGGGCCCTGACCTGGCCCATCAGCCGGGACGTCGCGTCGGGGGAGACCTGGATCCGGCCGGCGGCGGCGCCCTTCACCGCGTTTCTCAACTCGTCGGCCTCGGCGTTCTTCAGCAGAAAGCCGATCGCGCCCGCCCGGACCGCCCCCATGACCATGGCGTCGTCGAGGGCGCTGGTCAGCGCCACGACCTCCACCTCGGGGAGGTCCTGACGGATCTCGGCGGTGGCCGAGATCCCGTCCATGACGGGCATCAGCAGATCCATCAGGACCACGTCGGGGCACAGCTCCCGGGCCAGTCGTACGGCTTCCCGGCCGTTGGTCGTCTCGCCGACCACCTTGATGTCGTCGTCGAGACTGAGGATCATCCGCAGGCCCTGCCGGACGACCGCGTGGTCATCGGCGATCAGAACTCGAAGTGCCACTTTGGCTCACCTGCTCACGGGACGAGTGCGGACACGGGCACGGGCGGGCGGCGGGGGAGAGCGCGCGCCGAGCGGGCCGCTCCAGCCGCTCCACCCGAGCCGGCCGGGCCATCGGCTCCGTTCGAGCCATCGCTCCACCGCGGCGACGAACGGCTCGCACAGCGGCAGGGCCAGCAGCACCAGGGCGCCGGCCGCCCAGCCGCCCAGGACGTCGCTGACCCAGTGAGTGCCCAGGTAGACCGTGGCCAGTCCGATGGCGAGGGCCATGGCCCCGGCCGCCGCGCGCGCCGCCCGGCGGTGGCGCCCCGCGAGATAGGCCAGGGTGCCCCAGACGACGACCCCGTTCGCGGTGTGGCCGGACGGGAAGATCATCCCGCCGTGGAACAGCTCGGCCGAGCCGACCGTGTGCGCGTAATGCGGACCGAGACGGCCCACCCCGAGCTTGACGGCGCCCACGCTCGCGTTGAGGAGCGTGAGGGCGAGGGCGAAGACGATCATGGGGCGCACGCTTCCGGTGCGCCAGGAGCGCCAGCCCAGCCAGGCCAGCGCCGCGACGGCGGTGGGGCCGCGCTGGCCCGCGACGATGAACACGTCGAGCGGCCCTTGCGCCCACGGCCAGTGCTTGTACGGCTTGAACAGCGCCACGTGCCAGTCGAGGCGGACCAGGGGCGAGGTGGTGAGCACGCCCACCGCGACCGCCGCGTAACTCGCGGCGGCGGCCGGCAGAAGGATCCGTAGGCTGCGGCGCATGGGGAGGAAACTCGCCGCGGTACGCCCGGAATTCCCCCGAGTGAGGGTTTTGTCCCCCAAAGTGGGGTCAACCGGTCGGCGTCACTCGTCCGGTTCCACGTGACGGAACCCCCAGTCGGCCGCCTTGGCGACCGCCTCCAGCTGGGACCGCACTTCCAGCTTCTCCAGGATCTTGCGCACATGCGTACGCACCGTGGCGTAGCTGATGCTCAGCCGCTCCGCGACGGCCCGGTTGTCCAGGCCCTGGCTCATCAGGGTCAGGATCTCCTGCTCGCGCGGGGTCAGGCTCTCCAGCCGCTCGGTCTGCTGCGCGGAGGAGCGCGCGTTCTCCCGGTGCCGGGCCAGGACCTCGACGAGGGTGCTGGCCGGGATGAGGGTCTCGCCCTCGGCCGCCGAGCGGATGGCCGCGGCGATCTCGTCACCGCTCGCCGACTTGAGCAGATAGCCGCAGGCCCCGGCCTCCACCGCGGCCAGCAGCGCCGAGTCGCTGGCGTCCGCGCTGAGGATCACGATGGCGGTGGAGGGGTCGTTGGCCCGGATCGCGGCCGCCGCGTCGGCTCCGGTGCCGTCGGGCAGTCGGAAGTCGACGAGCGCCACGTCGGGGCCCAGCTCCTTGGCCATGGGGACGACCTCCGCGACCGAGTCGGCCCACCCCACCACGGTCAGGTCCGAGTACTCCGCGAGCAGCGCCCACAGACCCTCGGCCACCACCCGGTGGTCCTCGACGATCAGCACCTTGGTGAGATCGGCCGGCGCGGTCACGACTGCGTGTCCCCTTCCGGACGGTCCAGTTCCGGACGGTCCAGAGGGGCGGGCGAGTCCGGTGCGTCCAGCGGACCCAGGGAGCCCGACGAGCCCGGCGAGTCCAAGGAGCCCGACGAGCCCGGCGAGTCCAAGGAGCCCGACGAGTCCAGGGAGTCCGGGTAGCCCGAGGTGTCCGCGGGGCCGAAGGGCAGCGGGCCGCGGCCCGGGGCCTCGCCCAGCGGCACCCAGAACTCGACCGTGGTGCCCGCGCCCGGCGCGCTCTCGATACGGCACCAGCCGCCCGCGATCTGCGCCCGCTCCTGGATGAGCGACAGGCCCAGATGGCCGGGGCGGGACTCCACCTCGAGCGGGTTGTAGCCCTGGCCGTCGTCCACGATCCGCACCAGGCAGCCCTCGTCGAGCCCCAGCAGCTGCACATGCACGGTCTTCGCCCGCGCGTGCTTGCGCACGTTCATCAGCGCTTCCTGCGCGGTGCGGTAGATCAGGGCCATGGTCTCGGGCGGCGGCTTGGCCGCGATCCGGTCCTCCAGCCGGTACTCGACGCCAGTCTCGGTGCGTATCTGCTCCAGGAGTCCGCGCAGCGCGGCGGCCAGGCAGCCGTGCTCCAGGCTGGACGGGCGCAGGTCGAAGATCAGCTGGCGCAGCCGGCTCAGCGACAGCTTGAGGGTCTCGTCCAGCTTCTCCATGATCCGCTGCTCATCGGGGTCGCGCAGCCGCCGCCGCAGCTGCTGGAGCCGCAGGCTGGCCGCCGTGATGACCTGGATGGTGTCGTCGTGGATGTCGGCGGCGATCCGCCCGCGCTCCGCCTCCTGGGCGTGCACGAGATGGCTGAGCAGCGCCTGGCGGTCCCGGTCGGTGATCTCCAGCAGCTCCAGACTGCGCTCCAGGACGAACTGGGCGCGCTGCACCTCGGTGATGTCCTTGATGGCCAGCACGGTCAGCAGCCCGTCCTCGGTGCGCAGCGGGATGATGCTGACGTCGGCCGGGAACTGCTTGGCGTCGCTGCGCCGCCCGACCAGCTCCATGCTGTGGCCCAGGGGTTCCTCCGCGGAGTCGGCCCAGTCGCGCAGCGAGATGGTCAGCGGCTGGTCGGGGAGGAGCGCCTCGACGGCGCGGCCTATCAGCTGGTCGCGGTCGTAGCCGAACAGGGCCTCGGTGCGGCGGTTGGCCGTCTGGATCCGCCCGGCGGAATCCACGATCACCATGGCGTCCGGGGAGGACTCGATGACCTGCCGGAACCGGCCCTCGGCCGCCCGCAGCTGGCTCAGGTCCGCGACGAAGACCACACACCGGGGCCGCCTGCCCTGGAGATGGCCGCCGCTGAACTGGGCGGGGAACTCGGTGCCGTCCCGGCGCCGCCCGGTCATCGCGGAGGGAGCGGTGAACTGCCGCCCGATCAGCTGCTCGGCGGCGGTGTGGTAGCGGTCGGGGACCAGGTCGCGCAGCCGCTTGTCGCGCAGCTCGGCCGAGCTGTAGCCGAACATGTGCCGGGCGTGTGCGTTGGCGGACTCGATCCGCCCGCGGGCGCCGACGATCAGCACCCCGCACGGCGCCTGGCCGAGCAACTCCAGGTACGACTCCTCGAGCCGGTTGCCCACCAGCTCCTCGAACCGCCAGGAGGCGCGGTCGGCCCGCCGCAGCGGCTCGGCGCAGTCGGCGACGAGCTCCCCGGCCATGGAGAACTGGTCGCGGGCGGCCCGGGTGATCGCTTCGAGGATCTCCTCGGCGGGGGTGCCCTTGACCAGGTAGCCGGTGGCCCCGACCGCGAGCATGTTGAGCACGGTCTCCCGGTCACCGTGGGCCGAGAGGGCCACCACGCGGGCCCCGGGCACCTGCTCACGGATGGCGCGGACGCTGCTGGGCGCGTCGCCCCTGGGCATGTGCACATCCATGACCACGACACGGGGGCGGTGCTCCACCGCGGCGCGGATGGCCTGCTCGTGGTTGACGGCCAGGCCCACCAGCGCCAGGTCGGGGTGGGAGTCGACCAGGTCCGCGAGCGCTTCCCGGACCACGGGGTCGTCATCGGCCACCACGACTCGGATCCGGTCGTCGCGCATCAACCTCCACCTCCCTTGAGGACGGCACCTTGGAGCTCCAAGGTGGTCAGTTCGTCACGCCGGCAGTGCGCCAGCGATGGCATGACAGCGGCCAGCGGAGCCACCAGCACCTGGTAGTGGCTCCCGATGCGGTCGCATACGGCGACCGCCGCCGCGGCGTCCCACACCGCGGCCCAGAAGGCCCAGTCGTGCCTGCCGAGCGCCCGGGCGGTGTCCAGGGCGCACCGGCGCGCCACGGAGGCGGCGACCAGGATCCGGTACTGCTCCTCGTCGGACGTGGTGCGGTGGACCTCAGCCCACCCCTCGGCGCGGGTCTGGCTGGAGGTCTGCTTCCACAGATCGGCCACGCGGTCGATCTCCTCCGGGGAGAGGTCCTCGATGTGGGTCAGGAATTGTAGGACTCTTCGAGAATTCGGGCCGAAAATAACACTCATAGGACACTCCAGGACATGCATGGTACAACTATGGAACACCGGGCTTGTCTGTAGTTGTCCCCGGCCAGCCCCCCCGGCACCGTGACTACGCATCTCTAGTGCCCCTGGCCCTGGCCGCTCGTGTTGTTGATGCCGGCCTTGGCGACCCCGCCGCTCTTGGAGCCGATGAGCTTGAAACTCACACCGTTCTCGTCCGCCGAGGTGATCCGGTACGAGCCCACGGCCGCCGCCTTGCCCCGGCCGTCCACCTGGAAGACCGCGATCTTCCGTCCGGCGACGCTGCCGCTGCCGGCGTAGACGGTCACCGTCTCGTTGGGCGCGAACCCGGAGCAGTAGAAGCTCAGCGTGGTGCCCGCCTTGCCGCCGAAGGTGCTGGGCTCGGCGCTGGGGGAGTACGGCAGCACGGTGAAGCCCGAGCGGACCACGGCCCGGCTCTGGTCGCCGATCGCGGTCAGGCTCTGCCTGCCCTTCAGCCCGAACGGCACGTCGAACGCCACGTCGCGGATCTGGCCGAAGGAGTTGGCCTGCGTGGTGAAGGCGGGGAGACCGGTGGTGGCGTTGATGTAGACCAGCACCCGCTCGTTCGGCGCGAACCGGTTCCCCGACAGCCTGATCCGCTGCCCGGCCTTCAGCGCGTACGGAGAGGACTTGATCGCCGGGTACAGGCTCAGCATCTGGAACGGTGCGGTGGCCGTGGTCTTGCTCTGCTGGCCGACCAGCACCAGCGTGCTCTGGCCCGTCGGGGCGACGCCGACCCTGATGTCCGCGCGGCCGACCCCGCCCGAGCTGTCGGTGCGCAGCCTGGCGACGGGGGTGCCGTTGGTCCGGCCCCAGAAGACGTTGATCTGCTCGCCCGGCTTGAAGCCGCGGGCGCTGATCGAGACCACGTCGCCCGGCCGGCCGACCATCTTGTTGATCCTCGCGGTGCCTATCGAGCCACCGGAGATCAGCTCGGCCTGGGCCGTCCGGCCGCCGCCGCGCTGCTGCGCGACCAGCGTGCCGGGCCTGCCGCCCAGCGACTCGGGCATGGTGAAGTTCACGTAGAGCGAGCCGTGCTTGTCCGTCCGGACCGTCCGGATGGGACGGCCCTTGGCGCCCGACCGCTTGGTCTTCAGCAGCAGGTCCACCGTGCTCTTGGGGGCGAAGCCGCCGCCTTCGACGGACGCCTTGCCGCCGGGGGCGACCAGGCCCGGATTGATGACGATGATCGGCCCGGAGGCCTGCGGGACCCGCTGATTGCCCAGCTTGATCGTCTTGGGCTTGGTCGTCGGGCGGATCTCCTGCTCCTGGGTCTTGCTCTTCTTCTGTGCGCTTCCGCCGCCGGACGAGTTGAGGGCGTTCCCGAGGCCGCCGCCCGCGACCATCTTGACCAGCGATCCGAGGATCGCGATGGCCACGATGCCCAGCAGGACCGTCTTCCAGGAGACCCGCTTGCGCTTCCCCCCGCCGGCGCTCGGCTCCCCCGGAGAGGCCTCGGAAGTCTCGGAGGTCTCGGAGGCCTTGGAAACCCTGAGGGTCTTGCTGGTCTTGGTGGCGCGTCTCGGCGGGGGCTCGTCGTAGTCGGCGTAATCGTCGCCGGAGCCTTCGTAGTCGTCGTAGTCGGCGTACTTGTCGTACTTTTCGTCGTCGCCGTATTCGCCGAAGTCGTCGCCCCCGTCGCCCCCGTCGCCTCCGTCGCCCCCGCTGTCGTTTCTGTCGTCTCCGTCGTCCCCGCGTTGCCCGGCCGCCTCACGGGTGTCGAATTCGTCGTCGTACTCTTCGTACTCGTCGTAGTCGTCGTACTCGGGCATGGCCTTCACCTCCTCTTCCGGCGGGCTACTTGTTCACCCGATAGATTTCAAGCCTGATGCCACCCCGGATGTCCGCCCATACCCTTTCCGAATTCCGTAGTGCCGCCAGGATCCAGTTCTCCCGGCCGTCGCCGTTGTTGCGGTGAATTGCGTTGCGCATCTTGTTGGACATGATGATGTAGTCGACGTTCTGCCATCTCTTGCGGAAGAGCTTGTCCCGCAGGGCAGGGTCGGACGAGGCGTTCCAGTGGGAATGCGCGTACGGATAGACCGGGTGCACGTCATGCAATTCACCCCACATGTCGTCGTCCATGATGATCCGCGCCTTGGGCGAGACGTGCTTGCGCACCCAGGCGATCTGTGCCAGCTGCATATGGGTCAGGGCCAGCTTGGACTGGTACTGGTCCGCGACCGCGACGCGGCCCTCGGTGTTGACGGTCAGGATGTATCCGGTGGAGGGCGAGGCCAGCAGCAT
This sequence comes from Streptomyces sp. NPDC028305, assembly GCF_055569495.1. Classification (NCBI taxonomy): domain Bacteria; kingdom Bacillati; phylum Actinomycetota; class Actinomycetes; order Kitasatosporales; family Streptomycetaceae; genus Streptomyces; species Streptomyces sp. NPDC028305. The sequence continues at coordinate 837,071 of NZ_JBVHTN010000006.1, forward strand.
GACGGCGAGCGCCGCGGGCACCGCGATCCGTACCTTGGCACTCGCCCGCCCGAGCACCTTGCGGAGCACCGGACGCCTCAGCAGTCGGTCCGTGACCATGCCGATATTCATGGCGAACATCGGAATCAGCGGGGTGATGTAGAAGTCCAGCACCACGCTGCCGCGCAGCAGATAGAAGGCATATCCGAAGCCCAGTGTCCCGGCGACGAAAAACCCCAGATCCCGCCGGTGTTTCCGCATTCCCCACCACACGCTGATGACCGTGGTGGCCATCCCGGCCAGCAGCAGAAACGAGTCCCGGGGCAGCCAGCTGGTGTACAGCAGACCGTGGTGGTTGAGCAGGCTGCCCTGACTACGGTTGATCTGCCACCACAGGGTGTAGAGCAGCGAGACGTGGTCCGCCGGCGGGTTGGCCAGGTCGAAGTCGAGCCCGCTGGGCAGCAACTCGTTCTTGAGCAGGGCGTATGTGACATAAGCGCCCACCGGGGCCGCCGCGGCGAACGGCCACAGCGTCCGGGTGAACCGCTGGCTGGGTGAGAGCCGGATCCTCCGATACAGCAGATAGAGGAATGTTGGGGCGAAGAAGAGCGCGTTCTCCTTGGTGATCAGCGCGGCCCCGAGGGCGAGCCCGCCGGCGAAGGCCGATCTGATCGTGGTCTCCCGGCGCAGCAGAGCGAACAGGGCCAGCAGCACCCAGAACATCATCAGGTTGTCCAGCAGCACCTGGCGCTGGTAGTAGACCGAGATCGGCGAGCAGTTGAAGAAGAACGCGGCGATGGTGGCGGCCAGCACGGTGCCGGACAGCCTCCGGGTGACCTCGAAGAGCAGCACCACCGAGCCCAGATGCACCAGCAGCATCAGGAATCGGCCGGTGTTGATCGCGTTGCCGAATGCCTCGAACTGCTTCGGCAGCGGGAACGCCCAGCCGGCCAGCGTGATCCAGCCCGCCGGGGCGTGGTCGTAGTCGTAGGTGTACGGGGACAGCCTGGTCTCTCTGACCAGCGACCACGCCCGCTGCATATAGATGCCCTCGTCGGTGAGGTACAGCGGATAGCGGAACAGGTGGTAGCCGTGCGTGAGCAGCCCGGTGAGCACGGACAGGAGCAGCGCCAGCCGACCGCGGCGGTCCAGCCGGGGGAAGATGCCGCGCTCGACGGACAGCCGGGGCGGCGGGCGGCGCCGCCGGGGCGGCGGGGGCGGGCGCTCCTCGACCGCGACCCCGCCCTGGGGCCGCTGGGGTCGCCGGGACTGCTGGGGCCCGTCGGGTCGCTGGGGGCGCTGTCCCTCGGGTCGCTGGGGGCGCTGGGGTCGCTGACCCTCGGGCCGCCGGGGCCGCTCGGGCCGGTCGGGGCGGTCGGGTCGTTGGAGACCCTCGGGCCGCCGGGGCCGGTCGGGCCGGTCGGGCCGCTGGAGACCCTCAGGTCGCCGGGGCCGGTCAGGTCGGTCAGGCCGGTCGGGTCGTTGGAGGCCCTCGGGCCGCCGGGGCCGGTCGGGCCGGTCAGGTCGGTCGGGTCGCTGGAGGCCCTCGGGCCGCCGGGGCCGGTCGGGACGCGGGGGTCGGTCGGGCCGCTGGAGCCGCTCGGACCCCTCGGGCCGCTGAGGCCGCTGAGGCCGCTCGGACCCCTCGGGCCGCTGAGGCCGCTCGGACCCCTCGGGCCGCTGAGGCCGCTCGGACCCCTCGGGCCGCTGAGGTGGCTCAGGTCGTTCGGGCCGCTGGAGGCTCTCAGGGCGCTGAGGCCGCTCGGGACGCTCAGGCTGCTGGGGTTCCGGCGGGTCCGGCGGGTCCGGCGGGCGCGGGTGCGGGGGGCGCGGGGGCGTGGGGTCATGCGACACGGGAGTCCGCCTCCTCGGGACGGGTGCGGTGGGCACCCACGTGCTGGGTCTTCTCCCAGTCGCGCCGGCCGAGCAGCTCGCGCCGCATGGCGCGCACCGCGGCATAGGCGAGGACCATCTGGAAGGGGAACCAGGCGATGGCCATCTTCACGAGCGTCTTCGGGGTGGCCTCCAGCCCGTGCGCGGCGGTGAACTCGTACAGTCCCACCGCGTTCACCAGGAAGTGCGCGCACAGCAGCAGGATGGGCAGATAGGAGAAGAGCGCGATCAGCACCGGCACCTTGAGGACCAGGATCATCCCCAGGGAGATCGGCAGATACAGGCCGAGCAGCGCCTGCCCGCGCGGAAACGCGAGGACGTAGAAGGCGAGCCATCGCTGTTTGCGCGTGGGCATCTGTTTCCAGGTGCCTTTCTTCAGGGTCTGCATGAACCCCTGGCTCCAGCGGGTGCGCTGCCGGATGAAGTGGCCGAGGGTCGGTGGCGTCTCCTCCTTGGTCACATAGCGGTCGTCGTAGACCACGCGCACTCGCTCGCCGCTGGCCGACACCCGCAGGCCCAGGTCCGCGTCCTCGGTGAGGTTGCGCTCGTCCCAGCCGCCGAGCCGGACCAGCAGTTCGCGAAAGAAGAAGACGGTGTTGCCGCCGAGCGGAATGGAGCCGAAGTGGGCGTGGTAGTGCAGTCGGCTCTTGAACCAGAAGAAGTACTCCAGGACGTTGAGCGTGGAGTACCAGTTGGAGTCGAAGTTCATCAGCTGGACGCCCGCTTGGACCACGCGCACCCGCTCCTTGAGCATGACCGTGTTGACCAGCAGAAAGATCTCGGGGTGGATGTCGTCCTCGGCGTCGAAGATCGTCACCACCTTGTGAGTGGTGTGCGGCAGAGCCACGTTGAGCCCGTGGGGCTTGTTGACGGGCTTGTCGTCGAACACCACGACCTCGACGTTGTGCAGCCCCTCCCGCTCCAGCTCGGCGACTTTCTCTTCCGCCTTTTTGATCGTGCCGGTGTCGTCCTGCGAACAGATCACGAAGACCTCCAGCAGCTTGGCCGGATAGTCGGCCCGCACCACCCGCTCGATGGTGGTCTGGATGACGTCCTCCTCATGGCGCGCGGGCAGCAGTACGCTGAATGACAGCCGCGGCCTGACAAAGGTTTCCGGGGCCTTGGCCTTCTGCTCGGCGTCCGTCCGGTCCCAGGTGTAGAGCATCAGATAGAGCACATGGGCCGACTGTATGGTCAGCAGCACCGAGACCAGCACCAGGCTCAGGTAGATAATGGAAATCATCGGTCCTGCCTCCCCCAGACCCAGCCCGCGCTCGCCGCGAAATTGGCCGCGAAGGCGGCGGCGATGCCGATACCGTTCGCCAACAGCAGATGGAGTCCCGCGCGTTCCAGCAGCCAGACCGCCATGACATTGACCGCGAGCCCGCACAGCACGGACACATTGAATTTCAGGAACCGTCGGACGGACGGGGTGCTCACCGAGAAGGTCCACCGGTCGTTGAGCAGATAGTTGTGGACCACGGCGAGTTCCACCGCGATCGGGGAGGCCGCGAGCAGCGGCCAGTGGGCCCAGTGGTAGAGCGCGAAGAGGGCTGCCGTGTTCACCAGCACGCCACCCACGCCGACCACCGCGAATCGCAGCACCAGACCGCTCAGGGCGGCCAGCGGGCCGCTCGTCGAGAGCGCGCGAAAGAACCTTCCTTTTCGCTTGCGGGTGTTGTCCACCCGTTCGCTCGGGTCGCTTGTGCGATCGCTGAACGTTCCGAAACGCTGCATCGCGACTCCCTACGCAGGAGGCTCTATCGCCGATGTCAGTCCAAGAGTGCGCCCCCGGATTTCCGAGGACATCACGCGTTCGGGGGAGGGCGTACTCCACCTTCGATGGACCGGCTTTCTCCCCCGTTTTGGGGAGGCGCGGAAACCGGGCCTGGAACCGGTCCCCCAAAAAGGGGAGCGGCAGGTCCCCCGCGCGCGGGTGTCCCCACCACGGGGGTCCGCAGAAGATGAAACGGCCAGGCGTCTGCCGACGGCCTCGCGTCCCCCCTGGGATGAAGCCTGGGATGAAGGTAGGTGACGTAATGTCAGATCGCGTGATACCGCACCGTTCATTCGCCGCCCGGACCGGGACCGTCATCGCCCTGATGGCGCTCTCACTCGCCCCCTCCGCAGCGGCCGCCGTTTCCGCCGTTTCCGCGGATTCCGATTCCGGCGCGATGCACGATTCCGAATGGGCGCTGACCGCGCTCCAGGCCAAGAAGGCGTGGAAAATCAGCAAGGGCGCCGGGGTGACCGTCGCGGTCATCGGCACCGGCGTCGACGCCGCCCATCCGGATCTGCGCGGGCGGGTGCTGGCCGGCAAGGACTTCGGGGACGGCCCCAGCGGCACCAGCACCCGCGACCAGGGGGACGCGATGGAGCAGGCCACCCACGCGGCCGGGATCATCGTGGGGACCGGCCGCAACTACCGGGGCAACGGGCTGCTGGGTCTTGCGCCCCAGGCCCGGGTGCTGCCGCTCGGGGTGTACGAGGACCGGAAGCCGCAGGTCGACGCCACCGCCAGGGCCATCCGCCACGCGGTGGGCCGCGGCGCGAAGGTCATCGATGTGGCGGTGTCCTTCAAGAAGCCGAACGCCGCGCTGCGGTCGGCGGTGACGTACGCGATCGGCGAGGACGCCGTGGTGGTCACGGGCGCGGGCGACAACGGCAAGGACGGCAACCGCCCCACCTACCCCGCCTCCTACCCCGGGGTGGTCTCCGTCGTGGCGACCGACGAGAAGGGCGCCGTGTGGACCGACTCGCACCACGGCGGGGGCGTGACCCTGGCCGCGCCCGGCGTCGCCATCCTGACCACCGCCCCGAACAAGGACTACTGGACCGGCGCGGGCACCGGCTACGCCGCGCCGTGGGTCGCGGCCGGCGCCGCCCTCGTACGCTCGGAGCACCCGCGCTGGACCGCCGGCCAGGTGGTGCAGAAGCTGATCGACACGGCCGACCGCAAGGGGTCATCGGGGCGTGACCCGCGCTATGGCTTCGGGCTGATCGCCCCGGCCAGGGCGCTGGCGGACCGCGCGGCGCCGCCCGCCTCCACCAGCCCGCCCGGCTCCGGAAAGGCGACCGCCGAGTCGAAGCGCGAGCACTCCGCGGCCCGGTCCGAGGAGGGGTCGGCGATGGTGGCGATAGGCGCGGTCGCGGGCGCCCTGGTGGTGCTCGCCGTCATCGCGGTCTTCCTGATCAGCCGCCGCAAGCCCCCGTCGAACAACTCCGACAGCTGACCGGCGGCCCCGGTGAACGGCGGACCCGGCGTGAGCGAGAGGGCCCCTGGGCGACTGGGGCTCTGGCGACGGTTGAGGCTACAGGTGCTGTTGTGGCTGATAGTGCTGCCGAGGTGGCTGGGGCTCGGGCCGGTACCGATACGGCTGCGCATGGGGGGATGGCGGCTGGGCCCGCGGCAACGGCTGCGTCAGGGGGGATGGCGGCGGTTGGGGCCGAAGGGGCGGCGCACGGGCCGCCGGTCCCCGCTGCTGACCGGCAGGGGCATCGCCCAGCTGCTGGCCCTGGCCCTGGTGGCCGAGGTCGCGACGGCCGCGACGGTGCTCCACCCGGGGGCGGCCCGGCCCGGGGAAGGATCCGTCTTCCACCTGGCCAAGCCGTACTTTCCGGCCTCCACCCGCTTCTACACCGACCCCGACAACCCGGCGGCACAGTGGGTGCGCGGCAACGCCCACGACCGCCGGGCGGCGGTCATCGGCAAGCGCATCGCCGACCAGCCGCAGGCCGCCTGGTTCACGGACACCGACCAGGGCCGGGTCGAGTCCCAGGTGCGGGGCGTGGTGCGGGCGGCCCGGGCCCGCGGGCGGCTGCCGGTGCTGGTCGCGTACGCCATCCCGCAGCGCGACTGCGGAAAGCACAGCTCCGGGGGCATGGCGAATCTGTCCGGGTACCGGGACTGGATCGGCGGCTTCGCCAGGGGGATCGGCGCCTCGCGCGCCGTCGTCATCCTGGAACCGGACGCGCTGGCCCACCTGACCTGCCTGAAGCGACGGCAGCAGGGGCAGCGGTACGCGGCCCTGACCCACGCCGGGCGGGAACTGCGGAAGCGGGCCCCGCACGCCCGTATCTACTACGACTCCGGGAACTCCCGCTGGCTCCCCGCGCCGGTCATGGCCGAGCGGCTGAAGCGCGCGGGGATCGACCGGTACGGGGACGGCATCGCCCTCAACGTCTCGAACTTCAATGCCACGCGCGACGAGGTCCGCTACGGCCTGTCCGTCCTCAGGGAGCTGCGCCGCCCCCGGCTGGGGGCCGTGATCGACACCAGCCGGAACGGCGCCGGACCCACCCGTGACCACCGCTTCTGCGATCCGCCGGGGCGCCGGCTGGGCACGCCGCCCACCGCCCGCACCGGGATTCCCGGGATCGACGCGTATCTGTGGGTCAAGCAGCCGGGCCAGGCCGACGGCTGCGCCGCGACCGCCGGGCTCTTCGTCCCCGGCTACGCCTTCGGCCTCACCCGCTGAGCCCCTGCCCCTGAGCCCCTGAGCCCCCCAGTCCTGGGGCTCAGGGGCTGTTTCGGGCCTGCGGTCGTCACTCTACGCATCTGATCCAGTGCACAGCGGAGCGAAACTGCCCGACCAAAGCGGACATAGGGCTATCAAAGCGGCCGAATTCCGCCTACCTCAATCGAGGTAGGCGGAATTCGGTCGTTTGGCGTGCCCGGCATTCCCGCAATTGAGGTAGCGGGATTTCAGTCAGGCGTACGGTGATTCGCCCCCGGTGGGTTCCCTAATGTCGTTGAGCGAAAGGGAAAGCCGCCTGAAGGAGCTCCACCGATGAAAAGAGTTCTCGTCGTGGAGCACCACCATCTGGTTTCGAGTGCGATCGCCGACCTGGTCGACGAGACACCCGGACTGGAGCTGGCCGGCGCCGCCAGATCGGTTCGTGAAGCAATTTCACTGGCCGAGCGCAGGCAGCCGGACGTGGTGCTCATCGACGTGGACAAGTCGAGCTGGAAATCGCTCCGTCTCGACCTGTTGGTCGCAGATCTCCTTCCCCGTGCGCGGCTTGTCCGGCTGACCGCAGTCTCCGACCCGCGAATGGAATGTCTGGAATCTCCGACGAATAATCCCAGCGTCCTGAAAACAGCCATACCCCAATTCCTCAGGAGTCTCACCGAATGAATTCCCCCATGGACAACAACGTTCCGACCGTTTCCGAGACCACCGGGTCGAAGCGTGGGCAGCGTTCCTACCGCCTGCGTGTCGGTATCGCGGCTGGTGTTGTCGTGGCTGCTGCCGTCGGTGGCACCGTGACCGCGTTCGCCCTGAATTCCGACGACAACGCTTCGTCCTCCACCGCCTCGTCCGTCGCGTCAGCGAAGGGCAAGGGCGGCGCGGCCGTCGACGGTCCGCTGTCCACCCGTGGTGGCGACATCGTGGACTCCAAGGGCCACAAGGTGGTGCTGACCGGTGTGAACTGGTTCGGTGCCGAGACCGGCAGCTTCGTGCCGCACGGTCTGTGGACCCGTAGCTGGCAGAGCATGCTCGACCAGATCGCGCACAACGGCTTCAACACGATCCGCCTCCCGTACTCCAACGAGATGTTCGCGGCCAAGAGCAAGCCCAACGGGATCGACTTCAAGCAGAACCCGGACCTCAAGGGCCTCACCGGTCAGCAGATCATGGACAAGATCGTCAAGGGTGCCACCGACCGCGGCATGATGGTGATCCTGGACCAGCACCGTCCGGACCAGTACGGCCAGAGTGAGCTGTGGTACACCCAGAACCTCACCGAGAAGCAGTGGCTGGACGACTGGACCCAGCTGGCCAAGCGCTACAAGGACAACCCCCGGGTGATCGGCGCCGACCTGCACAATGAGCCGCGTGGCCAGGCCACGTGGGGCGACGGCAACCCGAAGACCGACTGGCGCATGGCGGCCGAGAAGGCCGGTAACGCGATCCACGCCGTCAACAAGAACTGGCTGATCTTCGTCGAGGGCACCGACCGTCACAAGAACGAGCAGTTCTGGTGGGGCGGCGACCTCCAGGGTGTGAAGAAGTACCCGGTCACGCTGAAGGAGAAGAACAAGGTCGTCTACTCGCCGCACGACTACGGGCCGGGTGTGTACAACCAGAACTGGTTCATGGCCAAGGACTTCCCGAAGAACATGCCGGCCATCTGGCAGAAGCACTGGGCCTACATCAAGAAGGAGAACATCGCTCCGCTGATGCTCGGCGAGTTCGGCGGTCGCAAGACCGCGGGCAAGAGCTCCGAGGCCGTGTGGCAGAACGCGCTGATGGACTACCTCAAGAAGAACCAGATCAGCTACACCTACTGGTCCCTGAACCCGAACTCGGGTGACACCGGTGGTGTCCTGAACAACGACTGGAAGACGGTCGACAAGAACAAGATGAAGATGCTGTCCAAGTACCAGGCGCCGCTGCTGTCGGCCAAGGGGAAGACGTCGGAGTAACCCCCTCGGTACGACGGCCGCCGGACCCGGCGGTGGACAGCGAGGGCCCGCAGGCATCCCGCCTGCGGGCCCTCCGTCGTGTGTCGGTCCGGAGACGTCGTGTCCGGAGGCATGGGCTCACGCGGGCCAAAAACCCGGGCGCATCGGGAAGCGGGAGCTCACCTCGCCGGGTTTCCTCTCCGGGCCCGTTTCCGCACCGGCCCCCGAAAGCGCGAGGAGGCCGACGATGAAGCCCCAGCAGCGCACCGGCCGCGTACTCTTCCCGCTGGCCGTAGCGGCGGTGGCGGTGGCCGACCAGGTGACCAAGGCCCTGGCGGTGGCGACCATCGGCGGCACCTTCGGGCCACAGGGCGAGTTCGGTCCGATGCGCACCCTGCTGGTGCGCAACACCGGGGTGGCCTTCGGCCTGGGGCGGGGCCGGCCCCTGCTGATCACCCTCATCACCGTCGCCGGGGCGCTCGCCACGCTGGCCGCGGTGGGCGCGGGGCTGCGGGTCCGCACCCGGACCCGGGCCCTGGCCCTCGGGCTGATCGCCGGGGGCTCGCTCGGCAACGGCGCCGACCGGGCCGTACGACACCCCGGGCCGCTGCGGGGCGCGGTCATCGACTGGATCACGGTCTCGCCCCGCGGCCCGGTGTTCAACCTCGCCGACGCCGCCCTGGCGGTCGGCGCCTGCCTGATCGTCCTTGTCCTGGTACGCGACCTCAGGCGCCCGCTTTGGGGACCGCGCTCTCGCTGGCGTCCGGCTCCCCGGGCGGCAGCGGCGCCTCTTCGGGCGCCAGGTCCTGAGTCCGGTCCCGGGGAAGGTCCCGGTCCCGGGGCAGGTCCCGGGGAAGGTCCCGGTCCCGGGGCAGGTCCCGGTCCCGGTTCTGCGGTCGCTCCTCGGTCCGGCCTCGGCTCGGGTCCTGGTCCGCGAGGGAGCCCACGAGGTCGCGCAGCCGCCCGAGCGCCGCTTCGTCCGGGCCCTCGCGGGCCCCGCGGGAGGCCAGCGCGTTCGTGATGCGCTGATACGCGGCCAGCTCCCGGGCGCAGCGGTGGCACCGCGCCACATGGGCCCGGACCCGGCGCGCTTCCGGCGCGTCCAGCTCACCGTCCAGATACGACTGGAGCTCCGCGCCGTCCGCGAGGCACTCCTCGGCGTGGCCGCGCTCGGCGCTCCGCCACCACATCCACCATCTGCTGCTCATGCCCCACCTCGCTGTCCTTGGGGTTCCGCGGCCACCAGCCGATCCCGGATTCTTTTGCGCGCCCGGTGCAGCCTGCTCATCACCGTCCCCTTCGGCACGTCCAGCACCCGCGCGGCCTCCGCGTACGACAGCCCGTCCACATGCACCAGCCGCACCACCTGCTGGTCGCGCAGCGGCAGCGCCGTGAACGCGGCGTCCACGGCCTCGTCGAAGGCCGTGTCGACCACCAGCTCCTCGGGTGTCGCGCCCGGGGCGGACGCGAGCCGGTCGAGTTCGGTGTCCGGGTCGTCGAGCAGATGAGGTCTGCGCTGACGGCGGCGGCTCACCTCGGCGTGCCGCATGATCGTCAGCAGCCAGGCGCGCGGATGGCGGCCGTCGAAGCGGCCGACCGCCCGGTAGGCCCGGAGCAGGGTGTCCTGCACCAGATCCTCGGCGTCGGCGGGCTGTGCGGTCAGCGACATGGCCACCCGCAGCAGCACCTCCACCTCGGGGAGCACGTACTGGGCGAACATGCGCTGTTGACGGGCGTCCGGGTCAGCCACGGGTGCCTCCTCGGATCCTGACCCCCCGGGACGCGGTGACGACTGTCACACTCTGTGTAACATCGCGCTGGTCCCGCCGCACGCCGCGATCGGCGGAACGGGTGGCTCACCCCTTCGACGGGTGGCTCACACCTTCACGGAGACCAGGAGCTTCCCGTCGAGCGTGCGGATCTCGAAGTGGTCGATGTCGGCCAGCTTGTAGGCCGCGCCGCCCTGGGTGAACAGGGGGTCCCGGGCGCTCTTGTCCGTGCTGTCCGGGATGCCGTACCCCTGAGGCGGCACCGACCAGGTCGTCATGACCTGCTTCTCACCGCTCTTGGGGACCGCGATCAGGCTGCACGCGAGGGGGCCCTTGACGTTCTTCAGCCGCAGCATGGCGTCGGTGCCCCACTTCTTGTCCGTCACCGCGATCGTGGCGTTCACCTTGGTGTCCGGGTCGGTGGCCTCGACCTTGGTGGGCACCTTCTCGAAGGTCTCGCTCGTGGTGGTCGCGGTGATCGCCGTGGTCGAGCCGTCGTCGGAGGTGAGGGCCACCGCGCCGAGCGGTCCGCCGATGATCAGGACGGCGGCCGCGGCCACCAGGGAGAGGTGCCGGCGGCGCCGCCGGCGGCGGACCACCGCGACCTCGCCGACCATACGGTCCAGCAGCCCGGGGCCCGGGCGTGCGGTGAGCGTCTCGATGGCGTTGGGGGTGGCGGTGAAGGAGTGCGGGACGTGGGTGAGCCCGGGCCGGCCCGGGGCACCGTGGATGCCGGGGACGCCGGAGGCCAGCTCCGCCAGCATGGGTTCAAGCCCCGCCAGCTCGTCGAGCCGGCTTCCGCACTGTTCACAACCGGCCAGGTGCTGCTCGAAATACGTGGCATCCGCATCGTCGAGGAGGCCGAGTACGTACGCGCCGACGGCGTCGTGCCCGGCGTGGGGCGCCTGCGCGGTCATGCCGTCACTCCTCTTTCCTCGAGCGCGAGCTTCATGGAGCGCAGCGCGTAGAAGACCCGGGACCGCACGGTCCCGCTGGGTATGCCGAGCGTCTGGGCCGCCTCGTTGACCGTGCGGCCCTTGAAGTACGTCTCGACGAGCACCTCGCGGTGCGCGTCGCTGAGGTCGTGCATCGCGTCCGAGAGGGTCATCAGCCGCAGGGCGCGGTCGATCTCGTCCTCGGCCGGCATGAGCTCCAGCGGGGAGGGGTCGACCTCCTGCGGGCGGGCCTGGCGGCTGCGGTGCCCGTCGATGACGATCCGCCGGGCCACCGTGACCAGCCAGGGCCGGATCGAGCCGGTGGCCCTGCTGAGCTGGTCGGCGTTGCGCCAGGCACGGACCAGGGTCTCCTGGACGACGTCCTCGGCCCGGTGCCGATCGCCGGCCACCAGGCGCAGTACGAAGGCGAGCAGCGGCCCGGCGTGCTCCTGGTAGAGCGCGCGCATGAGCTCCTCGTCCGGCGTACCGCGCTGGGATCTCGACCGATGCGCATCGGTCACGGCGGCGTCGTCGCGCACCAGAACCTCCAGGACGGAACCCGAGTTGGACAACATCAACAGACACTCCCGGTGTGTGGGCCGGGGGTTGTGTGGCCCGGACGGCCTCTTCCTCCATCACTACGGACGGGGCGGGAGTGCCGCTCAACTCGTGCCGAAGATTCTTGAAGAGAACGCGGACGGCGTCCGATCTCACCGGCTCTCAGGAGGACAGGGGGTCCAGGATGACGGGCCGCACCGAGCCCTCGAGCATCGCGCCCAGCCCCTCGACCGCGCAGGTGTCGGGGTGTTCGGCGATGTGCAGCGGCATGCCGGTCGCATCCCGCAGCAGATCCTCGAACCCGGGCAGCCCCGCGCTTCCGCCCGCCAGCATGATGCCGCGCTCCGCGAGGTCGGCGACCAGGTCGGGCGGGCAGCGGCGGAGCACCGCGCCGATCGCGTCGAGCACCCCGGTCAGCGGGGTCTGCACCACGGCCCGGATGCCCTCGATGTCGATCTGCACCGAGCGGGCGAGGCCGGTGGCCACGTCCCGGCCGTGCACCTCGGTGCCGTCCATGGCCGCTCCGGCGCCGCTGAGGGCCAGGTGCAGCGGACGGATCGCCTGGCTCGGCAGCATCAACGCATGCTCGTTGCGCACATGTTGGACGACGGCGTGAGCGATCGTCTCCCCGCCGACCGGCACCCGCTCGGCGGCCACGATCGAGCCCAGCGACAACACCGCGACCTGGGTGGTGGCCGCCCCGCACACCACGATCATCGTCGCCTCGGGCCGCTCGACCGGCAGGCCGCAGCCCACGGCGGCGGCGACCAGGCTGTCGACCAGCTCCACCCGCCGGGCGCCGAGCCCGGTCAGCGTCTCGACGGCGGCGCGCTCCGCCAGCGGGTCCGCGTCGTACGGGACGCAGACGGCGGCGCTCACCAGCGGCTTGCGCCGCCAGGCCCGGCGCAGCTTGTTGCCGACGAGGAACCGCAACATGCGCTGGGCCATAGCGATGTCGACGACCCTGCCGCCGGACACGGGCCGCACGACCCGGATATGAGAGGGCGTACGGCCGGTCATGCGCTCGGCGAGCGTGCCGACCGCGATCAGCCCCCCGGTGCGGGTGTTCACGGCGGCGACGGACGGCTCGTCGACGATGAGCCCTTTGCGCTTGAGATAGACCCGGGTCCTGGCGGCGCCGAGGTCGACGGCGATGGAGCAGCGGCGCAGCCGCTCGAGGCTGATGGTCATGTCAGGTCTCCTGCCTGGGCGGCGTGACGGGCCGTCGCCCCGGCGGCCCTGTGATCATCGTGAGCGCCGCACCGCGCGCCTCGCCTCCGGTGGTGAGCCGGTCGGGCGAGCGCTTCCCCTGGCCCCCGCCGCTCCCTAGTCCCTGCCGTCCGAGTGATCCGCGGTGTCCAGGTAGTCCTTGACGTCGTACTCCTTGGCGTCCGCGTAGCACTCCACGGCGGCCGTGGTCAGCGGAAACCGCACCGGCGTCTCGCCGAAGGCGATCCGCCCCGCCGTCTCGCCCGCCGCCGCGATCGCCTCCCGCACCGCGGGGGCCTCCTCGGCCGGGCAGTGCACGATGACCTCGTCGTGCTGGAAGAAGACCAGCTCCGCGCGGAGCCCCGCCCCGGCCAGCGACTGCCGCAGCGCGGCGAGCATCAGCACCGCCCAGTCGGCGGCGCTGCCCTGGACGACGAAGTTGCGGGTGAACCGCCCGCGGGCGCGGGCGCCGGCCGTGCTGCCGTACCTCGGCTCCTCCTCCAGATCGCGCGGCAGGCCCGCCTCGTCGGCCGCGTCGGCGGAGGTGGTGGCCGGCGGGCAGGTGCGGCCCAGCCAGGTGCGCACCAGCCGCCCCTCCTCGCCCGCCCGGGCCGCCTCGTCCACATAGGCGACGGCCGCCGGGAAGCGGCGCCGCAGGGCCGCGAGGTGCTTGAGGCCGTCGCCCGAGGTCTGGCCGTAGATCGCGCCGAGGAGCGCGAGCTTGGCCAGCTCGCGCCGGCCGGAGAAGGCGCGGTCGGACAGCGTCGCGTACAGATCCCGGCCGCTGCCCGCGACCTCCATCAGGCCCGGGTCGCGGGAGATGGCCGCCAGCACGCGCGGCTCCATCTGGTCGGCGTCGGCGACCACCAGCCGCCATCCCTCGTCGGCGACCACCGCCCGCCGCACCACCCGGGGGATCTGGAGCGCCCCGCCGCCGTTGGTGGTCCAGCGGCCGGAGACCGTGCCGCCGGGCAGATACTCGGGGCGGAAGCGGCCGTCCCGGACCCAGGACTGAAGCCACGCCCAGCCGTGCGCGGTGTGCAGGCGGTACAGCTTCTTGTAGCGCAGCAGCGGTTCCACGGCGGGGTGGTCGATGCCCCGCAGCTCCCAGGCGCGGGTGGAGCCGAGCGCGATGCCCGCGCGCGCGAACGCCTTGACGACCTCGGCCGGCAGATCGGGCCGCACCCGTACGCCCCCGAAGGCGCGGGACACCTCGTCGGCCAGCTCGGCCAGCCGCTGCGGCTCCAGGCCGCCCGGGTATCTCTCGCCGAGCAGCTCGTCCAGCAGCTCGCGGTGGCGGTCGGCCCGCCAGGGCACCCCGGCCCGCCGCATCTCCGCGGCCACCAGCGTCCCGGCCGATTCGGCGGCCGTCAGCAGCCGCATCCGGCCGGGGTGCTCGGCCGCCTCCGTACGGGCCAGCTGTCCGGCGTAGACCGCGAGCAGCCCGTCGAGGGGGTCGGTGCCGGGCGGCAGCGGCACCGGGCCGGGCTCGAAGAGGGACGGCTGGGTCTCGGCGGCCCGCACCGGCGGGTCGTCGGGCACGGCCAGCCCGCGCAGCCGCGCCCACGCCGCGGCCAGCGAGCGCGGCTCACCGGACCGCCCCTCGTGGCCCAGCAGCAGCGCCTCGGCGGCCTCGATGTCGTAGCACCGCTCGACGCGGACGCCGGCGGCGAGCAGGCGGGGGTAGACCTCGGCGGTCGACCGCCACACCCAGCGCTCGACCTCGGGCCGCGACCGTACGGCCTGGGCGACGCCGCCCGCCGCCGCCGTGACCTCGACGACCGGCCCGGCGGCCCGCCCCGTGGGGTCCAGCGGGCAGAGCCGGGCACCCCCGTCGCCGGTCTCCGCCACCGCCCATCTCATGTCGCCGAGTGTGACAGGGGGGTCTGACAGGCCTCATGCCCGTGCGGTTACGGCTGTGAATTGGGTTGACCGTGTGGCGCGGCGGTCCTACGGTCCGTCCGGAATGACGAAAAGCGTTCGAAATGTCGAACCTTGGAGCCGTCAATGACCCCCACCCGTACCCGAGTGCTGCCGCTCCTCGTGGCGGTTCTCCTCGCGCTCCTGGCCCTGCCCCAGACGGGCGGCGCCCCCGCGGCCAGGGCCGATTCGCCCGCCGCCGGAGCCGACTCCGCCGTGGCGGCCGGGACGTTCACCAACCCGATCGTGACGCAGAACGGCGCGGACCCGACGATCATCCGCTACGCCGGGTACTACTACCACCTCGGCACCACCTGGGCCTCCCACTGGGAGATGCGCAGATCGCCCACGCTCGGCGGGCTGAAGACCGCGACCCCGACCACGGTCTACCGCGAGACCGTCGCGTCCCGCTGCTGCAACTTCTGGGCGCCCGAGCTGCACCGTCTCAACGGCTCCAACGGTCTGCGCTGGTATCTGACCTACAGCGCGGGCGTCTCCACGGACATCGACCACCAGCACGTCCACGTCCTGGAGAGCGCCGGGAACAACCCGTTGGGCCCGTACACGTACAAGGGCCAGGTCGATCCGTACGGCGACAACCGCTGGATGATCGACAGCAGCTATCTCTCCCTGCCCGACGGCCGCCTCTACCTGCTCTACTCCTTCTGGGAGGGCGGCACGCAGAACCTGTACGCGGTCCGGATGAGCAATCCGTGGACCCCGACCGGCGGGGCCGTCCGCATCGCGACCCCCACCTACGGCTGGGAGAAGGTGGGCTCCGGCGTCAATGAGGGGCCGACCATTCTCCAGCACGACGGGCGGACGTTCCTGACCTTCTCCGCCTCGCACTGCGACACCCCGGACTACAAGCTGGGGCTGATGGAGCTGACCGGCGGCGACCCGCTGGCGGCTGGCGCGTGGAAGAAGTTCGCCAACCCGGTCTTCCAGCGGAACGACGCCAACGGGGTCTACGGGCCCGGCCACAACTTCTTCTTCCCGTCGCCCGACGGGAAGGAGGTCTGGATGGCCTACCACGCCAACTCCAAGGCCACGGACGGGTGCAGCGGCACCCGGACCACCCGGGCCCAGAGGGTGAACTGGAACGCCGACGGCACCCCGAACTTCGGCACACCGGTCTCCACGTCCATCGCGCTCGCCGAGCCTTCCGGCACCCCGGCCGCCGCGCGGCGCTGACCGTAAGGGAGCGGAAGCGCCGACCGTACGGGATCGGAAGCGCCGGCCGAACGAGAACCGCGGGTCACGCTGATGGCCTGCGGTTCTCGTATGTCTGCGGGAACCCCGCCGACCGCGGGAATCCCGCTGTTCGCGAAAACGCCGTACGCGCGCTTTGGGCGGTCTTTTGGGTGCCATGCCCCGGAATAACGGAATCCGGAAGAATTTCCGGGTGTGGGCGAACCCGGCGGGCGTCGGTGGCGTCACATCTATAGACCGTGCGGATCGTCTATGTCCTACGCTTCCCGGTGATCATCGGGTGATCATCGGGTGATCATCCGGATACGCATGGTGCACGTGCATCTGCTGGTGCATCTGCGAATGCATTTGATCGTTCGGATGCCCATGCATTCGCAGGCCAACAAGGTTATGATCCGGGTCAGTTGACAGCTGCACTAACAGTGGAGAGCCCCTGTGCGCGACCACCCGTACAACGGCATGGCGGCCGTGGACCTTCAGGGGGCCGCCTGGCAGAAGAGCACCCACAGCAATTCGCAGGGCTCGTGTGTGGAGTTCGCCAAGCTGCCGGGCGGGCATGTCGCCGTACGGAACTCCCGCTACCCGGACGGCCCCGCCCTCATCTACACCCCGGCCGAGGTCGAGGCGATGCTGCTCGGCATCAAGGGCGGCGAATTCGACCACTTGGTGAGCGACCCGGTCTGACGCGCCCGTTCCCGCTCCGCCGAGCGACACTGGTAGGTGGGCTTGGTGTCCGGCTGGATGAGACGGCTGGGGTGATACGGCGATGAACGGGTCGGTACGTGTCGGACATGTCCTCGGGGTGCCGCTGCGGATGCACTGGAGCGTCCCGGTGCTGGTGGCCCTGCTGGCCTACGGGCTGGGCCGCCAGACGCTCCCGGCCTGGACCCCGGGCCACTCCAGCGCCACCTACGCGGCCGCGAGCGTGATCGGGGCCGTGCTGCTGATGGGGAGCCTGCTGCTGCACGAGGCCGCGCATGCGGTCGCCGCCCGCAGCAAGGGCGTCTCGGTCCAGGATGTGACGCTGTGGGCGCTGGGCGGCATGACCCAGATGGGGCGGCCGCGGACCGCCGGGGTGGCGCTGCTGGTGGCCATCAGCGGCCCGATCACCAGCCTGGTGATCGGGGGCGTCGCGCTCGGGGCGGGCCTCGGGGCGCGTGGTCTGATCGGCTGGGGGGTGGTCGCGGCGCTGCTGGTGTGGCTGGGGTGGGCCAATCTGCTGCTGGGGATCTTCAATCTGCTGCCCGCCGCGCCGCTGGACGGGGGGCGGGTGGTGCAGGCGGTGATGTGGTGGCGTACGGGGGACCGGGAGCGGGCCGAGCGGGCCGCGGGCCGCAGCGGACAGATCTTCGGCCTGGCGATGATCGCCTTCGGCTGGGTGTCGTTCATCCGCGGGGCCACGGGTGGGCTGTGGTTCGCGCTCATCGGTCTCTTCATGGTGATCGTCGCCAACGCGGAGCGGCAGCGCGCCACCATCAACGAGGCGCTGCGCGGGGTGCGGGTGTCCGACGCCATGTCCCACCCGGTGGCCGCCGGGGCCGACTGGCTGTCCGTGGACCGCTTCATCGACGAGGTGGCGGGGCCCGCCCGGCACACGGTGCTGCCGGTCATCGACTTCGAGGGCCGGCCGAGCGGGGTGGTGAGTCTGCGCGGGCTCGCGGCGGTGCCGCCCGAGAGCCGGGAGGGCAGGCGGGTGCGCGATGTGGCCACGCCGGTCTCCCGGTGCACGCTCGCCGTGCCGGGCGATCTTCTGAACGAGGTCATGGAGCGGGGGGCGCGGCCCGGGGCCGCCATGCCGATCCTGGTCGTCGACCATGGCCATCTGGAGGGGATCGTCACCGCACATGATGTGACGCGGCTCTTCCAGCAGCACGCGCTGGGGATGACGGCCGCCCCGCCGAAGCCCAGCGCGCTGTGACCCGCCCGGAGGGCCGTCATCCCCGGCGTGGGCGGTTCTACCGTGGGTGGTTCTACCGTGGGCGCGGCAGCAGGAACAGCGCCCAGACCACCTTGCCGCGCAGGGTTCCGGCCAGGGGGTGCCAGCCCCAGTCGTCGGTGAAGGACTCCACGAGGTAGAGCCCTCTTCCCGATTCCTGGCCGGCGTCGGCCTCGCCGGCCACCGGGCTCTTCTCGCTCGGGTCCCGGACCGCGCACACCAGGCGTGAGTGCCAGCGCATCAGATGCAGCCGCACCTGTGTCTCGCTCTCCGCGCGGGGCGGGCCGTCCGGGCGGCCACCGGAGACGCCATGGCGCAGGGCGTTGGTGACCAGTTCGGAGACGACCAGGGCCACCTCGTCGAACATCTCGGGAAGGTCCCACTGTTCGAGCGTGGCCCCGGTGAACCGACGGGCTCCCTGGACCGCTTCGAAGCGGGTGGGTAGTGAGCAGGACGCGGAACCGGAAACGCCGGGGGCGTCGATCGGGGGGAGCCCCCGCCACACGGGCTCCAGCATGGTCGAGCCTTCGGTCCCCATGCGAGCTACTCCTGCATCCGTGGCCCTGACGAATCCTGGCCAGATCTCGTACGAGCTTGCACGTGCGCAAGACCTATGGTTCCGAATGCGCACAACGTATGCAAGGGCAGATGCACGTGCACGCAGATTTTTTGAGACTATGTACCCAACTTCGACACAGATTCTCCCTACGCCCTCTTGTGTACGTCTCACACTTGAGTAACGACATGTGTACGGGGAGGAGCCCGAAGAGTGGCAGACTTCGGCCCCAGGGCTGCGGGGGTCGCCTTCGGAAGGATGCGTTCCGTACAGGGAGGGTCGCAGACATGAGCGCAAGCGAGTCAAGCGGATCGGTGGTGCGCCGGATTCTCCTGGGCTCTCAGCTCAGGCGGTTGCGCGAGTCCCGTGGCATCACGCGGGAAGCGGCGGGCTATTCCATTCGGGCCTCCGAATCCAAGATCAGCCGGATGGAGTTGGGCCGGGTGAGCTTCAAGGCGCGCGACATCGAGGATCTGCTCACGCTCTACGGGGTCACGGACGAGACCGAGCGCGCGTCCCTGCTCGGCCTGGCCCGCGAGGCCAATGTCGCGGGCTGGTGGCACAGCTACGGCGATGTGCTGCCGAGCTGGTTCCAGACGTATGTCGGGCTGGAGGGCGCCGCCTCGCATATCGCCTGCTACGAGGTGCAGTTCGTGCACGGACTGCTACAGACCGAGGGCTATGCCCATGCCGTGGTCACCAGTGGTCAGCCCAAGGCCGGCGCGCCCGAGGTGGAGCGACGGGTCGCGCTGCGGCTGGAGCGGCAGAAGCTGCTGGTCTCCGAGCGGGCGCCCGCCTGCCATGTGGTGCTCGACGAGGCGGCGTTGCACCGGCCGTACGGCGGTCGGGCCGTGATGCGGGCCCAGATCCAGCACCTCATCGCCGTCTCCGAGCAGCCCAATGTCACGCTTCAGGTGATGCCCTTCTCCTTCGGCGGACACGCCGGGGAGAGCGGGGCGTTCACCCTGCTGAGCTTCCCCGAGTCGGACCTGCCGGACATCGTCTATCTGGAACAGCTCACCAGCGCGCTCTACCTCGACAAACCCGAGGAAGTGGGGCACTACCGAGGGGTGTTGGGGCGGCTGAGTGACGACAGCCTGTCCATGGAAAAGAGCCGTGACTTGCTGCGGGGCCTTCTTCAAGTCGCCTGACTCGCCAGTACGATGACAGTCGGTCAGGAAACAACCCCCCACGCGTACGCGGGTGTCGTCACAAGCGACACCGTGTCCTCCAGATTGGGATGGCATGTCCTACTTCTCCGAGCTGGCCTTTCAGTACATCGACGGTGAGTGGCGGACCGGCAGCGGTTCCTGGGACATCGTCGACTTCAACCCTTACAACGGGGAGAAGCTCGCCTCCATCACCGTGGCCACCGTTCAGGAGATCGATCTGGCCTATCGCGCAGCCGAGCGGGCGCAGCCGGAGTGGGGCGGCACCAACCCGTATGCCCGGCGCCTGGTCTTCGAGCGGGCGCTGCGGGTCATCGAGGACCGTGAGAAGGAGCTCACGCAGGCGATCATCGCGGAGTGCGGTGGCACGCATGTGAAGGCGGGATTCGAGCTCCACCTCGCCAAGGAGTTCCTGCGCGAGGCGATCCAGCTGGCGCTGCGGCCCGAGGGCCGCATTCTGCCCTCGCCGGTCGACGGCAAGGAGAACCGCCTCTACCGGCTGCCGGTCGGGGTGGTGGGGGTCATCAGCCCGTTCAACTTCCCCTTCCTGCTGTCGGTCAAGTCGGTCGCTCCGGCGCTCGCGCTGGGCAACTCCGTTGTGCTCAAGCCCCACCAGAACACTCCGATCTGCGGTGGCGGGCTGGTCGCCAAGGTCTTCGAGGACGCCGGGCTGCCCGCGGGGCTGCTCAATGTGGTGGTCACCGACATCGCCGAGATCGGCGACGCCCTGATCGAGCACCCGGTGCCCAAGGTCATCTCCTTCACCGGCTCGGACAAGGTCGGCCGCCATGTCGCCACCGTCGCGGCCTCCCACTTCAAGCGCTCCATCCTGGAGCTCGGCGGCAACAGCGCCCTGGTCGTCCTCGACGACGCCGATGTGGACTACGCGGTGAACGCCGCCGTCTTCAGCCGCTTCGTCCATCAGGGCCAGGTCTGCATGGCCGCGAACCGGGTGCTCGTGGATCGCCGGATCGAGCGCGAGTTCACCGAGAAGTTCGTGGCCAAGGTCGAGTCGCTGAAGGTCGGCGACCCGAGCGACCCGACGACGCACATCGGCCCGCTGATCAACGAGGGCCAGGCCGAGGCCATCAGCGCCCTGGTCGACCAGACCGTCGCCGAGGGGGCCACCGCGCTGGTGCGCGGCCGGACCAAGGGCACGCTCGTCGCGCCCAGCGTGCTCACCGGAGTCGCGGAGGACGCCGCGATCCTCGGCCAGGAGATCTTCGGTCCGGTGGTGCTGCTGATCCCCTTCGACGGGGACGAGGAGGCCGTCCGCATCGCCAACGCCACGGAGTACGGGCTCAGCGGCGCCGTGCACACCGGCGACATCGAGCGCGGGGTGCGCTTCGCGAAGCGGGTGCGCACCGGCATGATCCACATCAATGACAGCACGGTTCACGACGAGCCGATCGTGCCCTTCGGAGGAGAGGGGAACTCCGGGCTCGGGCGCCTCAACGGCGACTCCTTCGTCGAGGACTTCACCACCACCAAGTGGATCTCCATTCAGCATGGCCGCAGCCAGTTCCCGTTCTGAGTCGAGGCGTCATTTTCCAAGCCGAGGTGTCGTTGAGGGCTCGTTGAGGACAGAGGCTGACCGCAAGGGTCCGTAGCGTCGGAGACATCGGGAGAGAGAACTCCCGGAGGACCGACGGAAGGCGGACCCATGCCCACTCTGGTGAACCAGGAAGCCCACGGTGACGAGGCCGGAGCCCTCCTGGGCTTCCTCGATGCCCAGCGCGGCGCCGTCCGCCGCACGCTGCACGGCCTCAGCGACGAGCAGGCGCTCCTCAAGCCGTCGGCGAGCGAGCTGTCGCTGTTCGGCGTCCTCAAGCACGTCGCCGAGGTCGAGGTGGGCTGGGTCGAGGACGCCAAGCAGGTGACGCGCTCCATCCCGCGCGACCACTCCACGTGGCATCTGAGCTTCGAGCCCGAGGAGGGGCAGGCGACGGTCAAGGAGGTGCTGGCTTTCTGGGACGAGGCGGTGGCCGAGACCGAGAAGTTCATCCGCTCGCTGCCCGACCTGAACGGAACCTTCCCGCTGCCCCCGGCGCCGTGGTTCCCCGAGGGCAGTGTGCGCTCCATGCGCTTTCTGCTGCTCACCTTGATCCAGGAGTTCGCCCGCCACGCCGGCCACGCCGACATCATCCGCGAGACCATCGACGGCAAGACCGCCTTCGAGCTGATCGACGCGGTCGCGGCGGGCCGCTAGCCGGGCCCCGGACGCCGGCCGAACCGCCGGCCGCAGGTCGAGCGGGCGGGTCGAGCGGGCGGGGCGAGCCGGTGGCCGGCTCATCGCCGGGAGGCGAGCCGTGGCCGCAGCGCGCACCAGGCGGGGAGGACGGAGGAGACCACCGCCAGCAGTGCGCACGCGGCCACCGCCGCACCCAGCGCGCCCCAGGGCACCGCGGGCATGGTGGTCGCCGGCACCGACAGCCGCCCCAGCGCGCTCCACAGGCCGAGCAGTTGGACCCCGGCCACCGCCGCGCCCAGCACCGCGCCCACGGCGACGGTCAGCACCGCCTCCGCCGCCACCGCGCGCAGCACCTGGAAGGTGGTGCCTCCGGCCAGCCGCAGCGCCGTCAGCTCGGGTATTCGGTCGGAGGTGGCCATGATCAGCGTGCCGACGAGCGCTATGCCCGCGTAGACCAGCGCGATGCCGACCACCACCAGCAGGCCCAGCCGGGTCTGCGGGCTCGTGCGGGGATGGACCTCCGCCACCCAGACGTCCGGGGTGAGCACCCGCCCGCCCTCGGACCGGACCGCCGCCCGCAGCCCCCGGGCCACGGCGGCCGCGTCGGCCCCGGGCCGCAGCCGCACCTCGATCCGGTCCACCGTGGCGCCGCGCGCGTTCCCCCAGGTGACATACGCGCCGTTGTCGCCGGTGCCGGTCCGCAGGACGGCGACGATCCGCAGCGTGGTCTTCCGGCCGTCGCCCAGCCAGACGGCGACCTGGCGGCCGACGGTGGGCCGCTCCCACTCCTCGTTCACCACGATGCCCCGGTCGTCCAGATCACGGACCGAGCCGGAGACCACGGGCAGCCGCCCGACGGCCTCGAGCCGCGCCGGATCCACGGCCCGCGCCGCCGACTCGACCAGCGCCGACTCGCCGTCGCGGGCGAACACGGCGGTGGTCGCGGACGCGGACGTCAGCGCTCCGGGCACCTCGGACACACGCCGCACCGCGCCCGCGCTCAGCCCCTCGGCGCCCGCCCCCGGGGTGACCACGAAATCGGCGCGGGTGTGCGCCCGCAACTCGGCCGCCTTGGCCTCGCTCACCGTCGCGGCCGCGCCCATCAGGGAACCGGTCAGCGCGACCGTGATCAGCACCGGCGCGGCCACGGACGCGGTACGCCGCACCCCGGCCGAGGCGCTCTCCCGGGCCAGCATCCCCGTCGCCCCGGGCAGCCGGGCCGGCAGCCGGCCCAGCGCCCGCACCAACGGCCGGACCAGCAGGGGCGCCAGCAGGCCGACCGCGGTGATCAGCACCATGGGCTCGGTGGTGTACGTCTTCCGCTTGAGCAGCTCGCCCGGGTCGTCGGCCAGCGTCCACCCCAGCACCGCCACCCCGGCCAGCAGCAGCCCGGCGCCCAGCAGCCGACGGGCGAGCGGCATGGTCCGGCTGTCCACGGCGGCCTCGCGCAGCGCCTCGGCCGGCTCGACCCGACCGGCGCGCAGCGCCGCGGCCCACACCCCCGCGAGCGCCACCAGCAGGCCCGTCCAGAAGGCCACGGGAAGCGGCCAGAAGTGATCGCCGATGGTGAACCAAGGGGGCGCCACCCCGCCCTCCACCAGCCGCCGCGCCAGCCAGGGCGCACCCCACGTCCCCAGCGCGCAGCCCGCGGCCGAGGCGAGCACCCCCACCACCGCGGCCTCCGCGAAGACCACGCGTCTGAGCTGGCCGGGGGCGGCTCCCGCCATCCGCAGCAGGCCGAACTCCCGGCGCCGCTGGGCCACCGCGAAGGCGAAGGTGGAGGCGACCACGAAGACGGAGACAAAGCCGGTCACCCCGGCCGCCGTGCCGAGCAGCGCGTTGACCGTGAGCAGGGCCCGGCTGTCGCGGTCCGGGTCGGGGTCGGCCCGCCGCCGGTCCGCGCCGGTGAGGACCCGCACCCCGGGCGTACCCGCCACGGCCTCGCGCACCTCGGCGGCCGGGGCGCGCACCACCACCGCGTCGATCCGGGACGAGATGCGGGCGGCCTCGCCGTCGGTGAAGAACACCGCGCTCTCGAAGGCCGACCGGGGGACCGTGCCCACCACGATCCGGGTGCGGTACTCCGAGGCGGTCCTGATGCCGATCCGGTCGCCCACCTTCACCCCGGCACCGGCGACGACCACCTCCCCGGCCCGCTCCGGCGCCCTCCCGGAGGCCAGCCGGTAGGGGGTGAAGGCCGCGGCGGACCACGGGTGGCCGACGGTGCCCTGGGGGAGCGCCCCCGAAAGCAGGGGGAAGGTGCGGTCCGGTGTCACCGGGCCGAGCCGCCCGAGCCGCCGCACCAGCTCGGGCGGCACCGGGCGGGGGTGGGCCAGCGGCGCCGACACCTCCTCCGTGTCCGGTCCGCGCCGCACGGGGACGGTGACGGTGTCGGCGCCGCGCACCACCACCGGCGCGGCGGCGAACCGCTCCGGAACGCGCTTCGGGGCGTCCAGCGTGGAGGCCAGCGCCAGGCACATGGTGGCGATCAGCGCGACCCCGAGACCGAGCGCGACGAAGGTGCCGACGAGCGTGATCCAGCGGGTCCGCAGACCGCCGAGCGTCATGGTCAGCACGGGACCGTCTCCAGCCGTGTCATCCGGGCGGAGACCTGCTCGGGGGTCGGCCGCTCCAGCTCTCCGCTCACCCGCCCGTCGACGAGGAAGACCACCCGGTCCGCATACGAGGCGGCGACCGGGTCGTGGGTGACCATGACGACGGTCTGCCGCTCGGCGTCGACCAGCTCCCGCAGCAGCCGCAGGACATCGCGGCTGGTGGCGGAGTCGAGGGCGCCGGTCGGCTCGTCGCCGAAGAGCACCTGGGGTTGGGTGATCAGGGCACGGGCCAGCGCCACGCGCTGCTGCTGGCCGCCGGAGAGCTGACCCGGCCGGTGCCCGGCCCGGTCCGCCAGACCGACCCGGGCCAGCGCCCGCTGTATCTCCGCGCGCGCGGGGGCGCGGCCCGCCAGCCGCAGCGGCAGGGCCACGTTCTGCGCGGCGGTCAGCGAGGGCAGCAGATTGAAGGACTGGAAGACGAAGCCGATCCGCTCCCGGCGCAGCCGCGTCAGCCGGGTCTGGCTCAGCCCCTCCAGCGGGGTGCCGCCGATCGACACCGAGCCGGAGTCGGGCCGGTCGAGGCCCGCCGCACACTGGAGGAGCGTGGACTTGCCGGAGCCGGAGGGGCCCATGACCGCGGTGAAGCTGCCCGCGGGGAAGGAGAGGCTGACGTCGTCGAGCGCCGTCACCCCGCTCGCCCCGGAGCCGGAGTCGTAGCGCCGGCTCACCCGCGAGAGCCGGACCGCCGCGGTGCGCAGGTCAGTTCGTGTCATGCCGTCCAGACAACCGCCTCCGGCCCGCCCGTTCACGACCACTGGGCATAGTTCCGGGGTATGGCCAGGCATACCTCCAAGACGCCTACTGGGCCGACTGTGCCGGGGGTCGCCGCGCCGTACCGTTCTCGTATGTCCACGCGAAATGTCCGACAGGCCCTCTATCAGCCCGGCTATCTGCGCTCCGCCTGGCCCTGGCGCGCGGTGCTGTATCTGATGAGCAGCGCGCCCGTCGGGCTGCTCGCGCTGCTCGGCATCATCGTCCTCGCGCTGGTCGGCGGCGTGTTGACGATCCTGGTGCTCGGACTGGGGGTACTGGCCGCGCTGGGGCTGGCCGGGGTGCCGGTCGGCGCGATCGAGCGCCGCCGGCTGCGGCTGGTCGACGACAGACCGGCCCGCAGCCCGCACCGCCCTCCGGACGAGCCGGGGCTCCTCGCGTGGGCGCGCGTGCGGTATCAGGAGCGGGCGACCTGGTACGAGCTGGCGTACGCAGTGCTGTTCGCGTTCGGCCTGTGGATGGCCGACGCAATGGCCCTCCTGGGCGCGCTGGGGGCGCCCCTGTCGATGATGGCCACCCCGATACTGCTGGCCCTGGACGGCGGCGGCCAGGCCCAGGTGCTCAAGTACTGGTCCGTCACCTCCTATAACGAGGCGGCCGCGTGGTCCCTCGCGGGGGCGATGCTGCTCCCGGTGGCGCTCTACTGTCTGGGCACCTTCGCCGGGCTGCGGGCCGCGTTCGCCCGGCTGCTCCTCGCGGGCCCCGACGACCCGCTGCGCGAGGAGCTGGGGGAGGTGGCCCGGTCGCGGGCCCGGCTGGTGCACGCCTTCGAGGCGGAGCGCCGGCGAATAGAGCGGGATCTGCATGACGGCGCCCAGCAGCGTCTGGTGGCGCTCACCATGACGCTGGGCCTGGCGCGGCTGGACGCCCCGCCCGGGCCGCTGGCCGACCAGCTCGCCAAGGCGCATGACGAGGCGGGCAAGGTGCTGGCGGAGCTGAGGGAGCTGATTCATGGAATACACCCCCAGGTGCTGGCCGACCGGGGCCTGGAGGCGGCGCTGGAGGACGCGGCCGACCGCTCGCCGATCCCCGTTCTGGTGCATGCCCCCGGGCTGGGGCGGCTGCCCGAACCGGTCGAGAAGGCCGCGTACTTCGTGGTCTGCGAGGCGCTGGCCAATGTCGCCAAGCACAGCGCCGCGGCGCTGGCGGAGGTCGGGGCCGAGGTGCGGGAAGGGGCGCTGTTCGTGTCGGTGGTGGACGACGGGGTGGGCGGTGCGGTCCTTCGGCGGGGCGGCTCCGGGGGCGGGGCTGGAGTTGACGCGGGGGGCAGCGGGCTGACCGGGCTGTCAGACCGGGTGGCCGCGCTCGATGGGACACTGACACTTTCCAGCCCGCCTGGCGGGCCGACGATTCTGGGCGTGGAGATACCGTGCGAGCCGATCGAAGCGTCTCTGATCAACTAAGGGATCCTATGCAGGACATGGTGTCCGGCCGTGGGATGTCCCATCGTGGCGGGGTGGCGTGGGCGTGCAGGTGGAACCCTGCACCCAGTGCTGCCCCTTGTGGCCGGTGTCGGCCGGGATGGGGTCTCCCCTGCTCGAGCGAAGCCGAGAGCTTGGGGAAGGGTGTGCTGATCGTCGTCACGCCCTGGTGCCGGTGGGCTGCGCGGAGCAGCCGTATCCGGCCCGTTGGTGCGTGTCCCTCCGGACGCTGGCCCGCCGGACCCGGGGGTCTGGTGGGGGAGGGTGCCCTGCGTCGCCTGGGCGCGGGGCGTGTGGTCTGGCGCCGGGTGGGTCCGGTCTTGGACCGGTCCCTCCGGCGGGTCTTGGCGGTCGTCGGGGTCGTGGGGGTGACCACGGCTCGGGCTTCGAGCTTGTCTGTCACGCTGCGGATGGCCAGGGTGTCGCTGGCGCGGTCGGTGACGGTCTTGGTCTGGTGGGTCAGGCCGCGGGCGGCGATGCGCTGCCATGCCCCCATGTCGCGGTCGCCCTGCCAGCCGCACCCGGGGTTCGGGCAGACGGCCCACTTCCAGCCGGGTGTAGTGGGCCGGTCGGGGGCCTTGCGGTGGCACAGTGGGACGAGGCAGCGGGGGCAGTGCCGGGAGGTGTTGCGGGCCGGGACCGTCACGACGGCGATACCGGCCTCGGCGGCCAAGTGCCGTATCCGCTCCACGATCTGCCCGCGGATCTGCTGGGACAGGCGGGTGTTGAGGGTGCGGCCCATGCCCCGCGCCTCCATGGAGCGGAGGTCCTCGACATAGATCACGCTCGCGCCGACGGTGATGGCCTGGTCGACCGTCCAGCGCGCCGCGGCCCACGCCAGGGCGTCGTTGAGGTTGGAGCGGCGGGCGGAGACGTGCCGGACCCCTTCGGTGAGCACGTGGTGCCGGGCCGTCAGCGGATGCGTGTCATGTCCGGCGATGAGGTGCTGGTAGTGGCCGGCCTTGGCGTGCAGGTGCTCGCACTCGCGGCGCAGCCGGTGCTGTTTGGCCAGCACACCGGCAGCACGGAACATCCCGCCCGTGCCGATGGCGATGAGGCGCCCGTCCTTGTGGAGCCGGATGGCGCCCGCGCTGAGCAGGGTGTTCAGGCCCCAGTCCACGCCCAGCGCGATGATGTGCCCGGTGCGCCGGGCCTTGGGCACGGCGTGCGTGTAGGCCAGATCGGCGAGCACCCTGCCCTGGTGGACGCGGAGAGTGGGCAGGTGCAGCACCGCGCCGGGTGGGACCGTGGGCGGCAGCGTGATGGGGCACGCCACCCACGCCCAGTCCCGGTAGGAGCGCGGGTCCCGGCGGACGGGCAGCTGCACCCGCAGCAGCGCCCGGCCCGGATCGTCACCGCGTGCGATCGACGCCTGCTGCCCATCGCACGCCGACAGCAGCAGCATCCGCGCAACGCCGGGTGCGGCCTCCAGCTCGAACACGTCAGCCGGCAACCGGCCGTGCTGCCGCTCGAAGTCGGCGATCTGCCGGGTGCGGGACCTGATCACGCCGGAGGGCAGATGCCAGCCGTCGGGGATGGCCTCGCGGACGGCATCCCACTCATCCGGGGTACGCCGACCCGCCTCGGCGGGCCAGGTCCCGATGACTCCGACGGTGAGATCGGCCCGCCACTTCGCCGACCGCAGGGTCCGCCCGGCCTGCTCCTGCGCCATGCGCACGATACGGTCATTGACCTTCACGCTCGCGGGCGGTGCGGCGTTCCAGTCCGAGGCCAGCTGGTCCACATCGGCGGCATTCCAGTGCGTGTCCAGCAGCGAGGCAGCCATGCCGGACACCAGACCAGCCGCCCAGTCCACCCGCTCCGCCAGCACAGCGGCCGACAACACCTCACCCGTCTTCTCCACCACACCCGCACGCAACAGACCACGGGCACAGGCAGTACGGGCCATCTCGCCCCCACCCAGCGGCAATCTCCGACTCACCAGCCCCCCTTCCCGCCCGTGGCGCTGTCATCCGATCAACGACACACCTCGAGAAAGGTCACGCATTCGATCCTCACACTCACATACGACACCGACACCGGTACCGGACACACGACACGACGCCGATAAATGACGCATCACCACGGATCCCAAAGGAAACACATGAGCCTTCGGCTAGTCCTGGCGGAGGACAGCGTGCTGCTGCGCGAGGGCCTGGTGGGGCTGCTGGCCCGGTTCGGACACGAGGTCGTCGCGGCCGTCGGCGACGCCCCCGCGCTGCGGGCGGCGGTCGGCGAGTTCTCCCCGGACCTCGTGGTCACCGATGTGCGGATGCCGCCGGGGCAGAGCGACGAGGGGCTGCGGGCGGCGGTCGCCCTGCGCAAGGAGCGGCCGGGGCTGCCGGTCCTGGTGCTGAGCCAGTATGTGCAGCGGACCTACGCGACCGAGCTGCTGGACTCCGGCGACGGCACGGCGGTGGGCTATCTGCTCAAGGACCGGGTCGGGCAGGTCGAGGAGTTCATGGACGCGCTGCGCCGGGTGGCGGGCGGCGGCACGGTCGTCGACCCGGAGGTGGTCCGCCAGCTGTTCCGCCGTCGGCGCGACCCCCTGGAGCGGCTCACCTCGCGGGAGCGGGAGGTGCTGGCGCTGGTGGCGGAGGGGAAGTCCAACGCGGCCATCGCGCGCGAGCTGGTGGTCTCGGAGGCGGCGGTGGGCAAGCACATCGGCAACATCCTGGGCAAGCTCGACCTGCCGCCCGGCGAGGACACCCACCGCCGCGTCCTCGCGGTCCTGGCCTTCCTCCGGGCGTAGTACCCGGGGGAGGGGCGTCTAGCCTGGACAGCGGCGGGCCCCAGAGGGGCCGGGAGGGAGAGAAGCGGGCGATGTCAGCGATCCGGCTGCTGGTGCTGGGGGCGGTGCGCCAGCATGGGCGGGCCCACGGCTACCAGGTCCGTAACGACCTGGAGTTCTGGGGCGCCCACGAGTGGTCCAACGCCAAGCCCGGATCGATCTATCACGCGCTCAAACAGATGGCCAAGCAGGGCCTGATGGTCGCTCACGATGTCGCGCCGAGCACGGTCGGCGGCCCGCCGCGCACCGAGTACGAGCTGACCGAAGCGGGGGAGGAGGAGTATTTCCAGCTCCTCCGTGAGGCGCTGGTGCGCCATGACCAGAAGATCGACGAGCTGACGGCCGGGGTCGGCTTCATCGTCGACCTTCCGCGTGCCGAGGCGATCTCCCTGCTGAAGGAGCGGGTGGCGGCGCTGGAGGAGTGGCGGGCCGAGGTCACCGCGCACTGGATGCCGGACGAGGCCACGCCCGACGCCTGGGGCCATATCGGCGAGATCATGCGGTTCTGGGTGCACTCGGCCGACAGCGGGGCGCAGTGGACGCGCGGGCTGATCGAGCGGCTCGAGGGCGGGGCGTATGTGATGGCCGGTGAGGGGAAGCGCTCGGTGAATGTGCTGATGGACAGCGTGCCGAGCACGGAGAGCCCGAGTGCGCCCGCGCCTGGCGAGGACGGCGCCGAAACAGAGCAGAACGCCGACTAATCAAGTTTGACTAATTCGCAAGAGTCACGCCCAACTGCTGGCGGTCAGCCGGCCGCTGGCGCTGCTCGCGGTCTTCTTCCCATTGGCTTTGGGCCGTTATCAGAGCCTCAGCCGCTGAAACGATTCCAGACACGCCCGAAAGCCGCGTGAGCCACACCATCACCCGTCGTGGGTGGTACCGGATACGGTGCTTGCATGGTGAACGACAGGGGGGACACGGGCGCGAGGGCGACGGGCGGGGTCGGTTACGCCCTGCTCGTCGCCGCCGCCCCGGGTGGCCGACAGCGGCTGATGGACGCGGCCGGGGCGCTGCACCAACTCGCGGCCGTACCGCCCGCCGCGTTACTGGGGACCGCGGGCGGGGCGAGCGTCGTACAACTGGTGGACCCGGCCGACCCGCAGACCGTGCTGACGCATCTGCGGACCGCGGCCGCCCACGGCGGGCCGGTGCTGATCTATCTGGCGGGCCAGCTCACCTTCGACACCAAGCAGCGGCTGCCGCACTTCGCGCTGGCCCGTACGACGCCGAGGACCGCCCGCTACACCGCGCTGCCGTGGCACTGGCTGGCCGCCGAGCTCGCGCCGCGGCCGCCGGGCAGCACCACAGTGCTCGTCGACCTGGTGGCGGACGAGACGGCGTGGCCGCGGCTGTCGTCCGACCCCGTTCTGGCCGGGCGGCTGATGGCGGCCGGGCTGACGCTCTACGGCGCCATCGCCCCCGCTCCGCCCAAGCGGCGGACCGCCGCGCCGCTCTACAGCCGGGCGTTCGCCGCGGCCTTGCGGGGCGCGGCCGAGGACACGCCGTTGGCGCTGCTGCACGAGCGGGCCGTCGCCGAGGCGGGTCTCGGAGGCGGCGCGGAGCTGCTGTTCGACGGGTCCGCCGTCGCCGCCGCGGGCGCCCCGCACCCGACCCCGGCACCCGCTTCGGCAGGCGGGGTGACGCGCGTTGCGGACGGCCCGGAGGCGGAGGCGGCGGAGGCGGCCGTTCCACTGCCCCGCGCGCAGGATCGCCGGCAGGACCGCCCGCTGGAGCTGCTGCCGCCCGCACCCCTCGCCACCCTCCCGCCCCCGCCAGCGCCGTGGCCGGCGCCCACCGGGCCGGAGCAGCCCCCGCCGCCCGCGCCCGCGTCCGATCCGCACGCCGCGATCTTCGAGGCCGCGTACGCCGGGCGGCACAGCGAGGCCGCCTCCATGGCGGCGGCCTGGGAGCAGGAGGCCCTCCGCTCCGCCGGTCCGCACTCGGGCGCGGCCCTCCACTGGCTGGAGGTACGGGCCGACCTGGCGCGCCTCGCCGGCGACCCGGCCCGCGCCTGCGAGCTGTGGATGGCGGTGGCCGACGCCCGGCTGGGCAACGGCGAGGCCGCCGACCACCCGGACGTCGAAGGGGCCGTGGACCGGGCCCACCACCAGTGGCAGTTCGTCCAGGACCCGGTCAGGGCCGGCGCCCTCGCCCCCTTCCTGATATCGCTGCGCGGTCGGGTGCCCGGCCGCAGGCCCGGCGCCCTGGAGGCGGTCCGGCGCAGGGCCGAGATACTCCAGGCCGCGGCGCGTACGGCCTGACGGCGGCTGCTCTCGGACGTACGGCCGCTCTCGCCTGAACGGCCGCGCCGCTCAGTGGTGGAAGGCGGTGGCCACGGTCTCGGGGCGGCCCAGGGGCCGCGGCTGGCGCCGCAGTTCGGGCAGCAGCGTCCGCAGGTCGTCCAGGAAGAGGTCCGAGAGGTCCATCGAGAAGCCGTTGCGGCACACCATCCGCAGCACGGCCAGGTCCTGCCGGTTCGGCGGGAAGGTGTAGGCGGGCACCAGCCAGTTGTGCTCGCGCAGCCGCCGCGACACGTCGAACACATCGAAGTTCTCCACGCCCTCGGCCGTGGTGAAGGCGAAGACCGGCAGCTCGTCCCCGCGTGTCAGCAGCCGGAAGTCGCCCAGCGCCTCGATCCGCTCCGCGAGCGAGCAGGCCACCTCCCGCGTGGTCTGCTGCACCGCGCGGTAGCCGTCCCGCCCCAGCCGCAGAAACGTGTAGTACTGGGCGGCCACCTGGGAGCCGGGCCGGGAGAAGGTCAGCCCGAACGTCGGCATCTCGCCGCCCAGGTAGTTGACCCGGAAGACCAGCTCCTCGGGGAGGTCCTCCATGGTGCGCCACAGCGCCCATCCCACGCCGGGGTAGACCAGGCCGTACTTGTGTCCTGAGGTGTTGATGGAGGCGACCCTGGGCAGCCGGAAGTCCCATTCCAGGTCCGGGTCGAGGAAGGGGGCCACCATCGCGCCCGAGGCGCCGTCCACATGGACCGGGATGTCCAGCCCGGTGCGCCCCCGCAGATCGTCCAGCGCCGCGCAGACCTCCGCGACGGGTTCGTACGAGCCGTCGAACGTGGACCCGAGGACGGTGACGACGCCGATGGTGTTCTCGTCGCACAGGTCCGCGGCCGCCTGGGGGTCGAGGTGGAACCGGTCGCCCTCCATGGGCACTTGGCGCATCTCGACTTCCCAGAAGTTGCAGAACTTCTCCCAGCACACCTGGACATTGATCCCCATGACCAGGTTGGGCCGGGCCACCGCCGGATAGCGCACCGGGTTGCGTTTGGTCCAGCGGCGCTTGAGGGCCAGCCCGGCGAGCATGCACGCCTCGCTCGAACCGGTGGTGGAACAGCCGATGACGGAGTCCGGGTCGGGGGCGTGCCACAGATGGGCCAGCATCGCGACGCAGCGCCGCTCCAGCTCGGCGGTGCGCGGGTACTCATCCTTGTCGATCATGTTCTTGTCGCGGCACTCGAACAGCACCTGGTCGGCCTGTGGCTCCATCCAGGTCGTGACGAAGGTGGCGAGGTTGAGCCGGGCGTTGACGTCCAGCATCAGCTCGTCGTGCACCAGCTTGTAGGCGGTGGCGGGGGGCATGGGGCCGTCGGGCAGCCGGTTGCGCGGCACCTCGTCGACCATGCCGCCGACCGGGTCGGCCGCCCCGTAGAAGGGGTTGACCGCGACAGCGGGCCGTCGCTGCCCGCTCTCGTACCGCGTGTCGTGCCTGCCCTTGTGGAGTGCCATGGGCCGCGCACTCTCCCCTCGGTCATGAGAGCCGTCGGCTGACCTTCGCGACAATACGGGCGAATGCGGCTGATGACCCGTTCCCGCGCCGCACCCCTCCCGCCGCCGTAGCCCCTCGCCGCCCTTCGTTTCGCTACCCCGCGCTGCTCAGCGACAGCTTCACCGCGAACCCCAGGAACGCCGCGCCCGCCGCCGCCGACATCCCGGCGGTCAGCCGCTTCCGCCGCCGGAAGGCCGCCGCCAGATGCGCGCCACTGAAGATCAGCACCGACAGATACGTGAGGCTGAACAGCTGTCCCCAGGCGCCCAGCACCAGGAAGGACAGCTCCGGGTGGGCGTACTCCGGGTCCACGAACTGAACGAAGAAGGAGATGAAGAACAGAATCGCCTTCGGGTTCAGCAGGCTGATCACCAGCGCCTTGCGGTACGGCCGCTCCACTGCCCGCGCCCCGTCATCCGCGGCCCCTGGCACGGCCGCCGGGCCGGCGGAGCCGCCGGCCCCGCGCGAGCCCCGGTCGCGCCACAGCCGCCACGCCCCGCGCAGCATGCCCAGCGCCAGCCAGCTCAGATAGCCCGCTCCCGTGTACTTCACGACGGCGAAGAGCGTCGGGCTCGCCTGGAGCAGCGAGGCCACCCCGCCCGCCGACAGCACCATCAGTACCGTGTCCCCGCACACCACGCCCAGCGCGGCCCGGTAGCCGGTCCGCGTGCCGCTGCGGGCGGCGACGGAGACCACATAGAGCGAGTTCGGCCCCGGCAGCAGGATGATCAGGGCGAGACCCGCCAGATACGTCGAAAGATCTGTTATTCCCAGCACAGCAGGCAGGATGCCAGCCGCCCCCGGAAGCATCCCAGCGGGTTTCCGGGATCCGGACTTGCACCTCACGCGACGTGAGGGCACACCGTGGAGCGCGTACCAGGAAGGAGCGGACGGCCATGAGCTACTCCGTGGGACAGGTGGCGGGTTTCGCCGGGGTCACGGTGCGCGCCCTGCACCACTACGACGAGATCGGGCTGCTGCGCCCGAGCGCCCGCAGCCGGGCCGGGCACCGGCGCTACGACGACGCCGACCTCGACCGGTTGCAGCAAATCCTGTTCTACCGGGAGCTCGGCTTCCCGCTCGACGAGGTGGCGGTCCTGCTGGACGACCCGGACACCGACCCGCAGCAGCATCTGCGGCGTCAGCACGCCGTGCTGACCGAGCGGATCGAAAGGCTCCGGAAGATGGCCGCCGCCGTCGAACACGCCATGGAGGCACGGAAGATGGGCATCAACCTCACGCCCGAGGAGAAGTTCGAGGTCTTCGGGGGCAAGGACCCCGAACAGTACGCGGAGGAGGCCGAGCGGCGCTGGGGCGGCACCGAGGCCTACGCCGAGAGCCAGCGGCGCGCCGCCGAGTACACCAAGGAGGACTGGCAGCGGATGCAGGCCGAGGTCGCCGACTGGACCGCCCGGTTCGCCGCCCTCATGGAGGAGGGGGAGCCGGCCTCCGGCGAGCGGGCGATGGACATGGCGGAGGAGCACCGGCGCCATATCTCCACGTGGTTCTACGAGTGCACCTTCGAGGCCCACCTGGGGCTCGGCGAGATGTATGTGACCGACGAGCGGTTCCGGGAGTTCTACGACTCGGTCCGGCCCGGGGCGGCCGAGCACCTGCGCGCGGCCATCGCGGCGAACGCCGCCCGTCACGGCTAGGCCGCGGCCGTACGCCCGGGTCGCCCCGGGCGTACGGACAGCGGGAACCGAGGGCACGCACATGGCGTTGATAACTTTGGGCGGCACACTGTGAAGACCCCACCTGTCCGCCCCAACCCTGCGGCCGGGCCTCGCACGAGCCTGCACCCCTCGACCCAGGAGCCTGTCACCCGTGACCACTCTCGCGCTCGGCCCCAGCTGGCTGGACCCCGACTACCTCATCGAAACCTTCGGCCTGCTCGGCGTCCTGGCGATCGTATTCGCGGAGTCCGGCCTGCTCATCGGCTTCTTCCTGCCGGGCGACTCGCTGCTGTTCACCACGGGTCTGCTGGTCACCACGGATGTGATCAAGCAGGATCTGTGGGTGGTCTGCGTCGGTGTCGCCGCCGCGGCGATCATCGGTGACCAGGTCGGCTATCTCTTCGGCCGGAAGGTCGGCCCCTCGCTCTTCCGCCGCCCGGACTCCAAGCTCTTCAAGCAGGAGAACGTGGAGAAGGCCCATGAGTTCTTCGAGAAGCACGGGCCCAAGTCGCTGATCCTGGCCCGCTTCGTGCCCATCGTGCGCACGTTCACGCCGATCATCGCGGGCGTGAGCCGGATGAACTACCGCTCCTTCATCATCTTCAACATCATCGGCGGCGTCGCGTGGGGCGTGGGAGTCACCGTGCTCGGGGCCGCGCTGGGCAAGGTCGCCTTCGTCCACGAGCACATCGAGATGATGCTGATCGCCATCGTGCTGCTGTCGGTGATCCCGATCATCATCGAGTTCCTCCGCGCCCGCGGCAAGGCCAAGAAGGAGGCCGCCTCCGGCCCGGCGGAGCCCGCGGGCGCCCAGGGCCCCGTGGCGGGTCCGGGCGCGCCGGACGCGGGCCCCGAGGCGCGCTACCAGGCGCAGCAGCCCTCGGGCCCGATGCCGCGCGGCCGTCACGCCAAGCGCTGACGCCCAGCGGCTCCAGCCCCCACAGCTCCCACAGCCCCCACCTTCGGATGGCGGCCACCGACCCGCACAATGGGCACGGTGGCCGCCATGGTGCATGGTGGCCGGGGTACATCTGGCACAGAGGCGGGTGAGGAGCGAGGAGACGTGGGGTCCGAACGACAGCGCGGGCAGCGCGGTGTGAGCGTGCCGGAAGCGGAGGCGGCGGGAAGCCGCAAGCCGCAGTCGGACGAGGCGCACAGCGCCTTCACCCCGCCGCTCGGGGTGCCGCTGCCGCCCCCGCCCGAGGACGACCACCCCACCTCCGAGTTCGCCGTCCCCGAGGGGCTGACCGCCGAACCCGCCACCGACTCCGAGGGCTCGGCCTTCGTACCGCCCGCCGGGGTCAGGACGGGCCCGCAGGGCGGCCAGGGCGCGAACCTCCCGGCGTTCACCCCGCCGGGCGGCATCCCTGTCGTCCAGCTCGCCAAGGAAGGCCCCTGGCAGGACCGCATGCGCACCATGCTGCGCATGCCGCTCAGCGAGCGCCCGGCCCCCGAGCGCCAGGAGCGGCAGGACGAGGCGGGGCCCGCGGTGCCGCGCGTGCTGGACCTGATCCTGCGCATCGGCGAGCTGCTGCTCGCGGGTGGCGAGGGGGCCGAGGACGTCGAGGCGGCGATGTTCGGCGTGGCGCACGCGTACGGGCTCGACCGCTGCGAGCCGACCGTCACCTTCACCCTGCTCTCGGTCAGCTACCAGCCCTCGCTCGTCGACGACCCGGTCACCGCCAGCCGGACCGTACGCCGCCGGGGCACCGACTACACCCGGCTGTCCGCCGTCTTCCGCCTGGTCGACGACATCACCTCCGGCGAGGACTTCACTCTGGAGGAGGCCTACCGCCGCCTCGCCGAGATACGCCGCAACCGCCACCCCTACCCCGGGTGGGCGCTCACCGTGGCGGGCGGCGCGCTGGCCGGCGCGGCGAGCATGCTGGTCGGCGGCGACTGGCCGGTCTTCTTCGCGGCGGCGGTCGGGGCGATGCTCGGCGACCGGCTGGCCTGGCTGGCCTCGGGGCGCGGGCTGCCGGAGTTCTACCAGTTCGTGGCCGCGGCGATGCCGCCCGCCGCGATGGGCGTCGCGCTCAGCCTGGCCGGGGTGGGGCTCCAGGCCTCCGCGGTGATCACCGGCGGGCTGTTCGCGCTGATCCCGGGGCGGGCGCTGGTGGCGGGCGTCCAGGACGGGCTGACCGGCTACTACATCACCGCCGCGGCCCGGCTCCTGGAGGTCGGCTATCTGATCGTCGGGATCGTGTGCGGCGTGCTGACCGTGCTCTACGGGGGGCTCCAGCTGAACGCGAAGCTCAACCCGGAGGCGGCGCTGCGGCAGGTCGACCGGCCGGTGACGCAGATCGTCGCGGCGATGCTGCTCGCGCTGACCTTCTCCATCCTGCTCCAGCAGGAACGTCACACCGTGCTGTTCGCGACCCTCAACGGCGGGGTGGCCTGGGTCGTGTACGGGGCGCTGCACAACACCGCGAACGTCCCGGCGGTGGCCGCCACGACCGTCGCGGCCGGGCTGGTCGGCCTCTTCGGCCAGCTGCTGTCCCGCTACCGCTACGCGTCCGCGCTGCCGTACGTCACGGCGGCCATCGGGCCGCTGCTGCCCGGTAGCGCCACGTACTTCGGCCTGCTCGCGCTCGCCCAGGGCAATCTGGACCGGGGCATCGCCCATCTGACCCAGGCGGCGGCGCTGGCCCTGGCCATCGCCATCGGGGTGAACCTGGGCAACGAGGCCGCGCGCCTGTTCCTGAAGGCCCCGCGGCCCGAGACCGAGCCCGCGGGCCGCCGCGCCGCCAAGCGCACCCGCGGCTTCTGAGGCCGCCACAAGCCCACACACAGGCCCCCCACACAGCACAGGACAGCACAAAGGGCGGGCCGGAAAACCCGGCCCGCCCTCCGTCAAAGCTCAGCTCATCAAAGCGCGGTCACGAGCACGCTCAGTGCGCGCCGCCCGCCGCCTCCAGGCGCTTGACGGAGGCCTCGACCTCGGCCTCGGCCTCGGCGCGGCCCACCCAGTTGGCCCCCTCCACCGACTTGCCCGGCTCAAGGTCCTTGTAGACCTCGAAGAAATGCTGGATCTCCAGGCGGTCGAACTCCGAAACGTGGTGAATGTCACGCAGGTGCTCGACACGCGGGTCCGACGCGGGCACGCACAGCAGCTTGTCGTCGCCGCCCGCCTCGTCCGTCATCCGGAACATGCCGATCGCACGGCACTTGATCAGACAGCCGGGGAAGGTCGGCTCGTCCAGAATGACCAGCGCGTCCAGCGGGTCGCCGTCCTCGCCGAGGGTGTTCTCCACAAAGCCGTAATCAGCCGGGTAGCTGGTCGAAGTGAAGAGTCGACGGTCGAGACGAATGCGCCCCGTCTCGTGGTCCACCTCGTACTTGTTGCGCGAACCCTTCGGGATCTCGATGGTGACGTCGAACTCCACGGGTGGCTCCTCCATGATCAACACATACGTCTGGTGATTAAGTGTCCCCCACGCAGGTGTGTGGTGGCGAAAGGGGCTGGTCCGACGTGCCTGAAGCCAGATCGTGGCAGGTCAGGTGGTGGCAGAGCCAGTGGCAGAACGCCACGGGCCGGTGGCGGAGCGCCACGGTGGAGCAGCGGCGTACGTGGCGACTGTCGGCTGTCTCCGCCTTTGTCGGCCTGGTGGTGGCGGTCGCTTCGGTGCTCGCGGCCGGGCCGTGGGACAACGGGCAGCGTAAGGCCGAGCGGGCCCGCGCCGCCGGGAGTCCGGGCACAGGTGGCGAGCGTCACGGCGGCGACGACGCGCGGTCGGCGCCCGGCGCCGCGCCGGTGCTGGCCCCCCTGGGCACGGCCGCCGTCGCGCCCTCCCCGGACAGCGGCGACGACGCGGTCCCGGCGCCCACCCAGGCGGGCCTGGCCGACGCGCTGGAGCCGCTCTTGGACGAAAACGGCGCCGACGGCGCGCTGGGCCGTACGGGTTCGGTGTCCGTCGTGGACGCGGCGACCGGGCGGCAGGTGTACGGGGCGCGGGCGGACGCCAAGGCCGTGCCCGCCTCGATCATCAAGCTGGCGACCGGCATCGCGGCGCTCTCCGCCCTCGGGCCCGACCACCGCATCAAGACCACCGTCGTCGTCCCCGAGGGCGGTGGGAAGGGCAAGGACAAGGACCGCATCGTGCTGGTCGGCGGCGGCGACCCCACCCTCACCGCCCGCCCCGCCAAGGGCCCCGACGCCCCGGCCAGCCTGCGCAAGCTGGCCGACAAGACGGCATCCGCGCTCAAGAAGAGCGGCACCGACAGTGTCCGGCTCGGCTACGACACGTCCCTCTACTCCGGGCCCGTCCTGCATCCGATCGGCCCCAACGAGAACATCTCGCCGGTCACCCCGCTCATGGTCGACGAGGGCCGCCTGGACGACAGCGACCACGGCCCGGCCCCCCGCTCCCACGACCCCGCCGCCGACGCGGCGGAGGAGTTCGCCACGATGCTGCGCGACCGCGGGATCGCCGTGAAGGGCGAGCCGAGGTCCGTCAAGGCCGCGAAGGACGGGAAGGACGGGAAGGGGGTGCGGCCGCTCGCGACCGTACGCTCCCAGCCGCTGTCCGCCCTGGTCGAGCGGGCGCTGACCAACAGCGACAACGACATCGCCGAGGCCCTCGCCCGGCAGACCGCCGTCGCCGCCGGTGAACCCGCCAGCTTCGACGGCGCGGGGCGGGCCGTCATGGCCCGGCTGAACAAGCTCCGGCTGCCGCTGTCCGGCGCCCGGATCGCCGACGGCAGCGGCCTGGACCGCGCCGACCACGTGTCAGCGGCCCTGCTCGCCCAGGTCCTGGTGCGCGCCGCCGACCCCGACCACCCCGAACTGCGCCCGGTCCTCACCGGCCTGCCCGTGGCCGGCTTCACCGGCACGCTGCGCGGCCGCTACGCACAGGACGCGGTGGGCCGGGGCGTGGTCCGCGCGAAGACCGGGACCCTGACGGGCGTCAACACGCTCGCGGGCGCCGTCGTCGACGCGGACGGCCGCCTTCTGGTCTTCGCGTTCATGACGAACGGAACCACCGACCCCCAGGGGGCACAGCGCGCGCTGGACCGCATGGCGTCCGCACTCGCGAACTGCGGCTGCCGCTGATGCCCTCGTCGCCTCCCGGATGGACCGCGCGCCACGTACCGTGAAGCCATGACGAGCATCGGTGGTGCGGAGATGGTCGACTGGAACCTCGCGGTCGCGACCGCGACCCGGCTGGTGCGGCCGGGCCCCGACGTGAGCCGCGACGAGGCGCGCGCCGTGGTCGCGGAGTTGCGCCGGTACGCCAAGTCGTCGGAGGAGCACGTCCGGGCGTTCACCCGGATGGCCCCGGCGGGCGGACCGGGCTCGGACACCCCGGTTCTCGTCGTGGACCGGGCGGGCTGGATCAAGGCCAATGTGGCGGGCTTCCGCGAGGTGCTCAAGCCGCTGCTGGGCAAGGTGCAGGAGCGGCGCGGGGGGCTGCCGGGCGGGGCCGTGCTCGGCGCGGTCGGCGGCAAGGTGACCGGGGTCGAGCTGGGGATGCTGTTGTCCTTCCTGGCCTCCCGGGTGCTCGGCCAGTACGAGACCTTCGCGCCGCCGAGCCGCGACCTGCCCGCCTCCTCGGGCGGCGGGCGGCTGCTGCTGGTGGCGCCCAACGTGGTGCATGTCGAGCGTGAGCTGGACGTGGCCCCGCACGACTTCCGGCTGTGGGTGTGTCTGCACGAGGAGACGCACCGCACGCAGTTCACCGCGGTGCCCTGGCTGCGGGACCACATCGAGTCCGAGATCCAGGCCTTCCTCGGCGAGACCGAGGTGGACCCGGCCACCCTCCTGGAGCGGTTCCGCGAGGCGGTCCAGTCGCTGGGCGGCGGCCGGCCGGAGGCGGACGGCGACCGGGACGGCAGCACGCCCAGCATCATCGAGCTGGTGCAGACCCCGGCCCAGCGGGAGATCCTCGCCCGGCTGACCGCCGTGATGTCGCTGCTGGAGGGGCACGCGGACTATGTGATGGACGGCGTGGGGCCCGAGGTCGTGCCGTCCGTCGCGGAGATCCGCGAGAAGTTCCAGAAGCGCCGGGCCAGCGGCGCGGGCCGACTGGACCAGGCGCTGCGCAAGCTGCTGGGGCTCGACGCCAAGCTGCGGCAGTACCGGGACGGGGAGCGGTTCGTGCGGGCCGTCGTGGACCAGGTCGGGATGGACGGCTTCAACCGCGTCTGGACCTCCCCGAACACCCTTCCGACCAAGGCGGAGATCAGCAAACCCGAGGACTGGGTCGCGCGCGTGCACCGCAGAACGGAGCTGTAGTCCCGCGCCGGGACGGTGCGGGAAAGAACGGCCCGTGAAAGAAACGGGAAGGCGACGGGAAAAGGGGACGGAGCACCCGCGGCGACGGGCGAACGCACCCTTTGATCATTCGCTTGATCACTCATCCGAAATCACTCGTCCGAGGGACCGTGAGCGACGGGTAGGCGTGCGATGCTCGGGGAACAGCTCGCTTCTGTCACCATCGACGTACTCAGCGTGACGACATCCTCGTAACGGCCCCGAGGCACCCCCTCGAACGACAGATGGGAAACGGACATGGGTCCCCATCCAGCGGTCGCCGCGATACGCCTGGCGGTCCGCCGCGTCCTCCACGACGTACTCGTCGACTTCCCGACCTCGCCGACCTCGCAGCCCGCCCCCGCCCCGGCCTTCGCCGCCGGCGCCGTGCCACTGGTGCTCGTCGCCTGCTCCGGCGGCGCCGACTCCATGGCGCTCGCCTCCGCCCTTGCCTTCGAAGCCCCCAAGCTCGGGGTGCGCGCCGGAGGGGTCACCGTCGACCACGGCCTCCAGACCGGCTCCGATGTGCGCGCCGCCGAGGTCGCCGAGCGGCTGCGCCTGCTCGGCCTGGAGCCGGTCGAGTCCGTCGCCGTGTCCGTCGGCCGGGAAGGCGGCCCCGAGGCCGCCGCCCGTGACGCGCGCTACGCCGCCCTCGACGCCGCCGCCGAGCGCCACGGCGCGGTCGCCGTGCTGCTCGGCCACACCCGCGACGACCAGGCCGAGACGGTCCTGCTGGGGCTGGCCCGCGGCTCCGGCATCCGCTCGCTGTCCGGCATGGCCCAGGTCTCCGGCGCCGGCGGCCGCTACCGCCGCCCCTTCCTGCGGCTCGACCGGCAGACCGCGCGCCGGGCGTGCCTGGCCCAGTCGCTGCCCGTATGGGACGACCCGCACAACGTGGACCCGGCCTACACCCGCTCCCGGGTCCGCCATGAGGCGCTGCCCGTCCTGGAGAAGGCCCTCGGCAAGGGCGTCGTCGAGGCGCTCGCCCGCACCGCCCAGCTCTCGCGCGACGACGCCGACGCCCTCGACGCCTGGGCGGCCCGGGCGGAGGCGGAGGTGCGCACCGATGTGCGGGCCGCCGTACGGGCCGAGGCCGCCCGCCCCGGCCCCGCTCAGCCCGGTGTCGCACAGCCCGCTGCCGCCCGCCCCGATGCCGCGCGCCCCGATGCCGCCGAGCCGGACGCCGTCGAGCTCGACGCCGTCGGGCTGCACGCGCTGCCCCCCGCCGTCCGCCGCCGGGTGCTGCGCCGCGCCGCGATCGCCGCGGGCGCCCCCGCCGGTTCGCTCTTCGCCCGCCACATCGAAGAGGTGGACCGCCTGATCACCGGTTGGCGCGGTCAGCGGGCCCTCAACCTCCCCGGCCGCGTGGAGGTCCGCCGGGAGGGTGGCAGACTGGTCATCCGGCAGGGCTGACGCGCCCAGCCAGTGAAGCCGGTAACCCTAACGAGAGTGGCGCGGGTGGACGACAAGGACATGGGCACCGACCTGAAGTCGGTCCTCATCACCGAGGAAGAGATCAACGCGAAGCTGGCCGAACTGGCCGCGAAGATCGACGCGGAATACGCGGGTAAGGACCTGCTCATCATCGGAGTCCTCAAGGGCGCGGTGATGGTGATGGCGGACCTGGCACGCGCCCTGTCCACCCCGGTCACCATGGACTGGATGGCCGTGTCCTCGTACGGCGCGGGCACCCAGTCCTCCGGCGTGGTCCGCATCCTCAAGGACCTGGACACCGACATCAAGGGCAAGCACGTCCTGATCGTCGAGGACATCATCGACTCCGGTCTGACGCTGTCCTGGCTGCTGTCGAACCTGGGCTCGCGCGAGCCCGCCTCACTGAACGTGTGCACGCTGCTGCGCAAGCCGGAGGCGGCCAAGGTCGCCATCGATGTGAAATGGGTCGGATTCGACATCCCCAACGAGTTCGTCGTCGGCTATGGCCTGGACTACGCCGAGAAGTACCGCAACCTGCCCTTCGTCGGCACGCTCGCCCCGCACGTCTACGGCGGATGACCCCTTCCGGGGCCTCTGGGAACCTGGCGCGGTTTCCCGCCGTTGGAGCAGGGGAAGGCGGATTTGTTAACAGTCCACGGCGGCGTCGGGTGACAATGCTGGGGTACCGTCCGAAGGTCAGTCTTTTTTGAGACTGAGGATTACACAGCTCATACACCGCAAATACACCGCAATACACCGCACGCACAGGCCGCCCCTCCAGGGCTGCCGTGCCTCACTGTGGCAGGAGGGACGGGGCGGAATCGCCCCGTATGGATGGACGTGAAGCGCTACTTCCGTGGGCCGGTCATGTGGATCGTGCTGGCCGTCCTCGCCGTGGTCGTGTTGATGCAGGTCGTCGGCTCGTCCGGCGGCTACAAGTCGGTGGACACCAGCCAGGTCGTCAAGGCGATCAACAGGAACCAG
This sequence comes from Streptomyces sp. NPDC028305, assembly GCF_055569495.1. Taxonomy (NCBI): domain Bacteria; kingdom Bacillati; phylum Actinomycetota; class Actinomycetes; order Kitasatosporales; family Streptomycetaceae; genus Streptomyces; species Streptomyces sp. NPDC028305. Next base: position 880,532 of record NZ_JBVHTN010000006.1, read on the forward strand.
GTCCAGTCCGCCGAGCTGACGACCGGCGACGAGCACAAGATCAAGATCGAGCTCAAGGACAACGTCGCCAAGATCTCGGGCAGCAGCAAGCTCCAGGCCACCTACATCGGTGACCAGGGCCTCGACATCGCCCGGACCTTGCAGGCCAATGCCCAGAAGCAGGGCGGGATCCCGGACGGTTACAACGTCTCGACCTCGAAGCAGAACCCGTTCGTCGGGATTCTGCTGTCGCTGCTCCCGTTCGTGCTGATCGTCGTGGTCTTCCTGTTCCTGATGAATCAGATGCAGGGCGGCGGCTCCCGGGTGATGAACTTCGGCAAGTCGAAGGCCAAGCTGATCACCAAGGACACCCCGAAGACGACGTTCGCGGACGTGGCCGGGGCGGACGAGGCGGTCGAGGAGCTCCATGAGATCAAGGAGTTCCTCCAGGAGCCGGCGAAGTTCCAGGCCGTGGGTGCCAAGATCCCCAAGGGCGTGCTGCTGTACGGCCCGCCCGGCACCGGCAAGACACTGCTCGCGCGCGCCGTCGCGGGCGAGGCGGGTGTCCCCTTCTACTCGATCTCCGGCTCCGACTTCGTCGAGATGTTCGTGGGTGTGGGTGCTTCCCGCGTCCGCGACCTGTTCGAGCAGGCCAAGGCCAACGCCCCGGCGATCGTCTTCGTCGACGAGATCGACGCCGTCGGCCGCCATCGCGGCGCCGGCATGGGCGGCGGTCACGACGAGCGCGAGCAGACACTGAACCAGCTGCTGGTCGAGATGGACGGCTTCGATGTGAAGGGCGGCGTCATCCTGATCGCCGCCACCAACCGGCCCGACATCCTGGACCCGGCGCTGCTGCGCCCGGGCCGCTTCGACCGGCAGATCGCCGTCGACCGTCCGGACATGCAGGGCCGTCTGGAGATCCTCAAGGTTCACCAGAAGGGCAAGCCGGTCGCGCCGGACGTCGACCTCTCCGCCGTCGCCCGCCGCACCCCCGGGTTCACCGGTGCCGATCTGTCCAATGTGCTGAACGAGGCCGCTCTGCTGACGGCCCGCAGCGACAAGAAGCTGATCGACAACCACTTCCTGGACGAGGCGATCGACCGCGTCGTGGCCGGCCCGCAGAAGCGGACCCGGATCATGAGCGAGAAGGAGAAGAAGATCACCGCGTACCACGAGGGCGGTCACGCCCTGGTCGCGGCGGCTTCTCCGAACAGCGACCCGGTGCACAAGGTCACCATCCTCTCCCGCGGCCGGGCCCTGGGTTACACCATGGTCCTGCCGGACGAGGACAAGTACTCGACCACGCGCAACGAGATGCTCGACCAGCTCGCCTACATGATGGGCGGCCGCGCCGCTGAGGAGCTCGTCTTCCACGACCCGACCACGGGCGCGTCCAACGACATCGAGAAGGCGACGGCCACGGCCCGCGCGATGGTCACGCAGTACGGCATGACCGAGCGGCTCGGCGCGATCAAGTTCGGCTCCGACAACTCCGAGCCGTTCCTGGGCCGTGAGATGGCTCACCAGCGCGACTACTCCGAAGAGGTCGCCGCGCTGGTCGACGAGGAGGTCAAGAAGCTCATCGAGGCCGCGCACAACGAGGCGTGGGAGATCCTCGTCGAGAACCGCGACGTCCTGGACAACCTGGTCCTGGCGCTGCTGGAGAAGGAGACGCTCAACAAGGAGCAGATCGCCGAGATCTTCGCCCCGATCGTCAAGCGCCCGGCCCGCCCGGCCTGGACCGGCTCCTCGCGGCGTACGCCCTCCACCCGGCCGCCGGTGCTCTCCCCTCGGGAGCTCGCCCCGGCCAATGGCACCCAGCCCCCGGCGGCGGCCGGCCTCGCGAAGGCCACCGCCCCCGAGGACAGTGCGGAGCGCCCGGAAGAGGCCGGACCCGAGAGCTGATCCTCCCGGCCGCCCGGGGCCCCGGCCCCGGCGGCCCGGAGTGGGCCTCATCGGTCCATACCGGCCCGGAATGTATGCCGCGTTCCCCAGGTTTTAGCCTGGGGGGCGCGGCATCCGCCGTTTTTCAGGTTCCAGGTTCCTGGTTTTCTGGTTTTCCGTGCGCATGAGGAACGAGGCAGCTCCATGACCGACCCCATTTCGCTGGACGGCCAGGGCCCCGTCGGCGTCTTCGACGAGAAGCGCGCCGAGCAGGCGGTCCGTGAGTTGCTCATCGCCGTCGGCGAGGACCCGGACCGGGAGGGGCTGCGGGAGACGCCGGGGCGGGTCGCCCGCGCGTACCGGGAGATATTCGCCGGGCTGTGGCAGAAGCCCGAGGAGGTCCTGACCACGACCTTCGACCTGGGCCATGACGAGATGGTGCTGGTGAAGGACATCGAGGTGATGTCCTCCTGCGAGCACCACCTGGTGCCCTTCGTCGGCGTCGCCCACGTCGGCTATATCCCGTCCAACGACGGCAAGATCACCGGGCTGTCCAAGCTGGCCCGGCTCGTCGATGTCTTCGCCCGCCGCCCGCAGGTCCAGGAGCGGCTGACCACACAGATCGCCGACTCGCTGATGCGGATTCTGGAGCCGCGCGGAGTGATCGTGGTGGTGGAGTGCGAGCACATGTGCATGACCATGCGCGGGGTGCGCAAGCCGGGCGCCAAGACGCTCACCTCGGCCGTGCGCGGCCAGCTGCGCGACCCGGCCACCCGCGCCGAGGCGATGAGTCTCATCATGGCGCGCTAGGCCCAGCCGGCGCCCTGGGGCGCGGCTCAGGCCCGGGCGGCCGCGCCCGGGCCGTTTCCGGTGTCGTCGTCCTCGGGCAGCTTGCAGACCCGCTCCAGGAAGAACGCGGCGGCCACCACGGCCGCCCCCGCCAGCACCGAGGCGCCCGCGTAGATCGCCTGGTCCTTGCGGGCGGGCACGTCGAACTGCTCCATCAGGAGAAAGACCCCGACGCCGCCGTACATCCCCGAGACCAGCGCCGCCACCAGCGCGCTCGCCTGGCCGAAGACCAACGCCCGGGCGGCCACCAGCGGGTCGACGCCCTTGGCGCCGGGCCGGCGCTCGCGCTGGGCGCGCAGCCGCGACCGCAGGGACAGGGCGGTCGCGGTCAGCACGACCGCGATCAGGGCCAGCACGATCGGCGCGGCCACCGGCACGCTCGGCAGCGAACCCAGCGTGTCCCAGAGCCGGGAGCCCGCCCATGACACCACGCCGGCCGCGGCGAACAGCCCGACCAGGACCCTGATCCGAAGTTGCCTCACCGAGCGGTCGCCCCTCAAGTCGTACGTGGACGCGACGTCGTACGCCATCGCGCCGGAATCTACGGGATCAACGTCTATTCGGGGAGCCGCAGTTCCAGGTCCGCCCGCGGCTGTACGCCCTCCCGGCCCACCTGGGCCAGCAGCCCCGAGACCGCCCCGAGCCCCGGGACCTCGGCCGCCGGGTCCACATCGTGCCAGGGGACGAGCACAAAGGCGCGCTCGTGGGCGCGGGGGTGCGGCAGGGTGAGCACCGGGTCGTCGGAGATCACGTCCTGGTACGTGACGATGTCCACGTCCAGCGTCCGGGGACCCCAGCGCTCGTCGCGCACCCGCTCGAAGGCCTCCTCGATGGCGTGTCCCCGCTCCAGCAGCGAGGAGGGCGGCAGCGTGGTCTTGATCAGCACCACCGCGTTGAAATACGACGGCTGGGCGCCGGGGTCCACGCCCCACGGCTCGGTCTCGTACACCGGGGAGACCGCCTTGACCCGCAGGCCCGGGGTGTCCTCCAGCGCGTCGATCGCGCCCTGGAGGGTCTCCAGGCGGTTGCCCAGATTGCTGCCGAGCCCGATCACCGCCCATTTGGGGTTCGACAACGTCACATCGGCCGCGTCCACCCGCTCCACGACGGAGGCCGGTACGGGCTGCACGGTCGGGTCGCTGCTGCTCATCATGGACGGCTCCGGGTGATGGTGATGGTCACGTCGTCGAAGGGCACGGTGATCGGGGCCTCCGGCTTGTGCACCACGACCTCGACCTCCTGAACCAGCTCGTGCTTGAGGCACCGCTCGGCGATCCGGTCGGCGAGGGTCTCGATCAGGGCGACCGGCTCCCCCTCCACCACCGCCACGACCTCTTCGGCCACCTCGCCGTAGTGGACGGTCCTGGTCAGGTCGTCGGTGGCCGCGGCGGGCCGGGTGTCCAGGGCGAGCACCAGGTCCACGACGAAGGTCTGGCCCTCCTCGCGCTCATGGGGGAAAACCCCGTGATGCCCGCGGGCCTTCAGGCCGCGCAGCGCGACACGATCCACCCGAATCACTCCTGCTGTCGTCGGTCGGGGTGCGTCCGATCTGCCTGGAACGCACCACCTGTCCCCCGCCGTCGGCGGGGGCACCTCCTTCGAATCTACCTGCGAGCAAGGACAGCACTCGCTCACGGGGGGCCGTGGCGCGCGCTCCCCGAGCCCCCGCGCGAGTTCCCCCTACCCGTCCATGCCGCACCTCGAACGAGCGCACCACTGGCGGGTGAGCCGAAAAAACCGGTGAGGCGAAAAAGGGGTGAACTCAGGGCAGAAGTCGGTCCGGGCCGCCGTCCAGGCCGTCGTCCGGGCCCTCGGCGTCGGCCGCGGCATCGTTCTCGTCGCGCTCCGCCAGCACCGGCGATCCGTGGTGCGCCCACACCTTCCAGCCGTCCCCGGTCCTCCGGAAGACGTTCGTGGCCACCACCAGCTGCCCCACCAGCGGGCCCAGCTGGCCCTCCTCCTCCGCCGGGGCACCGCTGAGGATGTTCTCCGTGCAGGTCACCATCGCGGTGTCGGCCATGACCGACACCTCCACATCCGTCAGAAAGAACTGGATGTAGTCGGTGTTCGCCATGATCAGCGCGTAGGAACGGAGCACCTCGCCGCGCCCGCGCAGCACCGGCCAGCCCGGGTGCACACAGGAGACCTCGGTGGCCGGATCGTCGAGCCACAGCCGCGACATCGCCCCGTGGTCGCCCTGCTCCATGGCCTCGTACAGCGCGGTGTTGGCGAGTGCCACCCGCTCGCTGTCGGTCAGGGAAGTCACACCGCTCCCGCCGTGTCCGCCGCCTCGATGGCCCGGGCCACGCGCACCGCGTCGGCGCTCGCGTGCACCTCGTGCACCCGCACCGCCCACGCGCCCTCCCGCGCCGCGATCGCCGAGACGGCCGCCGTCGCCGCGTCCCGCTCCCGGGCGGGGGGCGGGCTGCCGCCGTCCCTGGCCAGTACGCGCCCCAGGAACCGCTTCCGCGAGGCCGCCACCAGCAGCGGCCGCCCCAGCTCCCGCAGCGCGCCCAGCCGGGCGACGAGCGCGAGGTCGTGCTCGGCGTCCTTCGCGAAGCCGAGGCCGGGGTCGATCACGATCCGCTCCGGGTCGATGCCGCCGGCCACCGCCCGCTCCAGGCTCGCCCGCAGCTCCGCGACGACCTCGCCGACCACGTCGCCGTAGACCGCGCGGTTGTTCATGTCGATCGACTGGCCGCGCCAGTGCATCACCACGAAGGGCACCCGGGCGGCGGCCACCACAGGGATCATCGCCGGGTCGGCGCCGCCCCCGCTCACGTCGTTGACCAGCCGCGCCCCGGCCTCGACCGCCCGCTCGGCGACCGAGGCCCGCATGGTGTCCACGCTCACCACCAGCCCCGCGGCGGCCAGCTCGCGCACCACCGGGACGACCCGCCGCAGCTCCTCGGCCTCGTCGACGCGGGGCGCGCCCGGGCGGGTCGACTCGCCGCCGACGTCCACCAGGTCCGCTCCGGCCGCGGCCAGCTCCAGACCGTGCTTGACGGCCAGCTCGGTGTCGAACCACTGACCGCCGTCCGAGAACGAGTCGGGCGTGACGTTGACCACGCCCATCACCGCGCACCGGTCCCACTCCGGCAGTCCGGCCACCCGCCCCCGTCCACGCAACGTCCTCATGCACCCCAGACTAGGCGTACCCGGACCAGCCGCCTCGCCCGCCCGGGGCGCGTCACGCGGCCTGCTCCAGGTGGCCGTGCGCGGTGGCCCCGGACTGGTGCGCGCAGGGCCTCGGCTCGGCGCGCCGCCCGCGGCGCAGCAGCCGGGGCAGGGCCAGCGACACAAAGCCCTCGGCCTGCATCGCCGCCAGGCCGATGCGCGGCAGGTCGCGCGTATGGCGGAAGACCACGAAGCGCGGCTCCCAGCGCGGCTGGAACTTGGCGTTGAACTTGTACAGCGACTCGATCTGGAACCAGCGCGACAGGAACACCAGCAGCGCCCGCCAGCCGCGCAGCACCGGGCCCGCGCCCAGCTTCTCGCCGCGCGCCAGCGCCGAGCGGAACATCGCGAAGTTCAGCGACACCCGGGTGACCCCGAGCCCCCCGGCGGCCTGGAGCGAGGCCACGATCAGCAGCTCGTTCATGCCCGGGTCGGCGCTGCGGTCGCGCCGCATGAGGTCCAGCGACATCCCGTCCCGGCCCCATGGCACGAAGTGCAGCACGGCTTTGAGGTCCCCGTACGGGCCGGGCGCGGCGCCCTCCTCGGGGGCCTTGTGGGCGGTCGCGATGACCGAGTCCCCGTCCGCCGGGTCGCCGATCCGGCCCAGCGCCATGGAGAAGCCGCGCTCGGTGTCGGTGCCCCGCCAGTCCGCGGCGGCCTTCCGGATGGCCGCCAGCTCCTCCTCGCTCAGATCGGCGGCGCGCCGTACCCGGGTCTCGTATCCGGCCCGCTCGATGCGCTTGACCATCTGGCGGACGTTGCGCATGGCGCGTCCGGACAGGGTGAAGTCCGCGACGTCCACGATCGCCTCGTCGCCCAGCTCCAGCGCGTCGAGACCGGTCTCCCGCGTCCACACCTCGCCGCCGGTCTCGCTGCACCCCATGACCGCCGGCGTCCAGGAGTGGGCCCGCGCCTCCTCCATGAAGCGGGCGATGGCGCCCGGCCAGGCCTCCACGTCGCCGACCGGGTCGCCGCTGGCGAGCATCACACCGGAGACGACGCGGTAGCAGACCGCGGCCTTGCCGCTCGGCGAGAAGACGACGCCCTTGTCGCGGCGGAGCGCGAAGTGGCCCAGCGAGTCGCGGCGCCCGTGCGCGGCGAGCAGTTCGCGCAGCCGCTCCTCGTCCTGGGCGGTCAGCCGGGCGGCGGGGTGCTCGGGGCGGAAGGCGAGGTAGGCGGTGGTGGCGACGGTCAGCAGGCCGAGCGCGCCGAGGGAGTAGCCGACGGTGTAGTCCGCGCCGTCCCGGTAGCCGACGGGCCCCTCGAAGCCGATCAGCCCCCACAGCACATGGTCCAGCTGCTGGCCGAACGACGGCCGGCCCACCACGTCGTCGGGGTCCGCACGTACGATCAGCAGACCGATCCCGACGCTCACCGCGCCCAGCACCACGAAGTTGGCCAGCGCCATCCAGCGGCTGCGCGGGTCAGGCAGCGCCGCGAACTCCTTCCGGTAGCGGATCATGACGCCCAGGAGCACCAGCGAGAGCACCGTCCCGCATATCGAGTGGCGGTACAGCAGCTGGGCGGCCGCGCCGACGGGCAGCAGACCCACGGCGGCGACCCAGGCGCGTCGCTTGCGGCGCTTCAGGCCGTGGGCCAGCATCAGCAGGAGCAGGCCGACCACGATGGACGCGGCGGCGGCCAGCGAGCTCACCGCACCCGGCAGTACGTCGGCGAGGGCGTGCACCCTGCTGTAGCGGATGCGTGGGAAGACGATGTTCAGCAGCCCGATCAGCGTGCAGGCGGTGCCGACCGCGGTCGGCACCGCCTCCGGCCGGGGTCCGCGCGGCCGCCTCCGCGGACGGGAGGCAACCCTTCCGGACTTTTCGGCATCTTGACTGTCAGACATCCGCTTTCCCGTCGCTCCGGTCAGGAGAACCGTCTCTCTGACGCAGCATCTGGACATTTTGCGCCTAGCAAGACGGCGATTGACCGGGCGGGGTTCCATCGCGGCACGGGGGAGCCGGCCGCCCGGCAGAAAGATAGTGATGGGTCTTACGAGCAACAACGTCGTGATGCTGTCGGTCGTCGCGTCGGTGCTGCTGTTCGGCACCACGGTATGGCTCTGGCCCCGGCTCGCCCGGCGCGGAGTGGCCCCGGTCTTCGGCCGGATCGGCATACTGCTGGTCACCCAGGTGTCGCTGTTCGCCGCGCTCGGCCTGTTCGCCAACCAGTCCTTCGGCTTCTACGGCTCCTGGTCGGACCTGTTCGGCACCGAGACCACGCCGGGCGTGGTGGTCAACCACGACGCCGCGGGCAACACCCGGGTGCAGGTCACCGACATACGGAAGATGAACATCACCGGAAACTCCTCGCCGGCCGTCGCGGGGCGGATCGAGAAGGTCACCATCAAGGGGCCGCAGTCCGGGCTGGGCAGCCAGGCGTATGTCTATCTGCCGCCGGAGTACTTCCGGCCGGAGTACTCCAGACGTGACTTCCCGGCCACGCTGGTGCTGACCGGGTACCCCGGCACCACCGAGGCACTCATCAACGGGCTGAAATACCCTCAGAACGCTCATAAGCTGGTCAAAGACGGCAGGATGCAGCCGATGGTCCTGGTGATGCTGCGTCCGACCGTCGCCCCGCCGCGCGACACCGAGTGCATGGACGTGCCGGGCGGCCCGCAGACCGAGACATTCTTCACCCAGGACGTGCCGACCGCGGTGGAGGGCCACTACCGGGTGGGCAAGCGCGCCCGCAACTGGGGCGTCATCGGGAATTCCACCGGCGGCTACTGCGCGTTGAAGATGGCCATGCGCCACCCGGAGACCTTCTCCGCCGCGGCCGGGCTCTCCCCCTCGTACAAGTCCCCGATCGACGCGACCACCGGCGATCTGTTCGGCGGCAGCAAGCGGCTGGAACGGGAGAACGACCTGATGTGGCGGCTGGACCACCTGCCCGCCCCGCCGGTGTCCCTGCTGGTCTCCAGCAGCGAGCACGGTGAGAAGAACTACAACGACACCGTGAAGTTCATCGAGAAGGTCAAGGAGGTCAACGGGCGGGGCGAGCCCACCAGGATCTCCTCCATCATCCTGAAGAGCGGCGGCCACAACTTCAACACCTGGAAGCGCGAGGTGCCCAGCGCGCTGGAGTGGCTGGGCGGCCGGCTCAGCGACCGCTGAGCCACGCCGGCGTCACCCCCGCGTCACCCGCCCGCCGGGCCGCCGCGCCCGCTCACGCGTCGGCGACCGTCTGAAGCTCCACCTCCGCCCGGGCGATACCGCCCGCGTCGGCGTCGATCGAGCGGCGCAGCGCCTCATGGAGGCGGGCGGGGGTGAGCACCCCGAGGAAGCGGTCGTCGTCGAGGACCGCTATCCAGCCCGCGTCGTGCTGAAGCATCGTGCTGAACGCCTGCTTGAGCGAGGAGCCGACCGGAAGCCACGCCTCCATGCGGCGGGCGTGGTTCCGTACGGTCCCGGGCGCACCCGGCTTCTCCGCCGCGTCCGCCGGGATCCAGCCGTGCAGCCGGTCCTCGTCGTCCAGGACGACGGCCCAGCGCGCCCCCTCGCCCGACAGCCGGGCGGCGGCCTTGGCCAGCGGGTCGTCCAGGTGGACCACCGGGGGCTGTTCGAGGTCGCCCGGCTCGATCGGCGTCACGGACAGCCGCTTGAGGCCGCGGTCCGCGCCGACGAAGTCCGCGACGTACGGCGTGGCGGGCGCGCCCAGCACCGAAGCGGGCGTGTCGAACTGCTCGATCCGCCCCGCCCCGTACACCGCGATGCGGTCGCCGAGCCGGACCGCCTCCTCGATGTCGTGGGTCACCAGCAGCACCGTCTTGCGCACCTGGGACTGAAGCCGCAGAAACTCGCTCTGGAGCCGCTCGCGCACCACCGGGTCCACGGCCCCGAACGGCTCGTCCATCAGCAGCACCGGCGGGTCGGCTGCCAGCGCCCGGGCCACGCCGACCCGCTGGCGCTGGCCGCCGGAGAGCTGGTCGGGGTAGCGGTCGCCGTAGACGGACGGGTCGAGGCCGACCAGGTCGAGGAGTTCGGCGGCGCGGTCCCGGCCCTTCTTGCGCTGCCAGCCCAGCAGCGCCGGGACGGTGGCGGTGTTCTCCAGCACGGTCTTGTGCGGGAAGAGGCCGACCTGCTGGATGACATAGCCGATGCGGCGCCGCAGCTTCACCGGGTCGACCGCGGCGATGTCCTCGCCGTCCAGGAAGATCCGGCCCGAGGTCGGCTCGATGAGGCGGTTGACCATCTTCATGGTCGTGGTCTTGCCGCAGCCCGAGGGTCCGACGAGCGTGACCAGCTCGCCTTCCGCGACCTCGAAGGACAGATCGTCCACGGCCGTCGTGCCGTCGGCGTAGCGCTTGGTGACGTTCTCGAAGCGGATCACGCCCCCCATTGTGGCCGCATTCCGGGTTTGAATTGTTGCTGTTGTGTGGCGAGCCGACGAGATTGTCGGTGCCCGGGGTTAGGGTCGCCAGGTCACCGGAAACTGACGGGGAGGTGACCGTGTGGCCGGGCAGAGCTGCCTGATCAGCAACGACTGGATCTGCGGGGAATATGTACGGACGCGAAGTCAGGAGCTGACGGACGCGACGGTCCAGCATGTGTGGATCACGGTGGCGTCGGTCGCCATCGGTTTCGTGGTCGCCTTTCCACTGGCGCTGCTGGCCCGCAGATGGCGGTCCGTGGCGGGCCCGGTGCTGGGGCTGACGACGATTCTCTATACGGTGCCCTCGCTGGCGATGTTCTCCCTGCTGCTGCCCTTCTTCGGGATCTCGGCCGCGGTGGTGATCACCGGCCTGGTGCTCTACTCGCTCACGATCCTGGTGCGCAACATCATGGCCGGTCTCGCCTCGGTGCCCGAGGAGGCCCGCGAGGCGGCCCGCGGCATGGGCTACGGCCCGGTGCGTCTGCTGCTCGGCGTGGAGCTGCCGCTCGCGCTGCCCGCCCTGATGGCGGGCCTGCGGATCACCACGGTCTCGACCATCTCGCTCACCACGGTCGGCGCGATCGTCGGCTATGGCGGCCTCGGCAATCTCATCTACGAGGGCATGCAGAGCTTCTTCAAGGCCCAGGTGCTCACCGCGTCGGTGCTGTGCGTGGCCCTGGCGGTCGCGGCGGATGTGCTGCTGCTCGCCCTCCAGCGGCTGCTGACGCCCTGGGCGCGGGGCGGGGCGAAGAAAACGCGCAAACAGGCGCGGAAGCAGGGGCGGAAGAGCGGGCCTGAGGCGCGGCAGAAGGCGAGGACGGCCTGATGGGGGTCATCGGCGAGGCCTGGTCGTGGCTGGCCACCGGGTCGCACTGGTCGGGAGTCGACGGCGTCTGGCACCGGCTCGGCCAGCATCTGTATCTCACCTTCGTCTGTCTGGCGATCTCGTGCGCGATCGCGCTGCCGGTGGCCGTCGTGCTCGGTCACATCGGCAAGGGCGGCGCCCTTGCGGTCAACATCTCCAACGCGGGCCGTGCGGTGCCCACCTTCGCGGTCCTGGTCCTGCTGCTGCTCAGCCCGCTGGGCACACACGGCGACTGGCCCACCGTCATAGCGCTGGTGCTGTTCGCCATCCCGCCGCTGCTCACCAACGCCTACGTGGGGATGCGCGAGGCGGACCGCGAGGTCGTCGAGGCGGCGCGCGGCATGGGGATGACGGGCGGCCAGTTGGTCGCCCGGGTCGAGCTGCCGCTCGCCTTCCCGATGATCATGACCGGGGTGCGCTCGGCGGCCGTGCAGGTGGTGGCCACCGCGACGCTCGCGGCGCTGCCCGGCGGCGGCGGGCTCGGCCGGATCATCACGGCGGGCTTCCGGGTCACCGACACCGCCCAGGTGGTGGCCGGGGCGGTGCTGGTCGCGGCCCTCGCGCTGACGGTCGAGGGCGTGTTCGTCGGCCTTCAGTGGCTGCTGGACCCGATGCGCCGCAGGCGCGGCCGGGTAGCGGCCGCGGAGCCGCGCCCGCCCGCGGGCCAGGTGTCGAAGACGCCGGCGCTGACCGGCGCGGCCGGCCCGCCGTCGTGAGCGGGCACCCGGCCCACCGCGATGTTCACCGCGATGTTCACGGCGATGTCCGCGGAGATGTGGGCGCGCTGAATATTCGTGACGTCTCATGCCGTCGCATGTCATCTATGGATATGGATAGGGAATCCCAATGAGCAAGATCTTCCGAGTGGCCGGGGCCGCCGCGACCGTCGCGGCGCTGGCGGCCGGCCTCACCGCGTGCGGCGGCGACAGCCTGGAGAAGAAGAGCGAGGACTCGGTGGTGGTCGGGTCGGCCGGCTTCACCGAGTCGAAGATCCTGGCGGCGCTGTACGTGGGGCTGCTGGAGGACGCCGGCTATAAGACGTCGATCAAGACCCTCGCCACCCGCGAACTGTACGAACCCGCTCTGGAGAAGGGCGAGATCGATGTCGTGCCGGAGTACGCGGCCACCATGGCCGAATATCTGAATCTGAAGAAGGACAAGAATGCCAAGCCCGTCGCCTCCCCGGACGTCGACGCCACTGTGAAGGCGCTCCGCGAACTCGCCGAGCCCCGCGGACTGAAGGTGCTCGAGGCCGGCGAGGCCGTCGATCAGAACGCCTTCGCGGTGCGCAAGGACTTCGCTTCGGAGCACGGCCTCAAGACGCTCTCCGACCTCGGAAAGTCCAAGCAGAAGATCAAGTTGGCGGCGGGCGACGAATGCCCCAAGCGCCCCTTCTGCCAGCCCGGCCTGGAGAAGACGTACGGGATAGACATCACCGGCATCGACTCTCTGGATATCGGCAGCGTCCAGGCCAAGCAGGCGGTCAAGGACGGCAAGGACCAGATGGTGCTGACCACGACCACGGACGCCACCCTCGGCCAGTTCGGCCTCGTCCTGCTGGAGGACGACAAGAAACTCCAGAATGCCGACAACGTCCTGCCCGTCGTGAATGCGAAGTCCGCGGGCTCGAAGAAGATCGCTGACGCGCTCAACAAGCTCAACAAGGTGCTGACCACCGCTGATCTCACCGAACTCAACAAGAAGGTGGACGCGGAGCGGCTCAAGGCGTCCGACGTCGCCGAGGACTACCTGAAGGAGAAGGGACTCGTGAAGGGCTAGTCCCGTGAAGGACTGGTGAAACACGGGACGCGGATGGGGTATTGGCGGGGCCCGGCGGGCACTTCTCGGGCCTATCGGCGGCGGTTCGATGGCGGAACCGTGGCGGATCCATCTCGGATCCATCACAGATCGGCCCGGAATTTGGCGGGGCGGGGCCCCATGTGAGCCGCCCGCACGGTAAGTTTCGGCCCATGCCACGTGGACGCCACCGCCATTCCCCACCGCTGCACAGGCTACTTCCCGCTACGTCGGTCGCAGCAGCGTCAATAGCGTGTGCCGCCGGTGCCTGGCTGGTCGGCGATACGGTCGTGATCCGTGGCCTTGCCGCGACCGCGGCCGCCGCCGCGGTGGTCGGCGCCATCCTGATGCGCAGTTGGGACCGCGCTGCCGGGCGGCGGGTCGCCGAGGTCGCGAGCGAGAGCGCGCGGCAGGAGCTGAAGTACGAGGACCGGATCGCCGAACTCGAGGCGGCCGCCGAGAAGAACACCGAGCTCCAGACCGCGCTCAACAGCAAGCTGCGCACCAAGCGGGCCGAGCTGGCCCGGCTGCGCAATGAGCACGCCGCGCTGCTGCGCCGCTACGCCACGGCCGAGACAGAGCGGGCCAGGGCCCTGGAGGGCCGCCGTCGGCTGGAGCTGGAGGCCGCGGCCCCGGCCAAGGAGCTGGAGGCCATGCCGCCGGTCTCCGAGGCCCCGGCCATCGGCGCCCCGGTGGGCGATGCCCCGACCGCCGAGGCCTATGCGCGGGCCGATGAGGCGATGCGTCACCTGCTGCACAATGCGCGCAGGCAGCGCGAGGAGCGCGAGGAGCGGGAAGAGCGCGAAGAACGCGAGGAGCGTGAGAAGCGCGAGGAGCGGGGGCGGGTGCCGCGCCAGCCGCGGGCCGAGGACCGGTTGACCGAGGACGGACCGGCTGATGACCGGCCGACCGAGGACCGTCCGGCCGCGGCGCCCGTAGCGCAGGAACTGCCCGCCGAGGAGCCCGCGGTCGAGGACCGGCCTGCCGGGGAGCATCCGGCCGGTGAGCACCCGGCCGGTGAGTACCCGGCCGGTGAGCCCCGGCCCCACGCCCGTACGGCGGCCTCCGCGGTCGTGCCGTACGCCGCCGCGCGGCGGGCCGCCTCCCGCTCGGAGGGCGGCTTCGACTACTTCGGCACGCAGAAGAAGCAGCAGCCCAAGAAGCGGCAGCCGGAGCCCGTCGGGCCCGCCGCCGAGTCGCCCGCGCCGGCCGAGGCCGCCCCCGAGCCCGTCGAGCCGGAGCCCGCCAAGGCCGTTGAGCCCACCGAGCCGGCCAAGGCCGCCAAGCCTGCCGGGCGCCCGGAGGCGGCGTCGGACGAGGATCTCGCCGACGTGATCGGCGCGGAGACCCTCGCGGAGGCCGGGAAGAGCGAGGTCGGCGAGGTCATCGACCTGACCGCGCACGACGAGGACGAGCACATCGACATCCCCGAGCTGCGCAGCGCGATCTCGTAGGGCCGCGCCGACTCCTCGCCGATTATTTGTCGATGTCGCCGACGACGAAGAAGAGCGAGCCGAGGATGGCCACCATGTCGGCCACCAGCGTGCCCGGCAGCAGCTCGGTCAGCGCCTGGATGTTGTTGTACGACGCCGACCGCAGCTTCAGCCGGTACGGCGTCTTCTCGCCCTTCGAGACCAGGTAGTAGCCGTTGAGGCCCAGCGGGTTCTCGGTCCAGGCGTAGGTGTGGCCCTCGGGCGCCTTGAGCACCTTGGGCAGCCGCTGGTTGATCGGTCCCGGCGGGAGCTCGGCGATCCGGTCCAGGCAGGCGTCCGCCAGGTCGAGGGAGTTGTGCGTCTGCTCCAGCAGGCACTCGAAGCGCGCCAGGCAGTCGCCCTCCTCGCGGACGACGACCTTCAGGGTGTCCCCCAGCTCTCCGTACGCCAGATACGGCTCGTCGCGCCGCAGGTCGAAGTCGACGCCCGAGGCGCGGGCGATGGGCCCGCTGACCCCGTAGGCGTGCACCGTCTCGCGCGCCAGCGCGCCCACCCCGCGGGTGCGCCCCCGGAAGATCTCGTTGCCGAGCACCAGCTGGTCGTACACGTCCATGCGCGAGCGGACCTCGGCCACCGCCTGGCGCGCCCGGCCGAGCCAGCCCGCGGGCAGGTCCTCCTTGAGGCCGCCGACCCGGTTGAACATGTAGTGCATCCGGCCGCCGGAGACCTCCTCCATGACGTGCTGAAGGTCCTCGCGCTCGCGGAACGCGTAGAAGATCGGGGTGATGCCGCCCAGCTCCAGGGGGTACGAGCCCAGGAACATCAGGTGGTTGAGCACCCGGTTCAGCTCGGCCAGCAGGGTGCGCGTCCACACCGCGCGCTCCGGCACCTCCATGCCCAGCATCCGCTCGACGGCGAGGACGACGCCCAGCTCGTTGGAGAAGGCGGAGAGCCAGTCGTGACGGTTGGCGAGCATGATGATCTGGCGGTAGTCCCGCGCCTCGAACAGCTTCTCCGCGCCGCGGTGCATATACCCGATCACCGGCTCGACGTGCTGGATCCGCTCCCCGTCCAGGACGAGCCGCAGCCGCAGCACGCCGTGGGTGGACGGGTGCTGCGGGCCGATGTTGAGCACCATGTCGGTGCTCTCCGCGGCACCGCCGATGCCGACTGTCGTCTCCGTCATGGGCCCAGTCTCTCAGCCCCGCCGTCTCTCAGTCCTGGTCGCCCGGCCCCGGCAGCCCGCCGCACGCCGCGACCGTCGGCTGGAGCAGCCAGGTGAACCCGCCGAGGCCCGCCGGGTCCAGCAGCTCCGCCGCCTCGCCCGCCCCGCTCAGCGCGCGGACGTACGCCGCCGGGTCGCTCGACGCCAGGGCGAGCGGCGGCCGCCGCCCGTCGACCCCGAGGGCGCGCAGCGCGTCGCGCTGGGGGAGGGCCACAGGGTCGAGCGCGGAATCCGCGAGCGGGGAATCCCCGAGCGCGCGATGTGCTGCCGCACCCCGCAGGGCGGACGCGCCCGCCGCCGCGCACGCGTCGAGCGCCACATGGGAGGTCAGATCGCAGGAGCCGTCCGGCACGGGCCTCACCTCACGCCCCTCGCGGAAGCCGGCCAGCGTCCCGAACAGGGGCCGCGCCCCGCGCTCATGCGCGTAGTCGACGGCGACCGCGAGCCCCGACCGCACGGCCCGCACCGCCTCCGCCCACGCCTCGTCCCGCGGCCGGCCGATCTCCGCCCGCAGCCCCGGCTCGTGCCCCGCGGGCGGCCACCAGCGGGCCAGCCAGTCCGCGTCCGCGCCGCCGACCGGCCCGCTCAGCCGTTCCGCGCCGTCCTCGGGCGAGACCAGGACCCGCCGCCAGGCGCCGTCCGCGTCGGTCTCGGCGACGTCGACGGGGACGTTGTCGAGCCATTCGTTGGCGAAGAGGAGGCCGTCGACGCCGCCGGGCGGCAGTTCACCGAGGTCCCCGAGCCAGCCGATCCGGGGGTCGAGGCCGGGCGGGCGCGGCGCGCGCTCCACTGCGTAAGGGCGCAGCCGCTCGCCGAGCCGGGGGCCGGGCCGGGCGGGCAGGTCCGCCACGCACCCGAGCACGCCGGTCAGCAGCTCGCCCCGCCCCGCGCCCATGTCCACCAGGGCCAGCTCGTCCGGGTGGCCCAGCGCCCGGTCCACCCGGCCCAGCAGCTCGGCGACCGCCCTCGCGTACCGATGCGAGGCATGCACCGATGTGCGGAAATGCCCGGCCGGCCCTTCCGCGCGCCGGAAGAACCCTTCCGGACCGTAGAGTGCGTGTTCGGTGGCGGCACGCCACCCCAGCCAATTCCGCGTCTCGCTCGCCACAGGACCACGCTAAACGGAGCCGGTATCCACCTTGGGTCGTAGGGAGGCGACTCACGGATCGCCCGTCCGGCTGACCTCCGGACGTGTCCACCATGCCTACGCTGGGTGACGTGCAGCGCCTCTATGACTTTCTCCGCAGGCACCCGACAGGGGTGGACGGCTTCTGGGCCGTCATCCTCTTCGGCTTCTCGCTCGTGTGGATCGTCAAGGCGCCCATGCATCCCGTACCGCGCGTCGTGGCCGTGCCGGTCGTCTTCGCGCTGTGCTCCGCCGTCGCGCTGCGCCGCCGCGCCCCGGAGAAGGTGCTGATCCTCGTCATCGGGTGCGGGCTGCTCCAGGTCGCGCTCGATGTGGCGGTGAACCCCTCGGACTTCGCGATGCTGGTCGTCGCGTACACGGTGGCGGTTGAAGGCGATCGCCGGGCGTCCCGCTTCGCGCTGATCGCCGCCCTGGTCGCGCCGGTCATCGCCGCCATCCGCTGGCCGGGCCCGGAGCAGCGGACCTTGCTCGGCGGGGTCATCGCCATGGTCTTCTCCGTCATTCCGTTCCTCCTGGCCTGGGTGCTCGGCGACTCCATCCGCACGCGCCGCGCCTACTACGCCCAGCTGGAGGAGCGCGCCGCGCGCCTGGAGAAGGAGCGCGAGGCGCAGGCGAAGGTGGCGGTCGCCGCCGAGCGGGCGCGGATCGCGCGCGAGCTGCACGATGTCGTGGCCCACAACGTGTCGGTGATGGTGGTCCAGGCCGACGGCGCCGCGTATGTCATGGACGCCGCCCCCGACCAGGCCAGGCAGGCCCTGGAGACGATCTCCGGCACCGGCCGCCAGGCGCTCGCCGAGATGCGGCGGCTGCTGGGCGTGCTGCGCTCGGGGGCGCCGAGCGACGACAGCGACTATGTGCCGCAGCCCGACGTGGAACAGATAGACGACCTCGTGGAGCAGGTGCGCGGCGCCGGCCTGCCGGTGGACTTCAAGATCGTGGGCAGCCCGCGCCCGCTGCCCAGCGGCGTCGAGCTGACCGCCTACCGCATCGTGCAGGAAGCGCTCACCAACACCCGTAAGCACGGCGGCCCGGACGTCGGGGCCAGCGTGCGGCTGACCTACTTCGACGACGGGCTCGGCCTCCTCGTCGAGGACGACGGGCGGGGTGCGCGGCACGAGACGTACAAGGACGGCGGGGCGGACGGCCAGGGGCACGGCCTGATCGGGATGCGGGAGCGGGTCGGCATGGTGGGGGGCACCCTCGACGCGGGCCCCCGGCCGGGCGGCGGCTTCCGGATCAGCGCCCTGCTGCCGCTCAAGCCGACGGGCTGAGCGGCACGGCCGTCCGGTCCGGTCGGCCCAGTCAGTACTGTCACGCTCGCGGTGAGCGTTCACCGAGACGCCGTTCACGAAGTAGCCGCTCACCGAAAGCCCGCTCACCGAGACCCGCTCGCTGAGGGAACCAAGGGAAGGGACCCGACCGGATGTCCATCCGCGTCATGCTCGTCGACGACCAAGCGCTGCTGCGCGCCGGCTTCCGGATGGTGCTCGCGGCCCAGCCCGACATGGAGGTCGTCGCCGAGGCGGGCGACGGCGCGGAGGCCCTGGAGGCGCTGCGCACCGCCGAGGTGGACGTCGTCCTCATGGACGTCCGGATGCCCAGGCTCGACGGGGTGGAGGCGACCCGCCGGATCTGCGCGCAGCCGGACGCGCCCAAGGTGCTCATCCTGACCACCTTCGACCTCGACGAGTACGCCTTCTCGGCCCTCAAGGCCGGGGCGGGCGGCTTCATGCTCAAGGATGTGCCGCCCGGTGAGCTGCTCGCCGCGATCCGCGCCGTGCACAGCGGTGACGCGGTCGTCGCCCCCAGCACCACTCGCCGTCTGCTGGACCGCTTCGCGCCGATGCTGCCGGGCGCGGGCGGCAACGGGCCCGGCGGCTCGGCCCGCCCGGAGCTGGAGCGGCTGACCGACCGCGAGCGGGAGGTCATGCTGCTGGTCGCGCAGGGGCTGTCGAACGGCGAGATAGCGGCGCGCCTGGTGCTCTCCGAGGCGACCGTCAAGACGCATGTGGGCCGCATCCTCACCAAGCTGGAGCTGCGCGACCGGGTGCAGGTGGTGGTGCTGGCGTACGAGTCGGGGCTGGTACGGGCCCAGGGCCCGGGCGGCGGCCCCCGGCTCTGACGCCCGGCTGTCGGGTGGGCGCCGCTACCTCAGGACGCTCTCCAGGAAGTCGCTGCCCAGCCGGGCCACCGCCGACAGCTCCAGCTGATGCAGCACGTACCGGCCGCGGCGGCGGGTGGTCAGCAGCCCCGCCTTCTTCATGACGGCGATGTGCCGGGAGACCTCCGGCGGGGTGATGCCGCAGCCGTCGGCCAGCTCGCCGGTGGTGTGCGGGCCGCGGGCCAGGGAGCGGCACAGGCGCATCCGCATCGGGTGGGCCAGCGCGTCCATCCTGCGCTGGACCAGTTCCAGCGCGGCGGGCGGCGGCAGGTCCGGGGCCGCGATCGGGTACTGGATCACCGGGCGCCGGCCGGGCGCGTACACCACGAGCAGATGCGGCCAGCCGAAGGTGGTCGGGATGAGGGTGACCCCCTGGCCGGCGGCCGTCGTCTCGCCCCCGGCGAGCTTGTCCACGAGGATGCGCCGTCCACCGCCTTCGCCCGGCGTCATGGACAGCGCGGCCGAGGTCGCCGCCAGCGCCTCATCGAGCCCCTTGTGCCGCAGCAGCTCCGCCTTGTGGCGGGCGTCGGCGGCCAGCTGGATCCGTACCCGCTGCCAGGTGTCCGCGAAGAACGCCCGGTCGCAGTCCTCCAGCAGGCGGCGCAGCCAGACCCGCAGCCCGTCCGGGTCCTCCAGCATCCGGTTGACGAACGCGGCCTGCTTCGGCCCACGGGCCGAGGCCATCTCGCGCGCCCGCGCCCGCTCGCCCGCGTCGACCAGCGGGGACGGCACGGGTTGTCCGTACGAGGAGCAGGCGATCTCGAAGGCCGCCGCCACGAACGTCTCGTCGTCGATCCGGTCCAGCGCGTCCAGCTCCTCCGCGAGGGTCGCCCCGGGCTCGGCGGGCAGCAGCAGATCGGAGCGGGAGGAGCGCCACAGGAAGTCCGCCTCGTGGAGCCGGTCGGCGAGGTCCGGCTTGAGGCCCGAGGCGGTGGCGGTGGCCCAGCCGTGCAGCCCCGGGTGGTGGCCGGGCTCGGACAGCACATGCAGCGCGGCGCCCAGCTCGGCGAGCGGGGAGGGGCTGAAGACGATGCGCTCGGGCGGCAGCCCGGTGATGTCGATGACGTTGGCCATGCCCCTATGGTGCGGTCCGCGCCGGCGGTCTCCGGCGTCGCTTGACGGCGATCGTCAATCGAGGTGACCGGCGGCCGGGGGCGGGCGCAGCCTCGTGTCATGAGCCTCACCGAGCAGTACGCACTCGACCTGTACCGAGCCGCTCAGCGCGGCGAACCCGCCCCGCCCGCGCCCCGCCCCGGCGACTGGCGCACCATCCGCGAGCTGAGCCGGCACCGCGACTTCCGCGCGGTGGTCGAGGAACGCCCGGCGCGCGGGGTGGCCCGGCTCGCCGCCCTCTTCTCCCGCCTCGCCCGCCGCCCGGCGCGGGCTGAGGCGGCAACCGCCTCAGCCGACCGCCAAGTCGCTCCCCGGCAGCCGCTCCAGGAAGGCGGCGACCGCGGCCGCGACATCGTCAGCCGTCCACTCCAGTGCGGATGAGGCGACCGTCACCTCGGTCATGGCCAGCCCCGGCGGCCCCGGCTCCCACCACCGGCCGAACAGGGTCGTCCGCGTCTCCTCCGCCAGCCGCAGCCCCGCCTCGTCCAGGTCGGCCGCCGGATACGGCAGCCACACCTGGAACTGGTGGATGTGCGGCTGGTGCGGATGCACCCGGAACCACGCCACCCCGGCGGCCGTGAACGCCTCGTCCAGCGCCCGCGCCACGACCTTGGCGTGCGCCACGTACGACGGCAGCCGGGGCAGCTCACGGTCCAGGCCGGCCAGCGCGGCCAGCGCCGCGGGCCACTGCTGGAACAGCTGCCCGCCGTACCGGTGCCGCCACGCCTTCGCCTCCTCCACCAGCGCCTCGGGCCCGGCCAGCGCGGCCCCCGAAATGCCGTCCAGGGACTTGTAGAACGACACGTACACCGAGTCCGCGAGGGCGGCGATCTCCGACAGCTCACGCCCGAAGTGCGGGGCGCACTCCCAGAGCCTCGCCCCGTCGAAGTGGACCACCGCCTCCCGCTCCCGCGCGGCCTCCACCACGGCGGTCAGCTCGTCCCAGGTGGGCAGCGCAAACCCCGCGTCGCGCAGCGGAAGCTCCAGGGCGAGCGTCCCGAAGGGCTCGTCCAGCTCCCGGATCTCCTCGGCCGTGGGCAGCCGCGGCTCGCTCGTCGGCCGTACCGCGCGCAGCCCGCTCACCGTCAGATAGGCGTCGCGCTCATGCATCTCCAGGTGCGAGAGCGGATGCACCGCCACGGCCGGATTGCCGGTGCGCCCCGCCCAGCAGCGCAGCGCGATCTGCTGGGCCATGGTGCCGGTGGGGAAGAAGGCGGCGGCCTCCATGCCGAGCAGGTCGGCGACCCGCCGCTCCAGCTTTTCGACGACCCCGTCCCCGTAGAAGTCCAGCCAGTCGTCCAGGTCGTGCGCCTCGGCCGCGTCCGCCGTCAGCCGGGCCAGCCGCTCGCCGAGCCGCTCACCCACCGCGAGGCTGGTCAGTGCCCGTGTCGAGCCGTGCCATGCCGCGAGCCTGCGGGCCCGTGCCCCGTCCGGCCGCCCCGGCTGTTCCGGTTGCTCCTGCTGGTCCGCGCTGTCCGCCATGCGCCGAGCATGGCCTACCCGGGATCCGCCGGGCCACAGGGTTTTCCACAGCCCTGGGGACGGGTCCGGATCATCCCCAGGTACTCGCGTAGCATGGCGGGGAATCGTCCGGTACCCCCTGAGGACTGGAACGGAAGGCCGTCGTCGAGTGAACGCACATCCACTTCCCGAGCCACAGGACCGCCCGGCCCGGCTCACCGTCGGGGTCGTCGGCGCCGGTCGCGTCGGCCCCGCCCTCGCCGCCTCGCTGCGGCTCGCCGGGCACCGCCCCGTCGCCGCTTCCGGCGTCTCCGACGCCTCGGTGCGCCGGGCCGCCGCCCTGCTCCCCGAGGTCCCGATCGTCCCGCCCGCCGAAGTGCTGGCGCGGGCCGAGCTGGTCCTGCTGACCGTCCCGGACGACGCGCTGCCCGACCTGGTCAGCGGCCTCGCCGAGACCGGCGCGGTGCGCCCCGGGCAGCTGCTCGTCCACACCTCCGGGCGGTACGGCACGGATGTGCTGGACCCCGCCCTGCGCGCCGGGGCGCTGCCGCTCGCGCTGCACCCCGTCATGACCTTCACCGGCACCCCTGTCGACGTCCAGCGGATCGCGGGCTGCTCCTTCGGGGTCACCGCCCCCGAGGAGCTGCGCATGGCGGCCGAGGCCCTGGTCATCGAGATGGGCGGCGAGCCCGAGTGGATCGCGGAGGACGCCCGGCCGCTCTACCACGCCGCCCTCGCCATCGGCGCCAACCACCTGGTCACCCTGGTCGCCCAGGCCATGGACCTGCTGCGCGCCGCCGGGGTCGGTACCCCCGACCGGATGCTCGGCCCGCTGCTGGGCGCCGCCCTGGACAACGCCCTGCGCAGCGGTGACGCCGCGCTGACCGGCCCGGTCGCGCGCGGCGACGCCGGGACCGTCGCCGCCCATGTCGCCGAGCTGCACCGGCACGCCCCCCAGGCCGTGCCCGGCTATCTCGCGATGGCCCGCGCGACCGCCGACCGGGCGCTCGCCCACGGGCTGCTCAAGCCCGAGCTCGCCGAGGACCTGCTGGGCGTCCTGTCGGACGTCTCCGACGCCCCCGGCAGGGGAGGGGCGGGAGCATGAGCCCGAAGCTGTGGCGCAAGGCCGGGCCCGGCGAGCCCGATGTGGAGCTGTTCACCAGCCGCGCCGACTTCGACGCCGCCCTGGCGCAGTTCGCCGCGCCGGGGCGCGTCGCCGTCGTCATGACCATGGGCGCGCTCCACGACGGCCACGCCTCCCTCATACGCGCGGCCCGCGCCCGGGTCGGCGCCAAGGGCATGGTGACGGTCACCGTCTTCGTCAACCCCCTTCAGTTCGGCGCGGGCGAGGACCTGGAGCGCTATCCGCGCACGCTCGACGCCGACCTCGAGGTCGCGGCCGCCGCGGGCGCGGACATCGTCTTCGCCCCGCCGGTCGGCGAGGTGTACGCGAGCGGCGAGCCCTCGGTGCGGATGGCCGCCGGGCCCATGGGGGAGGGGTACGAGGGCGCCTCGCGCCCCGGGCACTTCGACGGGGTGCTCACCGTCGTGGCCAAGCTGCTCCACCTCACCCGCCCCGACTTCGCGTTCTTCGGCGAGAAGGACGCCCAGCAGCTGGCCGTGATCCGCCGCATGGCGCTCGACCTGGACTTCCCCGTCGAGATCGTCGGCGCTCCGACGGTCAGGGAGGCCGACGGCCTCGCGCTCTCCAGCCGTAACCGCTATTTGTCGGCGCCGGAGCGGAGCACCGCCCTGACCCTGTCCCGTGCGCTGTTCGCGGGCCGGGACGCGGGGCGGCAGGCGGCGCCGGAACACAGCGGCCCCGAGAACCCCGGCAGCCCCGGCGGGCTCCCCCTTGTCGCCTCCCCCCAGGCGGTCCGGACGGCCGCGCGCGCGGCGCTCGACGAGGCGGCCGCCCTCGAACCACCCCTCGCCCTCGACTATCTGGCGCTCGTCGACCCCTCGGACTTCACCGAGGTCGCCGACGACCACACCGGCGAGGCCGTCCTCGCCGTCGCCGCCAAGGTCGGTACCACGCGCCTGATAGACAACGTCCGTCTGTGGTTCGGAGCCGCGTGATGATCCAAGAGAAGAAGCCGGCGCCCGCCGGCGCGGCGCTGCGCGCCCCGGCCCCTGGCTGGGCCATCGAGGCCGACGTCGTGGTCGTCGGCTCGGGCGTCGCCGGCCTGACCATCGCGCTGCGCTGCGCCGCCGCCGGGGCGAAGGTCACGGTCGTCACCAAGGCCCGCCTCGACGACGGCTCCACGCGCTGGGCCCAGGGCGGCATAGCGGCCGCCCTCGGCGAGGGCGACACCCCCGAGCAGCACCTCGACGACACCCTGGTCGCCGGCGCCGGGCTCTGCGACGAGGAGGCCGTGCGCGCCCTGGTCACCGAGGGCCCCGGCGCCGTACGCCGCCTGATCGGCACCGGCGCCCGGTTCGACGCCGACGACGACACCGGCGAGATCCTGCTGACCCGCGAGGGCGGCCACCACCGCCGCCGCATCGCACACGCCGGCGGCGACGCGACCGGCGCGGAGATCTCCCGGACGCTGGTCGAGGCGGTGCGCGCGGCCGGCATCGAGACCGTTGAGAACGCGCTGGTGCTCGACCTCCTCAAGGACGCGTCCGGCCGCGCGGCGGGCGTCACCCTGCACGTCATGGGCGAGGGCCGGCGGGACGGCGTCGGCGCGGTCCGCGCGGGCGCGGTGGTCCTCGCGACCGGCGGCATGGGCCAGGTGTTCTCCGCCACCACCAACCCCGCCGTCTCCACCGGCGACGGCGTGGCCCTCGCGCTGCGCGCCGGGGCGGAGGTCTCCGACCTGGAGTTCGTGCAGTTCCACCCCACCGTGCTGTGGCTCGGCCCGGAGGCGGAGGGGCAGCAGCCGCTGGTCTCGGAGGCAGTGCGGGGCGAGGGCGCGTATCTCGTCGACGCCGACGGCGTCCGCTTCATGCAGGGGCAGCACGAGCTGGCCGAGCTCGCGCCCCGCGACATCGTCGCCAAGGGCATCCTGCGGCGGATGCTCGAGCAGGGCGCCGAGCACATGTATCTGGACGCGCGCCACTTCGGCGAGCGGATGTGGGAGCACCGCTTCCCGACCATCCTCACCGCCTGCCGCGCCCATGGCATCGACCCGGTCACCGAGCCCATCCCGGTGGCGCCCGCCGCCCACTACGCGAGCGGCGGCGTACGCACCGACCTGCGCGGCCGCACCACCGTCCCCGGGCTCTACGCCTGCGGCGAGGTCGCCTGCACCGGGGTCCACGGCGCCAACCGGCTGGCCTCCAACTCCCTCCTGGAGGGCCTGGTCTTCGCGGAGCGCATCGCCGAGGACATCGCCTCCGCCCCGGCCCCGCAGGCGCACCGGGCCCCCGCCCCGCGGGTGGCCCCCGGCGAGGGGCCGCTGCTGCCGCCCGAGGCCCGCTACACCATCCAGCGGATCATGACCGAGGGGGCCGGGGTGATCCGGTCCGCCGAGAGCCTGGCCCAGGCCGCGGCCCGGCTGGAGCAGGTCCACGGCGAGGCCACCGAGGCGCTCGGCCGCGACGGCAAGACGGCCGAGCCCGGGGTCGACACCTGGGAGGCGACCAACCTCCTCCTCGTCGCCCGCGTCCTGGTGGCCGCCGCCCTCCGCCGCGAGGAGACCCGCGGCTGCCACTGGCGCGAGGACCGCCCCGACCGGGACGACCGGGCCTGGCACCGCCACCTCCTGGTCACCCTGCGCCCCGACGACACGCTGGACGTCCGTACGACGGACTCGGAGGCGTTCCCGGCGACGGGGGTGTCCCCGAAGACCGGGGAGTCCCCCGCGACCGGGGCGTTCCCCCCACTCACCACCCCCCGAACGGATACGGAGTCCCACCCGTGAGCAGCACCCCCGACGACCGCCCCCAGCCCGTGGAACTCCCGCTGCTTCAGATCGGCCTCCCCGGCGGGGGCCCCGGCTGCGGTGACGCCTGCGGCTGCGGCGCCGACGACGAGGCGTACGACCTCGACCCGATGGAGTGCGGCCTGGACCCCGACCTCGCCCAGCTCCTGGCCGACGCCGGGCTCGACCCCGTCAAGGTCGAGGACATCGCGCACCTGGCGATCGAGGAGGACCTCGACCACGGCGTGGATGTGACGACCGTGGCCACCATCCCCGAGGACGCCATGGCCACCGGCGACTTCACCGCCCGCGAGGCGGGCGTCGTCGCGGGGCTGCATGTCGCCGAGGCGGTGCTGTCCATCGTCTGCACCGACGCGTTCGAGGTCGAGCGGCATGTCGAGGACGGCGACCTGGTCGCCGCCGGCCAGAAGCTGCTCACCGTCCGCACCCGCACCCGCGATCTGCTCACCGCCGAGCGCAGCGCGCTCAACCTGATGTGCCGGCTGTCCGGCATCGCCACCGCCACCCGCGCCTGGGCCGAGGCCCTGGAGGGCACCAAGGCGAAGGTCCGCGACACCCGCAAGACCACCCCGGGGCTGCGCGTGCTGGAGAAGTACGCGGTGCGCTGCGGCGGTGGCGTCAACCACCGCATGTCGCTGTCGGACGCGGCCCTGGTCAAGGACAATCACGTGATCGCGGCGGGCGGCGTGGCCGAGGCGTTCAAGGCCGTGCGCGCCGAGTTCCCGGACGTGGCCGTGGAGGTGGAGGTCGACACCCTCGACCAGATCCCGCCGGTGCTCGACGCGGGCGCGGATCTGATCCTGCTCGACAACTTCACCCCGGAGCAGACCCGGCAGGCGGTCGAGCTGGTCGCGGGCCGCGCCGCCCTGGAGTCCTCGGGCCGCCTCACCCTGGCCAACGCGCGGGAGTACGGCGAGACGGGTGTCGACTACCTCGCCGTCGGCGCGCTCACCCACTCCTCCCCGATCCTCGACATCGGCCTGGACCTGCGCGAGGCCGAGGCGAACTGACGATGCTGCTGACCATCGACGTGGGAAACACCCACACCGTGCTGGGCCTGTTCGACGGCGACGAGATCGTCGAACACTGGCGGATCTCCACGGACGCCCGCCGCACCGCCGACGAGCTGGCCGTCATCCTCCAGGGCCTGATGGGCATGCACCCTCTCCTCGGCGAGGAGCTGGGCGACGGCATCGAGGGCATCTCCATCTGCTCCACCGTCCCCTCGGTGCTGCACGAGCTGCGCGAGGTGACCCGCCGCTACTACGGGGACGTGCCCTCCGTCCTGGTCGAGCCCGGGGTGAAGACCGGGGTGCCGATCCTGATGGACAACCCGAAGGAGGTCGGCGCCGACCGGATCATCAACGCCCTGGCGGCCGTCGAGCTCTACGAGGGCCCGTGCGTGGTCGTCGACTTCGGCACGGCGACGACCTTCGACGCGGTCAGCGCGCGCGGCGAGTACGTGGGCGGGGTGATCGCGCCCGGCATCGAGATCTCGGTCGAGGCGCTCGGGGTGCGCGGCGCGCAGCTGCGCAAGATCGAGCTGGCCCGGCCGCGCAGCGTCATCGGCAAGAACACCGTCGAGGCGATGCAGGCCGGCATTCTGTACGGGTTCGCGGGCCAGGTCGACGGCGTGGTCCGGCGGATGGCGCGCGAACTGGCCGACGACCCCGAGGATGTGACGGTCATCGCCACCGGGGGCCTGGCCCCCATGGTGCTGGGCGAGTCCTCGGTCATCGACGAGCACGAGCCGTGGCTGACCCTGATCGGCCTGCGCCTGGTGTACGAGCGCAACGTCGCGCGAGGCTGACCCGCCCCGGTCCCGCCTCACCCTCTCCCACCCCTGCTCACAACTTTCCGTTCACCGGAGGGCAACCATCCGGTCAGCGGAACGGTCTTGCGGGCGAACGTAGTCGGGTCGTCGTGAGATGGGCATGGGACGCATGTGGCATAAGGGGAAAACGATTCATGTGGCGGCCGTCGGAGTGGTGATCGCGCTCGGGACGGCCGTCGGCGCGCCCTCCGCCTACGCGGAGGACGAGCCGACCCAACCCTGGGCCGAGATCACCGCGCCCCGGCAGATCGCCCTGCCGTCGGCGGCCGCCGGCCAGGAGGCCGTCGCCCCGAGTGTGGGTTATTCGTTCGCTGACGGCGGGGCCGAATTCCCCTTGCCCGAGAACGCCAAGATGGTCATCGACGCCAGCGGCCTCGAAGGCGTCGCGACCATCAAGGCGAAAAACGAGCAGTGCACCGCCTCCGGCGCGGTCGTCACCTGCCTCGACAACGGCAACCTCCACGGCCCCTGGGAGCCGTTCACGCTCACCGCCGACT
This sequence comes from Streptomyces sp. NPDC028305, assembly GCF_055569495.1. NCBI lineage: Bacteria > Bacillati > Actinomycetota > Actinomycetes > Kitasatosporales > Streptomycetaceae > Streptomyces > Streptomyces sp. NPDC028305. The sequence continues at coordinate 908,227 of NZ_JBVHTN010000006.1, forward strand.
CCGACGCCGAGCCCGGTGCCTCCGGCACCATCAGCTACGAGGTGACGGCCGACGGCGCGACCGGGGACAAGGGCTCCTCCAAGGTCGTGGTCGGCTCGCCCCAACTGGTCGTGGGTAAACTGCCGGACCGCGACGGCCTCAAGACCGGCTCCACGGTGGACCTGCCCCTGACGGTGCGGAACACCGGGGATCTGCCCGCCGAGCGCGTCAATATCGAACTCAGCAGCGTCCCGGGCATCGAATTCACGACCAAGCCGAAGAACTGTAGCTTCGGCTCCGAATGGGACGACTCCGCGCGCGTCTACTGCTCCATCGACACCGCGATCGAACCGGGCCGGTCCGCGAAGCTCGACACCCCGCTGACCGTCAAGGTGACCAAGGCCGCCCTGGCCCCCTGGATCGACTACGCGGTCGAGGCCGTCCCGGCGGGCAGCGAGGCGAACCCGAACGGCACCCCCGGCACCGGGTCCCCGATCGCCTTCACGGCCGCCCCGGGCGGTGACTTCGAGACCGGCGGCAAGAGCAGCGTCTCCCTCCGTACCGACAACCACGCCGACTTCCGCGCCGTGGGCGGCGCCATCACCCCGCAGGCCGACGGCACCACGGGCGGGCTGCGGTTCGGGCTGACCAACGGCGGCCCGGCGGCCGCGTACCGCAAGGACGGCCAGCCGCTTCTGTACGCCGACATCACGCTGCCCAAGGGCGTCACCGGGCTCACCAACCACATCGACGAGGAGCCGGATCAGGACACCACCGGCGAGTGCCTGACGTATGTGAGCGAGACCGAGACCAAGAAGTTCGAGCCGGGCCACAGCCGCTATCTGTGCCCCGAGGCCTCGACCGAGCTGCCCGGCGAGGGCCAGATGTACGGCCTCGGCGTGAAGATCGCCAAGGGCGCCGACCAGAACGCCACCGGCACCGTCAAGCTGGTCCCCGGCCCGGCGGGCTTCAGCACCAACGACCCGAATTCGGCCAACGACACCGCGAAGATCACCTTCAAGGGCGCGTCCGGCGGCCCGGACGAGTCCTCCTCCACGGGCGGTGACGGCACGGCCGGCTCGACCGACGGCGGCTCCGGTGACGGCTCGGCCTCCGGCTCCCAGAAGGGCGGGACGTCCGGCTCCGGCGACTCCGCCACGGGCGGCGGCTCCTCCGACGACGGTTCCAAGGGCGGCACGATGGCCCTGACCGGCGCGGGCGGCATCGGCCTGATGGCGGGCGGCGCCGCGGTGGCGCTCGCGCTGGGCGGCGCCGCGGTGGTGGTCACCCGCCGCCGCCGAGCGGCCCGCGTCTGACCCCGGCCCGCGCACCCCGACTCACCCACCCCGACTCACCCACCCCGACTCACCCACCCCGGCGCCCCCGGCCGTCGGCCCGCTCGCACACCGAGCGGCCGAGGCCGGGGGCGCCGGCGTTCACCGGACCTTTCACATCCGCCCCGCACGTTTCCGCGCCCGCCGCGGCACCATGCGCCTTCCGCGTCATCCGTCACATCATCCGTATGTTTCCGCAACGCGCCGCACCGCCCCGCGCTCAGCGAATTTTGTCCGCTTAGCACTTAAAGTCGGCCCATGCCCACGCCATATGGATCCCGCGGCGGAATGGCGTTCAGTGCGGATGAGCTGCGTGTGCTCCGACGCGCCCTCGCCATCGCCCTCCAACCCCATCCCGTCACCCTCTCCCCCGGCCACGGGGGCCCGGACCGGACGGAGGAGGTCCAGGACTGCCTCCGCCTCGCCGAGGCCGTGGACGAAGCGGTCCGCGAGGGCGGGCGGCTGCGAGCCTTTCTGCTCGACGAGCTCGCCCGCTACCGCGCCGCCCTCCCAGGCGCCGCCGTCGGCTATCTCGACCAGCTCGAGGGCGTCCTGGCGGCCGGCTACGAGCCGCTTCCCGAGGACCTGGCCGCGCTGCGCGCGCTGTGCCGGTCCGCGGCCGGGACCGGCGAGGCCGAGCGCCGTCGCGCCCTGCTGCGCCACTGCGAGCGGCTCGCCGAGCGAGGGGTGCGGGCCCGGCTCGCGGAGCGCGCGGCGGGGGCCCTGTGGCCCCGTGACGGCCGGTCCGCGGCGGTCCGTCTGAGGGTGCTGCCCGGCGGGGCCCCCGCGGGCGGCGTCCGGGCGGTGCAGAAGAGCGGCGAACCCGCGCGGGAGCCGCGCAAGAAGCCGTCCGCCCCCGAGCGCGGGGCCCGCGAGGAGCCCAAGCGGGGCGGCCCGGCCCAGGGCGAGCCCAAAAAAGAAGAGCCCGAAAAGGGCGAGCCCAAGCGGGAGGAGCCCAAGAAGGGCGAACCCGGGCGCGCCGAGCCGACGCGTGGCGAACCGACGCGTGGCGAACCGAAGCGCGGCGAGCCGGGCCACAAGGCGCCGCGTCCGGGCCGGCCGGTGCCCACACCGGCGGAGGTCTTCCCGCCCAAGCGCCGCCGCCCGGCCGCGCCGCCGGACCGCGACTCCCGGCTCGGACGGGTCCCCGCCTGAGGCCGGGCGGGCGCACCCCGTAATCTGGACGCCTCGAGTCTGGAGGAGCGACAGCCATGGATTACGTCTCCGCGCTGGTCCCGCCCGTGGTGATGGCCGTGGCCTTCACCGCGCTGATCAGGACGATCGTGAAGAGCCAGGGCGGTGCCAACAAGGCCAAGGAGGACGCCGCCGTGGACGCGGCGCTCGCCCGCGCCGAGGCCGAGCAGCAGGCGCGGCCCAGCGCTTCCTGACCCGCCCGGAACCGATGGGGCCGTACGTCCCGGGATGACATCGTCCCGGGATGTGCGCCCCTTTTTTGCGCGCATGAACCCGACATTCGCGACATCTCCCACTATTATTCACGTGTGCCTCGGCCATTGGGAGACCTTGAAGACGCGGTCATGACGCGGGTGTGGAAGTGGAACCGCCCGGTCACGGTCCGGGAAGTCCTGGAAGACCTTCAACAGGAACGCTCGATCGCCTACACGACGGTCATGACCGTAATGGACAACCTCCATCAGAAGGGCTGGCTGCGCCGCGAGGTGCAAGGGCGCGCCTATCGATATGCCGCGGTCTCCACGCGCGCCGCCTACTCGGCCGCACTGATGAACGAGGCATGGTCCGCCAGTGACAACCCGGCCGCCGCGCTCGTCGCGTTCTTCGGGATGATGTCCGAAGAGCAGCGAGATGCGCTGCGGGATGCGATGCGCGTCGTACAACTCGAAGAGCCCCGTGAGAGCCCCGGTGAGTCCGGGCGATGAGACCGGCGATAGCGTCCGAGCATGTCCTTGGCTCAATCTAAAGCAGTCACCGTCCGCCGTGCCCGGACCAGTGATGTGCCGGCCCTCCGTCGCCTCATCAACGTCTACGTGGCTGATCGCATCCTCCTCGACAAAGCGACGGTGACGCTTTACGAGGACATCCAGGAGTTCTGGGTGGCGGAGCGGGACGGCGACGCGGAGGTCATTGGCTGCGGTGCGCTGCATGTCATGTGGGAAGACCTGGCGGAGGTTCGCACTCTCGCGGTGGATCCCGCCGTGAAGGGTGGTGGTGTAGGCCACCTGGTGCTCGACAAGCTGTTGCAAACGGCGCGCTGGCTCGGCGTACGGCGCATTTTCTGCCTCACCTTCGAAGTCGACTTCTTCACCAAGCACGGCTTCGTGGAGATCGGCGAGACGCCGGTCGACGGTGATGTCTACAGTGAGCTGCTGCGTTCCTATGACGAGGGCGTCGCGGAGTTCCTGGGGCTCGAACGGGTGAAGCCGAACACCCTTGGCAACAGCCGGATGCTTCTGCAACTGTGATCGCGGGCCCTATGTCCGAATCGCTCCCCTATCGCATGGCTCCGGAACAGAGCGTTCCCCTGTGGTCCATCGACCGAACCTTCCCGGGGGGTTTGTGTTTTTCCGGGAAAAGCGGTTTCCTATTCTCCCGTAGTGTAATTACCTGGGGGTGGGGACATCAGCGCCTAACGCTGCGGCCCGAGCTCCCGGTTTCTGAAGAAAGGAACCTCATGGCACAGAAGGTTCAGGTCCTTCTTGTCGACGACATCGACGGCGGCGAGGCGGACGAGACTGTGACGTTCGCGCTGGACGGCAAGAGCTACGAGATCGACCTCACCACGGACAACGCGGACAAGCTCCGTGACGCCCTGGAGCCCTTCACCAAGGGCGGCCGTCGCACCGGTGGCCGCGCTGCCGCCACCCGCGGCAAGGCCCGCCCCGCGGCGGCCGGTGCCGGCCAGGACACCGCGAAGATTCGCGCCTGGGCCAAGGAGAACGGCTACGAGGTCAACGACCGCGGGCGTGTCCCGGCGACTGTGCGCGAGGCATACGAGAAGGCCAACGCCTGATTGCGTCACCTTCTCCGGTCGGCCGGGCTCCCCGCTGTCCCGGCAGTGGCCGAGCGCGCAGCAACCGGGCACGGTGGCACTCCGTGGCCGCCGCACCCACGAGCCGTACGAGATCGGGGGCGTCCCCATCGCCCCCGAACCCTGCCACCGGCAGCATCGGCTCCACCCCGCCCCCCGGCTCGGGAGGTCGCAGCCACACGGCGGCCTCCTGCGGGCCCTGCTCTCCACGTGCCGTCCCCAGCGGCCGGGAGGAGGGGCACGGCGCGGTGATCCGGCCGCCTGCACCGATGGCGGTCAGATCGAGGGGGACATCGCCCCATTCCAGCCAGTCGAGCAGCCCCGGCAGCTCGTCTGCGCCGCCCGCGGCCACCCATAGCCGCATCCTGGGGCCCTCCACCGCGACCGGACCGGTCCGCGGTACGCGCCGCAGCAAGGCGAAACCGGCGTCGGCCGGCAGCTCCAGCACGTCGAAGCGCACCCCCGTGAGCAGTTCGACGGGATTGCTGCCGGTCGTCGGCCATCCCAGCTCGTTCTCGTACCACTGAGCGAGGCCCGGAGTCGTGAGGGGCATGCCCGGAGTAACTCCGTCCCTCTCCGAAAGTCACGTGCTCCGAATATCACGTCCTTCGAGAGCCATGTGCTCCGAGAGGTCCTTCGAGAGCCCCGCGCCGCAGATCGCGCAATGTCGCGACGCGTACGCGCCCCGTATCCGCCAAGGGGCTTACAGGAGTGGTGAACGGGCGCAAGGTTGTTCGCCCGTAGCGGAGGGAACCGGCCCGCGCCGCATGGAGTGTCAGCCCATGCGGGTAAGAGATGCCTAGTGGGAGGGGCGGTCCCTGGGCCGGGAGGCGGTCGCGTTCGCCACGGGCGTAGTGGCGGCGGGCGTAGATGCCTGGCCTGCGGGAACATCGTCTCGCACCATCGGGTTGGAGCTGTTGTCGGCTGTTCGGGGAAAGGGAGCGTGTGCTGCCTTCCTCGCGAGAGCGGGGTGATCCGGATGGGCGTCGGCAGTTGGAATGAGCGGTCCCCGCTTGCGGGACTAAGCTGCGGAAGGACAGAGAGGGGAGCGCCCCCTTACTGCCTGACCGCTCTGAGGAGCGATTAACGATGTTCGAGAGGTTCACCGACCGCGCGCGGCGGGTTGTCGTCCTGGCTCAGGAAGAAGCCCGGATGCTCAACCACAACTACATCGGCACCGAGCACATCCTCCTGGGCCTGATCCACGAGGGTGAGGGTGTCGCCGCTAAGGCCCTGGAGAGCCTCGGGATTTCGCTCGAGGCGGTCCGCCAGCAGGTGGAGGAGATCATCGGCCAGGGCCAGCAGGCCCCGTCCGGGCACATCCCCTTCACCCCCCGTGCCAAGAAGGTCCTGGAGCTGTCGCTCCGCGAGGCCCTCCAGCTCGGCCACAACTACATCGGCACGGAGCACATCCTGCTCGGCCTGATCCGCGAGGGCGAGGGCGTCGCCGCCCAGGTCCTGGTGAAGCTGGGCGCCGACCTGAACCGGGTCCGGCAGCAGGTCATCCAGCTGCTCTCCGGGTACTCGGGCAAGGAGGCCGCCACGGCCGGCGGCCCGGCGGAGGGCACCCCCTCCACCTCCCTCGTCCTGGACCAGTTCGGCCGCAACCTCACCCAGGCCGCCCGCGAATCCAAGCTCGACCCGGTCATCGGGCGCGAGAAGGAGATCGAGCGGGTCATGCAGGTGCTCTCGCGCCGCACCAAGAACAACCCGGTCCTCATCGGCGAGCCCGGCGTCGGCAAGACGGCGGTCGTCGAGGGCCTGGCCCAGGCCATCGTCAAGGGCGAGGTGCCCGAGACCCTCAAGGACAAGCACCTCTACACCCTGGACCTGGGCGCCCTGGTCGCCGGCTCCCGCTACCGCGGTGACTTCGAGGAGCGCCTGAAGAAGGTGCTCAAGGAGATCCGCACCCGCGGCGACATCATCCTGTTCATCGACGAGCTCCACACCCTGGTGGGTGCGGGCGCCGCCGAGGGCGCGATCGACGCGGCGAGCATCCTCAAGCCCATGCTGGCGCGAGGCGAGCTCCAGACCATCGGCGCGACCACGCTCGACGAGTACCGCAAGTACTTGGAGAAGGACGCGGCCCTGGAGCGCCGCTTCCAGCCCATCCAGGTCGCCGAGCCCTCGCTGCCGCACACCATCGAGATCCTCAAGGGCCTGCGGGACCGCTACGAGGCGCACCACCGCGTCTCCATCACGGACTCCGCCCTGGTCGCGGCCGCCACCCTGGCCGACCGCTACATCTCGGACCGCTTCCTCCCGGACAAGGCGATCGACCTGATCGACGAGGCCGGCTCCCGGATGCGCATCCGCCGCATGACCGCACCGCCGGACCTGCGCGAATTCGACGAGAAGATCGCCGATGTGCGCCGGGAGAAGGAGTCCGCGATCGACTCGCAGGACTTCGAGATGGCCGCGGGCCTGCGCGACAAGGAGAAGCAGCTCCTGGCCGCCAAGGCGAAGCGCGAGAAGGAGTGGAAGGCCGGCGACATGGACGTCGTCGCCGAGGTGGACGAGGAGCTGATCGCCGAGGTCCTGGCCACGGCCACGGGCATCCCGGTCTTCAAGCTCACCGAGGAGGAGTCCTCCCGGCTGCTGCGCATGGAGGACGAGCTGCACAAGCGCGTCATCGGCCAGAAGGACGCCATCAAGGCGCTCTCGCAGGCCATCCGGCGCACGCGTGCAGGTCTGAAGGACCCGAAGCGCCCCGGTGGATCGTTCATCTTCGCGGGCCCGTCCGGTGTCGGTAAGACCGAGCTCAGCAAGACCCTCGCCGAATTCCTGTTCGGCGACGAGGACGCGATGATCTCGCTCGACATGTCGGAGTTCAGCGAGAAGCACACCGTCTCGCGGCTCTTCGGCTCCCCGCCCGGATACGTGGGCTACGAGGAGGGCGGCCAGCTCACCGAGAAGGTGCGCCGCAAGCCGTTCTCCGTGGTCCTCTTCGACGAGGTCGAGAAGGCCCACCCGGACATCTTCAACTCGCTGCTCCAGATCCTGGAGGACGGTCGCCTGACCGACTCCCAGGGCCGGGTCGTGGACTTCAAGAACACGGTCATCATCATGACCACCAACCTCGGCACCCGGGACATCTCCAAGGGCTTCAACCTGGGCTTCGCCGCCCAGGGCGATGTGAAGACCGGCTACGAGCGGATGAAGGCGAAGGTCAACGAGGAGCTCAAGCAGCACTTCCGGCCCGAGTTCCTCAACCGCGTCGACGACACGGTCGTCTTCCACCAGCTCAGCGAGGAAGACATCATCCAGATCGTCGACCTCATGATCGACAAGGTGGACGAGCGGCTCAAGGACCGCGACATGGGCATCGAGCTCAGTGGCGACTCCAAGAAGCTGCTGGCCAAGAAGGGCTACGACCCCGTGCTGGGCGCCCGGCCGCTGCGCCGGACCATCCAGCGCGAGATCGAGGACGTGCTGTCGGAGAAGATCCTCTTCGGCGAGCTGCGCCCCGGTCACATCGTGGTCGTGGACACCGAGGGCGAGGGTGAGGAGAAGAAGTTCACCTTCCGCGGCGAGGAGAAGTCGGCCCTGCCCGACACCCCGCCGATCGAGTCCGCGGCGGGCGGCGCGGGTCCGAACCTCAGCAAGGAGGCGTGACCTCCCGCCCAGAGCGCACAGGGGCTGCCCCGAACCGTTCTCACGGTCCGGGGCAGCCCCTTTGGGTGGGGGTGGGCCCCGAGAGCCGTCAGCGGGCCGTCAGGGCCCTCCTGGGAGGTCGGCTGCGGGTCGGCTGCGGGACTGGCTGGGGCATCGGCTGGGGCGCCGATCAGGAGCGTGCGGCCCCTCGTTCAGGACGGCTGCCGGATAGGGCAGCATTTCCGGCCCGACAGGACCGATCCGGCCGAGTGCCCGGGCCTCTTCCGAGATGGCCGGACGGACCGGATCCCGGGTAAAGCGGCGCACCCGGGGCGCGTACCTCCGGAGTTTCCGACGGCGTGCGGGTACCGGGCGGGCGCCTTTCCGGGCGGCGAGCAGGACCTTCACGATGTACGCGCATTCATCGCGCCGGGCCGGCCGCCGGCATTCCGATCACCCCTCCCCGGCCGTCTCTTCCCGGCCGCCCTGGCGGCTGTGTTCGATCAGGAAGTCGAAAATCGTGCCGCTCGGCGACCGGTCTCGCACTCGGATAGGCCCGGAGGGTCCGCTGGAAGGCCCGGCGGAAGGCCGAGTGGAAGGCACGGCGGAAGGTCCGGCGGAAGGTCCGGCGCACGAAATCGATCGCTCCCGGCGCGGGCTCGCGCAATAGTCCGGTGCGGGGCCGGCGGGCATCCAACGAGATCGATTCCGTCCGGCGACGGCATGGAGCGCTCGCTGCCGCGGTCGATCCAGAAGCGTGGAAAGGGCGGAGCGCCGCGGATCACATTGCGGCCGCGCTGATTCAATTGCGGCTCCGTCGCGTGACCGCGCCGCTACCAGATGGATATCAACGGCGTTTGGGCGGCGGGTTGTTGCGCGACCGGCTCATTCAGGCTTGTTCGCCGCGCGGCCGTGCGTCCCGATACCAGCGCCCCCACGCGTCGAGCAGATCCGTGATGCGCTCCAGGCTGCGGCCCGTTTCGGTGAGCGCGTATTCGACCTTCGGCGGCACCTCCGGATAGACCGTTCGCACGATGAGCCCGTCCGCTTCCAGCTCGCGCAGTTGCCGGGTCAGCATCCGCTGGGTGACGCCGGGCAGGGCGCGCCGGAGTTCCCCGAACCGGTGGGTGCCGGTGAGGAGCTGCTTGACGATCGCCAGTTTCCACCGGCCGCCGAGGATTTCCATCGCGATCTCGACCGCGCACTGATCTTGGGTGTCATCCACGCTGCCGCGCATCCAGCAAAGGTATCCAGAGTGGTACTACGGCACAAAAAAGACCGTACTTGTGGGCCGGGAACCGCCCGATGACAGTGCCGACATGAGCCTTCGCACGCCGCGCCCCGCCCGGACCCCCGGCAAGCCTCCCCATGGCCCCTCCGCCGAGGCGCCGGCGTCGCCGCGGCGGTGGGCCGTGCTGGCGGTTCTGAGCGCGAGCCTGCTGCTGGCCGGGATCGATCTGACCGTCATGCACGCGGCGACCCCGAGCCTGACCCGGGACCTGCACCCCAGCGGCGTGGGGCTGCTGTGGATCGTGGACGTCTACTCCCTCACCGTCGCCGCGCTGCTGGTGACCTGCGGGACGCTGGGCGACCGCATCGGCCGCAGACGACTGGTGCTGGCCGGCTTCGTGCTGTTCGGCCTCGCCTCGGCCGGCGCCGCGTTCGCCCAGACCACCGGGCAACTGATCCTCGCCCGGGCGCTGCTCGGCGCGGGCACCGCCATGATCATGGCCTCGACCGTCGCGATCATTCGCGTCGTCTTCCCCGACGCGCGCGAGCGCGCCCTGGCCCTCGGCGTCTGGACCGCCGCCCACAGCGCGGGCGCGGCGATCGGCCCGCTGGTGGGCGGGGCCCTGCTCGGGCGGTGGTGGTGGGGCTCGGTCTTCCTGGTCAATGTGCCGGTCATCGCGGTGATCCTGGCCGCCGGGGCCCGGCTCATCCCCGAATCGCGCAACCCCCTGCCCCGCTCCTGGGACCTGGCGGGCGTCGCGCTCTCCGCGGCGGGGCTGGCGGGCGTCGTCTACGCCCTCAAGCAGACCGGAGCACAGCTGCGCCCCGAGCCGGGACCCGCCCTCGCGGGCGCGGCGGGCCTGGCGCTGCTTTTCCTCTTCGTACGGCGGCAGCGCCGGCTGGCGCAGCCGCTGCTGGACTTCTCGCTGTTCGCCGACCGTCGCTTCACCGCGGCCACGGTGTGCGTCGTCGGCTGCTTCGGCGGCTATACGGCTCTGCTCTTCTTCCTCACCCAGTGGTTCCAGCTCGTGGGCGGCGCGTCGCCGCTCCGCGCCGGGCTCGCGCTGCTGCCCCTGGCCGTGGCCAACGCGGTGGGCGCCGTCGCCGCCCCGTCGGCGGCGCGCCGCTGGGGCAACCGCCGGGCCCTGACCGGGGCGCTCGCGCTCTTCTCCGGCGCGCTGCTCCTCCTGTACGCGGGCGGCGGCCCCGCGCACCACGGGGTGACGTCTGCCGCCCTGCTCGCCTCGGGCCTCGGCGCGGGAGTGGTGATGACCCTCGGCGCGGACTCCATCATGTCCTCGGCGGACCCGGATCGCGCCGGGGAAGCGGCCGCGATCCAGGAGACCTCCTTCGAACTCGGTGCGGGCCTCGGCGTCGCCGCCCTCGGCACCGTCCTGGCCGCCACCTACCGCACGGCGCTGCCCTCCTCCGTCCCCGGCGTGCCGCCCGCCGAACACGCCGCCGCGCGCGAGTCCATCGGCGCGGCCGACACCGCCGCCGACCACCTCGCCCCGGCCGCCGCCGACCTGCTGCGCGCGGCGGCCCGCGACGCGTACGACCGGGGCTTCACGGTGGTCACCCTCGTGGCGGCGGCCACCCTGGCCCTGACGGCCCTGTTGGCTGCGCTGCTACTGCGGCCGGGCAAGGCCCGTGACCGGTTCAGGGCGAGGTGAACGCCGTGTGGAGGAGGTCGGCGAGGAGGGCGGCGCAGGAGCCCTCGGGGTCGAGATCGGGGTCGTAGATGGTGACGTTGAGGCCGACGCAGCGCTTCGACCGCACCAAAATGCGCAGTACGGCGGCGAGTTCGTCGGGCAGCAGCCCGTCGGGGTCGGGGCTGTCGACGGCGGGCATGACGGAGGGGTCCAGCACATCCGCGTCCAGATGCACCCAGAACCCCTCGGTCACGGGCGCTTCGAGGGAGCGCAGAACCTCGCGCGCCAGCTCCTCCGGGCCCGATTCCCTGATCTCCCCGACCGACGCGTTCATGATCTTCAGCTCGGAGAGCTCGACCCGGTCCTCGTCGTAGTCGCGGATGCCGAGGATCCGTATGTCCTCGTCCTTGAGATACGGCCGCAGCCCTTCCAGGTCCGTCAGGTCCGCCTGCCCGCGGCCGGTCGCCAGCGCCAGCTCCTCGCCGCCCGCGGCGCCGACCCGCTCGGAGTTCCCGGGGTGCCGGAAGTCCGCGGAGGCGTCGATGGCGGCGAGCCCGTACCGCCCGATGCGCCGCAGCGCGAGCGAGGCGCCGAGCTGGATGGAACAGTCCCCGCCCAGGACCACGGGGAAGTTCCCGGCCCGGACGTGGTGCTCGATGCGGTCGGCGAGCTTGCGGGTGTACGCGGCGATGGCCCCGGCGTTGAACACGCCGTCGCCCTCCCGCCACCCGCCCCGGTCGTAGCGGGGCGGCACGACCACCCCGCCCTCGTGCGCCCCGAGCCGCTGCGGCAGCCGCTGCTCGCGGAGCGCGCCCGCGAGCTTGTAACACCCGGGCACGGTGCCTTCGGCGGGCGGCCTGAGGCCGAGGTTGGACGGGGCATCGATCACAACGAGGCTGCGCATGCGGCCAGTCTGGGCGTACGGATGTTCTATCGCCAAGCCCTTCGCCCCCGGCGGAACCCTGGTCTCCGGTGGCGGCGACGGTGGCGGGCTAGGCCAGCGCACCGCCGTCGACCGGCAGGACCACGCCGGTCACGTACGAGGCACGGTCGCTGAGCAGCCAGGCGGCGGCCTCGGCGACTTCGGCCGGTCACTCCGCTCGGAGCGGCGCTGAACGATCCGATCCACATGCTGACCGAGTGGGCGAGGACGAACGGCGACGCAATGCTCGATGCGCTCGACGCCGATCCCAAGCAGGTCCGCCCCTAGCGACTGCGGCCCCCGCGCCGGCGCTACGGCCCAGGGGGGCCGGTTACCCAAACTCCCGACTCGTTCTCTTCGGAGTAGAACCAGCCGCCGGGCCTGGGCCACCAGCTGAGCTCCGTCTGCGACACGAACCCGTCCCTGTCGCCGACCACCCTGACGAGTGCTTCGGGGGGGGCATGCCCAAAACCAGAGGGTCGAATGTTCCGCTTCGGCATAGCTCCACCAGAAATTCGTCCATATGCCACTACTCTCCCTGGTTGCGCCCTGGAGGGCGTGTGGTTGCCCGGGCGGGTCAGGTGGTGTGGTCGAGTCCGCCGGTCTTCACGGCCCGTATGAAGGAGCGGAGGGTGGCGGGGGTGGTGCGGAGCGTCGTGTCGGGCTCGTCGCTCTCCCGGATGTGTATGCGGTCGTGGGCGGTGGCGAGTTCCACGCAGTTGGCCCCGGAGGTGCTGAAGGAAGACTTACGCCAGTTGCGTATGGGCATGATCGCGATTCCTAATAGTGGCTGTAGAGGACGTATTGGATCAGCCCCAGTGAATCCCGCCCCTCGCGATCGAGGGAGGACGTGACCTTGGCGTTCACCGGAGGAAGAGCGATCGAGCAGAGCTGGTCGAACTGTTTCTGGTACTGGGCGATTGAATCTGGGGTGTGCAGAAACATGGACTGGTCCGCGTGATCCATCTGCACGGTCTCAAGCGCTCCCCCGTGCGAGGTGAGGAGACAGAACGGGGTGTTCACGGCGGACACCCCCTCTGCCGTGAAGGGTAGGACCTGAATCCTCACGTGCGGTAGTTCAGCCAGCTCTACGAGGCGCAGGAGCTGCTTGCGAGCTACTGACGCACCGCCAAAGCGCATGTGTAGCGCAGCCTCGTGGATCACGGCGTGGACCTCCGGCGGATCATCGCTGGTGAGGACCTTTTGGCGTCTCAGCCTGAAGTTGACTGCTGCGTCGATGCCTTCCGGAGTGGTGACCGTGTCGTTGGCTCGGAAGATCGCACGCGTGTAGTCCTCGAGTTGGAGGATGCCCGGGATGAACAGTGACTCGTAAGAACGGATGCTGCAGGTCCGGGATTCGAGTTCGGCCAAGTCCAACGCAGCTGGCGAGAGGCCGCCCCTGTAGCCGCTCCACCAGCCCTTGCCCTTGTCCTCCGAGAGGCTGGCAAGGGCGTCGGCGTAGGGCTCATCTCTGACCTCGTAGGCCTGCATCAAGGCGCGCAGCCGATCGAACGCGATTGCGGTGCGGGCCGCCTCTGCGTGGCTCAGATGTGTGGCGCCCATGCCGACCCGCGAACTTGCCTCGTTGATGGACAAGCCAGCCTGCTCGCGCAACTTTCGGAGTTCTGAACCGAGTCGGCGTTGCCGCTCAGTGATAACGGTTCGCAGTGCCAAGACGAGGCCTCCTGGAGGTTCCGCCCACAGTCTGCCTGCGGGTGTGGGCTCGGTCCACTCGATAGGGGGAGTAGGTTGCAGATCTGATGAGTCTATCCCTACAGTGTGTGTTGGCTGAATCACGTAGGGGATCCGTCAGATCCCTCACCTACGGAACGCCACGGAGGCGTCTCATGGGAGTACGTACCGAACCGGGGGCGGCTGACCCCGGGAATTCCATCGGCGGAACCGAGCAACTTCCGCACCGATACACCTTGTCCGCCCCCGGCATCCCTATCGCGCCCAGGCTGTGCCGAGACTTCGTACGCAACCTGCTCGTGGCCTCCGGACTGGGCCAACTCGCCGACGCGGCAGCGTTGTGCACATCAGAGCTGGTGACCAATGCGCATCAGCACGGCAAGGGAGACGTGCGGCTCGCCGCCACCATTGAGTGCACCCGCGTGCGGGTCGCAATCCACGATGACGGCCCCGCGTTGCCGTCGCCCCGCCGCGCGACGAACGACGAGACGCACGGGCGCGGCCTGTTCCTGGTCACCGCGCTCTCGGACGTATGCGGCCTGACGGTCGACGAACAACTCGACGGCACAGGCAAGGCCGTGTGGTTCGAGCTCGGACTCCCGCCCGGGGTCAAGACGTGAACGCTCAGGCACCCGGCGAGCGGGTCGCCGAACTCGTTCGGGACGAGTTCGCCGCGCTGGGCGTGTGGCTGCCTGACATACGTGCGGACCTTCGGGAGCCGCAGCGGCCGCTGTTGGTCATCGGGACGGTCCCGCTGGGGACAGGCTTCGGGATGCTGCGCGTACTGGCGGACTACAAGCGGCTGCTGAAGGCTGAGCGAGCCCGGTCAGGGCAGAGGGGTCAGCCTCAATTCGCGCCCGAAGCCTGAGTTGCGGTGAGTATGGGACAGCGACACGCCGATACCACGGCGTGTCGCTGTCCCATACTCACCGCAAAGTCACTGGCATCGAGGCTGGCTAGATCACGCTCAGGCTTCCAGAACCCGGAGAGCGCGAAGGGTTGCAGGGTGATCGGGGCCGAGAACTCGCTCACACAGCGGGAAGGCTTCACGCGCCAGTCTTTCGGCCTCGTCCGTCCGCCCCGCGCGAGCGAGGTAGTCGGCCAGTTCCGAGTAGTTCTCCACGAGGAAGGGGTGCTCGGGCCCGAGTACTCGCTCTCGTGCTTCGATGCAGCGTCGAGTTAGCTGGATGGCCTCGTCCCAACGGCCGAGCGACGCCGTGACGTAGCCGAGCAGGGCCGTGACGGCGAGCGTTTTGGGGTGGGTCGGCCCCTGGATGCGCTTGCGGTCGGCCAGTGCGCGTCGAGCGAGTGGTTCGGCCTCTTCCGCTCTGCCGAAGTGGGCGACCCCGAAGGCGTACGTATGCCTGGCCGCAAGCGTTGTGGGATGGTCGCAGCCCAGGTACTGCGCGCAGTCTTCGACGGTCTGTGGAGACGTCCGGTCGAATTCTGCCTCTTCCTTGCACACGGCAAGACCTTCAATCAGCATCGCCCGGCTGCGTAGCCCCCTGGGATGCTCCACCCCCAAAGCGCTCCGCAGCCCCTCCGCCGCACGACGCAGCAAGGACAGCGCCTCAGGCCGCCGCCCCAGTCTGAAGAGCGGCTGCTGGAGCCCGTGACACGACTCGAGCGTGTCGGGGTGGTCAGGCCCCAAGACGCGTTCGCGGACGCGCAGCACCCGGCTGTGAACCTCCTCCGACTCCGCGATGCGACCGAGCCGGAACAACGAGCGCCCCGCGCGCTGCAGCGCGCTCAACGTCAGCCGGTGCTCAGCACCGAGCACCCGTTCCGCCGCCCCCGCGGCCTCCTGGGCCAGGTCCAGGGCGGCGGCGTAGTCACCCGTCTCATGAACGCGTTCAGCGAGGCGTACGGCCAACCCCACCACCCGTTCCGCCGTCCTAACGTCTCCCTCGCGCAGCAACCGCACCGCATGCGGCACAAGCAGCGCAACGAACCCGTCCCCGACCCCGCCGTCCGCCGGAAGCGCGGCCTCCAGCAGGGCGACTGCCGCCTCCGCGAGAGCAGCACGCTGCTCCGCAGGGGTGCCCGAGGCGACGCTGTCCAGGAGTACGCCGTGCACCTGGACGCAGCGCACCGGCTGGTCCCCATCCGTACCGCCCGGCGCGGAGACGATCGTGGCCAGGGAATGATCCAGCAGCCCGCGCAAAGCAGGCTCTACGCGGGCGGCGTCCAGCAGGCCCGTCGCGCCCAGCGACGCCGGGCTCAGCACCGCGAGCGGCAGCGGGTCCGGGCTCCAGCAGGACAGGAGCCGTAGCAGCGTCGTCGCCTCCGGGAGGCCCTGGTCGGCGAGGGCATCCAGGGACAGGTGCCAGGTGCGGCTGACCAGGTGGCGGGACTCGGGGCGGCCGGAATCCAAGGCCGCGCCCTGGTCGATGAGGCCGGTCGGGTCGGCTTCTAGGCGGTTTCGGTACTCGTCCATGGACCAGGACTCCAGTAGCTGGTGGTGCAGGTAGGACCCCGCGAGGGTCAGGGCGAGCGGGAGGCAGCCGAGGCGGAGGGCGACCTGTTCGGCCGCCGCCGGGGTGCCCGCGTGGGGTGCGAGGTCGCACAGGACCTGGGCCGCGTCCTCGGTGGGCAGCACCCCGACGGGGTGCAGGACCGCGCCCCGCCAGGCGCGCGAGGTGGCGTACCGGGTCGTGACCAGCACCGTGCCGCGCGGGCTGGGGCGCAGCCAGGCGCCCTCTTGCAGGATCGCCGGGTCGTCGGCGTTGTCGATCACCAAGAGCCAGGGTTCGGCGGAGTGGTCCAGGTGGTGCCAGACGAGGTCCGCGGCGGCGCGCTGCCCGCTGTGCGCGGCGGCCAACTCGCCGGGGCCCGCGCCCCGGTCGGCGGCGACGGCCAGCATGCCCGCGCGCAGGGACAGCCGTTCGGAGGCGTTGACCCAGAGGCCGACCCTGGCCCGGTCGCGTACGGCCTCGGTGAACAGCGCGTGGGCCACCGCCGTTTTGCCGCAGCCGCCCATGCCGTGCAGTACGTGGATCTGTCCGCCGCCCTCGACCGCCGCACGTAATCGCCGCATCAGGTCCGCCCGGTCCCGCAGGACGGCCGGGGTACGGCCCACCGGGGGGACGCGTACGGTGTCCGGGCCGCCGAGCCCCGGGGTCGGTGCCCCGGCGAACAGAGAGGCGCCGGGCGCGTAGTGGTGATGGTGCTCGGCGATGTGCTGGTCGCCGGCCGACTGGAAGACCCGTCCGTGCCCGGAGGCTCGGCCTTCGGCGCTCACCGCTCGGTGATGTGCTGGTCGCGGCCCGCCTGGTAGACCCGGCCGCTGCCGGAGGCTTCGGCTCGCATATGGATGGTGGTGTTCATCGCCTGATCGTTGCCCGGCAGGGCCGGGCTCAACTCGTCCAGGACCCGGCGCAACTCCTCGACGACCTCCGGATGCGCGACGAGGAACCGCCGCATACGGCCCGCCCACTCCTCGCTCAGCTCGCGCCGGGTCTCCTCGTCCTCCGAGTCCTCCGCGTCACGCGCGGCCAGCAGGTCGTCGCGCGTGGTCTCGAGCTCGCCGTCGATCCCGTCGGCGCGGTCCGGCTGGGCCCGGCGCCATAACGCGACGATCCGCTCCCGGGCGCGCTGCCATGCGTCGGTGGCCATCAGGGCCACCACGGTGGACCCGGCTGTCCGTGCCAGATCTGCGATCTGCGGCTCCATGTGTCCCCTTGCCCCCCTCATCCCTGCGGACGTCGGCTTTTCACGATACGTCGGCCGGCCCGCCCGTCAGGCGGTTTCGTCGAGGCGGCGGCGGTGTTCGGCGGGCAGCCGTCCGGGACGAGTTCGCCGCGCTGAGCGGGGGCTTCCCGTCAGTCCAACGCGGCCCCGCTGATACCCTGCGATCTTCGCCGGTTGCCCGGACGGAGTCCCGGCAGGTCGCAATGTCCCACTTCCAGCAGCAGCTCACGACAGCCCTCGACGCCCTGGACCGTGCGTTTGCCGGTGAGGAGCCCTTCCCCGTCCAGGGATGCACGTATTGCTACGGCGAGCAGGACCTCGCCGAGCTCTCCGGACCCCTGCACCTGATATCCGACGACATGGTCACTTCCGTGGCCATGGAGGTGCCCAGCCACTGGGACGACTTCCCCAGGCTCTTTCGCCGTCTGACCCCACGCATCATCCGCCCCGTCGTCACCGGCCAGTTCCACGTCGACGAGAACCTGATCGCCTCCCGCTTGCGGGAGGCGGGCTGGACCACATGGGACGCGCCTCTGGCCGACGCCCTCCGTGACGTCTGGTCCGCCTGGTGGCGGACCACCCTGCACACCCACCCCAGCCCCGTCTCCGTCAGGGAGACCCTCAGCCTCATCACCGTCGCCACCGACACCTTGCGCCCCTGGCTGGACCTGTGGACCGCCACCCGCACCCCAGCCGCCGACGCCCACCTGGCAGACCTCGTCGACGACGTGATGTTCGAGTTCGAGATCACCGACTTGCACATGGGTTTCTACGACGAGTACCACGCCACCCCGGAGCTGTTGGACTGGCTCCTCACCGACGCGCGAGACCGCGTCGACGACGCGCGCCTCGACGAGCCGTATCTCCTCGCACACCACCGGACAGCCGGCTAGCACCGCCCGGCGCGGAGACGGCCGTCAGGCGTCGGGGAGGGGGCGGTCCGGCTGTAGAAGCCGTTGAGCAGGGCGGTGGGCTTCGGTGATCAGCCTTTGGTGATCCGCTTCTCGAACCAGTGGTGGGCGTACGGCTCGTCGTTGAACGCCGGGACCTCCGCGAAGCCGGCGGAGTGGTAGAGGCCGATCGCGGCGTCGAGCGCCTTGTTGGTGTCCAGGCGCAGTACGTCGCGTCCGTGCCGGGCGGCCCGCGCCTCCAGTTCGGCGAGGAAACGGCGGGCCAGGCCGAGGCCACGGGTGTGGGGCGCGACCCACATCCGTTTGATCTCGGCCGGGGCGCCGGGCGGCAGCTTCAGGCCGGCGCAGCCGACCGGTTCGCCGTGCAGCCGGGCGACCAGGAACAGGCCGCGCGGCGGACGGAGTTCGCCCGCGTCGGGCAGCAGGCTCCGCGCGGGGTCGAAGCCGGTCTCGAAGCGCTCCTGAAGCTCGGTGAAGTAGGCCAGCAGACAGTGCTGGGCGTCGGGGTGGTCCGGGTCCACCGCGTCCAGGGTGACCGTCGCGGCGGTCAGCAGCCGGTCGACCTCGGCCATGGCCGCCACCAGCCGGGCGCGCTGGGCGTCGTTGAGCGGCTCCAGCAGGGAGCCGGCCAGCTCGTCGCTGCGGCGGTCGAGCGTGGCGCGCTCCGCGCGGCCCGCGTCGGTGAGCCGGACGGTGCGCACGCGTCTGTCCTCCGGGTGCGGCTCCAGCGTCACCAGGCCGTCGCGCTCCAGGGCGCGCAGCAGCCGGCTGACGTACCCCGAGTCGAGCCCGAGGCGTTCGCGCAGCCGCCGTACGTCCTGGCCCTGCTCGCCGATCTCCCAGAGCAGCCGGGCCTCGCCGATGGGCCGGTCGCGGCCCAGGTAGTGGTCGTGGAGCACGCCCACGCGTTCGGTGACGGTGCGGTTGAACCGCCGCACCTGGTCGATCTGTGCCACATCCATTCTCTGACTCTAGTCAGAGAAGCGTGGTGTCAGTCCTCAGCCGCCCCCGCGGGGTCGGCTGGGAGCCCCGTGCTCAATGGCACGGTGTCGAGTGCCGTGACGGTGACATCGGTCAGCGATTCGGCGCCGGTGATCTCCGCGCGGGCGACGGTGACGGCCTCGAGGGCGGGAAGGGCGGCCAGGGGGGTCAGGTCGAGCCGGGCCCTGCCCGGGCCGCTGCTTCGGAAGGTGATGCCCAGCTGGCGGAGTTCCGGGAAAGCCTCGGCGATCCAGGCCGCGTCCAGGCTCGGTGTGAAGACGTGCAGGTCGAGCCAGGTGATCTGGTGGGGGAAGAGAGACGACGGGAGACGGCCGACGCTGATGTCGATCTTCAGGTGTTTCAGCGTCGTCAGCGTGTTCAGACCGTTGGGGAACGGCCCTCCCCTCGCCGGCGACTGGGCGAAGTCGAGGCTCCGGAGC
The DNA here is from genome assembly GCF_055569495.1 of Streptomyces sp. NPDC028305. Taxonomy (NCBI): domain Bacteria; kingdom Bacillati; phylum Actinomycetota; class Actinomycetes; order Kitasatosporales; family Streptomycetaceae; genus Streptomyces; species Streptomyces sp. NPDC028305. Next base: position 927,659 of record NZ_JBVHTN010000006.1, read on the forward strand.
GACAGCGCGGACAGCGGCGTCAGGTCATGGGCCCCGGAACACCTGGTCAGGACGAGGGTGCGCAGGCCCGACAGATGGCTCAGGGCGCTCAGGTCGGTGAGGGCACCGTTCCGGTCCAGCCTCAGATGGGTGACCTGGGCGAGCGAGCGGTTGGTGCGGAGCTCCTCCTCGCCGAAGTCGCCGCGCAGCTGGAGCTTGGACACGCCGCCCATGCTGTCGAGGAGGCGCAGGTGTTCCCACGTCTCCGCCGTGAAGTACAGATCGTCCGGGGCGAGGCGCGCGATCACCTCGGTGAAGTAGCGCTCGGTGTCGAACCGCCCCCAGCTCGCGGTGAGCTGTGAACGGACGAGCAGCGCGGGGTGGTTGGTGAACCGGGAGAGATAGGGGATGGCTGCGTCGGTGCCGATGTGGGAGGCGGCGACCACGCAGGAGTAGGCCCGGTCGTCGGTGAGGTCGGCCGGTGGCGGCAGCAGCTCCAGGACGAGCGGGCCCACCGTGGCCAGCTCGCGGGCGCGCGACGCGCTCAGGGGCGGGATGAAGCGCTGGGCGTCCGCGGTGACGGCGTCGCGCACCTCGGAGTTCAGATCGGGCGCGTGCTCCAGGCAGGCCAGGGCGAGCAGGGAGACGCGGAGCTCCGACTGGGGGTTTTCCCGGGCCCGGCCCAGCAGCTTGCTGAGGATCTTGGCCCGTTCGCGCGGGCGGGCGTGGGCGACCGCCATGCGGATGACGTCCTCCCACTGGGCGTCGGCGCCGTGCTCGACGAGCAGCCCGAAGTCCTCCTCCTCCACGGCCGCCTTCGCGCCGAGGAAGTCCTGGAACGTGCGGTGGACGAAGTCGATCGTGCCGACCGTCGGCTCGCGGAGCAGACCGCTGCGCAACAGCAGATGGTTCAGGATGCGCGGGGCGTCGCCGAGCGCGGTGGCCGAGGGGACGGAGGAGAGGGCGTCGGCGATGATGCGCTCCGCCCGGGCGCGGTCGAGCTCGGCCTCGCCGTTGCGGATCAGGTAGTAGGCCAGCCGCTGGAGAAGCTGGACCTGCGGCTCCTCGTCGAGCTGGACGTCGCCCTGGGTGTAGATATGGCGCTCGGTGTCGCGCCGGGTGAGGAGCATGGACAGCGCCGCGTCGTACAGCGCCTTGCGGCCGGGCGGCAGATAGCCGTTGCGCGCGCGGTGCAGGGCGCAGATCAGACCGCACATGAGGGGGTTGGTGGCGAGTCGGCCGAGGTCCGGCTTGGTGCGTACGGCGGTGTGGAGGGCCGACTGGTAGCCGTCGAGGGCGGCGCGTTCCCCGGCCTTGCGGCAGGTGGCGCGGGCGGCGTCGTGCCAGCGGTCGATGAAGGCACCGAGGTCGTCGTGGCTCATGGGGGCCAGGGCGAACTCGGTGAAGTCCTGGGCCCCCAGCCAGTCGTCGGCCACGGCGGAGGGGCGCGAGGTGACCAGCCAGAGGTTGTCGGGGTAGGCGAGGAGCAGATCGCCCAGCCAGGTGCGGGTGCGCTCCCGGTCGGGCTCGGGGATCTCGTCGATGCCGTCGATGAGCAGCAGCCCGCGCCCGGCGGTCAGCACGCGATCGGCCCAGCCGGCGGGCTGGGCGCCGTGGCGGGGGTTGTGGACGGCGGCGAGGAAGCGGTCGGGGGTGGGCAGGGCGTCCTGGCGGGCGATGGTGCGCAGGGGCAGGACGAAGGGGACGCGGCCGATCAGCTGCTCCATGCCGCGCGGCGGCTCCTGGCCGGCGGCGCAGACGGCGAGCCACTGGACGAGGGTCGTCTTGCCGGAGCCCGCGACGCCGCGCAGCAGGACCCGGCTGTGGCCCGACAGGGCCTGGTCGGCGGGGATGGGGGCCTCGGGGCCGGCGGAGATCTCCCCGTCGAGGGCGGCGACCTCCCTGCCGAGCGCCGCCGGGGCCCGGTCGCGCGCCGCGGTGATCGCCTCCAGGCTCAGATACGCCGCGTCCAGGGGCCAGCTGGCCTCTGCCTGGCTGAGGTCGATACCGACGATGGTCAGCGTCCCGTACTTCTTCTGTACGAAATCGGCGTAGTCCTTTTCGAAGCCCGCGTCCTCGGCCGACTGGGAGGGGATCCGCTCGATCAGGATGTCGATCTTGGTGATGAGGTCGGTCAGCTGGCCGCTCTGCTCGACGAGGGTGCGGGGTACAAACGTCGAGCGCTGGGTGAAGAAGTGCAGGATGTGCAGGCAGGCGGTGTCCACGAGACGTCGGTAGAGCACCGTTGCGGCCTGGCTGAGGAAGAGTTTGTTGCCCTTGGCCAGGGTGGCGTCGATGAGCATCCGGGCGAGGGCCTCATGGCCGAGCCGCACGGCCTGCACATCGTCCATGTCGAGGTCGCCCAGCGCCTGAAGCGTGGTCGCCAGGTGCATGGCGACGATCTCGTCCTCGTCGGCGGGGCACGGCCGTTCCCCCGGTCCGGCGTGCTGGACGGCTTGTGCGACGAGCTCGGCGGCGATCTTCTGGAGGTTCTTCTCCGTCAGGGTGCGCTTCTCGCCTTTGAACGAGACGAGCCCCGAGACACGGACCGGCCTGTCGACCAGACCCGCGCCGGGCCCCTCCTGCCGGAAGAGCTTCTTGATCAGCGGCGTGACGGCGGCCGAGGTGAGGCGAGCGCCAATGGTTGCGGGATCCACGTCCCCATCCCCCCGATGGTTGGTGCGGCGCGACGGCCGACGGCTTCTGATCGGACAGCGTACCGGGGCCGTAAGGTCTTTGGTCCCGAAACGGACATCGAAAGGCCGGGACGGACGATCGGCGATCTTATGGCGCGGTGATATGGCCCACAGATCACTCGCGCCCTACTACGGAAAATAGTGAGTGCCTTCGACTATGGGGCGCGCGTACGGCGCGCGCGGTGGTACGAGATTCCCGATGTGATCACCGGACGTGGCGTCTGGCCAGGTCAGAGGGGTGGGCGGAGGTGGATGTTCCGGATTCTTGGGTGGGTGATCACGGATATCGGACGGGGTCCGTGGCCCTGGTCGAATTGCGGGTGCGACTGCTTTTCGTACGGCGTGGATTAGTAGTGACAGGGGTTGGCCTCGTGGCCCGGGCGGGTTACCAAAGAACGTCTGTTCCGGTCCCCGGCCGGGACTCACCCATGTTTCTGGAGGTAGTCCCCCTATGTCCCCGCGCGCCAAATCCCGGCACCTCAAATCCCGTAAAACTGGCAAGTCCGTTCTGCGTACCCGCGCCGCCGTGCTGGCCGCGGGAATGGGTGCCTCGCTGGCGCTGAGCGCGGGGGTCGCGCTCGCCGCGGACACGTCGCAGAGCAACAGCGTGCTGTCGGTGACCCCGGCCGGTGAGGTCGGCAAGTCGGTGATGGCGCAGGCCGACGCCCTCCAGAAGGCGATCGACGCCGAGAAGGCGGCCGCGAAGAAGGCGGCGGCCGAGAAGGCCGCCAAGGAGGCCGCGGCGAAGAAGAAGGCGGCGGACGAGAAGGCCGCGGCGCAGAAGAAGGCCGCTGAGCTGGCCGCCGCGAAGAAGAAGGCGGCGGAGGAAGCGGCCGCGAAGAAGAAGGCGGCGCAGGAGGCCGCGGCGAAGGCCGCGGCGGCCGCCAAGAAGGCCGCAGAAGCCAAGGCCCTCTCCTGGGAGACGCCGGTCGCCTCGTACCACATCGGCGCCGCCTTCGGCCTCGCGGGCAACCTGTGGTCCCACAACCACAGCGGACAGGACTTCGTCGTGCCGTCCGGCACCCAGGTGCGCGCCGTCCACGGCGGTGTCGTGGTCAAGGCCGGCGGCAACGGCGCCGGTGACGGCCCGGCGTACGGCAACGCCATCGTCATCAAGCACGCCGACAACACGTACTCCCAGTACGCCCACCTGTCGCAGGTGAAGGTGTGGGTGGGCCAGACCGTGACGACCGGTCAGCTGATAGGCCTGTCCGGGAACACCGGCAACACCACCGGCCCGCACCTGCACTTCGAGATCCGCAAGACGCCGAACTACGGCTCGGCCGTCGAGCCGCTGGCCTTCCTGCGCGCGCACGGCGTCAAGATCTGACGCGTCGCCGCACGGGCGCCGGCCCCCCCAAGTCACGCCCCGGACGCGGGCCCGTCAGGACGCGTCCGGGGCGTCGCCAACCCCTTCGCCCGGGTGCGCCTGTTCGCCCGGGTGCGCCTGCGCCAGCAGATCGAGGGCGACTTCGAGGACGGCCTTCCGCTTGTCCTCGGGGTCGGCCTCGATGTGCTGCATGGCGAAGATGGCCGTATGCATGACGAAGAGCGCGCTGAGGCTGCGGACCTGGTCGGGCAGCGCGGCGTCGGGGTCCCTCAGCAGGTTCGTCATGGCGATCATGCGGTCCTTGAGGGTTTCGCCGGGGCGCAGATGGCTCATCGCGGCCTGGTTCTGCTGCATGAAGCGGAACAGCGGGAGGGCGCTCTGTAGGGCCACGCTGTAGCGGCGTACCAGCTCCTGCTTGGTCTCCAGGGTGCGGGGCTGCTGCCGGCCCCAGTCGAGCAGCTCGTCCAGCGGCCGGGCCAGGTCCTGGAACAGGCTGATGAGGATGTCTTCCTTCGTCTTGAAGTGGTAGTACAGCGCGGCCTTGGTGACGTCGAGCCGCTCGGCGATCTCGCGCAGCGAGGTCTTCTCGTAGCCCTGCTCGGCGAACAGCTCCATGGCCACGTCCTGGATGCGCTGCCGGGTGTCGCCCCGGCGCGCCTGCGGTGTGCTGCCCATGGTGCTCTCCTGTGGTCCTGGGGCCGCGCGCGGCCGAACAAAACTTACTTGACGCCCGGCTAGTTAGCGTCGTACCTTCTCCACTGTACTTAACTAGCCGGGCGGCAAGTAAGTAGCCGGGCACAACAAAGCGCCGCACCCCAGGGGGAAGTGGAGATCATGTCCCAGAATCAGTCCGGAGGCGGAGCGTCGACCGCGTCGCCAGAGCCCAGCGCGGAGGCGGCCGAAGCCGGCTCGCAGACCCCGCCCGGTCGCAAGCCCCGTTCCACCGGCGTCGTGATCTTCGCACTGATGATCGCCATGCTGCTGGCGATGCTCGACAACATGATCGTCGGCACCGCGATGCCGACCATCGTCGGCGATCTCGGCGGGCTCGAACACCTCTCCTGGGTGGTCACCGCGTACGCCCTGGCGACCGCCGCTTCCACCCCCATCTGGGGAAAGCTCGGCGACATGTACGGGCGTAAGGGCATGTTCCTCACGTCCATCGTGATCTTCCTGGCCGGTTCGGCCCTGTCCGGCGCGGCCCAGGACATGGGGCAGCTGATCGGCTTCCGGGCCCTTCAGGGCCTGGGCGCGGGCGGTCTGATGGTCGGTGTGATGGCGATCATCGGCGATCTGGTCCCGCCCCGGGAGCGCGGCCGGTACCAGGGCATGATGGCCGGTGTCATGGCCGTGGCCATGATCGGCGGACCGCTGGTCGGCGGCACCCTCACCGACCACCTCGGATGGCGCTGGATCTTCTACATCAACGTCCCGCTCGGCGCGATCGCCCTGGCCGCGATCACCGCCGTCCTGCACCTGCCGAAGAAGCGCGCGCAGGCACGGATCGACTACATCGGCGCGGCGCTCCTCACCATAGGCATCACCTCGCTGGTGCTGATCACCACCTGGGGCGGCAACGAGTACGCGTGGGGCTCGGCCCAGATCATCGGTCTCGGCGCGCTGGGGGTCGCCTCGCTCATCGCCTTCGTCGGCGTCGAGCGCCGGGTCGCCGAGCCCGTGCTGCCGCTGCACATATTCCGTAACGGCAACTTCTCGCTCATCACGGTGATCGGCTTCCTCACCGGCTTTGTGATGTTCGGGTCGATGACCTTCCTGCCGCTCTTCCAGCAGACCGTCCAGGGCGCCTCGGCCACCAACTCCGGCCTGCTGCTGCTCCCGATGCTGCTGGGCATGCTGGTCGTCTCGCTGATCGCGGGCCGGGTCACCACCCAGACCGGCAAGTACCGGATCTTCCCGATCCTCGGCGGCGGCCTGATGGTGGCCGGCATGTTCCTGCTGGCCCAGATGGACACCGGCACCACCCGCCTGACCTCCGGCGTCTACATGGCGGTGCTCGGCGCCGGCATGGGCTTCCTGATGCAGACCTCGATGCTCATCGCGCAGAACAGCGTCGAGATGAAGGACATGGGCGTCGGCTCCTCCTCCGCCACCCTCTTCCGCACCCTCGGCGGCTCCTTCGGTGTCGCCATCCTCGGTGCGCTCTTCACCAACCAGGTGAAGGACACGATGACCGAGCGGGCCGGGGAGAAGGGCGCGGCGGTCACCTCCGGCGGCGCCAACCTCGACCCGGCGATGCTCCCGAAGCTGCCCCCGGAGATCCGGGACGCGTACACCCACGCGGTCGCGAACGGGGCGCACCAGGTCTTCCTGTGGGGCGCGGTGATCGCGATCGCCGGCTTCCTCGCGGCCTGGTTCATCAAGGAGGTCCCGCTGCGCGGGGCGGGCCCCAAGGCCAAGGAGGCCGACGCCCAGGCCCCGGCCGACCAGACGCCGGTGGTCGAGGCGGTCTGACCCGGCGGTACGGGCGAGAAGCCCGAACGGCGTGAGGCGCGGCCGGTGCGAGATGCACCGGCCGCGCCTCACGCGTTACGGCCCTGCCCGGCCGGTCAGTCCAGCACCTCGATGACCGGGAAGCTGCCCGTGTTCGTGGGCGCGGACTCCGGCAGCCACAGCACCGCGACCGCGCCCTCCCGCCCCTCCGCCGTCGGCTCCGCGTTGCGGAACGTCAGCCGGGCGCCCAGGACGCGCGCCTGGCCCGCCGCGATGGTCAGACCCAGGCCGTGGCCCGTCCCGGCCCGGTCCTTGCTGCCGGTGCGGAAGCGGCTCGGCCCGTCCTTCAGCAGCGCCTCGGGGAAGCCGGGCCCGTGGTCGCGGACGCGCAGCACCCGCCCCTCCACCGTGACCTCGAAGGGCGGCTTGCCGTGCCGGGCGGCGTTGGCCAGGAGGTTGCCGATTATCCGCTCCAGGCGGCGCGGGTCGGTGGAGACATGGGCGTCGCGCAACACGCTGACCTGGGCGTCGGGGGCCGCGACCCGCACCCGGCGGGTGACGAACTCGGCGAGGGCGATCTCCTGGAGCTCGGCGCGCTCCGCGAAGCCGTCCAGCCGGGCGACCTCCAGGACGTCCTCGACGAGCTGGCGCATCGCCTGCGCCCGGTCGCGTACCAGCTCGGTCGGGCGCCCCGGCGGCAGCAGCTCGGCGGCGGTGAGCAGTCCGGTGACGGGGGTGCGCAGCTCATGCGCGATATCGGCCGTCACCCGCCGCTCGGCCTCCAGCCGCTGCTGAAGCGCCTCGGCCATGCCGTCGACCGCGCGCGCCAGGTCGTCGGTCTCGTCCCGGACCCGGCCGCCGATCGCGTCCCGCACCCGGACCTCGGAGTCGCCCTCGGCGAGCTTGCGGGCCGCGGTGGCGGCCTTGCGCAGCCGCCGCGAGAGCTGGTCGCCGATGAGCACGCCCAGCGCGATACCGCCCAGCACCACCGACACCGAGCCGAGGACGAGGACGCGGTCCAGGTCGCCCAGGATCTTGGCGCGGTCCTTGAACTGGGCGTGCACGGACAGCACCCGGCCGTCCCGCAGCGGCACCGACGCCCAGACCTCGGGGCCCGCGGCGCCGGTATCTCCCAGGTAGGTGGCGCGCAGCCCGCGCGCGGCCTCCTTCTTCAGCTGCTCGGGAAGCCGCTGGTCGTCGAGTTTCGCGCCGAAGCCGAGGTATCCGGACTTCTCGTACCACTTCTGGGCGGCCTGTACCCGGTCGTCCATCACCGCACGGCTGTTGTCGAGCATCGAGACGCGGGCGGCGTTGTGCACGACGAGGCTGAGCGCGATGGCGACGAGCGCGCTCACGGCCGCGATCGCCAGGCTGACCTTCCAGCGCAGTCCGGAGCGCAGAGCGAGCCTCACCATCCGGGCTCAGCCCCTGAGCTTGTAGCCGAAGCCGCGGACCGTCTCGATCCGGTCCTGGCCTATCTTTCCCCGGAGCCGCTGCACATGGACGTCCACGACCCGGGTGTCGCCGCCCCAGCCGTAGTCCCACACCCGCTCCAGCAGCCGGTCGCGGGAGAGCACGGTGCCCGGCGCGGCCGAGAACTCCAGCAGCAGCCGCATCTCCGTCGGCGTCAGCGCGACCTGCTGACCGGCCCGGCGGACCTCCATCCCCTCCGGGTCCACCTCCAGGTCGCCGAAGCGCAGCACCCCGCCCTCGGGGTCTTCGGGCTCCGGCTCCGCGCCCCGGCCCGGTCCGCTCGCATGCCCGAAGCGGCGCAGCACGGCGCGGATCCGGGCGACCAGGACCGCGCCGTCGAAGGGCTTGGTGACATAGTCGTCGGCGCCCGCCTCCAGGCCGAGCACCACGTCGATCGAGTCGGCGCGCGCCGACAGCATGATCACGGGCACCGTGGACTCGTCGCGGATCCGGCGGCACAGGCTCACCCCGTCCAGCCCCGGAACCATCACGTCGAGCAGCGCGATGTCGGGCCGGTCGGCCCGGAACCGCTCCAGCCCGGTCAGCCCGTCCGGCGCGGCGGTGACCACGAAGCCGTCGCGCTCCAGAGCGAGCTGGGTGGCCTCGCGGATGACATCGTCGTCCTCGACGAAGAGCACATGGGTTTCGGCCACGGCCTTACTTCAGCCTTCCGTTCCGTCGTCGGGCGTGGGCAGCTCGTCCTCGTTCACATTGCTGACCTTGTGGTCGGCCACGCGAAACTGCCCACGCGCGTCGGCCCACCGGTACGTCGTCACATCCTGGCGCGAGGGGCAGCACACCGAGTCACTCGAGGCGTAGATCAACTTGGTGACGCGGAGGCTGCCCTTGACGGTGTCGGCGTAGACGGGCAGGCGCTCGTCCATAAAGACGTTCTCATACGTCCCGCCCACCTTGCGGTACACGTACGAGCCGATGCCGAAACCCTCGGAGCAGGTCATGACGTTGATCACCAGATCGGACGCGGTGGAGCCGGTGAGCCGGCCGTACGCCACGTCGACCGGGTAGCCCCCCGACCTCTTCGCGCTCTTCTTGGCGCTCTTCGCGCTGCACGGCTTCAGGCTCGCCTTCAGGTGCTCGCTCACCTTCGGGTCCTTCTTGACCAGCGCGACGGCGTCGACCTTCTGCTGGGTCGATGTCGAGGAGGGGGTGGTGCCGTGGACATACGACTCCGGGGAGTCGGTGCTGTCCGGGGCCCATGACGTACGCGCCGGCCCTTCCTTGCGCACGCCCTGGCCGGCGTCGCCGCATCCGGCCAGCACCAGCCCGCCGACGGCGGCGAAGCCGACGACCGCGCCGCCCGTGATCAGGGCGGCCCTGCGGGGAGCCACCCTGTGTGGAGCGTCCTTACGGGGAGCTTCCTTGCTGGAAGAGGCCTTGATCAGGCCGCGCACCGATCCTGCCCCCGCTCGTGGCCTCGGCGCCGGTCCTGCGGGGTCTGGCGGATCTGGTGGTTCCGGGGGATCTGGCGGCGCGGGCGTGGATCCCGGACGCCCTCGCGGCTGCTCTCCCGACCGCCCTTCTGGCCGCCCTCCTGGCCGCCGCCCCGGGCCTCCGGGCGGCCGAGCGCGCGGGCGTCAAGCTCGCGGCTCTCCAACTCCTGCCGCAGCCTGGCCAGCGCCCGGTGCAGCGTGCTCTTGACCGTGCCGGTCGACATCCCGAGCGCCTCCGCGGTCTCCTCCGTGGTCATCTGCTCCCAGTGTCGCAGCACCACGACGCTCCGTTGCTTGGGAGCCAGCACTCCGAGGATGTCCATCAGCAGCGCGCGGTCCGCGTGCTGCTCGGTGCCGTCCTCGACCCGCGCGTCCGGCAGCTGCTCGGTCGGGACCTCGTCCAGCTTGCGGGCGCGCCACCACTCGGTGCGGGTGTTGATCATGACGCGGCGGAGGTACGCGTCGGCCAGCGACTTGTCGGCTATCCCGTCCCAGCGGCCGTACGTGCGCACCAGCGCGGTCTGGAGGAGGTCCTGTGCCTCGATCGGGTCGGGGACCAGACGGCGGGCGCTGCGCAGGAGCGCGTCCTGCCGGTTGCGTACGTACTCTTCAAAATCCAGAACCTTGCCGCTGCCGGACATCGCCAGCCTCCATCCCGCCGTTTTCCCACCCTGTGTGCCCGGCGGTCACCGAGCACGAAGAGGACGCTACGGAGCGGCTGTTGCGACACCATGTGCATCTGACCTGCGGCGAATGCACAGCTACCCATAGGTTGTGTAACAGCCGGGGGTGTTCGGACGGAGTGTCAGAGTCGGGTCGTGGCCCTGTCACAGCCTTGTCACAGAAACGACTTGGGGCGGGGGAGGGAAGCCCGCGCGGGTCAGCTCAGCGGCAGCCGGTAGAGCCCGCCGTCGAGCGGCTCCACGAGGCCGTCGGCGACCAGCCCGTCCAGCGCGCGGGCCCGCTGCACCGGCTCGTCCCAGACCCTGTCGAGCGCGGCCTGCGGAACCGGCGCGACCGCCTCCCGCAACACGGCGAGCAGCTTGCCCCGCACCTGACGGTCCGTCCCCGCGTAGGTCTGGCCGCGGCGCGGCGGTCCGTCGTGCGCCGGGGAACCGGCCGCCCGCCAGGCGCACTGCGCGGTGATCGGGCAGCGCACACAGTGGGGCGTGCGCGCCGTGCACACCAACGCGCCCAGCTCCATCGTGGCCGCGGCCCAGCGGGCGGCGGTCGGCTCGTCGTCGGGGAGCAGCGCGCGGGCCACCTTGCGCTCGGCGGCGGTCGTGGCGTCCGGCGGGAACTCCCGGCCGCTGACCGCCCGGGCGAAGACGCGGCGGACGTTGGTGTCCAGGACCGCGTGCCGCTGCCCGTACGCGAACGAGGCCACGGCCGCCGCGGTGTACTCGCCCACCCCCGGCAGCGCCAGCAGCTCCGCGTGGTCGCTCGGCACCCGGCCGCCGTGCCGCTCCCGTATGGCGACCGCCGCGCCGTGCAGGCGCAGCGCGCGGCGCGGATAGCCGAGCCGCCCCCAGGCGCGGACCGCCTCGCCGGGCGGCTCGGCGGCCAGGTCGGCGGGGCTCGGCCAGCGGGCGAGCCACTGCTCGTACACCGGCAGCACCCGGTTCACCGGGGTCTGCTGGAGCATGAACTCGCTGACCATCACGGCCCAGGGACCGGCATCGGGGCGGCGCCAGGGCAGATCGCGGGCGTGGCCGTCGAACCAGTCGATGACGGCGCTGTGGAGGACCGGCCCGCTGGGGCCGGCCGGGCCGCCTGCGCCCGCGGTCTCGGCGGAGTCGGCGGAGGGCTTGGAATCGGCGGGGATGGCAGTCATGTCACCCACGATCCTGGCACGCCGGCCGCCCGCCCCGGAAACCACGGGGCCGGCTCGGGGCGTGTCAGGCCCGACCGGCGGGCCTGACTTTCGTCAGGGGCGGCGGCGTACGTCCGCTTGTAGCGTCTGAGTCCGCTGAACGGCAGTGAAAGGGGTGGCGGGCGCCGATGGGGATGCGGATGGGGAACGAGCCGACGATCAGGGTGTTGCTCGCGGACGACGAGGCCATGATCCGCGCCGGGGTACGGGCCGTCCTGGCCGCCGGCCCCGGCATCGAGATCGTCGCCGAGGCGGCCGACGGCCGGGAGGCGGTGGAGGCGGCGCGCGCCCACCGCCCCGACGTCGCGCTGCTCGACATCAGGATGCCCAGGCTGGACGGGCTGTCCGCGTGCGAGGAGATCCGCCGCACGCTGCCGGACACCGCGGTCGCCATGCTCACCACCTTCTCCGAGGACGCGTACATCTCCCGGGCGCTGGGCGGGGGCGCGACCGGCTTTCTGCTGAAGTCCGGCGACCCGCACGAACTCATCGCGGGGGTACGGGCGGTGGCGGGCGGCGCGGCGTTTCTGTCGCCCAAGGTGGCCCGCCACGTCATCACCGAACTCGGCGGCGAGCGCCTGACGCGCGGTGCCGCGGCCCGCGCCCGCACGGAGGTCCTGACCACACGGGAGCGCGAGGTGCTGGCCCTGGTCGGCGCGGGCCTGTCCAACGCGGAGATCGGGCGGCGGCTGCACCTGGTCGAGGGCACGGTGAAGGGGTACGTCAGCGCGGTCCTGGACCGCCTGGAGGTCGGCAACCGCGTCCAGGCGGCCATCGTGGCGTACGAGGCGGGGCTGGTCGCCGGCGCGGGAGACGGCGGATAGGACGCGCTTCTCCCGTGGATTCGGCCGGGATCCGGTCGGGGTCCGGCCGGGATCCGGTCGGATGATGAGAAAAGTAGGGCAGCTAGCGGCGGTTATTGGCGGGCACCGGAGCGGATCTCTCGTAGAGTTTCCGCGTGGGATCTCTGCGCAATCCGATCGGGCCGCTTCCCTCCTCCATTTACTGGCGGCGGAGGGCTGTTGCGCTGGCCTTTCTGATTCTCGTCCTCCTGCTCGCCATCTGGGCCTTCGGCTGGGGTGGCTCCGGCGGGGGCGGTGGAAAGGACGAGGGCAAGGGGTCGGGCGGCGGTGGCGCCGCGAGCACCATCACCCCGGGGCCCACCTCCTCCACGCCCGTCAACAGCCAACGGCCGGGCGGGCGCGACGAGTCGGACGACGCCGGGACCGGCGGCGACGACACCGGTGGCGCCGACAGCGGCGGCAGCGGGGACGGCACCGACACGGGCGGCGCCGGCGGTGACGGGTCCGCCGCGGGATCGGACGGCGACGGCGGCGGGACCGGCGGCTCCCTCGGCATCGGGGACGGGCAGAGCGTCCCGGCCGGGTCCAGCCTGGCCGCCTGCACCCCGGGCGCGGTCGAGCTGACGGTGCGCAGCGTCAAGGACTCGCGGGTGAAGAACACTTACGAGCCGGGCGAGGAACCCACGTTCGAGATCATCGTGAAGAACTCCTCGGACACCGCCTGCAAGGTGGACTTCGGCCGCGCGGCGGCGTCACTGACCATCACGGACGCCGAGAACGACCATGTGTGGGCGTCCGACGACTGCCCGAAGGGCAGCAAGTCCGTGCTGGTCGAGGTGGCCGGCAAGGGCCAGACCAAGCGCACGGTGGACTGGGACCGCAAGCGCAGCGCCGAGGACTGCGCCAAGCCGTCGGGCGACGCGTCGGCCAAGCCCGGTACGTACCTGGTCGAGGCGAAGGTGGAGGGGCTGGGCACCGCGCGCGTGTCGTTCGTGCTCAACAAGGGCTAGGTCGTGTCCGCAAAGTCGCGTCGGATCAGCCCGCGGCGCGGGGGCACCTCCCAGCGGTAGCTGGGGGCGCGTGCGATCGCAAGGCGGAGGGTCGCCCTCGTACTGGGCGTACTTGGGCGAGCCCGACAACGCAGCGCGGGGGCACCCCCAGCGGTAGCTGGGGGAGCGTGCCAGGCGTCGCGGGCCCGGCGGGACTTTGCGGACACGGCCTAGGCCCGGACGGGGCCTAGGGAGGGGCCGGGCGCCGGACCGGGGCGCCCGCTGGACGTACCGAGGCGCCCGCTAGACGTACCGCTCCAGGATCGACGACTCCGCCAGCCGCGAGAGCCCCTCGCGCACCGAGCGGGCCCGCGCCTCGCCCACGCCGTCCACCATCTGGAGGTCGTCCACGCTCGCCGCGAGCAGCTTCTGCAGCCCGCCGAAGTGCTCGACCAGCCGCTCGATGATGGCGCCGGGGAGCCGCGGCACCTTCGCCAGCAGCCGGAAACCGCGCGGCGACACCGCGGAGTCGAGGGTCTCGGGGGAGCCGCTGTAGCCCATGGCGCGGGCAACATTGGCCAGTTCGAGCAGCTCGGCGTGGGTCAGCCGGTCCAGCTCGGCCAGCGCCTCGGGGACCGTACGGGTGCGCTTGGCGGTGGGCTCGGGCACGTAGTCCCGCACCACCAGCTCGCGCTCCGGCTCCACGCCCGCGATCAACTCGTCCAGCTGGAGCGACAGCAGACGGCCGTCGGTGCCCAGCTCGACCACGTACTCGGCGATCTCGGTGGCGATACGGCGGACCATCTCCAGCCGCTGTGCGACCGCCGTCACATCCCGGACCGTGACCAGGTCCTCGATCTCCAGGGCGGAGAGCGTGCCCGCGACCTCGTCGAGGCGGAGCTTGTAGCGCTCCAGGGTGGCCAGCGCCTGGTTGGCGCGGGAGAGGATCGCGGCCGAGTCCTCCAGGACGCGGCGCTGACCGTCCACATACAGGGCGATCAGCCGCATCGACTGGCTGACCGACACCACCGGGAAGCCGGTCTGGATGGAGACGCGCTGCGCGGTGCGGTGGCGGGTGCCGGTCTCCTCGGTGGGGATCGCGGCGTCCGGAACGAGCTGCACGCCCGCCCGCACGATCTTCGCGATGTCCTTGTCGAGGATCAGCGCTCCGTCCAGCTTGCACAGCTCGCGCAGCCGCGTCGCGGTGAACTCCACGTCCAGCACGAAGCCGCCGGTGCACAGCGACTCGACGGTCTTGTCCGTGCCGAGCACGATCAGTCCGCCGGTGTTGCCCCGCAGGACGCGCTCGAGGCCGTCGCGCAGCGCCGTGCCAGGGGCGACGGCGCTCAGAGAGGCGCGCATCAGACCGTCGGCTTTGCCGGGAGCCGCTGCCCGGTCGCCTGCTGCCACTGCACTCCTCCGTCGCAAGGTCATTCGCTGCCGCGGGCCGCCCTGCTGTGCCGGTGCGCGGGCTACGTACGGGCGAGACCAGGGCAAAGTCTACCGGCGGTCACCGCCCTCCCGCCGGGTCTCCCGGCGTACGCCTGTGGGCAGGGGCGGGAGCGCGGCTTCCGCGCCCGCGTTCACCAGGCAGGGCCTCAGCCGCGCGGCGCCTCCTCCGGCGTCCGTTCGGGCCGCTCGGCCCGCTTACGGCGGGGCAGTACGCGCAGTGCGTCCCCTATGTTCGACACCTCCACCACCCGCATGCCGTCGGGGATCTTCCCCGGGTCGCCGGGCACCAGGGCGTGGGTGAAGCCGAGCCGGGCCGCCTCGGACAGCCGCCGCTGCACGCCCGTGACCCGCCTGACCTCTCCCGCCAGGCCCACCTCGCCGATCGCCACCAGGTTCTTCGGCAGCGGGGTGTCGCTGGCCGCGCTCGCCAGCGCGAGCGCCACGGCCAGGTCGGCCGCGGGCTCGGAGAGCCGCACGCCGCCGACCGTGGCGCTGTAGATGTCGCGCTTGCCGAGCGCGCTGATCCGGCCGCGCTGCTCCAGGACGGCGAGCATCATCGACACCCGCGAGGTCTCCAGGCCGGAGGTGGTGCGGCGCGGGGTCGGGATCTGGGTGTCGACGGTCAGCGCCTGCACCTCGGCCACCAGCGGCCGGCGGCCTTCGAGCGTGACGGTCAGGCAGGTGCCGGGCACCGGCTCGTCGCGGCGGGTGAGGAACAGCCCGGACGGGTCGGCGAGACCGGTGATGCCCTCGTCGTGCAGCTCGAAGCAGCCCACCTCGTCCGTCGCCCCGTACCGGTTCTTCACACCGCGCACCAGGCGCAGCCGGGCGTGGCGGTCGCCCTCGAAGTGCAGCACGACGTCCACCAGGTGCTCCAGGAGGCGGGGGCCCGCGATGGCGCCGTCCTTCGTCACATGGCCGACCAGGAGCGTGGACATCCCGCGCTCCTTGGACGCCCGGATCAGCGCCCCCGCCACCTCCCTGACCTGGGCCATGCCGCCGGGCGCGCCGTCGATCTCGGGGGAGGCGACGGTCTGGACGGAGTCCAGGATCAGCAAGGACGGCTTGACGGAGTCGAGATGGCCGAGGACGGCCGACAGGTCGGTCTCGGCGGCGAGGTAGAGATGCTCGCTCAGCGCGCCGATGCGGTCGGCGCGCAGCCGCACCTGGCTCGCCGACTCCTCGCCCGTGATGTAGAGGGTCCGGTGTTCGTCGCTGGCGGCCTTGGCGGCGACGTCGAGCAGCAGCGTCGACTTGCCGACCCCCGGCTCCCCGGCCAGCAGCACCACGGCGCCCGGGACCAGGCCGCCGCCCAGGACGCGGTCGAGCTCGTCCACACCCGTGGAGCGGGCGGTGGCCTGACGGCCGTCCACCTGCCCGATGGGCAGGGCCGCCGAGGTGACCCGGCCGGGCGCGGTCGTCCGCACCGCGGGCGCGCCGAACTCCTCGACCGTGCCCCACGCATGGCACTCCGGGCAGCGGCCGAGCCACTTGGCGGTGGTCCAGCCGCACTCCTTGCAGCGGTAGGAGGGCCGGTCCTTGGCGGACGAACGGGAGGAGCTACGGGCAGCCATGCCGTAACGCTAGCGCCGGGCACCGACAGCCGTGTGCACGGGCGGGGGCGGGTGGTACGCGTGGGCGGGCCGCGCTTAGCAGATCCGGGGCGCGTTGGGAGGACACCTGTCCCCTTATGAGGGAGATGGTCACCCGTAAGGGTTAAAACAGCGCAAGAAGCGCGAGGGAGCCTGCATCATCCGCCTACCGTCGCCGAGTGATGAGCAGCAGGCCCGAGCACTCGACACACTCGCCCGGCGCATCCGGTGCGTCCCGCGCATCCGGCGCGCCGCGCCGCGCGTCGCGCGCCTCCGCCGCGCGCCCGCAGCATCCCCCGGCGCGCTACGAACCGTATCTGGACGGCCTGTTCACGTACTGCCTGTCGGTCCTGTGCGAGCACGACGCCGCGACCGCCGCCCTCGGCGAGGCGCTCGCCGTCGCCGAGCGGCAGCACGGCCGGGGGCGGGGGCGCGTGGCCGCCGAGGGCGATCTGCGGCGGCCCTGGCTCTACGCCCTCGCACGCTGGGCCTGCCTGCGCAAGCTCACCGAGCTGAAGGATCTGAGAGGTCCCGGCGACCGAGGGGACCGGGAGGAGGCCAAGGTCCCCGACGGGCCCACCGGCGCCGAGGAGCACGAGCGCGCCGTCGGCCGGCCCCGGCCGCCGGAGGTGCCCGCCCAGCGGCGCCACCGCGACCGGCGCGTCCCGGGTGCGTCCGCGCCCCCGGCCGGACCGGCCTCGTCCACCGCCGCGCGGCGCCGCCGCGAGCTGGCCGCGCTCGCGTGGCCCGAGGCCGCCGGGACCACTCCCGAGCAGCGCGAGGCGCTGGAGCTCGCCGTGCGCCACCGGCTCAGCCCGCACGAGGTCGCGGCGGCGCTCGGCAAGGAGCGCGATGAGACCCGCGCCCTGCTCGCCAGCGCCGCGTGCGAGGTGGAGCGGACGCGCGCCGCGCTCGCCGTGGTCGAGCTCGGCCACTGCCCCGTCGTCTCCCGGCTGGCCGGCGACACCCAGGTGCTGCTCTCCGCCGCGCTGCGCCGTGAGCTCGTACGTCATGTGGACGACTGCCGTGAGTGCCGCGGGATGGCCGAGCGGGCTACCGCGGGCGGCCCCTGGCCCGGTACGGCGGCCGCGCCCGCGGCCCTTCCCGTCCTGGAGGCGCCGCGCGCCGCCGTGCACGCCGCGATGGTGGGCGCGCCCGGCGCGCGCCCGGCGCGCGCCCTGAGCGCCCGGCCGCGCTTCGACCGGCGGGGCTTCCCCATGGATCCCAAGGAGCAGGCGGCGCGCCGCAGCCGGCTGCGCAGCCGCGTGCTCACCACGACGGTGGTCGCCTCGGTGGTGGCGGCCCCGGTGCTCGCGCTGTGGGCCGCCTATCGGGGCACCCCGACGGCGGGCGACGACCACGACACGGACTCCGTGGCCGCCGCCAACGCGGACGGCACGGCCGAGCGCACCCCCGACCGGTCAGGCGACGCCCGCGGCGAGCAGACCGGCCGCCCGTACGGCCCGGCGGGCAGCGCGCAGGACCGTTCCCGCTCGCGGCTGAAACCCGGCCGCGGCGGCACCGCGGGTAAACAGTCGCCGGACGCGTCCGCGGAGGTCGTCGGCGGGGCCGGGGAGGGCCACGGGAAGGGCGACCGGGACGGAGACGGGAAGGCGGAACGGTCCGGCACCGCGCCGGGCGAGCGGGCGCCGGGCCCGCGAGGCACGCCCGGCGGCGCGGGCGGCCGGCCGGGGTCCGGCCCCGGGTCCGGATCGGGCCATGGGCGGACCGAGCCGGGCCCGGGGCGGCTGACGGTCGAGGCACAGCCCAGTGGCGAGGTCACGGTCATCAGGCTCAGGGCCTCGGGCGGCGCCCCGGTGCGCTGGTCGGCGGCAGCCGACGCGCCCTGGCTCCAGCTGAGCCACACCGCCGGGGTGCTGCGGCCCGGCGAGACGACGACGATCAACGTGTCCGTGGACGGGGACCGCGAGCCGCCCGGGCACTGGAGCGCGCGGGTCAGGGTGGGGCCGGCGGCGGCGGTGGTGGTGATCGAGGGGCGCGGCGCCGAGCCCGAGCCCACACCCGAGCCCTCGGACTCGCCCGGCGGGCCCACGCCGCCGACGAGCGACCCGTCCCGGGCCCCCTCCGGCCCACGACCGGAGCACTCGAAGCCCTAGGCCACCCGGCTCACCCGACCGCCGGCCTAGCCCACCGGATCGGCGGGGTGCGGGGCCACCAGGGGGAGCGAGGAGGCCAGCCGCTGCTCGCAGAGCTCGGCCAGCCGGTCGTAGCCCTCCTTGCCCATGAGCTCCGTCAGCTCCGCCCGGTACGAGGCGTACACCGGCTCCCCGCCGCCGTGCGCGGAGGTCGCCGAGGTGCACCACCAGTGCAGGTCATGGCCGCCCGGGCCCCAGCCGCGCCGGTCGTACTCGGCGATGGTGATCTCCAGCACGCGCGTGTCGTCGGGCCGGTCGATCCAGGCGTACGACCTGCGGATCGGCAGCTGCCAGCAGACGTCCGGCTTGGTCTCCAGCGGCTCGCGGCCCTCGTTGAGCGCCAGGATGTGCAGCGCGCAGCCCGCGCCGCCCTTGAAGCCCGGCCGGTTCTGGAAGATGCACGAGCCCTCGTAGCGGCGGGTCTGGCGCTCGTCGTCCTCGTCGCCGGACTGGGTCCAGCCCGTCTCGTGCCCCACGTCGTGGAACTGCCAGATGTCCGGGGTGAGCCGGGCCACGTGGCGGCCGACGCGCTTCTCGTCGTCCTCGTCCGAGAAGTGCGCGCCCAGCGTGCAGCAGCCGTCGCTCGCGCGCCCCGCCTGGATGCCCTGGCAGCCCTGGCCGAAAACACAGGTCCAGCGCGAGGTCAGCCAGGTCAGATCGCAGCGGAAGACCTGCTCGTCGTCGGCGGGGTCCGGGAACTCGACCCAGGCGCGGGCGAAGTCCAGGCCGACCTCGTCATCGGCGTCCGACGCAAGGTCGGCGGACGCCGGGCCGCCCGATACCGGGCCGCCCGACGTGTCCGCGAGGTCCGGAGCGAACGCGATGACCGGCTCGTCCTCGGCAGCGTCGGCCACGGCCTGCTGCCCGGCCTCGGGACGCCGCTTCCGGACTTTGTCCTGCTTCGCCTTTTTCGTCTTTGCCACGGGCCAAGCGTATGCCCACGCGGATGCTTACGAGGAGCGGGTCAGGGCCGGGACCCGTACCTGACCAGGCGATCCGCGCAGTAGCGTTCTGGCCATGAGACTCGGTGTCCTGGATGTGGGTTCGAATACGGTCCACCTGCTCGTGGTGGACGCGCACCCCGGCGCACGCCCGCTGCCCGCCCACTCGCACAAGGCGGAGCTACGGCTTGCGGAGCTGCTCGACGACGGCGGGGCCATCGGCTCCCACGGCGTCGACCGCCTGATCGCGGTGGTCAAGGAGGCGCTTCAGGCCGCCGAGGACAAGGGCGTCGAGGATGTGCTGCCCTTCGCCACCTCCGCCGTCCGGGAGGCCGCCAACGCCGACGAGGTGCTGGCCCGCGTCGCCGAGGAGACCGGGGTGGAGCTGTGCGTCCTGACCGGTGAGGAGGAGGCGAGGCTCACCTTTCTCGCGGCCCGCCGCTGGTATGGCTGGTCGGCCGGAAAGCTGCTGGTCCTGGACATCGGCGGCGGCTCGCTCGAGATCGCGTACGGGATGGACGAGGAGCCGGACGCGGCTGTCTCGCTGCCCCTGGGTGCGGGCCGGCTGACGGCCGGCTGGCTGCCCGGCGACCCGCCCGCCCCGGAGGAGGTACGGGCGCTGCGACGGCACGTACGGGCGCAGATCGCCCGGATCGTCGGCGACTTCAGCCGCCACGGCGCCCCCGACCACGTGGTCGCCACGTCCAAGACGTTCAAGCAGCTGGCCAGGATCGCGGGCGCGGCACGCTCCACCGAGGGCCTGTACATACAGCGCCGGCTGACCCGCCAGGCGCTGGAGCAGTGGGTGCCGAAGCTGGCCGCCATGCCCGTCGACAGGCGCGAGCAGCTGCCGGGGGTCTCCGAGGGCCGGGCGCCGCAGCTGCTGGCGGGGGCGCTGGTGGCGGAGGGCGCGATGGATCTGTTCGGGGTGGACGCGCTGGAGATATGCCCGTGGGCGCTGCGCGAGGGCGTCATCCTGCGCCGTCTGGACCACCTCCCGGGGTGATGCCGCTCACACCGCTCGCGCCGTCGCGAGCGGTGGCGGTTTAGCCGTCCGGGGGAGCGCCGTACCCTGTCCCTCGTGACAGAGCCAGTGGTGCGCATCCCGGATGCGAAGGTCGCGCTGTCCACGGCCTCGGTCTATCCGGAGTCGACGGCGACGGCCTTCGAGATCGCCGCACGCCTGGGCTACGACGGTGTCGAGGTCATGGTGTGGACCGATCCGGTCAGCCAGGACATCGAGTCGCTGCGCCGGCTTTCCGACTACCACGAGGTGCCGATTCTCGCGGTGCACGCGCCATGCCTGCTGATCACTCAGCGGGTGTGGTCGACCGACCCGTGGGTGAAGCTACAGCGCGCGAAGGCGGCCGCCGAGAAGCTCGGCGCCTCCACCGTCGTCGTCCACCCGCCCTTCCGGTGGCAGCGCGCGTACGCCAGGGAGTTCGTACGCGGAATCTGGCGGATGGCGGGCGAGACGGACGTGCGGTTCGCTGTCGAGAACATGTACCCGTGGCGCTACCGCGACCGGGAGATGCTCGCGTACGCGCCCGACTGGGACGTCACCCACGACGACTACCGCCACTTCACGATCGACCTCTCGCACACGGCGACCGCCCGTACGGACGCGCTCGGCATGGTGGACCGGATGGGCGACCGGCTGGCCCACCTCCACCTCGCCGACGGCATGGGCTCCAACAAGGACGAGCACCTGGTGCCGGGGCGCGGCAACCAGCCGTGCGCCGAGCTGCTGGAGCGGCTGGCCGCCACGGGCTTCGACGGCAATGTGGTGGTCGAGGTCAACACCCGGCGGGCCATGTCCACGGCCGAGCGCGAGGCCGACCTGGCGGAGGCGCTGGCCTTCACCCGGCTCCATCTCGCCTCGGCGAACGCGGCCGCCGCACCGGGCGCGGCCGGCTCAGCGGGCCCGGCCGCCGCGCCGGACTCGCCCGCCTCGTCCACCGGGGCGGTGCCCGGCCCGTGACCCCGGCCCTGCCCGCGCAGTCCCCCGCTCCGCGCCGCCGCGGCCGTCCGCCCCGTGCCGAGGGCGCCGCCGACGTACCCGCCGCCCGCGACCGGATCCTGACCGCGGCGCGCAACGAGTTCGCCGAGCGTGGCTACGACAAGACCTCGATCCGCGGCATCGCGAAGGCCGCGGGGGTGGACCCGGCCCTGGTCCACCACTACTTCGGCACCAAGGACCAGATCTTCGGGGCGGCCGTCGAGCTGATCTTCGCGCCCACCATGGGCGCCCCTGACGCGGTGCAAGGCGGCAGCCGGGACGGGGCGGGCGAGCGGATGGCCCGCTTCATGTTCGGCGTCTGGGAGAACCCCGTCACCCGCCTGCCGCTGCTGGCCGTGATGCGCTCCGCGCTGACCAACGAGGCGGCGGCCGCGGTCCTGCGGGGCATGATCGAGCGGCGGCTGCTGCTGCGGATGGCGGACGAGCTGGACGTGCCGAACCCGGAGTTCCGGGCGCAGCTGGCGGCCGGGCACATCATCGGGATCGCGATGCTGCGGTACGTGGTCCGGATGGAGCCGATGGCCTCCGCGCCGGTGGAGGACATCATCGCCATGGTGGGGCCGACGCTCCAGCGCTACATGGCCGAGGACTGAGCCACCTCGATGCGCTGAGCAGCCCGGGGTCAGTACGAGGGGCTGCCCGAGGACTGAGCCGCGCGTCTTGGGATCCGGACGGTCCGTCCGTTTCCCGGTGGTAGGCGTACGCTCAGAAGACTCAAGAACCCGTACCACCGGGACAACCCGGAAACGAGGGAGTGGAGCACCGTGCCCGAGCTGAGGTCCCGCACCGTCACCCATGGCCGCAACATGGCGGGCGCCCGAGCCCTTATGCAGGCCTCGGGCGTAGCGCGCGAGGACTTCGGCAAGCCGATCATCGCGGTCGCCAACAGCTTCACGGAGTTCGTGCCCGGCCACACCCACCTCCAGCCGGTCGGCCGGATCGTGAGCGAGGCGATCCACGCCGCGGGCGGCATCGCGCGCGAGTTCAACACCATCGCCGTGGACGACGGCATCGCCATGGGCCACGGCGGAATGCTCTACTCGCTGCCCTCCCGCGACCTGATCGCCGACTCGGTCGAGTACATGGTCGAGGCGCACTGCGCGGACGCGCTGATCTGCATCTCCAACTGCGACAAGATCACGCCCGGCATGCTGATGGCCGCGATGCGGCTGAACATCCCCACCGTCTTCGTCTCCGGCGGCCCCATGGAGTCGGGCCGGGCGACCCTGGTCGACGGCACCGTCCGCAAGCTCGACCTGATCACCGCGATCTCCGAGGCCGTCAACGACAGCGTCTCCGACGAGGACATCGCCCGCATCGAGGACAACGCCTGTCCGACCTGCGGCTCCTGTTCCGGCATGTTCACCGCGAACTCCATGAACTGCCTCACCGAGGCGATCGGCCTGTCCCTCCCCGGCAACGGCTCGGTGCTGGCCACCCACACCGCCCGCAAGGCGCTGTACGAGACCGCCGGCCGCACCGTCGTGGAGATCACCAAGCGCTACTACGAGCAGGACGACGAGACCGTCCTGCCGCGCGCCGTCGGCTCCCGCGCCGCGTTCGAGAACGCCATGGCCCTCGACATCGCCATGGGCGGCTCGACCAACACGATCCTGCACCTGCTCGCCGCCGCCCAGGAGGCCGGGCTCGACTTCGACATGAAGGACATCGACGGGCTCTCCCGCCGCCTGCCCTGCCTGGCGAAGGTCGCCCCGAACGTCGCCCCCGGCGGCGTCTACTACATGGAGGACGTCCACCGGGCCGGCGGCATCCCCGCGATCCTGGGCGAGCTGTACCGGGCCGGTCTGCTCAACGAGGACGTGCACACCGTGCACTCGTCGTCGCTCGCCGACTGGCTCAAGCAGTGGGACATCCGCGGCGGCTCGCCCTCCGCCGTGGCCGTGGAGCTCTTCCACGCCGCCCCCGGCTGTGTGCGCTCCGCGACCGCCTTCTCGCAGTCCGAGCGCTGGGACACCCTCGACACCGACGCCGAGAACGGCTGCATCCGCGACAACGAGCACGCCTACTCCAAGGAGGGCGGCCTGTCCGTCCTGCACGGCAACCTCGCCGAGGACGGCTGTGTGGTGAAGACCGCCGGCGTCGACGAGTCCATCTGGACCTTCGAGGGCCCGGCCGTGGTCTGCGAGTCCCAGGAAGAGGCCGTCGAGAAGATCCTCGGCAAGCAGGTCAAGGAGGGCGACGTCGTCGTCATCCGCTACGAGGGCCCCAAGGGCGGACCCGGCATGCAGGAGATGCTCTACCCCACCTCCTTCCTCAAGGGCCGGGGCCTGGGCAAGGCCTGCGCGCTGATCACCGACGGCCGCTTCTCCGGCGGCACCTCGGGCCTGTCCATCGGCCACGCCTCGCCCGAGGCGGCCTCCGGCGGCACCATCGCCCTGGTCGAGGACGGCGACCGGATCCGCATCGACATCCCGGCCCGCACCATCGAGCTGCTGGTGAGCGAGGAGGAGCTGGCGGCCCGGCGCGCGGCCCTCGGCGGCGTGTACGCGCCGAAGAACCGCGACCGCAAGGTGTCCGCCGCGCTGCGGGCGTACGCGGCGATGGCCACCAGCGCCGACAAGGGCGCCGTGCGGGACGTCAGCAAGCTCGGCTAGCCACCCCGCGCCTCGGCTGTTCGGCCGGGGCGGCCTCCTGGACGCGACGCGAGCCGTCCGGGGGCCGCCTCGGCCGTTTCCTTTGCCCGGCCCCGCTTCTCCGGGGCAGTCAGCTCAGTCCCGCTCTTCGGTGAGCGGGTGCTTGGTGACGTCCTGGCTGAAGACCGACAGGCTGTCGTACCCGTACACCCCGTACAGCGCGTCGCCGATCAGCATCACATCGGCCGGCGCCCCGCCCGGATCCGTACGCGCCTCCCCCCGCCACAGCTCCCGGCCCCCGGCCAGCGCCAGGGCGACCACCCGGCCGCTGGCGGTGGCGAGATACACGGCGCCGCGCCGGGACGAGACGGCGGCGCCGGTCAGCCACTCCACCTGCGTGGCCTTGGTCCACAGCCGCTCGCCGCCGGTCGTGACCGCCATGACCTCGCCGTTCTGCCGGATGAAGAACATCGTGTCGCCCGCCAGGGAGACCTTCAGCTGAAGCGAGTGGAGGCCCGAGGGCAGCGGCGCGCGCCGGACGGCCCCGCTGTCCGGGTCGATCGACAGGACGGCGGTGTAGCTGTCGTCTTCCTTCCCGCCCTCCAGGTAGATCAGCTTGCCCGACCCCACGCCGAGCGAGTCCAGCCGGGTGGCGCGGGAGACGATCCGCTTCGGCTTGCCCGAGCCGGGGTCGAGGGCGTAGATCTCGATCTGCTCGAGTGACGGATCGTCCACAGGGTGGCACTTGGCGTAGGGGCGGCCGCCCAGGACGTTCGGCTGGCAGCTCAGGGTCTTGCTGATCCGGCGCGTCCAGCGGATGTCGCCGGTGCGCGCGTCGACCGCCTGGAACGTCTCGTCGTCCCAGCTCTGGGTGAGGACGGCATGGCCGCGGCCCCTGGCGAACGTGGCGCCCTGGACGGTGTCGCCGATGTCGGTCCGCCACACCCGCTCGCCGTCCCCGGTCCGGTATGCCTCCAGCCGCTGCCGGCCGCTGTCGAGCTGGACCGCGGCGTGCACCAGTCCCTCGGACACCCCGACGAGTTCGGCGGTCGGCTCGCCGGCCGGATGACGCCACACGGTGCGCCCCGTGGCGGCGTTCAGCCGGGTGACGGGAACCCCGCTCGCCCCGCAGTACAGGTCGCCGTCGGACACCAGGCAGCGACTGTCGTACCGCGGGTCGTCGACGGCCGGACCGAGGGACGAAGAGGGGAGTTCACGGTCCCAGGGCCGCCAGCCGGACGGGAGCGAGGCGGCGGCCACCGGGACGGGCCCGTCGTCGTCATCGCCCGGGGTGCCGGGGCGGAAGGCGGTCAGCGCCGCGAGGACGGTCCCGGCCAGGGCGGCGGCCAAGCCGCTCGCGACCAGCGCTCCCCGCACCCAGCGCGCCCGGCGGCTCTCCGTCAGGGTGCTCGCCGCGGCGCCCTTCGCGCCGCCTTTCGCGGTTCCTTTGGTGGTTCCCTTGGCCGTACCGATGCCGGTGTAGTCCGCGGCGGGCAGCGCCCGCAGCCGCTCCAGCAGCCGGTCGATCCCCGGCCGGGCCGCCGGGTCCTTGGCGAGGCAGTCCGCGATCAAGCCCCGCAGCGGCTCCGCCACCTCGTCCAACGACGGCTGCTCGTGCACGACCTGATACGCGACGATGTACGGACTGTCCGCGGCGAACGGGCCATGGCTCGTGACCGCGAACACCAGCACCGCCGCCAGCGAGAAGACGTCCGACTCCGGGCCGACCTCGCGCGGGGTCCGCAACTGCTCCGGGGACATGAAGGGCGGCGTGCCCATCACCCGCCCCGTCATGGTGAGCGTCTGGTGGTCCGCCGCCCGCGAGATGCCGAAGTCGATGACGCGCGGGCCCTCGTCCGACAGCACGATGTTCGCGGGCTTGAGGTCCCGGTGGACCACGCCCACCCGGTGGATGTCGCGCAGCGCCTCGGTGAGCCCGATCGCCAGCTTCCGTAACTCCTCGCCGCGCAGCGGGCCGCCCGCACCGATCCGCTCCGAGAGGGTGGGGCCCGACACATACGAGGTGGCCATCCAGGGGCGCTCGGCCTCGGGGTCGGCGTCCACGACCGCCGCGGTGAACGCCCCGCTCACCCGCCGTGCCGCCGCCACCTCCTGACGGAACCGCACCCGGAACTCGTCGTCATCGGCGAACTGCTGGTGGACGACCTTCAGCGCGATCCGCCGCCCCGACTCCGACCGAGCCAGATACACGGTGCCCATCCCGCCGGCCCCCAGCCGGCGCTCCAGCGTGTAGCCGCCGATGGACTCCGGATCCCCTGCGCGCAGTGCCATCCGTCTTCTCCAGGTCGTGTCCGGCGCGCACCAACCGCCCGGAAGCCGGGCCGGATCGAGCCCCGGCCGGACCAACTCACGGCCGGACCAGGCCCGTCCGGCACACAGTGCGGCATCACTTTAACCGCGTGCGCCGCGGCGTAACCGGGGTCTTCACCAGCGGGCCGGGTCCCGTCCCGCCACCCCGAAGACCGTGCCGTCCGGCGCCGATCCGAACACCTTGCCGTCCGCCGCCACCGGCGCGGGCACCAACTCCAGATAGCTCTTCCCGGCCTTGCCCGTACGCGGCGGGGTCTGCCCCAGCACCTCGCCCCGCACCGCGTCCACGGCGAGCAGCCGCCCGTCGGCCGCCGAGAAGTACAGCCGGTCGCCCGCCGCCACCAGCGGCGACGCATTGCCCACCGAGGTCTCCAGCCGCCAGCGCTGCGCCGTGGCCGGATCCGTACGGCGCGGGTCGACCGCCACCAGACCGCCGTCGGAGCACAGCAGATAGACCGTGTCGCCGCGCACCGCCACGCTGGTCGAGGAGACCGGCGCGGCCAGCGCGACCCGGTGCTCGGCGTGGCGCGCCGGGTCGTACCTGACGACCTCGGCGGTGCGGGTCTGCTCGTCGGCGCCGGTGAGGTACAGGACCTCCGCCGAATCCGTACCGGCCGAACTCGTACCGGCCGAACTCGTCCCCGCCGGGGTGAGATTGCCGCTGAACGACCGCTTCCAGCGGACCGTGCCGCGCTCCGCGTCGACCGCCGTGACCAGCGTGTGGGAGCCGTCGGCCGACGCGGTGAGCGCGTAGGCGGTGCGGCCGTCGCCGTACGAGACGAAGGCCGGGCGGGTGTGGCCGGGGACGGTGTGACTCCAGCGCCGCTTGTTCGTGGCCCCGCTGACCGCCGTGACCACACCGTCCGCCGCGACCATCAGCACGGTGTCGCCCGAGGGGTAGACCCGGCCCTGGTACGAGGCGACGTCACGGCTCCAACGGACGTGCCCCGTCTTCGGGTCGAGCGCCCGCAGCCGCGTCCCGTCCGGCGACACCACCTGGACCAGGCCGCCGGAGAGCGCGGGGGCGGTCGGCGTGCCGTCGTCGGGGCGGCTCGCCGTGGCCGGGCGCGACCACACCACCTCGCCGTCGGCCGGGTCGAGGCGGGCGGCCTCGACGCCGCGCCCGGCGCAGTACAGCGCGCCGTCTCCGTGTGAGCAGAACGCCGCCCGGATGCCCTCGCCTTCCGCGCCGGATCCTTCGGCCGACAGCGTGCCCTTCCACGGCCGCCAGGCCGCCGCCTTCGTGGCGCCGGCCGGCTGGCCGTGCGCCGAGCGCCGCCCGCCGTGGTCCCGCTGTAGCGCCCAGACCGTGCCCGCGCCGAGCATCACGGCGGCCAACACCCCGACGGTGACCCACCGTCGGGCCGTCCGGCTCCGCCGTCGCCCTGCCTCACCGTGGGCCGAGCCGTCCCTGATCCGGGTGTCCGCGTCCGGCCCGCCGTACCGGGCGCGGTCGTCGGCACCGGCCGGACCATCCTCGTCCTTGTCCTTGTCCTCGTCCTCGTCCTCGACATCGGGCTCGGCTTCGGCCTCCGCAGCCGTAGCCGCCTCCGCTTCCCCCTCCGCTTCCGTTTGAGGGTCCGCGTCCGGACCCGCCTCGGGGGCCGGGTCCCGCTCGTCGTACGGGCCACCGTCGTCGTCATCGCCCCACAGCGGGCCCGTGCCACGCCCGCGCTGGGCCGGTACGCGCGGGAGCGGCCCGCGCAGGGCGGGCGGATGGGGGCCGCCGATGGCGCGCAGGACCGTCATCAGGGCGTCCGGCGTGGGCCGTTCGTCCGGTTCCTTGGCCAGGCAGCGCTGTATGAGCGGCAGCAGTACGTGCGGCACGCCCGCCAGATCGGCCTCGTCGTGCACCACCTGGTACGCCACGATGTACGGGCTCTCGGACTCGAACGGCCCGCGCCCGGTCGCCGCGTGCACCAGCACCGACCCGAGTGCGAACACATCGGCCGCGGGCCCCACATGGCGCGGCCGCTGGAACTGCTCGGGCGCCATGAACGGCGGCGTGCCGATCAGCTTGCCCGTCTCCGTGCGCAGTTCGCTGTCCGACGGGCGCGAGATGCCGAAGTCGATGACCTTCGGCCCGTCCGCGGCGAGCAGCACATTGCTCGGCTTCAGATCGCGGTGCACCACGCCCGCGCGGTGGATGTCGCGCAGCGCCTCCGAGAGTCCGGCGGCCAGCCGCACCATGTCGCCGGTGGGCAGCGGGCCGCTCCGCTTGACGTGTTCGGCGAGGGTGGGGCCGGGGATGTAGAGGGTGGCCATCCAGGGCCGCTCGCCGTCCGGGTCGGCGTCCACGACGGGCGCGGTGAACGCCCCGCTGACCCGCCGGGCGGCCGCCACCTCCTGCCGGAACCGCGCCCGGAACTCGGGGTCTTCGGAGAACTCCGCATGGATGACCTTCACCGCGAGGCGCCGCCCCGAGGCCGAACGCGCCAGGTGCACCACGCCCATGCCGCCGGAGCCGAGAGGCGCCTCGAGCCGGTACTGACCGGCGTACTCCGGATCCTCCGCTTCCGGGCCCGTCCCGGCTCTGCGCACCGGCGGCATTCCCCACCCCCGTGAATTCGGCCGCAGTCGCGACTCGGCGAGCCTAGTCGATGACACGTGCGAGCCCTGTTAGCCTCCGCTGGTCGTGTCACGTAACGCGACATGTGCACAAGATATGCACAAGATCGGAATGAAGTTCGACGGGGGTGGGCTGATGGCCACGGAAGAGATGGAAACCGTTCAGGCTGGGACGGTTGAGGCGGGAACGGTCGAGGTGGAGACGGCCGAGGCGACGACGGTCACCTATCCGATCGCGCCCGGCTACCAGGTGAACGTCCGCAGCGGACCCAGCACGACCAGCAAGCTGATCAAGGTGCTGCCCTACAACACCCGCGTCCCGATCCGCTGCCAGCGCCGCGGGCAGAAGGTCACGGGCCCGTACGGCACCTCGGACATCTGGGACAGCATCGCGCCGGGGCAGTACGTCTCCGACGCGTATGTGAAGACCGGCAGCGACGGCTTCGTCACCGTCGTCTGCGGCTGACACGACCGGGGTCGGAGCCGTCAGGGCCGCGCGGTCGTGGACGCGGTGGACGCCGCGGACTTCGTCGCCTTGGCGGAGTCCGCGGGCTTGGCCTCCGGGTGGCGCGGGTCGACCGAGAAGAGCGTTCCGTCGCTCGACACCGCCACGATCGCGCCGCCCACCCGGAGCAGCTGCGGCAGAACGGGGCTGATGCCCGACCCGCTGTACTCGCTGCGCGGCGCGGACTGCCACAGCTCCTCGCCCGTCCGCAGGTGCAGCGCCAACAGCCGCCCGCTGCCGCTGCACAGATACACGGTGTCCTCGGCGGCCGAGACCATCGGCCTGCCCAGCCGCTCCACTGTCGTCTGCCGGCTCCACAGCTGCTTGCCGCTGTCGGCGTCCACCGCCGTGACCCGGCCGCTTTCCTGGACGAAGAACAGCCGGCCGTCGACCAGCGCCCCCGTGCCCTGCGCGGCGTCCGGGAGCGGGACTCGCCGCTGCTTCCCGGTGCGGGTGTCCAGCCGGAGGAGATAGGGGTACCGGTCGCCCTCGGCGTCGGACACCAACGGGAGGATCAGCAGGTCGTCACCGTCGACCCCCAGACCGTCCTGGGTGTCCTTCAGCCGGGCCAGCTCGGTGGCGGAGCCGTCGCGCTTGTCCAGCCGCACGAGGGTGGACCACAGGACCTCCTCCTCGTTGTCGTCCCAGCACAGGCCGTACGGCGCGTTCCCGTACACGATGGCTCCGCACTGCTGGCCCTGGGGCACCTGGTACGCCCACCGGGTCTCGCCGGTCGCCGCGTCCCGGGCGATCAGGGACCGGTCGTCGGAGGCGCTGGACAGGATCAGTCTGTCGAAGAGCGCCGAATCGGTGCTGGAACTGACCTCCCGCGCCCACTTCTTGTCACCGGACTCCGCGTCCAGGGCGAGCAGCCGGAGCGTCGTGTCCGACGGGCTGTCGTGGACGAAGACCAGCCCGCCGCGCATCCCGATCGGCTCCGAGCCGGTCCCGGAGAGGCTGCTGTTGGCCAGCGCGTCGGTGGTCCAGTCGACGCGCCCCGTGAGCGCGTCCACGCGGGTCGTCGGGAAACCGGTGCCACCGCAGTAGAGCTTGGTCTCCTGCCGTACGCAGCTGGCGCCGACTTCGCTGCCGAAGTCCGCGAGTTCGCCCGCCGCCCGCCCGGAGTTCGCGGCCTCGGGGAGGGGCAGCTGCCACGGCCGCCAGCCCTGGGGGAGCGGGATCTCCCGAGGCGCGTCGGCCGGATGGCCGCTCGTACGCACCCCGTCGCCACCGTCGTCGCCGGGCGTGTACAGCGCGAAGGCGCCGCCGCCCAGGGCCAGCGCCCCGGCGGCGACGATGGCGGCGAGCACGGGGCGGCGCCGCCGGACGCCGCTCCACGTCGGCCAGGTGCCCTGGTCCGCCCCCGCCTTCCCCTCTCCGTTCCCCTTCCCCTTCCCCTTCCCCTTCCCCTTCCCCTTCCCCTTCTTCTTCCCGTCCCCGTCGGCGCTCCCGTTCTTCTTCGCGGAGCCGCCGCCCACGGTGCGCACATCCCCCTTGCTCGGCAGCTCGTCCAGCATCCGCAGCAGCTCGCCGATCCCGGGCCGGTCATCGGGGGACTTGGCCAGGCAGCGCTCGACGATGCCGTACAGCGGCGGTGCGACCTCGTCCAGCGTGGGCGGCTCGTGCACCACCTGATATGCCGTCAGATAGGGGCTCTCGCCGTCGAAGGGCCCCTTGCCGGTCGCCGCGTACACCAGCAGCGTGCCGAGCGAGAAAACGTCCGAGGCGCCGGTCACCTCACGGGGCCTGCTCAGCTGCTCGGGCGACATGAAGGGAGGCGTCCCCATGACCCGTCCGGTCACCGTCAGCACCTGGTTGTCCGCCGCCCGGGAGATCCCGAAGTCGATGACGCGCGGACCGTCCTCCGCCATCAGCACATTGGCGGGCTTGAGGTCGCGGTGGACGACCCCCACCCGATGGATGTCGTGCAGCGCCTCGGCCAGGCCCAGCGCCAGCTGCCGCAGCTCCGCGGCGTTCAGCGGGCCGTGTTCGGTCAGCCGCTCGGACAGCGTCGACCCCGGTACGTACAGGGTCGCCATCCAGGGGCGCTCGGCGTCGGGGTCGGCGTCCACGACGGGGGCGGTGAACGCGCCGCTCACCCGCCGCGCCGCCGCGACCTCCTGGCGGAAGCGGGTGCGGAACTCCTCGTCCTCGGCGAACTGCGCGTGCACCACCTTGACCGCGACCTGCCGACCCGAGGCCGAATGCGCCAGATAGACGACGCCCATGCCGCCGGATCCGAGCCGGTCCAGCAGCCGGTAGTCGCCTATGGTCTTCGGATCACCGGCGCTCAGCGGCACCGCGCACCCCTCCCCATGTGCCCGTCGGCACGTGCCATGACGTACGTATGAAGCTGCCTCAGCCTAAAGGGCGGTCAGTACGGGCGGCAGGGCGCTCTGGCCCGGGCCTCCGGGCCGTCGGGGAAAACCCTGAGTCACCCCTGACGCACCCCCAACCGCCCCCGAGGTCTGCCGGTTTCCTTTGACGCGCGTCCACGGCGCTGCCAGCGTGATGAGTATCGAGCGTGGGCGAAACCTCTCAAGGAGACTTCCGAATGAACGGCGAAGCCGCAGGAGTGGTCGGCGCGGGGGGCGTCTTCGTGCTCCTCATCGTGGTCGTCTGGCAGATCGCGGCGACGTGGCGGGCCCGGATGCTGAGCGCGCGCGAGGAGCAGTACAAGGAGCTGGCGACGAAGTACGCGAAGCTCATGGAGGACAACCTGGAGCTGCACCGCCGCACCCTCGACGAGCTGACCCAGGCCCGGCTGTCCATCGAGACGCTGGAGAAGCGGAAGCAAGCGATCGAGTGACACCGGGCGCCCGCCGTCCCCGAGGACCACATGGTGCGGGCCCCCGGCGCACAGAGCGTCGGGGGCCCGCACCGACCGTGTCGGCCTTGTCTGTCCCCTCCGTGTTGCCGCGGCGGCTAGGCCAGGGCTCGCTCGTCGGCGGCGTCCTCGGTGTCGGCCGAATCCGACGCACCGGAGTTGCTGGGCCCGCTCTCGGTGCCGCGGCTGACCACCGCGTTGTGCCGCTCGGCCCAGGTGGCCAGCGCCATCTCACACGCGTGGTCCACATGCCGCAGCCCGCTCAGATCCAGCCGCACCTCGCGCTTGCGGGGCAGCGCCTCCAGCTCGTCGAGCAGCTTGGGCAGCCGCAGGAAGGTGGCGTTGCCCAGCACCTGTACGCGTACGGGGTGGTCCTCCGGCGCGCCCTTCAGCCCGGCCACCTCGACATGCACATGCGAGGTCTCCCAGGCCGACTTGGCGACCGCCATCAGCAGGCCGATGATCACGCCCTCGAACATATTGGTCACCACGATCGCGGTCGCGGTCACCATCAGCACCACGGCCTCGCCCCGGTGCGTACGCCACAGCGGTCCCAGGTCCTTGACCGGGATCAGCTTCCAGCCCGCGTGCACCAGCACACCCGCCAGCGCCGCGACCGGGATGACGCCGAGCGCCGAGGGGAACAGCACCGCGAAGACCAGCAGCCACACGCCGTGCAGCACCCGCGAGGCCTTCGTCCTGGCGCCCGCCTGCACATTGGCGGCGCTCCGGACGATCACCGCGGTCATCGGCAGGGCACCCAGCGCGCCGCACACCGCGTTGCCCGCGCCCTGCGCCATGAGCTCCTTGTCGTAGTCGGTCCGCGGGCCGTCGTGCAGCCGGTCCACGGCCGCCGCGGAGAACAGGCTCTCGGCCGACGCGATCAGCGTGAAGGCGAGCACGGTCCCGAGCACGCCGATCTCCGCGAGCTGCGCGAACTCACCGCCGCCGGGCGGCTGCACGGCGTCCAGCAGACCCTTCACCTCGACCCGCGCGACCGGCAGGTCCATCCCCACCGTGGCCACCGTGGCGAGCGCGACCGCCGCCAGCGGAGCGGGCAGCACCCGCGCGCCCCGCTTCCAGCGCGGCCAGAACACCAGCACCGCGATCGTGCCCGCGCCGATGGCCACCGCCTTGAGCGCCGCGCTCGACCCGGCCACGTCGACGACGAGACCGGGCAGCCCGCCCAGCTTGCCCAGGCCGCTGCTCGGCGCCTTGGTGTCGGCGAGCGCGTACAGCTGTCCGGCGATCAGTACGAGGCCGATGCCCGCGAGCATGCCCTGGACGACCGCGACGGAGATCGCACGGAACCAGCGGCCCAGGCGCAGCGCGCCCATCGCCAGCTGGAGCAGCCCGGAGACGAGGACCAGGACGCCGAGCGCCGCGAGGCCGTATTCCTGCACCGCCTCGTAGACGAGCACCGTCAGACCGGCCGCCGGTCCGCTGACCTGAAGGCTGCTGCCGGGCAGAAGACCGGTGATCAGGCCGCCGACGATGCCGGTGATCAGGCCGAGCTCGGCCGGGACACCCGAGGCGACCGCCACGCCCACGCACAAGGGCACGGCGACCAGGAAGACGACGAGAGACGCGGTGAAGTCGGCGCGGAAGGTCCCGGCACCGGCGGACGAGCCGTCGGTGCCTCCCGCCCCGCGGAAACGGTTGAGAAGAGTCTTTTGAAATGGCATGAGGGTTGCCTCCAGTGCGCCCCGGCACCGGCACATGGGCAGGCGCGGGCGCGGCATAGCGCTGCGTCAGTTGGGATCGATGGAATCGGTCGCTAGCTGATGAGTTCGCCGGCTGAATGAGCTGAGAGAGCGTGGTCGACCGCCACTGCGGGCGGTGCGCTTCTCAGCAGCGGAAGATCTGGAGGGAGACCGGCAGCTCGCCTGATCTCGACACGGGGACGGCCTGCCGTCCCGTGAGAGGCGCGACGGCCGTGGAGCGCGGCTCCAGGCGGCCCGCGTCGCAACCGCACACACATCCGGATTTGCCGGTGGTGGTGGGCGCGGTCAGTGGTGCCCGTGCGCCGCGCAGCCCCTTGCAGTCGTCGGCCCCGGCGTCGCGATGCGCGAACGGGGTGACCTTGACGGCCGGACGGGACTCGGCCACGGGAGCGGTGACCATCCTCTGCGGGTGGGTGACCTGCGCAGATGCGCAATCGGCGGCGATGAAGAGGGCGAGCAGTACAGACACCGCGGCGAACAGCACACGGCCGGCATGCCCGACGGTCCTCACCATCGCCCCCCCTCTGGTCACGAGTTGGACACCGAACTCCATTATGTCCAAAGGATCGTGACCATTTGCAAGTCGCTATGTAACCGATCTGTGAACGCGGAGTCATCTAACAGGAGCGGTCAGCTCCGATTACCCCGGCGGACGCCCGCGCGGAGGCGACCCCCCGACGCGCCGGGCTCCCCGTACCGCCACCTGGACACTCCACACACCTACCCCGCCCCGGTGCGAGGATGGCCCCGTACGTCCCCATCCCTTCACACAGCTCTGCACAACAGCTCCACACAGCAACTCGCGAGGTGAGCCGCACCATGACGGAGAAGGTCGCCGTGCTCGGCACGGGAAAGATCGGCGAGGCCCTGCTCAGCGGAATGATCCGCAGCGGCTGGTCCCCGTCCGACCTGCTGGTCACGGCCCGCCGCGCGGAGCGCGCCGAAGAGCTGCGGACCCGCTACGGCGTCGAGGTCGTCTCCAACGCCGAGGCCGCCAAGATCGCCGACACCCTCATCCTCACCGTCAAGCCGCAGGACATGGGCGCCCTGCTCGACGAGCTCGCCCCGCACGTCCCCGTCGACCGGCTGGTGATCTCCGGCGCGGCCGGCATCCCGACCGCGTTCTTCGAGGCGCGCCTGGCCGCCGGCACCCCGGTCATCCGGGTCATGACCAACACCCCCGCCCTGGTCGACGAGGCCATGTCGGTCATCTCGCCCGGCAGCCACGCCACCGAGGAACACCTGGCACACGCGGAGGCGATCTTCGGCGGCGTCGGCAAGACCCTGCGCGTCCCCGAGACCCAGCAGGACGCCGCGACCGCCCTCTCCGGCTCCGGCCCCGCCTACTTCTACTTCCTCGTCGAGGCGATGACCGACGCCGGCATCCTGCTGGGCCTGCCCCGCGACAAGGCCCATGACCTGATCGTCCAGGCGGCGATCGGCGCGGCCGTGATGCTGCGCGACAGCGGAGAGCACCCGGTCAAGCTGCGCGAGGCGGTGACCTCGCCGGCGGGCACCACCATCAGCGCCATCCGCGAGCTGGAGAGCCACGGCGTGCGCGCCGCGCTGATCGCCGCCCTGGAGGCGGCCCGCGACCGCAGCCGCGAGCTCGCCTCCGGCAACGGCTGAGAACAGCCGAGGGGTCCGGATCGGCGGGGTGGGAGGGGCTCAGCCGGCCGACGGCAGCAGCCCCACCGCCTCGTACGCGGCGTCCACCCGCGGCCGCGCCAGCCCGCGCGCCCGCTCCGCCCCCGCCCGCAGCACCCCGTCCACATACGACGGGTCGGCGCACAGCTCCGCGTGGCGGGCCCGGATCGGCCGCAGCAGCTCCACCACCGCCTCGGCCGTGTCCTTCTTCAGCGCCCCGTACGACGAGTACTCACCGGCCAGCTCCTCCGGCGCCTTGCCATCCGTGCCATCCGTGCCATCTGCGCCATCCAAGCCATCCATACAGGCCGCGAGAATCTCCAGCAGATTGGCCACCCCGGGCTGGGCCTCCCGGTCGTACACGACCTCGCTCCCGCTGTCCGTCACCGCCCGCATCACCTTCCTGCGGACCGTGTCCTCCTCATCGAGGAGATAGACGATGCCCGCCGTCTCGGCGTGCGACTTGCCCATCTTCGAGGTCGGGTCCTGTAGATCCATGACCCGGGCGGCGACCGGCGGACGCGTCATCCGGGGCACGGTGAAGACCGCCCCGTATCGCTGGTTGAACCGCTGCGCCAGCACCCGGGCCAGCTCCACATGCTGCGCCTGGTCGTCCCCGACCGGCACCTCGTCCGTGCCGTACGCGAGGATGTCGGCGGCCATCAGCGCCGGGTAGGTGAGCAGCGACAGCCGTACGCTGCCGCCGCCCGCCCGCTCCCGCGCGGTCTTCTCCTTGTACTGGATCATCCGCCGCATCTCGCCGTCCGTGGCCGTGCACTCCATCAGGTACGACAGCCGTGCGTGCTCGTCCACATGGCTCTGCACGAACAGCGTGCACCGGTCCGGGTCCAGCCCCGAGGCCAGCATCAGCGTGGCCGCCTGCCGACTGAGTCTCCGCAGCCGGGCCGGATCGTGCTCCACGGTGAGAGCGTGCAGATCGACGACGGAGAAGAGCGCATCGGCGCCGTGCTGGTCCTCCTGGACCCACCGCCGCACGGCTCCGAGGTAGTTCCCGAGCGTCAGATGGCCGGTGGGTTTGACCCCACTGAAGATCCGCCTGCGTGAGCGCGTCTGTGCGGGTGTCTGTGTCTTCGCCTGTGCCTGTGCCTGTGCCTGTGCGATCGCCATGTCTGTGCCGCTTCCCGTCAGGTCGGGACCGCCGCGGACCGGAGAGCCGACTTGTGTGCGGGACGGGACACATGAACGGCCGCCGGAGCGGCGGCCGTGTGGATGCGATGCGCGCTGAGTGGGCCGCCGGTCAGACGGGCCACCACTGCTTACTGCGCGCACGCGTAGTCATGGCTCCGGACCGTACTCCCTCGGGGCCCGAATGACCACGGGGCCGCGTGGTTGATCGTCATCGGAGCGTCGTGTACAGTCCTTCGAGTTGTCACGGAGCCGTAGCGGTTCTTCGACAGCCACTCGCGCCGCACCGGCGGCAAACCACTGCAGCACGGCCCCTCATCGGGATGGATTTCGGCGTGCCCGGAATTCTGTCCCCGGAGCTCGATTATGAGCCCCGGAGGAAATCCGCTAAAGTAGTGAA
>NZ_JBVHTN010000007.1:0-912172 GCF_055569495.1 Streptomyces sp. NPDC028305
TTACATTCCGAACCCGGAAGCTAAGCCTTTCAGCGCCGATGGTACTGCAGGGGGGACCCTGTGGGAGAGTAGGACGCCGCCGAACAATCTTTGAAAAGCTCCGGGCGAAACCATTGGGTTCCGCCCGGAGCTTTTGTCGTATACAGGGCCCCGTGCCAGACCCCCGATACGTTACGGGTAAGGTCATGGAGCATCTGTCAGCACCGTTCCCACAGGAGGCTCCCGGGTGGAGGTCCAGGAGACACGCGTCCAGACCGACCGCGTGCTCACCATCCCGAACATCCTGAGCGCCGCGCGTCTGGCCGGCGTTCCGCTTTTCCTGTGGCTGATCCTGCGGCCCGAGTTCGGTGGGCCGAAGAGTGATCAATGGGCACTCCTCGTGCTGGCGCTCAGCGGTGTGAGCGACTATCTGGACGGGAAGCTGGCCCGTCGCTGGAACCAGGTCAGCAGCCTTGGCCGGATTCTGGATCCGGCGGCCGACCGTCTCTACATTCTGTCTACACTCGTCGGTCTGACCTGGCGCGACATCCTGCCGATCTGGCTGACCGCGGTGCTTCTCGCGCGGGAGCTGGTGCTGCTGGTCATGGTCGGCATCCTGCGGCGCCATGGCTATCCTCCGCCCCAGGTCAACTTCCTCGGCAAGGCCGCGACCTTCAACCTGATGTACGCCTTCCCGTTGCTCCTTCTGAGTGATGGAAGTGGCCCACTTCACACCATCGCTGCTATTTTCGGATGGGCGTTCGCAGGATGGGGTACAACGCTCTATTGGTGGGCAGGAGTCCTCTACGTGGTTCAGGTCCGCCGACTCGTCAAGGCGGACGCTGCGGCCGACTGAGCTCGCTGATGTGGCAGCCCGTAGTGGCGGGGTGCCCGTAATGCGATAGGTGTGGGCCATCGGGGTGCGTCAGTCGGCATGACCGTCGTCTCTTCAAGGAGGACGCTTCCGACATGAAGGCCGTCGTGATGGCGGGTGGCGAGGGTACTCGCCTGCGCCCGATGACCTCGACCATGCCCAAGCCGCTGCTGCCGGTGGCCAACCGGCCGATCATGGAGCATGTGCTGCGGCTGCTCAAGCGGCATGGTCTGTGCGAGACCGTGGTGACCGTCCAGTTCCTCGCATCGCTGGTCAAGAACTATTTTGGGGACGGCGAGGAGCTCGGCATGGAGCTCACGTACGCCAATGAGGAAAAGCCACTCGGCACCGCCGGCAGCGTCAAGAACGCGGAAGAGGCACTCAAGGACGATGCCTTTCTCGTGATTTCGGGTGATGCCCTGACGGATTTCGACCTCACCGAGCTGATCAATTTTCACAAGGAGAAGGGCGCGCTGGTCACGGTCTGTCTGACCCGTGTGCCCAATCCCCTCGAGTTCGGGATCACCATCGTCGACGAGGGCGGCCGGGTCGAGCGCTTTCTTGAGAAGCCAACCTGGGGCCAGGTCTTCTCCGACACGGTGAACACCGGCATCTATGTGATGGAGCCGGAGGTGTTCGACTACGTCGAGCCGGATGTGCCCGTCGACTGGTCCGGTGATGTCTTCCCTCAGCTGATGAAGGAAGGCAAGCCCATTTACGGCTATGTCGCCGAGGGCTACTGGGAGGACGTCGGCACCCACGAGAGCTATGTGAAGGCCCAGGCCGATGTGCTGGAGGGCAAGGTCGACGTCGAAATCGACGGCTTCGAGATCTCCCCGGGGGTGTGGGTCGCCGAGGGCGCCGAGGTGCACCAGGACGCCGAGCTGCGCGGCCCGCTCTACATCGGCGACTACGCGAAGGTGGAAGCGGACGCGGAGATCCGCGAGCACACCGTCGTGGGGTCCAACGTCGTGGTGAAGAGCGGGTCCTTTCTGCACAGAGCCGTGGTTCACGACAATGTGTACGTTGGCCAGCAGGCGAATCTGCGCGGCTGCGTCATCGGGAAGAACACCGATGTCATGCGTGCCGCCCGGATCGAGGACGGCGCGGTCATCGGTGATGAGTGCCTGATCGGCGAGGAGTCGATCGTCCAGGGCAATGTCCGGGTGTACCCGTTCAAGACAATCGAGGCGGGCGCTTTCGTCAACACCTCGGTCATCTGGGAGTCACGCGGCCAGGCCCATCTCTTCGGGGCCCGCGGGGTGTCCGGGATCCTGAATGTGGAGATCACCCCGGAGCTCGCTGTGCGGCTCGCCGGGGCCTATGCGACGACCCTCAAGAAGGGCTCCACGGTCACCACCGCGCGTGACCACTCCCGTGGTGCGCGGGCGCTCAAACGGGCGGTGATTTCGGCGCTCCAGACCAGCGCCATCGATGTGCGCGATCTGGAGAATGTGCCGCTGCCCGTGGCGCGCCAGCAGACGGCGCGCGGCAGCGCCGGCGGCATCATGATCCGTACCTCGCCCGGAGTGCCCGACTCCGTGGACATCATGTTCTTCGACGAGCGTGGGGCCGACCTGTCCGCCGCCGGCCAGCGGAAGCTGGACCGGGTGTACGCGCGCCAGGAGTACCGGCGGGCGTTCCCCGGCGAGATCGGCGACCTCAGCTTCCCCTCGAGCGTCTTCGACTCGTACACCGGGTCGCTGCTGCGCGCCGTGGACACCAGCGGCATCGCCGAGTCCGGCCTCAAGGTCGTCGTGGACGCCACGAACGGCAGCGCCGGGCTCGTTCTGCCCAGTCTCCTTGGCCGGCTCGGTGTCGACGCGCTGACCATCAATCCAGGCCTGAACGAGTCGCGTCCGACCGAGACGGCGGAGGCGCGCCGCTCCGGCCTGGTCCGGCTCGGTGAGATCGTCGCCTCGGCCCGCGCTGCCTTCGGTGTGCGCTTCGACCCGGTGGGTGAGCGGCTCTCGCTGGTGGACGAGCGGGGGCGCATCGTCGAGGACGACCGCGCCCTGCTGGTCATGCTGGACCTGGTGGCCGCGGAGCGGCGCAGCGGGCGGGTGGCGCTGCCCGTGACCACCACGCGCATCGCCGAACAGGTGGCGGCGTACCACGGCACGCAGGTGGAGTGGACGACGACCGCGGCCGACGACCTCACCCGGGTCGCCAGGGCCGAGGGCACCATTTACGGCGGGGACGGGCGCGGCGGGTTCATCATCCCCGAGTTCAGCAGCGTCTTCGACGGCACCGCGGCCTTTGTGCGCCTCATCGGGCTGGTGGCCCGTACCCAGCTCACCCTCAGCCAGATCGACGCCCGCATTCCGCGCGCCCATGTGCTGCGCCGCGATCTGGCCACGCCATGGGCGGTCAAGGGGCTGGTCATGCGCCGCGTGGTGGAGGCGGCGGCCGACCGGTCCGTCGACACCACCGACGGCGTCCGTGTGGTCGAGGCGGACGGGCGCTGGGTCATGGTGCTGCCCGACCCCGCCGAGGCGGTCACCCATCTGTGGGCGGAGGGGCCGGACGACGCGTCCGCGCAGGCGCTCCTCGACGAGTGGTCCGCCGCGGTGGAGAGCGCCGGCCGCTGATCCGTTTCCGCAGGTGAGGAGCGTTTGACAGGGTGTGGCGGGCCCCCGGGGCTACCCGGGGGCCGCGCCGCCCCCGGCCCGCGCCCGGCGCGCCGGTGGGGCCATTCGGCGGCTGCGCCCCCGACGTGCGACGATGTGCGGCATGCCGCAGCAGCCCCCCGTTCGGAGCACAGCTCCGCCGAGCCCTCGTCCACGTCTCGACGCGTCCATGTCGCTGCTGACGAATGTGATGGACCACAGCCTCGACGACGGGTACGCCGAGGCCGCCGCGCGCCATGGCACGGAGGGCCGCCGGGGGCTGCCGCGCTCCCTGCGCGGCAGGCTGGTGCTGGCCGCAGGGCTGGTGCTGGCGGCGGGCGTGGTGACCCTCGGTGCGGCTGAGGCCCGGATGGCGGCGCCGAAGCTGGCCAAGGACCGGGAAAAGCTGATCGCCCGCATCGAGTCGGGGAACGCGAAGGCGGACGACCTCCAGAAGAGCCTGGACCGGCTCCGCAAGGAGGTCGGCGACAGACAGCAGCAGGCGCTGGAGAAACACGGCGGGGCCAAGGGCGAGCTGGTCGCGCTGCTGTCCGGGGCGACCGAGGTGAACGGCCCCGGGGTCAAGCTGGTGGTCAACGACGCCAAGGAGGCCGACCAGGGCGGTGGCGGGGGGCCGCGGGAGAGCGCGGACTTCTCCGACACCGGCCGGGTGCGCGACCGCGATATGCAGCGGGTGGTCAACGGGCTGTGGCAGTCGGGCGCGGAGGCCGTCTCGATCAATGGGCAGCGGCTGACCGCCCTGTCGGCGATCAGGGCCGCGGGAGACGCCATACTGGTCGACAACAAGCCGCTGGCGCCTCCGTATACGGTGCTCGCGGTGGGGGACGGACGGCGGCTGAGCACGGCATTCCAGGACAGTGCCGACGGACAGTACCTGCATGTGCTGCACGAGAACTATGGGATCCGCACCAACATCTCCGTCGAGGACGAGGTGCGGCTTCCGGCCGCGCCGAGTCTGATCGTACGAACCGCAGAACCGATAGCCGGTGGCGCCGGGAAGCGCGGCACCGACACAGGGAAGGGCACATCGTGATCGCCGTATTGGGCCTCATCGTGGGAGTCGTGGTCGGACTTGTCGTCCGACCCGTGGTGCCGACGGTGGTCGAGCCCTACCTGCCGATCGCCGTCGTCGCCGCGCTCGACGCGGTGTTCGGAGGCCTTCGGGCGATGCTCGACGGGATCTTCGACGACAAGGTCTTCGTCGTCTCGTTCCTGTCCAATGTGGTGGTCGCCGCGCTGATCGTCTTCCTCGGCGACAAGCTCGGGGTCGGTGCCCAGCTGTCCACCGGTGTCGTGGTCGTGCTCGGCATCCGGATCTTCTCCAACGCCGCCGCCATCCGCCGCCATGTCTTCCGGGCGTGAGCCGATGACGACCGACGACGCCCCGGAGCAGCCCCAGCGGGCGACCCGCGAGCCGGATGAGACCCGTGAGCCGGGGACGGTTCCCCAGGCGCGACGGGAGGAGCCCCGCAGGCCCGAGAGGCCTGAGAAGCCCGAGAGGCCCGAGAAGTCCGGGCGGGACACCACACCGGACGGTGAGCCGGGCGAGGGCTCCGGCGCGGAGCCCGGTGAGGGGCCCGGAGACGGTGCTGAGGACCGGGGGAGCCCCTCGGCGGCCTCGACGCCCCAGGAGCCGTCCACCGGCCGTCAGCGGCTGGTGAAGGGCCTGTGGCCGCCACGGCTGACGCGGGCTCAACTCATCGTGGCGCTCCTGCTGTTCGGCCTCGGGCTCGGTCTGGCCATCCAGGTGCGCTCGACCAATGAGAACAGCGTGCTGCGCGGCGCGCGGCAGGAGGACCTGGTCCGCATCCTCGACGAGCTGGACAACCGCACCCAGCGGCTCCAGGAGGAGAAGCAGCGGCTGGAGAACCAGCGGAACGACCTGGAGAACAGTTCGGACCAGGCCGAGGAGGCCCGTAAGCAGACGGCCCAGAAGGAGCGGCAGCTCGGGGTGCTCGCGGGCACGGTCGCCGCTGAGGGTCCGGGCATCACCATGAAGATCGACGCGTCGAAGGGCACCGTGGAGTCGGACATGCTGCTCGACGCGGTCCAGGAACTGCGCGCCGCCGGGGCCGAGGCCATTCAGATCGGCGAGGTGCGGGTGGTCGCGAGCACGTACTTCGCGGACGTCGGCGGCGCGGTGGAAATCGATGGACGGAAAGTGACACAGCCGTACGTGATCAAGGTCATCGGCAAGCCGGAGGACTTGGAGCCGGCCCTGAACATTCCGGGCGGAGTGGTGCAGAGCCTGGAGAAGGAGCAGGCCACCGTGTCCATCGAGCGCTCGAAGAAGATCGTCGTCGACGCCTTGCGGTCGGCGAAGCGGCCTGACTACGCTCGGTCGTCGTCGCGGTGAGGCGGTTCGGTATGGGAGTCTCGCGGCGGGACAATGAGGCCGCGGGGGGTCGGCGCACCGGAAGAGTGGCGCGTGATGGAAACTGTCTGGTGGTCACGGACGTTGTGATGGTGTCCGGACCGTCTGGTGTGTGCATCGAGGGTTTGCCCTGCCCCACGGGCGGGTCTGTTTCAGTCAAGGGGAATCGCCCGTGAAGTTGTTCGGGAAGTTGTTCGGCAAGAGCGCACGCCAGGACGGCGGCAGCAGCACTGCCCGCCACCGTGCCCCGCGTGCCGCGGAGGAGAGCGGGGTGAGCGAGGAGCGTCCGCTGTTCCGGGACGGTGGAGGCATTCCGGGTGGTCAGGGCGCGTCTTCTGTTGACCCTTCCGCGTCCGGACGCATAGGTTTCGGGGAGCCATCGACCGCGAACACGGGCGGAGGGGTCGGCTTGCAGGTATGCACGAGGTGCGGCCATCAGAACGCCGTGGCCAGCCGGTTCTGCTCCAACTGCGGTGCGCCGCTGCGGGGCCAGGCGCCGTCCGAGCGTGCCTCGGAGACCACCTCCACCATCTCGATCTCCGGGCTGGAGGCGTACGACTCCGAGGTGACCGGGCAGACTCCGCTGCCCTCGCTCTCGCCGG
This sequence comes from Streptomyces sp. NPDC028305, assembly GCF_055569495.1. NCBI lineage: Bacteria > Bacillati > Actinomycetota > Actinomycetes > Kitasatosporales > Streptomycetaceae > Streptomyces > Streptomyces sp. NPDC028305. The sequence continues at coordinate 6,460 of NZ_JBVHTN010000007.1, forward strand.
AGGCCCAGGCCGCTGTCGAGGCGCTGCCCCCGGGGTCGGCGCTGCTGGTGGTCCGCCGCGGGCCCAACTCGGGCAGCCGCTTCCTGCTGGACAGCGATGTGACCACGGCCGGGCGTCATCCGCAGAGCGACATCTTCCTGGACGACGTGACGGTTTCGCGCCGCCATGTGGAGTTCCGGCGCGGCCAGGACGGCTCCTTCACGGTCGCCGACGTCGGCAGCCTGAACGGGACGTATGTCAACCGCGAGCCGATCGACTCGGCCATTCTCAACAATGGTGACGAGGTCCAGATCGGCAAGTACCGGATGGTCTTCTACCCGAGTCTGCGGGGCTTCGGCATCTGACCCGTCAGGGGAGGTCCATGCTTCAGACACCGTCGGGCGGTGCCGACACCGGCACCGCCCCCACGGGCAGCCGGTCGATGAGCATCGGCACCGTGCTGAATCTGCTGCGGGACGAATTCCCCGAGGTCACCGTCTCCAAGATCCGTTTCCTGGAGGCCGAGGGCCTGGTCGAGCCGCGGCGCACGCCCTCCGGCTATCGCAAATTCAGTCCGGAGGACGTGGCGCGGCTCGGCCATGTCCTGCGGATGCAGCGTGACCACTATTTGCCACTGAAGGTCATTCGGGAGCATCTCGACGCCCTGGAGCGCGGCGAGCGGCCACAGCTGCCCGTCGCGGCCTCCGGCTCCCGGCTGCCCGCCTCGGTCGAGGAGGGCCCGGAGAGGGGCGTGGAGCGCCCCACGGCCGCCCGCGTGGGCCGGGCCGAGCTGCTGGCCGCGGCCGGGATCGACGAGGGGAGACTGGCCGAGTGGGAGTCGTTCGGGCTGATCGGGCCGGGAGCGGACGGCGGATACGACATCGAGGCGGTGACGGTCGCCAGGCTCGTCGCGGACCTGGGTCGTTTCGGTCTGGAACCACGTCATTTGCGGATCATGAAAGCCGCCGCGGAGCGCGAGGCGGGGCTGGTCGAGCAGGTGGTGGCGCCCCTGCGACAACACCGAAATCCGCAGACCAGAGCGCATGCGGAGGCCAGCGCCCGGGAGCTGGCCGAGCTGTCCGTGCGGCTTCACGCGGCCTTTGTCCAGTCCGCTCTGCGGGCCGGTTCGCGGTGACCGGCGCGGTCCCGACTATCCAAACCGGCCGGGCACGTCCTAGGGTTGCTGTGTGAACGAGCTCGACGTCGTGGGTGTCCGGGTGGAGATGCCCTCCAACCAACCGATCGTGCTCCTGCGCGAGGTAGGAGGCGACCGCTACCTCCCCATTTGGATCGGACCGGGGGAGGCGACGGCGATTGCCTTCGCCCAGCAGGGCATGGCTCCGGCGCGCCCGCTGACCCACGACCTCTTCAAGGACGTGCTCGACGCGGTCGGCCAGCAGCTCACGGAGGTCCGGATCACGGATCTGCGCGAGGGAGTCTTCTACGCGGAGCTGGTGTTCGCCAGCGGCGTGGAGGTCAGCGCCCGGCCGTCCGACGCCATAGCGCTGGCGCTGCGCACCGGCACGCCGATCTACGGCAGTGACGGGGTGCTGGACGACGCGGGGATCGCCATCCCGGACGAGCAGGAGGACGAGGTGGAGAAGTTCCGCGAGTTCCTCGACCAGATCTCGCCCGAGGACTTCGGCACCAGCAGTCAGTGAGCCGTCGGAGGCGCTGAGGCCGAGTGCGGCCGCCGAGCCGGCAGTGGCCGGTAAGCGGCGGGCATTGAGCTGTCCGCCGATCTTCGCCAGCGCATTCGAGTAGCCTTTCCCGCAAGAGGGGCACGGGAAACCACCCGTAGGGTGATTATCACTCGGCGTGCCGAGTGTGGCGATCGTTGACGCACCCCGGGTGACTGCCTACCGTCGAGATGGCAGGTCGAGGACGGAGGTCGGCGTGAGAAGCAGCGGCGACGGCACGGCGGCAGGCGGTCCGTATGCGCTCCAGGGGAGCGCACCGGCCGAACCGGCACTGAAGGCTCGGGTGGCGGCACAGGCCGCACCGCCGCGCGAAGGCGCCGTGGCGAAGCCCGAGAAGGTGGGGTATCGCGGTCCGACCGCGTGCGCTGCCGCGGGCATCACCTACCGCCAGCTGGACTACTGGGCGCGCACCGGGCTCGTGGAGCCCAGCGTGCGGCCCGCCTACGGCTCGGGCAGCCAGCGGCTCTACAGCTTCCGGGACGTCGTCGTCCTCAAGATCGTCAAGCGGTTGCTGGACACCGGCGTGTCCCTCCAGAACATCAGGGCCGCCGTTCAGCACCTGCGCTCGCGCGGCCTGGACGACCTCGCCCAGATGACGCTGATGAGCGACGGCGCGACGGTATATGAGTGCACCTCGCCCGACGAGGTGGTCGACCTCCTCCAGGGCGGCCAGGGCGTCTTCGGGATCGCCGTGGGCGTGGTGTGGCGGGACGTGGAGAGCGCGCTCGCCCAGCTGCACGGCGAGCGGGTGGACACCGGCGAGACGCTGGTGGGCCACAACCCCACCGACGAACTGGCGCGGCGCCGCAACCGCGCGGGCTGAGACCGTCCGGCCCGGGCCGCGCGCCCGGGCCGCGAGTGTCAGTGGCATGCGGCAGCATCGGTAGGTGTGAGGGGTGCGCCGACCATTCTGCATCTGGACATGGATGCCTTTTACGCCGCGGCGGAGCAGGCGGCCAAGCCCAGCCTGCGCGGCAAGCCGGTGATCGTCGGCGGCCTCGGGCCGCGCGGCGTGGTGGCCACGGCCTCCTATGAGGCGCGGGTGTTCGGGGTCCACTCGGCCATGGCGATGGCCCAGGCCCGCCGCCTCTGTCCGAACGCGGCGTATCTCACCCCCCGCTTCTCCCTGTACCGCCAGGTGAGTGACACCGTCATGGGCCTGCTGGGCGCGCTGTCCCCGCTGGTCGAGCCGCTGAGCCTGGACGAGGCGTTCGTGGATCTGGAGGCGGGCGGTGTTCCGGCCACCTCCGCGGCGGCGCGGGCCGTGGGGGAGCGGCTGCGGGCGGACATAGCGGCGGCGACCGGGCTGACCGGCTCGGTGGGCCTGGCCGGGTCCAAGATGCTCGCCAAGATCGCCTCCGAGCAGGCCAAGCCCGATGGACTGACGCTCATCCAGCCGGGGACCGAGCGGGAGCTGCTGGGGCCGATGCCGGTGCGGACCCTCCCCGGGGTGGGTCCGGCCACCGGGGAGGCGCTGCGCCGGGCCGGGATCCACACGGTCGCCGAGACCCGGGAGGCGGGGGAGGAGGAGCTGGTGCGGCTGCTGGGCAAGGCCCATGGCGCGTCGCTGTACGGCATGGCCTGGGGGCGGGACGACCGGCCGGTGGTCGCCGAGCGGGACGCCAAGTCCGTATCGGTGGAGGACACCTTCGACGTCGACCTCACCGACCGCACGCGGGTGCAGGTGGAGGTGGCGCGGCTCGCCGACCGGTGTGTGCGGCGGCTGCGCGGGGCCGGCCGCTCGGGGCGCACGGTCGTGCTCAAGGTGCGGCGTTACGACTTCTCCACGCTGACCCGGTCCGAGACGCTGCGCGGGCCGACGGATGACCCCACGGTGGTGCGGGAGGCTGCGGCGCGGCTGCTGGAGGGCGTGGACACCACGGCGGGGGTGCGGCTGCTGGGAGTGGGCGTGAGCGGTCTGGCGGACTACACCCAGGAGGATCTGTTCGCCCAGGCCGCGCAGGCCGCCCACGAGGCACAGGAGGACGCGGAGGGGGCGCGGGAGGCCGGAGGGACACCCGAGCCCGCCCCGGCGGTCCTGGAGGGGAGCGACGAGCCCGACGACACCGCCAGGCCGCGCCGCTGGCTGCCCGGCCTCGATGTGCGACACGCCGAGTACGGGGCGGGGTGGGTGCAGGGCAGCGGGGTCGGCCGGGTGACCGTGCGGTTCGAGGAGCCCTGGTCGCGGCCGGGCCGGGTGCGGACGTTCGCGGTCGACGACCCGGCGTTGGAGCCGGGCGAGCCGCTGCCGCTGATCCGGCCCGCCGTGAGCGACGCCCCCGAGGCCGACCCGGCCGAAAGCCAGGTCCAGGGCCAGGGCCCGGGCCGGGGTCAGCCGCTCACGTCGAGACCGTAGTGGTGGTAGAGCTGCAACTCCTGCTCGGGCGACAGATGGCGGCCGACTCCGAAGTCCGGCGCGTCCTTGATCAGCGCCCGCTCGTACGGCACCCGCAGCGTGTCGTCGACGATCTCGCTCGGTTCGAGTGGCACGAACACGTCCCGGCTGAACAGCCCGGTGCGTACCGCGGCCCACTCCGGCTCGCCGGTCGCGTCGTCGAGGTAGACCTCGTCCACGGTGCCGATCTTCGCGCCGTCGCGGTCCAAGGCCTTCCGGCCGATGAGGGTCCGCGGATCGATGTCGGTCTGCACACTCTCTCCCATAGGTGACTGTTTCATCGTCAATGCCGTGATATCTAAGAAAAGCCACAATTCCGTGCCCGTCCACTCGAGCGCTCGCCCAAAACCCCTGGCGGCAGGCTCGCTGGTAGGCTGACGGTGGCTGCAGACCCCGTGCGGGAGAGCTCTTCGACGATGTCGTCGGAGGCGCCGAAGGAGCAAATCCTCCCCGGAAACTCTCAGGCACACGTACCGTGCGGGTGAGGTCACTCTGGAAAGCAGGGTGGGCCACGGGCGAGTACAGCACCGGAACCCCTCCTCACCGACGGTGAAAGCCGGATCGCCGCCCGCGAACCGGTGAAGCTCTCAGGTTGAGATGACAGAGGGGGAGGCCGTTCGGGCACCCCGCGCCGTGGTGCCCCTCGTCGGTCGTACAGACCAGGAGGCCTCGCAGATGACTGCCAACCGCACCTCGCTGACCGAGCTGGAACGCGGTACTCCGTTTGAGCAGCGCCATATCGGACCCGACGCCGAGGCCCAGGCCAAGATGCTCGCGCAGGTCGGCTTCGGCTCGCTCGACGAGCTCACCCAGGCCGCCGTGCCGGACGTCATCAAGAGCGCCGAGGGGCTGGGGCTGCCCCCGGCCCGCACCGAGGCCGAGGTGCTGGCCGAGCTGCGCGGTCTGGCCGAGCGCAACCAGCTGCTCGCCCCGATGATCGGCCTCGGCTACTACGGCACGTTCACCCCGCCGGTGATCCTGCGCAATGTGCTGGAGAGCCCCGCCTGGTACACCGCGTACACGCCCTACCAGCCGGAGATCTCCCAGGGCCGGCTGGAGGCGCTGCTCAACTTCCAGACCGTCGTCGCGGACCTCACCGGGCTGCCCACGGCCGGCGCCTCGCTGCTGGACGAGGCCACCGCCGCCGCCGAGGCCATGGCGCTGTCGCGGCGGGTGGGCAAGGTCAAGCAGGGCGTGTTCCTGATCGACGCCGACACTCTGCCGCAGACCGTCGCGGTCATCCGGACCCGCGCCGAGCCCACCGGCGTCGAGGTGGTCGTCGCCGACCTCTCGGCGGGCATACCGGCCGAGGTGGCCGAGCGCGGGGTGTTCGGCGTGCTGCTCCAGTACCCGGGCGCCTCCGGCGCCGTGCGCGACCCGCGCCCGGTCATCGAGCGGGCCCATGAGCTCGGCGCCGTGGTCACCGTCGCCGCCGATCTGCTCGCCCTCACCCTCCTCACCTCGCCCGGCGAGCTGGGCGCCGACATCGCGGTCGGCAACAGCCAGCGGTTCGGGGTGCCGATGGGCTTCGGCGGCCCGCACGCCGGGTTCATGGCCGTCCGCGAGGTCTACGCCCGCAGCCTGCCCGGCCGCCTGGTCGGCGTCTCCGTCGACGCCGACGGCGACAAGGCGTACCGCCTGGCCCTTCAGACCCGCGAGCAGCACATCCGCCGCGAGAAGGCCACCAGCAACATCTGCACCGCCCAGGTCCTGCTCGCCGTGATGGCCGGCATGTACGCCGTCTACCACGGCCCGGAAGGGCTTTCGACCATCGCCCGGCGCACCCACCGCTACGCGGCCGTGCTCGCCGAGGGGCTGCGGGCCGGGGGCGTCGAGACCGTGCACGGCGCGTTCTTCGACACCCTGACCGCGTATGTCCCGGGCCGGGCCGCCGAGGTCGTCACCGCGGCCCGCGAGGCCGGGGTCAACCTGCGCCTGACCGACGCCGACCATGTGGGCATCGCCTGCGACGAGACCACCGGGCGCGCCCAGCTCGCCGCCGTCTGGTCGGCCTTCGGCGTGGACGGCGGCCTGCCCGCCATCGACGAGCTCGACGCCGCCGCGGCCGACGCGCTCCCCGCCGAACTGCTGCGCACCGACACGTATCTGACCCACCCGGTCTTCCACAAGTACCGCTCCGAGACCGCGATGCTGCGCTATCTGCGGCGCCTGGCCGACCGCGACTACGCGCTGGACCGGGGCATGATCCCGCTCGGCTCCTGCACCATGAAGCTCAACGCCACCACGGAGATGGAGCCGGTCACCTGGCCGGAGTTCGGCGCGCTGCATCCGTTCGCGCCGGTCGAGCAGGCCCAGGGCTATCTGACGCTGATCCGCGAGCTGGAGGAGCGGCTGGCCGAGGTCACCGGCTACGACCAGGTCTCCCTCCAGCCGAACGCCGGGTCGCAGGGCGAGCTGGCCGGGCTGCTGGCCGTGCGCGCCTACCACCGCGCCAACGGCGAGGAGCGGCGCACCGTCTGCCTCATCCCGTCCTCCGCGCACGGCACCAACGCCGCCAGCGCGGTGATGGCGGGCATGAAGGTCGTCGTGGTCAGGACCGGCGAGGACGGCGAGGTGGACGCCGACGACCTGCGCGCCAAGATCGAGCAGTACGGCGACGAACTGGCCGTCCTGATGGTCACCTACCCCTCCACCCACGGCGTGTTCGAGGAGCACATCAGCGAGATCTGCGCGGCCGTGCACGACGCGGGCGGCCAGGTCTATGTGGACGGCGCGAACCTCAACGCGCTGGTGGGGCTGGCCCGGCCGGGCAGGTTCGGCGGTGATGTCTCCCATCTGAACCTGCACAAGACCTTCTGCATCCCGCACGGCGGCGGCGGTCCCGGCGTGGGCCCTGTCGCGGTGCGCGAACACCTCGCGCCGTACCTCCCCAACCACCCGCTCCAGCCGGCGGCGGGCCCGGCGACCGGCGTGGGGCCGGTCGCGGCCGCGCCCTGGGGCTCGGCGGGCATCCTGCCCATCTCCTGGGCGTACGTCCGGCTGATGGGCGCCGAGGGGCTGCGCCGGGCCACCCAGGTGGCGGTGCTCGGCGCCAACTACGTCGCCAAGCGCCTGGAGCCGCACTACCCGGTGCTCTACACCGGCCCCGGGGGTCTCGTCGCCCACGAGTGCATCATCGATCTGCGGCCGCTGACCAAGGCGACCGGCGTGAGCGTCGACGATGTGGCCAAGCGGCTGGTCGACTACGGGTTCCACGCGCCCACGATGTCGTTCCCGGTGGCCGGCACGCTGATGATCGAGCCGACGGAGAGCGAGGACCTGGCGGAGCTGGACCGGTTCTGCGAGGCGATGATCGCCATCCGGGCGGAGATCGAGAAGGTGGGCTCGGGGGAGTGGCCCAAGGACGACAACCCGCTGCGGAACGCCCCGCACACGGCGGCCGCGCTGAGCGGGGAGTGGGAGCACCCCTACACCCGCGCGGAGGCGGCGTTCCCGGCCGGGGTGTCGGCGGCGGACAAGTACTGGCCGCCGGTGCGGCGCATCGACGGCGCCTTCGGGGACCGCAACCTGGTCTGCTCCTGCCCGCCGCTGGAGTCGTACGAGAGCTGACCCGCCGGGCGCGGTCGGGTACGGGGCCGGTGCGGCGGACACGCCGGCCGGCCCCTGATGGAGCGCGGGCCCGGTCGGAGCGCCGGGCCGTGGTGGTCAGACCGCGAGGGTCAGACCGCGATGGTCAGGCCGCGGTGGCGACGCGCTCGGCGCCCAGCGGCCGGCGCGGGGCGATGATCTGTCCGTCCGGCAGCAGCTCGCCGGTGTCCTCGAAGAGCAGGACGCCATTGCACAGCAGGCTCCAGCCCTGCTCGGGGTGGTGCGCCACGAGGTGGGCGGCCTCCCGGTCGGCGGAGTCGGCTGACGGGCACGCGGGCTGATGCTGGCACATGGAAGAGATCTCTCGCTGCGATGTGGAAAGTGTCCTGTGGCTTGCTGCGGCAGTCATGGCCGCCCCCCGTTGGTCAGTCGGTCGGATGCTCCAAGTGTTGCCCTACGGGCCGGTTTCCGCAGGGATTTCACGGCACCGGTACTCGCTTGATAATGACGCATCACACGAGTGGACGGTTCATCCTGACGGGACTGTTACGAGCCCGCAGCGGAGCGCCCCGTGATCCTCGGATCACGGGGCGCTCGGGCGCGGGGCGGCGGCGGGCGCCGCGGGCCGTCAGGCCGACGAGCCGAGCAGCGGCGTCCGCGTCAGCCGGAGCGTGAGCACCGGCAGCAGATCCGCCGCGCGGTACGCGCGGTGGGCGGCGATGCCCGGCGGGGCGGGGGTCAGCGGCACCAGCAGGTCTTCCGCGGCGAGGTGGCCTTCGGAGGCGTCGGCGGTCGGGTCGCCGCGCAGCCACAGCGTCAGCATGTACAGCTCCGGGATGGACAGCAGCCTGGGCTGATGGACCGAGGACAGCGACTCGGCCTGGCTCAGCGCCAGTTCGGCCGACGACACGTACGGGCCTTCGGAGAAGTGCGAGAAGACCCAGCCGTCGGCGGTCAGCATCGCCTCGGCGGAGGCCACCGTCCGCTCGGTGTCGCGGATCAGGAACCGCCATCCGGTGAGCCGCGCCGTCGGCGGGCCGTCGGGGGCGGTGATGTCGTCCAGGACGTGGACGGGGAGCGGGAGTTCGAGCTCGAACGGTCCGTCCAGGGAGCCGAGGAGCGGGGTACGGACGGCGGTGGGAGAGCCAAGGGCCGTGCGGATGCTGTTCAGAGCAGGCGCTGGAGCCGGAGGGACGTGCAGCGGCATGGTGGGTCGCCTCTCACTTCGGAGACACGGTGGAGCGCTGGCGTGCCAGGTGCGGATGGCGCTGTCGGAGTGTGCGGGTCAGAGGGGCCTGACGGGACATCAGGGCGTTGTCTCTCTGCCTCGGTTGCCGAGTTTATACGACAAGTGTTCCCGTCTTGTTTCACGTACCTGTCCCCGGTATTGCGGACAAGCACTTATCCGGCCCGCCGGGGCGAGGGGATTTTCGCCGATTCTCTGCCATATGCACGGATATGACCTGGCATTTTAACCCAGCCGGGGTAGGCTTGAAGTCGCCAGTGTTTTTCATCACGGCAATGCGGGGCTGTGCAGAGCCTATCGGCTGAGGGGTCGGCGCGTGGCGTTATCGATCACATTGGCTGGGCATCATCGAGCGTGATGTACGCGGCCGGGGGCCGTTGATCCACTCGAGGAAGGACGCTTCGATGGGGGAGAAGGTCATAGCCGGGGAGTTCGATCCGTCCGGACGGCAGCGGCAGCGCGTGAGGCTCCGACAGGGTCTCGAAGCGCTGGCCCGGCTCCTGGCCGAGAAGCGATTCGACCGTCCGAAGAATCTCATGGGGCTGGAGATCGAGCTGAATCTCGCGGGCGCCGACGGGATGCCGAGGATGTTGAACGCGGAGGTTCTGGAGAGAATCGCCAGCCATGATTTCCAGACCGAACTCGGGCAGTGCAATCTTGAAGTAAACATCGTGCCCCACCGATTGCACGGAAGGGTTCTCGACCAGTTGGCGGAAGAGCTCCGAACGGGGTTGTCATATGCCGATCGCAAGGCGGGGGAAGTGGCCTCCGAGATCGTTATGATCGGAATTCTCCCCACCCTCGCCGCCCATGACCTGGGCTCCACGAACCTCTCCTACGACGACCGCTACAAACTCCTCAACGAACAGATGCTGGCCGCCCGCGGCGAGGATTTCCTCATCGACATCGAAGGGGAGGAGAGGTTCCGCTACGCCTCCGGCTCGATCGCCCCGGAGGCCGCCTGCACCTCGGTCCAACTGCATCTCCAGGTGACCCCCGGCCGGTTCGCGGCCGTGTGGAACGCGGCCCAGGCGGTGGCCGCCGCGCAGATCGCGGTGGGTGCCAACTCCCCCTTCCTGTTCGGCCGGGAGGTGTGGAGCGAGTCCCGGCCACCGCTGTTCCTCCAGGCCACCGACGTCCGCCCGCCGGAGTTCGCGGCCCAGGGCGTGCGTCCCCGCACCTGGTTCGGCGAGCGCTGGATCAGCGACGCGTATGAGCTCTTCGAGGAGAATCTGCGCTTCTTCCCGCCGCTGCTGTCGACCGCGGGGGACGAGGACCCGCTGCGGGAGCTGGACGACGGCAGGGTGCCGCGGCTGAACGAACTGGTGCTGCACAACGGCACCATCTACCGCTGGAACCGCCCCGTGTACGCGGTCGCCGACGGCGTGCCGCATCTGAGGGTGGAGAACCGGGTGCTGCCCGCCGGGCCCACCGTCGCCGATGTCATCGCCAACGCCGCCTTCTACTACGGCCTGGTGCGGGCGCTCGCCGAGGAGCCGCGCCCGGTGTGGAAGCGGCTGCCGTTCGAGGCCGCGGCGGCCAACTTCGACACCGCCTGCCGCCATGGCATCGACGCGGTCCTGCGGTGGCCCAAGCCGGGCGGCCGCTCCTCGTCGACCGTGCGCATCCCCGCCGTCCGGCTGGTCCAGGAGGAGCTGCTGCCGCTGGCCGCCGCCGGGCTCGACGCCTGGGGCGTCGAGCCGGCCGACCGCGAGCGCTATCTGGGGATCATCGAGGAGCGCTGCCGACTGCGGGTCAACGGCGCGTCCTGGCAGGCCGCCACGTATCACCGGGCGAGGGGGAGGGGGCTCGACCGGGACGGCGCGCTGGCGGCGATGACCCGCCGCTACTGCGAGCTGATGCGCACCGGCGAGCCGGTCCACACCTGGCCGGTCGGCCTCGCCGACTGACCACGGACGCGGTGGACGGGCGGGCGCGTCCCCGCCCGCCTGCTCACCTCGTCCCGGTGCCCGCCTGGCTCGCCGACACGATCGCCTTGAGGATCACCGCGTTGATCTGCGCCGGGTCGGCCACCTGCTGCGCCGATCCGCCCGTCGCCTTCGCGATCTCCTCGCACGCCGACAGATCGGCGTCCGGACCGACGGCGATGGTGATCAGCGGCACCGGGCGGTCCGGGTCGGTGAGCCGGTCCAGCTCTTTGACCAGCGCCCCGAGCGAGATGCTGCCCTCGTCCTGGTTGGACCCGTCGGTGAGGATCACGACGGCGTTGAACTTGCCCTCCGCATAGCCGTCGCGTGCCTTCCGATACGCCGCGAGCGTCGTGTCGTACAGCCCGGTCGCCCCGCCCGCCACCGGCTCCAGGGCGCCGAAGGCGGCCGTCAGCCGATCGCGCTGGGTGGACCCGTCCGCGCTGCTCAGGCCGAGCCTGCGGGTCGGGACCAGCTCGCGGTAGTCCCGGGCGCCGTCGAGCCGCCTGGAGAACTCCCACAGCCCGATCTCGTCCTCCGGCGTGAACTGCGACAGCGCCTGGAGCAGGGACGCCTTGGTGACGTCCATCCGGGACTCGCCGCGCCGCCCGGGCACCGGGGCCGACATGGAGGCCGAGGCGTCCACGACCGTGTTCAGCCGGGCGCTCTGCACGGTGATCGTCCACATGCCCAGCGCGGTGTCCAGCTCCGCGCTCGACGGCCCCGAGCCCGGGACCGCCCGGTACGGCTGGGGCGCCTTGCCGCCGGCCGTACGGGCCACCTCCTCGACCGCCTTGCCGCTCGCCGACCGGAAGCCGTGTCCGGAGAGGATCCGGCGGCTCTCGGCGTCGGCCAGGAAGGTCATGAAGCGGGTGGCGGCCCGGGCGCGCGCGGTGGTGACAGAGTCGCCGCCGCGCACCGTGTACGGGTAGTCGAGCTCGGCGGTGCCGTCCGCGGGGTAGAACAGCCGCAGCCGAGGGGCGTCGCCGGCCCGCGTGTTGTGGCGGTACGCGGCCTGCTCGGACAGGAACAGCGCCTGATTGCGCCGCGGATTCCCCTCCTCCGCGCCCGAGCCGTCACGCGGCAGCGTGGTCAGGACCTGGTCGTCGCTGTCGGAGGTGCGCTCGGAGAGCAGCTTCGCGGCGGCCGCGGCCCGCGTGTCGGCCGGGCCGCCCTTTCCGGGGCCGCCGCCCTCCTCGGCTATTGAGGCGTTGACGCGGGCGAGGGCGAGCAGCCCGGTGGCGCTGCGCGCCGGGTCAGCCGCTCCGAGCCGCAGATCCGTGCTGCCGGTCGCGGCCCCGGCCAGCCGGGCCCAGCTGTACCTCTTCTCGGGCCAGCCGAGCCGCTCCGCGGCCGGCGGGGTCGCCGCCACGCCGACCGGCGAGGACGCGACGCCGCCGAGCGTGTCCAGCGGGACGGCCTTGGGGGCGGAGGACGACACGCGGTCGACCCACACGCTGGAGTCCGGCAGCCACACCTGGAATCCCGGGTCGCGGCCGTCCTTGACGAGCGCGCCGGCTACGTCCCCGGATGCCCGGCTGGTGACCTTCACATCGAGACAGCGGCCGTCGGACCGGACCTGGGCGGACCGGGCGCGCTCGGCGACCTCGCGCACCGCCGGGGCGATGTCCGGGGAGGCGGCCACTCCGAGGCGGACGGCGTCGCTCGCGCAGGACTTCATCGGGGTCAGTAATGCGCCGCGCAGGACCAGCGCGGCACCGATGGCCAGGGCCAGCACGACCGCGGTGCAGATCGCGACGGCCCGGCGGCGGGCTGCGGACCGGGACCCCGTAGGGTCCTGCCGTGGCGAGTGGTCAGGGCCGGTTGAGTCCTCGGGCAGACTGTGACGTCCCATGTGCTGCGTCTCCTGTGAGGATGAAGCTGTCAGGAGTGAGGCGCGCAAGGAGGACAGCGCCCCTTCCCGACGGCCGCGCGCTGTCTTCGGAACTGTTTTCGAGACCCTAGCGGCACACGACCACCCATGAGGCGAAAAAGCGGAATTGGAGGCACGGGTGCAGTCACACGCGCGTGACATGGAGCTTTCCCCGCCCGGGGGCGGCCTCTCGGAACGCACCCTGCGCCAGGAGACGCTCCTGGTCCTGGCGCTGTCGCTGGGCGCGAGCGGTGTGTCGGCGCTGATCAGCTTCATCGGCTCGGTGACCGCGCCCGGCGGGCTGAAGGACAAGGCGGCCACGCTCAACGCCTCACAGGCGCCGGGCCGGCCCTGGCTGGATCTGGCCTGGCAGCTCTTCGGGATCTCCACCGCGCTGGTGCCGGTCGCGCTGGTGGCCCATCTGCTGCTGCGGGAGGGCGCCGGGCTGCGCGCCATCGGCTTCGACCGGCGGCGGCCGGCCTTCGACCTGGGCCGGGGCGCCGCGCTGGCCGCCGCGATAGGCGGCACCGGGCTGCTGCTCTACCTCGGGGCGCGGGCGGCCGGGGCCAATCTGACGGTGGTGCCCGAGGCGCTGCCCGACGTGTGGTGGAAGATGCCCGTGCTGATCGCCTCCGCCGTGCAGAACTCCGTGCTGGAGGAGGTGATCGTCGTCGGCTATCTGCTGCGCAGGCTCGGGCAGTTGGGCTGGACGCCGATGGCCGCGCTGCTGGCGAGCTCGGTGCTGCGCGGCTCGTACCACCTCTATCAGGGCATCGGCGGCTTCTTCGGCAATGTGGCGATGGGCGTGGTGTTCGTGCTGCTCTACCGCCGCTGGGGGCGGGTCGGGCCGCTGGTGGCCGCGCACGCCCTGATCGACATCGTGGCCTTCGTCGGATACGCCCTGTTGGCGGGCAGGGTCGACTGGCTGCCGACGGCCTGACCCGCCCCGCGGGACGACGTTCCGCCCGGGCCTCGTTCAGGCTCCGACGTAGGCGGCGAGGTGCTCGCCGGTGAGGGTGGAGCGGTCGGCGACGAGGTCGGCGGGGGCGCCCTCGAAGACGATCCGGCCGCCGTCGTGTCCGGCGCCGGGGCCGAGGTCGATGATCCAGTCGGCGTGCGCCATGACCGCCGGGTGGTGCTCGACCACGATGACCGACTTGCCGGAGCCGACGAGCCGGTCGAGCAGGCCGAGCAACTGCTCGACGTCGGCGAGGTGCAGGCCGGCGGTCGGCTCGTCGAGCACGTAGACGCCGCCCTTCTCGGCCATGTGGGTGGCCAGCTTGAGCCGCTGCCGCTCGCCGCCGGACAGCGTGGTCAGCGGCTGGCCGAGGGTGAGATAGCCGAGCCCGACGTCGGCGAGCCGGCCGAGGACGCGCTGCGCGGCCGGGCTGCGCGCATCCCCGGCGCCGAAGAACTCCTCGGCCTCGGCCACCGACATCGCGAGCACCTCGCTGATGTCGCGGCCGCCGAGGTGGTACTCCAGCACCGATGCCTCGAACCGCTTCCCCTCGCAGTCCTCGCAGGTGGTGGAGACACCGGCCATCATCGCCAGGTCGGTGTAGACGACGCCGGCGCCGTTGCAGGTGGGGCAGGCGCCCTCGGAGTTGGCGCTGAACAGCGCCGGCTTCACGCCGTTGGCCTGCGCGAACGCCTTGCGGATCGGGTCGAGCAGCCCGGTGTACGTCGCCGGGTTGCTCCGCCTGGAGCCGCGGATCGCGCTCTGGTCGACGGAGACGACGCCCTGGTCGGTGGCCCCCGGCTGTTGCCGCAGCGAGTCGTGTACGAGGGAGCTCTTGCCGGAGCCCGCCACTCCGGTGACCACGCAGAGCACCCCGAGCGGGATGTCGACGTCCACGTTCCGCAGGTTGTGCGTCGTCGCGCCGCGGATCGGAAGTCGGCCCTTGGGCGTCCGCACCGTCTCCTTGAGGCCGGTCCGGTCGTCGAGGTGGCGGCCGGTGACGGTGCCGCCGGCCCGCAGCCCCTCGACGGTGCCCTCGAAGCAGACGGTGCCGCCCGCCGTACCGGCGCCGGGGCCGAGGTCGACGACGTGGTCGGCGATCGCGATGGTCTGCGGTTTGTGCTCCACGACGAGCACCGTGTTGCCCTTGTTCCGCAGCCGCAGCAGCAGGTCGTTCATCCGCTGGATGTCATGGGGGTGCAGGCCCGTGGTGGGCTCGTCGAAGACATAGGTGACATCGGTGAGCGAGGAGCCGAGGTGGCGGATCATCTTGGTGCGCTGTGCCTCGCCGCCCGAGAGGGTGCCCGCCGGGCGGTCGAGGGAGAGATAGCCCAGTCCGATCTCCACGAACGAGTCGAGGGTCTGCCGCAGCGCGGTGAGCAGCGGCGCCACCGACGGTTCCTTGATGCCGCGCACCCATTCCGCCAGGTCGCTGATCTGCATCGCGCAGGCGTCGGCGATGCTGATCTTCTTGATCTTCGACGAGCGGGCGCCCTCGCTGAGCCGGGTGCCGTCGCACTCGGGGCAGGTGGTGAAGGTGACCGCCCGGTCCACGAACTCCCGGATGTGCGGCTGCATCGCCTCCTTGTCCTTGGAGAGCATCGACTTCTGGATCCGCGGGATCAGCCCTTCGTAGGTCATGTTGATCCCCGCGATCTTCATCCGGGTCGGCTCGCGGTGGAGGAAGTCGTGCAGCTCCTTCTTGGTGAACGTGCGGATCGGTTTGTCCGGGGAGAAGAAGCCCGACTCGGCGTAGAGCCGGGAGTTCCAGCCGCCCCCCTTGTAGCCGGGGACAGTGATCGCGCCTTCGGCGAGTGACTTCGTGTCGTCGTAGAGCTGGGTGAGGTCGAGATCGGTGACCGAGCCCCGGCCTTCGCAGCGCGTGCACATGCCGCCGGTGCGGCTGAAGGTCGCCTTCACCGCCTTCTTGGCGCCGCGCTCGACGGTGATCGCCCCGCTCGCCCGGACCGAGGGGACGTTGAAGGCGTACGCGCTGGGCGGGCCGATGTGCGGCTTCCCGAGCCGGCTGAAGAGGATGCGCAGCATCGCGTTGGCGTCGGTGGCGGTGCCGACCGTGGAGCGGGGGTCGGCGCCCATCCGCTGCTGGTCGACGGTGATCACGGTGGTCAGCCCGTCGAGGACGTCGACCTCGGGCCGCGCCGACGTCGGCATGAAGCCCTGCACGAACGCGCTGTACGTCTCGTTGATCAGCCGCTGGGACTCCCCGGCGATCGTGTTGAAGACCAGCGAGCTCTTGCCCGAGCCGGAGACGCCGGTGAACACCGTCAGCCGGCGCTTCGGGATCTCGATGCTGACGTCCTTGAGGTTGTTCTCGCGCGCGCCGTGCACGCGGATCAGATCGTGGCTGTCGGCGATGTGCGGCGCGGGTGACTGCGTGTCCGTCCTCGTGGTCGTGCTCATCGTGTCTCCATCTGTGAGGCGGGGCCGCCTGCGCGAGCTTTGGGTGGTACGTCTGGTTCGTCGGTGCGGTCGCGGCAACGGTACGGCGTTCGTGTGCCGTACGGCTGCTCGATCCGTGGTGGCCAGGCTAGGCGTGGCTCGATGACCGGCGCTTCTTGATTCCTGATCGGTCCGGCCGGTCGCATGGGCCTTGCCATACGATCGGTTCCGATATATCGTCGAAGCATCGTGACAGTTCGACGATGAAAGGAAACGTCATGCGTCACCATGGACATGAACACTTCGGACCGGGCCAGCGCGGACAGCGCGGCCGGGCTGAGTTCGAGGGACGGCGTGCGGCCTTCGGCCCGTTCGGCCCGCCCTTCGGCGGCCCCCCGTTCGGCGGCCGCGGCCGGGGCGGCCCGCGCGGGAGGGCGCGGCGCGGCGATGTGCGCGCCTCGATCCTGGCGCTGCTGCGGGACCGCCCGATGCACGGCTACGAGATGATCCAGGAGATCGCCGAGCGCAGCGCCGGCGCCTGGCGGCCGAGCCCCGGGTCCGTCTATCCGACGCTCCAGCTGCTCGAGGACGAGGGGCTGATCAGCAGCGCGAGCGAGGGCGGGAAGAAGCTGTTCGCCCTCACCGACGAGGGCCGGGTCGAGGCCGAGTCCGGGGCGCAGGCCCCCTGGGAGGAGGTCGGGCGCGGCGTCGACTGGGAGTCGATGCAGGAGATCCGGCAGGCGGGCTTCGGGCTGATGGAGGCGTTCGCGCAGGTCTGGAAGACCGGCTCGCCCGAGCAGCGGCAGAAGGCCGTCGCGGTGATCAACGACTCCCGCAAGCGGCTGTATCTGATCCTCGCCGACCAGGACGACCAGAGCGACGAGAGTTGAGCGGGGGGAGCGGGCCGGGGGTGCGGGGGTGTCTCAGGCGACCAGTCCGCCGAGCTTGCGCAGCGACTCGTTGAGCGCGGCGGTCGCCGAGTCCCTGAGCTTTCCGGCCATGAGGGAGACCGCGGGGCCGGTGAACTCGCCGTCGACGCGGACCGTCGTGGTCTCGCCCTCCGGCGTCAGCGCATAGCGCATGGTCAGATTCACCCCCATGGGGCCCTTGCCCCGGGTGGCGAACACCCGGCCCGGCTCACAGGCCTCGACGGTCCAGGCCACCTCCGCCGGAAAGCCCATCAGCTTCATGTTCTCCTGATAGACCGCCCCCGCTTCGAGGGTGGCGGGGCCGCCCTCCGGGAAGCCGGTGTGGGTGGCGTTCCACCGGCCCCACGAGGTGAAGTCCGTCAGCTGGGCCCACACCTTCTCGGCCGATGCCTCGATGCGCGCCTGGGCGCTGACCTCGGCCATGGGGCCACCCCTTCCGTGGAGTTCCGCGACGCTCGGATCGCCTGGATCGCCCGGGTCGGGCGCTGTGGCCCGGGAGCCCCGGCGGTGTCGCGCAACGTAGCCCCGGCGCCGTCAACATTCAATACTGACGGACCGTCAGGAATATGGTGTGCTCCTCCGCGAGGAGGAGATCCGGCCGTCGATACCCAACTATGGTGGGAGGCCCACATGCTTCCCGGCGGGGATGCTCCGGACTCCGGGGACTGATGGGGTGAGAGCGTGCGAAAAAGTACCCCTGAGACCGGCACCACCCGCGACACCGGCCCCACCGGCCAGGTCGGCGCCGGATTCGAGGGCCGGCTCGGCGAGGAGCTGGCCGCGGTGGTCGCGGGGGCGCGCAGACGGGCGTTCCGCGATGGCGACCGGCAGGTCGACACGGCCCATCTGCTGCACACCCTGCTCGAGGCGGACCCCCGGGCGCGGGCCGCGATAGCCGGCGGCCCGCCGCAGGTCGCGCGGTTGCTCGGCTATCTGGCGCAGCGCGCCATCGGCTACGGCGTGCAGTGGAGCGGGTCGGTGGAGGACTCCGGTGCGGTGCCCCGGATGTGCCCCCGGGATGGTGACGGGGGCGACGGCAGGCTCGGCGGCGGGGCCCTGTCCGGCTGGTCGCCCGCCGCCGCGGCGGCCATGGGCGGAGCGATCGCCCGGGCCGGGGCCCGCGGCGCGTCCCGGGCCGAGGGGCCCGATCTCCTCGCCGCCCTCGCCGGCGACCCGGAGTGTCGCGCGGTGGAGGTGCTGCGACGGGCGGGCGTCGACGCGGAACTGCTGGTCGCGGCCCTGAACGGCGAGATGCGCCAGGAGTCAACGACATGACGGTCATGTCCTGAAGCTGACATGATGATCCGATGCACGACACTCAGGGGCAGGGTCCGGGACGGACGAGAAACGCGGGGCTGGGGCTCGCGCTCACGTCGGCACTCGCGTTCGGCGGGTCGGGGGTGGCGGCCAAACCGCTGATCGAGGCGGGTCTCGAACCGCTCCAGGCCACCTGGTTGCGGGTGGCGGGCGCCGCCTTGATCATGCTGCCGGTCGCCTGGAACCACCGCGCCCTGCCCGCCCGCCGCCCCGCGCTGCTGGTGGGGTTCGGCCTGCTGGCCGTCGCGGGGGTGCAGGCGTGCTACTTCGGCGCGATATCGCGGATCCCGGTCGGTGTCGCGCTCCTCGTCGAATATCTGGCCCCCGCCATGGTCCTCGGCTGGGTGCGGTTCGTTCAGCGGCGTCCGGTGAGCCGCGCTGCGGCGGTGGGGGTCGTGCTCGCGGTCGGCGGGCTGGCCTGTGTGGTCGAGGTGTGGTCGGGGCTGAGCTTCGACGCCGTCGGGCTGTTGCTCGCCCTGGCCGCTGCCTGCTGCCAGGTCGGCTACTTCGTCCTGGCCGACCACGGCGGCGACGGAGAGAACGCCGCCGATCCGCTGGGCGTCATCGCGCATGGGCTGCTCGTCGGCACGGTGGCGCTGACCGTGGTGGCGCGCCCCTGGAATCTGGACTGGTCGGTGCTGGCCGGCCGGGCCGATCTGGCCGGCGCGCGGGTGCCGGCCGTGCTGCTGCTCGGGTGGATCGTCCTGGTCGCGACGGTGGTCGCCTATCTCACCGGGGTCGTCTCGGTGCGCAGGCTGTCGCCGCAGGTGGCCGGGGTGGTCGCTTGTCTGGAGGCGGTCGTGGCCACGGTGCTGGCCTGGGTGCTGCTGGACGAACACCTGTCGCTGCCGCAGCTCGTGGGCGGCGGGGTGGTGCTGGCCGGCGCGTTCATCGCGCAGACCTCGGCGCCGAAGGCGGCCGTGGTGGCCGAGCCGGTGGCAGGGTCGGTGGCGGGGTCGGCGGCCGGATCGGCGCCGGCCGAAGCCGGTGACCGGCGGGCGGCCACCGGCCGGTCGGCGGACTCGGCGACCGCCTGCTGACCGGCCGGGCGTTCGCCGCGGGCGTGCCGGGTTCCGTCAGAGGCGGGTGAGGTAGTCGGGCACCGGCGTGTCGGCCGCCAGGTCGGCCGCGGGCACCGGCGCGCCGTAGGTCCGCGCAACCGGCAGCACCCCGCTCCAGTAGGGGAGCGCCAGGTCCTCGGGGTCGTCGTTCGGGCCACCGGTGCGGATCTTCGCGGAGACCTCGGCGAGGTCCAGACGGAGCACGGCGGTGGCGGCCAGCTCCTTGGCGTTGGCGGGCCGGGAGTCGGCCGCCCGGCCGGGCACCACATGGTCGACCAGGGCGTCGAGGGCCTCGGCGCGCTCGGTCTCGTCGGTCACCTGGCGGGCGGCGCCGTGCACCACCACCGAGCGGTAGTTGATGGAGTGGTGGAAGGCGGAGCGGGCCAGGACCAGCCCGTCGACATGGGTGACGGTCAGACACACCGGCATCCCCGGGTCCTGCGCGCCGCTCGCCATCCGCAGCGGGCGGGAGCCGGTCGAGCCGTGCACATACAGCCGCTCGCCCACCCGCGCGTACAGCGTTGGCAGGACAATAGGGGCGCCGTCGCGGATGAAGCCCAGATGGCAGAGGTAGCCCTCGTCGAGTATCGAGTGCACCACCTCGCGGTCGTACGAGGCGCGCTCGCGGGACCGGGTGGGCACCGTCCGGTCGGTCGGCTCGTAGGCGTCCGGGGCGGGGCTCGCGACGGTCATTTGCCCTCTCCTTTGAACTAGTGCAAAATAGGTTTTGTGCTAGGAGAGTATCGGATCGAAGGGCGTGGCGCAGCCGAGATCGCGGCGAGCGTGGAGCGTGCGGTGGGCGCCGGTGACCTGGAGCCCGGCCAACTTCTGCCCCCCATGCGCGAGTTGGCCGCGACGCTGGGCGTCAATCCCAATACCGTCGCCGCCGCCTATCGCTCGCTGCGCGACCGGGGAGTGATCGAGACCGCGGGCCGCAGGGGGAGCCGGGTGCGCTCGCGCCCCGCCACCACCCCCCGTGAGCAGATCCGCGTCGAACCCCCCGACGGCGTGCGCGACCTCGGGGACGGCAACCCCGACACCGCCCTGCTGCCGCCGCTCGGTGAGGCGCTCGCCGCGGCCGCCGCGCTGGGCGCCGAGCGCCCGGCGCTGTACGGCACGCCCGAGGTCTCCCCGGAACTCGCCCGACGGGCCCGCGCCGCCCTCGACGCGGACGGGGTGCCCGGCGGCCCCGTCGCCGTCACCTCCGGATCGCTGGACGCCGTCGAGCGGGTGCTCGCCGCCCACCTGCGGCCCGGCGACGCCGTCGCGGTCGAGGACCCGGGCTGGGGCAGCCTGCTCGACCTGATCCCCGCCCTCGGGCTGCGCGCCGTCCCCGTCGCGATCGACGACGACGGGCCGCTGCCCGGGCGGGTCGAGGAGGCGCTGCGGGACGGGGCGCGGGCGCTGATCGTCACCTGCCGGGCGCAGAACCCGACCGGCGCGGCGATCGGCGCCGTGCGCGCCCGCGAGCTGCGCGCGGTGCTGGGCCGCCATCCGCACACGCTGCTGATCGAGGACGACCATGGGCACGGCATCGTCGACCTGCCGCTCCACCCGCTGGCGGGCGGCACGGAGCACTGGGCGCTGGTCCGCTCCGTGGCCAAGGCGTACGGCCCCGATCTGCGGCTCGCCGTGCTGACCGGCGATGTCGTCACCCTGGACCGGCTGCGCGGCCGGCAGCGGCTGGGCCCCGGCTGGGTCAGCCATCTGCTCCAGGACGCGGTGGCGTGGCTGTGGCGCACCGGGGCGGTGGACCTCGCGGCGGTGGCCGCCTCGTACGGCGAGCGGCGCGACGCGCTGGTGCGGGCCCTGCGCGAGCGGGGGATCGCCGCCCATGGGCGCAGCGGGATGAACGTATGGGTGCCGGTGTCCGACGAGACCGGTGCCGTCGCCCGGCTGCTCCAGGCCGGGTGGGCGGTCGCGCCCGGGGCCCGGTTCAGGATCGCCTCGCCGCCGGGGGTGCGGTTGACCGTCTCCGCGCTGGGCGCGGACGACATCGGCCCCCTCGCGGACGCGTTCGCGGCGGCGACGGGGCCGATGTCGGCGGGGCGCTATGGCTGAGGCGGCGGGGCCTGGTCGCTCAGGCCCGAGGGGCCTTGGCGCGGGGCCGGGTCTGGGTCAGCGCCGCGCCCACGAGCACGATCAGCGCGCCGACCGGCGTGTTCCAGTCGAGGTGCTCGCCGAGGATCGCCACCCCCGCCGTGGTGGCGATGACCGGGACGAAGTACGTCACCATCATGGCGGTGGTCGGGCCGACCTCCTCGACCAGGCCGTACTGCACCAGGAAGGCGAAGCCGGTGCCGAGCGCGCCCAGCGCGATCACCGACAGCAGCGGCAGCACCGGGAAGGAGTCGGGGGCCGGGGCGAACAGCGGGGCGACGACCGCCAGCTGGGCCGTGCCCAGCAGCAACTGGGCGCCGGACATCGCCAGGTGGGAGTGGCCGGTGCCGGCCAGCGTGCGCCGGACGTACTGCCAGCCGACCGCGTAGCTGAGCGAGGCGGCCAGCGCCATCGCGGTGCCCGCCGGGTCCTGGCCGGAGAAGCCCTGCCACGCGCCGAGCACCACCAGCACCCCGGCGAAGCCGATGCCCAGGCCCGCGACGCGCCGCCGGGTCGGCCGGTCGTCGGAGGCGGCGACCACGGCGAGCAGCATGCCCCACAGCGGGGAGGACGCGTTGCAGATGCCGGCCAGGGTGGAGGGGATGGTCAGCTCGGCGTACGCGAACAGCGAGAAGGGGAGGGCGTTGAGGAAGAAGGCCGCCACGGCCAGATGGCCCCAGACCCGGGCGCCCCGCGGCAGCCGCTCCCGCTTCGCCACCAGGAACGCGACCAGGACGGCGGTGCCGAACACCATCCGCCCCAGCGTGACGTACAGGGGCGCGAACGCCTCGTTGCCGACCTTGATGAACAGGAAGCTGAAGCCCCAGATCAGGGAGAGCGCACCGAAGCGGATCCGCCAGTCCAGGCGCGGGCGGTCGGCGGTCGTGGTGGGGGTGGGGGCGAGAGCGGCCGGGGCGGCGGCCGTGTTGGCGCTGGTAGCGGTGGCGCGCGAGGCGGTCCCTGTGGTCATGGCCCCACCATGGCTCCTCCCGACCGCTTAGGACAAGCGAGAATTTCTGTGCCCTATCGCGTAGCATTGCTTATATGTTGAACCTGGACCGCCTCCGTACGCTGTACGCCGTGTCCCGCCACGGCTCCGTGAGCGGCGCCGCCGAAGGGCTGCACGTCACGACCTCGGCCGTCTCTCAGCAGCTGGCCAAACTGGAGCGCGAGACCGGGCAGCAGCTGCTCGCCAAGAACGGCCGCGGGGTGCGTCTCACCGACGCCGGACGGCTGCTCGCCGACCACGCCGCCCGCATCCTCTCCCAGGTCGAACTCGCCCAGGCCGACCTCGAGGCGCAGCGCGGCCAGGCGGTCGGCGAGCTGCTGATGGGCGCCTTCCCCACCGCCGTCCGCGGCATCTTCCCCGCCGCGCTGGGCAGGCTGCGCGTCGACCACCCCCAGCTGCGCCCCCGGCTCCAGGAGATGGAGCCCGACGAGTCGGTGCCCGCGGTGGTGCGCGGCGACATCGACCTGGCCGTCGTCCTGGACTGGTACAACAAGCCGCTGCCGATGCCCGACGGGCTGGTGAAGGCGCCACTGCTGGACGACCCCGTGGACCTGGCCATGCCCGTCGGCCACCGGCTGGCCGACCGGGACGCGGTGGATCCGGAGGAGTTCGCCGACGACGAGTGGATCTCCTGGCCCCAGGGAGGGTTCTGCTTCGACTGGCTGATGATCACCCTGCGCGGCAAGGGTCTGGAACCGCGGATCTGCCACACCGCGCGGGAGCACCACACCCAGCTCGCGCTCATCGCCGCCGGGCTCGGCGTCGCCGTGGTACCCCGGCTCGGCCGCGGCGCGGTGCCCGAGGGGGTGCGGGTGGTGCCGCTGCGCCAGCACACGATGCGGCGCCACGTCTACGCCATCTGGCGCGCGGACGCCGACCGCAGGCCCTCGATCCGGGCGGCGGTCGACGTCCTGCGGGCGGCGGGCGAGCGGACCGGCGGCTGAGCCGTGACCGCCCCCCGGACACGACCTAGGGGAGCTTGCGGAAGTCCCAGGAGCTGATCGTGTCGGGCGTCAGGCGCAGCCATGCGTGACGGCCGTCGTGCGGCATGGCGGACAGCCCGAAGTACTTGGCCGCGAACAGCCGCTCGGGCGTGTCGAGCTCGGGGCACGGCTCGCCGATGCGCGGCGCCTCGCCGACGATCGACACCCGGCCGGCCAGTTCGACGCCGCGCAGCTCCCCGTACTCGTGCCCGTCGTCGATCACCACGGCGACCCACGGGTCCCGCAGCAGCTGGGCCCAGCGGCGGCTGCGGGTGATGGAGTACAGCCACAGCGAGCCGCCGTCCCAGCCGAACCACAGCGGGCTGATGTGCGGCCGCCCCTCCGCGGACACCGTCGCCACCCGGCAGGTGCGCTGCTCGGTGAGGTAGGAGTCCAGCTCCGCCTGGGTCATCATGACGCGGCGGCCTCGTCGTTGAGTGATGGACATCGGTTCCCGCACCTCCCGGTGACTGATGTGTGTCGCACAGGATGAGGTCTCTTCCACAACACCGCAATGGCCACTAGCCTGCGCGGCCGGACCGGACCGGATCGGACCGCCGCCCGCAGGAGGCCACCATGCCCTCGCCCGCCCGCGAAACCCTGTCCGAGCTGCTGACCCCCGCGAGTTGTGCGCTGCTCACCGTGGAGTGCCAGCGCGGCGTGGTCGGCCCGCGCGGCGCCCTGCCCGAGCTGGCCGCCGCCGCCCGGGACTCGGGCGCGCTCGACACGGTCGCCCGCCTGGTGTCGGCGGCGCACGACACGCCCGTACAGGTCCTGCACGCGGTGGCCGAGCGGCGCCCCGACGGGCGCGGCTCGAACCGGAACGCGCGGCTGTTCCGGGCCGCCGGGCGGCTGCCGGTCCGGCAGCTGACCGGCAGCGACGCGGTACGGATCGCCGAGCCGATCCCGATCGCGCCCGAGGACCTGATCGTGCGGCGGCTGCACGGACTCTCGCCGCTCGCCGGGACGGACGTGGACGCGCTGCTGCGCAACCTGGGCTGCCGCACGCTCGTCATCACCGGCGTGTCGGCCAATGTGGCGATACCCAACGCCGTCTTCGACGCGGTCAACCTCGGCTATACGGCCGTGGTCCCCGTCGACGCCATCGCCGGGGTGCCCGTCGACTACACCCCGGCGATGGTCCGCAACACCCTCGCCCTCGTCGCCACCGTCACCACGGCCGAGGACGTCATCGCCTGCTGGCGCGGGTCCCGGCCGCGGTGAGCCGCACGGCGCCTCAGGCCATCGAGATGGTGTCGCCCTCCACCTTGATCTGCGCGGGGGGCAGCGGCTTGGTCGACGGGCCGCTCTTCACGCTGCCGTCGGCGATGTTGAACTTGCTGTTGTGGAACGGACAGTTGATGGTGCCGCCGGAGACGTCCCCGACCGGGTTTCCCGCGTGCGGGCACACGGAGGAGAACGCCTTGAACTCGCCGGCCTCGGGCTGGGTCACCACGACCTTGTGTTCCTTGAAGACCTTTCCGCCGCCCTCGGGGATGTCGGAGGTCTTCGCCAGCTCCATGCCGCCGCCCCCGCCGGTCTGGTCCGAGGAGCCGGATCCGCTGGTCTTCGACGAGTCCGCGGAGCTCGAGTCGCCGCCGCCGCACGCCGCGAGCGCGGCGGCCAGCCCGGCCGCGCCACACGCGGTGAGAACGGCGCGGCGGGTGGTGCCGCGCCCGGTGGTTGCCGGTTCCGCCATGGTGGTGCCTCCTGATGAGGGTACGTTTGCCAAGACCATACGTGCGCGGCGCCCGCAGCGTTCAGCCGTGGTGTCGAGCCGCCGCGTAAGGCGCTTGCGCACCTCAATAAGCTGGGCGAATGCTCCCTGAAGTCACCGCCACCCGGTATGTCACACCGCTGCGTGAGGGCGGATCGCTGCCCGGCATCGTCGAGGCCGACGACCTCGGCACGTACGTCATGAAGTTCATCGGCGCCGGGCAGGGCCGCAAGACCCTGGTCGCCGAGGTCATCTGCGGACAGCTGGGCCGCCGGCTCGGGCTCCGCGTCCCGGACCTGGTGCGGATCCAGCTGGACCCGGTGATCGGCCTGGGCGAGCCGGACGAGGAGGTCCAGGACCTGCTCAAGGCCAGCGGTGGGCTCAACCTCGGCATGGACTACCTCCCCGGCTCGCTCGGCTTCGACCCGCTGGCCTTCGGGGTGGGCCCCGAGGAGGCCGGGCACGTGGTGTGGTTCGACGCGCTGATCGGCAACGTCGACAGGTCCTGGCGCAACCCGAACATGCTGGTCTGGCACGGCCGGCTGTGGCTCATCGACCACGGCGCCACCATGATCTGGCACCACAGCTGGCGCGGCGCCGAGGCGGTGGCCGCCAAGCCGTACGACGCCTCCGACCACGTCCTGGCGTCCTTCGGCCCCGATCTCACGGCCGCCGCCGAGGCGCTGGCGCCGCGGATCACCGAGGAGCTGCTGACCGAGGTCGCGGCCGACGTCCCCGACGAGTGGCTGGTCGACGAGCCCGGCTTCGACGGCCCGGACGCGGTGCGCCGCCGGTATGTCGAACTGCTGCTGGAGCGCGCCGCTACGATCAGCGACCGGATCACCCTCGGCGAGCAGCGGCCGCCGGAGGGGGACAAGCCGTCCCGGGCCCCGGAGTGGCTGCGGATCTGGGTCGAGGGAAAGGCGTCGAAGTGAGCGGGCGGACAGACGGCCGCGAGGTCTTCGAGTACGCGCTGCTGCGCGTGGTTCCGAGGGTCGAGCGCGGCGAGCAGATCAACGCGGGCGTCGTGGTGTACTGCCGCGCCCAGTCCTTCGTGGCGGCCCGTACCCACCTGGACGAGGCCCGGCTGCTCGCGCTCGACCCCGACGCGGACGTGGCGGGCGTACGGGCGGCCCTCGCGGCCGTGGAGAACGTGTGCTGCGGCGGGGAGCGGGCCGGGCAGGCCGCGGTCGACGACGCGGGGCGCCGCTTCCGCTGGCTGGTCGCCCCGCGTTCCACGGTCGTCCAGCCGGGCCCGGTGCACACCGGCCTGACCAGTGACGCCGAGGCGGAGACCGGGCGCCTGCTGGAGCTGCTGGTGCGCTGACGCCCCTCAGTGGGTCGTTGACATGGCGTAGTGGGGCTTCTAGCGTCTCGTCTGCTGGAGAGACTAAGCGGTCGCTCATCGCCCTCGTCGTCCGGGCGGTGAGCCCCCACCGAGGCGAGGAGAACCCGCATGTCCACCACCGAGCAGCGCGTCGCCATCGTGACGGGCGCCGCCCGCGGCATCGGCGCGGCCACCGCCGTGCGCCTGGCGCGGGAGGGCCGCGCCGTCGCCGTGCTCGACCTTGACGAGGCGTCCTGCGCGGACACCGTGAAGAAGATCACCGAGGCGGGCGGCACGGCCATCGCCGTGGGCTGCGATGTGTCCGACGCGGCCCAGGTGGAAACCGCGGTCGGGCGTGTCGCCGAAGAGCTCGGCGCGCCGGTGATCCTTGTCAACAACGCGGGCGTGCTCCGCGACAACCTGCTGTTCAAGATGAGCGACAGCGACTGGGACACCGTCATCGGCGTCCATCTGCGGGGCGCCTTCCTGATGTCGCGCGCCTGCCAGAAGTACATGGTGGACGCGGCGTTCGGCCGGATCGTCAACCTCTCCAGCAGCTCGGCGCTCGGCAACCGCGGACAGGTCAACTACTCCGCCGCCAAGGCCGGGCTCCAGGGCTTCACCAAGACCCTGGCCATCGAACTCGGCAAGTTCGGCGTCACCGCCAACGCCGTGGCACCCGGCTTCATCGCCACCGACATGACCGCCGCCACGGCCGAGCGCGTCGGCATGGGCTTCGAGGACTTCCAGGAGGCCGCCGCGAGCCAGATCCCGGTGCGCCGGGTCGGACAGCCCGACGACATCGCCAACGCCATCGCCTTCTTCGCCGGTGACGCGGCCGGGTTCGTCTCCGGCCAGATCATGTACGTGGCCGGCGGCCCGCTCAACTGACGGGAGACACCGACCACATGACTGCGGGAACTTCCGACAGCGGCCGCGCCGCGCTCGTCACGGGCGCCAGCCGCGGCATCGGCTACGCCATCGCCGAGGCCCTGGTGGCACGCGGCGACCGGGTGTGTATCACCGGGCGCAACGAGGACGCCCTCAAGGAGGCCGTCGAGCGGCTCGGTGCCGACCGGGTGATCGGCGTGGCCGGCAAGGCCCATGACGAGGCGCACCAGGCGGTGGCCGTCGAGCGGGCGATGGAGGCCTTCGGGCGGCTGGACTTCCTCGTCAACAACGCCGGCACCAATCCGGTCTTCGGGCCGATCGCCGATCTCGACCTGGGCGTGCTGCGCAAGGTCTTCGAGACGAACGTCGTCTCGGCGCTCGGCCTCGCCCAGCGGGTCTGGAAGGCGTGGCAGAAGGACAACGGCGGGGCGATCGTCAACATAGCCTCGGTCGCCGGCCTGTCGACCTCGCCCTTCATAGCGGCGTACGGCGTGAGCAAGGCCGCCATGATCAACCTCACCGCGCAGCTCGCCCACGAGTTCGCGCCCGGGGTGCGGGTCAACGCCATCGCCCCGGCCGTGGTGAAGACCAAGTTCGCCGCGGCGCTGTACGAGGGGCGCGAGGAGGAGGCCGCCGCCGCGTACCCGCTGGGGCGCCTCGGCGTGCCCGAGGACATCGGCGGCGTGGCCGCGTTCCTCACCTCCGACCAGGCGGCCTGGATGACCGGGCAGACGCTCGTCGTCGACGGCGGCATATTCCTCAACGCCGGAGTCGGCTGAGGGCTTGCGTTGGCGCGCACTCCAAGGAGCACAGTCTCAGGTGTCGGATCCGACCGGGTCCGGCACCTGAGACTTCTGCTGACTTCTGTGTGAGGAGAGATGCGTACGATGCGCCATCTGACTCTGGCGGGCGGTACCGGGCCCGAGGTGAGCGCCCTGTGCCTGGGCATTCTCCCGTTCGGCAGCACCGTCGACGAGAAGACGTCCTTCGCGGTGCTCGACCGGTTCGCCGAGGCGGGCGGGACGTTCGTCGACACCGCCAACAACTACTCGATCTGGGCGCCGGGCGGCACGGGGAACGAGAGCGAGGAACTGCTCGGCCGCTGGCTGCGCAGCCGCGGCCGGCGGGAGACCACCGTCGTCGCCACCAAGGTCGGCGCCCGGCCCGACCCCGCGCGGGGGAGCGAGTGGCCGGCCAACTGGCAGGGGCTGGGCGCGGGCACGGTGCGCTCCGGCGTCGAGGACAGCCTGCGACGTCTTGGCACCGACCGCGTCGACCTGTACTACGCGCACATCGAGGACCGCACGGTGCCGATGGCGGAGACCGTCGGCGCGTTCGCCGAGCTCGTCGCGGAGGGCTCCGTCGGGGTCCTCGGATGCAGCAACCACGCCTCCTGGGCGGTGGCGACCGCCCGGCAGTACGCCGCCGACCACGGCCTGGCCCGCTACGCTTGCGTCCAGCAGCGCTACACCTACCTCCGACCGCGGCCCGGGGCCGACTTCGGCACCCAGGGCTTTGCGGGCATCGACCTCGTCGAGTACATCGGCACCCAGGAGGACATGACGCTGCTGGCGTACGGCTCGCTGATCCACGGCGCGTACACCCGCGACGACAAGCGCATCCTGGAGCAGTACGACCACCCGGGGACCGAGCGGCGGCTGAGCGCGCTGCGCGAGGTCGCCAAGGAGACCGGCGCGACCCCGAACCAGGTGGTGCTGGCCTGGCTCATCGGGGCCGAGAAGCCGGTGATCCCGGTGCTGGGGGTGAGCTCCGTGGCCCAGCTGGAGGAGGCGCTGGGCGCCGTCGACCTGGAACTCGACCCCGGGCTGCGGGCGAAGCTGGACGCCGCCTGAGCCGTTGTCGGTGGTCGCCGGTAGGTTCTGGGGCACGTCAAGAGAACGAACACCGGAGGTTGTTGACGTGACCCACATGCTGCCCGAGTCCTGGCGCGGCGTCCTCGGCGAGGAGCTGGACAAGCCCTACTTCAAGGAGCTCACCGAGTTCGTCGAGGAGGAGCGGGCCAGGGGTCCCGTCTACCCGCCGCGCGACGAGGTCTTCGCCGCGCTGGAGGCGACCCCGTACGACCAGGTCAAGGTGTTGGTCCTCGGGCAGGACCCGTACCACGGCGAGGGCCAGGGGCACGGGCTGTGCTTCTCCGTGCGCCCCGGCGTCAGGACCCCGCCGTCGCTGCGGAACATCTACAAGGAGATGCAGGCGGAGCTCGGCCACCCGATCCCGGACAACGGCTATCTGATGCCGTGGGCCCGGCAGGGCGTGCTGCTGCTCAACGCGGTGCTGACGGTCCGGGCCGGCGAGGCCAACTCCCACAAGAGCAAGGGGTGGGAGAAGTTCACCGACGCGGTGATCCGCGCAGTGGCCTCCCGCCCCGACCCGGCCGTCTTCGTGCTGTGGGGGAACTACGCGCAGAAGAAGCTGCCGCTGATCGACGAGGAGCGGCACGCCGTGGTCAAGGGCGCGCACCCCTCGCCGCTGTCGGCCAAGAAGTTCTTCGGCTCGCGCCCCTTCACCCAGATCGACGAGGCGGTCAAGGCGCAGGGGCACGCGCCCATCGACTGGCGGATCCCGAACCTGGGCGCCCAGGCCGGGTGACCGTCCGCACGGGATTCACGGCGTTCACGGCATTCACGGGATGACCGGCATCAGCCCAGGTCGTACTCGAAGCTGTACGGGGTGGTGGACTGGCCGGTCATGGCCACGAAGCCGCCCTTGCCGGTGAGCCCGGCCAGCTCGCCGGTGCCGGAGCCGGGCACCACCTCGAGCGAGCAGTGGATCTTGCCGTCCTCGCCGAAGGTGCCGTGCTGTACGAAGACGAAGCTGCCGGTGCGCCCGTCGAGGGTGCCGGTCACCAGCTCGTAGCCGGTGCAGACGCCCGTCTTGTCGGTGAAGTAGGTGATCGCGTACTCGCAGGTGGTGCGCTCCGCCTCCAAGGTCCCCGAGTAGCTGTTGGTGACCGTGGCGCGGGCCAGCTTCGTGCCGTCACCGGCCTCGCCGACGGTGTTCTCGTCCCAGTTGGCAAAGGCGAAGGTGCCGGTGGCGTGCGTGGTCATGCGGTGTCCTTCCAAGGGTTCCGGGGGCTCCGCGCGATCCGTGCCGCGCGGGCCGAGGAGTACGTTGCCCGCCGTACCTGACATCTTTTGTCAGGTACGGCGGCACAATGGGAGCCATGCGCGCCGACCGCCTGCTCTCACTGCTCCTGCTGCTCCAGAACCGGGGCCGGATGACCGCGCCGGAGCTTGCCGCGGAGCTGGAGGTGTCGGTCCGTACGGTCTACCGGGACATCGACGCGCTCGGCGCGTCCGGCATCCCGGTCTACGCCGACCGCGGCCCGGCCGGCGGCTACCGGCTGCTCGACGGCTACCGCACCCGGCTGACCGGGCTCACCGGCGACGAGGCCGACTCCCTCTCCCTGGCCGGGATGCCCGGCCCGGCCACCCAGCTGGGCCTGGGCGCCGACCTGGCCACCGCCCAGCTCAAACTGCGGGCCGCGCTCCCGGCAGAGCTGGGGGAGCGGTCCCGGCGCATCCAGGAGCGCTTCCACCTGGACGCGCCCGGCTGGTTCCGCGACGCCGAGGAGGTGCCCCACCTCGGCGCGGTCGCCGAGGCGGTGTGGCGGCCGAGCGTGCTGCGCGTGCACTACCGCCGCTGGCGCGGCGAGGTGCGGCGGGACCTCCATCCGCTGGGCCTCGTCCTCAAGGGCGGCATCTGGTACCTGGTGGCACGCGTGGAGAGCGCAGAGGGGGCGGAGGGCGTCCGCACCTATCGCGTGTCACGGATGCTGGCCGCCGAGGTCCTGGAGGAGACCTTCGAGCGGCCCACCGGGTTCGACCTGGCCGCCTACTGGGAGGAGTCGTCCCGGCGGCTGGAGGAGATGCGCTTCCAGGGTGAGGCGGAACTGCTGCTCACCCCGCGCGGACTGCGGCTGCTTCCGATGAGGTTCGGCGCGGCCGGAGAGGCCGCGGCCGCCGCCGCGGGCCCGCCCGACGCGGACGGCCGGGTGCGGGTGGTGCTGCCCGTGGAGTCGCTGCCCGTCGCGACCCACGACGTGCTGTGGCTGGGCGCGGAGGCCGATGTACTCGGCCCGCCCGAGCTGCGCGAGGCGGTCGCCCGCACCGTCACCGAACTGGCCCAGCGCTACGCCCCGTCGGGCTGAGCGCCCGAGCGCGCTGCCCTCGATCGGCGCCGGCCATGGTTAGTTTCGAGGGGAGGGTCGGAACGGCGGGAGGCCGCGATGGCGGGAGCACGGCGCGAGGCGCCCGAGGACGACGCGGTGCCGACCAGGATCGGCCAGGCCGTGATGCTGCACCGCGGCGGCGACCGGGAGGAGGCGCGCAACCGCCTGGCCGAGCTGTGGCGAGAACTCCACGACGGTGGGGTCGGCGGCGACCCCTTCCACCGCTGCGCACTCGCCCACTACATCGCCGACACCCAGGACGACCCGGCCGACGAGCTGATGTGGGACCTGCTGGCGCTCGCCGCGGCCGACCGGATCGCCGGCGCGGACGGCCGCCCCACCGCCACGCGGGTGCGCGCCTTCTACCCCAGCCTTCACCTCAACCTCGCGGCCGACTACGCCAAGCTCGGCCGGCGGGAGGCGGCCCGCGGACAGCTCGCCCTGGCGCGGGCCAGCGCCCGGGGGGCCGGTGACGGCCCGTACGGCGTCGGCGTGCGCGCCGCCATCCACCGGCTCGCGCTGCGGCTGGGCGGGTGAGGACGGGCGCAGCGCACAGCTACGGGTCGTCAAGGACGCGTCGGAGAACCGGAGCCCCGACGGCGCCTGAGCGCGCCCGCGCCCTCCACCGCGCCGAAGCCCGCGAGCGCGCCCAGCGAGCCGTACACGATCCACGGTCCGGTGTGCACATACGGGCTGGTGCCCCGGGCCAGCGGCACCTCGTAGACCATGGCCGCGCTGGTGTCGGTGCCCATCCGGCCGCCCACCGGCTCGCCGCGCGGCCCGAAGACCGCGCTCACCCCGGACAGGGTCGCGTGCACCATCGGCCGCCAGGTCTCCGCGGAGCGCAGCGCGGCCAGCGAGGCGTGCTGCGCGGGCGCCCAGCTGTGCTGGAAGGTGGAGGTCGCGGACTGCACGACCAGCACCTGCGCCCCGTCCCGCGCCAGATTGCGGCTCATGTCGGGGAACGCCGACTCGAAGCAGACCAGCGGCCCGATCCGCAGCCCGTCCGGGAGCCGCATCACCACCTGCTCCATGCCCCGCCTGCGGTCCTCGGGCGCCGCCTTGCCCACCGAGGTGACCCAGCCCAGCACCGAACGGGCCGGGATGTACTCGCCGAACGGCACCAGCCGCATCTTGTCGTACCGCTGATTGGTGGGGCCGTGCGGCCCTATCAGCACCGAGCTCTTGTAGATCCCCGGCTGGTCGCTGCGCCGCGCGTCCACGTTGACCAGCAGGTCGGCGCCGACCTTCCGGGACAGCGCGGCCAGCCGCCGGCTCAGGTCCGGGCGCGCGGCCAGGTCCTGGCCCACGCTGCTCTCGCCCCAGACGACGAGGTCGAGGTGGCGGCCCGCCAGCCGCCGGGTCAGCTGCTCGCTGCGGTCGAAGCGCGGCCCGGGGACGTTGATCACCCCCGGCTGCACCACGGCGATCCGCACCGTGCCGGCCGGCCTGGGCACCGGCGCCCAGCTCCACACCCCGGCGGCCACCGCGGCGCACGCCGTGAGCCCGGCCAGCGCCACCCGGCGCGCCCCGGCCACCGCGACCAGCAGCGCGAACGAGACGTTGACCAGCACGATCAGGAAGCTGAGCAGCCACACCCCGCCCACCGAGGCCAGCCGCAGCGCCGGCGGCACCTGCCACTGGCTGGCGCCGAGCAGACCCCACGGCCCGCCCAGGTACTGCCAGGACCGCACCAGCTCCGCCAGCAGCCACGCCGCGGGCAGCAGCACCAGGGCCGCGGCCGCCCGGCCCGGACCCGGCCGACCGTGCAGCAGCCGGTACGTCAGCCAGCCCCAGGGCAGCCACAACAGCCCGAGCAGCGCCGCGAGCACCACGATGAACACATGCAGGCTCGGCATCAGCCAGTGGTGCACCGCGAGCAGGAAGCCCGTCCCGCCCAGCCAGCCGTCCAGGGCCGCCCGCCGACCGGTGGGGGCCGAGCGGGCCAGCAGGATCCACGGCACCAGGGCCCCGTACGCCAGCCACCACAGCGACGGCTCGGGGAACGCCAGCGCGGGCAGCGCCCCCGCGAGCAGCAGCACGGCGCCGCGGATCCACCGGGAGGCGAGCCCGGAGCGCCACCGGCACTGCGACCGGCTTCGCCACCGGCCGCCGCGGCCGGACGACTTCCGCACGCCGTCCCCCCTCCCGGTGTCCGACCCGCCAGGGCCCGAGGCCCAGTGTGGGACAGGGACACGATCAGGAACAGGGCGCGGGTGCGCCGGGGTGCGCCTCATGACGGAGCCGGAAGGTCCTGCTCGGCCCAGATGAGCTTGCCGCCCTCGGTGTAGCGGGTGCCCCAGCGGCGGGTCAGCTGGGCGACGAGGAACAGCCCGCGGCCGCCCTCGTCGGTGGTGCGGGCGTGGCGCAGCCGCGGCGAGGTGTTGCTGGCGTCGGCGACCTCGCAGATCAGCACGTCGTGCCGGATCAGGCGCAGCCGGATGGGGCCGGTGCCGTGGCGGATGGCGTTGGTGACCAGCTCGCTGACGATCAGCTCCGTGGTGGGCATCAGCTCCTCCAGCCCCCACCCGGCGAGCTGGCGGACCGCCAGGGAGCGCGCGCTGGCGACCACGGCCGGGTCGGTGGGCAGGTCCCAGGAGGCGACATGGCCGGGGCGCAGCGAGTGCGTACGGGCCAGCAGCAGGGCGACGTCGTCGGACGGCGGGCGGGTCAGCAGGGCGTCGACCACCGTGGAGCAGAGGTCCTCCAGGGGCAGCCCGGGCTGGGCGAGCGCGTTGCTCAGGCGGGCCAGGCCAACATCGATGTCCTGGTCGCAGGTCTCGATCAGGCCGTCGGTGTAGAGGGCGATCAGACTGCCCTCGGGCAGCTCCAGCTCCGCGGACTCGAAGGGCAGCGACCCCAGGCCCAGCGGCGGCCCGGCGGGCAGGCTGAGGAAGGTGACCTCGCCGTCCGGGGCGACGACCGCGGGCGCCGGGTGCCCGGCCCGGGCCATGGTGCACCGCCGGGTGACCGGGTCGTAGATCGCGTACAGGAAGGTGGCGCCCAGCAGCGCGGCGGCGATGTTCTCCTCGCCCACCCGTTCCTCGCCGAGCCGCATGATCAGGTCGTCGAGGTGGGCCAGCAGCTCCTCGGGCGGCAGATCCATGTCCGCGAGCGTGTGCACCGCGGTACGCAGCCGGCCCATGCTGGCCGCGGCGTTGATGCCGTGGCCGACCACATCGCCGATGGCCAGGGCCACCCGGGCCCCGGACAGCGGGATCACATCGAACCAGTCGCCGCCCACGCCGTTGCGGATGTCGGTCGGCAGATAGCGCGACGCCACTTCCAGGACCGGGCTGTCGGGCAGGTTGTGCGGCATCAGGCTCCGCTGGAGGGCCAGGGCCGCGGTGTGCTCGCGGGTGTAGCGGCGGGCGTTGTCCACGCACAGCGCGGCCCGGGCGACCAGCTCCTCGGCCAGCAGCAGGTCGTCCTCCTCGAACGGGTCCGGGTGGCGGGAGCGGACGAACGACGCCACGCCCAGGATGGTGCCGCGCGCGCGGATCGGCACGACCATCAGGGAGCGCATCCCGAACTCGCGGACCTTCCGGGCCCGGTCCGGGTCGTCGCCGGTCCACGCGGTGACGGCGACGTCCATCACCGGGTCCAGCAGGGCCCGTCCGGAGAAGAAGCAGGACGCGAAGGGCGAGTCGGGGGAGATGGTGACGGGCTCCCCGGGCGCGGCGACGGACTCGGGGGTGCCCTCGTGGATGGAGGTCTGTCCGGCCCGCCGGAACGCGGGCAGCGTCCGCTGCGCCGGGGGCACCGGCTCCTCGCCGCGCACCACCGACTCCAGCAGGTCGACGGTCACGAAGTCGGCCAGCCGCGGCACCGCGAAGTCGGCCACCTCCTGGGAGGTCCGCATGACGTCCAGGGTGCTGCCGATGTGCGCCCCGGCCTCGTTCAGCAGCGCCAGGCGCTCGCGCGCCCGCCACCGGTCGGTTACGTCCATGCCCATGTAGCACACGCCCACCGGGTGGCCGTCGGAGTTGTCGAGCCGGAAGAACGAGGTCGAGTACGCGTGCTCGCGATACGGATCGGCCATGGTCCAGCCCCGGTACTCGTAGTCGATCACCGGCTTGCCGGTCTCCAGCACCTTGCGCATCTGCCGTTCGAGCGCGTCCGTGTCCAAGCCGGGCAGGGACTCCGCCATCCGGCGGCCCAGCCGCTGATCGCGCGGCACCCCGCCGTAGCGCTCCAGCATGTCGTTCATCCATACGTACCGCAGGTCCGGGCTGAGGACGGCCATGCCGATCGGCGAGCGGACGAGAAACGCCTCCAGCAGCGATCCGCTCAGCGCCCATGAGGGGATCTTGGACAGATCGATCGCGGAGACCAGCCAGCACCCGCTGCCGCTCCACTCGGACGTCCCGGAGAGCCCTTCGATCCCCGAGACCCGCAGGCCGACCTCGACCGGGTGCCCCGAGCGGTGCCGCAGCGTCACCAGACCGCCCCAACTGCCCTGGTCGCGGCACTGCTCCACGATGCTCAGCGCGTTCTGTGCATCCTCGGGCGCCGCCATCAGCTTCGCGGCAGGCTCGTTCAGCACCTCGGCCGCCGGGTAGCCGAGGAGGCGCTCCGTGGCGGCGGTCCACCCGACTACGGTGCCCGCCGCGTCGACCACCGCGGTCGCCGCGTCGGCCATGTCGAACGGGACGTGCGCTTCGGTTGGAACGATTCCCTCGGGGCTGGTCATCGCCCGTCCCATCTGCGGAGAGATTTCCCTTAATACTATGACTCCTGTGCCTCGCCGGTGGTGAGCCTGGCGACGATCAGAGCGAGCAGGATGATGCCGCCGTAGATCGCCTCGATCCAGAACGACGACACCTGGGCGAGGGTGAGCAGGTTCTCCAGCATCCCCAGCAGCAGCGTGCCCAGCAGGGCGCCGAGCAGGGAGCCGCGGCCGCCCCGGAGGCTGATCCCGCCGATCACCGCGGCCGCGAAGACGGTGAAGATCATGCCGCTGCCCTGGTTGGCGTCGACCGCGCCGACCCGTCCGGCGATGACCAGTCCCGCGACGGCCGACAGCGCCCCGCCGACCACCAGCACCGACCAGCCCACCCGCGCCACGCGGATGCCCGCCGCGCGGGCGGCCGGGGCGTTGCCGCCGACCGCGTACACCGCGCGGCCGAAGCGGTGGTAGCGCAGACAGAATCCGGCCACGGCGAAGCACCCGGCGGTCACCCAGACACAGAGCGGCAGGCCCAGCCAGTTCTCGGAGCCCAGAGCGAAGAACGCGGGCGGGGCGTCGAACAGCGTCTTGCCCGAGACCACGCCGATCAGGACCCCGCGCAGCACGATGTTCATGGCGAGCGTGACGATGAAGCCGTTGAGCCCGAGCCCCACGATCAGGGCGGCGTTGACCGCGCCGACCACCGCCCCGGCCACGGGGATGATCAGCAGACCCAGCCACGTCGGCCAGCGGGTGCCGAAGCCGCCGGAGGCGGCGGGGATCACGACCAGGAAGCCGAGCGCGGGTGCCAGGCCCGCGATGGACTCCAGGGACAGATCCATCCGGCCGCTGATCAGGATCATCGCCTCGGCGAGCACCAGCAGCCCGAGCGCCGAGGAGGCGCCCAGGATGTTGATCAGGTTCTCCCGCTCCAGGAAGGTGTCGTTGGTCAGCGCGCCGATCACCAGCAGCAGCACCACCGCGGGCAGCAGCGCGAGGTCGCGGACCCGGAACAGCGCGGCGCGGCGGGCCGGGCCGGGCTGTGAAGCGGCGGGGCCGGGCTGTGAAGCGGCCGGGTCACCCATGGCCGGCCGTCACCCCCTCGACGGCGGCGAGCAGTTCACCGTCCCGCCAGCCCGCCGGGTACTCGGCCGAGACGAAGCCGTTGAACATGACCAGGACGCGGTCGCAGACGCGCAGGTCCTCGAGCTGGTCGGAGACGATCAGCACCGCACGCCCCTCGGCCCCGGCCCGGAGCGCCGCCGTCAGCAGGGTGCGCTCGGCCCGTACGTCCACCCCGGCCGTCGGGTCGATGAGCACCAGCACCCTGGGGTCGGTGGCCAGGGCGCGCGCCAGGACCACCTTCTGCTGATTGCCGCCGGACAGCGCGCCGATCGGCTGGGCGGGCCCCCGGGTGCCGATGCCGAGGCCTGCGATCGCCCGCCGGGCCACGGCGTCCCGCGCCCCGGGCCTGATCAGGCCCAGCGGGCCGAGCCGTCCGCCGATCGGCAGGGTGATGTTCTCGGCCACCGACAGCTGCGGGACCAGCCCCTCGTGATGCCGGTCGCGCGGCAGACAGCCGACCCCGGCGGCCAGGGCCGCGGGCACGCTCCCGGTGCGCAGCGGGCGGCCGAAGATCCAAACGCGGCCGCCGGAGGTCCGGTGCAGACCGGCCACCGCGGCCCCCAGCTGATGACTGCCGGAGCCGGCCAGCCCGGCCAGGCCCACCACCTCACCGGCCCCGACGGTCAGGGAGACGTCGTGGAAGCTCGGACTGCTGAGGTGGTCCAGGCGTACGGCGGCGGGGGCGGTCTGTGTGGGCCGCGGTGGTGCGGTGTGGGGGACCGGCAGACCGCCGCGCTCGCCCGTCATCGCCTCGATCAGCTTTCCCGGGGACATCGCGCCGACCGGCGCGGTGACGATCCGGCGGGCGTCGCGGAGGACGGTGACGGCCTGGCAGACCTCGTACACCTCCCGCAGGTGGTGGGAGATGTAGAGGAAGGTGACCCCGGCCTCCTGGAGCCGCCGCATATGGGCGAAGAGCCGGCCGGTCGCCCGGCTGTCCAGCTGGGCCGTCGGCTCGTCCAGGACGATGAAGCGGGTGCCGAGCGAGAGCGCCCGCGCGATCTCCACCAGCTTGGTCTCCTCGACGCTCAGTCCGCCGGCCCGGGCTGTCTCGTCCACCGGCACGCCCCACTCGTCCAGGAGCGCGCGGGCCTCCCGCCGCATCCGCCGCCGGCTGATCACTCGGGCGCGCGGGGTGACCGGCTGACGCCCCAGGAACAGGTTCTCCGCCACCGACAGCTCGCCGATGGTCGTCGACCGCTGGTAGACGCAGGCCACCCGGCGGCGCCAGGCCGCCCGGTCGGCGACGGCGGGCGCGGGCTCGCCGTCGTAGCGCACGGTGCCGCGCTCCGGCCTCGTCAGCCCGGTGAGGACCGACACCAGCGTCGACTTGCCCGCCCCGTTCCGGCCGACCAGGGCGTGCGACTCGCCCCCCGCGACGGCGATCCCCGCGTCCAGCAGGGCCACCGTGGGCCCGTACCGCTTGGTGATCCCGAGGGCCTCGACGAGCGGCGGCCGGGCGGTGTTCATCGGCGGTTGCCCCACAGCGCCGGGTCGTCGACGTTGTGCCGGGTCACCAGCGGCGCGGGGAGCTGGTCCTGGAGGATGCCCCCGGGCAGCTCGACGACGGTGCTGCCGTGGTCGGTGCGGCCGGTGTGGAAGGTCTTTCCGGCCATCGCCCGCTTGATGTAGTACATGGCGTACTTCGCGTACAGGTCGGCGGGCTGGGAGACGGTGGCGTCGATGAAACCCCGGCGGATCGCGGTCAGCTCCTGCGGGATGCCGTCGTTCGACACGATGGTGATGTGGCGGGGGCTGCCCGCGCGGACCAGCGCGTTGTGGCGCTGGAGGGTCCGCAGGGTGGGCGCCAGATACACCCCGCCGGCCTGGAGATAGATGCCCTTGATGCCGGGGTTGGCGGTGTACAGGGCCTCAAGGCCGGCCGCGGCCTTGTCCGCCTGCCACCGGGCGGGGATGTTCAGCACCTTGATCGCCGGGTAGTGCCGCGCCATGCACCCGGAGAAGGAGGACGTGCGGTCCCGGCCGTTGACCGAGGCCAGATCGCCCTGGATCTGCACCACCTTGCCGGTCTTCACGGCCCGGCCCAGGACCTGGCAGGCCTTGCGGCCGTACGCCCGGTTGTCGGCCCTGACCACCATCGCCACCTTGCCGCTCCGCGGGGCCACGTCGACCGCGACCACCGGGACGTGTGCGCGCTGGGCGGCCCGCAGGCCCGGGACGATGGCGGCGGAGTCGATGGGCGAGACGACCAGGCCCTTGACGCCCTCGGACAGCAGCGTCTGGACGTCGGTGATCTGCTGGCCCGCGTCGCCGTTGGAGTTCACGGTGGGGAGCACACGGACGCCCTGGGCCGCGGCCTGCCGGGGGATGTCCTGGTTGTACGCCTGCCAGAACGGCGAGGTCAGAAACGGGACGACCACACCGACCCGGCCGCCGCCCCGACCACCGGCCGGCCGCCCGCCACAGCCCGCGGCGGCCGGCCCCAGGGCCACGGCGAGGACCGTGGCGACGGCGGCCGCGCGGTGACGCGTGGCGCTCATGCCGTTCTCCAGATCGCGCCGTCCGGGTAGGCGTACGCGCGCAGCGACTCGGGCCGCAGGGTGGAGCTGAACCCGGGGACGGAGGGGGCCGTGTACCGCCCCCGGGCGATCACCGCGGGATCGGTGAAGTGCTCGTGCAAATGGTCGACGTATTCGACGGTCCGGTCCGCGAGCCTGCCGGAGACCGCCACATAGTCGAAGGCGGCCAGGTGACGCACCAGCTCACAGAGCCCGACGCCGCCCGCGTGCGGGCACACCGGAACCCCGAAATCCGCGGCGAGCAGCAGGATCGACAGCAGTTCCGGGATCCCGCCGACGCGGCAGGCGTCCAGCTGGACAACGTCCAGGGCCTGCGCCTGAAGGAGTTGTTTGAAGACCACCCGGTTGGCCGTGTGCTCACCCGCGGCAACCTTCACAGGTGCAACGGCGCGGCGGATCGCGGCGAGGCCCAGGATCTCGTCGGGGGAGGTGGGCTCCTCGATCCAGTACGGGTCGAACCCGGCCAGCGCGCGGGTCCACTCGACCGCCTCGCCCAGCTCCCACCGCTGATTGGCGTCCAGGGCGATCCGCACCCCTGGGCCGACCGCCTCGCGGGCGATCCGGCAGCGCCGGATGTCGTCCTCCAGATCGGCCCCGACCTTCAGCTTGATCTGGGTGAAGCCGTCGGCGACGGCCCGGCGGGCGGCCGAGGCGACGTGGGCGTCGGAGTTGCCGAGCCAGCCGGGGGAGGAGGCGTAGGCCGGATAGCCCTCGGCGCGCAGCCGGGCCTCGCGCTCCGCCCTGCCGGGCTCCGCGCGGCGCAGGATCAGCAGCGCCTCGTCGGGGGGCAGCGCGTCGGCGAGGTAGCGGAGGTCCGCGACGGCCACCAGCTCCTCGGGGGTGAGGTCGGCCAGCAGCTTCCACAGCGGCTTCCCCCGCCGCTTGGCGTACAGGTCCCACAGGGCGTTCACCACGGCGCCGAGGGCCATGTGGGTGACGCCCTTCTCCGGGCCCAGCCAGCGCAGCTGGCTGTCGCCCGCCAATGCGCGGTAGCGGGCGTCCAGGCCGGCCGGGGTTTCGTCGAGCTCCGTCCCGGCCAGGTGGGGGCGCAGGGCGTCGATCGCCGCGACCGCCACCTCGTTGCCCCGGCCGATGGTGAAGCAGAGGCCGTGGCCCTCCAGTCCGTCCGGGGCGTCGGTGCGGATGGCCACATAGGCGGCCGAGTAGTCGGGGTCGGGGTTCATGGCGTCCGAGCCCCAGCCCCACCGCGAGGTGGGGAAACGGATGTCGTGCGTGTCGACGGCCGTGATACGCGCCTTCGTCAGCTGCTGCGTCATGGCTGATCACGCACCTGTCGCTCGTGCCCTCGGCCGGAGCCTCCCGGACGGCGGGGATCGCGCCAAGAAACTCCACATAGAGCATAAGCCGGACAAAAGGCACATTCCGTGGAGTCGGGTGCTCTTTGTTGCGGAACTATTGACAACGCTTCCGTGGCCAGCCGAATATCTGCCCGTGAACTTGTCAGACAGCCAGACAGGCCAGGTCCCGGCAGTCCCGTCAGTCCCTCGCCGTGTGAGCGCCATGGAAGCGGTGCTTGCGCACCTTCGCCGCGCCATTGAGCGGGGTGAATACGCGGTCGGGGACAAGCTTCCGTCCGAGGCGGAACTCTGCCGCCGGCTGGAGGTGAGCCGACCGGTACTCCGGGAGGCGCTCCGGGCCCTTCAGACGATGGGGCTCACCGCCTCGCGTACCGGCAAGGGTACGTTCGTCATCTCGAACGGCCCGGTGGAGGACCCCACCTTCGGCGACTACACGGCGAGCGACCTGCTCGAGGTGCGTCGGCACATCGAGATCCCGGTCGCCGGGTACGCGGCCGTCCGCCGCACCGCCGAGGACCTGGACCACCTGAGCCATCTGCTGGAGCGGATGGAGCGGGAGACCGACACCACCGCCTGGGTGGCGATGGACACACTTTTCCATCTGACCATTGCCCAGGCAGCCCGGAATCCTGTATTCCGCAAGGTGATCGAGGAGATCCGCGACGCCCTGGCACGGCAGTCCGCGTTCCTCAACGAGCTCGGTGGCCGGCGGGAGCAGGCGAACCGGGAACACCGGGCGATCGTCGAGGCGCTGTCCGACGGTTCGGAGCCCGACGCGACGGCGGCGATGTCACATCACCTCCAGCGCGTCGAAACAACCCTCACCTCCATCGTGCGACCAGGCCCCGAGGCCGGGCGCGCGACAGGAGTCATGCAATCCCCAATGGAAGGCCAGCAGGAGTGAGCGAGCAGTCCCTCCGGCAGGATGAACGCCGTCAAGAGCCCCACCCGAAGACGCAGTCCCCCGCGCATGTCGACGCGGGGGACGCCGGGTACAGCAAGTCCCTCAAGGCCCGGCACGTCAACATGATCGCCATCGGTGGCGCCATCGGCACCGGGCTCTTCCTCGGAGCCGGAGGCCGGCTCCACAACGCCGGACCCTCGCTGTTCATCGCCTACGCGGTCTGCGGCGTCTTCGCCTTCCTGGTGGTGCGGGCCCTGGGCGAGCTGGTGCTGCACCGCCCCTCCTCGGGCGCCTTCGTCTCGTACGCCCGTGAGTTCCTCGGCGAGAAGGGTGCCTTCGTCGCCGGCTGGATGTACTTCCTGAACTGGGCCACCACCGGTATCGCCGACATCACGGCGGTCGCGACCTACACGCACTACTGGGGCATGTTCACCGACATCCCGCAGTGGGTGATCGCCCTGATCGCGCTCGCCGTCGTGCTGGCGGTGAACCTCATCTCGGTCAAGTTCTTCGGCGAGATGGAGTTCTGGTTCGCGATCATCAAGGTCGGCGCGCTCGTCACCTTCATGGCGATCGGCATCTTCCTGCTGGTCACCCGCCACCCGATCGACGGCAACACCCCCGGCCCCGGGATGATCTTCGACCACGGCGGCGTCTTCCCGCACGGGGTGCTCCCGATGCTCCTGGTCGTCCAGGGTGTCGTCTTCGCCTACGCGTCCGTGGAGCTGGTCGGCGTGGCGGCGGGGGAGACCGAGAACCCCGAGAAGATCATGCCCAAGGCGATCAACTCCATCATGTGGCGCGTCGCCCTCTTCTACGTCGGCTCCGTGGTGCTGCTCTCCATGCTGATGCCGTACACCTCCTACGCGGACGGCCAGAGCCCGTTCGTGACCGTGCTGTCCAAC
Organism: Streptomyces sp. NPDC028305; assembly: GCF_055569495.1. NCBI lineage: Bacteria > Bacillati > Actinomycetota > Actinomycetes > Kitasatosporales > Streptomycetaceae > Streptomyces > Streptomyces sp. NPDC028305. The sequence continues at coordinate 49,476 of NZ_JBVHTN010000007.1, forward strand.
ATCGGCGTGCCCTCGGCGGGCGCGGTGATGAACCTGGTCGTGCTCACCGCCGCGATGTCCAGCCTCAACTCCGGGCTCTACTCCACCGGCCGCATCCTGCGCTCGATGGCCAAGTCCGGCTCCGCGCCCAGGTTCACCGGCGTCATGAGCCGCACCCACGTCCCCTACGGCGGGATCCTGCTCACCGCCTTCTTCTGCGTGCTGGGCGTCGTCCTGAACTACGCGGCGCCGAGCAAGGCCTTCGAGATCGTGCTCAACTTCGCGGCGATCGGCATCCTCTCCACCTGGGCCATGATCATGCTGTGCCACCTGGTCTTCTGGCGGAAGGCCAAGGCCGGTCTGGTCCGGCGACCCGGCTACCGGCTCCCCGGATCGCCGTTCACCGAGATCATCACCATCGCCTTCCTCACCTCCGTCCTGGTCCTGATGTGGGCCGACGGCGGACCCAGCCGGCTGACCGTCATGGCGCTCCCCGCGATCGTGCTGGCGCTGGTCCTCGGCTGGTACGCCGTACGCGGCCGGGTGAACGGCCGGCGATGACCGCGACCGACCGCGACAACACCCCCACCACCCTGAACACCTCTCCGGACGCCTTCCCCTTGAACACCTCCTCCGTGAACACCTCCCCCCACACGTATCCCGACGGCCACCGTCCGCTGCCCGCCGAGGCGCCCGAGATCCGCGAGCCGCGCCATGTGCCGCTCGTCCAGGTGATACGCGGCGGGCTCATCGAAGGCGTCCACCACGGGTCGGCCGTGGTGCTGGCCGCCGACGGCCAGGTGCTCCTCCAGGCCGGCGACCCCGACGTCGCGTTCTACCCCCGCTCGGCACTCAAGCCCGTCCAGGCCGTCGCCCTGGTGCGCGCCGGGCTGCCGCTGGACGGCGAGCTGCTGGCGCTCACCGCGGCCAGCCACTCCGGCCAGCAGCGCCACCTGGCCGGGGCCCGGCGCATCCTCGCGCACGGCCCGATCTCCGAGGACCTGCTGCGCAACGTCCCCGACCTGCCCTACGGCGCCCCCGAGCGCGAGGCGTGGCTGCGCGCCGGGCACGGCCCCTCCCGGCTCGCCCAGAACTGCTCGGGCAAGCACGCCGCGATGCTGCTCACCGCCCAGCTGCGCGGCTGGCCCCTGGAGGGCTATCTCGACCCGGCGCACCCGCTCCAGCAGCTGATCGCCGAGACCGTCGAGGACCTGACCGGCCGGCGCGTCGCCCAGGTGACGGTCGACGGATGCGGCGCCCCGCTGTTCGCCGTCTCGCCGCGCGGGCTGGCCCGCGCCCTCGCGCGGATCGCCGCCGCCCCGGCGGACACCCCCGAGGGCCGGGTCGCGGCCGCCATGCGCGAGCACCCCGAGATGGTCGCCGGGACCGGGCGGGACGTCGCCCGGCTGATGCGCGCGGTGCCCGGCCTCGTGGCCAAGGACGGCTTCGAGGGCGTCCAGGTGGCCGCGCTGCCCGACGGGCGGGCGCTCGCCGTGAAGATCGCCGACGGGGCGGACCGCGCCCGGATGCCGGTGACCGCCGCCGCCCTCGCCCACCTGGGCGTCGACCCCGGGCTGCTCGCCGAGTTCGCCGAGGCCCCGGTGCTCGGCGGCGGCCGGCCCGTCGGTAGCCTGCGCGCGGTGGACTTGCTCCGCCCCACGTCACCCCCCACCCTCAACCCTCACCCCGCCTCACCAAGGGACACCGCACACCGATGACTGCCACCGGCTTTCGCCGAGAACACGACCTTCTGGGCGACCGTGACGTGCCGGCCGACGCGTACTGGGGCATCCACACCCTGCGCGCCACCGAGAACTTCCCCATCACCGGCACCACCATCGCGGCCTACCCGCACCTGATCGGCGCGCTGGCCGCCGTCAAGGAGGCCGCGGCCCGGGCCAACCAGGACCTCGGGCTGCTCGAGGCGCGCAAGGCCGACGCCATCGCGGCCGCCTGCCAGGAGATCCGGGAAGGCCGGCTGCACGACCAGTTCGTGGTCGACGTGATCCAGGGCGGCGCGGGGACCTCGACCAACATGAACGCCAACGAGGTGATAGCCAACCGGGCGCTGGAGCTCCTCGGCCACGCCAAGGGCGACTACACCGAGATCCACCCCAACGAGGACGTCAACCTCAGCCAGTCCACCAACGACGCCTACCCGACCGCGGTCAAGGTCTCCACCATCCTCGCCGTGCAGGGGCTGCTCGCCGCGATGGAGATCCTGCGCCAGGCGTTCGCCGACAAGGCCGAGGAGTTCCGCGACATCCTGAAGATGGGGCGCACCCAGCTTCAGGACGCGGTGCCGATGACCCTGGGCCAGGAGTTCTCCGCGTACGCGGTGATGCTGGAGGAGGACCAGAGCCGGCTGCTGGAGGCCCAGAGCCTCGTACACGAGATCAACCTCGGCGCCACCGCGATCGGCACCGGCCTCAACGCCCCCGCCGGCTACGCCGAGGCCGTGCGCCACCACCTCGCCGACATCACCGGCCTGCCCGTGGTCACCGCCGCCAACCTGGTCGAGGCCACGCAGGACTGCGGCGCGTTCGTCCATCTGTCCGGCGTCCTCAAGCGCATCGCCGTCAAGCTCTCCAAGAGCTGCAACGACCTGCGGCTGCTCTCCTCCGGCCCGCGTGCCGGGCTGAACGAGATCAACCTGCCGCCGGTCCAGGCCGGGTCCAGCATCATGCCCGGCAAGGTCAACCCGGTCATTCCCGAGGTGGTCAACCAGGTCGCCTTCGAGGTGATCGGCAACGACGTCACCATCACCATGGCCGCGGAGGCCGGGCAGCTCCAGCTCAACGCCTTCGAGCCGATCATCCTGCACTCCCTGTCGGAGAGCATCACGCACCTGCGCGCGGCCTGCCTGACGCTCGCCGAGCGCTGTGTCTCCGGCATCACCGCGAACGCCGAGCACCTGCGGGCGACGGTCGAGAACTCCATCGGCCTGGTCACCGCGCTCAACCCGCACATCGGCTACAGCGCGGCCACGACGATCGCGCAGGAGGCGCTGGCCACGGGGCGTGGCGTGGCCGAACTGGTCCTGGAGAAGGGGCTGCTGCCGGCGGACCGGCTCGCGGCGGTGCTCCGTCCGGAGGAGGTCGCCGGCCGCGGCTGATCCGGCCCGGAGCCCGGTCCTCAAGCTCCCCGGCTACCGCTGGGCGGTGCCCCCCGACACGCTAGATATCGGCGTCGCGGAGGCGCGCCACTCCTGGTGCGGCGCTGAAGGGGAGCAGGTCCTGGAGGCGTTCCGGGTGGCGTACGTCGACGTGGAGCCGGTCGGCGATGCGGTAGGGGCGGTGCGCGAGCACCGCCCCGAAGCTGCGGCGCAGCCGGGACATGGCCGCGCGCACGGTCACCGTCCGCGTCGGGTCGCCGAACAGGTCGTCGGCCAGCTGCGCCGCCGTCCGCCCCTCGGGGGACGCGGCGAGAACCAGCAGCATCTCGGCGTGGCGCGCGCTGAGCTGGTGGGTCCAGGTGCCCGAGGGCCCCGAGAAGGTCAGCGACCACTCGTGCGGACGGCGGACGTCCAGCACCAGCCGGCCCGCGCCGCCCGGCCCGTACGCCCCGCCGGGCTCGTCCGGACCGCCGGGCTCGGAGCCGAGTACCCGCAGCAGATGCCCGCCTGGCAGCGGTTCCACCGTGCACGCCCCGAGCGCGGGCAGCCACACCGGCCCGTCGTGCAGCGCCTTGGGCAGCAGCAGCCGGCGGTCCCGCGGGGTGACGCCGGTGACCCCGGCGATCCAGCCGTGCGGGTCGACCACGGCCGCCTTGCCGTGGATCCGCGCGAGCACCGGGGCCGCGACGGCGCGCAGCCGGTCCAGCTCCCAGCTGTGGGCCAGGCGCAGTTCGCCCTCCGCCCACCGGGCCGTCGCGGTGACCAGGGACAGCACGGTCGGGTGGGCGCTGGCGGCCGGGCCGCTGATGTCCACGATGCCCAGCAGCCGTCCGTCCCGGGGGTCGTGGACCGGGGCCGCGGCGCAGCTCCAGGTGTGGAAGGCGCGTACGAAGTGCTCGGAGGAGTGCACCCGGACGGGCGCCCGGACGGCAAGCGCGGTGCCGATGCCGCTGGTGCCGGCGACGTCCTCGGCCCAGTGGGCGCCCTCGGTGAGCGCGATGCCGTCGGCGTGTCTGCGCACCCCGCGGTGGCCGTCGATCCACAGCACCCGGCCGTCGGCATCGGTGATGATCATGATGTGTCCCGCCGCCTCCGCCGCCTCCAGCAGACCGGTGTGCAGGGTGGGCAGCACCTCGACCAGCCGGGTCTGGCGCCGGCGCCGCTCCAGCTCCTCGATGCCCAGCAGCCGCGGGGCGCTGCCGCGCTCCGGGTCCAGGCCCAGCCGCAGCATGCGGTCCCAGGACTGTCCGATCACCGGGCGCGCGGGCAGCGGAAGCCGGCCCCGGCTCAGGGCGGCCTCGCGCATGACGGCCATGAGCCGGGCCGATTCGGCGGGGCTCAGGCCGGCCAGCGGGCCGGCGCCGAGCGAGGCTTGAGTTCGCATGGAGATGCGGCCTTCCGTTCCTTGGGTGCCACGCGCCCCGGCCGAACCGGCTTTGTTTCCTTGGCGATTGTAACGACCTGGGGGCGACAGGGATCGGCGTCGCGACGCCGATCCCTGTCGCCCCCAGGTCGTAAGGGCCGACCTCATTCGGAGGGACCAGGCAGGCCCTGCTCGGCCCAGATCGTCTTGCCGGTGGGACCGTGCCGGGTGCCCCAGCGCCGTGTGAGCTGAGCCACCAGCAGCAGCCCCCGGCCGCCCTCGTCGAACACCCGCGCCCGGCGCAGATGCGGGGCGGTGTCGCTGCCGTCGGAGACCTCGCAGATGAGGCTGCGGTCGTGGATCAGGCGCAGCTGGACGGGGCCTTGGGCGTGCCGGATGGCGTTGGTGACCAGTTCGCTGACCACCAGTTCGGTGGTGAAGACCACCTCGTCCAGGCCCCAGGCCAGCAGCTGGTCGGTGGCGTACTTCCGGGCCCGGGCCACCACGGCCGGATCGGAGGGCAGATCCCAGGTGGCCACCTGGCTCGCGTCCAGCGCCCGGGTACGGGCCATCAGCAGGGCCACATCGTCGGCGGGGCGGCCGGGGACCAGCGTGCCCAGCACGGTGCCGCACAGCTCGTCCAGGGACTCGGCGGGCCGGGTGAGCAGCGCGCGCAGCGCCTCCGCCGCCTCGTCCACATCGCGGTCGGGGGCCTGGATCAGGCCGTTGGTGTAGAGGGACAGGACGCTGCCCTCCGCCAGCTCCACCTCGCGGGATTCGAAGGGCAGGCTGCCCAGGCCCAGCGGCGGCCCGCTGGGCAGGTCCAGGTAGTCCGCGGTGCCGTCGGGCCGGGTCAGCACGGGCTGTGGATGGCCGGCGCGGGCGAGCGAGCAGCGCCGCGAGACCGGGTCGTACACCGCGTACAGGCAGGTGGCGCCGGTGACCCCGGTGACCTCGCCGCCTGGCTCGCCCCCCGCCTCGGCGGACACCCGGGTGACGAGGTCGTCGAGATGGGTGAGCAGCTCGTCCGGGGGCAGATCGACATCGGCGAGCGTGCGCACCGCCGTACGCAGCCGGCCCATGGCGGCGGACGCCTGGACGCCGTGGCCGACCACATCGCCCACCACCAGCGCCACCCGGGCGCCGGACAGCGGGATCACATCGAACCAGTCGCCCCCGATCCCCGCCCGCGACCCGGCCGGCAGATAGCGGAAGGCGGTCTCGACCGCGGCGTGGCGCGGCAGGCTTCGCGGCAGCAGGCTGCGCTGAAGGGCCAGGGCGGCCTCGCGCTGGCGGGTGTAGCGGTGGGCGTTGTCGATGCACACCGCGGCCCTGGCCGTGATCTCCTCGGCGAAGAGCAGATCGTCCTCCCCGAACGGCTCCGGGCTCCGGTGGCGGGCGAAGGCGGCGACGCCCAGCGTCGCCCCGCGGGCGCGCAGGGGGACCGCGATCGTGGAGTGGAAGCCGAATTCACGCAGCCGCGCGGCCCGTGCGGGGTCGTCCTCCTCCCACCGGGCGATGGCCTCGGGCGTCACCTCGAGCAGCAACCCCCGCCCCGCGGCCAGGCACTCGGCCGCGGGCGAGTGCTCCGGGTAGACGGCCAGCTTCCCGAGCTCGATCACCACGTCCGGCCTGCCTTCGAGCGCCGACCGCGCGGCGACGCGGCGCAGTACGACGGTGCCGGGCACCGGACCGGGGGGCGGCCCGTCGCCACCGGGGTGGATCGAGGGGAGCAGATCCACCACCGCGAAGTCCGCGAAGCCCGGGGCGGCCACATCGGTCAGCTCCTGCGCGGTGCGCGCGACGTCCAGGGTGGTGCCGATCCGCACGCCGGCCTCGTTGAGCAGCGCCAGCCGCCGCTGCGCCTCGTACCGCACGGTGACATCGTGACCTGACAGGACCACGCCCAGCACCCGGCCGTCGGCGCCGCGCACCGGGGCCAGCAGGGTCGTCCAGGCCGCCTTGCCGCGCGACGGCAGCAGGCTCATCCGCTGCGGCCGGCCCGTCTCCAGCGCCTCGCGCATCTGCCGCTCGATCTCGGCGCCGCGCCCGTCGGCCACGATCTCCGACATGCGCAGCCCGCGCATCTGGTCCTGGCCGAGCCCGACCACGCGCTCCATGTCCGCGTTCGCCCAGCGCAGGAGCAGCCGTTGGTCGAAGACCGCCGTCGTGCAAGGACCCTGCGCGAACGCGGCCCTGATCAGCCCGTCGTCGTCGGTGGCCGGCTCCGTACGGCCCAGCGGGGAGACCACCAGCCACTCGGCGCCGCCGTCGGCCGTCGTCCTGTGGTGGGCCAGCAGGCCGACCCGCAGCGCACTGCCGTCGTGGCGGAGCAGCGTCAGCTTCCCGCTCCACCTGCCCAGCCGCTCCAGGGAACCGGGCAGGTCCGCGACCGCCCCGTCGGCGAGCAGCAGGGCGGCGGGCCTGCCCACCACCGCCGCGCTCGGGTGGCCGAGGAGCCTGCGGGCCCCCTCGCTCCACCCCGTGACGATGCCCCGCTCGTCGATGGTGGCTCGGGCCGTGGCCGCCTCGTCAAAGAGGTCGGCCGACCGGACGGGCCGATCCCGTGTGGTGTCCGGTCGCCTCATGGTCGTTCATCCCACGCTGCCTGGTACATCCGGGCCGGATACATCCGGCCGAGGTCGTGAGAGCAGGCGCGCCGCCACCTGACCGCGGCGGAAGAGCGCCTGGATACTCACATGTTCAAGTATGCATCGGCTGCTCATCTGGCCATCTGCCCATCCACCGCTCTCTCCAGTGAATACCCGCTCGGAGGAAATACCGACCGCCGGCCCTCAGGGGGCGACCGGAAACTCGTACACCAGCTGATAGCGCCCGGCCGTGACCACGATGTCGGCGGTCTCCACCGCCCGGTCACCGCTGTAGTACGTGCGCTCCAGGGCCTCGACCACCGAGCCCGCCGCGATCTCCAGCAGCCCGGCCTCCTCCGCCGAGGCCGTGCGCGCCACCACCGCCTCCACCGCCCGGTCCACCGGCATCCCGATATACGCCATCCGCGCCACGACCCCCCGCCCGGCCAGCGGGCCCGCCTCCGGCAGCACGACCGGCGTCCCACCGGTCAGCTCCAGCGGCTCCCAGCTGGTGGAGACCATGCTGCGGGCGCTGTCCGTCCAGAAGACATACGCGCTGCGCACCACCTGCGCGCCCGCCGCGAGCCCCAGCCGCTCCGCGATCCCCGGCGGCGCGGCCACCGTGGTGGAGGTGCACTCGCGCCGCCCCGCGCCATGGTCCGGCAGGTCCAGCACATACGGAGCGCCGCTGAGCCTCCCGTCGTGCCAGGAGCGCACCATCCGCCGCAGCGCCGCGGGCTCGCGTACGTACACCCCGCTGCCGGCGCGCCCGTAGACCAGGCCCTCGGCCATCAGCACCCGCACCGCGGCCACCGCCACATTGGGTCCGACGCCGTACTCCTCGGCGAGGCGGGCGCGGGAGGGCAGCCGCTCCCCGGCGGGCAGCAGGCCGTCCTCGATCTGGCGGCGCAGATCCCGGGCCACGCGAAGGTAGGCGGGTGGTTCGGTCATCGCGGTTCTTCCGTCTCCTCCGGGCTCGGGCGGGCCGGTGTGACGGACCACACAGCCGCCTACCTGGTGCACCAGGTGCGTCCGCGCGGCGGCCGACACAACGTCGAAAGCCTGGGCCGTCGCGTCATTCCCGGCGGCCGGGAAATCTGATGCATCAGATTAGCGCGCGTTCTCCCAGGGTTTTCCCGGCGGGCCCCAAGTCAGCATTTGAGATTGCCCAAGCGGGCGTTTGACGTGGCGGTGTGCCGACCGCAAAATTCCCTGGCCTGCCGCCTTTCATCAACAGCCCCTGAAATGTGACATCTTTATGAACGATTCCGCCGCACCGCAGCCGGGGCCCGCCCGCGCCACGGCCGACGCCGTGGTGCTCGGGGCCGGCCCGCGCGGTGTCTCGGTGCTGGAACGGCTGGTGGCGCGGGCCCCGGTGACCGGCCCCGCGCTGCGGGTGACGCTGGTCGACCCGTATCCGCCCGGCGCCGGACGGGTGTGGTGGCGCGGCCAGCCGCCGCAACTCCTGATGAACACCATGGTCGCCGACAACACCGTCTTCCCCGATGGATCGGTGCGTCTCGACGCGCCCGTCGCCACCGGGCCGACGTTCTCCGAATGGCTCCGTGACATCGCCGCGCGGGGCCATCTGGATTCCGCCGCCGCGGAATTCGCCGCGCATGCGGATGACCGCGACTACGCGCCCCGCCGGGTCTACGGCAGCTATCTCATGGACGCCCTGGAGCGGATACGCGCCCTCGGCGGGGACCGGGTGCGGATCGAGGTGCGCACCGCCGCGGCGCGGAGCGTGACCCCCGTGCCGGGCCCGCCGAAATCCGCGGATTCCGGCGGCGGTTACGACATCGCGCTCGACGACGGCACCCGGATCACCGCGCGCGCCGCCGTCCTGGCCACCGGCCACCTCGAGGCGCCGTATCCGGCCCCCGAGGGCCCGTCGCCCGAGGTGCTCCAGCTGCCCGGCGGCCACCCCGCCGACTACGCCGTCGACACCATCGCCCCCGGCGCCGAGGTGCTGCTGCGCGGCGGCGGCCTCAACGCTTTTGACGTTCTGGCCCTGCTGACCCTGGGCCGCGGCGGACGCTTCGACGAACACGGTTACACCCCCAGCGGCCGCGAACCGCACATCTGGATCACCACCCGGCGCGGTGTCCCCTTCCATGCCCGCGTGGACACCCCCGGCGTCCGGGTCCCCAGCGCCTTCCTCACCCCCGAGCGGGTCGCCGCCCTTGCCGCCCGCGAGCGCCTCGACTTCCACGCCGACGTCGTGCCCTGGCTGACCGCCGACCTCGAACTCGCCTGGTACGACCGGGTGCTGACGCTGCACGCAGACGCCCTGCCCGACCCCGACGCGCTGCGCCGCGACCTGACCGCCCTGCCGCCAGGCCCGGACCGCGGCCACGTTCTGCGCGCCGCCGTGCCCGAGCCGCTGCGCCTGGACCTGGACGCGATCGCCGAACCGCTGCGCGACCGCCACTTCGCCGACCCCGCGGAGCTGAACGCCTGGTGGGCCGGGCACCTGGACGCCGACCTGGCCGCCGCCACCGATCCCCGGCTGCCGCCCAGGGCCGCCCTCGCCGTCGCCGTACGCCAGGCGCGCCCCGCCCTGCGCACCCTGATCACCGCCGGAAACCTCAGCGGCGAGTCCTACCGGCGCGATGTGCTCGGCTGGTTCAACGGCTTCGCCAACTTCGTCTCCGGCGGCCCGCCCGCGCTGCGCGTCCGCCAGCTGCGCGCGCTGCTCGCGGCGGGCGTGGTCGCCCTGCTCGGCCCGGTCCGCCCGGGCACCCGCTCGGCATCCGCGGTCGTCGAGGACCTCACCGTGCGGCCCGACGCCGTGATCGACGCCTGGCTGCCGGGCACCGACGTCGGCGCCGACGGGCCCGGACTCGTCCGCCGCCTGATCGCGGACGGCCTCGGCCGGGCCCACCGGCTGCCCGCGGCCGCGCCCGGTGCCGCGCCGCTGCCCACCGGCGCGCTCGACGTCCGGGCCCGCGACGGCCGGATACGGCGCCCCGACGGCACCGTGCACCACGCGCTGTTCGCCGTCGGAGTGCCGCTGGAGGGGGTCCGCTGGACCACCGCCATCGGCGCCCGCCCCGGCACCGACGCCGACTTCTTCCACGAGACCGACCGCGTCGCACGGGAGCTGCTGCGCGGCCTCACCCCGCCCCCGCCCGCTCCCGCGGACGTCGGTGTGAGTGGCACCGCACGCCGAGGCCGCGCATCGGCCGCCCCCGCCGGACACCCCCGACACCCCCACAGTGAGGAGAGCCAGCCGTGACCCGCGCAGCCGCAGCCGTCCCCGCCGCCCACCCCGGCCGCTGGCAGGAGTGGGGCCTGGCCCCGGGGTCGGCCACCGCCGCGGCCGACCCCGCCTATCTCGACCTGGCGGGCGACGCCGCCGAACAGGGCCGGCAGCACGGGCGCGCCGCCCGGGACGCGATCGCCGCCAACATCGCCGCCGTGCGCCGCGACATCGCCGAGCTGTGCGCCGACGAGGCGTCCGTCGCCCGCTACCGCCAGTGCCTGGAGGCCAACGCCGACTTCGTCCGCCACACCGACCCCGAGCAGTGGGCCGAGCTGCTCGGCATCGCCGAGGGCGCCGACGCCCCGCTCGACGACATCCTCGCCCTCAACCTCCCCGCCCACATGGTGCTGCGCTGGGTCCCCCAGGAGTGCAGCCAGCTGGTGGCCGCCGGGGACCGCGCCGCGGCCGGCCACACCCTGCTCGCCAAGACCCGGGACATGGCCGGCCACTTCGTGGAACACGTCGTGCTGCGCCGCCGCTACCCCGACGGGCGGCGGCTGGTCGAGGTCACCGTGGCCGGCAGCGTGCTGTGGCCGGGCAGCGGCGTCAACGACTCGGGGCTCGCGATGTCCACCTCCGGCGTGTGGAGCGAGCGCACGAACGTCGACTGGCGGGCCTCGGCCACCGGATGGATCCTCATCAACTCCCACGACCTGCTGCGCCGGGCCCGCACCGCCGAGGAGTTCGCCGGTCTGCTCCGCGCCCAGCCCAGGCTCAGCGGACTCAACATCGCGCTCGCCGACCCGCGGAGCCGGCTCGCGCTGGAGGCCACCGCCACGGGGGTGACGGTGCGCGACGACGCGGACCACCATGTGCTCACCAACCACTACGAGTGTCCGGCCACCGCCCCGCTCGCGCCCGGCCCGGACGAGAACTCGTCCTCGTACCACCGCGCCGACACCGCGGGCCGGGCCCTGCACGCCGCCCGCGGGCTGACCCCCGGCGCCCTGGCCGAGCTGCTCGCCGACCACGACGGCTATCCGCAGGACTCGCTGTGCCGCCACCAGATCGACGGGGCCGGGTCCGAGACCACCTACGCGTCGATCGCGGTGCTGCCCGACCGCGCCTTCTATGTGACCCTCGGCAACCCCTGCGCCTCCGACCGCACGGTCTTCGCACACCAGGAGGGTGCGATATGAACGCCGCCGTACCGCACCCGCCCACCCCGAGCCCGTCCACCCCGAACCTGTCCGCACCGCACCCGTGGCGCCTCACCCGGCGCGGCGCGCTCGGCCTCGGCGCCGGGCTCGCACTCACCCCCGCCCTGGCCGGCTGTCTGCCCGGCGACACCCCGCGCGGCCGGGCCGGCGCCTCGCGCGTCACCATCGGTCTGTCGGCGGCCGTCACCACCCTCGACCCGATGAACACCACCTCGGTGGGCACCGATCTGTCCGTGCTCTCCAGCGTGTACTCCTCGCTGGTCACCCGCCGCCCCGACCTCACCATCGGCCCGGACGCCGCCACCTCCTGGCGGCGCGCCGAACCCACCCGCTGGCGTTTCACGCTCCACCGGAAGGCCACCTTCGCCGACGGCAGCCCGCTGGACGCCGACGTGGTGGTCTGGAACGTCGAGCGGCTGCTCGACGCCGCCAACGCGCTGCGGATGACCTCCAACTTCCCCAGCCTGAAGGCGGCGCGCAAGGTCGACCGGCACACCGTCGACCTCATCACCGCCACCCCGGACGCCGACCTGCTCGGCGCGCTCTCGTTCCTCTACCTGCTCAGCCCCCGCTGGGCGGCCCGCCACCAGCCCGCCACCCAGGCCATGGGCTCCGGCCCGTACGAGATCACCGACTACAGCCCCGGTGGCACCGTCGAGCTGCGCGCCCGCGACGACTACTGGGGCCGCAAGCCCGCCATCCGGCGTGTCACCTTCCGGATCACCCCGTCCGAGCCCGCCCGCGTCTCCGGCCTGCTCTCCGGCGAACTCGACGCCGTCGCCGGGCTCGACCCCCAGGACCTGGACCGGCTGCGCGCCGACCGGGCGCTGCGCACCCAGCGCCTGGACACCACCCGGATGGCGTTCATCAAGCTCAACACTCTCAAGGGCCCGATGCGGGACGTGCGGGTGCGGCGGGCCGTCAACTACGCGGTGGACAAGGCGGCGATCACCGCGAGCCTGCTCAAGAACACCGTCAGGCCCAGCCCCGGCCAGCTGCTGACCGACTACTACTCCGGCTACACCCAGGGCCTGAACGGCTACCCCCACGACCCGGACCGGGCCAGGGCGCTGCTGCGCGAGGCCGGCTACGGCAGGGGCAACCCGCTGAAGGTGACCCTCCGCGTGCCCAGCGGCCAGTACGTGGCGGGCGAGCTGGTCGTCCAGGCGGTGGCGCAGCAGCTGAGCGAGACCGGGGTGAGCGTGAAGATCGACAGCGTGCCGTTCACCGTCTACATGCAGAAGTATCTGCAGGACAAGGCGATGCCCGACATGCAGTACATCACCCAGGCCTGGCCCACCCTCGCGGCCGGCGGCCTCTACGGCCTGTTCGTCTCCGACAGCCCGTATGCCTACTGGGACGACCGGGAGTTCACCGCCGCCGTCGCCGAGGCCCGCCGCACCGAGGGGCGCGCGGCGCGCGACGCCCTGTACGCGCGGGCCGCCCGGCGCGCCCGCGACCAGGCCCCGGTGCTCTTCCTGTTCCCGCAGCCCGGCGTGTCCGCCACCGCCGAGCGCCTCGACTGGCGCGCCCGGCCCGACGACTGGGTGCGCCCCGCCGACATGTCCTGGAAGGGGGCCGCGGGATGATCCGCTTCCTCACCCGCCGCCTGTCCCTGACGCTGCTGGCCGTCTGGGGCGCGCTGTCCGCCGTCTTCCTGGTGCTGCACTCCTCCGGCGACCCGGCCGTCATGATGGCCCCGATCGGCGCCCCGCCCGAGAAGGTGGCGCAGCTCAGCCACGCCCTCGGCTACGACCGGCCGCTCGCCGAGCAGTACCTCTCCTTCTTCGGCGACGCGCTGCGCGGCCACTTCCCCGACTCGCTGACCTTCCAGCAGCCCGCCATGGAGGTGGTCCTCCAACGGCTCGGCGCCACCACGCTGCTGGCCGGCGTCGCGCTCGCCGCTGCCGCGCTCCTGGCCCTGGCCGTCGGCGTCTGGACGGGGTCGCGGGAAGACGGCGGGGCGCGCCGCGAGTGGCCCATGTGGCTGGTGTTCCTCGCCCAGTCGGTGCCCGGCTTCTACGTCGGCGTCCTGCTGGTGTGGATCTTCGGGGTGCGGCTGCACTGGCTGCCCACCTCCGGCGCCACCACCGCCGCGAGCATCGTGCTGCCCGCCGCCACCCTCGCGTGCGGCGTCCTTCCGCCGCTCGCCCGGGTGTTCCGCAACAACCTGCGCGGCGAACTCGCCCGCCCGTACTCCCGCACCGGCACCGCGCTCGGCATGAGCCGCGCCCGGGTGGTGCGCCACGCCGCGTACGGCTCGCTGCTGCCCACCGTCACCGTCCTCGGCCTGGAGGCGGGCGCGCTGCTGGGCGGCACCGTGATCGTGGAGAGCGTGTTCTCCTGGCCCGGCGTCGGCCAGCTCGCCGTCACCGCGCTCCAGAACCAGGACTACCCGCTGGTCCTCGCCGACCTGACGTTCCTGATCCTCGCCTTCGTCCTGGTCAACCTGATCGTGGACCTGCTCTACGGCGTGCTCGACCCCAGGGTCCGCCACCAGGGAAGGGGCAATCGATGAAGCCGCCGCCACCGCAGACCCCGCCCGCGGCCCGCGGCCGCCGCGCCCGACGCCTGCGTCTCGGCGGCGCCGGGGCGGTCGGCGCCGCGCTGCTCGGACTCGTCGTCCTGCTCGCCGTGTGCGCGCCGCTGCTCGCCCCGCACGACCCCCTCGCCCAGGACCTGGCGCACACCAACGCCGCGCCCGGCGAACACGGCTATCTGCTGGGCACCGACCAGCTCGGCCGCGACCTGCTCAGCCGGCTGCTGTACGGCGCCCGCACCCCGCTGCTGGTCGGCGTGGTCGCCGTGGTGTGCGGCGGCGTCTTCGGCACCCTCCTCGGGCTGGTGTCCGGCTTCGCCCGCGGCTGGGCCGACCAGGTCCTCTCCCGCCTCGCCGACATCCAACTCGCCCTGCCCTCGATCCTGCTGGCCCTGCTGGTGCTGACCTTCGGCGGGCAGAGCACCGCCGTGCTGGTGCTGGTGATCGCGCTCACCGGCTGGCCCGCCTACTTCCGGCTGGTCCGCTCGCGCGTGCTCAGCCTGCGCACCATGCCGTACGTCGAGGCCTCCCTCACCCAGTCCATGCCCACCTGGCGGGTGCTGCTGTACGACCTGCTGCCCGGCGTGCGCGGGCTGGTCGCGGTGACCGCCACCCTCGATCTGTCCCGGGCCGTGCTCATGGAGGCCGGCCTCACCTACCTGGGCCTCGGCGCCCAGGCGCCCGCAGCCGACTGGGGGCTGATGGTGGCCGAGGGCCAGGGTCAGCTGCTGGGCGCCTGGTGGGTCGCCGTGCTGCCGGGCCTGGGCCTGGTGGCGCTGGTGATCGGCGCCAATCTGCTCGGCGAGCGGCTCGCCGGGCGCGGACCGGGGCGCCGCCCGGTCAGGACCGTGAAGAACACCGCGACGGCGAACCCGGCTTTGGAAAAGAGGAGCACCACCGCATGACCCCCGACACCCACACCGTCCGCGCCCGCTGGGCCCGCGTCCAGGCCAATCTGCGCGCCGAGGGCGTCGACGCCATGGTCGTCGTCAAGCCGCAGAACACCTTCTACCTCTCCGGCTATACGCCGATGATCTACTCCCACCCGGTGCTCGTCGTGCTGCCCGCCGAGGGCGAACCGGTCTTCGTGCTGCACGCCCTGCGCGCCCACAGCTCCCGCAAGGTGTCCGCCATCACCGACATCCGCCCCTACGGGCGCTGGGCCAAGGAGATCGGCCCCGACCACTGGTGGCAGGTGCTCGCCGAGGTGATGGCCGAGCGCGGGCTCACCGAGGCCAGGATCGGCATCGAGGGCGAGTTCCTGCCGTACAACTACCAGCGCAGGCTCGCCGAGACGCTCCCCGCCGCCACCTTCACCGACACCGGCCGGGCCCTGATGCGCGCCCGCTACGTCAAGGACGCCGCCGAACTGGAGTCGCTGCGCGTCGCGAGCGAGATCGCCGACGCGGGCATGGACGCGGCGCTGGAGGCGGTCGCCGCGCGCCGCAGCGAGGTCGAGGTCGCCTCGGCGGCCATGCGCACCATGCAGGAGGTCTGGAGCAGCCTCTACCCCGACCGGCTCGCCATGGACTTCGGCAACCTCGAGGGCGGCGTCTTCAACGCCTTGTGGTCCTACTCCCTGATCGGCGACCGGGTCCCGATGAACTCCGCCCCGCCCACCGCCCGCCGCCCGGTCGACGGCGAGATCCAGTGGACCGTCATCTGGACGGCCATCGACGGCATGCACGCCGAGAACGAGCGCAGCGTCGCCGTCGGCCGGCTCCCCGCCGAGCGGCAGCGCGCCTTCGAGGCGCTGCTGGCCATCCGCGAGGAGGTCCAGCCGTATCTGCGGCCCGGCCTGAGCTGCGCCGAGGTGTACGAGGCGGCCCGCGAGAGCTATGTGCGCCACGGTTACGGCGACTACCTCCCCGGCCGCATCGGCCACGGCCTGGGCCTCGGCCCCCACGAGCAGCCGAGCCTGGGCCCGCACGACGACCTGGTCCTCGCCCCCGGCATGGCCCTCACCTTCGAACCGAACCTGCGCATCCCCAGCTTCGGCGGGCTCCAGCACTCGGACAGCCTGGTGATCACCGAGGACGGCCATGAGTTCCTCACCCACACCCGACGCGACCTGATCCAGGTCTGAGCCCAACCCACAGAGAGGACGGCACTGGTGAACCCGCTGCTGGAGGTCTCCGGCCTGAGCGTCGCCTTCCCGGGCGCCGGAGTCCAGGCCGTGCGCGACGTGTCCTGGGAGGTGCACCCCGGCGAGACCATCGGCCTGGTGGGGGAGTCCGGCTCCGGCAAGAGCGCCACCGGACTCGCCGTCCTGGGCCTGCACGGGCCGGGCGCGCGGATCACCGGCAGCATCCGGCTCGACGGACGGGAACTGGTCGGCGCCGGCGAACGGGAGCTGCGCCGGATCCGCGGCCGCCGGGTCTCGATGATCTTCCAGGACGCGCTCGACGCGCTCAACCCGTACCGTCCGGTGGGCGCCCAGATCGCCGAGGCCTACCGGCTGCACCACGACGCCTCCCGGGCCGCCGCCCGCACCCGCGCGGTGGAACTGCTCGAACGCGTCGGCATCGACCGCGCCGAGCGGCGCGCGAAGGACTATCCGCACCAGTTCTCCGGCGGCATGCGGCAGCGCGTCATGATCGCCGCCGCGCTGGTCAACGAGCCGGACCTGGTCATCGCCGACGAACCCACCACCGCCCTTGACGCCACCGTCCAGGCCCAGGTCCTGCGGCTGCTCACCGAGCTCCAGCGGGAGATGGGCATGGCGGTGGTGCTGGTCACCCACGACTTCGGGGTGGTGGGCCAGATGTGCTCGCGCGTCGTGGTCATGTACCGGGGCCGCGTCGTCGAACAGGGCCCCACCGACCGAATCCTGACCGCCGCCCACCACCCGTACGCCCGCGCCCTCGTCGCCTCCGTCCCCCGCATGGACGACCCCCCCGGCAGCCGCCTGCCCACCGTCCCCGAAACGGTGGCGTCCCTGATCGGCCCGATAGACGAAGAGTCCCTGGCCGACCCCGCCCTCCGCATCCCGCAGGCACGGCAGGTAGCGCCCCCGGCCGACGGCCCGGCGCCGGCTCCGGCGGGCGGTGCGCCGTCCCCGGCGGCGGACACCGAGGTGTCGGCCGCTGCGGCCGAACTCTCGGTGGCCGACGCTTCGTCCGCCGCTGACGTCGCGCCGTCAGCGGCTCCCGTGGCACCCGGCGTGGCCGCCATTGAAGGTCCGGCCGATGCGGCTGGCGCCTCGTCGGGGGACGCTGCGGTGGATGCCGCGGTGGGTCCGGTGGCTGGCGCTTCGTCCTCCGTTGACGGCGTGCTGCCTTCGGCGCCGGTGGCACCCGGTACGGCGGCCATCGAGGGTCTGGCTGCTGTGGCTGGCGCCTCGTCGGGGGGTTCTGCGGTGGATGCCGCGCCGGGGCAGGTGGCTGATCCTTCGTCCTCCGCCGACGGCGCCGTCGCCCCGGCACGGGTGGCAGCCGTCGCCGTCGGAGGTCCGGGCGATGCGGCCGGCGCCTCCTCGGAGGGCTCCGCGGCCGACGCCGCGCCGATGTCGGCGGGGGGTGAGACGAACCCGGCGGGTGACGCCGAGCCCTCGGCGTCCGCTGACGGTGCGCCGTCCTCGGCGCCGGTGACAGACGTCGGGGCCGTCGCCGCAGGGGGTCCGGGCGATGTGGCCGGCGCCCGGCCGGGGCGTGCTGTGGCCGCTGCGGCCGAGCCCCCGGCGGCTGACGCTTCGTCCTCCGCAGACGGCGCGCCGTCTGCGGCGCCCGTGACGGCTGGCGCGATCACGGCGTCGCCCGCCGCGCCCGCCGCCTCTGGCGGCCGGGCGGGGGAGGCCCGCTCCGGCGGGGCGGAGGGCGCGGCCGAGAGCGACGGGGGGTCTCGGGGCGGAGCCCCGGGGAGTGGGGAGGGGCGGGGCGGGGAGAACACCCCCACCCCCCTCCTCCGCGTGCGCGACCTCACCGTCACCTTCCCCGGCGGCCTCGGCCGCACCCCCCACCGCGCCGTGGACGGCGTCAGCTTCGACATCGCCCCCGGCGAGTCCTTCGGCCTCGTGGGCGAGTCCGGCTCCGGCAAGAGCACCATCTCCCGCGTACTCCTGGGCCTGCGCCGCCCCGACGACGGCAGCGTCGTCTTCGACGGCGAGGACATCACCCGCCCCGCCCGCCGCCGCGGCCGGGCCCCCGCCGTCCAGATGGTCTTCCAGGACCCGTACGGCTCGCTCAACCCCGACCGCCGCATCGGCCACACCATCGGCGCCCCCCTCGCCCTGCACACCGACCTCTCGCGCGCCGGGCGCCGCGAGCGCGTCGCGTCCCTGCTCAGCGAGGTCGGTCTCGAGCCCGCGCTGGCCGACGCCTACCCCGACGAACTCTCCGGCGGCATGCGCCAGCGCGTCGGCATCGCCCGTGCGCTGGCGCTGGAGCCCCGGCTGCTGGTCGCCGACGAGCCGGTCTCCGCGCTGGACGTCTCAGTCCAGGCGCAGGTGCTCAACCTGCTCACCGAGCTGCGCCGCAGCCGGGGCCTGGCGATGCTGTTCGTGTCCCACGACCTGACCGTCGTACGGCACATGTGCTCACGCATCGCGGTGCTGCACCGGGGCCGGATCGTCGAGGTCGGGGAGCGGGACCAGATCATGGAGCGCCCGGGCAGCGACCACACCCGCGCGCTGCTGGACGCGATGCCCGCCCCGGCCCACCGCGCGTCATGAGAGGCACAGCCATGTCCATTCCGGTCACGCGTGGCCACGACGTCCTGGACCGGTTCGCCGGCGCCGCGCCGGAGGTGACCCGGCTGCGCGCGCTGCGCCCCGAACTGGTGGGCCTGGAGCAGCGCGCGTACGACGAGCTGTTCCATCCGCCGGGTCCCGGCACCGGCGTGTCGGCCGCCGAACGCGCCGCCGCGGCGCTCGCGGTGGCCGTCGAACACCGCCGCGCCCCGGCCGTGTCCCACTACCGGGCGCTGCTCACCGAGGCGACGCAGGACCCGGGCGTGGCGGAGCGGATCGTGGCCCGCGCCCCGCTGGAGGGGCACGCGTCACCACGGACCGCCGCCGCCGTCGCACACGCCCGGCAGCTCACCCGCGCCCCCGCCGAGGCGCGCCTGGACGCCCTGCGGGCCGCCGGGTTCACGGACCCGCAGATCGTCACCGTCTCCCAGGCCGCCGCCTTCGCCCACCACCAGATGCAGCTGGCCGCCGGGCTCCAGCTGCTCGCCACCGGCGACTCGGGCACCGGCACCGACCCCGGCGCGCCGTCCACGACGGTGGACGGCGGGCCGCGGTTCACGACCGACGTGCTGACCTGGCGCCCCGCCATCCGCCCGCTGGCCCGCGAGGAGCTGACCGAGGCGCACCGCACCGCGCTGGCGGGCAAGCGGCCCGACACGCCGTACTTCCGCACCCTGGGCCACGACCTCGGCATCTTGGCCGTCCGCACCGCGATCGACCTGGCCGCCTTCACCGCCGAGGGCGGACTGCCGCGCGCCGAGCGGGAGTTGGCCGCCACCGCCGTGTCGCTGCACAGCGGCTGTGTGTACTGCGTCTCGGTGCACGCCCGGCGCGCCGCCCAGCTGCACGGCGACCCGGAGCCCGTGGACCGCCTTCTGAAGTACGGCAGCACGGCCGTCCTGGGCCGCCGCTGGAAGCTGATCGTCCGCCTGGCCGCCGGACTTGCCCCGGTCCCGGCCACGGCCGCCGACGCCGATGTCCAGGCGCTGCGCGAGCTGGGGCTCTCCGAGCCGGCCCTGGTCGACCTCGTACACTGCGCGTCGTTCTTCGGCTGGGCCAACCGCCTGATGCTGAGCCTCGGGACGGTCGACGGAGAGGCAGGGTGAGGGGAGCGTGACGAAGCGCCCGCCACACAACGGCCACGGTGGGCACAGCGCCCACGCCGCGCCCGGCGTGCCCCGCCCGCACAGCTCCCACTGGGGCGCCTTCACCGCCGCCGCCCGCCCCGGCGGCGGCCTGGAGGTCACCCCGGACCCCGGCGACCCCGAGCCCTCGCCACTGCTGCGCAACCTCCCCGCCGCCCTCGACCCCCGCGCCCGGGTGCTGCGCCCGCACATCCGCCGTGGCTGGCTGGAGCGCGGCCCCGGGCCCGACCCGGCCCGCGGGGCCGACACCTTTGTGCCGGCCTCCTGGGACACCGTGATTCCCCTGCTGGCCGGGGAGTTCGAGCGGGTCCGCGCCGGGCACGGCAACTCGGCGATCTTCGGCGGCTCGTACGGCTGGGGCAGCGCGGGCCGCTTCCATCACGCGCAGAGCCAGATCCACCGGTTCCTGAACTGCCTGGGCGGCTACACCCGGTCCGTCAACACCTACAGCCTGGGCGCCTCCCGTACGCTGCTGCGCCATGTCGTCGGCGACGACGCCCCGATCTCCGCCCCCACCACCTTCCCGGTGCTCGCCGAGCACACCGGCCTGTTCCTCTGCTTCGGCGGGATGCCCGCCAAGAACTCCCAGGTCAACGCGGGGGGCATCAGCCGCCACTCCACCGCGGCGGCGCTGCGCGCGGCCCGCGCCCGCGGCGCGCGCTTCGTCCTGGTCAGCCCGCTGCGCGACGACCTGGCGGCGGAGCTGGACGCCGACTGGCTGGCCCCGGTGCCGGGCACCGACGCCGCGCTGATGCTGGCGCTCGCCCATGTGCTGATCGACGAGGGACGGTACGACGAGGCGTTCTGCCGCCGCTACTGCGCGGGATTCGACACCTTCCGCCGCCATGTCCTGGGCCTGGACGGGTCACCCGCCAAGACGCCGCGCTGGGCCGAGGAGATCTGCGGCATCCCGGCCGCCCGCATCGCCGACCTCGCCCGTGAGCTGCCCCGCCACCGCACCATGATCTCGCTCAGCTGGTCGCTCCAGCGCGCCCACCGGGGCGAGCAGCCGCTGTGGGCGGGCATCGCCCTGGCCTGTCTGCTGGGCCAGATCGGCCTGCCCGGCGGCGGCTTCGGCCATGGATACGGGGCGACCGCCGGGATCGGCGCCGGCAGCCTGCCGTACAAGCTGCCGACCCTGCCCCAGGGCGACAACCCGGTCGCCGACTTCATCCCGGTCGCCAGAATCGCCGATCTGCTGCTCCACCCCGGCTCCATCTGCGACTACGACGGGCAGCGGCTGGTCCACCCGGACATCCGCCTCGTCCACTGGGCCGGCGGCAACCCGTTCCACCACCACCAGGACCTGGCCCGGCTGCGCCGCGCCTTCACCCGCCCGGACACGGTCGTGGTCCATGAGCCGCACTGGACGGCCACCGCCCGCCACGCCGACATCGTCTTGCCCGCCACCACCACCCTGGAGCGGGACGACCTCGGCGGCGCCAGGGAGGACGCGGCGCTGATCGCCATGCACAGGATCGCCGAACCGGTGGGGGAGTCCCGCGACGACTACCGGATCCTCGGCGATCTGGCCCATGAGCTGGGCGTCGGCGCCGCCTTCACCGAGGGCCGCGACGAGCGCGCCTGGCTCGAACAC
The DNA here is from genome assembly GCF_055569495.1 of Streptomyces sp. NPDC028305. Classification (NCBI taxonomy): domain Bacteria; kingdom Bacillati; phylum Actinomycetota; class Actinomycetes; order Kitasatosporales; family Streptomycetaceae; genus Streptomyces; species Streptomyces sp. NPDC028305. The sequence goes on from NZ_JBVHTN010000007.1 coordinate 70,920, forward strand.
CTCTATGAGAGCTGGCGCGCCGAGCTCGACCCGCGCTACGCGCCCGAGGAGGACTTCGCCGCCTTCTGGCGGGCCGGCCGCATCGCGCTGCGCGGCCGGCGCGAACGCCACACGCTGTACGCCGACTTCCGCGCCGACCCGGACGCCCGCCCGCTGCCCACCCCCAGCGGCCGGATCGAGCTGCACTCCACCACCATCGCCGCCTACGGCTACGACGACTGCCCCGGCCACCCCACCTGGCTGCCGCCCGAGCCGGAGGACGACGACGCCCATCCGCTGCACCTGATCGCCAACAACCCGGCGACCCGGCTGCACAGCCAGCTCGACCACGGCGCGCTGAGCGCCGGCTCCAAGGTCGCCGGGCGCGAACCGCTGCGTCTCCACCCCGACGACGCCGCGGCGCGCGGGCTCCGGGAGGGCGATGTGGCGCGGGTGCGCAGCGCCGTGGGCAGCCTGCTGGCCGGGGTGGTGATCAGCGACGCGCTGCGCCCCGGCGTGGCGCAGCTGGCCACCGGCGCGTGGTTCGACCCGTCCGCCCCCGAGGTGGCCACCTGCGTGCACGGCAACCCCAACGCGCTGACCCGCGACATCGGCACCTCGCGGCTGGCCCAGGGGTGTACCGGCCAGCTGGCCCGGGTGGAGGTCGAGCCGTACGACGGGCCCGAGCCCCCGCCGCCGGTCCGTGCGCACCTGCCGCCCGACTCCTGAGGTACCGTGGGGAGAACGATGGTTCTCTTGCGGTAGGGGCGGATGACGGTGGATCTCGAAGCGACGAAGGAGCGGGTCCTCGACGCGGCCGAGGAGCTCTACTACGGCCGCGGCGTACAGGCGGTCGGCATGGACGCGGTACGGACGGCCTCCGGCGTCTCCCTCAAGCGGCTCTACCAGCTCTACCCCTCGAAGTCCGCCCTGGTCGAGGCGTATCTGCGGCGCCGCGACGCCCGCCTGCTCGACGGGCTCGCGCGGTATGTCGAGGCGGTCCCCGGGCCGCCCGAGAAGCGGTTGGCGCGGTTGTCCGCGGTCTTCGACTGGCTGTACGAGTGGTTCGGCGAGCCCGACTACCGGGGCTGCGCGTTCATCAACTCCTACGGCGAGCTGGGCGCCACCACACCGGAGGTCGCCGCGGCCGCCCGCGCCCACAAGGAGGCCTTCCGGCAGTACGTGGCGGGCCTCGTCGCGGCCGCCGGGCTGCCCGCCCCGCTGGCCGCCCACCTCGCCCTGCTGGCCGAGGGCGCGATCACCACGGCCGCCATATCGGGCTCCCCCGAACCGGCTCGCGAGGCCCGCGAGGCCGCCAGGGTGCTGATGGACGCCGCCCGCGCCTGAGGCGCGGGCGGCGTGATGACCGCCAGGCGTCAGCCGGCCGCGATCGCGGGGTCGCTGATCCCCGCCCGCCCCGTCTCCACGTGGCCGGCCAGCCGGCGCAGGAAGCCGCGGTCGTGGTCGGAGGCGACCGACAGGTCGTACCACTGGTGGCTGCGGCGGAGGCCAGCCGTGTGGACGGCGTGCGCGCCGGGCCGCAGCCGGTAAGCGGCCGGCGCGGCCTTGCCGTACGCGTCGGTCACCGTCAGCGTCACGGTCGTGTCGCCCCCGTTGGTGAGGGTCAGCCGCACCTGCCCGGTCTTCCGGTCGTGGCGCGCGCTCACCTCGGGCCCCCGGCGGCCGGCGGCGGTGTGGCCCGTGAAGCGCCGCAGGAAGCCGCCGGGGCCGTGGACCGTGAAGTCGTAGGCCCCCTGCTCCCGTTCCGCGGTGGACCAGCTGCCGGACAGCCGCTTGCCCGCCTCGACCGTGTAGCCCCAGGGGCCGTCGGCGTCGGTGGCGGAGGTGACGTGGAAGTGCGCGCCCGCCCGGCCCGGGTTGGCGAAGCCGATCCGCAGGGCGTCGCCGACGGCCGTGGCGTCGGCGGCCAGGTCGTACGGCAGCGGCCTGGCGTGACGGGTGCCGGGCTCCTGCGCGGGGAGCGAGCCGTGCGCCGGGGGCTTGGGCTTGTAGTCGGGGTGGCGCTCGCGGTCCGGGGGCAGATAGCCGCTGGTGTCCGGGAAGGCCGGGAGGCCGGGGTCGGTCCGCGCGAAGTCGAACGCCGCGGTCAGGTCGCCGCACACCGCCCGCCGCCACGGCGAGATGTTCGGCTCGGCCACCCCGAAGCGCCGCTCGATGAACCGGATGATCGAGGTGTGGTCGAGGGTCTGGGAGCAGACCCAGCCGCCGGTGCTCCACGGCGACACCACGAGCATCGGCACCCGCTGCCCCAAGCCGTAGGGGCCCACGACCTTCGACGAGGAGCCCGGGAACAGCTCCCCGGTGGTCTCCACGGTCGACGCGCCCTTCTGCGGGGAGGACGGCGGGTACGGGGGCACGAGGTGGTCGAAGAAGCCGTCGTTCTCGTCGTAGGTGATCAGCAGCGCGGTCTTGCTCCACACCTCAGGGTTCGAGGTCAGCGCGTCCAGGACCTGGGCGATGTACCAGGCGCCGTAGTTCGGCGGCCAGTTGGGGTGCTCGCTGAACGCCTCGGGCGCCGCGATCCAGGAGACCTGCGGGAGCCGGCCGGCCTTGACGTCGGCCCGCAGGATGTCGAAGTACCCGTCGCCGTTCTTGGCGTCGGTGCCGGTGCGGGCCTTGTCGTAGAGCGGATCGCCGGGCGCGGCGCCGCGGTACTGATGGAAGTACAGCAGCGAGTTGTCGCCGTAGTTGCCCCGGTAGGCGTCCTCGATCCAGCCCCAGCCGCCCGCGGCGTCGAGGCCGTCGCCGATGTCCTGGTAGATCTTCCAGGAGATCCCGGCCTTCTCCAGGCGCTCGGGGTACGTCGTCCAGGAGTAGCCGGCCTCCGCGTTGTCGAGGACCGGACCGCCGCCGACGCCGTCGTTGCCCGTGTAGCCGGTCCACATGTAGTAGCGGTTGGGATCCGTGTTGCCTATGAACGAGCAGTGGTACGCGTCGCAGACGGTGAAGGCGTCGGCCAGCGCGTAGTGGAACGGGATGTCCTCGCGGGTGAGGTACGCCATGGTGGTGGCGGTCTTGGCCGGGATCCAGTTGTCGTAGGCACCCTGGTGGAAGGCGGATTGGCCGCCGTTCCAGTCGTGGTTGAGGCCCTGGAGGAACTGGAGGCCGAGGTCTTTCGCGTCGGGCCGGAAGGGCAGCACGTCCTTCGCGCCGTCCGGCTGGTACCACACCGGCTTGCCGTTGGGCAGGGACACCGGGTGCGGGTCGCCGAACCCCCGTACCCCGCGCAGGGTGCCGAAGTAGTGGTCGAAGGAGCGGTTCTCCTGCATCAGGACCACGACGTGTTCCACGTCCCGCAGGGTGCCGGTGCGGCGGTTCGCGGGGATCTCCGCGGCCCGCGCGATGCTGTCGGACAGCAGGGACATCGCGGCGGCACTGCCGCCGGCCAACTGCATGAACTGTCTACGGTCCAGGGAAGACATGAACGGCCACTCTCCTCGGCGTCCGGGTGGAGCAGGGGACCGGGGCAGTCTCGCCCGCCCCGGCGGGACCGCGCCACGGGGGACGGCGGAATCCGGAAAGAACCCTGTGTGAACGCCGACCGCCGGAGTGTCGGTGGCGCGCAGTAGGGTTTTCGAGCAAGAACGTTCGAGCAAGAACGTTTCGAGCAAGGACGGGAGACCCGGGGCGGCACCGCGCCGGGGCGGCACGGGGGTTGCATGGCAGCGGCGGTTATCAGGGTCCCGGAGAGCGAGTCGCATCCGGCGATCACCCACGAGGCGACGCGGCGGTGGCTGAGCGAGACGGGCCTGCCGGGCGACAGCGACCTGATGCGGTTCCGGCCGCTCGCCGAGGGGCGGCCGGTGCCCGTCCCGCGGCTGCTCGCCGGCTCCGCCGACCCGGCCGAGCTCGACGAGCACATCGGCGGCCTGCTGGCCATCGGCCACCTCCTCATCGAGGGCGAGGAGGCCGAGCACGTCCTGCTGGACGGGGCCACCGGGCGGGTCTTCAGCATGCTGCTCTTCGAGAAGGACCCCGGCCTGCTCGAGGTCCTGCCCCTGGCGCCGTCGGTGGAGGCCCTCACCCGCTTCCTCGACGCGGCGGCCGAACTGGCCGGGCTCCGGGGCCGGTTCGCCCCCTTCGCCGTGCGCTTCGGCGCGCGGGCGGTGGCGGACGCCTCCGCGCTGTACCTGTCGGTCCTCGAAGAGGCGGACTGGGACGGCGGCGGCTGGGGCAGCGCGGGCGACCCGGAGGAGTGGGAGCACGCCCTCCCCGCGCTCTGGCGCATCGTCGCGCTCGTCCGTCCGCTCGCGCTGATCGCGGGGCCGGGCGGCGGCCTGCTGCTCGACCTGCCCGAGGGGCTGCTGGAGGAGGAGTTCGGGCCGGAGGAGATCGTGCGCTTCGACGCGGCCGAGCTGCCCGCCACCCTCGTCCACGAGCCGACGCGGCGCTTCCTGGCCAGGACCGGGCTTCCCAAGGACGGCCTCATGTTCCACCCGGACACCGACGCGCCGCGGCTGCCCACGCTCGCCCAGTGCCGCGAGGACGGCGAGCGGGGAGAGGAGTTCTACGGCTTCCCGGAGGACATGGCCGTCGCCCCCGACCGGCTGCTGCGCCTGGGATACCTCGTCGAGGACACGGACGTCGTCATCGACGCGGACACCGGCGCGATCCACGCGTGGTTCATCCCCGACGCCGCCCTGCGACCGCTGAACGCGGACATCTCCACGCTGGCCTTCACGACATGGCTGCTGCGCCGCGAGGCCGCGATCGACGAGGAACACGACCTGACCGACGACATGTACCAGCCACTGGCCGACACCATGGCGGCCGTGCTGGCCTCGGTGGACCCGGTGGCCTGCCGCCCGACGGGCGAGGCCGACGACTGGCGCTACTGGCCGGAGGTCTTCCACGACGAGGCGGGCGGGGTGCTGTAAACGGGGAAGCCTGTGACGTACGACGCCACGTACCGCGCGTAGGCCGCGTGAGCCGCGTGGGCCGCGTTCAACGAGAGGGAGAGTGACCCCCGGGTGCCGAACGACGACGACCTCTGCTTCCTGCCCGCGCTGGACCTCGCCGGCCTGCTGCGCCGCCGCGAACTGTCCGCGCGCGAGCTGCTGCTGGCCCACCTCGACCGGATCGAGCGGGTCAACCCCGCGGTCAACGCGATCGTCACCCTCGTCGCGGACCGCGCGCTCGAAGCCGCCCAGGAGGCCGACGAGCGGCTGGCGGCCGGGGCGGACCCGGCCGCGCTGGGGCCCCTGCACGGGCTGCCGATCGCCCACAAGGACACCCACAACACCGCGGGCATCCGCACCAGCCACGGATCGCGGCTCGCCGACGGCGTGCCCGAGCAGGACGACCTGATCATCGAGCGGATCAAGGCCGCCGGGGCGATCACCCTGGGCAAGACCAACGTGCCCGAGTTCGCGGCCGGTTCGCACACCTTCAACCCCATCTTCGGCGCCACCCACAACCCGTACGACCTGGGCCGCAGCGCGGGCGGCAGCAGCGGCGGCGCGGCCGCCGCGCTGGCCTCCGGCATGGTCCCGCTCGCGGACGGCAGCGACACCGGCGGCTCGCTGCGCAACCCGGCCTCGTTCTGCAATGTCGTCGGCCTGCGCCCGTCGCCGGGCCGCGTCCCCACCTGGCCCGCCTCGGCGGCCTGGAGCACGCTCCCGGTCAAGGGCCCCATGGCCCGTACGGTGAGCGACGCCGCGCTGCTGCTGTCCGCCATGGCGGGGCCCGACCCGCGCTCGCCCATCGCCCTGGAAGAACCCGGTTCCCGCTTCGCCCGCCCGCTCGACCGCGATCTGCGCGGGCTGCGGGTGGCCTGGTCGCCCGACCTGGGCGGGCTGGTCCCGGTGGAGCCCGCCGTGGCCCGCGCCGTGGAGTCGGCGGCGAAGGTCTTCGAGGACCTCGGGTGTGCGGTGGAGGAGGCGTGCCCGGACCTCACCGAGGGCGAGGAGGTGTTCCGTACGCTGCGCGCCTGGCTGTTCGAGATCTCCTTCGGCTCCCTGATGGACGGCTGCCCCGAGGACCACCCCGACGCGCTGAAGCGCACCATCCGGGAGAACACGGAGGAGGGGCGGCGGCTGACCGGTCCCGCCCTCGGCCGGGCCGAGGTGGCGCACACCACGCTCTTCCACCGGGTGCGCGCGTTCTTCGAGCGGTACGACGTACTGCTGCTGCCGGTCAGCCAGGTGGCGCCGTTCGATGTGACGGCCGAATACCCGACCGAGGTGGCCGGTGTGCCCATGACGGACTACCTGGACTGGATGCGCTCGGCCTACCTGGTCACCTCGACCGGCAGCCCGGCGCTGTCCGTACCGGCCGGATTCACCCCCGAGGGGCTGCCGGTCGGCCTCCAGATCGTGGGACCGCACCGGGCTGACTTCGCCGTCCTCCAGATCGGCCACGCCTTCGAGCAGGCCACCCAGCACTGGCGCCGCCGCCCGCCCGGCGCGGACACCGACTCAGGTCACTAGTGACCTGTCCGGCGGACGCGATCAGGCGCACCGGCCGCACAGGTATCCACGCCGCACAGCGGACCGAGACCCGGCCAGCCCCGGCACAGGCGCCCACCGGCCGCGGTGTGTCCGGTGCGGCGGCGGACCGTACGGCGACTGCCAGGCCGGCCGGTCGGTTCGACCCGGGCCGCCCATGTCGCGGCGCCGTACGACCGGGTCCTGGAGCAGTTCGGCTATCGGCAGGCAGATGGGTATGAACGCCCAGTTCTTGGACACAGAGTTACACCGTTCCAGTGAGAAGATCGCAGCGAGAAGGAGCACGGCGCACAGGTGCGACGCGCGACGGATCAGCGCTTGGGGAGTCTCACTTGGTGTACAACGGCATGTCCTTGACAGGGTGACTGCGGGCGACAGCACGGTAACGGCACACGGGAGTGCGGTTCCACCGATTTTGTCGAGCGTGACGCCGTGCGGGCCGACGTCACGGCGGCGACTCAGGCTTCGGAGATGGCGCGGCCGTAGGCGGCGAGGGTCACGGCTTCGGGCTCGGGGCCGCCGCGTCGGCCGGTCTCCAGGGCGTCGATGGTGGCGAGTTCGTCGGCGGTGAGCTCGAAGTCGAAGACGTCGATGTTCTCGGCGATCCGCTCACGCTTGGTCGACTTCGGGATGACCGAGCGTCCCCGCTGGAGCCCCCAGCGCAGCAGCACCTGGGCCGGGCTCTTGCCGTGGGCGTCGGCGATGGCGGTGACAGCCGGGTCCTGGAGGACGCTCCTGCGGTTCTCGCCGTAGCCGGGGTAGAAGGTGATGCCTCCGATAGGTGACCAGGCCTGGTTGAGGATGCTGTGCTGGTCGTCGAAGTCGAGGACGGCGCGCTGCTGGAAGTAGGGGTGGATCTCCAGCTGGTTGACCGCGGGGACGACGGAGGCCGCGGCGAGCAGTGCGGTCAGGTGGTCGACCATGAAGTTGCTGACGCCGATGGCGCGGACCTTGCCGTCGGCCAGGAGCTTTTCCAGGGCGCGGTAGGCCGCGAGAGTCCGGTCGAAGTCCGACGGCAGCGCCTGGTGAAGGATCAGCAGGTCGATCTGGTCGACCCCGAGCTTCGCGGCGCTCTTGTCGAAGCCGTGCAGGGTCTCCTCGTACCCGTAGTCGCTGATCCAGATCTTGGTCTCGATGAAGATCTCGTCGCGGGGGACCCCGGAGTCTCGGATGGCCTGACCGACCTCGCGCTCGTTGCGGTAGGCCGCGGCGGTGTCGATGTGCCGGTAGCCGAGTTCAAGCGCGGCGGTGACCGCGGCCCGGGTCTCCTCGGGCGGGGTCTGGAAGACACCGAGTCCGAGGGCGGGCATCTCGACGCCGTTGTTGAGGGTGAGGATCTGCATCACAGAGACCTTTCGATGTGGGCTGCCCGTGAGGGCAGGATGAGCGTGACGACCGCCACGACGGCCAGCGCCAGCAGGACGGCGGAGCCGGTCAGGGCCGCACCCGAGCGGGCCGCGATATCGGCGGCCGCGTGGCCGGCGGAGACGGCGGCGGCTACGGCGGTCAGGATGCTCAGGCTCAGCGCGCTGCCGATCTGATGGACGGTGTTGACCAGGCCCGAGCCGGCCCCCGCGTCTGCGGGGGCGACGCCGTCGACACCGCTGGAGGTCAGCGGCGCCAGCGCGAGCCCCTGGCCGGCGCCGATGAGCTGTGCGGTAATGGTCATCGCGTCACCAGCCTCATCGTCGAATGCCCCGCGCCGGCTCTGGTGATCGCCCCGATGGTGGACGACGCGTCGCTGGGACGCGCCGGAACGACCACCTTGTTGATCTCAGATTGCCTGGTCACGGTCGTACCAGCACCTTCAGGGCCGCGCGCGCGTCCATGGCCCGGTAGCCCTCGGGCGTGCCGTCGAGGTCGACGGTGCGGTCGAAGACCCGGCCGGGCTCGATACGGCCCTCCAGGATGTCGGGGAGCAGCTCGTCGATGTAGGCGCGGGCCGGGGCGGGGCCTCCGGGCAGGGTGATGTTGTGGCCGAAGAGGCTGCCGAAGCCGATCGGGGCTTCCTCGTACTGGGGTGCGCCCACGCGGCTGATGGTGCCGCCGGGGCGGACCACTCCGTAGGCCTGCTCGTAGGCGGGGCGGTGCCCGACCGCTTCGATGACGATGAGGCTGCCGCCGCCGGTGCGGTCGCGAACCTTCTCGATGCCCTCGGTGCCGCGCTCGGCGACCACGTCGGTCGCTCCGAACGCGCGACCGAGGTCGGTTCGGGCGGTGTGCCGGCCCATGAGGACGATCTGCTCGGCCCCGAGCCGCTTGGCGGCGAGCACGGCGAGCAGGCCGACGGCGCCGTCCCCGATCACGGTGACGGTGCTGCCCTGCCGCACCCCACCGCGGACGGCGGCATGGTGGCCGGTGCCCAGGACATCGGAGAGAGTGAGCAGGGAGGGGATGAGCGCGTCGTCGGCGGCGACCGGGAGCTTGACCAGGGTGCCGTCGGCCAGCGGCACGCGGGCCGCCTCCCCCTGGCCGCCGTCGATGCCGTTCCTCGCCCAGAAGCCGCCGTGCGCGCAGGAGGTCTGGAGCCCGGCCCGGCAGAACTCACAGGAGCCGTCCGAGTACGCGAACGGGGCGACGACCAGGTCGCCCTTCTTCACCGAGGTGACGTCGCCACCGATTTCCTCGACGACGCCGATGAACTCGTGGCCCATGCGGACCGGGCCGTCGGAGGCCGACATGGAGTGGTAGGGGTGCAGGTCGCTGCCGCAGATGCAGGCGGTGGTGATGCGGACCAGCGCGTCGGTGGGCTCCTTCAGAGCCGGGTCGGCGACGTCCCCGACGCGGACGTCGCCTGCTGCGTACATGAGTGCTGCGCGCACAGTGTTCCCTCAGGTTGATTGCGGCTTTCAGGCCCGGATTCGGACTGCGATTCCTGGGCCTTTTCCAGAAAACCGCGCGACGGCGCGCAGGTGGGAGTCACTGCTCTTCCAGGTAATGGCAGTACCTCGCAGGCCCTCCCCGACGCATTTACGGTGAAGGAGCCGGCACAAGAATCACGCCGATCAAGAGGAGGCACCCGTGCCCCCGGATTCCCGCCCGACAGCAGCCCGGCGACTCATCGGGGCCGCCAAGGAAGTCTTCGAGATCTGATCATGGCTGACATCGACAAGAAGAGCCTGGCCGCGGAGGTCCGCGACTTCCTGAGCACCCGGCGGGCGCGGATCACCCCGCTCCAGGCCGGGCTGCCGGTCTACGGCGGAAACCGCCGCGTCGCGGGCCTGCGCCGCGAGGAGGTCGCCCTGCTCGCGGGAATGAGCGTGGACTACTACGTCCGGCTCGAGCGCGGGAACCTCAGCGGCGCCTCGGACTCGGTGCTCGACGGCCTCGCTCACGCACTTCAGCTGAACGAGGCCGAGCGCACCTACCTCTACGACCTGGCCCGTGCGTCAACACCCTCGGGCCGGCGTCCCACGGTGACCGCTTCCCGCGTGCGGCCCACGATCCTGCGGCTGCTCGACTCGATGACCGACGTGCCGGCGTATGTACGCAACGCACGGTTCGACATCCTGGCCGCCAACGCGCTGGGCCGGGCACTGTACGCGCCGGTCTTCGACTCCCCGCTGTTCGCCCAGCGCGGGCCGGTCAACACCGCCCGCTTCCTGTTCCTGGACCCGGCCGGCCAGGACTTCTGGGTCGACTGGGACAAGGGTGCCGACGACTCGGTCGCCTTTCTGCGCACCGAGACCGGCCGAGCGCCGCATGACAAGGCGCTGACCGACCTGATCGGGGAGCTCACGACCAAGAGCGACGATTTTGCCCGCCGGTGGGCGCGTCACGATGTGAAGATCCACCGCTCCGGCGTCAAGAACCTGCGCCACCCGCTGGTCGGCGATCTCGCGCTGCCCTACGAGGCGATGGACCTGCCGGCCGACCCCGGCCTCCGCCTCAACTTCTACACCCCCGAACCGGACTCGCCGGAGCGGGAGGCCCTCAGCCTGCTCGCCAGCTGGGCGAGCACCGGCACGGTCGTCCCCTCGCGGAACGACTGACCGCGCGACAAGGAGAACTCCTTCATGTACTACCGACCGCTCGGCCGCACCGGCGTGCAGGTCAGCCCGCTCTGCCTGGGCGCGATGATGTTCGGCCCCTGGGGCAACGAAGACGAGGCCGACTCGATACGGATCATCCATCGCGCCCTCGACGCCGGCATCAACTTCATCGACACCGCGGACGTGTATTCCGGCGGGGTCTCGGAGGACATCGTCGGTAAGGCGCTCAAGAACCGACGCGAAGACGTGTTCCTCGCGACCAAGTTCTTCATGCCGATGAGCCAGGACGACCCGAACCAGCGGGGCGGCTCGCGGCGCTGGATCATCCGCGAGGTCGAGAACTCCCTCAGCCGCCTGGGCACCGACTACATCGACCTCTACCAGGTCCACCGCCCCAGCCCCGGCACCGACGTCGCCGAAACCCTCGGCGCCCTCTCCGACCTCGTGCACCAGGGCAAGATCCGTTACATCGGTTCCTCGTCGTACTCCGGCTCCCAGATCGTCGAAGCTCAGTGGGTCTCCCGGGACCGCCGCCTGGAGCGGTTCGTGACCGAGCAGCCGCCGTACTCGATCCTGGTCCGCGGCATCGAGGAAGACGTCCTGCCCACCGTGCGCCGCCACGGCATGGGCACGCTGACCTACAGCCCGCTGGCCGGCGGCTGGCTCTCGGGCCGCTACCGGAAGGATGCCTCCTCCGGGCCGGCCTCCGCCGCGCGCCCGCAGGCCCGATTCGACATGAGCAGCCCGGCCAACCGCCGCAAGCTCGATGCCGTCGAGCAGCTCGCGCTCCTGGCCGAGCAGACCGGCCTCTCCCTGATCGAGCTGGCCGTCGCCTTCGTGATCAACCACCCCGGCGTCACTTCGGCGATCATCGGGCCGCGCACCATGGAACAGCTCGAAGCGTTCCTGCCCGCTGCCGACGTCACGCTCTCAGCCGACGTACTCGACCGCATCGACGAAATCGTGGCTCCCGGGGTGACCGTCAACCCCGCCGACAACAGCTACGGCGACTTCGAGCTACGGGCCGACCAGCGGCGCCGCTGACGCGAAAGGAACCACCATGACGGACTGGAACGGCACGGACCTGGAAAAGATCGCGTCACCTTCCACGCGGCCGGCCCCGGCGAGTACGTCGGCGTGGACGCCGCCTACCGGAGGAAGTACGGGCGCTACACCAGCATCGTCGAGCACGTCCTGACCGATGCCGCCCGCGCCTCCACCCTGCGCCTCGAACCGCGCTGACCCCGAGGGCCGCCCGCACCCGTGCGACGGCCTTCATCCCCGGCTCACAGAGCCACCGCACGTCACGAAAGGCAAGATCTTCCATGCGTGCCACCTTCATGTACGGGCCCCGAGACGTGCGGGTCGAGAACGTGCCCGACCCCCGGATCGTCGAGCCGACGGACGCGGTCGTCCGCATCACCCTGGCCTGTGTCTGCGGCTCCGACCTGCACCCCTACCACTCCATGGACAAGACCGACGAGGGCGTGCCGATGGGGCACGAATTCCTCGGCGTCGTCGAGGAGACCGGCTCCGAGGTGCACGGTCTCAAGCGTGGTGACTTCGTGGTCTCCCCGTTCGCGTTCGCCGACAACACCTGTCCGATCTGCCGGGACGGCTTCCAGACCGCCTGCCCGCACGGCGGCTGGTACGGCGCCGGCGGTGTCGGGGGCGCGCAGGCCGAGGCCGTGCGCGTACCCCAGGCCGAGGGCACCCTGGTGAAGATCCCCACCGACGTCGACACGGCGCTGCTGCCGTCGCTGCTCGCCCTGAGCGACGTCTACCTCACCGGCTACCACGCCGCCCACATGGGCCGGGTCGAACCCGGCAAGACCGTAACCGTGATCGGCGACGGCGCCGTTGGCCTGTCCGCGGTGCTGGCCTCCCGGCGCATGGGCGCCGAGAAGATCATCCTCATGGGCCGCCACACCTCCCGCACCGACCTCGGCCGGGAGTGGGGCGCCACCGATGTCGTCGCCGAGCGTGGCGAGGAGGGTATCGCCGAGGTGATGGACATGACCGGCGGCGAGGGCTCCCACGTCGTGCTGGAGGCCGTCGGCCTGATGCCCGCCTACGAACAGGCCTACGGCGTCGTCCGCCCCGGCGGGATCATCTCCCGCGTCGGCGTCCCGCAGTACGAGGAGGCCCCGGTCGGCTTCGGGTCGCTGTTCGGGAAGAACGCCCAGCTGGCCGGCGGACCTGCTCCGGTGCGCGCCTACCTCGAACCCGCCATCGCGGATGTGCTCGCCGGTCGCATCGACCCGGGCAGGGTCTTCGACGCCGAGGTCGCCCTGGACGAGGTCGCCGACGCCTACCGGGCCATGGACGAGCGCAGCCGGCTGAAGGTGCTGGTGCGCCCGTGACCGCCCGCAAGCCCAACGCCGCCGCTACAGCCGCGCACGAGCGGCTCTTCCCCGGCCACATCTCCACGCTCGCCGTCACGGATCCGGAGCTGATCGAGTACTTCGACAACTTCGCCTTCGACGAGGTCCTGCGCCACACCGGCGACGTCGACGAGCGCACCCGGCTGATGACGCAACTCGCGGCGATGATCGCCGTCGGCGCGGTGGCCGAGTACCGGGTGATGCTCGGCGCCGCGCTCACCGCCGACGTCACGCCGGTGGAGACCAAGGAGATCGTGTACCAGGCGGTCCCGTACGCCGGGATGGCCCGCGTCTTCGACTTCCTGCACGCCACCAACGACGTCCTGACCGACCGCGGCATCGAGCTGCCTCTCGAGGGCCAGTCCACCACCAGCCCGGATACCCGGATGGAGCAGGGCCTGGCGGCGCAGAAGAGAATCGTCGGCGACCGGGCCGTGGACGCCATGTACGCGAACGCCCCGGCCGACGAGCAGCACATCCAGCGGTTCCTGAGCGGGAACTGCTTCGGCGACCACTACACCCGCACCGGCATCGACGTGCCCACGCGTGAGCTGCTCACCTTCTCGATGCTCGCCGCGCTCGGGGGAGCGGACGCACAGGTGAAGGGACATGTCGCGGCCAACCTCCACGTCGGCAACCCCCGTTCCACCCTGATCGCCGTCCTGACCGGCCTGCTGCCGTTCATCGGCTACCCCCGGACCCTCAACGCCCTGGCCGCCGTCGACGCCACGGCCCCGGCCGACCGCTGACCAGACCTCGCGCCCCGCACGACCCGTACGACCCGCATCACAGCAAGGAGCACCCATGGAGTTCGTCAAGCCGCGACCCACCGGCAAGGGCCCCGCCAACTGGTTCAACGGCGACGTCTGGTTCGACGTCATCCAGGCCGGCACCGAGCCTTCCCGACTGCGCGCCAATATGGTGCGCTTCGCCCCCGGCGCCCGCACCGCCTGGCACCATCACGTCGTCGGCCAGACCCTCCACGTCGTGGCCGGGATCGCCCTGATCGGCACCCGCGACGGCACCGTCTACGAGGCCCACCCCGGCGAGACCGTCACCTGCCCGCCCGGCGAAGAGCACTGGCACGGCGCCACCGAGGACCGCTTCATGCAGCACCTCGCTCTGTGGGAAGGCGGCGCACCCGACGACGACCGGCCCGAGACCACCTGGCTCGAGCACGTCACCGACGAGCAGTACCGCTCCCCGCGTACCCGCAGCCGCTGACTCCCTTCGGGAAGGCCGGGTGGCCGGCCAGGCGGCGTACGTAGGCGTGCAGCCGGTCGTACCGGGGGACGAGCGGCGCGGCGTCGGAGTGGACCAGCGCCACCCACAGATCCACATCCGCCGCGGTCAACTCCTCGCCCAGGACATACGGTCCGGGCCCCAGCCGACGGTCGAGCAGATCGAGCGCCGCGAGCGACGTCGCGGGGCGGTCGGCCCGCGTGATCCGTGTCTCGATGAGCTCCCCGAGGGCCTCGATCTCCGCGGCGAGGGCCGGCGGGCGCAGCCGGGGGAGATGGCCGTGGCCCGGCGTACTCAAGTGGTCGGCGATGTCGCGGAGGATGTCGGGCGTGTGGTTGCTGACGACACGCCCGCTCCAGCGGTCGCACAGCGCGGGCGCGGTCAGCGGGCCGTCGTAGCGGTGCCAGGTGGCCTCGTAGGCCTCGCGCAGGCCCTGGGCGGCGGTCGGGGACGGGAGGCAGACGGTGGTGAGCGAGTCGCGGAGCCGGAGCAGGTCCAGGGTGATCGAGACGCGCAGTGAGCGCGGACAGCCCTGGGAGAGGAACACCTGATAGCGGTGCGGCGCCGGGTAGAAGCCGCCGGCGACATCGACGCCGATGCGGCTGCGGAAGCTGTGGCCGGGGCGGGGGTCGAGCAGCGCCGCCGGTCCTGAACTGCGCGGAATCGTCTCGGGCATGGCTCTCCACGTGCGAAATGGCTGGGCGGGAAGGAGCGGGAGGGAGGGAAGGCCCGGTGTCCGGGGCGACCATGGGGCCGCGATCAGGCCGCGATCCGGCCGGGGCTCGATGACCGGTCGTCGTCGACCGGTCCCGGTCAGGCGGTCGGACTCAGGCGGCGCAGACGCGCAGCAGGTCGATGTGCAGCCGCCGGGTGAGGGAGCGAGGGCGGAGCGGGAGCGTCGACTGGAGAAGCCGCCGGGCTTCCCCGCTCATGCCGACAGTCCAGGGCATTTCCACCGGTCCCATCATCGAGGCTCGCGCGTCGCGAAGCCGTCGCCAACAGTGTCGTGGCGCTCCGCGGGGCCGTCAAGGAGCCAGTTGACGGCGGCTCATGGCACCGGCACCCGCCGACGCCTTCGCCGACGGTCCAGTATGCGACCGGCGGTTGACGTGGCGCGCGATCTCCTGCTGAATGATGGCCATGACTGCCCAGCAGCGTTTGGTCACCCGCGACCACATCGACTTCGGTCGGGTGTGGTCCGCCACCTGTTGCGCCTGACTCGGCAACGGACCGCCGAAGCGGTCCACCTCCGCTCGTGACCGTCGCGGTCCGAGCCTTCGCATCGCGCGCTGTTCCCGTGGACGAGCACTGACTCGCGGCCGGACGGCGCCTTGACCCCGTACGCGCGCGCCGCGGCCACGTTGGCGCCGCCGCGCCCGGGTCACCCATGTGTTCTCCCCGCGCCCGCTCCGCGCCCACCTCCCCGAAAGGCCACTCCCATGCCCGTGGAAAGTCCCAGTCCGGCCCGGGAGCACGGATGACCTCCGTCGCGCAACCGCCGCCCTCCCGGCTGAAACCGCCCGAGCTGACGGTCGTCCAGGCCCCGGTGTCCGACCCGCGTGTGCGGCCGTTGCTGCGCGAGCTGGGCGAGGAGTACTCGGCCCGCTACGGCAAGGACGCCCACGCCGAACTCGCCCGCTACCCCGACGAGGAGTTCACCACGGAGCGCGGTGGGGTGCTGCTGCTGTTGCTGGAGCACGGCGAACCCGTCGCGGGCGGCGCCTTCCGCCGGTACGACGAGAACACGGCCGAGCTGAAGCGGATCTGGACGCACTCCGGGCATCGACGGCGCGGCCTCGCCCGCCGGGTCGTGGCCGAGTTGGAACGCGAGGCGGGCGCCCGGGGCTACCGGCGGATCTTTCTGACCACCGGGCCGCGTCAGCCCGAGGCCCGCGGGCTGTATCTGGCCACCGGCTACACCCCGCTGTTCGACACCGAGGCCGACCCGGAGACCATCGGCCCGCTCCCGTTCGAAAAGCACCTCACCGACCAGGCCCGCACCGGCCATGACGACCTGGCCTCGCTCAAGGTCGTGCCCACCCGCCACTACGCCCGCTGGGCCGCGGCCCTCGCCGTCCTGGTCCTCACGGCCCAGTTCCTCCACGGGCTGGTCACCAACCCCGTCTGGCAGTGGCGGGTCTTCAGCGAATACGTGCTGTCCGAGACCATCGTCACCGCCGTCGGGGTGACGCTCCAGCTGACCGCCTACTCGATGCTGCTCGGCTTCGCCCTCGGCACGGTGCTGGCGTTCATGCGGCTGTCGGCCAGCCCCGTGCTGCGGACCGTGGCCTGGACCTACGTCTGGATCTTCCGCTCCATCCCGATGATCGTCCAGCTGGTCTTCTGGTTCAACCTGGGTGCCCTGTACCGGGAGTTGGGCATCGGCATCCCCTTCGGCCCGGTGTTCTGGTCCGTCAGCAGCAACGACCTGATCGGCACCATCGGCGCGGCCCTCATCGGCCTGACGCTCCACCAGGCGGCGTACTGCGCGGAGATCGTCCGCGGCGGTGTCCTCTCGGTCGACCGGGGCCAGCTGGAGGCCGCGGCGGCGCTCGGCATCCCCAGGCTGCGGCAGATCCGGCGGATCGTCCTGCCGCAGGCCATGCGGGCCATCCTGCCCACCGCGGGCAGCGAGATCATCAGTCTCCTCAAGGGCACCTCGGTGGTCTACGTGATGGCCATCGGCGAGCTCTTCTACCAGGTCAAGGTCATCTACGGGCGCAACGGCATGGTGATTCCGCTGCTGATGGTCGCCACCGCCTGGTACGTGTTCCTGACCTCCGTGCTCTCGGTCGCCCAGTACTACGTCGAGCGCCACTTCGCCCGGGGTGCCGAGCGCACCCCTGGGAGGCGGTCATGGGTGAGGTGATGGTGGAGGTGCGCGGGGTCCACAAGAGCTTCGGGCCGCTGGAGGTGTTGCGCGGCGTGGACCTCCAGGTGCGCACCGGTGAGGTCACCGTGGTCCTCGGCCCGTCCGGATCCGGGAAGTCCACGCTGCTGCGCACCATCAACCACCTGGAGAAGGTCAACCGCGGCTGGATCAGCATCGACGGCGAGCTGATCGGCTACCGCAGATCGGGAAACCGGCTGTACGAGCTGAAGGAGCGGGACGTTCTGCGGCAGCGCACCCATATCGGGTTCGTCTTCCAGGACTTCAATCTCTTCCCGCACCTCACCGTGGAGGAGAACCTGATCGAGGCGCCCATCGCCGCGCTCCGCCGCCCGCGCAAGGAGGCCGTGGCGAGTGCCGCGCGGCTGCTGGAGCGGGTCGGGCTCGCCGACAAGGCAGCCGCGTATCCCCGGCAGTTGTCCGGTGGTCAGCAGCAGCGGGTGGCCATCGCCCGCGCGCTGGCCCTGGAACCCAAGGTGCTGCTGTTCGACGAGCCCACCTCGGCGCTCGACCCGGAACTGGTCGGCGAGGTCCTGGATGTGATCAAGGACCTGGCACGGACCGGCACCACCATGATCGTCGTGACCCATGAGATCGGCTTCGCCCGCGAGGTCGCCGACACGGTGGTGTTCATGGACGGCGGCGTCGTCGTGGAGCAGGGTCCGCCCGCGGCCGTACTCGACGCCCCGCGCCACGAGCGCACCCGCGCCTTCCTCTCCAAGGTCCTGTGACCGGCCCCGGCCCCGGCCCTGGCCTTCGCCCGCATCCCCGTGTTCGTAGAGCAAGGAGATCCACCATGCCCACCCGCCGCTTCGCCACCGCTGCCCTCTCACTCGCCGCGGCGCTCCTCCTCGCCGCCTGCGGCAACCCCTCGGACGGCGGCACGACCGAGGTCGCGGCCAAGGACGGCAGCCGTACGAAGATCAACCTGAGTGCGGACCAGAAACGCATCACCACCCCCAAGGTGGACTCCATCGCCGCACAGGTGCCCGCGGAGATACGCAAGAGAGGCACCCTGGAGATCGTCGACTCCTCCGACTCCGCCGCACCGCTGACCTTCTACGCCACCGACAACAAGACGATCATCGGAGTGGAGCCCGACCTCGCCTACCTGGTGGCCGATGTGCTGGGCCTCGAGCCGCACATCAACACCGTCTCGTGGGAGAACATCTTCGTCGGCCTGGACAGCGGCAAGTACGACGTCGGCTTCAGCAACATCACCGACACCGAGGAGCGCAAGGAGAAGTACGACTTCGCCAGCTACCGCAAGGACGACCTGGCCTTCGAGACGAAGAAGGGCAGCGGCCTGAAGGTCACCGGGCCCAAGGACGTGGCGGGTAGAACCGTAGCGGTGGACACCGGCACCAACCAGGAGAAGCTGCTGGTCGAGTGGAGCGAGGAGAACGTGAAGGCCGGCCGTGAGCCGGTGAAGATCAAGTATTACCAGAACCAGAGCGACACCTACCTCGCGCTCGCCTCCGGCCGGATCGAGCTCTTCCTGGGCCCCAACCCGACCGCCGCCTACCATGTGGCCTCCGCCCGGCAGACCGAGATCGTCGGCACCTACTCCGGCGCCGGGGACACCCTCCAGGGCCTGATCGCGGCCACCACCAAGAAGGACAACGGACTGGTCAAGGCGTTGAACTCGGCGATCAACGAGATCATCGACAACGGCACCTACGCGAAGGTGCTGAAGCGCTGGGGCCTGTCGAGCGAGGCCGTCGAGAAGTCGGAGATCAACCCGCCGGGCCTGCCCAAGACCAATAAGTGACCGATCCGGGGCGCGGGGCCGCACGGCTCTCGCGCCCCACCCCGGTTTGGCACCGTTCAGTTACAGAACGAACATCCCAGGCACACCGTGGTGTACAAGGATGTGCGGATGTCGCCACCGATCTGATTTCACGGAATGTACGGGGGATTCCATGCACCGTTCCATCGCTGCCGCCGCGGCGGTCGTCGCACTCACCGCCGCTCTCACCGCTTGTAATGGGTCGGACGGGGACGGCGACAAGGCCGGGACGACGAAGAAGGGCACCCACTCCAGCGCCGCCGCCGAACCCGGCGGTGAGAAGTCGCCGGAGGCCGCGCCAAGCCAGGCGAGCTCGACGGCCGGCAAGCTCGGCGACACCCTCTCGCTCGTAGGAATCGTGGGCCTGGGTGAAACGACCGCGCCCACGGCCGACATCACGCTGAACAAGTTCGTGGACAACGCGAAGTCCCAGGTCGCCTACTTCGAGGCCGCCGACGGAAACCGCCTGGTCGCAGCGGAGTTCACGATCGTGAGCACCGGCAAGGCCACCTACAGCGACGCCCCGTACACCCCTCCGACGGTCGTCGACACGGCCGGAACGGCACACAACGGCAAACCCGGGGATCCCACCGTCGGCGAGTCCCTGAGCATCACGATGACTCTCTCGCAGGGGGAACGGGCCACCGGCTGGGTGATCTTCGAGGTGCCGAAGAGTGCGAAGATCACGAGCGTGACGTGGCAGATGGACCGCACAGGGCTCGACACGGAACGCATCGGGACGTGGACCCTCTAGAGGCGCCCCTTTTCCCACGGGACGGATGAGACCGCGAGCCGCCCTTGGGATGGGCCGCCGTATGTGCGGATACTGGGCGGTATGCGTATTGAATTCGATCCCGAGGCTGTAGGTCGCACTCCCTTCTACAAGCTGCTGACCTCCGTGGTAGTCCCCCGGCCGATCGCCTGGGTGTCCACCGTCTCGGCCGCCGGGACCTGCAATCTGGCGCCGCACTCCTTCTTCACGGTCGCCTGTGTGGCCCCGCCGATCGTGCAGTTCACCTCCGTGGGGCGCAAGGACTCGCTGCGCAATGTGGAGGAGACCGGGGAGTTCGTGGTGAACTTCGCGCCCGAGCAGCTGTTTGAGCAGATCAACGAGACGGCGACGGACTTTCCGCCCGAGGTCGGGGAGTTCGAGGCGGTGGGCATCGCGCGGGAGCCGAGTCTGCGGGTGAAGCCGCCGCGGGTGGCGGCCTCGTCGGTCGCGCTGGAGTGCGAGCTGCACAGCACGGTGCGGCTCGGGGACTCCACCGTGGTGTTCGGCCGGGTGGTGCACGCCGCCGTCGATGAGCACGTCATGGACGGCGGCCACCCCGAGGTGACCAGGCTGCGTCCGCTGGCCCGGCTGGGCAAGGACGAGTGGGCGACGCTCGGCGAGGTGTTGGAGCGGCCCCGGATCCGGTACGCGGACTGGGACGGCGGCGCGGGCGGCGCCGGGCTGAGTGGTTCGTAGGGCGGGGTCCGCGCCGGCGGCGATCGTCTTCGACATCGGCTCGACTCTGGTACGTGAGGACCGGTACTGGGCGTCGTGGGCCGACTGGCTGGGGGTTCCCCGGCATACGTTGTCCGCGCTGGTCGGGGCGGTGGTCGCGCAGGGGCGGGAGGACGTGGAGGCGATCCGGCTCGTGCGGCCGGGGGCGGACATCCGCGCCGAGTGGCGGGCGCGCGAGGCGGCCGGGCGGGGGGAGCGCCTGGAGGAGGCGGACCTGTATCCGGACGTACGGCCGGCGCTGCACGCGCTGCGGGCGCTCGGGGTCCGGGTCGCCGTGGCCGGGAACCAGACGGAGCGCGCGGGTGAGCTGCTGCGCGCGCTGGAGCTGCCGGTGGCCGAGGTCGCGACCTCGGCCCGGTGGGGCGTCGCCAAGCCCGATCCCCGCTTCTTCGGCCGTGTCGTGGAGCTGGCCCGGGCCGCGCCCCACGAGACCGTGTACGTGGGCGACTACCCGGCGCTCGATGTCCGCCCCGCCAAGGCCGCCGGGCTGCGGGCGGCGCATCTGAGGCGCGGACCGTGGGGGTGTCTGTGGGCGAACTCGGCCGACGCGGCCTTGGCGGACTGGCGCGTCGACTCGCTGACCGAGCTGGTCCGGGTGATCGGGGCGGCGCGGAGCGTCGGGTAGGGCTCGCACGGAGTGTGATGAGTTCACACCCCGTGTGATCAGAGTGCATGCATATATCTACCGCACACCCTCCCGCGCCCCGCGGCACGGTGGTTGAGTCTTCGTACAGCCCGCTCAGGTGCGCCAGACCTGGGCGAAGGGGCCGCCGGACCCCTCCCTCCTCGGCCGGCGGCCCACCCCCCCAAACGCTCAGCCCGCGGACTCGGCCGCGTGCGCGCTCAGCACGCCGAGCGCGACGAGCGCGAACACCACAATGCCCAGCAGCACCCGGTAGATCACAAACGGCATGAAGCTCTTGGTGGTGATGAACTTCATGAACCATGCGATAACGGCGTATCCCACAATAAAAGCGACAACCGTCGCGAAGATCGTCGGGCCCCACGCCGTGTGGCCGTCCGAGGCGTCCTTCAGCTCGTACGCTCCGGAGGCCAGCACCGCGGGCACCGCGAGCAGGAACGAGTAACGGGCCGCGGCCTCGCGGGTGTAGCCCATCAGCAGACCGCCGCTGATCGTCGCGCCGGAGCGGGACACGCCCGGCACCAGCGCCATCGCCTGGCAGAAGCCGAAGATCAGACCGTCCTTGATGCCGAGTTCGCGCAGTGTCTTGCGCTGTACGGGGGCGCGGTGCTTGCCGCCCTTCTCGTCGCGGGCCGCCCGCCAGTCGGCGAAGCCCAGGATGAGGCCCATCACCACCAGCATGGTGGCGGTGAGCCGCAGATCACGGAACGGGCCCTCGATCTGGTCCTTGAGGGTCACGCCGAGCAGGCCGATGGGTATCGAGCCGACGATCACCAGCCACCCCATCTGGGCGTCATGATGGCCGCGCCACTCCTTGTTGAAGAGTGAGCGGAACCACGCCGAGACGATGTTGGTGATGTCCTTGCGGAAGTAGATCAGCACGGCGAGCTCGGTGCCGATCTGGGTGATGGCCGTGAAGGCGGGCCCGGGGTCGCTCCACCCCGCGAAGGCGGCGGTGAGCCGCAGATGGGCGCTGGAGGAGATCGGCAGGAACTCGGTCAGCCCCTGGACCAGTCCGAGAATGAATGATTCGAACCACGACATCGCGTCTACTATCCAAAGCCTGATCATGCACTGACCGGCGCAGCGGCGGGTCAGGCGGGGTGGCCGACGGGGAGGACCGGCCGCTGTGGATCAGCGCCGGTCGTCGGGGCAGCGTACCGTCCCCGGGTAAGAGGCCTACTAAGGCCCTTGCCTTCCGGCCATGGACGGACCCGGTTCGGCCGGTGTCGGCTCGGCGCGGGCGGTGTCCTGAACCGTTTCGCGTGTGCCGCCCAGCCGGCCCCGCCTGCGCCAGGCCATGGCGCATCCCACGAGCGCGGGCACCGCGATACAGGCCAGCGCGGCCAGGAACACCGGCGAGGTCGGGGTGGTGGCACGGCTGCCCGCCACCGCGTACGCGGCGGTGTTCGGCACACTGCCGAGGGCGGTCGCCAGCAGGAACGGGACCCAGCCCATCCGTGACACGGCGGCGCAGTAGTTCGCGGCGGCGAACGGTACGCCCGGGAACAGCCGGATCGCCAGCATGGACCGGAAACCGTGCCGGCTCAGCTGCCGGTCGGCCGCCACCAGCCAGCGGGCGCGCAGCAGCGGCCGCAGCGCGTCCTGGCCCAGCAGCCTGCCCAGACCGAAGGAGATCCCGGCGCCGAGCACCGTCCCGGCCACCGCGGCGGCCAGCCCGGCCGAGGCCCCGAACAGCGCGCCCGCCGCCAGGTTCAGCAGCGGCCGCGGCACCAGGGCCGCGGCACACCCCCCGTACGCGAGCGCGAAGATCACCGCGGCCGTGCCGCCGGACAGCTGCGGCGGCCACCCCTCGGCCAGCAGCCGGTGCGGCTGCCACGCCCAGACCGCGCCGGCGGCGCCCGCCAGCAACACCACCAGCAGGCACAGGCGCAGCCGCGGCGAGAGCAGCGCACGGGCGCGGCGCTCGGCCGGTGTGGCGGGCGGGGCGGCGACATCCAGCATCGAAGGAGCGTATCCGAAGCGGTCCTTGGGCGGCTCCGCGGCCGTCCACCAGACGGTCGGCCGCCGTTCGTCGCCGGGCCCGGCGACGAAGAACCAGGCGAGGAAAAACCATTCGACGGGCGCCCCGCGATACGCGACGATCAGCGGTATGTTCCGGCAGTCCTTCCTCGTGACGACGTCCGCAGTCGCGGACGCGCCGAAGGCTGCCGTCCTTCAGGTCGCACCTCCGATCGCCGCATGCGCGTCCGCCTGCGTCGACGGCGCCCGACTCTGACCCTCCTCGGACACCTCCGACGGGACCCCGCCAGGGGAGGGTCGGTCCGGCCCTGGGGTCCTCCTTTCAGCGTCGCTGTTCCGAGGAGGAACGGATCCATGTCCAAGCAGGCCTATCTGCGCACCAAGCCGCATCTGAACATCGGCACCATCGGCCATGTCGACCACGGCAAGACCACGTTGACCGCCGCCATCACCAAGGTCCTCAGCGAGCGCGGCGCCGGCGGCACCTACGTCCCCTTCGACCGCATCGACCGCGCTCCGGAGGAGGCGGCGCGCGGCATCACCATCAACATCGCGCACGTCGAGTACGAGACGGACACGCGCCACTACGCGCACGTCGACATGCCCGGCCACGCCGACTTCATCAAGAACATGGTGACGGGTGCGGCCCAGCTCGACGGCGCGATCCTGGTCGTCTCGGCGCTCGACGGCGTCATGCCGCAGACCGCCGAGCATGTGCTGCTCGCCCGTCAGGTCGGCGTCGACCACATCGTGGTCGCCCTCAACAAGGCCGACGCGGGCGACTCCGAACTCACCGACCTGGTCGAGCTGGAGGTGCGCGAGCTGCTGTCCGCGCACGGCTACCCCGGCGAGACCACCCCCGTCGTACGGGTCTCCGGGCTGCGCGCGCTGGCCGGGGACCCGCGCTGGACCGGCTCCATCGAGGCCCTGCTCGACGCGGTCGACACCTATGTGCCGATGCCGGTGCGCTACACCGACGCCCCGTTCCTGCTCCCGGTGGAGAACGTCCTGACCATCACCGGGCGCGGCACGGTCGTCACCGGCGCCGTCGAGCGCGGCACGGTCCGCGTCGGCGACCGCGTGGAGGTGCTCGGCGCCGACACCACCACGGTGGTCACGGGCGTCGAGACGTTCGGCAAGCCGATGGAGTTCGCCGAGGCCGGGGACAACGTGGCCCTGCTTCTGCGCGGCGTCGCGCGGGACGCGGTGCGCCGCGGCCATGTGGTCGCCGCCCCCGGCAGCGTGGTGCCCCGGCGGCGCTTCACCGCGCGGGTGTATGTGCTGTCGGCGGCGGAGGGCGGCCGGCGCACACCGCTGTCCACCGGCTACCGTCCGCAGTTCTACATCCGCACGGCCGATGTGGTCGGCGATGTCGACCTCGGCGTGATGGGCGTGGCCCGGCCCGGTGACACCGTCACCATGGACATCGAGCTCGGGCACGCGCTGCCGCTGGAGTCCGGCCTGGGCTTCGCGATCCGCGAGGGCGGCCGCACGGTGGGCGCGGGCACGGTGACCGCGGTCGCTGACCAGAGTTGAGAACACGGCCGCCACGGCGCACCGGGGCGGCCGGAGCCGCGCGTTCCACGCGGCACAATATGAGCGTGGACGAGCCGATACCCGTGATCAGGGACGTGGACCGGGGCACCGCCAAGCTGATGCCGGACGTGGACCGGCCGCGCGCCTGGCTGCTCACGGTGGACGGCTCCCCCCAGTCGTATGTCGACCTGGACGACCCCACCCACCTGGAGTTCGAGTACGCGCGGCGGCTCGCGCACGTCCTGGAGCTCACCGGTGCCCCGGGCACCCCGCTGGACGTGCTGCACCTGGGCGGCGGCGCGCTGACCCTGCCGCGCTTCGTGGCGGCCGTCCGCCCCGGTTCGCGGCAGGAGGTGATCGAGGCCGACGGCGGGCTGCTCGATCTGGTCGCCGAGCGGCTGCCGCTGCCCGCCGCCGCCGGGATCGCGGTGCGCCGGGCGGACGCCCGTACCGCGCTGGAGGCCGCTCCCGGCGCGTCGGCCGATGTGATCGTGGCCGATGTGTTCGGCGGCTCGCGCGTCCCCGCGCACCTCACCTCCGTCGAGTACGCGCGCGCCGCCGCCCGGGCGCTGCGGCCGGGCGGCCACTACGCGGCCAACCTCGCCGACGGCGCGCCCTTCACCTTCCTCCGCTCCCAAGTGGCCACGCTCCAGGCGGCCTTCGCCCAGGTGTGCCTGATCGCGGAGCCCGCGGTGCTGCGCGGCCGCCGGTTCGGCAACGCGGTGCTGGTGGCCTCGGACCGCGAACTCCCGATCGACGGCCTGGCGCGCCGCACCGCCGCCGACACCTTCCCCGCGCGGGTCGAGCACGGCGCGGCGCTGGAGCGCTTCGTCCGAGGGGCCGCGCCCGTACGGGACGTGGACGCGGTGCCCTCGCCCGAGCCGCCGGGCGGCGCCTTCAGTATCGGCTGACCGGCTCCGTCCCGTCCGGCTCCCTGCCGTCCGGCTGTGTCCCGTCCGGCCGCGTCCCGTCCGGCTCGCCGGGGCCGCCCTCCGCGACGGGCGCGGGCCCGGCGGTGCGCCGCCGCAGCTGCCGTACGTCCGGCACCGCCAGCACGGCCAGGGTCAGCAGCACGATCAGCACCGAGCACCCCCACAGCGCGGCGGTGCGGCCGAAGGCGCTCTCGGCCGGTCCGGCGAGCGCCGTGGCGATCGGGACCATGGACACCGAGCCGAACCAGTCGTACGCGGCGACCCGCGACAGCTTGTCCTCGGGTATCTCCTGGTGCAGCGCGGTCATCCAGGACACGCCGAACACCTCGATGGAGACCCCGCCGACGAACATCACCGCGCACAGCGCGGGGACGGGCAGCGGGACGGCGAGCGCGGCCGACGGAAGGGCGAACGGGAACACGCACACCGTGCCGACCAGCAGCAGCCGCCGTGGCTTCCAGCGCGTCATCAGCAGCCCGCCCAGCACGGTTCCCGCGCCGTACGCGGCGAGCGCGAGCCCCCAGGGGCGCGCGCCACCCAGGTGTTCCTCGGCGACCAGCGGCCCGTACACCGCCTCGGCCGCCGCCACCACGGCGTTGACCACCGAGAACTGCACCACGATGCCCCACAGCCAGGCCCGGCTCGCCACCTCCCGCCAGCCGTCGCGCAGATCCCGCAGCAGCCCGCCGCTCTCGCGCTTGGCCACGTGGTCGACGTCGAGGAAGGCCCGCAGGAGGCCCGCGAGGGCGAAGGCGGCGGCGTCGACGGCCAGGACCCAGCCGGGGCCGAAGGCCGCGATGAGCGCGCCGCCGAGCGCCGCGCCGCCGATCTGCGCGCCGTGCGTGCCCATCCGGAACACCGCGAAGGCGCGGCTGGCCTGTTCGCCGTCCACGCTGGAGAGCAGCATGCCCTCGGCGGCGGGGGAGAAGAACGCCTGCCCGGTGCCGCCGAGCGCGGAGAGCAGGGCCATCTGCCACAGCCGTGCCTCGCCGGACAGCACGAGCGCGGCGAAGGCGGCCTGGGACAGGCAGTTGAGGGTGTTGGCCGCGACCATCACGCGGTGGCGCGGCAGCCGGTCCGCGATCGCGCCGCCGATCAGCAGGAAGACGACGAGCGGGACGGTGCGCGCCGCGGCGACGAGGCCCACGTCGCCGCCGTCCCCGCCGGCCTCCAGGACCGCGAACGCCGCCGCGATCAGGGCTCCGGCGTTGCCGAGGCCCGTCACCACGGCGGCGGCGGTCAGCAGGCTGTAGTTGCGGCCGGCCCAGGCGGGGCGGTGTGGTCGCCGGCGTGCGGTTGAAGGGGTAGTCACCAGCGGACTATCCCCGGGGGCGAGCCCCGACGCCAAGCGGATTTCAGCCGGATCGGCCCGGAAGCCGAATCGACGGGGGAGCCGGACCGGCTCAGGAGGTGGACTTCAGTGGCCGCAGCGTGCTCATGATCTTCTTGATGGTCTCGTCCGGGACCTCGTCCTTGACGCCCTTCGCCGCGTAGAGGACCCAGGTCGCGAAGTCGCCGTTGATGTCCGTGTACGTGACGGTGAAGGACTTGCCGTCCGACGAGCACTTGTCGGTCTTCTTCACACCCGTGACGGTGGCCGAGGAGGAGTAGCCCGTGATGCCGTGGTCACTGGTGAACTTCTTCGGCTTGGTGTACTTGAAGGTGCCGGTCTTCTCCTGGTCGAAGACGGCGTAGACCCAGTTGAGCGCCTCGTTCTTGGCGGCCTCGGCCTGGGTCTTGGCGCCCTGGGCGCCCTTGGTGCCCGTTCCGGCCAGGGGGCTGGAGCCGGTGAGGCCGGTCTTCTTGTCCTTGACCGTGCAGTTCTCCTTCTTGTAGTAGGCGGGGCCGGTCATCGAGATGATCGGCTTGCCGTCCTTGGAGTACGAGCTCAAGGTGTCGGGCGACGCCACATACCAGCCCGCGGGGACGTCGAAGGCGTCGTGCCGCTTGGGGTTGACGACCGTCTTCCAGCCGGGGACGACCGGCTTGGCGGTCACGCCCGCGCGCGGGTTGTCCTCCTCGTCGCCGCCGCCGTCCTGAGCGGGTGAGCTCGCGGAGGAGGGCGCGGTGGCGGAGGGCTTCTTGTCGGTCTTCGCCTCGTCCTTTTTGCTGTCGTCCTTGTTCAGCACGAACACGGCGGTCACCCCGGCGGCCGCGACCACCGCCACCGCCGCGACGACGGCGATGACGGCCGTGCGGTTCTTCTTCCGCGGCGGCTCCGGCGGGCCGGGCTGCGCGGCGGGGCCGCCCCAGGCCTGCGTGGGCATGCCATACGCCGGCTGCGGCTGCCCCTGCGGTGGGTACTGCCCCTGCGGCGGCTGTGGCTGCGGGGCCGGTGGCTGTGGCGGCTGGGGTTGCTGCGGCTGCCCTTGCTGGGGCTGCTGATAAGGATTCGGCTGGTGGTAACCCGGCTGCTGGTACGGGTTCGGCTGGTGATACCCCGGCTGCTGATAGGGGTTCGGATCTTGCGGATTCGGCTCGCCCCCGGGCGGCTGCTGTCCTGGCCACATGGCCAGTAACCATAAGGGGGACCAGGGGCGACGGCTATGGCCACCCCTCGGTGCGACCGGCTCTCGCACGCCGCGCCGCTCACCGGGAACCGGGACGGCCCCGCAGACCATCTCCAGGGGAGGGAGCGTCGCGGAGAGCGCGGCGCCCTCATGATCATCAGTGTGGCCTGTGCGATGTGGCGAGCCCGCGCTGATTGAGTAGGCTTCCCGGCGTGCGCCGAATCGGCGCACGCCGGGAAAAGTCCGGCCGTCTGGGGAGGAACCGGCGTTGCATATCGAGGAATGGCTCGAGACCGTACCCGCGGTCAGCGTCTATCTGCTGGTCGGCTTGGTCATCGGCCTGGAGAGCCTGGGTATCCCGCTCCCCGGGGAGATCATTCTCGTCAGCGCGAGCCTGCTGGCGGCCTCCCAGGACCATATCGATCCATACATTCTGGGCGCCTCTGCCGTCGCGGGCGCCATCATCGGCGACTCGATCGGCTATCTCATCGGCCGGAAGGGCGGCCAGCCGCTGCTGAACTGGCTGGGCCGGAAATTCCCCAAGCACTTCAGCGCCGAGCACGTGGCCACCGCCGAGCGATACTTCCACAAGTGGGGCATGTGGGCGGTCTTCGTGGGCCGCTTCATCGCGCTGCTGCGCATCTTCGCCGGCCCGCTCGCCGGATGCCTGCGCATGCCCTACTGGAAGTTCCTGATCGCCAACGTGCTGGGCGGCATCGTCTGGGCGGGCGGCACCACCGCGGTCATCTACTCGGTCGGCAAGGTCGCCGAGGACTGGCTCAAGCGCTTCTCCTGGCTGGGCCTGGTGGCGGCGCTGCTCTTCGGCCTCGGCTCGATGCTCGTGATGAAGCGGCGCGCGAAGAAGGCCGAGGCGGCCAAGCGCGCCGAGTCCGGGGCGGCCGAGCCGGAGCCCGTCCCGGCCGCCGACTGACCCCGCCCGCCCGGTCCGCTCAGGCCCGCCGCTCCCGGTCCTCGCGCTCCAGCACGGCGTCACGGTGGTGGCGGGCCAGCTCCGTATAGCCCGCCGCGTTCGCCCGGATCCCCTCCCGCTCCTCCTCGGTCAGCTCCCGCCTGACCTTCGCGGGCACCCCCGCGACCAGCGAGCCCGGCGGCACCTGCATCCCCTGCGGGACCAGCGCCTGCGCGGCCACCAGGGAGCCGGCGCCGACCCGGGCGCCGTTGAGGACGGTGGCGCCCATGCCGACCAGCACATCGTCCTCGATGACACAGCCGTGCAGCACCGCGTTGTGGCCCACCGACACCCGCTCGCCGACGGTGGCCGGGAACCCCGGATCGGCGTGCACCGTGCAGTTGTCCTGGATGTTGCTCCCGGCCCCCACGCTGATCGCCTCGGTGTCGCCGCGCAGCACCGCGTGATACCAGACGCTCGCCCCGGCGCCCAGCGCCACATCGCCGATCACCACGGACGTCGGGGCGGTGAACGCCTCCGGGTCGACCTTCGGCTCCTTGCCGCCCACACCCGCGATCAACGCCCGCTCGGCCATGGCCCACTCCCTGGTGTCATCCGTCGCCGCCGCACCGTACGGCGCTGAGTGGCACGGTAGCCGCGGGAGGCCCGCCGTACAGTGTGATGGACGTTGGAGTGCACCACACCGCAGTTCGGTTTGCTCGACTCCATCATTCAGAATATTGGACGGACGGATCGTGACGGACCTCGACCAGCTCACCCGGGCCCTCGCCCGCAACCTCAGACGCCGGCGCAATGAGCGCGGTTTCACGCTCGACGCCCTCGCGGCCCGCTCCGGGGTCAGCCGCGGCATGATCATCCAGATCGAGCAGGCCCGTACCAACCCGAGCGTCGGCACCACGGTCAAGCTCGCCGACGCGCTCGGGGTGGGCATCACCACCCTGCTCGACCAGGAGCGCGGCCCCCGGGTCCAGCTGGTATCCGCGGGCCAGGCGGTGCGGATGTGGTCCACCGACGCCGGCAGCCACAGCACCCTCCTGGTCGGCGCGGAGGCGCACGGCCCGCTGGAGATGTGGGAGTGGCGGCTGATGCCGGGCGAGGGCAGCGCGTCGGACCCGCATCCGTCCGGCACCTACGAACTGCTGCACGTCACGGCGGGCGAGGCCATCCTGACCGTCGGCGACGAGACCTATCCGGTGCCGGCCGGCTCCTCGGCGGCCTTCGAGGCGAGCGTCCCCCACGGCTACCGCAACGACGGCACGGAGCCGGTGGTGATGACCATGACCGTCTCGGTGCCCCCGGCGCGCTGAGGCTCCGGTCCGCGAGCCGTGCGGGCGGCGGATCGGCCCCGGACGCGCTGCTAACTTGACCACATGAGTACGCCGATGGACGCCTTCGACGATGCCCGTCCCGCCGTCGAATGCCTTGACCTGCTGACCGCGCCGGTGGCCGACGCCCTGCGCGCCTGGCGCGGCCCGCTGCCCGTGGAGCAGGTGCTGTACGTGGACACGGACCCGGACATGGCCGACACGGCCGCCATCGTGGATCACTACGGGGCCTGGCTGCTGGAGCAGTCCGCGAACTGTGTGGTGGTCGCGGGCAAGCGGGGCGGAGAGGTGACCCTCGCCGCGTGCGTGGTCCTCTCCCACACCCGCGTGGACGTGAACGGCGCGGCGCGCCGCCGGCTCGGCGCCCGCAAGGCCTCGTTCGCGCCGATGGAGACGGCGCTCGGGGAGACCGGCATGGAGTTCGGCGGCGTCACCCCGATCGGCCTGCCCGCCGGCTGGCCGCTCCTGATCGACGCGGCCGTCGCCGACACCCCGAACGTCCTCATCGGCAGCGGCAGCCGCCGCGGCAAGCTCATCCTGCCGGGCAAGGCGCTCGCCGCGCTGCCGGGAGCGGAGGTCCTGGAGGGCCTCGGGGTCTGAGCCCCGGGCGCCGGACCGCCGCTTCGGTGGCGGTCCGGCGAGGGGCAGCCGCCGCGGGGTCAGGCCAGCCGGGGGATCTCGATGGCGGGGCAGTGGTTCATCACCATGGCGAGCCCCGCGCCGCGGGTGCGCTCGTACGCCGCCTCGTCGACCACCCCCAGCTGGAACCACACCGCCTTGGCGCCGATGGCCACGGCCTCGTCGGCGACCTGGCCCGCGAGCTCGCTGTTGACGAACACGTCCACGACGTCCACCGCGAAGGGGATGTCGGACAGCGACGCGTACCCCTGCTCCCCGTGCACCGTCTCGGCCTTCGGGTGCACGGGGACGATCCGCTTGCCGTACCGCTGGAGCACCTCCGCGACCCGGTACGCCGCGCGCGACTGGTTCGAGGAGAGCCCCACCACCGCCCAGGTGTCACCGAGCTCGGTGAGGATCTCGCGGATCTCCGCCGGATCGCCGTACACGCTTGCCTCCTGCTTGGACATCGTCTGGCCGGATGGTCATCTGCGTTCGGCAACGAACACGGGCCCCGGGCCATTCCCCCCGGCGATCTCCGAAAGCCGAAGGCATAGGGTGGTCCGATGCAGGAGCGGTACCGGACGGTCGCGCGCGCGGGCGTGCACGAGATCGAGATCAACAGATCGCGCTTCCTCTGCTCCCTCGCGCCCGCCGCGACCGAGCACGAGGCCCAGGAGTTCATCCGGCGCGTCCGCGACGAGCACCCCTCCGCCACCCACAACTGCTACGCCTATGTCATCGGCGCCGACGGCGGCGTCCAGAAGGCGAGCGACGACGGGGAGCCGGGCGGCACGGCGGGGGTGCCGATGCTCCAGATGCTGCTGCGCCGGGAGATGCGTTACGTCGTGGCCGTCGTCACCCGCTACTACGGCGGCGTGAAGCTCGGCGCGGGCGGGCTGATCCGCGCCTACGGCGGCGCGGTCGGCGAGGCCCTGGACGCGCTGGGCACCGTCACCCGGCAGCGGTTCCGGCTGGCGACCGTCACCGTCGGCCACGAGCGGGCCGGACGGCTCGAGAACGACCTGCGGGCCACCGGACGCGCGGTGCGCGGCGTGCGCTACGCCGAGGCGGTGACCATCGAGCTGGGGCTCCCCGACGCGGACGTCGACGCCTTCCGCGGCTGGCTGGCGGACGTCACCGCGGGCACCGCCGCCCTCGAACTGGGCGGCGAGGCGTACCAGGACGCCGCCCCGGGTGACTGAGACATCGTTTGTACGAGGTTTGCAACAGTGGACGACGCGACCCCTGATCATGGGATCCTACGAGGGTACGGTGACCTGGGATGTCGTTGATGCACACAGCTGGTGAACACAGCTGGTGAACACAGTTGGTGCACACAGCTGATGAACACAGGTGACACGGGAACGGGGGGCCCATGGAACTGGCAGAGCACATAGCCGCGGTGCGCGCGGGTGCGGGTGATCCCGCCGCGATGGTCGGCGAGTTCCGGCGCACGGCCGTCCTGGTGCCGGTGGCCGATGACGGTTTCATGACGGCCGAGTACGGCGGCATCCGCTGGATCTACGCCTTCACCGACGAGTCCGCGCTGGCCCGGTTCGCCACCGCGCGCGGCTCCGCCCCGGGCCAGGAGTGGGAGTACGCCGCCGTGCTCGGCGCGCGGCTGCTGGATGTGATGGTTCCGGAGATGGGCCGCCCCGCGGGCGTCGCGGTGGACGTGGCGGACGAGGACGGGTCGATGATGTTCCCGCCGGTGCGGGGGATCGTCCCGGACGAGGTCGCGGTGGACATGGACGACGACGGGGCCGACGGCGGAGTCGGCGGCGAGCGGGCACAGGGGGCCGGACAGTGAGCAACGACGGGGATCTCAATGTCGGCAAGGAGTCCGTGGACCTGATCACCAAGGGTCTGCGGGCGGCGATCGGCGAACTCAAGGACGTCGGGGACAACACCGGCGCGCTTCAGGGCTCCGGGTTCTCGGACATGACGATGTCCAAGATGGAGGCCGGGGGCAAGGGCCTGGCCGATGCCTTCGAGGGGTTCTGCGACCGCTGGGAGTGGGGCGTCCGGGCGCTCGTCCAGGACGCGAACGAGATAGCCAACCGGCTGGGCCTGGCCGCGGGTCTGATGTGGGAAGAGGACCAGTACTGGGGCAACACCCTGAAGGTGACCGTGAACGCCCTCTCGCCGACCGGGAATCCGCACCTGACGGAGGAAGAGGTCGCGCAGCAGGGCTGGGGCGACATCTTCACCCCCGACATGCCGGACTACAGCGCGGCGTCCTGGGAGCGGGCCGGTGACGAGATGGGTCAGACCTGGAAGGACACCGGGCGCGCCCTGCTCACCGAGGGCAACGGCGGAATGCGCACCGACATGATGAACGACCTGCTCGGGATCGACGACCAGCAGTTCAACCAGCAGCTGGACGAGACCTTCGGGCCCTCTCCCGAGGAGCGCGCCCGGCAGCAGGAGCAGCAAGAGGGACAGTAGCGGCCGCTGCCCGCGGTACGACACGGGACACAGGACGGCACAGCAACACGACAGCCAAGGCAAGGCGGCTGGCACATCCACGCTGATCGGGGGATAAGCGTCCATGGGGCTTGGGGATTTCGTTCCGGACTCGTTGGAGGACTGGGTCGAGGACCGGGTGGAGGACGTCGGTGAGGCCATCGACGTCGCCGGTGACTGGACGGCGGACCGGCTGGACGATGTCGGCTGGGAGAGCGGTGCGGACTGGGTCCGGGAGAAGACCGACTCGGCGGCGAACGCGCTGGGCGCGGATGTCGACGAGATGCAGTTGGGCGAGTCCGAGGATCCCAAGAAGCTGGTGCACGGCAGCCCGGAGAAACTGCGCTCGACCGCGAACCATCTGAAGGACTTCCAGACCGCGTTCGACAATGTGGGCAAGGGGTTGCAGGGGCTGGACGCCGCTCATCTCAAGGGCAAGTCGGCGGATGCTTTTCGGGAGAGTGTGTCGGTCGAGCCGAAGAAGTGGTTCACGGCCGCGGACGCGTGCGAGAAGGCGGCCGGGGCGCTGGAGAACTTCGCGGGAACGGTGCACTGGGCTCAGAAGCAGGCCGAGACCGCGATCGCGCGTTACAAGAAGGGCAAGAAGGCGTCGGACGACGCGCGGTCGGCGCACAACGACAAGGTGTCGGCGTACAACACGGCGGTGGACGCGTACAACGCGAAGCCGTCGGACAAGCGTGACAAGTCGACACTGCCGGAGAAGCCGGGGGAGTTCCATGACCCGGGGACGGCGGATGTCCAGGCCGCGCAGGACATTCTGAAGGAGGCGCGGCGGCAGCGGAACGAGGCGCAGACGACCTCGAAGGCGGCGGTGGAGACGGCGCGTGACAAGGCGCCGGCCAAGCCCTCGTACGCCAGGCAGCTGATGGACGGTGTGAACGGGCTGAACCTGGACGCGTCGCATTTCGTGGGCGGCATCGTCAAGGGGACCGTCGGCATCGCCAGCTTCGCCCGGCAGCTCAACCCCCTGGATCCGTACAACATCACCCACCCCGCGGAGTACGTCACCAGTCTCAACAACACGGCCGCCGGTCTGGTGCGTGTGGCCAACGACCCGTGGGGGACGTTGGGCGGCATGTGGGACACCTTCCAGAAGGACCCGGGTGAGGGGATCGGCCGGCTGGTGCCGGAGCTGATCGGCACCAAGGGCCTGGGCGGTGTCAAGAAGGCCATGGGTCTCGGCAGGCGGGCGGCGGAGGTGAAGCCGCCCGGCCGCGCCCATCTGAACGAGAACGGTCCTGAGGGACCGTCGACGCCCAACCGGAAGAAGGAGAAGGAAGGTTCGGACCCGATCGACTTCGCCACGGGCCGGATGTTCCTGCCGCAGCGGGATGTCGCCCTGCCCGGCGTGCTGCCGCTGGTGTTCCGGCGTCAGGTCGAGTCGGGCTACACGGCGGGCCGGTGGTTCGGCCCGTCGTGGGCGAGCACGGCCGACCAGCACCTGGAGATCGGCCCGGAGGGTGTGATCTTCGTCTGCGAGGACGGACGGCTGCTCGACTATCCGCACCCGGCGCCCGACCTGCCCACCCTGCCGAAGGCGGGGGTCGCGCGCTGGCCGTTGGAGCGCTCGCCGGAGGGGGACGCGTACACCGTCACCGACACCGACGCCGGCCTCACCTACCTCTTCACCGCGCCTCGGGACGGTGCCGACGGGATCGCGCCGATCGAGGAGATCCGCGACCGCAACGGCAACCGGATCGCCTTCCACCACGCCCCCGACGGCACGCCCACGGACATCGTCCACTCGGCGGGCTACCACCTGAAGTTCACCACCGAGGGCGGCCGGATCACCGCCCTGTGCCTGTCCGGCGCCGCGTCCGACGGCTCGGATCTGACGCTGGTGCGCTATGGCTACACCGACGGCAACCTCACCGAGGTCATCAACTCCTCCGGTCTGCCGCTGCGGTTCGAGTACGACGACGAGCGCCGGGTGATCTCCTGGACGGACACCAACGACCGCCGCTACGACTACGTCTACGACAACCGCCACCGCTGCATCGCCGAGGGCGGCACCGAAGGCCATGTCTCCATCCGGGTCGACTACCACGGCGTCGACCAGCGCACCGGCCACCGCATCACCACCGTCACCACGGCCGCAGGCCACACGATGAAGCACCTGGTCAACGACGCGTGCCAGGTCGTCGGCCGGATCGACCAGATGGGCGCCCGCACCCACACCGAGTACGACCGCTACGGCCGAATGCTGGCCCACACCGACGCACTTGGCCGCCGTACGGAATACCGCTACAGCGAATCCGGCCGCCTGGTCGCCCTCACCCGCCCCGACGGCGAACAGTCGCACGCCACCTACAACGACCTGGGGCTGCTGACCACGTTCACCAGCGTGGACGGGGCTTTGTGGATCCAGGAGTACGACGAGCGCGGCAACCGCGTCGCCACCACGGATCCCACGGGGAACATCGCCCGGTACACCCACGACGAGCTGGGCCGTCTGGCATCGGTCGGCAACGCCCTGGGCGAGATCACCCGGGTGAGCTGCGACTCCGCGGGCCTGCCGGTGGAGATCACCGATCCCCTCGGCGCGGTCACCGCCTACCGCCGGGACGCGTTCGGCCGCCCCGTCGCCATGGTCGACCCGCTCGGCGCCACGACCCGCCTGGAGTGGTCGGTCGAGGGCAAGCTGCTGCGCCGCACCCATCCCGACGGCGCCCAGGAGACCTGGACGTATGACGGCGAGGGCAACTGCACCAACCACGTCGACGAGACAGGTGGGGTGACCTCGTACGAGTACACCCACTTCGACCTGCTCGCCGCCGAGACCCACCCGGACGGCGCGCGCTACGAGTTCGAGCACGACGCGGAGCTGCGCCTCACCAAGGTCACCAACCCCAAGGGGCTCACCTGGAGTTATGAGTACGACCCGGCGGGACGGCTGATATCCGAAACCGACTTCGACGACCGTACACCGCGCTATGAGCACGACGCTGCGGGGCAGATGGTCGCGCGGATCACCCCGCTGGGCGTGCGTATCGCCTACACGCGCGATGTGCTGGGCCGCGTCGTCGCCAAGGACGCCGACGGCCTGACCACCACCTACGCCTACGACCCGGCCGGACGTCTGGTCTCGGCCGCGGGCCCGGACGCCGAGATCGTCCTCCAGCGGGACCGAATGGGCCGTGTGAAGTGCGAGATGGCGGACGGGCGCGTGCTGACGCACAAGTACGACGCCCTGGGCCGCCGCATCCGCCGGACCACCCCCGGCGGCGCCACCACCACCTACGCGTACGACGCGGCGGGCCACCGCACCACTCTCACCGCCTCCGGCCGCACCCTCGCGTTCGAACACGACGCCTCCGGACGTGAGATCGCCCGCCATGTCGGGGGCGGCCTGTCCCTGTCCCAGGCCTGGGATCCGGCGGGCCGCCTGGCCGAGCAGGCCTTGACCGGGCCCTCGGCCGGAACGGTGCAGCGCCGCGC
Source organism: Streptomyces sp. NPDC028305 (assembly GCF_055569495.1). Lineage (NCBI taxonomy): Bacteria > Bacillati > Actinomycetota > Actinomycetes > Kitasatosporales > Streptomycetaceae > Streptomyces > Streptomyces sp. NPDC028305. The sequence goes on from NZ_JBVHTN010000007.1 coordinate 107,576, forward strand.
CTACACCTACCGGGCCGACGGCCATCTGGTCGGCGTCGAGGACCAGTTACGCGGCCACCGCTCCTTCGAGCTGGACGCGATGGGCCGGGTCACCGCCGTTCACGCCAGGCGGTGGAGCGAGACCTACGCCTACGACCAGGCGGGCAACCAGACCCACGCCACGTGGCCCGCCAAGCACCCCGGCGCCGACGCGACCGGCGAGCGCGCGTACACCGGCACCCGCATCACCCGCGCGGGCCGCGTCCGCTACGAACACGACGCGGCGGGCCGGGTCACCCTGCGGCAGAAGAACCGCCTGTCGAAGAAGCCGGACACCTGGCGCTACGCGTGGGACGCCGAGGACCATCTGACCTCCGTGACCACCCCTGACGGCACGGTGTGGCGCTACCTCTACGACCCCCTCGGCCGCCGCACCGCCAAGCAGCGACTGGCCGCCGACGGCGAGACGGTTCTGGAGCGGACCGACTTCACCTGGGACGGCGCCACCCTCGCCGAGCAGACCACCACCGTCCCGGGCGGCTCCGACCTGGTGACCCTGACCTGGGACCACGACGGGACACGGCCTCTCGCACAGTCCGAGCGCATCACGGACACCACCGGGCAGCGCGAGGTCGACCGGCGCTTCTTCGCCATCGTCACCGACCTGGTCGGCACCCCGTCCGAACTCGTCGACGAGACAGGGGATATCGCCTGGCGTACCCGCACCACGCTGTGGGGCACCACGACCTGGGCCCGCGGCAGCACCGCGTACACCCCGCTGCGCTTCCCGGGCCAGTACTACGACCCCGAAAGTGGCCTCCACTACAACCTCCACCGCTACTACGATCCCGAGACCGCCCGCTACACCGCCCCGGATCCACTCGGCCTGGAGCCCGCCCCCAACCCGGTCGCCTACGTCCGAAACCCTCACACCTGGACCGACCCGCTGGGACTGAGCCCCGACTACGAGAAGGAGGGCGATGGAAAGAACGACAGCGGAGGGAACAACGGGGGAGACAGCGGCGGAGACAACGGGGGAACGAACCAGCGCGATGTGCACGGGCAGCTCCGGCGCGGCCAGCGGGGAGTGGACGTCGACCACGTATGGGGCAACGGGACCATGTACTTCCAGGAGGACGGCCAGATCGTGAAGGTCCTGGACAACGGAAACGGCACCTACGACATCGTGGTACGTGACATGGGCAACCCCAGCGGAGCTCCGACGACGACCATGAAGGACGCCACCGCGCGGTATGTTCAGAACCAGATCGACAAAGGGCGGTGGGAATGACGACGGAAGGCGGCGGCTCCGGAAAGCTGGAGCGACTCCGCTGCTGCTTCTGCGGCACGGACACCGAGGGCGCGGAGGACTACGTCCTGCTGACGCTGGAGTCCGACGCGGCCCCGACGCGTCAGTACCTGGGCGCTCATGCCGCGTGCATGAACCGCGTCCTCGCCAAGGGTTTCAGTGTCGAGGTTCACCTGATGTGAGGCCGGCACCGCCCGGGTGAAAACCGAGGTGTGCGACAAGTGGGGCACCCGGCGGGGATAACGTAGGGCGGGCCGGGCACGGTGGGTCGGCGGAGGGTGTACCAGGAATGCGGGGCGGGGCCGGGCTGTGAGATTTCTGCACACATCGGACTGGCACCTGGGGCGGTCCTTCCACCGGGTGAACCTGCTCTCCGAGCAGCGGCGGTTCATCGACCACCTGGTCGAGACCGTGCGCGAGCAGCGGGTCGACGCCGTGCTCGTCGCGGGCGACGTCTACGACCGGGCGGTGCCGCCGCTCGCCGCCGTCGAGCTCTTCGACGACGCCCTGCACCGCCTCGCCGACCTCGGCGTGCCGACCGTGATGATCTCCGGCAACCATGACTCGGCCCGGCGGCTCGGCGTCGGCGCCGGGCTGATCGAGCGGGCCGGAATCCATCTGCGCACCGACCCCGCGGGGTGCGCCACCCCGGTCGTCCTGGCCGACGACCACGGCGACGTCGCGTTCTACGGCCTGCCGTACCTCGAGCCCGCCCTGGTGCGGGAGGCGCTGGGAGCCGAGGCGGCCGGGCACACCGCGGTGCTGCGCGCCGCCATGGACCGGGTGCGCGCCGACCTCGCCGCCCGGGCGCCCGGCACCCGCTCGGTCGTCCTCGCCCACGCCTTCGTCACCGGCGGCGCGCCCAGCGACAGCGAGCGCGACATCACCGTCGGCGGCGTCGACTCCGTCCCCGCCGAGATCTTCGACGGCGTCGACTACGCGGCGCTCGGACATCTCCACGGCTGTCAGTCCATCACCGAGCGGATCCGCTACTCCGGCTCGCCGCTCGCGTACTCCTTCTCCGAGGCGCGGCACCGCAAGTCCATGTGGCTCGTCGACCTCGGCCCCGGCGGCGCCGTGGCCGCCGAGCGCGTCGACTGCCCGGTGCCCAGGCCGCTGGCCCGGATCAGGGGCCGGATCGAGGAGCTGCTCAGCGACCCCGACCTGGCCCGGCACGAGGACGCCTGGGTCGAGGCGACCCTCACCGACCCCGCGCGCCCCCACGAGCCGATGCCCCGCCTGGCGCGGCGCTTCCCCCATCTGCTGAGCCTGGTGTTCGACCCCGAGCGGGCCCCCGAGGACCCGCTCGCCTCCTACGCACAGCGGCTGCGCGGCCGCACCGACCGGCAGATCGCGGAGGACTTCGTGGCCCATGTGCGCGGCGGACGCGGCCCCGACGAGGCCGAGCGCGCGGTGCTCGGCGCCGCGCTGGACACCGTACGGACCGCGGGGGAGGCGCCGGAATGAGGCTGCACCGCCTCGCCATGACCGCCTTCGGCCCCTTCGGGACCACCCAGGAGGTCGACTTCGACGAGCTGTCGTCCGCCGGGCTCTTCCTGCTGCACGGGCCGACCGGCGCGGGCAAGACCTCCGTGCTGGACGCGGTCTGCTACGGCCTGTACGGGCAGGTGCCCGGCGCCCGGCAGGGCAGTGGGCTGTCGCTGCGCAGCGACCACGCCGACCCGCACACTCCCACCGAGGTCGTCCTCGAACTCACCGCCGGCGGACGGCGCCTGGAGATCACCCGCCGCCCCGAGCAGCCCCGCCCCAAGAAGCGCGGCACCGGCACCACGCGCGAGAAGGCGCAGAGTCGGCTGCGCGAACACCTCCCCGGGGCCGGGGAGTGGAAGGCGCTCAGCCGCTCGCACCAGGAGATCGGCGAGGAGATCAGCCAGCTGCTCGGCATGAGCAAGGAGCAGTTCTGCCAGGTGGTGCTGTTGCCCCAGGGCGACTTCGCCCGCTTCCTGCGCGCCGACGAACTGGCCCGCGGCAAGCTGCTCGGCAAGCTCTTCGACACGGGCCGCTTCGCCGCCGTCGAGGAGCGCCTCGCCGAGCTGCGGCGCGCCGCGGAGAAACAGGTCGTCGGCGGCGACGAACGGCTGCTCGCCCTGGCCCACCGCATGGCACAGGCCGCGGGGCCCGCCCTCGATGTGCAGCAGCTGCCCGACCTCGCCCCCGGCGAGCCGGGGCTGGCCGGCGCCGTCCTGGAGTGGGCCGCCGTCGCCCGTACGACCGCCCGCGAGCGACAGGACATCGCGCTCGCCGCGCTCCACGCCGCCGAGACCGCCCACCGGGCCGTCCGGCGAGCGGCCGACGCCGAACGCGAACGCGCCCGCCTCCAGCGCCGCCACGCCGACGCCCGGCACCGCGCCGACGCACTCGAACAGCAGCGCCCCGAGCACGACCTGACCCGCGAGCGCCTGGAGCGGGCCCGCGCGGCCGAGGCCGTCGTCCCCGCCCTGGACCTCCACGCGGCCGCCGAACGCGACCACACCACCGCCACGTCCGCCGACCACACCGCCCGCACCCGCCTCGCGGCGGAGCCCGGCCTGGAGCTTCAGCGGATGGGCTCGGTGGACACCCCCGCGCCCGGCGGGATCGGGCTCCCGGGGCCGCGCACGGGGGCGGGGGCCGAGCGTCCGACGGCGGGCGCCGCGGACGAATCAGCGGTCCCCGGCCCCGGACCGGGCCGCCCCGCCGGGGCGCCGGGTCCGGCGGGCGACGAGTCCGGGCAGCGGGTGGTGACGGAGCCGCCGCGTGCGGACGGCGTCGGTGCGTGGCCGGCCGCCGACCGGCGAGGGCCGCATGCGCGGGGGAAGTTCCACGGCCGCTCCGGGGCGGGCGATGAGTGGCCCGCCGAGGGGCATGTGGGCGCGGACCCCGCGCCGGGCGCGCGGGGGGTGTCGGAGCCGGGGGCCCGATGGGGCGCCCACGAGCCGGGCCAGGCGGCTGACCGCGCCGGGCGGCCCGCCGATGGGCGGGCAGGAGCTGACTCCGGGCGGGGGCGCGGCGGGCCGCAAGGTGTGGCGCGGCCCGCCCACGGGCAGGCCGACGCGGGGTCCGGCCAGACGGCCCGGGCCTGCGCCGGCACGTCGGGGCATGCGGGCGCGGACGTCGCGCCGTCGGCCGACGAGGAGCGAACGCCGGGTGTGCCGCCGCGGGCCCACGGGCTTCAGACGGCGGAGGGCGTGCCGACGGAGTCCGGAGGGCTCGCCGACGCGCCGGGCGTGGCGGGCGGTGACTCCGGGCGGCAGGGCGCGGCCTCTGCGTGCGGAGCGCTCGCGGTGCCGGAGCAGGGTTCCGGGGAGCGTGGTGGGACGCCGGGCGCACCGGACCTCGCGGGCGGCGACGCCGGGTGGCTGGCCGGTGAGGAGCGGCGGCTGCGGGAGGAGTTGGGGTCGCTGGGCGCGGCGTGGCGGGCCGAGCGGCGGGCGGGGGAGGTGGCCGACGAGGTCGCGCGGCTCGACCGGCAGGCGCGTGCCGACGAGGAGGCGATCGAGGAGGCCGGGCAGTGGCTCGCCGGGTGGGAGACGGCGCGCCAGGCGCATACGCGGCGCGTCGAGGCCGCGCAGGACGCGGTCACCCGGGCCGAGCAGCTCGCGGGGCAGCTCGCCCCGGCCCGGCAGCGGCTCGACGCCGCCCGGCGGCGGGACCTGCTCGCCGGGCAGGCGACCGAGGCGGACCAGCGCCTGCTGCGCTCCCGTGAGGAGGCCGCCGCGGCGCACGAGACATGGCTGGACCTGAAGGACCGGCGGCTGCGCGGCATCGCCGCCGAGCTCGCGGCGGGGCTGCGCGGCGGCGAGCCCTGCGCGGTGTGCGGGGCGACCGAACACCCCCGCCCCGCCCGCCCGGGCGCGGGCCATGTGGACCGTACGGCGGAGGAGGCCGCGCTGGCGGCCTACCGGCGGGCCGAGGCCGGGCGGGAAGAGGACGAGCGGGGGCGGCAGTCGCTACGGGAGGCGCTGGCGGGCGCGGAGGCCGCCGCGGGCGGCGGCACGGCGGACGAGCTGGACCGGGCCGTGGCCGACGTGGAGACCGCACTGGCCGAGGCGCGCGGGGCCGGGGCCGACGGCCACGCCGCGCGCGAGGCCCTGGCCCACGCCGAGGAGGAGCACGAGCGGCGCCTGGCCCAGAAGCAGGAGGCCGAGCGCCGCGCCGCGGGGCGTACCTCGCACCGCGAGGCCCTGGTGCGGGAGCGGGCCGCGCTGCTGGCGGACCTGGAGCGGGCCCGCGGCGGAGCCGCCACCGTCGCTGAGCGCGCCGCCCGGCTGGAGCGCCACGCGGGGCTGCTGGCCGGGGCCGCCGAGGCGGCCCGCGAGGCGGAGGCCGCCACGCGGCGGCTGGCGGAGGCGGAGGCACGGCTCGCGGACGCCGCGCGCCGCGCGGGCTTCGAGACGCCGCACGCCGCGGCCTGCGCCGTCCTGCCCGCGGCGAACCAGCGTGGGCTGCGGCACCGCCTGGACCAGTGGCAGACGGAGTCCGCGGCCGTCACGGCGGAGCTGGCCGACCCGCAACTGGCCGCGGCCGCGCAGGAGCCGCCCGCCGACCCCACCGCCGCCGACGCGGCGGCCGAGGCGGCCACCCGGGCGCTGCGCGAGGCGTCGGCGCGGGACGCGGCGGCCCGTACCCGCTGCCAGGAGCTGGACAAACTCTCCGCCCAGGCCGTCGCCGACGCGCGGCGGCTCGCCCCGCTGCGCGACGAGCACGACCGCCTGGCCCGGCTGGCCACGCTCGCCGCAGGCACCTCCGCCGAGAACGAGCGGAAGATGCGCCTGGAGGCGTACGTCCTGGCCGCGCGCCTCGAACAGGTCGCGGCCGCGGCCAGCGCGCGGCTGCGGCACATGTCCGCCGGGCGCTACACGCTGGTGCACTCCGACGCCCGGACGGGCGGCCGCGGCAGGTCGGGCCTGGGCCTGCATGTCATCGACGCCTGGACGGGCAGCGAGCGCGACACCGCCACCCTCTCCGGCGGCGAGACCTTCTTCGTGTCGCTCTCGCTCGCCCTCGGCCTCGCCGACGTGGTGACGGACGAGGCGGGCGGCACCCGGCTGGACACCCTGTTCATCGACGAGGGTTTCGGCAGCCTGGACGAGCAGACCCTCGACGAGGTCCTGGACGTGCTGGACTCGCTGCGCGAGCGGGACCGTACGGTCGGCATCGTCAGCCATGTCGCCGATCTGCGGCAGCGCATACCGGTGCGTCTTGAGGTGGTGAAGGGCCGGGACGGATCGGCGGTGCGCCACCGTACGGCCGGGGCCACGGCGGGGGCGGGCCGCCGCCCCTGACACGTCCCCAGGGGCGGCGGCGCGGCCCCAACGGGGCGCGCCGCGCCGCCCCCGCCGCGGCCGGTCCCGGCCCGCCCGTCAGATCGCCGAGAGCTCGGCCACCAGGTCGTCCAGGCCCAGCGAGCCCTGCGAAAGGGCCGCCATGTGCCAGGACTTGGCGTCGAAGGCATCGCCGTGGGCCTTGCGGGCCGCCTCGCGCCCGGCCAGCCAGGCCCGCTCGCCCAGCTTGTAGCCGATGGCCTGGCCCGGCATGCCCAGGTAGCGCACCAGCTCGCTCTCGACGAAGTCCGCGGGCCGGCCGCTGTGCCTGCCGAAGAACTCCTGCGCCAGCTCCGGCGTCCAGCGCTCCCCGGGGTGGAACGGGGAGTCGGCGGGGATCTCCAGCTCCAGGTGCATACCGATGTCGATGATCACGCGCACCGCGCGCATCATCTGCGCGTCGAGATAGCCCAGGCGCCGCTCGGAGTCGGTGAGGAAGCCCAGCTCGTCCATCAGCCGCTCCGCGTACAGCGCCCAGCCCTCCGCGTTGGCGCTGACCATGCCGACCGTGGCCTGGTAGCGGGAGAGCCGGTCGGCCACGTGCGCCCACTGCGCGAGCTGGAGATGGTGGCCGGGCACACCCTCGTGGTACCAGGTGGAGACCAGGTCGTAGACGGGGAAGCGGGTCTCGCCCATGGTGGGCAGCCAGGTCCGGCCGGGGCGGGAGAAGTCCACCGACGGCTGGGTGTAGTACGGCGCCGCCGCGCTGCCCGGCGGCGCGATCATCGACTCGACCCGCTTGACCCGCTCGGCCAGGTCGAAGTGGGTGCCGTCCAGCGCCTCGATGGCCTGGTCCATGAGCCCCTGGAGCCAGACGCGGGTCTCCTCGACGCCCTCGATGGCCTCGCCGTGCTCGTCGAGGTGGCGCAGCGCCTCCCAGGGGGTGGCGCCGGGGAGGATCTTCTCCGCCTCGGTGCGCATCTCGGCGTGCAGCCGGTGGTATTCGGACCAGCCGTAGGCGTACGCCTCGTCCAGGTCGAGGTCCGTGCCGTTCCACATGCGCGCCCAGGTGCGGTAGCGCTCGCGCCCGACGACATCGGGCGCGCCCTGGACCGCCGGTCCGTACACATCGCGCAGCCAGTCGCGGAGCGCGGCGAGGGCGGCGGTGGCCTCGACCGCCGCCCCGTCCAGCTCGGTGCGCAGCGCGTCGGGGCCGCCGGACGCGAAGTCGGCGAACCAGCCGCCTTCGGCGCCGATCCATTCGCCGAGCTGGCCGACGACCGTGGTCACCTGCCGGGGGCCCGCGGGCAGCTCCCGGCGCAGCCCCTCGGCGAGCGAGGCGCGGTATCCCTCCAGGGCGGCGGGTACGGCGCGCAGCCGCGCGGCGACCGCCGCCCAGTCGTCCTCGGTCTCGGTCGGCATCACGGTGAAGACGCCGCGCACCTCGTGGAGCGGGGAGTGGAGGTTGCTGACGGCCCGCAGCTGCTCGTGAGCCTCGTGCACGGCGAGTTCGGCGGTCAGCCGCTCCCGCAGCAGCCGGGCGCAGCGCCGCTCGCTGTCGCTGTCCGCACCGGGCCGCGTCTCGGCCTCGGCGAGCCGGTCCAGGGTGGTGCGGGCGAGGCTCGCGAGCGCCTCCCGCCCCGCGGGGGAGTAGTCCGGCAGGCGCCGGGCGCTCTCGGGCACCCCCAGGTAGGTGCCGGTGATCGGATCGAGTTCGATGAGGGCGTCGACGTAGGCGTCGGCCACCTGGCGGGGCAGGGATGCGTCATTGGTGTCGGACATGCGGCCATCCTCGTACGGCGGGAGGTGTCGCGTCACGGGCATTGGACGTGACGTACCTGACCGAGATCATCTCGTGCCGGACCAGCCCGCGCCCCCGCCCGGCGCGGCCCGCTACGCGCCCGAGGTGATCACCGCGGGTGAGAGCCGGGCGGTGATGACGAGCGTGCCCTCCTCGATCTGGTAGTCCAGCGGCAGCTCCAGCGCGCGCATCGCCGCGACCATGCCGGTGTTGGCCGACTGGGTGACGGCGTAGACGCTTTCGCCCCCCGCCTCCGCGGCCATCGCGACCAGCCGCCGCAGCACCTCGCCGCCGATGCCCCGCCGCTGCCACTCGTCCTCGACGAGCAGCGCGATCTCGGTCTCGTCCCCGTCCCACAGCAGATGGCCGAGGGCGACCAGCCGTCCGGAGGCGGTGTACGCGGCAAGGGTGCGGCCGAAGCGCGGGCTCAGCAGGTGGGTCAGATAGCGGTCGGCGTCGTCGGCCGGGCCGTGGTAGCGCCGGGTGAGCGTCGCGGCCGAGCACCGCTGGTGCATGGCGCGCGCGGCGTCCAGGTCGCGGGTGTCGGCGCGGCGCACGGTGATCTCGTTGCCCTCGGGCAGCGTCAGCACATCGTGGCGGCGGGGCACCCGCGGGCCCAGCCGGGTGTCCAGCTCGACCAGGGCGCGGGCGCGCGCGAACTCGGTCGGGGTGAAGGGGAGGTAGGGGCGCTCGACGGTGATCGCGCCGCCGGACGGGTCCCGCAGCCGCATCACGGTCTCCTCCAGCACGCCCTCAACCGGCGGGGCGCCGTCCGCCCCGGCCACGGGATGCCTGCCGAGGGACTTGGCGGGCACCGACCGGATGGTGCAGCGGCCGAGCAGCCCGCGCAGCGCGAGGGGGAGTTCGGCGGCGTCCAGGGCGGTGCGGGTGGCCAGGGACAGGATCCGGGTCGGCGCGTCCACCAGGTCGTGGGCGTCGGCCCGCTCGAGCCAGGTGTCGCGGCCGCCCCCGGTGGTGACGGCGCCGGTGAGCTCGGAGGGCGGCAGACCGGCGGGGGCGCGCAGCAGGAACTCGTCGACGGTGCCGTCGGCCAGCGGGTGGGTCTGGAGCGACAGGATGTCGACCTCGTGGTGGGCGAGCGCCATGCACAGCGCGGCCAGGGTGCCCGGCTCGTCCCGCACGGTCGTCCGCATCCGCCACAGGGTGGTCTCGGCGCTCCGCGCGCCGGTTCCGCCGTTTGTGTGGTGAGCGCCGTTCGTGCCGTCCGTGCTGCCCGTACCGTCAGTGCCGTCCGTGACAGGGCCGTTGCCGTGGCGCCGTGACCACCGGGCGGCCAGCTCTACCAGATCGCGCCGCCAGCCGTGGGGGCGCCGGGTGTGGTCGTGAGGGGTCGCGTCGGTCATGCGTACACCCTTGCGGAGGGGTGTTGCGCGATCACGAACGCATTGTGACCGATGGGTTAAGAGGGTATTTGCGACGCGAAACCGTTTTTGTCTGGAATGGAGCGGTTGAAAGGCGGAGCCTGTCGGGGCTCGCCGCCGCCTCTCAGGGTCTCATGCCGCGCCAATCAGGCTGCCATGCGGTGGGGTTCAGGTTCTCACGCGGTGGCCAGCCGCCGCAGCACGGCCCCGCAGCGCCGCGCGTACGCCCGCTGGAACAGCGGCACCAGCGGCCCGGCGGCCCGCGCGTACCAGACCGCCGGACGGCTGAACGCGGTCACCGTGAGCAGCACGGTCCCGTCCCGCTCCAGGCTGACCACGAACGACTCCTCGCCACGCTCCGGGTGCCCGGGCAGCGTCCCGTACGCGAAGCCGATCCGCGTCTCCTCCGCCAGCGTCCACACCACCTGGCACGGCGCGCGCAGCCGCAGCCGCCCCACCCCAAGACCGATCACCACCGGCAGACCCGCCACCGCGGTCGGCTCCCAGCAGCGCACCGACACGCCCACCGCCCGGTGCATGCGCCAGTCCATCACGGCCCGGCCCGCGGCCCCGAACGCGTCGGGGCCGCGGCCCACCGGGACGGACACCCGGAGATGGCTGTAGCCGTCGGGCAGCGGCCACTGCCGCGTGGCGCCCGTCTCCGGGTAGGTCAGACGGGATGCGGGGCCGGTCGTGGACATGCCCGTACGGTACGAGCCCGGCCCCGCACGTCACTGACCGACGCGCCCGGGCTGGAGCACCTTGGTGTAGAGCACCGTGCCGCCCACCTCGCGCAGCCGCACCGTCAGCTCGCCGCTGTGCCCGTCGATGTCCACCTCGCCGTAGAACTGGAAGCCCTCGGCCGGCGAGACGTTCGCCCTGGTCGGCGCCTTGACGAAGGGCTGCTCCGGCCCGAAGGTTCCGTCCAGCTTCACCGCCGGGAAGGAGCCCGCGTTCAGTGGCCCGGAGACGAACTCCCAGAACGGGGCGAAGTCCTTGAAGGCCGCCCGCGACGGGTCGTAGTGCTGGGCGCTGGTGTAGTGGACGTCCGCCGTCAGCCACACCGTGCCGGTGATCTTCCGGTGCTTGATGTGCCGCAGCAGCTCCGCGATCTGGAGTTCACGGCCGAGCGGCGCGCCCGGGTCGCCCTGCGCGACCGCCTCGAAGTCCGTCGCCCCGTCCGGGACCACGAGGCCCAGCGGCATGTCGCAGGCGATCACCTTCCACACCGCGCGCGACGCCGACAGCTCCCGCTTGAGCCACGCCAGCTGCTCGGCGCCGAGGATGCCCTGGGCGTCGTCGGGCTGCCGGTCCGGGGAGTTGGCGTTCCGGTACGTACGGCAGTCCAGCACGAAGACGTCGAGCAGCGGGCCGTGCCGGAGCACCCGGTACACCCGGTTCTGGGCGTCCGACCGCATCGTGGAGATGGGGAAGTACTCGCTGAACGCCTGCCGCGACCGCGCCGCCAGCACGTTCACGTTCTTCTCGGTGTAGCGGTCGTCGGTGAGGATCTCGCCCGGGTACCAGTTGTTGAGCACCTCGTGGTCGTCCCACTGGATGATGGTGGGCACCTGGGCGTTGAAGCGGCGCAGATTGGCGTCGAGGAGGTTGTAGCGGAAGTTGCCCCGGTACTCGTCGAGCGTCTCGGCGACCTTGGACTTCTCCTCGGTGACCAGGTTCCGCCAGGTGCGGCCGTCGGGCAGCGTCACGCTCTGCGTCATCGGGCCGTCGGCGTAGATGTTGTCACCGCTGCACAGGAAGAAGTCCGGGTCCAGCCGCCGCATCTCCTCGAAGATCCGGTAGCCGCCGAGCTCCGGGTTGATGCCCCAGCCCTGCCCCGCCAGGTCGCCCGACCACACGAACCGCAGGCCCTGGCGGCGGGCCGGCGCGGTGCGGAACGTCCCGTACACCGGCTCGCCGGTGCGGCGCGGGTCGTCCGGGTCGGCGAGCAGCACCCGGTAGTGCACCTGGGTGCCCGCGGGCAGCCCGTGCAGCGGGGTGGTGCCGGTGAAGTCGCTGCCGGCCCCGAGCACCGGGCCCCGCCAGCGCCGCGCCTTCGCGAACGACTCGGTCGCGGATGTCTCGACGACCATCCGGGCCGGACGGTCCGAGCGCACCCACACCAGGCCCGAGGACGTGGTCACATCGCCCACCTGGACGCCCCACTGGGCGCTCGGCCGTCCGGACAGCGCCTGCGCGGGCGCGGCGGACGCCACTGACGACGCCAGCGCCGGCAGCGCCAGCCCGGCGGACGCCGCCGCCGAGCCCCGCAGTACCTGCCGCCGTCCAATTCCTCTGTCGGATTCCCGCGCCATGCCGAACCTCCCGTTGCTCATGGAACCGCTGTGCGGTCCTGTTGCTATCGGTGCCAGATGCCTCGCGTTCGAACGGACAGTGAACAACTCACCGCGGGGTGCCGGGAAGGCCCGGGGCCCGGGCCTCGGCGATCAGCGCCACGGCCCGGGCGATCCGGGCGGGGGAGAGGTGGGCGTAGCCCATCACCAGACGCACCTCGCCGGCGTCCTCGGCGTCCTCGGCGTTCTCGGCGTCCTCGGCGTTTTCGTCGTCCTCGGCGTTTTCGTCGGGCGAGTGGGCGGGGGTGTCGGCGGGCCGCCGGGCGAAGTCGGCGAGCGGGCGCAGCGCCACCCCCGCCTCCGCCGCGCGCTCCAGGAAGCGCGCCTCGGGCCCGTACCGCCGCGGCAGCCGCGCGATGATGTGCAGCCCGGCGGCGATCCCGGTCACCTCCGTGCCCGGGAAGTGTTCCGCCAGCGCCGCGACCAGCGCGTCGCGCCGCTCCCGGTAGGCGCGCTGACAGCGCCGCAACTGCCGGTCGTAGTCGCCGCGTTCGATGAACTCGGCCAGCAGCGCCTGGTCCAGCGCCGGATTGCCCAGGTCCATGGTCCGCTTGCGCTCCACGACCAGGTCCACGAGGTGTTCGGGGACCACCAGCCAGCCCAGCCGCAGCCCCGGGGCGAGCGACTTGCTGACCGACCCGGCGTAGGCGACCCGCGCCGGGTCCAGGCCCTGGAGCGCGCCGACCGGCGCCCGGTCGTAGCGGAAGTCGCCGTCGTAGTCGTCCTCCAGCAACAGCCCGTCGGCGGTCCGCGCCCACTCCAGCAGTTCGAGGCGGCGCCGCGCCGAATACGCGATGCCCGAAGGGAACTGATGGCACGGAGTCAGCTGGGCGGCCCGCGCGCCCGAGGCGGCCAGCGCGGCGGGGGAGGCCCCCTCGGCGTCCAGCGGCACGGGCACGGTCGTCAGGCCCGCCGCCGAGAGCAGCGCGGTGTTCTCGGGGCTGCCCGGATCCTCCACCGCCACGGCCCGGTGGCCAAGACCGGCCAGTGTGAAGCCCAGCAACGTCATGGCCTGCGCCACACCCGAGCAGATCACCACGGACTCCGGGTCCGCCACCACCCCGCGGCGGCGGGTGAGCAGCCCCGCCACGGCCGCCCGCAACTCCGGCAGCCCGCGCGGATCCGGATACCCGAGCCCGCTGTGCGGAAGGCGCGCCAGAACCCGGCGGTGCGCCGCCGACCACGCGGCGCGCGGAAACAGCGACAGATCGGGGGTGCCGGGCAGGAAGCCGGTCCCGGGGGCGTCGGCGGCCGCGGGGCGCCGGTGCTCCCGCGCCGCCGTGGCCCGCGCCGCCCCGCTCACCCATGTGCCCGAGCCCCGGCTGCTGTTGAGGTATCCCTCGGCCGTCAGCTGCTCGTACGCGTCGGTCACCAGGCCGCGTGAGACCCCCAGGTCGGCGGCCAGCTCCCGGCTGGACGGCAGCCGGGTCCCGGCGGCGATCCGGCCGGAGCGCACCGCCTCGCGCAGCGCGGACTGAAGTGTCCGCCCGCGCTTACGGGGCGGCGCGGCCGCGGTGGGGAGCAGCAGCTCCCACGCGGCGGTCCAGGAAGAGGCCCGCGAGGTGGTCCGGGAGGGGGTCCGGGAAGTGGTCCGGGAATCAGCCATCGAATTGGACCTTAAGGGGTACCGGTCGGCTGCCTAGCGTCGGCGCCATGAAACGAAGTGATCTTCCGGAGGGCGCGGGACCGGCCGAGCCCACCGCTGCCACTGCTGCCACCGCGCGGTCGCGCCATGGGCGGCTGGGGGCGCTGCTCGCGGCCGTGGCGTGCTGCCTGGTCGGTGCCTCGTTCACCGCCAACAGCGTGCTGGGCGACTACCCGCTCGCGGGCGGCCAGGCGCTGCGCTACGGCCTCGCCTGCGTCCTGCTCCTGCCGCTCGCCGCGCGCGGCGGGCCGGTGCGGGCTCCGCTGCGGGCGCTGAGCGGGCGGCAGTGGGGGCGGCTGGCCGCGCTGGCGGCCGTCGGGATGGTGGGGTTCAACCTGGCCGTGCTGGCGGCGGAGGGCAGCGCGGAACCCGCGGTGCCCGGGGTGTTCGTCGGCTGCGCGCCCGTGGCCGTCGCCGTGATCGCGCCCGCGCTCGACGGGCGGCGCCCGGCCCCGGCGGTGGTCGCGGGGGCGCTGTCGGTCGCCGCGGGCGCCTTCGTCGTGCAGGGGTGGGGGCGTACGGACACGGCGGGGCTGCTGTGGTCGCTGGGGGCGCTCGTGGGCGAGGTGGGCTTCGCCGTCCTGGCCGTCCCCGTGCTGCGGCCGCTCGGACCGCGGCTGCTGTCCGCCGCGGCCTGCGGCCTGGCCGCTGTGGAGTCAGCGCTGCTCGGCCTGGTGCTCGACGGCGGGGGATGGCTGCGGACACCGGACGGCGGGGAGGCGGCGGCGCTGCTGTGGCAGGGGGTGGTGGTCACCGTCGTCGGCTTCGTGTGCTGGTACGTCGGCGTCCAGCGGATCGGCGCCGAGCGGGCCACCCTCTTCTCGGGGCTCATCCCCGTCTCCGCCGCCGCGACCGCACCGCTCGTCGGCACCGGCGGATACGGCCCGGCACAGGCGGGCGGCAGCCTTCTGGTCGGGCTGGGGGTGGCCCTGGGCTCGGGCGTGCTGGGCACGGCGAGCGGCCGGTCAGCGGCTGCCGTCCAGGATCACGGAGGCGACGGGCGCGGGGTCGTCGATCACGCGGACACGGCGGCGGCCGGGGAGGCGGACCAGCCGGGCCCCTGCGACCACGGCCCCGGCTGAACGCCGCCAGGGCCGGGCGCGGATGGCGCCGGCAGGGCGGATCGGTGCGGTGCGGTGCCCGCCGGGCCGCCGGACGACCGGCCTCGGCCGGATGGGATGATGAGCCGCGTGACCACCGCAGATACCGCGACGGACGTCTTCGAAGAGCACCGCCCCACGCTGACCGGCGTCGCCTACCGGATGCTGGGCCGGGCGGCGGACGCGGAGGACGTCGTCCAGGAGGCGTGGCTGCGCTGGTCCGGCGCCGACCGCGAGCCGGTGCGCGACCCCCGCGGCTATCTCGTACGGATCACCACCCGCCTCGCCATCGACCGGCTGCGGCAGGCCCAGGCCCGCCACGAGGCGTACGTCGGCCCATGGCTGCCCGAGCCCATCGCCACCGACTTCGGCCACACCGCCCCGGACACCGCCGAGCTGGCGGTGCTCGCCGAGTCCGTCTCGCTGGCCGTGCTCGTGGTCCTGGAGTCGCTCTCGCCGCTGGAGCGCGCGGTGTTCGTGCTGCGCGAGGCATTCGGCTTCCCGTACGGGGAGATCGCCGCCGCCCTGGACCGCACGGAGGCGGCGGTGCGGCAGATGGCCGGGCGGGCGCGGCGCCATGTGGACGAGCGCAAGCCGCGGTTCGAGGTGGACCCGGGGCAGCGCCGCGACCTGACGGAGCGTTTTCTGGCCGCAGCCCGCAGCGGGGACCTCGACGGCCTGCTCGCCCTGCTGGCACCCGACGCCCGCCTGATCAACGACGGCGGCGGGAAGGCCAAGGCGGCGCTGCGCGTCCTGGAGACGGCGGGCAAGATCGCCCGCTTCGTGGTGGGGATCAGCCAGGACGCCGTCCCGGACCCGGAGTTCGTCTTCACCGAGCTCAACGGCGGGCCCGCGGTGGTGCTCTTCTCGGCCGGCCGCCCCGACACGGCCCTCTCCCTCGATGTCGCCGAGGGCCGTGTCCAGGCCGTCTACATCGTGCGCAACCCCGACAAGCTGACACACCTGACGCGGCGGTTGCCCGGCGCCGGGGGTCAGTGAACGGAGAGCCCGCCGTCGACGAAGATCGCCTGCCCGGTGACATAGGCGGAGGCGCGGCTCGCCAGGAACACCGCGGCGCCCTCGAAGTCCTCGGCCAGGCCGTTGCGCCCGACCATCGTGCGCGCGGCCAGCGCCGACACCTTCTCGGGGTCGGACGACAGCCGCACGTTGAGCGGCGTCATCACGAAGCCCGGGACCAGGGTGTTGCAGGTGACGCCGTACGGCGACCACGCCTCGGCCTGTGACCGGGCCAGCGACTCCAGCGCCCCCTTGGAGACCCCGTACGCGCCGCTCTGCACAAACGCCCGGTGCGCCTGCTGGGAGGTGATGTGGATGATCCGCCCGAAGCCCCGCTCGGCCATCCCCGGGCCGAACCGCTGCCCCAGCAGATAGGGCGCCTCCAGGTTCACCGCCATCGTGGTGTCCCACACTTCCTCGCCCAACTCGCCCATCGGGGGCCGCAGATTGACCCCGGCGCTGTTGACCAGGATGTCGGGCTCCCCGAACACCGCGGCCGCCTCCTCGGCCGCCGCCCGGACGGCGTCACGGGTGCCCAGGTCGGCGCTCACCCAGGCCGCCCGGCAGCCCTGCCCCGTCAGCTCCTCGACCGTGGCGGCCAGCTCCGCCTCCCTGCGCGCCACCACCACGACGCTCGCGCCCGCGCGCGCCAGGGCCCCGGTGATGGCACGGCCGATGCCCGAGCTGCCCCCGGTCACCACGGCGACCCGGCCGTCCAGCGAGAAGAGTTCGGAGAGATAGGACTGTGAGCTCATGGCGGCATCCTAGGCGGCGCGTCGATTGGTCTTGACCAACCCGGGGCGCCGTCCTATCGTCGCCATAGATACTGCAACAACCTTTAATAAAGAAACACGCATATCGAAGCGCGCATGTCGCGGCGCACAGACTGTTGCGGAGGACAGGGTGGGGACCACGCAGCTCGACACGGTGCCGGAGCCCAAGTACTGGCATCTGAAAACCGTGCTCACCGACGCGCTCGACTCGGAGTTCGCGGTCGGTGAGATCCTGCCCAACGAGCGTGAGCTCGCGGCCCGCTTCGGCGTGGCCCGCGCCACCCTCCGGCAGGCCCTCGAACAGCTCGAGCTGGAGGGCAGGTTGCAGCGCCGCCGCGGCGTCGGCACCACCGTGGCCCCGCCCCGCATGGGCGTCGCGGTCGGCGAGCGCGCCCACAGCTGGGAGGACGCGGACGACGCGGCCTGGCAGCCCGTCGACAGCACCGAGACCGCCCCGCCCGCCGAGATCGCCCGGCTGCTGGAGATCCAGCCCGGCGCCCTGGTGCACATCGTGCGCCGCAGCCGCGTCGGCCACGGCCAGCCGATCGCCGCCGAGCTTCTCTACGTCCCGCCCGCGTCCGTCCCCGGCCTCAGCGCCCTCGACACCCCGCCCGGCGCCGCCCGCGCCCGCGCGATCCTCCGCGAGCTGCGCCACGTGGAACTCGGGGGCCGCGAGCAGTCGGTCGAGCTGGGCTCCGCCCGGGCCGACCAGGCCAAGGCCCTGGACCGGCTGCCCGGCGCCCCCGTCCTCGTGGTCACCACCCGCTACACCGCGGCCGGCCACACGATCGCCGTGGCGGTGGCCACCTACCGCGCCGACACCTGCCGCCTCACCTTCGGCGACGGCGCGGGTGTGGAACTCCTGGCGGGCTGACCCCGGACGGAGCCGCCCGCCACCACCCGCGCCCAGGCCCTGTCTCCCCGATCTCAGCGGGCCCGCGACGCCTGGCACCCGCCCCCAGCGGTCGCTGGGGGCGTCACCGTCACAGAGATCGGAGAGACGGGGCCCAGCGCCCGGGCTCACCCGCCCTCGGTTCCGAGCGTGCCGGTGAAGCGCAGCGCGCCCCCGGTGTCCAGGCCGATCCGGTCCGACCAGGCGAGGGCCTCGTCCAGCGTGGCCTCGTCGTCGGCCAGGCGGGCGGCGGCGAGGGTGGGCGGCGCCTTGCCCTCGTCCAGCAGGGCGGTCCACTGCCGCGCGGTGAGGGCCAGATAGCGCAGGTCGGGCAGGTCGGCCAGGACGGTCGGATCGCGGACCTCGGCCCGGGAGAGGTCCAGGCCGCGCAGGTTCGGGACGGTGCGCAGCGGGGCGATGTCGATCGGGGCGGTGGTCCCCAGGCTCAGAGAGCTGAGATCCGGGTGGCCTTCGAGCGGCGTCAGGTCGCCGCCGTCCAGGGTGACGCGCAATGACTCGACGGGCAGCGCGCGCAGCGGCGTCAGATCGGCGGTGGCGCCGCTGTTGAGGTGCAGCAGCCGCAGGCTCGGGGCCGCCAGGAGCGGGGCGAGATCGACCGGGCCGGTGGCGTCGTTGATGTGGATGGCCTGGAGGGCGGGCGGGATCACGTCGGGGATCTCGCCGATGATCCTCTCCGGGCCGAACCTGCGGCCGGGCTCCAGCGGGAAGACATAACCGTCCTCCTCCTCGTACGCCCCTTCTTCCAGCTCCTTCAGGTGGCGGCCGAGCA
The DNA here is from genome assembly GCF_055569495.1 of Streptomyces sp. NPDC028305. Taxonomy (NCBI): domain Bacteria; kingdom Bacillati; phylum Actinomycetota; class Actinomycetes; order Kitasatosporales; family Streptomycetaceae; genus Streptomyces; species Streptomyces sp. NPDC028305. Next base: position 125,882 of record NZ_JBVHTN010000007.1, read on the forward strand.
GAGAGGTGAGCGAGTCGGCGACGTAGGCCGGGCCCCTGTTGTAGTCGCGGCCCATCCGGATGACCTGGCCGGGCCGGCCGTCGCGGGCCGGGGCCAGGTCCACCGCCAGGTAGTTGCCGTCCTCGCCGGTGGCGAAGGGCAGCCAGGCCGGGTGCCCGTCGCAGCGCCGGACGGTGTCGGCCGGGTCGGTGTCGAAGACGACCGAGTGCCAGGCCAGCTCCCAGCTGTACCAGGCCGATTCGCGCTGGTCGGCATGGACGGTGACCAGGCTCTTCAGCGCCATCCAGGCCATGCCGCCGAGCAGGTAGCGGTGCTCGAAGCCGACGCCGTCCCCGTCGGCGATCGAGTACAGCGCCCGCAGGTCGGCGGGCAGGGGCCGGCCGATGCGGCGCTCGGCCTCGTCGAGCGCGGCGGCCGAGGCGGGCGGCGGCAGCTGCTCGGGCCGCCCCAGGATCGCGGCCCGCCGCTCCAGATACGCGCGGAACCGCGCCACCGCCAGCTCCGGGTCGCCCGCGGGCGCGGCCGTGCCCGCCTCCTGCCCGAACCCCGGCTCGGGCAGCCGGTAGTCGGGGTCCAGCACGACCTGGAAACCGCCGCCTCGCCCGCGCAGGCTGGTGATCGTGTCCGCGGACGCGACCAGCCGGTACTCGCCGGACGGGCGGCACTCGATCTCCAATGTGGTCGATTCACCGCCCCCGGTCGCCCGCAACGCCCCGGCCAGTGCCCTCAGTTCGGGAAAGAGGCTGGGCACCGGGTGGCGCCACGAGGCCGTGCCGGGGACGAAGTAGGCGCCGGTCAACGAGGCCCCGCCCGCGCGCGCCGTGCACCCCAGCACCGCCCGCGTCCAGCCCGCCGGCGCGGCCGCGACGAGCTTCTCGACGATCCGCCGCGCGGCCTGCTCCACCATGCCCTGCTCCCCGTTCTGCCGGTACTGCTCGTCATCATCGCAGTGGGCTGTGACAGACGGACGGGCGCGGTGTCCGCTACCCGCCGGACGTGGTCCGGCCGGAGGTGAACTGAAGCCGTGGCGGCGGCTCGGTCGTCTCGTCCCAGGCGCGGCGCTCGGCGTGGTCGAGCCAGTTCAGATACCACTCCGCGAACGACACATGCCCCGTTCTGCGGATCAGCTCGACCGGCACCACGCCCTCCCCGACCGCCCGTACGTCGTCCCACATGGTGCCGCTGAGGGGGCCCGTGACCACGAGGAGCGAGTAGTACCCGCAGCCCTGGTGGCCGATGCAGAGGGTGCCCTCGGTCAGTGCGTCGAGCAGCTCGTCGTGGCGGGCGTCCCAGGTGGCGTACACGGCGGCGAAGGCGTCGTCGTCGGCGTCCGGATGGTCGGCCCGCGTGGGCTCCGCGCACTCGTGGTCCTCGAGCTCGGCCGTGAGCCCGGGGCGGAAGGGCAGGGCGCAGTGGCCGGAGGCGGGCGGGGTGTCGGGGCCGGGGGGTTTGATCGGGAACAGGCCGTACTCGGGGCCCGCGCCACCCGCTCCCACCTCCAGGAGGAACGTGCGGTACTCCTGGGGCAGTTCGGCGCCGAACCGCCTCTCCACCGCCTCCAGCTGCTCCTCGGTGAGGACGGGCAGCAGCTCGAAGTTGTGGCCGTGGTCGGGGTAGTCGGCGCCGAACACCGCCCACCACCGCGGCGCCTTCCGCAGCGCGAGCACACGCTCCCGCACCCCTGCCCAGGTCCCGCCCATCGCTCCTCCTCGGGAATGCAACACCGCCACCACCGTACGCAGCCCCGCGCCACTCCGCCGCGGGGCCGGCATCCGGTGGCGCAGGGGGGCCGGGGACGGCGTCAGCCGAACCAGACGACCAGGCGTACGTTGTCGGCGCCGATATCGGCGGCCAGCTCTCGCATCGTCTGCCAGACCTGCGCCCAGGGCGCCTCGTCCGGAGGGACGAGCATCCGTGCGGTGAGGATCACGGGGCGGTACACCGCGCCGTCCAGGGGCACTTCGCCGCCCGGTGGCCACTGCGACGGCGCGAGGAGCATGTGGCCGCCGAAAATGTCGGACGCTGCATCGGCCAGGTCGACCGTGGCCGGTACGACGTCGTGCCTGACGAGTTCGCCGGTCGGGCCAGGTCGCCACCGGGCCGCCCAGTACCGGGCGGGGCCGTCGGCGAGGGGGGCGTCCCAGTCGATGGCGGCGACTTCGGCCCAGGTGGCGCAGGTGTGGCTGTGACCGTAGAAGTCCTCGGTGCCCGTTTCCCGTACCCAGTCCGAGGCGTCGGGCGGAAGCCCCCGGCTGTCGAAGAGCGGACGCTGGATGTCGTCGCTGTTTCCGAAGCCGAAGAGACACTCCCACGCGGAGCGGTCCCGGCCGAGCCGGAAGTCCAGCAGGTTGACCTCGGTTTCCCAGCGGCCGTCCGCCGCACGGATTTCGATCACGCCGCTGATGTCCGTTCCCATGAGGGACGACCCTAGAACAGCCGGAACATCTGGGCGGCCTGCCGCGGCCGGATCAGCGGCTCGCGCGGCGGGCCGTGACCGTGGACTCGACGGCGAACAGCTCCTCTTCCACATGGTCGAGGGCCAGCCGGAGCGCGCCGGTCACCACGGCCGCCTCGCCGAGGAGGGACTGGGCGACCTGGGGCGGGCGCAGGCACCAGCGGGCGAGCTCGTCCCGAAGGGGGTCGAGGACGCCGTCCAGGCCGGTGGCCCAGCCGCCGACCACCACGACCTCGGGGTCGAGGGCGAGGACGAGCGCGCCCACGTCATGGACGAGGCGGCGGATGAAGCGGTCGACGGCCGCGCGGGCGCGGGTGTCCCCGGAGCGGGCGAGGGCGAAGACGCGGGCGACCTGGCCCTCGTCGAGAGGGTTGAGCGGTTCGCCGGTCGTGGAGAGGACCTCTTCCGGGGTGGCTTCGCGGCCCAGCAGGTGCAGGGCGCCGATCTCGCCCGCCGCGCCGCCGAAGCCGCGGTGCAGCCGCCCGCCGATCAGCGACCCGGCGCCGGGGCTCAGACCCGCCAGGACGAAGACCACGTCGTCGGAGCCGACGGCGGCGCCCTTCCAGTGCTCGGCCACGGCGGCGGCGTTGGCGTCGTTCTCGACGAGCACCGGGCAGCGGAAGGAGCGGCGCAGGCGCTCCCCGAGGCGCAGCCCGGTCCAGCCGGGGAGGGCGGTGCCCAGGTGGACGGTGCCGTCGGCCTCGACGACGCCGGGGCTGCCGACCCCCACCGCCCGCAGCGAGTGGCGGGAGACCCCGGCCCGGCGCAGCAGGTCGGCGACGGCGCCGCGGACCCGCTCCAGGCGCTCGTCGGCCGACGCCTTCTCGGACACCTCCCGCACCGTGGAGCCGAGCGGTCGGCCGTCGAGGTCGGAGAGCAGGGCGGCGACACGGTGGGCGCCGATCTCGACGCCCAGCAGATGGCCGGCCTCGGCCCGGAACCGGAAGCGCCGGGCGGGGCGCCCCTGACGGCGGACGCCGCCCTCCTCGGCGGGCATCTCCACCACCAGGCCGTCCGCGATCAGCCCCTCGACCACGCCCTCGACGGTGGGGCGGGACAAGCCGGTCACCCGGGTGAGGTCGGTGAGGGTGGCACAGCCCGGCGCGGCGTCGGGGGCGCGCTCCGGGGCGCGGTCGGCGTCCGCGCCGGCACCGGGGTCCCGGCCCTCGGGGGACACGGTCGCCGCGCGCAGCGCGTGCAGGACGACGGCGGAGTTGATGCGCCGCAGCAGGGACGGATCCCCGCCGGTGAGCCGCCCCACGTGGACCTCCCTGCTGTGGGTGTCTGCCGGATCGTAGCCGCTGGACGTGGACGCGGCGAGAGGCACGTCAGCCGGGCACCACGAAGCCCGACTCGTACGCCGCGATCACCGCCTGGGTGCGGTCCCGCGCGCCCAGTTTCGCCAGCACCGCGCTGACGTGTGTCTTGACCGTCTCGGTGCCGATGAGCAGATGGCCGGAGATCTCGGCGTTCGACAGGCCACGGGCCATCAGCCGCAACACCTCCGCCTCGCGTTCGGTGAGGGCGGCCCGCTCCATGGCCTCGCGGGCGCGCGCGTTGCCGCCGCGGGCCGCGGCGAGCGACCGTACGGCCGCCGGGAACAGCAGCGACTCCCCCTCCGCCACCAGGCGCACCGCATGCACGATCTCGGCCGGGCGGGCCCGCTTGAGCAGAAAGCCGTCCGCCCCGGCGAGCAGCGCCTCGTACACGTACTCGTCGTTCTCGAAGGTCGTCACGACCAGGATCCGGGGCGGGTCGGGGACCGCCCGCAGCACGGCGCGGGTCGCCTCGATGCCGTCCAGCAGCGGCATCCGCACATCCATCGCCACCACATCCGGCCGCAGTTGCCGCACCAGCGGCACCACCGAGGCCCCGTCGGCCGCCTCGCCGGTGACCCGGATGTCCGGCTGGGACTCCAGGATCGCGCGCAACCCGGCACGCACCAACTGCTCGTCGTCGACGAGGAGGACACTGATCGGCACGCGAACACCCTAGACCGTCCGGCAGTAGGGCCCGCGGCGTCGCGTGCCGATGGGCGGCGCCTGGCCGCACCCCGCTCGTCGCACGCAGCGCCGCTGCGCTCTCCTCACGGGGCACGCCCATGCTTGCCCCTCGACCCGCTCCTTCACCCGCGCTCCCTACCGCCGGACGGTCTTAATGTGCTCGCCTCGGCCTCGGATCACACGTGGGCGTCGCTCCGGTCGGGCGGCAGGGTCACACTCAGCCGCCACTCGCCCTCGTACGGGCCCGCCTCCGCCTCGCCGCCCAGCAGCGCCGCCCGCTCGCGGATGCCGCGCAGGCCGGTGCCGCGGCCGGGACCGGCGAACGGCCCGTCCGGGCGGCCGGGACCCGGCAGCGGGTTGCGTACGTCCAGCCGCAGCGCCCCCGTGTCCGCGGCGACGGCGACCCGTACCGTCACCGGCACCGGGCCCGCGTGCCGCAGCACATTGGTCAGCGCCTCCTGGAGAATGCGGTAGCCCTCGCGGGACACCGGTCCTGGCAGCTCCTCCAGCGGGCCGGTCACCTCCGCGTCGAGCGTCGAGCCCGCCGCCCGCGCCGACTCCAGGAGGCGCTCGGCGTCGGTGAGTCCCGGGCGGTCGGCCGGGCCCCGGGCGGTGTCCTCGCGCAGCAGCCGCAGCACCCGCTCCAGGTCCTCCAGCGCGCTCCGCCCGGTCTCCTCGATCGCGGCCAGCGCGCGGTCCGTGAACTCCGCGGAGCCCGCCGCGCGCGCCGCGCCCGCCTGCACCACGGCGACCGTGAGCGCGTGTCCGATGGAGTCGTGCAACTCGCGGGCGAGCCGGTTGTGTTCCAGGAGCCGCTCCGTACGCTCCTCCAGCGCGGCCAGCCGCTCCGCGGCCGACGGGCCCAGCAGCCGGGTGGCGGCCGCCGTCATCAGGCTCCCGGCGGCCACGACCAGGGCCATCAGGGCGGCGAGGGGGAGCGGGGCGAGCAGCGCGTACCACCAGTGGTGGCCGCTGATCCGTAGGCCCATGACCGCCGTGGGCGTGCCATCGGACGCCGCGGCGACCAGCGCCCCCGTCACATTGGGCAGTTGGACGCTCAGCAGCGCTGTCAGACAGCCCGCCTCCAGCCGCAGCACCAGCCACAGCGCGGTGCGCGCCCGGTCGCCCCGGGACGCGGACGGCGCGGCCGCGATCCGCGGGGCGAGATGCCCCTGCTGGTGGCGCGCGTGCTCTCCGGGGGTGAGGAGCAGACGTGCCTGGAGCCCCTCCGCCAGCCGGGTGGCCGGCACCATCGCGACGGCCACCAGCGGCAGCACCGGCAGCACCGGCAGCCACAGCAGATCGGCGGTGCGGAGGTCGAAGAGCCCGGGGTAGACCAGGCCGCACGCCGCCGCCACCACGGCCCCCATCAGCAGATGCAGCCAGCGGGTGTAGGTGACCGCCCGGGCCAGCGGGGCGACGGCGGCCCGTGCGGCGCGCGGGATACGGGTGGCGAGGGCGGCGGGCGACGTGGACACATCGGCCATCGTGCCCTGAGCCCCGCTCCCACGCCCTCCCCCGCGCGGGGGAGGCCGACCCCGCTGGTGGGGGAAGCCACGGGCGGCCCGGCACGGCAGCGTGGAGACCATGACCACCGCGACGTCGATCGACGTACATGAGCTGACCAAGGACTACGGGTCGGTGCGCGCCGTGGACGGGCTGACCTTCCGGGTGGAGCCCGGCCGGGTCACCGGCTTCCTCGGGCCCAACGGCGCCGGCAAGTCCACCACCATGCGGATGGTGCTGGGCCTCGACCGGCCGGACTCCGGCACCGCGACCGTCGGCGACCGCCCGTACCGCGAGCACGACGAGCCCCTGCGCCACGTCGGCGCGCTGCTGGACGCGGGCGCCGCCCATGGCGCCCGCACCGCCCGGGACCACCTGCTGTGCCTGGCGCTGAGCAACCGCCTCCCCGCGAGCCGGGTCGACGCCGTGCTGGAGGAGTCGGGGCTGGCCGCTGCCGCGAAGCGGCGCATCAGGACGTTCTCGCTCGGCATGCGGCAGCGACTGGGCATCGCGGCGGCGCTGCTGGGCGACCCGCCCGTGCTGATGCTCGACGAGCCGGCCAACGGGCTCGACCCCGAAGGCATCATCTGGATCCGTACGCTCATGAAACGGCTGGCCGGAGAGGGCCGCACCGTCCTGGTCTCCAGCCATCTCATGGCCGAGACCGCGCTGACCGCCGATCACCTCGTCGTGCTCGGCCGGGGCAGGCTGCTCGCCGACATGTCCATGGAGGCGTTCATCCGGGAACACAGCCGACCGCGGGTGCGGGTGCGCACCACCGAGCCGGAGCGGCTGCGCGCGGAGCTGACCCGCACGGGGCTGACCGTGGAGCCGGACGGGCCGGACCACTGGACGGTCGACGGGGCCACACCGGAGCAGGTCGGCACGCTGGCCGCCCAGCACGGCATCCCCGTCCTCGAACTGGTCGACGACAAGGCCTCCTTGGAGCAGGCGTATCTGCGGCTCACCGCGGACGAGGCGGAATTCACGGCGTCCGCGCCCACATCCGCGCCCACATCCGAGGACGAGAACGTGAACACAACGAAGCAGGAGGTTTGAGGTCGTATGTCGGTCAAAGCGGTGCTGCACTCGGAGTGGATGAAGATCCGCACCCTGCGATCCCTCCTGCTCGCCCTCCTCGGCGGTCTGGTGGCGACCGCCGGGATCTCGGCGGTCGCGAGCGCGACCTATGACGGCAAGGAGAGCGACTTCGACCCGGTCTTCTACTCCTTCTTCGGCCTGCCCTTCGGACAGATCGCCGCCGTCTGCTTCGGCGTCCTCGCGGTGGCCAACGAATACACCGGCGGAGGCATCCGCGTCTGGCTGGCCGCCGTACCCCGGCGCGGCCTCTACTACGGGTGCAAACTGACCGTCGTGGGCCTGTGCGCCCTGGCCGTCGGTCTGGTCACCGGATTCGTGTCGCTGCTCAGCGGCCAGGCGCTGCTCGGCGACGAGGGCGTGGGCCCGGGCGCACAGGGAGCGCTGCGCGCGGCGGTCGGCTGCGGGATCTATCTCGCCCTGCTGACGGTGCTGGCCGCGGGCGTCGCCGCCGTGCTGCGCAGCTCGGTCGGCGCCCTGGCGCTGGTCGTCCCCGTCGTCTCGTTCCTCTCCCCGGTGTTCGGCGCCACGTCCGCCACCAGGTTCCTCCCCGACCAGGCCGGTCAGCAGGTGCTGCATGCCACGCCGGAAGGCCCGCTCGGCGCGTGGACGGGGCTCGGGGTGCTGGCGCTGTACACGGCGGTCGCGGTGTTCTGCGGGCGGCTGGCGGTCGAGCGCCGGGACAGCTGACGGGCGGCCAACTGCCGGGCGCCGTTTGACCGCCGGACCGCCTGATTGTCGTACCCCGCTTGTTTAATGACGTCATGACCAGCACGGCGGACCATCTGGCGACCATCGACCGGCTGCGCGCCCGGGACTTCCCCGACCGGCGGGGCGTCGTCGGGGGCGTGGCGAGCGGCCCCGGCTTCCATGTCGCCGACCTCCGGGTCAGCGAGGACTTCTGGGACGCGGATCTGGAGCGCCTGATCGAGGTCGAGGAGGAATTCGAGGCGGAGCTGCGGGTGCTCGTCCAGGTGTTGTCCTTACGCTGGGGCGAGCCCGAAGTCCTCGACCTGGCATACCATTTGGAGCGCGAAGCCATGGGCGAGCCGGTGCCGGAGCCGCTGCGGTCGCTGTGCGGCTATGTGGGGCGGATGTACGGCTGGCGGACCGGCGGGCGCTGGATAGGGCTGGGGATAGGGCAGGGGGACCGCGAGCTGCCCCTGCAACTGGTCGCGGCGATAGGGGAGGACAGCGTGCGCTGAGCCGCCTGCTCCCAGCCGCCTGTTCTCAGCGGTCAGCCGTCACCGTCGGCGTACGCGGCGGCGCGCAGCCGGCCGTACTCCTCGGCCATCGTGGCCAGGGTCCAGTGGGCGTTGAGCCCGCTGGGGTTGGGCAGGGCCCATATCCGGGTGGCGCCGATGGTGCGCTCCTGCGGGCCGATCCTGGCCCGCTTGTCGCCGAAGGCCACCCGATACGCGGTCACACCCGCGACGGCGAGCCACCGCGGGCGCAGCCGGGCGACCTTCTCCGCCAGGAGCCGCCCGCCCTCGCGGTACTCCTCGTCGCTCAGCTCGTCGGCCCGGGCGCTGGCGCGGGCGACCACATTGGTGATCCCCAGGCCGTACCCCAGCAGCTCGTGCTGCTCGGACGGCTGGAGCCGGCGCGGGGTGAACCCCGAGGCGTGCAGGACGGGCCAGAACCGATTGCCCGGCCGGGCGAAGTGGTGGCCCGTCGCGGCGGTCATCAGCCCGGGGTTGATGCCGCAGAACAGCACGCGGAGGCCGTCCGCGACCACGTCGGGCACGAGGCGGTCGCGGGCGGCTTCCAGTTCGTCGGGGGTCATCTCGGGGTGCCGGGCCCGGTCAGAGGATCGACCCGGGCGTGTACGCCGCGGCCTCCGGGTGGCGCTTGGCGATCTCCTCGATCCGGGCGACCACCGCGGCGACCTGCTCGGCGGCCGCGCCCGTGAAGGACAGCTTGTCGGCCATCAGCCCGTCGAGCTGAGCGCGGTCCAGCGGGATGCGCTCGTCGGCGGCCAGCTTGTCGAGCAGCTCGTTGCGCTCGGCGCCCTGCTCGCGCATCGCGAGCGCCGACGCGACCGCGTGCTCCTTGATGGCCTCGTGGGCCACCTCGCGGCCCACCCCGGCCCGCACCGCCCCCATCAGCACCTTCGTCGTCGCGAGGAAGGGCAGGTAGCGGTCCAGCTCGCGGGCGACGACGGCGGGGAAGGCGCCGAACTCGTCGAGCACCGTCAGGAAGGTCTCCAGCAGCCCGTCGAAGGCGAAGAAGGCGTCCGGCAGTGCGACGCGGCGCACCACCGAGCAGGACACATCGCCCTCGTTCCACTGGTCGCCGGCCAGCTCGCCGGTCATCGAGGCATAGCCGCGCAGGATCACCGCGAGGCCGTTGACGCGCTCGCACGAGCGGGTGTTCATCTTGTGCGGCATGGCGGAGGAGCCGACCTGCCCGGGCTTGAAGCCCTCGGTCACCAGCTCGTGCCCGGCCATCAGCCGGATCGTCTTGGCGAGCGAGGAGGGGGCCGCGGCCAGCTGCACCAGCGCGGTGACCACCTCGAAGTCCAGCGAGCGCGGGTAGACCTGGCCGACGGAGGTGAAGACCTGCCCGAAGCCCAGGTGCCCGGCGATCCGCCGCTCCAGCTCGGCCAGCTTGGCCGCGTCGCCGCCCAGCAGGTCCAGCATGTCCTGTGCGGTGCCGACCGGGCCCTTGATGCCGCGCAGCGGGTAGCGGCCCAGCAGCTCCTCCAGCCGCCCGTACGCCACCAGCAACTCGTCGGCCGCGGTCGCGAAGCGCTTGCCGAGGGTCGTCGCCTGCGCCGCCACGTTGTGCGAGCGCCCGGCCATGACCAGCTCGGCGTGTTCGGCGGCCAGCTTCCCCAGCCGGGCGAGCGTGGCGACCGTACGGCCTTGGACCAGCTCCAGGGAGAGCCGGATCTGGAGCTGCTCCACGTTCTCGGTCAGATCGCGGGAGGTCATGCCCTTGTGGACGTGCTCATGCCCGGCGAGCGCGTTGAACTCCTCGATCCGGGCCTTCACGTCGTGCCGGGTGACCTTCTCGCGCTCGGCGATCGAGGCCAGGTCGACGGTCTCCAGCACCCGCTCGTAGTCGGCGAGGGCGGCGTCCGGCACCTCGATCCCGAGGTCCTTCTGGGCGCGCAGCACGGCGAGCCACAGCCGCCGCTCCAGCGTCACCTTGTACTCGGGGGACCACAGGACGGCCAGCTCCGCCGAGGCGTAGCGGCCGGCCAGGACGTTCGGGATGCGCGGCTTAGCAGTCACGGACAGACAGTCTACTGGGCGTATGCGCAGGCCAGCGCGGTGGCCGTGGTCACGCCCGAACGGCAGCGCCCCAGCGCCGGTACGGCGACGGATCAGCCCTCGTACGGCAGCAGCTCGGCCCGCTTCGGCGGCCGCCCGTCGCCCGAGGAACGGCCCGTCAGCCGCCTGCCGATCCACGGCCCGAGGTGCTCGCGGGCGAAGCGCGCGTCCGAGGCGCGCCGGGCGGCCCAGCCGGGCCGTACGGCGGGCGGCAGCGGTGCGTCCCAGTCGGCCTCCGGCTCGTGCCCCAGCGCCTGCCAGACCGCCTCGGCCACCCGCCGGTGCCCCTCGGCGTTCAGATGCAGCCGGTCCTCCGCCCACATCCGCTGATCGCCGAGCGCCTCGGAGGCGAACAGGTCCACGACGATCGCGCCGTGCCGCGCCGCCAGCCCGTCGATGAAGGAGAACAGCTCCTCCATCCGCGGCAGGAACCGCCCCAGCACCGGCCCGCGCCGCCCCGGGCTGCGCATCAGCACCAGCTGTTTGCAGCTGGGCGCCAGCCGCCCCGCGGCATCCTCGAGCAGCCCGCAGACCTGCTCCACGTCGCACTTGGGCCGCAGCACGTCGTTCAGTCCGCCGACCAGGGTGACCAGATCCGCACCCATCGCCGCCGCCGGGTCGGCCTGCTCGTCGACGATCTGTCCGATGAGCTTGCCGCGCACCGCGAGGTTGGCGTAGCGGAACCCGGGGGTGCGGGCCGCGAGGCGCGCCGCGAGCAGATCGGCCCAGCCCCGGTAGCTGCCGTCCGGCAGTCCGTCGGACATGCCCTCGGTGAAGGAGTCGCCGACCGCGACGTAGCTGGTGTAGGTGGTGTTCATCCGCATGGCGCGGGCGATCCTATCCGGTGGGCGTGCCATGACCGCCCCGTGGGTGCGCGCCACGGCGGGCGCGCGCATGATGAGCCGCATGGGCATGACCAACATCTACTTCGAGGGCGGGGCGCGCAACGGCACGACCGCCATCTGGAACCTGGAGCCGGGCGCCGACATCTACGACGACAACATCTTCCGGCCGCCCGAGCTGTACCGGCGGACCACCAGAACGAAGGTCATCGGGAGGATCGAGTACACGATCTTCCGCTACGACCCATCCGGCACCCGGCCCACATGAGGCTCGCGTGACCCGCGCCTCACGCGCGCCCCGCGCGCCCGGCGGATCCCTCGGTTGGCCCGTGCCGGGTTCCGGACGGGGCGCATCGGGGCAGTCTGGCGGCGTGGATGCCTTTGAATGCGACCGTACGACCATGGCCATCGTGGCCGCCGCGCTCGCCGACGACGGGGAGGGGGCCGTCGCCCTGCTGGACCCGCTGGAGCGGCGGGACGTGTGCCGGGTGGCCGTCCGGCTGGCCGCGATGGCAGCCGACGCGCTGCTGGCCGTGGCGGAGGAAGGGGGCGGGGGCAAGGCCGAGGCGCTCGCCCACTGGCAGGCGTGCATCATCGCGCACGAGTCGCGGCGGGGTGACTAGGCGGTGACACATGGCAGACGCATGAGGGGCGGATGGCGGGCCGCCTGCCCGCCCGCTCAGGCGACCAGCTCGCGCAGCACGTCCTCCATGGTGACCAGGCCCTCCAGACGACCGTCCGGGCCGATGACGGCGGCGAGGTGGGTGCGGCTGTCGCGCATCGCGGTCAGCACGTCGTCCAGCGCCGTCTGGGGCCGCACCCGGGCGATCGAGCGCAGCTGGTCGAGGCGGAACGGCAGGTCGCGGGGGCGGGCGTCCAGCGCGTCCTTGACGTGCAGATAGCCCAGGATGCGCCCGGAGCCGTCGACCACCGGGAAGCGCGAGAACCCGGATTCGGCCGCCAGCCCCTCCAGCTCCTCGGGGGTCACCCCGAGCCGGGCGGAGACCACCCGGTCCAGAGGCAGCACGACATCGCGCACCCGGCGGCGGCCGAGTTCGAGGGCGTCCCGCAGCCGTTCGGTGGCCCGGTCGTCGAGCATTCCGGCCTTGCGGGAGTCCACGACCACCCGGGCCAGTTCGTCGTCGGAGAAGGTCGAGGCCACCTCGCCCTTGGGCTCCACCCGCAACAGCTTCAGCAGGGCGTTCGCGAAGGAGTTGACCGTGAAGATCACCGGGCGCAGGCCGCGCGCCAGGGCGACCAGCGGCGGGCCGAGCAGCAGCGCCGTGCGCACCGGCTCGGCCAGCGCCACGTTCTTGGGCACCATCTCGCCGAACAGCATGTGCACATAGGTCGCCGCGGTCAGCGCGATCACGAACGCCACCGGGTGGATCAGCCCCAGGGGCAGGCCCACCGCGTGGAACACCGGCTCCAGCAGATGCGCGATGGCCGGCTCCGCGACCGCGCCCAGCACCAGCGTGCACAGCGTGATGCCCAGCTGGGCCGCGGCGAGCAGCGCGGAGACGTGCTCCAGGCCCCACAGCACGGCGTGCGCCCGCCGGTCGCCCTGCTCGGCGCGCGGCTCGATCTGGCTGCGCCGCACCGAGACGAGGCTGAATTCGGCCCCCACGAAGAAGGCGTTGACGACCACCGTCAGCAGGCCGATCAGCACCTGGAGCAGGGTCATCGGGCCGCCCCCTCACCGTCTCCGCTCCGGCCGTCCCGGGGATCCCCGCGATCCCCGCGATCCCCGTCGTCCGGCAGCGGCGCGCGCAGCCGTACGCGCGCGGCCCGGTGGCCGGAGTCGTCGGCCACCTCGACGCCCCAGCCCGCCACCTCCAGGGTGTCGCCCCGTACCGGGATCCGGCCGAGCCCGGTGGCCACCAGCCCGGCCAGGGTCTCGTACGGGCCGTGCGGCACCCGCATGCCGAGCGCCTCCAGCTGGTCGACGCGGGCCGCGCCGTCCGCGTCGTACAGCGCCCGGCCCTCCGCGTCCTCCCCGGCCGGGGCCAGGCCCGGCTTCTCGTGCGGGTCGTGCTCGTCGCGGACCTCGCCGACCACTTCCTCGACGATGTCCTCCAGGGTGACGACCCCGGCCGTGCCGCCGTACTCGTCGATGACCACGGCCATGCTGCGCTCCCCCGAGAGCCGGTCGAGCACCCGGTCCACGGTGAGCGGCGCGGGGACGAACAGCGGCTCGCGCATCAGCTCCGACACCGGGCGGCGGGGCCGCTCCTCGGCGGGGAGGGCCAGCAGGTCCTTGATGTGGGCGGTGCCGACGACGGTGTCCAGGCTGCCGCGGTAGACCGGGAAGCGGGACAGGCCGGTGGCGCGCGTGGCGTTGGCGACGTCCTCGGCGGTGGCCCGTACGTCCAGCGCGATGACCTGCACGCGCGGGGTCATCACGTTCTCCGCGGTCAGCTTCCGCAGATTCAGGGTCCGTACGAACAGCTCCGCGGTGTCCTCCTCCAGGGCGCCCTCCCGGGCCGAGTGCCGGGCCAGCGCGACCAGCTCCTGAGGGCTGCGCGCGGAGGCCAGTTCCTCGGCGGGCTCCAGGCCCATCCGGCGCACCGTGCGGTTGGCGGCGTTGTTGAGATGGGCGATGAGCGGGCGGAAGGCGGCGCTGAAGGCGCGCTGCGGGGCGGCGACGGCCCGGGCGACGGCCAGCGGGCGGGAGATGGCCCAGTTCTTGGGGACCAGCTCGCCGACGACCATCAGCACGACCGTCGACAGGGCCGTGCCGATCACCAGCGCCACCGAGTGGACGGCGGAGGCCGGCACCCCCGCCGCCTCGAGCGGCCCGGCCAGCAGCGCGGCCACGGACGGCTCGGCGACCATGCCGACCACCAGATTGGTGACGGTGATGCCGAGCTGGGCGCCGGAGAGCTGGAAGGTCAGGCTGCGCGCGGCCTTCAGCGCACTGGCCGCGCCCCGCTCCCCGCGCTCGACCGCCCGCTCGAGCTCACCGCGATCGACGGTGGTCAGGGAGAACTCGGCCGCGACGAACCCGCCGCAGGCGAGGGCCAGCAGGACCGCCACGGCCAGGAGGAGCACTTCGGTCATCGGGTCACCCCTGTCCCATGGTCCGGCAGGAACAGGGGGAGTGCGCGATGTGGGCCGGCGGGTGTCCGGCGGCCACGCGGCGGAGCCGCACAGGTGGGGCCCGCCGCAGGCGTCAAGATCCGCCGGACAGGGCCTACCGGGAGGTGGCCAGCGGCTTGACCCAGCGGCTCCACTCCGGCTGCGGGGCGTAGCCCGCCGCGCGCCAGGCGTGGTGGGCGAGTGCGTTGTCTTCCAGCACCATCGCGTCACCGCGCCGCCCGCCGAGCGCGGTGAACCGCTCCTCGGCCGCCCGGAGGAGCGCGGTGGCCACCCCCTGGCGCCGGTGGCCGGGGTGCACGGCGAGCCGGTACAGATGGCAGCGCCAGCCGTCGAAGCCCGCGATCACGGTCCCGGCGAGCTGTCCCTCCCGCTCGGCCAGCAGCAGCGACTCGGGGTCGCGGTCGAGCAGTCGGGCCACGCCGTCCCGGTCGTCGCTGATGCTGGTGCCCTCGGCGGCTTCCTTCCAGAAGGCCAGCACGGCGTCGAGGTCCGCGGGCGTCGCGGCCCGTATCACGAGATCGTTCATGGTGGGATCCCATCACCGCCGGGAGCCCGGCGTCGATCGAATTGCCCCCGGTCCCGCGATGCGAGACCCGGCTTGCCGATGCTAGCGGATTGACGCTAGCGTGAGGCCGTGGCGAAGACACAGCTGAACGTCCGGGTCGATGAGGCCACCGCGGAGGTGGCGCGGGAGCGTGCGCTCCAGCGGGGCATGAGCATGAACCGCTACATCGAAGAGCTGGTCCGCAAGGACGCCGGAGAGGTCGGCCATACCTTCGTGGAGGCGGCCGCCGACTTCATGAAGCAGTATCAAACCGTGTTCGACGAGGAGTTCGGCAAGGAGGCCGGGGCGCGGTCTTGACTGTGCGGATCGACCTCGCCTGGCTGCTGATGGTCGCCGAGCGCAGCACCCCCGGGGACCCGCAGGTCACCGACTACGGCGCGCTGGTCGCCGCCGTCAGCAGGCATGAAGCCGAGATATTCGGCACCCCCGTCTACCCCGACCCGCAGACCAGGGCCGCCTCGCTGCTCCAGCTGCTCCTGCTGGTGCCCGCCCTGGAGCGGTCCAACGCGCTGTTCGCCACCGCCGTCGCGTACGCCTATCTCGTCGCCAGCGGGCTGAAGATCGCCACCACCCCCGAGCGCGTCCGCGACCTGGCCCGCCTCGTCAAGGACGGCACCGCAGACGTCCACGCCATCGCCGCCGAGCTGCGCACCTGGAGCGCCTGAGCGGCGTGCCGCCGCGATCGGGGCGGCCCGTCGGCCCAGGATCTGTGCATCCAGCCGAAGGAGCGCCGAAGGAGCCGCGATGCCAGGCCAGCGAGGACAGCGGAGACAGACAAGAGAGCACGGAAGGCTCGGACCCACCGCGGCGTCGCTCATCGCCGGGGCCGTCGTCGTCGCCTTACTGCCCCTCACGGGAGGCGCCGCGGCCGCGGGCCACGCGACGGCCGACGGCTCGCTCAAGGCGCGGGTGGTCACGGACGCGGCCGTCTACCCGGTCGAGGAGGGCGCGACCGCCCGGGTCAGGATCTCCGTGGCCACCACCGGCTCCGCGCCGCTCGGCGAACCCGTGACCGTCGACTACGCCACCGACGCGGACGGCCCGGGCGCCACCGCCACCCCCGGCGAGGACTACCGCCCGGCCGAGGGCAGCGTGACCTTCCCGGCCGGCACCGCCTCCGGCGCCTCCCGCACCGTCGAGGTCGTCACCGCGCGGGGCGGCGGCGCCGAACCCGCCGAGACCGTTCCGCTGCGGCTCACCGTGTCCGGCGCCAAGGCCCCCGCCGAGCCGCCCCGGGTCGTGATCGACGCCCATGGGCTGCCGTATCTCGACCCGAAGCTGCCCGTGCGGCAGCGCGTCAAGGACCTGCTCTCCCGGATGTCGCCGGCGGAGAAGGCCGGACAGATGACCCAGGCCGAGCGCGGCGCGCTCACCTCACCGGGCGACATCGCCGCCTACGGCCTCGGCTCCCTGCTGTCCGGCGGCGGCTCGGTGCCCACCCCCGACACGCCCGAGGCCTGGGCGCGGATGGTGGACGCCTTCCAACTGCGCGCCCAGGCCACCCGCTTCCAGATCCCGCTGGTGTACGGCGTGGACGCGGTGCACGGCCACAACAATCTCGTCGGGGCGACGATCATGCCGCACAACATCGGCCTCGGCGCCGCCCGCGACCCCCGGCTGGCCGAGAGGACGGGCGCGGTGACCGCCTCCGAGGTGCGCGCCACCGGCGTCCCCTGGGACTTCGCGCCCTGCCTGTGCGTGTCCCGCGACGAGCGGTGGGGACGGGCGTACGAGTCCTTCGGCGAGGACCCCGCGCTGGTCATCGCCATGGAGCCGGTCATCAGGGGCCTTCAGGGCGCGCCGAGCGGCAAGGACCTCGACCGCCGCGACAAGGTGCTGACCACCGCCAAGCACTTCGTGGGGGACGGCGGTACGGAGTTCGGCTCCTCGACGACCGACGGCTACACCATCGACCAGGGCGTCACCAAGGTCACCCGCGAGGAGCTGGAGAAGATCCACCTCGCGCCGTACCGGGAGGCCGTGCGCCGCGGGGTGGGCACGGTCATGCCCTCGTACTCCTCGCTCGACATCCTCGGTGACGGGCGGCCGCCGCTCAAGATGCACGCCGACGGGGCGATGATCAACGGCGTGCTGAAGGGCCGGATGGGCTTCGACGGCTTCGTCGTCAGCGACTGGAAGGCCATCGACCAGATCCCCGGCGACTACCCGAGCGACGTCCGCACCTCGGTGAACGCCGGGGTGGACATGGTCATGGTGCCCACGGCGTACGCGGACTTCCACTCCACCCTCGTCGACGAGGTCGAGGCCGGCCGGATCAGCCGGGCCAGGATCGACGACGCGGTCTCCCGCATCCTGACGGCCAAGTTCCGGCTCGGCCTCTTCGAGAAGCCGTATGCCGACACCTCGAACCTCGACCGGATCGGCTCGGCCGGCCATCGCGCCGTCGCCCGCGAGGCGGCCGCGAAGTCGCAGGTGCTGCTGAAGAACGGCGGCGGGGTGCTGCCTCTGACCCCCTCCCAGAAGGTCTACGTCGCCGGGTCCAATGCCGATGACCTCGGCAACCAGACCGGCGGCTGGACCATCACCTGGCAGGGCTCCTCCGGCCGGCACACCGAGGGCACCACGATCCTGGAGGGCATGCGGAAGGCGGCCGCCGACTCCGCTGTCACCTACTCCAGGGACGCCTCCGCCCCGACGGACGGACACGACGTCGGTGTCGTGGTCGTCGGCGAGACCCCGTACGCCGAGGGAGTGGGGGACGTCGGCAACGGCCACGACCTGCGGCTGTCCGAGGCCGACCGGGCCGCGGTCGACCGGGTGTGCGGCGCCATGAAGTGCGCGGTGCTGATCGTCTCCGGCCGCCCGCAGCTCATCGGCGACCGCCTCGGCGACATCGACGCCCTCGTCGCCTCCTGGCTGCCCGGCACGGAGGGCGACGGGGTCGCGGACGTCCTCTACGGCAAGCGGCCCTTCACCGGGCAGCTGCCGCTGACCTGGCCCAAGTCCGAGGCCCAGCTGCCGATCAACGTGGGCGACGCGGCGTACGACCCGCAGTACCCGTACGGCTGGGGGCTGACGACGGCCCGTGCGCCCGGTGCGCACGGCGGCGCGAAGCGCCTCGGGGAGCTGACCGCCGAGGCGAGGGCCCTGTGGAAGGCCGGGCGCGCGGACTCCGCGGAGGGCCGGGCCCTGGTGACGGCCGCGCGGCTCCTGGTCCAGGACCGGGTCGGCCAGAAGATCACCCCGGCGGTGGCGAAGCCCTTCGCCGAGGCGGACCATCTGCTGCTCGGCGGGGATGTGACCGGGGCGCTGCGGAAGCTGAGGGCGGCGTATCGCGCCGCGGGATGAGGCCGCGGGGGTGGGTCGGCGGGGCGCACGCGACGATCGCGTGCGCCCCGCCGCCCGGTTGGACCGTCGGCCCGGTCAGCCGTGCGCCGCGGCGAACCGCTCCGCGCTCCAGGTCCCGTCGAGCTCGGGGGCCAGCCAGCCGGGGGCCGCGGCGCGGAAGTCGGCGGGCGGGAGGGCCGCCGCGCCCTGCGGCACGGCGCCCAGCAGCGGGGCGCCCGCCTCCCCGGGCAGTTCCGCGACGTTGCAGCGGTCCGCGAGGCCCGGGGCCGTGGGCCAGCTGCCGATGACGATGCCGGGGCAGTGCAGGCCCCGGGCGCGCAGCGCCTCCGCCGTCAGGGCGGTCGTGTTGAGCGTGCCCAGGCCCGCCTGGACGACGACCAGCACGGGCGCGTCCAGCAGCCGCGCCGCGTCCGCGAGCGTCGTGCCCTCCTCGTCGAAGCGCACCAGCAGCCCGCCCGCGCCCTCCACGAGCACCAGGTCGTGCTCGGCGGCCAGCTTTCCCGCCGCCTCGGCCACGTCGGCGGGCCGCACGGCGGGACGGCCGGCCCGGCGGGCGGCGGTGGCCGGGGCCAACGGGTCCGGGTAGCGGGCGAGTTCCGCCTGCGTGACCGCCCCCGCCAGCCGCGCCACCTCCGCCGCGTCCCCCGGCTCGTCCGCCCGGACCCCGGTCTGCGCGGGCTTGAGCACCGCGACGGACCGGCCGCCGGCCAGCGCGGCGGCGGCGATGGCCGCGGTGGTGACGGTCTTGCCGATTTCCGTGCCGGTGCCGGTGATGACGAGTACGGGCATGGGGTGGCGCCTTTCGGTCTCTCGTGTGGGTGCGGGGTGTCGCGGCGGACGCCTGCCCGGTCGGGTCAGGCCGCTCGGGCCGCCGCGTGGACGGCCGCGCAGATGCGGGTCACGTCGTCGTCGCCCGTGATGTAAGGCGGCATGGTGTACAGCAGGTCGCGGAACGGCCGCAGCCAGACGCCCTCCCGTACCGCCGCGCGGGTGGCCGCCGCCATGCCCGCTCCGTCGAGGGCGTGGTCGAGCTGGACGACACCGATGGCGCCCAGGACCCGGACGTCCCGTACGCCGGGCAGTTCGGCCGTGGCGGCCAGGCCGTCCCGCAGGCCCGCCTCGATGCGCTTGACCTCCTGCCGCCAGTCGTGGCCGAGCAGCAGGTCGATCGAGGCGAGGGCGACGGCGGCGGCCAGGGGGTTGCCCATGAACGTCGGGCCGTGCGCGAGCACCGGGAGCTCGCCGCGCGAGATGCCGTCCGCCACGCGCGGGGTGCACAGCGCCGCGGCGAGCGTCAGATAACCGCCGGTGAGCGCCTTGCCCAGGCACATCACATCGGGGCTGACGCCCGCGTGTCCGGCCGCGAAGAGCTCGCCCGTGCGGCCGAAGCCGGTGGCGATCTCGTCGAAGACCAGCAGCACGTCGTGCTCGTCGCAGGCCTCGCGCAACACCCGCAGCAGGCCGGGGGAGTGGAAGCGCATACCGCCCGCGCCCTGCACCACCGGCTCGACGATCACCGCGGCCAGTTCGTCCGCGTGGCGGGCGATCAGGTCGCGCAGATGCGCCTCGTACGCGGGGTCCGGCGGGGCGTCGAAGCCGGGCGGGGGCGCGTCGGCGAAGAGGTGACGGGGCAGCAGGCCCGACCACAGGTGGTGCATTCCGCCGTCCGGGTCGCAGACCGCCATCGGCTGCCAGGTGTCGCCGTGGTAGCCGCCGCGCCAGGTGAGCAGCCGTCGCTTGGCGGGGCGGCCCAGCGAGCGCCAGTACTGGAGGCACATCTTGACCGCGACCTCGACCGAGACGGATCCGGAGTCGGCGAGGAAGACGTGTTCGAGCGGCTCGGGGGTGAGCTCCACGAGGCGGGCGGCCAGCCGCACGGCGGGCTCGTGGGTGAGTCCGCCGAACATCACATGGCTCATCCGGTCCAGCTGGCCGCGGGCCGCGTCGTTGAGCACCGGGTGGTTGTAGCCGTGGACGGCGGACCACCACGACGACATCCCGTCGATCAACTCCCGGTGGCCCTCGGCCGGTTCGGCCAGGCGCAGCCGGACCCCGGAGGCGGACTCGACGATCAGCGGGTCCTGGCGGCCGGGCATCGGCCCGTACGGATGCCAGACGTGCCGCCGGTCCAGGGCCAGCAGCTCGGCGGGCGTCAGCGGCTCAGGCATTGGGCGGCAGGTCCGTGCCCGCGCCACGGCGGCGCACGGCGACCAGGTCGGTGCGGGCGCCGGCGGCCTGCGCGGGCTCGACTGCGCCGACCCCGGCTTCGGCGGCCGGCGCCTCCGCGGGCGCGGCGTCGCCGCACGGCCCGCAGCCTCCGCCCGTCGCCTCCCCCTCGGAACAGCTGTGCGAACCGCAGCCCACCCGGGCCGCCGCGAGCGCGTCGGCCCGGTGCGCGGGCAGCGTCGTCGTGTCGCTGCCCTCCACCTCGAAGCCGGCGTCGGCGATCATCGCGAGGTCGTCCGCGCCCGCCTGGCCCTCGGTGGTCAGATAGTCGCCCAGGAAGATCGAGTTGGCCAGGTGCAGGGCGAGCGGCTGGAGCGAGCGCAGATGGATCTCGCGGCCGCCGGCGAGCCGTACCTCGACGTCCGGGCAGACGAACCGCACCATCGCCAGGATGCGCAGACAGCGCTGCGGGGTGAGCGTCCACTCCTGCGCGAGCGGGGTGCCTTCGATGGGGATGAGGAAGTTGACCGGCACCGAGTCCGGGTCCATCTCGCGGAGCGCGAAGACCACGTCGACCAGGTCCTCGTCCGTCTCGCCCATGCCCGCGATCAGCCCGGAGCAGGCGGACATGCCCGCCGCCTGGGCCTGCTGCACGGTCGACACCCGGTCGGCGTAGGTGTGGGTGGTGGTGATGTCCCCGTACGTGGCTTCCGAGGTGTTGAGGTTGTGGTTGTACGCGTCGGCGCCCGCCTCCCGCAGCCGCGTCGCCTGCCCGTCCGAGAGCAGGCCGAGACAGGCGCACACCTCGACGCCCTCGTTCTCCTCCTTGATCGCCTCGATGGTGCGGGAGACCCGCTCCACGTCCCGGTCCGTCGGCCCGCGCCCGCTGGCGACCAGGCAGACCCGCTTGGCGCCGCCGGCGACCCCCGCGCCCGCCGCGGCCGCGGCCTCCTCGGGCTTCAGCCAGGTGTACTTGAGGATGCCGGCGCGCGAGCCGAGCCGCTGTGAGCAGTACGAGCAGTCCTCGGGGCACAGGCCGGACTTGAGGTTGACCAGATAGTTGAGCTTCACCCGCCGCCCGAACCAGGCGCGGCGCACCCTGCCCGCCGCGGCCACCACGTCGAGCACATCGTCGTCGGCGGTCGCCAGCACGGCGAGGGCCTCTTCTCGGGTCGGCAGCTCGCGCCGCAGCCCCTTGTCCACCAGCGTCTTCAGCAGCTCCATGGCGCCGATCCTGCCCTGCCCCAGGGCCCGGGGCAAAGGAGAGACTCCACAACACCACCCGTTCCAGGTGTGTGTATTGCCACACCCTGACCATGCATGGACGCCGCTACGTTCTATCGGGACCCGACAGTTGGCGCCCGACAGGTGCCCGGCGGAAGGCAGGGACGGCGTATGCCCCAGGACCGTCACGACGACCCGTTCGAGTGGATCGACGAACAGAGCGAACGGCGGCGCCGTGCCGGACTCGTCCGCACGCTCACCCCCCGTCCCGCCGACTCCCCGCTGCTCGATCTGGCGGGCAATGACTACCTGGGCCTGGCCAGGCATCCGGAGGTCACGGCCGCGGCCGGTGCGGCGGCGGCACGCTGGGGGGCGGGCTCGACCGGGTCCCGGCTGGTCACCGGCCATACGGAGCTGCACGCCGCGCTGGAGGCGGAACTCGCCGCCTTCTGCGGCTTCGAGGCGGCCCTGGTGTTCTCCTCCGGCTACGCGGCGAACCTCGCCGCCGTCGCCGCGCTGAGCGGTCGCGACGCCCTGGTCCTGTCCGACGCGGGCAACCACGCCTCGCTCATTGACGGCTGCCGGCTGTCCAGGGCCGAGGTCGCCGTCGTGCCGCACGCGGACCTCGAGGCGGTGCGCAAGGCCCTGGAAACCGCCTCCCGGACGGAAACCACCTCTCGCCGCGCGCTCGTGGTCACCGACTCCGTCTTCTCCGTCGACGGCGATGCCGCGCCCCTGCCCGGCCTCGCCGCCGCCTGCCGCGCACACGGCGCGGCCCTGGTCGTCGACGACGCGCACGGCTTCGGGGTGCTGGGCGACGGCGGGCGCGGCGCGCCGTACGCCGCCGGGCTCGCGGGGGCGCCCGATGTGGTCGTCACGGTCACGCTGTCCAAGGCGCTGGGCAGCCAGGGCGGGGCCGTCCTGGGACCGGCGCGGGTGATCGAACACCTGGTCAACTCGGCCCGTACCTTCATCTTCGACACCGGCCTCAACCCGGCCGCCGTGGGCGCCGCCCAGGCGAGCCTGCGCCTGCTGCGCCGCGAGCCGGAGCGCGCCGAGCGCGCCCGCGCGGTGGCCACCGCGCTGTACGAACGGCTCACCGCCGCCGGGCTGAGTGCGGTGCGGCCGGACGCGTCGGTGGTGTCGGTGCGGGCCCCCTCGCCCGAGCGGGCGGTGCGCTGGGCCGCGGACTGCCGGGCGGCCGGGCTGGCCGTCGGCTGCTTCCGCCCGCCGTCCGTCCCGGACGGCATCTCCCGGCTGCGGCTGACGGCCCGGGCGGATCTGACCGATCAGCAAATCGAGGAGGCGGCCGACGCGGTCGTGAGGACCGCGCCGACCGCTTAGACGGCTCAGCTACGCCCGTCGGCGCGGGTCCCGTCGGTGTCGAGCGCGCCGCCCCGTAGCGCGTCGACGAACGTGACCCACGTTTCCGGGGTGAACAGCAACGCGGGACCGGCCGTGTTCTTGGAGTCCCGCACGGCCAGCAGGCCGGGCGGGAGTGCGGCCGACTCGACGCAGTTGTTCATTCCGGTGCTGTAGCTGCTGCGCCGCCATTGCGCATCGCGCAGTGCCGAATCGCAGGGTAGGGACCAGGACATTCCAGACATGGTGCCCCCTCAGGCGCCGCCCCCGATTTTTGTGATGAAGGTCAACGATTCCTTGACTGACAGGGCGTTGGTGCGCAGCGTGTCGAACGCGGCGCTGTACGCCCGGAGGTCTTCTTTCCGCTCCAGGTAGAGGCTACTCGTCAAGTGGTCGAGAACAACAACATCGAGATCACTAATGTGCGAAAACGAAAAAATAATGAAAGGACCCGTGATGCCAATGGGCATTCCGGCCGAGAATGGCAGTACCTGGAGCCGTACTTGAGGGAGCGCCGCCACCTCTGCCAGATGCCTCAGCTGAGCCGCCATCACCCCGGGCCCGCCGACCTCCCGCCGCAGCACCGCCTCGTCGAGCACCGCGTGCAGCCGCAGCGGACGCGCCCCGCGCAGCACCGACTGCCGCGCGATCCGCACCTCCACCAAGGTGTCCACCTCCGGCCGCGGCAGATCCGGCAGCGCCGCCCGGGTCACCGCCCGCGCGTAGTCCGGGGTCTGGAGCAGCCCCGGCACCACCGTGGTCTCCAGCGTGTACGCGGCCGAGGCCTCCGACTCCAGGCTGATGAAGTCCCGGTAGGCGGGCGGCAGCAGATCGCGGTACGCGTACCACCAGCCGCGCCGCGAACCCTCGGGATCCGAGGCGCCCCCGCCGCACAGCGCCTCCAGCAGCGCCCGCAACTCCGGGTCGGCGACCCCGTAGACATCCAGCAGCCGCGTCACATCGGACGGTCTCGCGCCGCTGCGCCCGGTTTCCAGCCGACTCACCTTCGACTGGTGCCAGCCCACCCGGCGCGCGGCCTCACCGCTGGTGAGTCCGGCGAGATCGCGGAGGCGGCGGAGTTCCGCACCGAGCTTGCGGCGGCGCACCGCAGGGCCATACCGCATGATGTCCCCTTTCGGCTATCTGTGAATTCCCGGTCGCCAGTGTGCCGCTCAAATCCGGTCTTCCGTAGCAGAGTTCACCGTTTCGAGCGACAGATATATGCATAACTCGGCGGATCGCCCCCGTCGCGGGCCCTATCGATGGCACTCTGACGCTAGAGCCGCCGGGGCTGCCCAACGACTTCACTGGCTTGGCAATACCACTCGCACGCGCCCGCAGCCGCGACCCCGGCGGGAAGGGACAGGGTCGCCATGGCTGACCACCAGGAAGCATCCGTCACTCTGCCGAGCGCGCCGGTCTCGGTGACCGCGGCGCGAAGATATGTGACGAGCGTGCTGACCGAATGGGGTCTGCCGACGGACGCGGAGACCGTCGGCATCGTACGGCTCGTCGTCTCCGAACTCGCCACCAACGCGGTGCAGCACACGATGGGCCAGTCACCCACCTTCACCGTGGACGTGCGGCTCGAGCGTGAGGAGCGGCTGCGGATCGGCGTCACCGACAGCCACCCCCGATGGCCCAAACGGCTCCCGGCCGCCCCCCACCAGGACAGCGGCCGGGGTCTGCTGATCATCCGTTCACTGGCCGCGGAGTGGGGCGGCGAGGTGTCCGTCATTCCGACACCCGAGGGCGGGAAGACCGTCTGGATCGCGCTGCCCTGGAGCGTTCCCGTGGGCTGAGCGGGCTCACAGGACGCGCTCGACTCCCCCCGTGGTGCCGCGCGCCTCGGCCAGCTCCCGGATGCGCCCGAACACCGGCCCGGCCGCCGGGCTGATCAGATGGTGCGGCATATCGCCGCGCTCGATCACGCCGTACTTGCCGGCGCCCATGAGATACGAGGAGTAGAGGATCAGCCCGTCGGGCCGCCGCATATCGACGGCCAGCGCCGAGAAGCCCGGGAACTCGTCCGTCTGATACACCCGAAGCCCCTCGGCCTCGGCGCCGTAGCGTTCCTTGAACCGGCCGAACCGCTCCAGTGAGTCCTTGATCTTCCGCGTCATGTCCTCCTGGTACTGGTGCGACAGCGTGGCCGCGGCGTCCGAGGACGGATCCAGCAGATAGCAGCTGTAGACGCCGCCCCGGCGCAGCAGACCGAGCACCGCGTCGCGATAGCGGGCCGGGCGCTCCGTGGTCACCAGCCGGCCGGACGAGGTGCGCAGCGCCGTGCCCATGTCGAGGACCTCCTCGGACGCCGCGTCCAGCAGCCGCGCCTTCTCCTCGGAGCTGGGCCGTTCGGGATACGCGTGGACCGTGGTGCCCCCGTCAAGACCGCGGCTCCCCAGCCAGGCCTTGGCCGCTCGCTCAGGCCCGCCGTCCCCGGCCATCAGATACACCCGCTTGCCCTCGTGGCTCCCCACGAGCGCGAACCGCTCCGCGTGCGGGCCCGCGGTGCGGTACACGTCCTCCGAGATCGCCAGGCAGTCCCGGGGGGTCGCCTTCTCCAGATGGGCGGCCAGATTGATGTCGGGGGAGTGGATCGCACCCGTCCGCCCCTCGCCGGTGTGCTGGATCGTGCCCTTGTGCACGGCCATCCGCAGATGCAGCTCGCCGCCCACGCCCGCCCGCGCGAACTCGTCCCGCAGATGGAGCAGGTCCAGGGTGAGAAACGTCCTGGCCGCCTCCAGTGCGACATCGCGGGCCACGCTCTCGCTGTCGTCGTGGACGGCGAAGAAGCCGCCGTCGCCCCGCCAGCTCCACACCCCGCTGCGGGCGCAGCGGCGCTCCGCGGCCAGCTGCTCGATCCGGCTGCGCATCCGCTCGCGCAGCAGATCGAAGGCGTGGGCGGCGCGGTCTCTCGGATTCGACAGAACGATCGTCGAATACCCCGCGGTGTCGACGAACACCAGATACACATGGTCGTAGGTCCGGTCCGCCTCGAACTGCTCGGTCACCACAAGCCCCCTCCTGCTGCCGACACCGGGCCACGCTACGCGCGTTGGCGCAGGCGTCGAAGACCCCCGTCGCAGAAGACTCGCGTCACATCGGCTCCACCAGGCCGCGCTCGACGGCGCTGCGCTCCACGCAGAACTCATTGCCCTCGGGGTCCGCCATCACCACCCAGCCCAGCCCGTCGTCCGTGCGCCGGTCGTCGACGACCCGCGCGCCCAGCGGGAGCAGCCGCTCCACCTCGGCGTCCCGCGTGCCCGAGGGCGGCTGGATGTCGAGGTGGACGCGGTTCTTGACGGCCTTGGCGTCCGGCACCCGCTGGAACAGCAGGCCCGGAGCCCCCGTCTGGCCCGACGAGATCAGCACCTCGTCGTCACCCGGCGCGGAGCCCTCCAGCGGGTACCCGGTGAGGGCGGACCAGAACTGTGCCAGGGCGTACGGGTCATGGGCGTCGAAGGTGATGTTCCGGACCGGGTTCAGATATGACATGTGATCCTCGCGGCGATGGACGGGCCTTCCCGACCCCGCCAACGTACCGGCGCCCACCGACAGTCGGGCTCAGGCATCAGCGCACCTTGCCGTACCAGACCTTCTTGGTCCAGATGCGCTCCAGCCGCACCACGGTCCCCGGCTTGGGCGCGTGCCAGATCCGGCCGCGCCCCGCGTACAGGCCCACGTGGTAGACGCTGCTCCCGGAGTGGAAGAACACCAGGTCGCCGCCGTGGCGGGAGGCGGCCTTGATATGGCGGGTGCGGTTGTACTGCGCGGACGCCGTGCGCGGCAGCCGCTTCCCGGCCCGCTTGTAGGCGTACTGGGTCAGGCCCGAGCAGTCGAAGCGGCTGGGGCCCGCCGCCCCGTATCTGTACGGGGCGCCCTTCTTCGAGGCGGCGATCTGTAGCGCCCGCGCGGCGGCGGACGCCGCGTCGGCCTGCTGTGGAAGCCCTGGCGCCGCTACGGGGCCGCCGACCGCGGCGACGGTCATGGCCGAGACGGCGCCGGCCCTGGACACCACTGCGGGAACTCGCATGTGCGCATTCATCGCGCACCCCCTTCCGTCCGCCGGGGCCCGCCCGGACCGGGCCGGCCAGGCGCCCGGCACGGCGGGTCCTGTCGTCCTAGGGATGGTGCCGCAGCCGTGCCCGGCATGCCGAGCCGGCCGGGCGCGGATTACGCCGTTTGGGTGAACGGGGTCCGGCCTCAGGGCGCCGACGCCGGGGGAAGCGTGACGCGCTCGGTGCGACGCTCGCCGTCCAGGACGCGCAGGGCCCGCTCCAGCGTCGCGGCGTGCAGCCGGCTCTCCCCGCGCTCGTGCATCAGCGCCAGCGCGTCCCGGAGCGCCGTGGCCTTTCCGACCAGGGCCTGCGCGGCGCGCAGCCCCGCGTACGTGTCACTGCCGCGGGCCGGGTTGATGCGGCCCAGCAGGTCCACCACGTCCAGATAGCCGTCCACCAGCGCGCCCTCCGCGCGGGTGAGCGCGGGCAGCGGGGGGAGTTCGGGCGGCAGCACGGCCGCTCACCTCGCCCCGCGCGGCGCCGACGGGCGCTTGCGGCTCTGGGTGAGCCGGTCCACCAGCCCGTAGGCCACCGCGCCCTCCGCGTCGAAGATCTTGTCGCGCTCGACATCGGCGCGGATGCGCTCCGCGCTCTGCCCGGTGTGCCGCACCAGCAGTTCCTCCAGCAGCTCGCGGGTGCGCAGCATCTCCTTGGCCTGGAGCTCCAGGTCGGACGTCGTGCCCTGGACGGGCTCGCTGAACGACGGCTGGTGGATGAGGACCCGCGCGCCGGGCAGCGCGAAGCGCTTGCCGGGGGCCCCGGCGGCGAGCAGCACGGCGGCCGCGGAGGCGGCCTGGCCCAGGCAGACCGTCTCCACGTCGCAGGTGACGAAGTGCATGGTGTCGTAGATCGCCGTCATGGCGGAGAACGAGCCGCCGGGCGAGTTGATGTAGATCGAGATGTCCTGGTCGGGCCCGGCGTGCTCGAGGTGGATGAGCTGTGCGATCACGTCGTTGGCCGAGGTGTCGTCGACCGGCGTGCCGAGGAAGACGATGCGCTCGGACAGGAGCTTGGAGTACGGGTCCATGGTGCGGATCCCGGAGCTCGTGCGCTCGGTGAACTCGGGCAGGACATAGCGCGCCGTCGGGCGTTCCATCGCGTCACCCCTCAGTGTCAGTCGGTAGCCAGGAGCCTGTAAAAAATGTACAGGACGTACACCTCGTTATGATGGGGAGCATGGCCTACGAGATTCCGGTGACGCAAGCCCGAGCAGAGCTCGCGGAGCTCATCAACCGCGTTGTCTACGGCGGTGAGCGCGTGGTCGTGACCCGGCACGGAAAGCCGCTCGTGGCCCTGGTCTCGGCCGATGACCTGCGGCGACTCGAGGAGAGCGAGTCGGAGGCGGAGGATCAGGTGATCAGCACGGTCTCCGCGGTGCGCCCGGTGGCGTCCGCTCCCGGCGAACGGCGGCGGTTCGGCATCGCGGCGGAGCACCGCGGCCCGGACACCGGGGACCGGCGGCCCGGCCGCGCCTGACACAGCCGCCCACCCGCCACCCGCCGCACCCGTACCGCCCGGCCGCACCCCTCGGAGTTAACGCCGTGGAAACGCCGCGGAACTAGCCTTCCGAAACCGGGTGCGAGCCGCCCTGGGCCGCAGGTGAACGGGCGATTTTCCCCTCGACGAGGGACAGAGGGTCCGAGGGACCCCGCCCGACGGGACGAGTGTGAGGTGGTAGGCGTGCAGTTGACCCCGCACGAACAGGAACGGCTGCTCATCCATGTGGCCGCCGACGTGGCCGAGAAGCGGCGGGCCCGCGGAGTGGTCCTCAACCACCCGGAGGCCATCGCGCTGATCACCGCGCACATCCTGGAGGGCGCCCGCGACGGCCGTACGGTCGCCGAGCTGATGTCCTCCGGCCGCGAGGTGCTCACCCGCGAGGAGGTCATGGAGGGCGTCCCCGAGATGATCCACGACGTCCAGGTCGAGGCCACCTTCCCCGACGGCACCAAGCTCGTCACCGTCCACCAGCCGATCGCCTGACGGAGGACGCCTTCCGTGACACCCGGAGAGATCCTGCACGCGGACGAGCCGATCGGCCTCAACGAGGGCCGTCCCGTCACCCGCCTCACCGTGCTCAACGCCGCCGACCGGCCCGTCCAGGTCGGCTCCCACTACCACTTCGCCGAGGCGAACCCCGGCCTCGACTTCGACCGCGCCGCTGCCCACGGCAAGCGCCTGCACATCGCCGCGGGCACCGCCGCGCGCTTCGAGCCCGGCATCCCCGTCGAGGTCGAGCTGGTCCCGATCGCGGGCGCGCGCGTCGTACCCGGGCTGCGCGGGGAAACCGGAGGTTCCCTCGATGGCTGAACTCAACCGCGCCGCGTACACGGACCTCTTCGGGCCGACCGCCGGCGACCGTATACGACTCGCCGACACCGACCTGCTCATCGAGATCGAGGAGGACCGCGCGGGCGGCCCCGGCCGCGCCGGGGACGAGGCGGTCTTCGGTGGCGGCAAGGTGATCCGCGAGTCCATGGGCCAGTCCCGCGCCACGCGCGCCGAAGGGACCCCCGACACCGTGATCACCGGCGCCGTGATCCTGGACCACTGGGGGATCGTCAAGGCCGACATCGGCCTGCGCGACGGCCGGATCACCGGCATCGGCAAGGCGGGCAACCCGGACACCATGGACGGCGTCCACCCCGACCTCGTGATCGGGCCGGAGACCGAGGTCATCGCGGGCAACGGCAGGATCCTCACCGCCGGGGCCATCGACGCCCATGTCCACTTCATCTCCCCGACCATCGCCGACGAGGCGCTGGCGGCGGGCATCACCACCCTGGTCGGCGGCGGCACCGGACCCGCCGAGGGCACCAAGGCGACCACCATCACCCCGGGCCCCTGGCACCTTGCCCGGATGTTCGAGGCGCTGGAGGCCTACCCGGTCAACATCGGGCTGCTCGGCAAGGGCAACACCGTCTCCCGCGAGGCGATGTACTCCCAACTGCGCGGCGGGGCCCTCGGGTTCAAAATCCATGAGGACTGGGGCGCCACCCCCGCCGCCATCGACGCCTGCCTGGGCGTGTGCGAGGAGAGCGGCGCCCAGCTCGCCATCCACACCGACACGCTCAACGAGGCGGGCTTCGTCGGCGACACCCTCGCCGCCATCGCCGGGCGCTCCATCCACGCGTACCACACCGAGGGCGCGGGCGGCGGGCACGCGCCGGACATCATCACCGTGGTGTCCCAGCCCAACGTGCTGCCCAGCTCCACCAACCCGACCCGCCCGCACACCGTCAACACCGTCGAGGAACACCTCGACATGCTGATGGTCTGCCACCACCTCAACCCCGCCGTCCCCGAGGACCTCGCCTTCGCCGAGTCCCGCATCAGGCCCAGCACCATCGCGGCCGAGGACATACTCCACGACCTCGGCGCCATCTCGATCATCTCCTCCGACTCCCAGGCCATGGGGCGGGTCGGCGAAGTCGTGCTGCGCACCTGGCAGACCGCGCACGTCATGAAGCGCCGGCGCGGCGCCCTGCCCGGCGACGGCCGCGCCGACAACCACCGGGCGCGCCGCTACGTCGCCAAATACACCATCAACCCGGCCGTCGCCCAGGGCCTGGACCACGAGATCGGGTCCGTGGAGACCGGGAAGCTCGCCGATCTGGTGCTGTGGGACCCGGCGTTCTTCGGCGTCAAGCCGCAGCTGGTCATCAAGGGCGGACAGATCGCGTACGCGCAGATGGGCGACGCCAACGCCTCCATCCCCACGCCCCAGCCGGTCCTGCCGCGCCCCATGTTCGGCGCGATCGGCCGCGCCCCGGCCACCAACTCGCTCAACTTCGTCACGCGGACCGCGCTCGACGACGGCCTCGTGGAGCGGCTCGGGCTCGGCAAGCGGTTCGTCCCGATCCGCAGCACACGCGGCGTCACCAAGGCCGACATGCGGGAGAACGACGCCCGCCCGCGCGTCGAGGTCGACCCGGACACCTTCACGGTGACCATCGACGGCGAGCCGGTCGAACCGGCCCCGGCCGCGGAACTGCCCATGGCGCAGCGCTACTTCCTCTTCTGAGCGGACGTGGCGACCATGACCGTGCCCCTGTCCGCGGCCACCGCCCGGGCGGCCCTGCTCGTCCTCGCCGACGGCCGGTTCCCCGCCGGGGGCCACGCGCACTCCGGGGGCGCCGAGGCCGCCGTCAAGGCGGGCCGGATCCGGGACGCGGCCACCCTGGAGGAGTTCTGCCGGGGCCGGCTGCACACCGCCGGGCTCACGGCGGCCGGGCTCGCCGCCGCGGCCGCCGCCGGGCTCGACCCGCTCGCGCTCGACGAGGCCGCCGACGCCCGCACCCCGGCCCCCGCCCTGCGCGCCACCGCGCGGCGGCTCGGCAGACAGATGATGCGCGCCGCCCGGGCCACCTGGCCAGGACCGGAGCTCGACGCCCTGGCCGCGGCCCGCCCGCGCGGCGCCCACCAGCCGGTCGTCCTCGGCCTGGCCGCCCGCGCCGCCGGGGCGAGCCCGCTGGACGCCGCGCACATCGCCGCGTACGAGTCGGTCAGCGGGCCCGCGACCGCCGTCGTACGGCTGCTGAGCCTCAACCCCTTCGATGCCACTGCCGTGCTCGCCCGCCTCGTCCCCGAGCTCGACCAGGTGGCGGCGCGCGCCGCCGAGGCGGCCCGGCGGGCCCTCGACGAGGGCCCGGACGCGCTGCCCGCCGCCTCCGCGCCCCTGCTGGACATCACCGCCGAGGCGCACGCGGCCTGGCCCGTACGCCTCTTCGCCTCCTGAGCGCCGTAGCCCGCTCGACCCCATCCCGCACCCCCCAGCCATCCGGAGCCGTCATGCATCTCGACGACCACCTCGACCACGCCGGCGCCTACCCCCAGCGCCACACCCACAGCGCCGCCGACCCCCGCCGCCCCGACGGCACCCGGCGCGCCCTGCGCATCGGCCTGGGCGGCCCCGTGGGCTCCGGGAAGACCGCGACCGTCGCCGCGCTGTGCCGCGCGCTGCGCGACGAACTGTCCATCGCCGTGGTCACCAACGACATCTACACCCGCGAGGACGCCGAGTTCCTGCTGCGCGAGGCCGTGCTGCCCGCGACGCGCATCACGGCGGTGGAGACCGGCGCCTGCCCGCACACCGCCATCCGCGACGACATCTCCGCCAACCTCGAGGCGGTCGAGGACCTCGAGGACGCGCTCGGCGGCCTGGACATCGTGTTCATCGAGTCCGGCGGCGACAACCTCACCGCGACCTTCTCCAAGGGCCTGGCCGACGCGCAGATCTTCGTCATCGACGTGGCGGGCGGCGACGACATCCCGCGCAAGGGCGGCCCCGGCGTGACCACCGCCGACCTCCTGGTCGTCAACAAGACCGACCTCGCGCCGTACGTCGGCTCCGACCTGGAGCGCATGGCCCATGACGCCCGGGCCCAGCGCGGCGACCTGCCCGTCGCCTTCACCTCCCTGGTCGCCGAGAACGGCGTCAAGCCGGTCGCCGACTGGGTGCGCGAGCGGCTGACCGCCTGGACGGCGGCCCCGGCGTGACGGCACCGGCCGTACCGGCTGTACCGGCTACGGGAACCGGCGTACGAGCCACCGCCCGCGTCGTCGCCGAGGCGGACGGGCGGGGCGGAACCGCGCTGCCCGTGCTCGCCGGGGACGGCCCGCTTGCGCTGCGGCGGACACGGCCGGGTGCGGCCGGCGGGGCCGGCGGCGGCGCGGGTGCGGCGCGGGTGACCGTGGTGGGGGCGATGAGCGCCCCGCTCGGCGGCGACCGGCTCGCCCTGGATGTGACGGCCGGGCCCGGCGCCCGGCTCTGGATGGGCGCGGCGGCCGCCACCATCGCCCTGCCCGGCCGGTCGGCCGAACCCGCCCACTACGACGTACGGCTCACCGTCGGCGACGGCGCGACGCTGTGCTGGCTCCCCGAACCGCTCATCTCAGCGCGCGGCAGCGATCTGCGGATGACCTGCCGCGTCGAGCTGGCCCCCACCGCCCGGCTGCTGCTCCGCGAGGAGCAGGTGCTCGGCCGGGCCGGGGAGCCGCCGGGACGGCTGACGGCCCGTCTGACGGTGCGCCGCGCCGGACGGGCCCTGCTGGACCAGGAGCTCGGCTACGGGCCGGGGAGGCCCGGCTGGGACGGCGGCGCGGTCCTCGGCGGGCACCGGGCCACCGGCCAACTCCTGCTCGTCGACCCGGCCTTCGAGGACCGGCCCGTGCCCGTCAGGCAGCTGGGCGAGACGGCGGTCCTCACCCCGCTCGCGGGCCCCGCCGCTCTGGTCACCGCGGTGGCGCCGGACGCGCTGCGGCTGCGCCGGCTGCTCGACGAGGTGACCGCCGATGGCCGCATGTTCACGAATTGACAAAGAAATCCCGGTTCGCGCTGTACCCAGCGGTGAGTCAGGCGCGAGGATCCTTCTGACAATCTGTGATCATCGCCGCAGGGGCGGCGCGACATGGCAGGGGGAGTAGCTACGTGAGACGTACAGCAATGCTCGGCACGGCCGGCGGTGTGCTCACCGGGGCGCTGATAGCGGGCGCCCTGGCCACGCCGATGGCCAGCGCCAAGGCGCGTACGCCGGGGGGAGCGGCGGAGGCGCGCGGTGTGGCGATCGCCGCGGCCAGGGCCGCCGAGGCGGGCGTCGACTGGAAGGACTGCCCGGCCGACTGGAGCCTGGAGAAGCCCATCCAGTGCGGCTATGTGACGGTTCCGCTCGACTACGCCAAGCCGGGCGGCCGCACCATCAAGCTCGCCGTGGACCGGATCGGCAGCACCGGGAGCGCCACCGAGCGCCAGGGCGCGCTGCTCTACAACCCGGGCGGGCCCGGCGGCTCGGGCCTGAAGTTCCCGCGCCGGGTCACCACCGAGAACCCGCTGTGGAAGAAGGCCTCGAAGGCCTACGACTTCGTGGGCTTCGACCCGCGTGGAGTCGGCCACTCCGCCGCCATCTCCTGCGTCGACCCGCAGGAGTTCGTCAAGGCGCCGAAGGCGGACCCGGTGCCGGACAGCGAGGCGGACAAGCGCGCGCAGCGCAAGCTGGCCAAGGAGTACGCGCAGGGGTGCGCGGAGCGCAGCGGCTGGATGCTGCCGTACATGACGACGCCCAACACCGCCCGTGACATCGACGTCATCCGGGCCGCGCTCGGCGAGAAGAAGCTCAACTACCTCGGCGTGTCCTACGGCACCTACATCGGCGGCGTGTACGCCACGCTCTTCCCGACCCATGTGCGCCGCATGATCGTCGACAGCGTGGTCAACCCGTCGCGGGAGAAGATCTGGTACCAGGCCAACCTGGACCAGGACGTCGCCTTCGAGATGCGCTGGAAGGACTGGACGGCGTGGGTCGCCAAGAACGACGCGACCTACCACATCGGGGACACCCCGCAGAAGGTCCAGAAGCAGTGGGAGACGCTGCGCGCGGCCGCCAAGAAGCACCCGATCGGCGGGGTCGTCGGCCCGGCCGAGCTGGTGGGCTTCTTCCAGAGCGCGCCGTACTACGACTCGTCGTGGGCCCCGACCGCCGCGGTGTGGAGCGCCTATCTCGCCGGTGACGAGAAGCAGCTGGTCGAGGCCGCGGGCCCGGATCTGTCCGACACCGCGGGCAACATCTCCTCGGAGAACGGCAACGCCGTCTACACGGCGGTGGAGTGCGCGGACGCCAAGTGGCCGACCAGCTGGCGCACCTGGGACCGGGACAACACCCGGCTGCACAAGGACTACCCATTCATGACCTGGGCGAACGCCTGGATGAACCTGCCGTGCAGCACCTGGGGCGCCCGGCAGCAGACCCCGA
Organism: Streptomyces sp. NPDC028305; assembly: GCF_055569495.1. Lineage (NCBI taxonomy): Bacteria > Bacillati > Actinomycetota > Actinomycetes > Kitasatosporales > Streptomycetaceae > Streptomyces > Streptomyces sp. NPDC028305. The sequence continues at coordinate 160,598 of NZ_JBVHTN010000007.1, forward strand.
TTGAGGTCGGCGCGGACAAGGGTCTGCCCCCGACGCTCATCGTGCAGAGCACCCGCGACGCCGCCACCCCGTACGAGGGCGCCGTCGAGCTGCACAAGCGGCTGAAGGGGTCGCGCCTGATCACCGAGAAGGACGCCGGCTCGCACGGGGTCACCGGTCTGGTCAACGCGTGCATCAACGACCGGGTGGACACCTATCTGCTGAAGGGCACGGTGGACGCCCAGGACGTGACGTGCGGCCCGCACGCCACGCCCGTACCGGCCGCCGCCAAGTAGCCGGAGCCACACCGGGCCGGGCCCCGCTCCGGGGGTGCGAGACGCACCCCCTGGGCGGGGCCCGGTGCCGTCAGCGCCCGGAGCCGGCGGCGGACCCGCGCTCGGCCAGCCACGCGTCCTCCGCGGCGTAGTCGAAGAGGTCGAAGGACCCATAGGCCTTGGCCAGGAGCGGGAACGCCTCCCGCCAGTCCCGGCCGCCCGCCAGCCGGCGGGCCGTCCACTCCACCGTCTCCGGGAGCGATTCGGCGTAACCGGTCGCCGCCCGGTAGCCCAGCTCGCGCTCCGCCGCCGACATGTCCATCACCACCGGCCGGGCCGTGCTCCAGGGGGTCTGCCCAAGACCCGGGCGCGGCGGCTCGCCGTCGAACGTGATCAGCTCGCTGGTGGCGCCCATCGCCGCGTCCACCGCGGCCGCGATCTCGGCGACCGTCGGCGCCTGCGGATCGCCCGCGTTGAGCGCCCGGGAGCCGGGCCTGCGGGCGGCCAGCCGCACCAGCTCGGCCAGGTTGTCCACGTGCACCGGGTGGAACCGGCTGGCGCCCCCGTGGGCGAGGATCCGCACCGGCCGTCCGTCGAGCACCCGCTTGACGAAGTACGTCTCGCGGGGCAGGGGGCTGTGCGGGCCGTGGATCGCCCCGGCGCGCAGCAGCGTGGTCGGCAGCCGGTCCCCGGCGGCCAGCAACTCCCGCTCCAGCGCGACCTTGGCGGTGCTGTACGTGTCGTCGCCCGGCGCGACGGTCGGCTGCGACTCGGGAATCGGCACCGGGTAGTCCGGGACGCCGTCCGGCTCGGCCTGGGTGTCGAAGCCGCGGCCTCGGTCGTCCTGGTACACCGCGACGCTGGAGATCACCACCGCCGAGCCGATCCGGTCCGCGAGGCCGAGCAACTGCCGGGCGTGGCGCGACCCGTAGGCCACGCAGTCCAGCAGCACATCGCAGCCGTCCCCGAGCGCCGCCGCCAGCGCGGCGTCGTCCTCCCGGTCCACGGTCACGGCCCGCACCTCCTCGGGCCATCGCTCGTCGCGGCCACCGCCGCGCGAGGCGGCCCGCACCCGCCATCCCTCGGCGGCGAGCGCCCGTACGGCCGCCCGCCCGATCTGTCCCGTCGCCCCGATCACGAATGCGTCTCCGATGGTCATACGCGGACGCTACGTGCTCTCCGGGGCACCGCCCAGCCGCGTTCACCCTGCGCGGATCAGCTCTGGGCGCAACGGCCGTGCGTTCCGGAAAATTTCGAGAACGCAATGAAAATGAAAGAACGCGATCGGTTCTTGGGCTATTTCAATTCGTACTTCAGTGCATTGCCGAGAAAAACGCATATTCGTCTCGGTCGTCGGCGAAAGCGCTATGCTCCTTGGCTCATAGCGAACTCTCCCTGGCTCATTACGAGCCCTTCGCGCTTATTCTCTCCCCGCAGTTCTCAAGAAGGACGCCCATGGTTTTTGCTGGCTCGTCACCCGGAGGCCGGCGGCCCGCCTCCGCGCTCGTATGGCTGATCCCTCCCGCCGCCACGGCGCTCTGCGCGGCGCTGGCCGTGACCCGCGTGCCCACCGGGGCGCGGGCGGCGGCCGTCTGGTGCGGCCTGGCGGCGACGCTGGCGGTGGCCGTGGTGGCGGGCGAGGCGGTGCGCCGCGGGCGCGCCACCGCGACCCTGCGCCTGCGGGCCGCGGAGCGTGAGGCCGCGCTGCGGCAGCGCCTGGTCGACCAGGAGGCGGAGACCAGACGGCTGGCCAAGGAACTGCTCCCCGCGGCCGTGGCCCGGCTCAGGGCCGGCGCCGAACCCGTCGACGTGATGAAGGACATCGACCACTCGCCGTGCCTCGACCCGGACTTCGAGTCCGCGCACCGCTCGGTCCTGGCAGCGATGCTGTACACCGTGCGGGCCGAGGAGGACCTCAGGGACGCCGCCCAGCGGGCCTTCGTCAACATCGCCCGCCGCGTCCAGGCCATCACCAACCAACAGGCCTACGACATGCGGGAGATGGAGGACAAGCACGGCGCCGACCCCGAGGTGTACGCCGATCTGCTCCACCTCGACCACGGCAACGCGCTGATCGGCCGCATGGCGGACAGCATCGCGGTGCTCGGCGGCTCCCGCCCGGGCCGCCAGTGGCGTAGCCCGATCCCGCTGTACAACGTCTGCCGCGGCGCCATCTCGCGGATCCTGGAGTACCGGCGGGTCGATCTGCACTCGGTGGCGGACGTCGGCATCGTCGGCCCCAGCGTCGAGCCGCTGATCCACGCCATGGCCGAACTGCTGGACAACGCCACCCGCTACTCACCGCCGAAGACCCGGGTGCATCTCACCGCGGTCGAGGTCCAGTCCGGGATCGCCATCGAGATCGAGGACGCCGGGGTGGGCCTGACGGAGGAGGCCCGCCGCCGCACCGACCTGGTGCTGGCCCACGCGGCGGCCGGACTCGACCTCAACGACCTGGGCGAGACGCCGCGTCTGGGGCTCGCGGTGGTCGGCCGGCTCGCCCACAAGTACCGCTTCCAGTTCTCGATGCGCCCCTCCGCGTACGGCGGCGTCCGCGCGGTCCTGGTCGTACCGCAGGACATCACCTGCACCACCCCCGCGCCCGGCGGCATGATCGCCCTCGCCGCCAAGCTGCCCCCGCCCAAGCCGGTGCGGCGGCCCACGCCCACCCCGGCCCCGGCGCGCACCGGCCCGGTCCCCGCCGGCCGCGGCCCCGCGATGCAGAACACGGCCGGACTGCCGCAGCGGCGCCGCCGGATGCCCCAGGTGACCCGGCCCGCCCGGGCCCGGGCCGAGAGCGGCGCCGGGCCCGGCGCCCCGGCCGAGCCGGCCGTGGAGCCGGGACTGTGGCTGGGCCCTTTCTTCCAGGGCGTTTCCGGTGCGGCCGAGAACACCGAATCCGGCCGTCCGCACCGTGATGAATCGTCGAACACCTCGTATGAGTCGGATAAGGGTGAATAGGCAAGTGACGCAACCGCGGTACAACATGGACTGGATGCTCCGGGACCTGGCGACCAGCGTTCCGCAGACCCGCCACGTGGTGCTCCTCTCCTCGGACGGCCTGTGCATGGCGCAGATCGGCGCCGACGAGGAAACCGCCGACCGGCTGGCCGCCGCCTGCGCGGGGCTCCAGAGCCTCTCGGGGGCGATCGCCGCCGAATTCCCCGAGGGCGACGGGCGGATGAAACTCGTCGCCATCGAGGTCGACGGCGGGTTCTTCTATCTGATGGCGGCCGGCGTCGGGGCGTATCTGGCGGTGCTGGCCGAGGACAGCGTGGACGCCGGGCTCATGGGCCAGTGCATGAGAAGCCTGGTGGCCCGGCTCGGCGAACACCTCAGCAGCCCGCCGCGCGTCGACGGGCGGACGGCATGAGCGAACCGCGGGAGCGCCTCGCCGAAGGCGCCCCCGAGCGGCTGTACACCCTCGCCGACAGCCGGGCGCGCCGCACCCCGCGGGCCGACGTGGAACTGGTCACCCTGATCGTGGCGCGGGCCGAGACGGAGCCGGGGACACGCCCCGAGTGCGCGGCCGTCCTGAGAATGTGCCAGTTCCCGCTGTCCGTGGCCGAGATCTCCGCGTATCTGGCCCTGCCCGTATCCGGCGTCACCGAGGTGCTCGCGGAGCTGCTCGCGGAGGACCAGGTGGAGACCCGGGCGCCGGTCCCCGCCGCCGAACTGCCCGACCCCGCACTCCTCCAGGCGGTGATGCATGGACTACAGAAGCTCTGAGGCGGTCGCTGGACCGCGCGCCGAGGACGTCCTGCCGTCCTCGGTGAACGCTGCGGTCAAGGTGGTGATCGTCGGTGGGTTCGGCGTCGGCAAGACGACCATGGTCGGCTCGGTGAGCGAGATCCGTCCGCTGACCACCGAGGAGACCATGACCCAGGCCGGGGTCGGCGTGGACGACCTCGCCGGGGTCGAGCGCAAGACCGAGACCACCGTGGCGATGGACTTCGGCCGGATCAGCCTCAACGACCAGCTGGTGCTCTATCTGTTCGGCACGCCCGGCCAGGAGCGCTTCTGGTTCCTGTGGGACGGCCTGTTCGAGGGCGCCCTGGGGGCCGTGGTGCTCATCGACACCCGGCGGCTGGAGGTCAGCTTCGACGTGGTCGGCCGGCTGGAGGAGCGCTCGGTGCCCTTCGTCGTCGCCGTCAACGCCTTCCCCGAGGCCCCCGCCTACCCCGTCGCGGAGCTGCGCGCAGCGATGGACCTGCCCGAATCCGTACCCATGATCGACTGCGACGCCCGGGACCGCGGGTCCAGCCGTGACGCCCTGCTGACCCTCGTGCGCTATCTGCACTCCCTGATCACCGTGACCCCGGAGACCCCGTGACCCCTCCACCCGAGCACCCGGGCACCGACCACCTCGGCACCGGGCAGGTGGCCATGCCTCCCCCCGAATGCCCCGCCCACGCCGCCGTTCACGCCGCCGCCCCCGCCTCCGCCCTGGCGGACCTCTTCGGACCCGGCCACGAAGCCGACCCCAAGGGCTTCTACGAGCGGCTGCGCGCCGAACACGGCGCGGTCGCCCCCGTCCGGGTCGCCGGCGACCTGCCCGCGTGGCTGCTCCTGGGCTACCGGGAGAACCTGGAAGTGGCCCGCACCCCCTCCCGCTTCTCCCGCGACTCCCGCCACTGGGGCGACTGGCGGGAGGGCCGGGTCGCCCCCGACTCGCCGCTGCTGCCGGTGGTCGGCTGGCAGCCCATGTGCACCTTCGCCGACGGCGCCGAGCACGAGCGGCTGCGCACCGCGCTCACCGAGAGCATGGACCGCGTCGACCGGCGCGGGATGCGCCGCCATGTCACCCGGTTCACCAACCAGTTGGTCGAGAAGTTCGCCACCGACGGACACGCCGACCTGGTGACCGAATTCGCCGAGCAGCTGCCCATGCTGGTGCTCACCCAGCTGCTCGGCATGCCCGACGAGGACGGTCCGCGCCTGGTCGAGGCCAGCCGGGACCTGATGAAGGGCACGGAGACGGCCATCAGCAGCAACGAGTACGTCATCCGGACCCTCGAGAACCTGGTGGCCCGCAAGCGCGCCGAGCCCGGTCAGGACCTGGCCTCCTGGCTGTTGAGCCACCCTTCCGGGCTGACGGGGGAGGAGATCGTCCAGCATCTGCGGCTGGTGCTGCTCACCGGCAATGAGACCACCACCAACCTGATAGCCAACACGCTGCTGACGGTGCTGACCGACCCGCGCTTCCGCGCCTCCCTGGCCGGCGGTCAGATGACCCTGCCGGACGCCATCGAGCATGTGCTGTGGAACGAACCGCCGCTCGCCGTGATCCCCGGCCGCTGGGCGACCGGCGACACGGAGCTCGCCGGGCGGCAGATCAAGGCCGGGGACATGCTGCTGCTCGGCCTGGCCGCCGGAAACATCGACCCCGCCATCCGCCCCGAGATCGGCGCGCCCATGTACGGCAACCGCTCCCATCTCGCCTTCAGCGGCGGGCCACACGAATGCCCCGGCCAGGACATCGGCCGTGCCATCACCGACACCGGCATCGACGCCCTGCTGCTGCGCCTGCCCGATCTGCGGCCGGCAGTCCTGGAGACCGAGCTGCGCTGGACCGTCTCGTGGGTCTCCCGCCGCCTCGTGTCGCTGCCCGCCGAGTTCACCCCGCGGCAGGGCGACTCGGACACGGTGGAGACCGAGACGGGCTTGTTGGCACCGGACTTCCTGGCCCGCTATATGGCCCTGCCGGACCGGGCGGAACCGGCCGACCCGGCGGACCCGGCGGAGTTGTCGACCACGCCGGCGCCGCCGCGGGCGGCCGTCGCCGAGCCCGGAAAGCGGCCGTTCCGGGCCCGGTCCTGGTGGCGGTCCCTGTGGCGCGGGCTCAGGCCCGGGCCACCAGCACCCCCACGGTGAGCAGGCCGAGCACCACCCAGCCGAACCAGAGCCATCCATTGCTGCCCAGGGCCACCGAGTACGCGGTCACCACGACCAGGCCCCCCACCGTGCACGCTGTCATCGCCTTCGCAGATCCGGGCATCCCCGCAACCTCCTCAGCCTCAACGGCCCAGGAGGACATCGTCGTACGGACGCCGCCCCCGCCGCTAGACATCGTCCGGCGGCGGGGGCGGCGGGGTGCTCGGTTTGGCCGAAACGGTCAGGTCCTGTCTCCCTGATCTCTGTGACGGTGACATCAGCGGCTCCGCCGCGGGGGCCCGCGGCGTCAGGGGGCACCGCCCAGCGGTAGCTGGGGGCGCGTGCCAGGCGTCGCGGGCCCGCAGAGATCGGGGAGACAGGGCCTAACGGCCGCGGCCCTGAAGCGAGGCCAGATAGGCGTTGTACGCGGCGAGCTCCTGGTCGCCGTCCCGGTCCGCCGTACGGTCCGCGCGCCGCGCCTGGCGCTGGTCCGACTTGTACCACTGGGCGAGCAGCGCGACCAGGACGATCACCGAGGGGATCTCACTGAAGGCCCAGGCGATCCCGCCCGCCGCCGTCTGGTCGGACAGTGCGTCGATGCCCAGCGAGGCGGGCGGGTGCTCGTAGGTGCCGACCATGGGCTCGCTCGCCATCATCAGGGCGATCCCGAAGAACGCGTGGAACGGCATGCCCGCGAAGAGCTCCAGCATCCGCATCACATAGCCGGGCCGGTGCGGGCCCGGGTCCACACCCATGATCGGCCAGAAGAAGAACAGGCCGACCAGCAGGAAGTGGGTCATCATCGCGATGTGTCCGAGCTTGCTCTCCATGAGGAAGTCGAAGAGCGGGGTGAAGTAGAGCCCGTACAGGCTCGCGATGAACATCGGGATCGTGAACGCCGGGTGGCTGACGATCCGCACATAGCGGCTGTGCAACAGTGCCACCAGCAGCTCCCGGGGCCCCTTGCGGCCACGCCCGGCCGTCGGCAGGGCGCGCAGGGTCAGCGTCACCGGGGCGCCGAGCAGCAGCAGGATCGGCGAGACCATGCTGACGACCATGTGCTGGACCATGTGCACGCTGAACATGACCATGCCGTAGTCATTGAGCTTGGTGCACATCACCAGCGCGATGGTGAGGACCCCGAGCGCGAACGACGCCGTCCGGCTCACCGGCCAGCGGTCGCCGCGCCGCGCCAGCCGCGCCACGCCCCAGCCGTACAGGGCGAGCGCCACCACACAGCCGATCAGGAAGAACGCGTCCCCGCCGAACTCCAGCCCGCGCGCCAGCGTGAACGGCGGCAGATCCATGGGCATGCCGTGCCCGCCGTGATCCATGTGTTGTTCTCCTGGTAGTAACGCGACATTGCGACGCGCCCCCGCCAAGCGCCTCGCACCAGGGTAGAACCGCTCAGCTCACAGGACGCACTCGGCCTCGGCGTACCGCTCGGCGGGCACCGTCTTGAGGTGCTCCACGGCCTGGGCGAGGGGCACCAGCGTGATGTCCGTGCCGCGCAGCGCCGTCATGCTCCCGAAGGCGCCGCGGTGCACGGCCTCCACGGCGTGCCAGCCGAACCGGGTGGCCAGCACCCGGTCGTACGCCGTCGGCGTGCCGCCCCGCTGCACATGGCCGAGAATCACCGCCCGCGCCTCCTTCTCCAGGCGCCGTTCCAGCTCGACGGAGAGCTGCCGGGCCACCCCGGCGAACCGCTCATGGCCGTAGACGTCCGTGCCGCCCGCCTCGAAGGCCATGGTGCCCTCGCGCGGCTTCGCGCCCTCCGCCACGACCACGATCGCGAACTTCTTGCCCGCCTCGAAGCGCGCCCCGACCACCTTGGTCAGCTCGTCGATGTCGAACGGGCGCTCCGGCACCACGATCGCGTGGGCGCCCGCGGCCATCCCGGAGTGCAGCGCGATCCAGCCGGTGTGCCGCCCCATGACCTCGACGATCAGCACCCGCTGGTGCGACTCGGCGGTGGTCTTCAGCCGGTCCAGGGCCTCGGTGGCCACGCCGACCGCCGTGTCGAAGCCGAAGGTCACATCGGTGGACGCGATGTCGTTGTCGATCGTCTTGGGGACGCCGACGATGGGCAGCCCCGCGTCCGACAGCAGCCGGGCCGCCTTGAGCGTGCCCTCCCCGCCGATCGGGATGATCGCGTCCAGGCCGAGCTCGGCGACGTGCCCCTTGGCGCGCTCCACGCCGTCGCGCAGCCGCGTGGGCTGGACCCGGGTGGACCCCAGGATGGTGCCGCCGAGCGCCAGGATGCCGCCCACGGCGTCGAGGTCGAGCTTGCGGTAGTCGCCCTCAAGCAGGCCCTTCCAACCGTCGTGGAAGCCGATCACCTCATCGCCGTGGTCGACGACGGCGCGGTGTACGACGGACCTGATCACAGCGTTCAGGCCGGGGCAGTCGCCGCCGGACGTGAGCACACCAATGCGCATGGCCCTGATACCTCTGCAATGTGGGCTGACGGCCGGACCGCGTCGTCCGGCGGGACCCCGCCACCCTACAAGCGCGGGGGCGGCGGGGCCGTGGTGTGTCCGCCATGCGGGCGGACGGTGCGGACCGGGCGGGCCGAAGGGGCCCGGGCCGGTTACGCGGAGGCCTGGGTGGCCGCCGTGATCCGCTCGTTGCGCAGCGCGTCGTACCACTGGTCGTTCACCGGCGGCAGCGCGTTCACATCCAGCGCCAGCTTGAGCAGCAGGTCCGCGATGTGCGGGTTGCGGGCCATGACCGGGCCGTGCATGTAGGTGCCGAAGACGGTGTCGTTGTACGCGCCCTCGGTGCCGTCGCCCGTGCCGTTGCCGTTCCCGAACCGCACGCGCGCGAAGGGGCGCGCGGTCGGGCCCAGGTGGGTCACGCCCTGGTGGTTCTCGAAGCCGGTCAGCGGCGGCAGCCCCAGCCGGTCGTCGATGTCGGCCAGGACGTCGCCGACGCAGCGCTCGCCCTCGCCCCGGGTGCTCACCACATCGAGCAGCCCCAGGCCCGGCTCGCGCTGTCCGAGGTCGTTGATGAACTCGTGCCCCAGGATCTGGTAGCCCGCGCACACCGAGAACACGATGGCCCCGTTGGAGACCGCGCGGTTCAGCCCGCCGTCCCGGCGCAGCCGCTCGGACGCCAGCCGCTGCGGCCGGTCCTCGCCGCCACCGATCAGATAGATGTCACCGGAGGTGGGGATCTGCTGGTCGGAGCGGACGTCGAGGCGGGAGACATCCAGTCCGCGCTGGCGCGCCCGGCGCTCCACGACGAGCGCATTCCCCTGGTCGCCGTACGTGCTCAGCAGGTCCGGGTAGACCCACACGAGCCGCAGGCTGTTCTGGTTCATCCGTCGCATTTTGATTGCCCTTTTTGCTCGTACGGCCTCAGTTGCCCACGCGGCGGCGCAGGTCCTGGAACGCGGTGTAGTTGGCGATCGCCTCGATCCGGCCGGGCGGGGCGATCTGCAAGGCCTCGTCCACGGTCTCGCAGACCCGGAAGTCCAGGCCCGCGACCTCCAGCCGCACCGCGAGGTCCAGCTTGCGGTCGCCGATCACGCAGATCGGGTGCCCGGCGAGCCGGGTGTAGTCCACGTCCCACAGCCAGGAGGTGTCCGTGCCGTCCGCGCCCCGGGCGTTCACCGACAGCAGCACCGGGGTGGGCGGCGGGTCGATGAGGGAGAAGGTCTCCAGCCAGCCCGCCGGGTTCTTGGCCAGCAGCAGCCGCAGCTGGCGCTCCTGGAAGGTGACCACGTCGTACCGCCCGGCGACCGCCTGGACCTGGTACATCCGCTCCAGCGCCACCTGCGGCGGCACCCCGAAGGTCGCCGCGACGGCCGCCGAGGTGGCGGCGTTCGCCTTGTTGGCGCGGCCGGGGAGCTGGAGGTGGATCGGCCAGGCCGAGCCGTGCGGGTCCATCACGTAGTCGCCGTTGAGCGCCCAGGTGGGGACGGGGCGGCGGAAGCCGCAGTCGCCGCAGACCCAGTCGTCGCCGGGGCGCTGAAGCACACCGCCGCACGAGGGGCAGGACCAGGCGTCGTCCTTCCACTCCTGGCCGGCCGCGACCCAGACCACATTGGGCGAGGAGGAGGCGGCCCAGACGATCAGTGGGTCGTCCGCGTTCGCGATCACCACGGCCTTGGAGCCGGAGAGGCCCTCTCGCCACTTCTCCGCGAGCATGCGCGTCTCGGCGGCCCGGTCGAGCTGGTCGCGCGAGAGGTTGAGCAGCGCGATCGCCTTCGGCTCCGTGTCGCGTGCCACCCCGGCCAGGTACTTCTCGTCGACCTCGATCACGCCGTAACGGGCGTCGGAGCCGCCGGCGAGTGCCGAGGTGATACCGGCGGGCATGTTCGCCCCGAGCGCGTTGGAGACAACGGGCCCCGCCGCCCGCAGCGCCTCGGCGATGAGCCGGGTGGTCGTGGTCTTGCCATTGGTCGCCGACACCAGGATCACGTCCAGGTGTCGCGCCAGCCTGCCCAGCAGCTCGGGGTCGAGCCGCAGGGCCACCTTGCCGCCGATCACCGATCCGCTGCCGCGGCCCGCCGCCCGCGACACCGCTGCCGCGGCCTTGCCCGCCGTCACGGCCAGCTTGGCCCGCGGCGACAGCGGCTCCGAGTTGCCTGCCATCGTCTTCGTCCTCCTCGCATACCGGCGCCGCTCCTGCCCCCTGAGGCGCCGGTGGTACGCCCCCTCCGCGCCGAATCGCCAGCCGGGAGGCCACGGTCGGGGATCAGCCTATCGAGATCCGGGCGCTGTCCCGAACCTCACCCGCACAACCTAGACCCTGCCTCCCCGATTCCCGCGGGCCCGCGACGCCTGGCACGTAGGCTTTGCTGCCATGCGAAACGGCGCGATCCCCGGCAGTCGGGGACTGGTGCGGACGATGCGGCTGCTCGGCGATCCGGTGCTGGCCACGCCCTGCGAGGAGGTCACCGCGTTCGACGCGGCCCTCGGGCGGCTGGTCGAGGACATGTACGCGACGATGTACGCGGCGCAGGGCGTCGGTCTCGCCGCGAACCAGGTCGGCGTGGGCCTGCGGGTGTTCGTCTACGACTGCCCGGACGACGAGGACCGCCGTCACCTGGGGCATGTGGTCAATCCGCGGCTGGTCGAGGCCGATGGGGTGACGGTGCGGGGGACGGAGGGCTGTCTCTCGCTGCCCGGCATCGAGGCGGGCACCCCGCGCCACGACCACGCGGTCGTGGAGGGGGTGACCGTGGCCGGGAAGCCGGTGCGGGTGGAGGGCACGGGCTTCTTCGCGCGCTGTCTCCAGCACGAGTGCGACCACCTCGACGGGCGCCTGTTCACCGACCGGCTCACCGGCCTGCGCCGCCGCCGCGCCCTGCGCGCGGCCCAGCGCGCGCCGTGGTCCGCGGACACGGCCTGAGGCCCGGTCCCCGGGTCCGCTCAGGTGCGCGGTGCGCCGATGCGGTCGTCCACCATGGTGAGCCGCCCCCACAGCAGATCGGTGAGGTGCCGCACCAACTCGGCGCGGGTGCAGGGCCGCTCGCGCAGCCACCAGTCGCCCGCCGCGTGCATCATGCCGACGATCCCGTGTCCCCAGACGCGGGCCACGCGTGTGCCGTCGGGGCCGAGGTCGAGCTGTTCGGTGATCACCTTGGCCAGTTCCTCGCCGAGGCGGCGCAGCACCGGGGCCGAGTGGCGGCCGATGTCGAAGCCCTGCTCCGCCTGGGGGGCGTCCTCGGCGGGGTGCATCAGGAAGCGGTAGACCTGGGGCCGCGCCTCGATCGCCGCGAGGTACGTGTCCAGCGTGGCCTCGACGCGCTCCCGGCGGTCGTTGGGGGCGTCGAGCGCGGCGCGCAGCGAGGCGAGGAGCGCGTCGGTGTGGCGCTTGGCGAGGGCGCGATAGAGCCCGCCCTTGTCGCCGAAGTGGCGGTACAGGATGGGCTTGGTGATGCCCGCCTCCGCGGCGATCGCGTTCATCGAGGCGTCCGGCCCGTCCCGCAGCACCACCCGGTCCGCCGCCTCCAGCAGCTCCTTGCGCCGCCGCTGGGCCGCCTGCTGCTGATCGTCACGCTGGCTGGTGCCGGTGTCCATGAAGTCGCCTCCCGCCCCCTGGTCGTTCTTTACGCCTGCGAAACGTAACACTCCGGGCTGGCGCGGGGGGATGGATCTGCCGTGGGAGTTGACATCGTCTACTCGCGAGTAACAGACTCTTGTTACCGACGGTAATGGTGAGGTGGAGGGGTAATGCCGGAATTCTCGTTCGAGCTCGACGACGACCAGAAGGCGGTGCGCGACTGGATTCACGGATTTGCGGTCGATGTGATGCGCCCGGCCGCGGCGGAATGGGACGAGCGGGAGGAGACCCCCTGGCCGATCATCCAGGAGGCCGCGAAGATCGGGCTGTACTCACTGGACTTCTACGCCCAGCAGTACTTCGACCCCACCGGCCTCGGCATCCCGATGACCATGGAGGAGCTGTTCTGGGGCGACGCGGGCATCGCGCTCGCCATCGTCGGCACCTCCCTGGCCGCCGTCGCCGTCCTCGCCAACGGCACCGAGGAGCAGATCGGCACCTGGATCCCGCCCATGTACGGCGACGCGAACGACGTGAAGGTCGCCGCGTTCTGCTCCTCCGAACCGGACGCCGGATCGGACGTCGCCGCGATGCGCACCCGGGCCGTCTACGACGAGGCCAAGGACGAGTGGGTCATCAACGGCACCAAGACCTGGGTCACCAACGGCGGCATCGCGGGCGTCCACGTCGTGATCGCCTCCGTCGACCCGGAGCTGGGTGCCCGCGGCCACGCGTCCTTCGTGGTGCCCCCGGGCACCCCCGGCCTCTCCCAGGGGCAGAAGTTCAAGAAGCACGGCATCCGCGCCTCGCACACCGCCGAGGTGGTCCTGGACGGCGTCCGCGTCCCCGGCCACTGTCTGCTCGGCGGCAAGGAGAAGCTCGACGAGCGCCTCGCCCGCGCCCGCGAGCGGGCCCGCGCCGGCACCGAGCGCGGCAGGAACGCCGCCATGGCGACCTTCGAGGCCTCCCGCCCGGCCGTCGGCGCCCAGGCGGTCGGCGTGGCCCGCGCGGCGTACGAGGTGGCGCTCGACTACGCGAAGAACCGGGTGCAGTTCGGCCGGCCCATCATCGACAACCAGGGCATCGCCTTCCAGCTCTCCGACATGCGCACCCGGATCGACGCGGCGCGCCTGCTGGTGTGGCGCGCCTCCTGGATGGCCACCGCGGGCAAGCCCTTCACCGCCGCCGAGGGGTCGATGTCCAAGCTCTTCGCCGGGGAGACGGCGAAGGCGGTGACGGCCCAGGCGGTGCAGATCCTCGGGGGCAACGGATTCACCCGTGAGTACCCGGTGGAGCGGATGCACCGCGATGCGGCGATCTTCACGATCTTCGAGGGTACGAGCGAGATCCAGCGCCTGGTCATCGCCCGCACCCTGTCCGGCATGCAGATCCGCTGACGGGGAGCGGCGGGGGCGTCAGAGTTTGCGGGCGACGCCCCCGTAGACGTCGGTCTTCTCGACGGGCGCGTCGGGGGGCTCGGGGCGCCACAGGGGGCAGGACGCGATGCCGGGCTCGATCAGCTCAAGACCGTCGTAGAAGCGCGCGACCTGCTCGGGGCTGCGCAGCACGTACGGCACCGCGCCGGTGTCGTCGTAGCCCTGCTGGGCCTGCTTGAGCGCCTGGTCCGTGTCCGTGCTGTCGTAGTGCACGAAGTAGCTGCCCGGCGGAAGCGCCTCCTGGAGCCGCCGCACGATCGCCCGGGCCTCGTCGTAGTCCTGGATGTGGCCCAGGATGCCCATGAGCATCAGCGCGACGGGGCGGCTGAAGTCCAGCGTCTTGGTCGCGGCCTGAAGGATCTTCTCGGGGTCGTGCAGATCGGCGTCGATGTAGTCGGTGACGCCCTCGGGGGTGCTGGTGAGCAGGGCCTGGGCGTGCCGGAGCACCAGGGGGTCGTTGTCGACATAGACGATGCGGGCCTCGGGGGCGATCCGCTGGGCGACCTGGTGGGTGTTGTCGTACGTGGGCAGCCCGGTGCCGATGTCCAGGAACTGGCGGATCCCGGCCTCTCCGGCCACATGCGTCACCGTGCGGATCAGATACGCCCGGGACGCGCGGGCCATGACCTCGATGGTGGGCGCGACCTCGCGGTACTGGTCGCCGGCCACCCGGTCGACCTCGTAGTTGTCCTTGCCGCCCATCCAGTAGTTCCAGATCCGGGCCGAGTGCGGAACCGAGGTATCGATCTTGCCTGAGGCCGGCTGCTGGTGGGGGGTGGACGAGCCGTGAGTCATCTAGGGATTCTCCTGCCCTGCGTGAGGCCGTGCGCGGAGTTCCAACTTACCGCCGAGGCAAGGGACTTCGCCGCGCCGGGGCGCACGGTGAGCACCGGGGCGTGCTGGGCGAGGGTGGCGAAGGCGCGCTCGTAGGCGGCCGCCACGGCCTCGGTCTCCGCCGCGGCCGCCGTCGCGTCCCGCCCGCCGGGCCGCCCCGCGAGCGCGGGTGGCGGGGCCGTCAGATGCAGAAACGCGCCGCCGCGCTCGGCCACCGCCTCGGCGAAGTCGAAGGCCTCGATCCAGGTCACCCGGGAGTGTCCCCGGCGCAGCGGCCCGTAGACCAACTCGCCGACGAACCTGGAGTCCAGGGCGAGCCGCCCGCCGCGCCGCAGCAGCTCGCGGTACGGGCGCGCCGGGTCGAGCGCGGGCAGCTCGCGGGGCGGGCGCTCGACGGTGAACCCGTGGCGGTGGGCCAGCCAGGTCAGCAGCCCGGCGCGGGCGGCGCCGCCACAGCCCTCCACGATCAGGACGCGGCGCCGCACCGCCTCGTGGAAGTCCATCCGCGCCACCCCGGTCATGCCGACATCCCGGTCAACCCGCCGTTCCGTTCGTTGATCCCGCACGGGGCATTCAGTGTGCGCGGCCCGGTCGTCCGGGGGGAGTCCGGGGCCGGGTTGTGCGGTTGTGCGGGCGTAGTGGTTGCCGGGACGGCTTGCGGGGTGGTTTCCGTGGGTGTCGGGGGCCGGTCAGGCGATCAGGAAGTCCGCCCGGCCGGCCTTCGCGGCCTCCAGGAACGAGGCCACCTCGGCCCGGGAGTAGATCAGGGCGGGGCCGGCCGGGTCCGTGGACTGGCGGAGCGCGACCCGGCCGTCCGGCAGCTTCTTGGCCTCGATGCAGGTGCCTCCGTTGGTTCCGCTCCAGGGCTTCTCCCAGCCCTCCGTGCCGAGGTCCAAGGCCGGCATTCCGCTGTAGACCGGGTCCGTCATGTCAGAGCTCCTTACGCAGTTCGGCCAGGATGGGAATGGTCTCGCCGACCGGCTCGGCCTGGACGGCCATCCGGTCCAGCACCTCGAGACAGGTGACGACCTCGCCCGGCTGGTCCACGTAGACCGCGCCGGTCACGCTCTCGGTGTAGACGACGTCGGGCAGTTCGGAGAATCCGAACCGGAAGTAGTGCAGGGGACCGAAGGCCCCGGGGTGCGGGCCCGCCGCGAACCGCATGATCTGAAGCCGGACCTTGGGCGCCGCCAGGGCCTCGACGAGATGGTCGATCTGCCGGCGCATCACCTCGGGCCCGCCCACGGGGCGGCGCAGCGCCGTCTCCTCCAGGATGGCCCAGATGGCCGGGGCGTCCGGCTTGGAGAGCAGGCTCTGGCGCTTGACGCGCAGGGCGATCCGGCGCTCGATCTCCTCGTCCGTGTGATTGGGAAACCCGGCGCGCAGCACCGCGCGGGCGTAGTCCTCGGTCTGGAGCAGACCGGGGACGTAGTGGGGTTCATAGGCGCGGATGACGGTGGCCTCGCTCTCCAGGCTCACATACGCGCTGAACCACTCCGGCACCACATCGCGGAACTGGTGCCACCAGCCGGGCTGGTTGGCCT
The DNA here is from genome assembly GCF_055569495.1 of Streptomyces sp. NPDC028305. Classification (NCBI taxonomy): domain Bacteria; kingdom Bacillati; phylum Actinomycetota; class Actinomycetes; order Kitasatosporales; family Streptomycetaceae; genus Streptomyces; species Streptomyces sp. NPDC028305. The sequence continues at coordinate 176,552 of NZ_JBVHTN010000007.1, forward strand.
CCCGGGTCAGATCCAGGAAGTCGTCTATCTCGGGGGAGGGGACGCCATAGGTCCGCAACAGCTCCTTGACGTACGGGATCTTCAGGCCGACCTCGGCCTTCTCCATCCGGCGCACCGTCAGCGGGGTGACCTCGACGGCCCGGGCCGCCTCCTCGAACGACACCTTGGCCCGCTCCCGCAGATGGCGCAGGCGCTTGCCCAGGACCATGCGTAAGACGGTGGGGGCGGCGCTCCCCGGCCGTGCCTCACTCACGTCCTGCCTCCCGGAATCACCGTCATGTGGGTGCAGTGTGCCACGACCTGATAGCACCGGACAGAGCGATGCGGATCGTTCTGAAATTATCAGGACGAAGGTTGCGAGCTGAGTCTGTCGGCGCGCATAGTGGGCACGTGACCCATCTCACGCACCACGGCTGGTGCCCTCAACCGGCCTTGTCCGATAAGGCGTTACGGGTACTCAGCAGCTCCGCACCGCGCGGCCCGGTCCCGAGCGGCCCGATCCAGGAGTGGCCCCGGTGACCCGCGGCGCGGCGCCGGGCACCCGGCACCAGGGCTCGCCCCCCAACCAGGCGCTGGCCGCGGCCCTCAGAGAATCCGGCTGCTCATACGCCTCACTGGCGCTGCGCGTCAATGAACTGGGCCGCTGTCAGGGACACTCCTCCAACTACGACAAGGCGTCCGTCACCCGCTGGCTCCAGGGCGGCCAGCCCCGCGGTACGACGCCCGAACTGATCGCGGCCGTGCTCTCCCACCGGCTCGGCCGGCCGGTGGCCCCCGCCGAGCTCGGCTTCATCCCCGACCGACAGCGCCCGGTCGTCGCAAGGGCGCTGGCCTACCGGGAGGACGTGGCGGAAACCTTGCACACGCTCGCCGAACTCGGCTCCACCGACATATCCCGCCGCAGCCTGCTGGGCGCGGTCCCCTTCGTCGCCGGCGCGCTGGTGACCCCGCAGCGCGAATGGCTGCTGTGGCTGGTCGAGAACCAGGGCACCGCCGGCCCGGCCGCAGGCGATCCGGCCGCGGCCGCCGACGCCGGCCGGATCGAGCAGGTCCGCGCCGCGATCAGCATGTTCGACGAGATGGACAACCGTTTCGGCGGCGGCCAGGTCCGCGCCAGCATCGTCCTGTATCTGTCGACCGAGGTCGTCCCCATGCTCCAGCGGCGCGGCGTGGCCACGGGTGAGCGGCGGGAACTGTTCACCGCCGCCGCCAAGCTGGCCGCGATGGCCGGCTGGAGCAGCTACGACAACGCCGAATACGGCCTGGCGCAGCGCTATATGACCCAGGCGCTGCGGCTGTGCGCCGAAGGCGGCGACCGGGTCCTCGGCGGCCAGATCCTGGCCGGGCTGTCCCATCTGGCCACCAACCTCGGCCAGCCCCAGGCCGGGGTCGAGCTGGCCCGGGTGGGCGTGGCCACGGCCAGGAACGCGGGCAGCCCGCTGGGGCTGATGCGCCTGCACGCGATGGCGGCCCGCGGACACGCCGCCCTCGACGAGCCCCGCGAGGCCACCCGCGCGCTGCGCGCGGCGGACACCGCGCTGGAGGCGAGCCGGGGCGCGGAGGAGGAGTCGGAGTGGGTCCGCTTCCTCGACCACCACTATCTGGCGGCCGAGGCCGCCCTGTGCTTCCGCGACCTGGGCAGCGCGGCCGAGGCCGAGCGCGCGGCGGACAAGTCGGTGCGGGCCAACGGCGACCGGCGCCGCCGCCAGGCCATCAGCCGCTCGGTCCTGGCCACCGCGCATTTGCAGCAGAACCGGCTCGACGAGGCCATCGGCACCGCCGACGCGGCGCTGAGCGCGCTCAGCGGTGTGCACAGCGAGCGCTCGGTCCAGGCCCTGCGCGACTTCCGCGGCCGGCTGCGGCCGCACCGCGGCGAACCCATGGTCCGCGACTTCGAGCTCCGGTCCCGGACCCTGCTCGGCGCTGCGGCCTGAGGCGCGTCCCACGCGACTCCCGCCCACAGCTCCTTCCGGGCTCCACCGCCATGCGGCCCGGAAGGGGACCTCGCCCGGACCCTGCGCCGCCGGGGGTGCGCAGGGACGGGCGCGGCCCACTTCCCGGCAGCGCCCGAACCATGGGCTCTGCCCCTGGACCCCTGGGTCCGGGGCAGCGGCCCCGCGCGGCGCGGCCGCATATCGACAGGCCGCGGAGGTGTCTGGCGGACCTTTCCCCGGCCCGCCGCGGCGTCAAGATCCGCCGGACAGGGCCTAATACCCCTCCGGGGTCGGCGCGTTCTGGGCGCGGTCGACGGGGAGATGCGCGCCGGAGACGCCGCTGGCGGCGTCCGACAGCAGGAACGCGACGACCCGGGCCACCTCCTGTGGCGCGACCAGCTCGCCCTGCGGAAACTCCGCCGCGAACCTGGCGAACGCCTCCGGCTCCGCGCCGCGCATCCGGTCCCAGCGCTTCCCGGGGATGAGCATCGACCCGGGGGAGACGGCGTTCACCCGGATGCCGTCGGGCCCGAGTTCGCGGGCCAGCGAGGCGGCCAGGTGGATCTGGGCGGCCTTCGCCGCGCCGTACTGGGCCTGCGGTCCCGGCTTCCAGCCGGATATGGACGCGATGACCACGACCGATCCGCCCCCGGCCGCGCGCAGATGCGGCGCGGCGGCCCGCACCAGCCGGGCGGTGTGACCGACGTTCAACTCCCAGGTGGCGGCCCAGTCGTGGGCGTCCGCGTCCTCCAGACCGCCCCCGTGCGCGCCGCCCGCACAGGCCACCACGCCGTCCAGACCGCCGAAACGCGCCGCTGAGGCATCGACGAACGCCTCCAGCCGTCCCGCCTCGACGACATCGAGCGCCCGGCTGAACAGAGCATTCCGCTCCGGCCCGCGCAACGACCGTGACAGGGCGGCCAGATCGTGCGCCGTCCGTGCGCAGGTTGCGACCGCCGCGCCATCCGCCAGCAACAGTCGTACGATCTGCTCACCCAAGCCCCGGGTGCCTCCGGTGACCACGATCCGCTTGCCATTCACCCCGGACCACCCCGCAGGCCAGGGCTGATGCCCGCGGTCCTCACTCGCGCTCGCCACGCCCGGACCGTACAGTCCCCGCGGTGTGCGACCCGAACCACTACGCCCGTACAACCGAACAACCCCCGTGCCCCCTCGCCGACCGGACCGTCCAACCGTTTGTCTACGTGAACGGTGACTGACGCACGTCCCGCGCTGTCTTCGAAGGAGGATTCCATGCCGCAACCCGGCACCCACCGTGACCGGGCCGCAGCCGCCCGCGGTAGTCGGCCCCGGTGGGTGGGCCGAGGGGCGCGCACCCCCCGCCCCCGGCGAGGATGCCGCGGTGGGGGCCGTCGGCATGCGCTTACCCGCTTAGCAGGGCATCAACCACCCGCGGCGCCGGGCGCGTTACGGGCGCGCCGGGCCCACGGGGCAGGGCGGGCGGGGCAGGCTCGACAGGCGGTGAGGGGCCGGTGATCTCCTTGGCGACCCGCCGCTTCTTCCGGGCCGAGTTCCCGGCCCGGACCGACCGGGCCTTCGCCGTCCGCCGGATGCTCACCGCCTTCCTGAAGTACTGGAAGCTCGACCAGGCCGTGGACAGCGCCGTGCTGGCCACCAACGAGCTGTTCGCGAACGCGGTGGAGCACGGCAGCAGCGGCCCCGACGACACCGTCACCGTCACGGTGGGTGTGGAGCCCGCCGGGGACGAGCTGCGCATCGAGGTGGCCGACGGCTCGCCGGTCCCGCCGGTCTTCCGCGCGGCGGCCGAGACCGAGGAGTGCGGGCGGGGGCTGGCCATCGTCGACGGCCTGGCCAGCGCCTGGGGCACCGATCCGCCGGACGGGGACGGCGCGGGCAAGAAGGTGTGGTTCACGCTGGCGCTCGACCGGGCGCGGTAGCCCCGGCGGCAGGACGGGCCGACGGGGAAGTGGCAGAGCGCGGGGCCTCCGGGCAGCGGTGCGGACAGCGGACGGGACAGTGGGGGAGCGGAGGCGCTATGCGTAGGCCAGGCACCGTGGAGACCGGCGCGGCCGACTGGCTGCTGTCGTCGACCGGCGAGGAGCCCGGCCGGGTGCGCCTCCAGTGGGCCAGCGGCGACGGCCTCGCCGACCTCCCGGTGGGCCCGCTCTTCGATCTGGTCCGGATGTCCGACGACGTCGGGTTCGCGGTGGTCCAGGAGCTGCGGGGGCGCGACGCGGCGATCGGCCCGGTGATGCTGGCCACCGCCAGCCATGTGCTGTCGTTCCTCGTGCCGCCGGGCTCGGCCCGGGAGTGGAAGGCGTGGCTGGAGGGGACCGGGTACGGCCGCCGCCGCGCCGTGGCCGCCGCCGGGCCGGGCCGGGTGCTGCGCTGCCCCCGGCCCGGCTGCGTACGGCAGGGCCACATCTGGCTGGTCGTGCCGGGCGGCCCGCTCACCGACAGCCGGGTGTTATGGGCCGCGCTGCGGGACAGCGCCCCGCCCCGGCCCCGGGACCGCGCCTCGTACGCGCTCTTCCGGTAGTTCCGGCGCGCGCTCAGGCCCAGGCCGCGCGGTGTTCGACGGCGAAGTCGCGGAAGGAGCGGGGGGCGCGCCCGGTGACCCGGAGCACCGTGTCGGTCGTGCGGTCCTCCGCGCCGCGCCGGATGTCCTCGTCGAGCCCGGCCAGCATGGCGGCGAACTCCTTCGGGTATCCCGCGTCGGTCAGCCGCCCGGCCAGGGCCGCGGTGTCCACCGCGACATGGCGGACGGCCCGGCCGGAGACCTCGGCGATGATGCGCGCGGCGTCGCCGTAGCCGATCGCCTCGGGCCCGGTGATGATGTGCGCGGTGTCGTGCGGCCGTTCGTCCAGGAGGGCCCGCGCCGCGACGGCGGCGATGTCGCCCGCGTCGACGAAGCCGACCCTGGCGTCCCCGGTGGCGGTGACGATCTCGCCGGTCGCGCGGATCGCCTGGGCCACCGGGTGGTCGCGGGTGAAGTTCTGCATGAACCAGGAGGGCCGCAGCACCGTCCACTCGGGCGCGGTCTCCTGGACGAGCCGGTGCAGCGAGCCGAGCCCCGGCGTCTCGGCGGTGACCGCGGAGGAGCTGAGCAGCACCACGCGCCGTACGCCCTGGCGGACCGCGTCGGCCAGGAACGGCTCGACCAGCGACAGCGGCTCGGCCTCCGCCACCGGGGCGATGAGGTACAGGTGGGTCGCCCCGCGCAGCGCCGCGGCGTGGGTGGCCGGGTCGCGCCAGTCGAACCGGACGGTCTCGTGCGGCCCCGCCGCGGGGGCCGGGCGGCGGGCGGCCGCCCTGATCCGGGCGCCCCGCGCGGCGAGAAGCGGCAGCAGCCGGGAGCCGGTGTTCCCGGTCGCGCCGGTGACCAGGACGGTGGGTTCAGCCATCGGCCCGGCCCTCCGCGTACGCGGCGGTCAGCTCGTCGAGGATGCCCAGCGTGTGGCCGGCGGCGAGCGGGTTCCAGTAGTCGCGGTAGGCGGTGATCTCGCCGTCCTCGACCGTGATGAAGGCGACGTACGCCATGCGGTACGGGCGGCCGGTGCGGACGGCGACGCCCTCCACCGCGAACTCGACGATCAGCGTGTCCGGGTCTTCGGTCCGGTGTCTGACGTCATGGGTCACCGTGCGCACGTCCAGATGGTCGGTGTAGTCGCGCACATACTCCCGCACCGCCTCGCGCCCCTCCAGCCGGCTCGGCCGGCCGGGCGGCGCGAACGGGAACTCCATGGTCCCGTCGGCCGCCCACAGATCGGCGAACCCGAGCATGTCGTGGGCGAGCAGCAGTTCCTTGGCCCGGTCGAACACCTCGGCGGCCGTACGGGGGGTACGGGGACGGGGACGGTCCGCGGGATCGGGCTGCCCGGTGGGGGCGGTCCGGTGGGTTGTCTTCATGAGCGAGCACCCTCGTGAGTGAGCTGTGGAGCAGTGATGGAGCAATGATGGAAGGGTCGGACGGAACGGTACCGTTCCGTCGTCTTCCCGAGCGTAAACGGGACGGGACCGTTCCGTCCATCTGTTACCCTCGCCCGTATGCCTGAGCCGACCCGACGCGCCCCGAGCGGCGCCGCCGCCCTGCGCGCCGACAAGACCGCGGCCATCGGCGAGGCCGTGCTCGACGAACTCGCCGAACACGGCTACGGGCGGCTCTCGATGGAGGCCGTGGCCAAACGGGCCGGGGTCGGCAAGAGCGCCCTGTACCGCCGCTGGCCCTCCAAGCAGCACATGATCATCGCGGTCGTCTCCGAGCTGAGCGTCGAGCGCCTGGAGGCCCCCGACACCGGCTCGCTGCGCGACGATGTGCTGGCCCTGCTGCGCTCGGTGGCCGACTGGCTCACCCATCCGCGGTTCTCGCGGATCTTCCCGGACCTGATCGCCGAGGCGCACCGCGACCCCGCGCTGGCCGAGGCGCTGGCCAGGAGCGTCGGCGAGCCGCGCCGCTCGCGCGCCGTCGTGGTCCTGGACCGGGCGGTGCGGCGCGGCGAGCTGCCCCCGGACACGGACCGCGAGACGGCGCTCGACCTGCTCGCCGCGCTGGTCCACTGGCATGTGTCCGTCCGTGGCGTGCGGCCCGACGCCGACTATCTGGAGCGCACCACCGAGACCGTGCTGCGCGCGCTGTCCGCCCGGCCGCGGCCCGTCACCCCCTGAACGCCCGCCGCGTGACCTGGGTGTGCGGGCCCGCGCCCGGAGAGGTATGACAGAAGAAGGGCACTCCGGAGGCCCGCCCGGCCGACCGTTGGTGCCACGTCGGCCCGCCCCTGCGTACGGGCAGCGGGAATGAGGTGCCGGGATGACTGCGCAAGACCGCCCGCGAGGGGACGGCGAGGCGGTGGCCCCGGCCGACCTGGCCGCCGCCCCGGGAGGTCTCCTCGATCTGCTGCGGGTCGCCGCGGTGGTGCTGGACAGCGACGGCCGCATCGCCCTGTGGAGCCCGGAGGCCGAGCGGCTGCTGGGCTACCGCGCCGCCGAGGCCCTGGGGCGCAACGCCGCCCGGCTGCTGGTCGACCGCGAGAACCGGCGGTCCGCGGCGGAGCTGTTCGCCCAGGTGCGCGCGGGCAAGATGTGGGCGGGGGTCTTCCCGGTCCGTCACAAGGACGGCGGCGCCCTGCGGGTGGAGTTCCGCACCATGGGCCTGCGGGACTCCCGCGGCGACGCCTACGCCCTGGGGCTCGCCGCCGACGAGGGCACCGTACGGCAGCTGGAGACCGACCTGGCCGTCTCCGGCTTCCTGGTCGAGCAGTCGCCCGTGGGCCTCGCCGTGTTCGACACGGACCTGCGGTGGGCCCTGGCCAACCCGGCCCTGCGGAAGATGAACGGCCTGTCGCAGGAGCGGGTGCGCGGCCGGCGCCTCGCGGAGATGTTGCCCCACATGGACACCCGGGCCATCGAGGCCGCGATGCTGCACGTCATGGAGACCGGGCGGCCGCTGCTCGACCAGCAGACCGTCGGCCGCACCCCGGCCGACCCGGACCACGACCACGCCTGGTCGGAGTCGTACTACCGGCTGGAGGACCCCAGCGGGCGCGTCCTGGGCGTCGCGATCTCGGTGATCGATGTGTCCAGACGCCACCGGGCGACCAGCGAGATCTCCGAGGCCCGCGAGCGGCTGGGCCTCATCGCCGAGGCCGGGGTGCGCATCGGCACCACCTTGGACCTGCGGCAGACCGCCCAGGAGCTGGCCGATGTGACCGTGCCCCGGCTGGCCGACCTCGCCGCCGTGGATGTGCTGGACGCCGTGGTGCACCGCGAGCCCATGGCCCGGGTGGGCACGGACGGCTCGGCCCGCTTCCGGGCGCTGGCCGTGGCGGCGGGCTACCCCACCGACGCCGTGCACGCCGCGGACCCGGTCGGCGAGATCGCCCGGTACGACCCGAGCCGCATGATCACCCGCTGTGTCCGCGAGGCCCAGCCGATCTTCGTGCCCCAGGTGACCGACGAGGACCTGCGCCGCATCGCGCGGGACGAGGCGGCCACCGCCGTGCTGCGCAAGGAGGGCGTCCACTCCTATCTCGCGGCCCCGCTGATCGCCCGCGGCAGCGTGCTCGGCACCCTCAGCCTGCACCGCACGATCAACGACCGCCCCTTCGACGAGCAGGACCTCACCCTCGCCTGCGAACTGGCCACCCGCGCCGCGCTGTGCATCGACAACGCCCGGCTGTACGCCCGGGAGCGCGACGCCGCGCTCACCCTCCAGCGCAGCCTGCTGTCCCAGCAGCCGCGCGACCTGGACGGCCTGGAGATCGCCTCGCGATATCTGCCCGCGGTCAGCGCGGCCGGCGGCGACTGGTTCGACGTGCTGGCGCTCAAGGACGGCAAGGTGGCCCTGGTGGTCGGGGACGTGATGGGCAAGGGCATCCACGCCGCCGCGATCATGGGCCAACTGCGCACCGCCACCCGGGCCTTCGCCCAGCTCGACCTGGCCCCCGCCGAACTGCTGCGCCACCTCGACGACATCACCACCACCCTGGGCGACTCCATCGCCACCTGTCTGTACGCGGTCTGCGACACGCGCAGCGGCCGGTGCCGGATGTCCACCGCCGGCCATCTGCCACCGGTGCTGGTGCCCCCGGGAGGACAGGCCGAACTCCTCGAGATGCCCAGCGGCGCACCGCTGGGCGTGGGCGGCGTGCCCTTCGCCCCGGCCGAGTGCGAACTGTCGCCGGGCACCCTGCTGGCCCTGTTCACCGACGGTCTGGTCGAGAAGCGCCACCAGTCCATCGACGTGGGTCTGCGCACCCTGCTGGAGCTGCTGAGCCGTCAACAGGGCCCGCTGGAGCGCACCTGCGACCAGGTGCTGGCCGCCCTGCACGGGGCGCCCGACGACGATGTGGCGCTGCTCCTGGCCCGGCTTCGCGCCCCGGCCCCAGGAGGGTAGGAACTCCTGGCGCGGACGGCAATCCCCAGTTCACGATCACCGAACGCCCGGGAAACATGTATGCGGAAAGTTTCCGTCCGCCTGGTTCACATCACCCCCGGCCGAGGAGACCATCCCACCGATGCGCAAGCTCACCCGCCGCTCCACCGTGCTGCTCACCCTCATCTCCCTCGCCCTCGGCACGACCGCCTCGGTCGCCGGAGCGGAGCCCGACAAGAAGCCCCTGCCGAAGGTCGCCGTCATCGGCACCGGCGGCACCATCTCCGGCGTCAGCAAGAGCCGGGTGTCCTTCCAGGACTACGAGTCCGGGAAGCTGCCGGTGTCCAAGCTGGTCGACGACCTCAAGCCGGAGGTGGACACGGTCGCCGACGTCTCCACCGAGCAGTTCGGCAACAAGGGCTCCAGCGGCTACTCGATCGCCGACTACCGCAGACTCACGGCCGCGGTCGACAAGGCGCTGAAGACGAACGACGGGGTCGTGGTCACCACCGGCACCGACACCATGGAGGAGTTCGCGTACTGGCTCGACCTGACCGTCCGCAGCGACAAGCCGGTCGTCCTCACCGGCTCGATGCGCCCCTGGACGGTGATCGGCACCGACGCGCCCGCCAACCTCTACAACGCCATCCACCTGGCCGCCAGCTCCAAGACCACCTGCTACGGCACCGTCCTGATGCTCAACGACCAGATCCAGGCCGCCCGTGAGGTCCGCAAGACGGACGCGCTGCGGATGGACACGTTCACCAGCGGAGCCAGCGGCGAACTCGGCGTCGTCGACCAGGACAACATCCGGCTCAACCGCGCGCCCGCGCGCGTCCAGCAGTGCGGCAGGAAGTCCTGGCAGACCCCCTTCGACCTGGACAAGATCGCCGAGAAGGGCCTGCCCAAGGTCGAGATCGCCTACAGCTACCAGGACGCCGGCGGCGAGGCGGTCAAGGCCTTCGCCGACGCCGGGGCGGACGGGGTGGTGACCGCGGGCACCGGCGCGGGCGGCATCTCCCCGCAGATGTCCGCGGCGCGCAAGGAAGCCGTCAAGAACGGCGTGCTCTTCGCCGCCACGACCCGCACCGGCTCCGGCGCCGTCTACGACACAAACACCGACGGCGTCATCGGCGCCGCGGACCTCACCCCGCAGAAGGCCCGGCTGCTGCTCCTGCTGTCGCTCGCCGCGACGCACGACCAGAACCGGATCCGCGGCTGGTTCGCCACCCTGGGCACCGCCGAGTTCACCTCCCCCAAGAGCTGATTCCGAAGCTGTGAGGGGTGTGGCCGTCCGGCCACACCCCTCACTTCTCGGTGCGTCACTTCTTGGCGCGGCTCGGCTGCACCCGCTTCGGCTCGCCCTTCACCTTCGGATGCTCGGGCGGATACGGCAGATCGCCCAGGCCGTGCTCCCGCTCGTCCCGCTCGGCCAGCTCCAGCGCGGCCTCCAGCCGACAGGGCTGCCCTTCCATGTCGGCGTGCACATCGCCCAGTTCCCGGAACCGCACCGGCATGGTGGCCAGGTCGAAGTCCTCCGGCCGGGCGTCCGGCACCTCCTCCCAGCGCAGCGGCGCCGAGACCGGGGCATCCGCCCGGGGGCGTACGGAATAGGCGCTGGCGATGGTCCGGTCGCGGGCCGTCTGGTTGTAGTCCACGAACACCTTCTCGCCGCGCTCCTCCTTCCACCACGCCGTGGTGATCCGCCGTGGCGCGCGCCGCTCCAGTTCGCGGGCGATGGCGATCGCGGCCCGGCGCACCTGGGTGAACGTCCACACCGGCTCGATGGGCACGAACACATGCAGCCCGCGGCCGCCGGACGTCTTCGGCCACCCCCGCAGCCCCAGCCCCTCCAGCACCGGCCGCAGCTCCCCGGCCGCCCACACCGCGTCCTCGTAACCGGTGCCCGGCTGCGGGTCCAGATCGATCCGCAGCTCGTCGGGGTGGTCGGTGTCCTGACGCCGCACCGGCCACGGGTGGAAGGTCAGACACCCCAGATTCGCCGCCCACACCACGGCCCCGGCCTCGGTGGGGCAGATCTCGTCCGCGTGGCGCCCGCTGGGGAAGGAGATCCGCCCGGTCGGAATCCACTCGGGCAGGTTCTTCGGCGCCCGCTTCTGGAAGAACGACTCGCCCTCTACGCCGTCCGGGTAGCGCTCCAGCATCGTCGGCCGGTCCCGCAGCGCCCGCAGGATGCCGTCGCCCACCGCCAGGTAGTAGCGGGCGACGTCCAGCTTGGTGAAGCCCCGCCGCGGAAAATAGACCTTGCCGGGGTTGGTCAGCCGTACCGTGCGCTCGCCGACCGTGAGCTCCGCCGTCTCTCCCATGACCCCACGCTAGGGCCTGTCGTCAAAGGGGGCGACCGGCCGCGAGCGGCGTCTGGCGCGGTGGATCGCAAGGCGGAGCATCGTCCTCGTACTGGGCGTACTTGGACGATGCGACAACGCAGCGAGGCGCCGTGCCAGGCGTCGGGAGCAGGACGCCCCCTTTGACGACAGGTCCTAGGCCCGCGCGCCCCCGGCCACCTCCCGGCGGGCGCGCGGCCCGCGAGGGACAGACAATCGGGGCATGGACCTTCCGGTCATGCCGCCCGTGGAGCCGATGCTGGCCAAGTCCGCGGCCGCCATCCCGCCGGGCATGCGGTACGAGGCGAAATGGGACGGCTTCCGGGCCATCGTGTTCCGCGACGGGGACGAGGTCGAGCTGGTCAGCCGCTCGGGCAAGCCGCTGACGCGCTACTTTCCGGAGCTGGTCGACGCCCTGCGCGCGAATCTGCCGCCGCGCTGCGTCCTCGACGGCGAGATCGTGATCGCCCGCGGGGGCCGTCTGGACTTCGACGCGCTCCTGGAACGCATCCACCCCGCCGCGTCGCGGGTGCGCCACCTCGCCGAGGTGACCCCGGCGAGCTTCGTCGCCTTCGACCTGCTGGCGCTGGGCGACGAGTCCCTGATGGACACGCCCCTGCGGCAGCGGCGGGACGCGCTGACCGAGGCGCTGAGCGCCGCCGCCGACCCGGTCCACACCGCGCCCTGGACCGATGACATCGAGGTCGCGGAGCGGTGGTTCCAGCAGTTCGAGGGGGCGGGCCTGGACGGCGTCATCGCCAAGCGCCCCGACCTCGGCTACCGGCCGGGGGAGCGGGTCATGGTCAAGGTCAAGCACGAGCGGACCGCGGACTGCGTGGTGGCGGGCATGCGGCCGCACAAGTCCGGCCCGGTCGTCGGCTCGCTGCTGCTGGGCCTGTACGACGCCTCGGGCCGGCTCCAGCACGTCGGCGTGTGCGGCGCCTTCTCCATGCGGCGGCGCCAGGAGCTCATGGCCGAGCTGGAGCCGCTGCGGATGGACTCCTTGGGCGGGCACCCCTGGGCCGACTGGGCCGGCGAGGAGGCGCAGACGCGCGGCCGGATGCCCGGCGCGCCCAGCCGCTGGACCGGCGTCAAGGACCTGTCGTGGGTGCCGCTGCGGCCGGAGCGGGTGTGCGAGGTGGCGTACGACCATATGCAGGGCGACCGCTTCCGCCACACGGCCCGGTTCCGCCGCTGGCGGCCCGACCGCGAGCCGCACGGCTGCACATACAGCCAGCTGGAGGAGCCGGTGCGCTACGACCTCGGCGAGGTGCTGGGCGGCTGACGCACACTCAGCGCCCCTCGGCGCCCCCTCCGTGCCCCCCGAGCGCCCCGGCCGTGCTCCCCCGTGCGACCCGGGGGCGTAACGCGTGTGCCCTCGGGTGCGCTCAGGGCCGCCGGGGGGACCGCCGGGAGCCGCCCGGGCCTCCGGCGGGGGCGGCGGTCATGTCCAGGAACCAGTCGCGGGCCGCCGCGGCCGCCTGGTCCAGCGTCCCGGGCTCCTCGAACAGATGGGTCGCACCGGGCACCACATGCAGGGAGTGCGGCGCCGCGAGCATGGCCGCCGCCTGCTCGTTGAGCCGCAGCACCTCACGGTCCTCGCCGCCCACCACCAGCAGCACCGGGGCGCGGACCCGGGAGAGCGCGCCGCCCGCCAGATCGGGCCGGCCGCCCCGGGACACCACGGCCCGCACCCGCTCCGGCCGCTCCGCCGCGGCCACCAGCGCCGCCGCCGCGCCCGTGCTGGCGCCGAACAGCCCGACCGGCAGCGCGGCGGTCTTCGGGTGCCCGCCGAGCCAGTCCACCGCCGCCACCAGGCGCCGGCCCAGCAGGGGGATGTCGAAGCGGTGCTCGGCGGTGATCGCGTCCACCCGCTCCTCGTCCAGGGTGAGCAGGTCGAACAGCAGCGTCCCCAGGCCCGCCCGCTGAAGCACCTCGGCCACCGCGCGATTGCGCGGGCTGTGCCGGGAGCTGCCGCTGCCGTGGGCGAAGGCCACCATGCCGCCGGACCCCTCGGGCACCACCAGGTCGCCCACGAGCATCGCGCCGTCCGCGGCGATGCGGGCCGTCTCGTCCTCGGGCTCCGGGGCCATCGGCCACCTCCTCCTGCGCGGCTCAGGCATGGGCCAGCAGGCCCTGCCTCAATTCGCTGTACAGCCGGGAGAGCCTGCGGGAGATGTGCATCTGCGAGAAGCCGAGGATCTCGCCGATCTGGCTCTGCGAGAGGCCGACGAAGAACCGCAGATACAGGACGTAACGGTCCTGCTCCGAGAGGTGGGTGATCAGCGCCCGGAGCGCCTCCCGGTTGACGACGCGCTCGATCGCCGCGTCGTCCGCGCCCACCGTCTCGGCGAGCAGCCGCTCCTCGGCACCCTGGACGGCGGCGTTGAGGGAGAGCGGGGTGCACGAGGCGCTGGCCTCCAGGCCCGCTTTCACATCTTCCTTGGGCATGCCGGTGCGGGTGGATATCTCGGTGATGGTGGGGGCGCGGCCGCCGAGTTCCTGTTCCAGCGCGTCGCGCGCCGAGCGGGTGCGGGAGCGGACCTCCTGGATATTGCGGGGGACGTGCAGCGTCCACAGATAGTCGCGGAAGTGCCGCTTGAGTTCGCCGGTGATGACGGGGATCGCATACGAGGGAAATGCGTGACCGAGGTCGGGGTCGTAGCGGTCGACCGCCTTCACCAGGGCGAGCGAGGCGACCTGGGTGAGGTCTTCCATATTCTCGCCCTTATTGCGGAAACGCAGCGCCAGGCGTTTTGCCACGGGCAGCCAGGCGCAGATGATCGCCTCTCGCAGGGCGTCGCGCTCCGGTCCCGGCCGCAATCGGGAAAGGCGAGCGAAGTCACCGTCGGTATCGGGAGTGTCGTCATGGCGCCGGTGGCGAGTCGCGGTTGCTGACATGGTCACTCGTCTCCGTGGTCCGATGTCACATCCAGCCCGCGGCACATGAGGTTCGCTGATGTCCCGCTTGCTCGGCCTCCCCCGGCTGTCGCCGGGAGATACCCCCTTTGTGGTTGATCGAATTCACGGTCGCCACCAGATTCGCACGGTCCCGAATGCCTCGCAATTCGGCCGAATTGACCCCCGTGCCTCCCCCGTGCGGGGGAAGCCGGCCGGGGGAGGCTGGTTCGGCCCCGCCGCGAGGGGTATCCGGGCGGGATGGACGTCACCCTTCGCCTCGCCCAGCAGCCCGAGGCCGACGCACTGCTCGGGCGCAGCCCGCTGGCCGCGCTGACCGGCATGCTGCTCGACCAGCAGGTGCCCATGGAGTGGGCCTTCTCCGGCCCGTACACCATCGCGCGGCGCATGGGCGGTGACGACCTGGACGCGCACGAGATCGCCGCCTGCGACCCGGAGCGGTTCGCGGAGGTGCTGTCGGCCAAGCCCGCGGTGCACCGGTATCCGGGGTCCATGGCCAGGCGGGTGCAGCAGCTGTGCCAGTACCTGGTCGATCAGTACGACGGCGACGCGGCCGCGCTGTGGCGGGACGTCGCCACTGGCGAGGAGCTGCTCGGCCGGCTGAACGCGCTGCCCGGCTTCGGCAGGCAGAAGTCGCAGATCTTCCTGGCGCTGCTCGGCAAGCAGTTCGGCGTGCGGCCGAAGGGCTGGCGCGAGGCGGCGGGCCTCTACGGCGAGGAGGGCTCGTACCGCTCGGTCGCGGACATCACCGGACCCGAGTCGCTGGACAAGGTCCGCGCCTTCAAGCAGCAGGCCAAACAGGCCGCGAAGGCGGCCAAGACCGCCACCCCGAAGCGGCCCAAGCCCTAAGGCCCCGTCCGGCGGATCTTGACGCCTGCGGCGGGCCCACGCGGCGGAGCCGCACATCGACGGGGGCCGGGAAGGGGCGGGGAACAGAACCAAGGTGTGGCTCCGCCGCGTGGCCGCCGGACACCCCCTGGCCGCGGGCCTGCCGGGTCAGTGGTCCGGGGGCTGGAGAAGGGTCCGGGACCGGGTCGGGGCCGGGTGGGTGCGGGACCGGGTCCGGCGCCGGGCCGGGCGGCGGACCGGGCGTGGGGCCCGGGGGTGGCGGGCTCGGCGGCGGGCTGGGTACGGGGTCGGGCGGCGGCCCGGGCGCCGGCCCCGGCTCGGGGCCCGGTCCCTGCCCGCCGGGGCCGGGCGACGGCGGCGCGGGGGCGCGGTCGTCGGGGAAGAGGCGCCGGGGATCGGCCTGCCGTGTCACGGTGACCTCCAGAATTCGTGCGACGGCCACTCATCCATCGCGCCGCGAGTGCCCCGCCCGCCCCCGGCCATGCCTGCCGGAAAATCCATCGTCGGGCGGGGAACGGCATCGCTAGCATCGGCGTGCCATGCGACGCTTCCCTGATCCGGAACCCGGAATCCCAGACCATCGGTCACCCATATCCTATCTGTTATGGCTCGCCCGTGATCTCCGCAATTCAATTCTCCTCGGCATTTTGTGGGGAATTCTCTGCGTGCTGGCCCAGGCGTTCGTACCGGCCGCGATCGGGGCCGCCATCGACGACGGGATCGTCGACCGGGACCGCCGGGCGCTGCTGCTGTGGGGCGGCGCCGTGCTGCTGCTCGGCGTGGTCCAGGCCGTCACGGGGATCCTGCGGGACCGCGCCACCCTCACCACCCGGCTCGGCGCCTCGTACCGCACCATGCAGCTCATCACCCGACAGACCGCCGGGCTCGGCGCCACCCTGCCCAAGCGCATGGCCAAGGGGGAGATCGTCAACGCCGGAGTGGCGGACATCGACCGGATCGGCGAGGCGCTGGCCGGCACCGCCCGCGGCAGCGGCGCGGTCGTGGCCATCGCCGCCATCGCCGCGATCATGCTGGACGCCTCCTGGCGGCTCGGCGCCGTGGTGCTGGCCGGTGTGCCGCTCATGGTCTGGGCGGTCGCGCTGCTGATCCGCCCGCTGCACCGGCGCCAGGAGCGGCTGCGCGAGCACCAGGCCGAACTGACCGGCCGGGCCGTCGACATCGTCAGCGGACTGCGCGTGCTGCGCGGCATCGGCGGCGAGGCGGTCTTCGCCGGGCGCTATCGCGCCGACTCCCAGCGGCTGCGCGGCGCGGGGGTGGCGCTGGCCCGGGTCGACGCCCTGTTCGGCGCCGTCAAGGTGCTGCTCCCGTCCTTGCTGACCTGCGCCGTGGTCTGGCTGGGGGCCCGTTCCGTGGAGTCCGGCCGGATCGGCGCCGGGCAGTTCGTCGCGTTCTACGGCTACGCCGTCTACCTGGTCGACCCGCTGCGCCGGCTCACCGACGCCGTCGGGCAGATCACCCGGGGCCATGTCGCCGCCCGCGGCGTCACCCGCTTTCTCGCGCTCGCGCCCGAACTCGCCTCCGGCACCGATCGGCCCCGGTCTCGCACCGGCCCCCTGGCCGACCCCGACTCGGGGCTGACCGTGGCACCGGGCCGGTTCACGGCTGTGGCCTGCGCCTCCCCGGCCGACGCCGCCACCCTCGCCGACCGGCTCGGCCGCTACACCGACTCCGCCGTCACCTGGCAGGACACTCCGCTCGCCGATCTGCCCCTCGCGGAGGTGCGGCGGCGCATCCTCGTCGCCACCAACGACGATGTGCTCTTCGCCGGCCCGCTGAGTGCCGAACTGGACCCCGCCGGGCCCCGTCCGGGCTCCCGCGAACTGCTGGAGAGGGCGCTGGACACCGCCTCGGCGCGCGACATCGTCGAGGCCCTGCCGGACGGGCCGGACACCGTGATCGCCGCGTCCGGACGCGACCTCTCCGGCGGCCAGCAGCAGCGGCTGCGCCTGGTACGGGCGCTCATGGCCGACCCGGAGGTGCTGGTCCTGGTCGAGCCCACCAGCGCGGTCGACGCCCACACCGAGGCCCGCGTCGCCCGCGGGCTCGGCGCCCATCGCGCGGGCCGCACCACCGTCGTGTTCACCACCAGCCCGATCCTGCTCGACCGGGCGGATCACGTCGTCTACGTGGAGAACGCCAAGGCCGTCGCCCACGGCACGCACGGCGAACTGCTCGGCGACCCCCGCTACCGGGCCGTGGTCGCCCGCGAGGAGGAAACGATATGAGCGCGCCAGGACCGAGCGCGAGTGGGGTGGCATGAGCGCCGCGCTGCCCGTCGCCTCCGCGAAGGAGGTCCGCGCCCATGCCCGGCGGCTGGCCCGGCGTCACCCGCGTGAGCTGGCCGCCACCTTGGCGCTGCACGGCCTGGCCGCCGTCTGCGGCCTGGTCGGCCCCTGGCTGCTCGGCGGCCTGGTCGAGGACGCCGCGCACGGCACCGCCGACATTCCCCGCACCGCGCTGCTGATCTGCGCGTTCATCGTCGCCCAGGCGGCGCTGACCCACGCCGCCGGGTATGCCTCGGCCAGGCTGGGCGAGAAGGTCCTGGCCGGGCTGCGCGAGCGGTTCGTCGACGATGTGCTGACGCTGCCGCTCGCCACCGTCGAGCGGGCGGGCTCGGGCGATCTGGTCACCCGGACCACGCGCGATGTGGACGTGCTCGCGCGCGTGGTGCGCGGCGCCGTCCCGGCCGCGCTCACCGCGCTGGTCACGATCCTCGTCACCCTCGGGGCGATGGTCGTGGTCGGCCCGCTGCTCGCGTTCCCCTGCCTGATCGCCGTCCCCGTCCTGTGGGTCGCCTCCCGCTGGTTCTTCAGCCGCTCCCGCGACGCGTTCCTGGCCCAGAACGCCTCCTACTCACAGCTCACCGAGGGCCTCACCGAGACCGTCGAGGGGGCCCGTACGGTCGAGGCGCTGCGCGTCGCCGAGCGCCGCACCGCCCGCACGGACCAGGACATCGCCGGGTCCTACGCCGCCGAGCGCCGCACGCTGCGGCTGCTCACCGTCTATCTGCCGATCAGCGACACCGCGTATGTCCTGCCGGTGGCCGCCACCCTGGTCGTCGGCGGGCTGTTCGCCGTCGAGGGCCTGGTCTCGCTGGCGTCGGTCACCGCGGCCACGCTCTACGTCCAGCAGCTGCTCGGACCGGTCGACATGCTGCTGTACTCGCTGGGCGATCTCCAGACCGGCGCCGCCTCGCTGGCCCGGCTGCTGGGGGTCGGCCGCGGGTCCGGCGGGAGCGGGCCGGACCCCGCGGCCCGCCCCGATCTCAAGCGCTCGCGAGATCTCGAGGTGCGCGCGGTGAGTTACGCCTACCGGGACGGCCGGGACGTGCTGCGCGACATCGACCTCAGGATCGAGCGCGGGGAGCGGCTGGCCGTCGTCGGCCCGTCGGGCGCGGGCAAGTCCACCCTCGGCCGGCTGCTCGCCGGGATCCACCGGCCGCGCACCGGCGCGGTCACCGTCGGGGGAGTGCCGCTGAGCGACCTCTCACCGGCCGAACTGCGCGGTGAGGTCGCCCTGGTCACCCAGGAGACCTATGTCTTCCGCGGCACGGTGCGCGACAACCTGCTCTTCGCCCGGCCCGACGCGGACGACGCCGAGCTGGAGCGGGCGCTGCGGGCGGTCGGCGCCTGGGAGTGGGCCGCGCGCACGGGGCTCGACGCCCGGGTGGGGGCGGGCGGCGCGGCGCTGCCGCCCGACCGGGCGCAGCAACTCTCCCTGGCCCGGCTGATCCTGGCCGATCCGCACACCCTGGTCCTGGACGAGGCCACCTCGCTGCTCGATCCGCGCGCCGCCCGGGACACGGAGCGGTCGCTCGCGGCCGTCCTCGAAGGGCGCACCGTCGTCGCGATCGCCCACCGGCTGCACACCGCGCACGACGCCGACCGGGTGGCGGTGATGGAGGACGGGCGGATCACCGAACTCGGGCCGCACGAGGAGCTGGTGCGGCGCGGCGGCGCGTACGCCGCGCTCTGGGCCTCCTGGCACGGCCGCACCTGACCCCGCGACCCGCCGCGAGGACGTACCCCGGCGCGCGCGCCCGGTGGGGCCGCGCGCGCCGAGCGCTTTACGCCGCCGTGTCGACGAGCACGACCTCGATGCCCGCCGCCCGCAGCGCCCGCACCTCGTCCTCGTCGGCCGCGCCGTCCGTCACCAGCGTCCATCCGGGCGGCAGTTGGACCCAGGTGTGGAAGGGGCGGCGGCCTATCTTCGACGAGTGGGCCAGCACATAGACGGCGTCGGCCCGGCGGGCCATCAGCTCCTTGAGGCGGGTCTGGCGCAGATCGGCCTCGCACAGGCCGTGGCGGGCCGTCACCCCGTCGGCGCCCAGGAAAACCCGGTCGAAGGTCATCCGCTCCAGCGCGGCCTCGGTGAGCGGTCCGACGAAGCTCTGGCTCAGCGGGCGGAGCGTGCCGCCGAGGCACTCCACCCGCACGCCGTCCACGTCGGAGAGCTCCTGGAGCGCGGTGAGCCCGGTCGTCGCCACCGTCAGATCCCCGGCCGTGCGCAGCTCATGGGCCAGGGCGCCGACGGTGGAGCCCGCGTCGAGCAGGACCGTCTCGCCCGTACGGATCTGCCCCGCGGCCCACCGGGCGATGGCCTGCTTGGCCTCGAAGGCCTCGCCGGTGCGCTGGCGCAGCGATGCCTCGGGGTGTGCCACCAGGGCCATGGCGCCGCCGTAGGTGCGCGCCAGCCGGCCGGCGGCGGTCAGCTGGGCGAGGTCGCGGCGGATGGTGGAGGCGGTGACCCCGAAGGCGCGGGACAGCTCCTCCACGCTCGCCAACCCCGTGGTGGTGGCGAGGTGGACGATCTGGTCGCGGCGGCCCCGCGCTCCCTGGGCAGGCATCGTCACTCGTGGCTCGTCTCTTCTGGTGTTCGGGTCACCGGGCGGGGACCGAGGACATCTCGGCCGCCTGCCGCAGGGCCTCGATCATGCTACCGGCGTCCGCCTTGCCGGTACCGGCGATGTCGAAGGCGGTGCCGTGGTCGACGGAGGTGCGGATGACGGGCAGTCCGACGGTCAGGTTGACCCCGGCCTCCAGGCCGAGCACCTTGACCGGGCCGTGGCCCTGGTCGTGGTACATCGCCACGATCAGGTCGTAGTCGCCCCGGCCGGCCAGGAAGAAGGCGGTGTCGGCGGGGAGCGGGCCACGGGCGTCGATGCCGTCCGCGCGCACCACCTCCAGCGCGGGGACGATCTTCTCCTCCTCCTCGCCGTAGCCGAACAGCCCGTTCTCGCCGGCGTGCGGGTTGATGCCGCACACCCCGATCACCGGGTTCGGGTTCCCGGCGCGGACCATCGCCTCGTGGCCGCGGCGCACGGTGCGCTCGACGAGGCCGGGCTCGATCCGGTTGACCGCGTCGATCAGGCCTATGTGCGTGGTGACGTGGATGACCTTCACGGTCGGGGTGGCCAGCATCATCGACACCTCCTCGACGCCGGTGAGATGGGCGAGGAGTTCGGTGTGTCCGGGGAAGATGTGGCCGCCCGCGTGCAGGGCCTCCTTGTTCAGGGGGGCGGTGCAGATGCCCTGGACCGCGCCGCTCATGGCGAGTTCGGCGGCCGCCCGTACGTACTGGTAGGCGGCGTCCCCGGCCACCGGGGACAGTTGGCCCCAGGGCAGGTCGGCGGGGAGCAGGTCCAGGTCGATCACATTGATCCGCCCCGGGGTGAACTCGGCCTCCTGGGGCGTGTCGACGGGGACGATCCGGCAGTCGACGCCCCGCAGCCGGGCGGCCTGGCGCAGCCGCTCCGCGTCCCCGATGACCACCGGGCGGCAGCGCCCCAGCGTGTCCTGGTCGAGCAGGGCCGGGACGACCACCTCCGGTCCGATGCCCGCGCCGTCGCCCATGGTGACCGCGATGAGGGGCAGCGGGACATCGGCGGGGGAGGCGGGGTTGGGGGATGCGTTCATGGACGGACCTTCCGTTGAGTCGGGTGGGGGCGCAGCGCCTGGACGATCTGCCGCAGTGAGTCGGCGTCGCCGAAGCTGCCCGGGCGGGTCACGACGGATCGCCCGTCGGGGGTACGGAGATGTACGGCGCCGTGGTGCACCTGGCCGACGGGGTGGAGCTCGGTGACGCCGAGCGCGTCCAGCACCCGCCGGGCGGTCTCCCCGCCGGTGAGGACGAGGTCGACGGACCCGTCATGGCGGGCGACGGCGGCGGCGACGGCGCGGGCGAGGCCGTGCACCAGCCGCCGGGGTGAGAACGGGGCCCGCGTGGGGGCGGGGGTGAGGACGGTGACCCCGTCGGCGCTGAGCGGGGGCGGCGCGATCGGCGCGGCCGGGCCGTCCGCGCACAGGGCCTCGACGGGCAGCCGCAGGACGGCGGCGCCGTCGGCGGCCAGCCGCCGGATCTGTTCGGCGGCCGAGGGTTCGGCGGTGCCGACCACGACCAGCAGCGGGCGCGGGTCCTCCAGCGCAGCCGGGGTCGGCGGCACGTCGTCCTGGGGCGGCTCGCCGTCCTGGGGCGACGTGCCGCCCGCCAGGTGGCGGCCGAGGGCGGCGGCCAGGCCGCCGGAGCCGACCAGGCGGGTGCCCGGCCCGTCGGCCAGCGCGGCCTCGACGATCGCGTCCAGGTCGGCGTCGGTCTCGGCGTCGCAGACGGCCACCCGCCCCTCGGCGAGGGCGGTCCGCAGCGCGGTCAGCAGGGTGCGCCGGGAGTCCCGTACGGCCGACAGCGGCACCAGCGCGGTGCGGGCCGGGCCGAGCGCGGCGGCCACGGAGGGCGGCGGGGGCACCGGCTCGGCGCGCCAGGCGTCGCTGTGGTGCAGCGGGGTGGTGCCCAGGTGGACGACGCCCGCGCGCACCGCGCGCCCGGCGGCGGGCAGCGCGGGGGCGACGACCACGCCCGCCCCGCCCGCGGCGAGGGCGGCCACCTCGGCGGCGACATTCCCCCGCAGCAGCGAGTCGATCTTCTTCAGGACCAGGGGGTCGCCCGGGGGCGGCAGGGCCAGCGCGGCGCGGACCGCCTCGGCCGCCTCGGCGGCGGGCAGATGGCGCGAGTCGAGGTCGAGCACGGTGGCCTCGCCCGGGTGGCGCGGGGCGGCGGAGTCCCCAACAAGCACCACCCGACTGCGCGTTGTGCGCGATTCAAGCCCGGCGGCCGTCTCGGCCGCGCCGGACAGGTCGTCCGCGACGGCGAGCAGCCGGCGACTGGGCGTCGGTGACACCGGTACCTCCTCGAACGACCATGAACAGCAATGACCATGAACAGCACGGAATGGCATGGCAGCGGCAGATGGCGGCGCACGCCGCCCCGGCGGTCTCGATGATGACACACCCTGCGCGAAGTGTGCGAGGGGTATTGCGTGAAACGCGCATCCATGTCACGGTGACCGCCGCGACACTGTGACCCGTCCGGCGGCGATCCGGACGGATCGAGCGAGCCGGTCGCTCGCCTGAAATGCCGAGAGGTCAACGATGACCCGTAACCCATCCGGTTTCCCAACCGGTCTGACCGCCGCCAGCCGGCGGACCGTGCTGCGTCTGGGCGCGGGTGCCACCGCAGGCCTCGCGCTCGGTCCCCTGGCCGGGTGCGCCGGTCCCACCGGGGCCCCCGGCCCCGGCACCGTCATCCTGGGGCTGAACCGCTCCCTGGTCAGCCTCGACAACAAGCTCAACCAGTTCGACGCGGCGGTCACGGTGCAGCGCGCCGTCCGCCAGGCGCTCACCCGGATCGGGCGGGGCATGAAGACCGAGCTGGTCCTCGCCGATCGCTTCGAGATGACCGAGCCCACCCGCTGGACGGTGCGGCTGCGGTCCGGCGTGCGCTACTCCGACGGCACCCCGGTCACGGTCAAGGACGTGGCCACCGCCCTGAAGATGTACGCGGGCGTCAACGGTTCCTTCCTGATCGGCCTGTTCCCCGAGCTGCCCGTCGTCGAGCCGGTGAACGAGCGCACGTTCTATCTGCGCACCAAACATCCGGTGCCGATCCTCGACCAGCTGATGGCCAACATCCTGATCAGCCCGGCCGCCAAGAACCGCCCCGAGGAGCTGTCCGGCGGGGTGGGCTCCGGCCCGTACATCGTCACCTCGGCGAACTCCGGCACCGGCGAGTACTCCCTGGCCGCCAACCGCAACTACTGGGGACCGCGCCCCCGCACCGAGAAGGTGCGGGTCCGCTTCGTCCCGGAGGAGTCCAGCCGCGTGGTCGCCCTGCGCAGCGGCGAGCTGGACGTGATCGACACCATCACGCCCGACTCCGCCGAGCAGCTGCGCGGCCTGCCCGGCGTGCGCCTGGAGCGCACCTCGGGCACCCGGGTCAACCAGCTGTTCTTCAACTTCCGCAAGCCCAAGGGACACCCGCTGGCCGACCCCCGGGTGCGCGAGGCGCTCAGCTACGCCATCGACGGCGAGTCCCTGGTGCGCGATGTGCTCACCGGCTCCGCCCAGCAGGCCGAGGGCGTGGTCCCGCTCGCCCTCAGGGGCGCGGTGCGCACCGGGTCCTATGTCTACGACCCCGGCAAGGCCCGCAAACGGCTGACCGCGCTGGGCGCCGGTGACCTCAAGGTGAAGATCATCTGGGAGTCGGGCGAGTTCCCCGCCGACACCTCCGTGATGGAGGCCGTGCTGGAGATGCTGCGCGCCGTCGGCGTCCGCGCCTCCCTCCAGCAGTTCCAGCCGGGCGGCGACATCCTCCAGTGGCGGCAGGGCCGCCGCGGCGACTGGGACGTCCTCGGCAACGGCTACTCCGTCCCCACCGGCTACGCCAGCACCAGCCTCCAGGGAATGTACGGAGGCACCCCCGAAAAAGAGAAGACCCGGGACACCTACCAGGGCTATGTCTTCCCCGAGATCGCGGCCCGCCTGGCCGACGCCTCCCGCGAGAGCGACGAGGACGTCCGCAACAAGAAGCTCGCCGCCGTCCAGAAGGCGATCTGGGACACCCGGCCCTGCCTGTGGGCCTTCATCCCCAATGTGGTGCTGGCCCGCCGGACCCGCGTCCAGGACGTGCGGCTCCTCCAGGTCAACTCCTACGACCTCGCCGCCGTGCGCCTGGAGGGCTGAGCCGTGATCCGCTATCTCCTGCGCCGCCTCGGCCAGAGCGTCCTGACCATCTTCCTGACCGTCTCCACCGTCTTCGTGCTGGTGCGCATGGCGCCCGGCGACCCCGCCACGGCCCTGGCCGGGCCCAACCCGACCAGCGAGGACCTGGCGCGGATCCGCGAACAGTTCGGCCTGAACGACAGCCTGCTCACCCAGTACGGGGTGTTCCTGCGCGATCTGTTCACCGGCGACCTCGGCACCAGCTACTCCTTCCACGCCCCCGCCTTCGACGTGGTGCTCGACCGGGTGCCGTACACCATGACCCTGTCCATCGCCGCCATCGCGCTCACCACAGTTGTCGCCGTACCGCTCGGCGTATGGATGGCCCGCCGCGCCGACACCAAGCGCGAGCTGGGCGCCAACGTCCTCACCATCGCCGGACAGTCCATGCCGGACTTCTGGATCGGCGTGATGCTGCTGACCGTCTTCGCGGTGCTGGTGCCGGTACTCCCCGCCTCCGGGTTCACCACCTGGGGCGGACTGATCCTGCCGACCGTCACCGTGGCCATCCTCCAGATGGCGCTCATCTCCCGGCTGGTCCGCCGCGAGATGGTGGCGGCCCTGACCTCCCCGTATGTCACCGTCGCCCGCTCCCGCGGCGTCTCGGAGCGCGCTCTGACCTGGCGTTACGCCCTCGGCAACTCCGCCATCCCGGTGCTGACCGCGCTCGGCACCCGGTTCGCCGCGATGCTCAACGGCGTCGTGGTGGTCGAGGTGGTCTTCGGCTGGCCCGGCGTCGGCTCCCTGGTCGTCCGCGCCCTGGAGACCCGCGACTACCCCCTCATCCAGGCCACCGTCCTGGTCACCGCCGCCCTGGCGGTCCTCGTCCAACTCCTCATCGACCTGGCCTACCCGCTGCTCGACCCGCGGGTACGCCTGGGAAAGGCGGCCTGAGACATGAAAGGCGCCCTCGAACCCCCGGCCCCGGCCGAGACGGCCGCAGCGGCCCGCCCGAGCGCGGTCACCGCGAAGGACGTGGCCCGCGCCACCGCCACCCGGCGCCACCGCAGCGCGAGCCTGAAACTTATGGCCGGCGCCGTGTGCACCCTGCTGGTGGTGGTCCCCGTGGCCCTCGCCCAGCTGCTGCCGCTGGCCGGAGCCGACGACCAGGACCTCTCCGCGCGGCGGCTGCCGCCGCTGACCGACGGCCATCTCTTCGGCACCGACCAGCTCGGCCGCGATGTGCTCTCCCGCGTGCTGCACGGCGGCCAGGTGTCGCTGTCCATCGGTGTGCTGGCGGTCGTCGTCTCCGGACTCATCGGCATCGTCGCCGGCGCGGCCGCCGGATACTTCGGCCGCTGGATCGACACGGTCGTCTCCCGGCTGCTGGAGGCGCAGATGTCGCTCCCGCTGCTGATGATGCTGCTGCTGGTCGTCGCCCTCTTCGGCCCCTCCGTCACCGTCATCACCTGCGTGATCGCGATCGCCCAGTGGCCCGAGGTGGCCCGGATCACCCGGTCACTGGTGCTGGTCGAGCGGGAGAAGCCGTACGTGGCCGCCGCCCGGGTACTCGGACTGCGTCAGGCCGCCATCCTGGCCCGCCACATCATCCCCAACATCGTCCGCCAGGCGTCCCTGGTCGTCCTCCTGCTGCTCGCCCAGGCGGTGCTGCTGGAGAGCGCGCTCAGCTACCTCGGCGCCGGGCCCCAGCGGCCGTTCGCCACCTGGGGGCGGATCATCTCCGACGGCCAGGACTACATCACTACCTCGTGGTGGCTGGTGACCCTGCCCGGCCTCGTCATCGTGCTCCTGGTGGTCGGGGTCAACCTGCTGGGCGACGGTCTGCGCGACCGCACCCGCCGACGCGCCACGGAGGCCTCCTCATGAGCGAGACCAGCGAGAAGGCTCCGCTGCTGGAGGTCGAGGATCTCCAGATCGAGCTGATCACCGACCGCGGCGTGGTCCGCGCCGTCGACGGCGTCGGCTTCACCATCGCCCCGGGCGAGACGGTCACGCTCATCGGCGAGTCCGGCTCCGGCAAATCGACCACCGCCATGGGCCTGCTGCGCCTGCTGCCCGAGGGGCTGGCCGTGCTGTCCGGCACCGCCCGCGTGCTCGGCTGCGACATCATCGCCGACCCCAAGGCGATCCGGCGGATCCGCGGCCGGGGCGTGTCCCTCATCCCGCAGGACCCGATGACCGCGCTCAGCCCGGTGCACACCATCGGCCACCAGCTGGGCGAGGCGCTGCGGCTGCGCCACCCCGAACTGTCCAAGGCCGAGGCGCGCACCCGCGGCGTCGAACTCCTCGGCCGGGTGCGGATCCCGCACCCCGAGACCCGCTGGGGCGCCTACCCGCACCAGTTCTCCGGCGGCATGCTCCAGCGCGTCCTCATCGCCATCGCCCTGGCCGCCGAGCCCGAGCTGCTCGTCGCCGACGAGCCGACCTCGGCCCTGGACGTCACCGTCCAGGCCGGCGTCCTGGACCTGATGATGGAGTTGCAGGAGCGCACCGGCATCGGCATCCTGATGATCACCCACGACCTGGGTGTGGCCCGGCTGGTGTCGGACCGCATCCACGTCATGCGCGACGGCCGCTTCGTCGAGTCCGGCCCCGTCGAGCGGATCGTCGACCACCCCGCCGAGCCGTACACCCGCGGCCTGCTCGCCGCCGTCCCCACCCTGGGCCCCTGGGACGAGGGCGTCCCCCAGGCGCCCGCCGCCGCACACCGGGAGGCGCTGTGACCACACCCCTGCTGGCCGTCGAGAACCTCGTCGTCGAATACCCCGTCCACGGCGGGAAGTTCCGCGCCGTGGACGGCGTCGGCTTCACCGTCGAGCGCGGCGGGTCGCTCGCCATCGTCGGCGAGTCCGGCTGCGGCAAGTCCACCATCGCCCGCTCCCTCGTCCGGCTGCTGCGCCCCACCGAGGGCCGCATCCTGCTCGACGGCACCGACATCGCCACCCTGCCGGAGCGGCGGCTGCGCCCGCTGCGCCGCCGGGTGCAGATGGTCTTCCAGGACCCGTACGGCTCCCTGGACCCGCATCAGAGCGCCGAGGAGATCGTGGCCGAGCCGCTGCGGCTGGCCGGTGTCGCCTCCAAGGCCGAGCGCGCCCGCCGGGCGGCGGAGCTGATCGACCAGGTCGGGCTGCCCTCCAGCGCCCTCCACCGGCGCCCCGGCGAGTTCTCCGGCGGGCAGCGGCAGCGCATCGGCATCGCCCGCGCGCTGGCCAGCGACCCCGAGCTGCTGGTCTGCGACGAGGCCACCTCCGCGCTGGACGTCTCCGTCCAGGCGCAGGTGCTCCGGCTGCTGCGCGATCTCCAGGCCGAGCGGCAGCTGGCCTACATCGTGATCTCCCACAACCTCGGAGTGGTCCGCGAGATCAGCTCCGAGGTCATGGTGAT
Organism: Streptomyces sp. NPDC028305; assembly: GCF_055569495.1. Classification (NCBI taxonomy): domain Bacteria; kingdom Bacillati; phylum Actinomycetota; class Actinomycetes; order Kitasatosporales; family Streptomycetaceae; genus Streptomyces; species Streptomyces sp. NPDC028305. The sequence goes on from NZ_JBVHTN010000007.1 coordinate 203,871, forward strand.
GCGCGGTGGACGGGTGGTGGAGTCCGGCTCCACGGAGACGGTCCTCGCCGCCCCCGCCGAGCCGTACACCAGGGCGCTGCGCCGCGCCGCCCTCGACCCGACGACGATGCGGGGGCGCAAGCCGCGCGCCCTGGTCTCCGCGATCGTCGCGGCGGCCGCCGCGTCACCGGCCCCGGCGATGTCCACGGACCCCGCCACCCCGTCCTGACCCACCACCCCACCACCCCACCGGCCCCGGCGCGCCCCGCGCGCCGGGGCGCGCCGGCCGAAGGAGCCACCCCCCGATGACCGACCCCGACACCACCCCCCGGACCTCGCCCGGCGCGGTGGAGCTGCCCGGCGTACCGGTGCCGCTCTCGCGCCTGGTGCTGGGCACCATGACCTTCGGCGACACGGTGGACCGCGCCGGTGCCGCCGCGATGCTGGACGCGGCGCTGGACGCCGGGGTGACCGGTGTGGACACCGCCAACGCATACGCGGGCGGGGTCACCGAGACGATCCTGGCCGAGCTGCTGCCCGGCCGCCGGGACCGGATCGTGCTGGCCACCAAGGCCGGAATGCCGCACCCCGACCACGGCGACCACTCCCCGCTGTCCGCGCGCGGGCTGCGGGCGGCCCTCGAAGGCAGCCTCCGGCGCCTGGACACCGACCACGTCGACCTCTTCTATCTGCACCAGCCCGACCGGTCGGCCCCGCTCGAGGAGACGCTGGGCACCGTCGCCGAGTTCGTCGCCGAGGGCAAGGTCCTGGCGCTGGGCGTGTCCAACTACGCGGCCTGGCAGATCGCCGAGGTCGGCCACGCCGCGGAGCGGGTGGGCGCGCCGCGCCCGGTGGTCGCCCAGCAGCTGTACAACCTGCTGGCCCGGCGGGTCGAGGAGGAGTACCTGGAGTACGCGGCCACCAGCGGCGTGCGCACCATGGTCTACAACCCGCTCGGCGGCGGTCTGCTGACGGGTCGTCACACATTCGAGGAGACACCCGGGTCGGGGCGGTTCGGCGACTCCCGGCTGGCCGAGATGTACCGGCAGCGGTACTGGGACCCCCGGCTCTTCGAGGCCGTGCGGGACCTGGCCCGGATCGCCGAGGGCGCGGGCCTCGGACTCGTCGAGCTGTCGCTGCGATGGCTGCTCGGCCGGGACGGGGTGGACGCGCTGCTGCTCGGCGGCTCGCGCGTCGAGCATCTGCTGGCCAATGTGGCGGCCGCGCAGGCGGGTTCGCTGCCGGCCGACGTGGTCGCGGCCTGCGACGAGGTCGGGGCCCGGCTGCGGGGGCCGATGCCGGCGTACAACCGCTGACGTCCCGCTCCAGCATCACTGTGATCTGACACCCACCCCGCACCATCGAAGGAGCCCGCGGCATGACCGCCGACCACGACACCACCCCAGTGCAGTCCGACGAGGCGCTGCGGACCGACGGGCGGGTGCGCGAGCGCCCGGACGACCCGGCGCGCGCCGAGGCGTTCCTGCCCGCGCCCGCCGTGCAGAACCACGCCGCCAACCTGGCCGTCCTGCCGGGGGGCGACCTGGGGTGCGTGTGGTTCGGCGGTACGCAGGAGGGTGTCGCCGACATCTGTGTGTGGTTCTCCCGGCTCGCCCCGCGCTCGGACACCTGGACCGACCCGGTGCGGCTCTCCGACGACCCGACGCGCTCGGAGCAGAACCCCGTGCTCTTCTCCGCGCCGACCGGTGAGCTGTGGCTGCTGCACACCGCCCAGCAGGCGGGCAATCAGGACACCGCCGAGGTGCGGCTGCGGACCTCGGCGGACGGGGGCGCCACCTGGGGGCCGACGCGCACGCTGTTCCCGGCCACCGCGACCGGCGGTGTCTTCGTACGTCAGCCTCCTGTGGTCCTGGAGGACGGGCGGTGGCTGCTGCCGGTGTTCCACTGCGTGGCCACCCCGGGTGTCCCGTGGGTCGGCGACCACGACACCAGCGCGGTGATGATCAGCGATGACCAGGGGCGGACCTGGCGGGAGCGGCCGGTACCCGGGTCCACCGGCTGTGTGCACATGAACATCCACCCGCTGCCGGACGGCACCCTGCTCGCGCTGTTCCGCAGCCGGTGGGCGGACGCGGTGTACCGCTCGCACTCCCGCGACGGGGGCGAGACCTGGAGCGAGCCGGTGCCGACGGAGCTGCCGAACAACAACTCCTCCGTCCAGTACGTCCCGCTCGCCGACGGGCGGCTCGCGCTGGTCTACAACCACAGCAGCGCCGCGGACGCCACCGCGCGCCGGGTCTCGCTCTACGACGAGATCGACGAGGACGGCCAGGCGGGTGAGTCCCCGGCCGCCACCGCCGCCACCGCCCCGGCCGAGGTGGCCGACGGCGGCAGGACCGCGTTCTGGGGCGCGCCACGGGCCCCGATGACCCTGGCCCTCTCGTCCGACGGTGGCCTGACCTGGCCGCACCGCAGGGATCTCGACACCGGCGACGGACACTGCCTGACCAACAACTCGCGCGACCGGCTCAACCGCGAGCTGTCCTACCCGTCCGTGACGCAGGCGCCGGACGGCGCGCTGCACATCGCGTACACCTACCACCGCCGGGCCATCAAGTACGTGCGGGTGGCGCCGGATTGGGCGGCCGATGTCTGAGCCCCGCCACGCGGTGGTCACCGGCGCCAGCTCCGGCATCGGCGCCGCCATCGCCGCCCGGCTGCTGGACGAGGGGTGGCGGATCACCGGGATCAGCCGTACGGAGCCGGTGTCCGCCGAGCGGATGCGCTGGATCCCGGTCGATCTGGCGCGGCCGGAGGCGCTGCGGGACGCGCTCGCCCCGGTGGCCGGGGTGGGCGCGATCGTGCACGCGGCGGGTGTTCAGCGCTCCGCCCGGCTGGGCGGGTTGTCGGCGGCCGACGGCGATCTGATGTGGCGGGTCCATGTGCAGGCGGCCGAGGTCCTGGTCGACACCCTGGCGGACCGGATCGCGGACGGGGGCCGGGTGGTGCTCGTGGGCAGCCGCACCATGACCGGTGTTCCGGGCAAAAGCCAGTACGCGGCCACCAAGGCGGCGCTGGCGGCCATGGCCCGGTCCTGGGCCGCGGAGCTGGCGCCGCGCGCGGTCACCGTGAACGTCGTGGCGCCCGGCCCCACGGACACCCCGATGCTGCGGGACCCCGGCCGCAGCGCGACCCCTCCGGTCGTGCCGCCGCTGGGCAGGCTCGTACGCCCCGAGGAGGTGGCCGGGCTGACGTCGTTTCTGCTCGGGCCGGAGGGGGGTTCGACCACCGGCCAGACGCTGGTGATGTGCGGGGGCGCGTCGCTGTAATCCCCCCGGAGGGAGGGAGGGAGAGGGGGGACGGAGCCCTCTCCCGCGGGCGGGTTTAGTCATGACCCTGTCACGAAACCTCTCCCTGTCGTTCACCTTTGGGAGATCCGCTCTCTGACACGCTTTCGGCGATCGAACGTGAATCGGGGAGAGGACCGCCTGTGCACATGACCCGTGTGACCCGCTGGAAATCCCTGGCCCTGCTGGTCTGCGCGGTGGCCGTGACCGCCACCGCGCAGGCCCCCGCCACCGCCGGCTCCGCGCCCACGAGCCCCGCGCTCGCCGGTGGATACGACGACACGTACTACAAGGACGCCATCGGCAAGACCGGTGAGCCGCTCAAGGACGCGCTGCACAACGTCATCAGCACCAACTCGAAGATCTCGTACAGCCAGGTCTGGGAGGCCCTCAAGAACACCGACGAGGACCCGCGCAACTCCGCCAACGTCATCCTGCTCTACTCCGGCCGGTCGCAGAGCAAGAGTTCCAACGGCGGCAACGCCAACGACTGGAACCGGGAACACGTCTGGGCCAAGTCGCACGGCGACTTCGGCACCGCGACCGGTCCGGGCACCGATCTGCACCATCTGCGCCCCGAGGACGTGTCGGTCAACAGCACCCGTGGCAACAAGGACTTCGACGAGGGCGGCTCCGCGGTGTCCGAGGCGCCCGGCAGCTACACCGACGCCGACTCCTTCGAGCCCCGCGACGCCGTCAAGGGCGATGTGGCCCGCATGATCTTCTATATGGCGGTGCGTTACGAGGGCGGCGACGGCTTCGCCGACCTCGAGGTCAACGACAAGGCGGGCAACGGCAGCCAGCCGTATCTGGGGCGGCTGTCCGTCCTGCGCAAGTGGAACGCCGAGGACCCGCCGGACGCCTTCGAACAGCGTCGCAACCAGGTGATATACGACGACTACCAGCACAACCGGAACCCGTTCGTCGACCACCCCGAGTGGGTCGACGAGATCTGGTAGCCACGCGCCCGTAAGGCCCGCCCACGGCCCTGCCCGCGGCCCCGCGCTCAGCCCTGCCGGGCCACCGGGAGTAGCTCCATCGGGGCGGGGCGGGCCTGGAGCGAGGGCAGCAGCAGCGCCCAGAGATCGGACAGATGGTCCTCGATGGACCGGCGCCGGTCCAGGGCCTCGGAGACGGTGTGCACGCCGAAGAAGGCGCACACCACCGTCCGGGCGGCGCGCTCGGGGTCGATGTGCGGGGCGAGCTCGCCCTCGGCGCGCGACCGCTCCAGCATCGCGGTCACGGCGTCGATCCAGCCGACGAAGGGCGGCGGGAGCGGCGCCGCGATCAGCGTGCGCTCCGTCCACAGCCGCGCCCCCGCCCGGACGACGATGTCGTCGCGGAAGGCGCGGGCCACCGCGAAGCTCAGCCCCACCAACTGCTCCAGGGCGGGGGTGCCGGTGGCGGGCTCGGTGTGCCGCTCGATCAGCGGCGGCCAGGTGGCGAAGTGTCCCTCGACCACGGCGAGCGCGAGTTTCTCCTTGCTCGCGTAGTGGAAGTAGATGGCGCCGCTGGTATGGCCGGACCGGGTGGCGATATCGCTGATGCTGGTGCCGGCGTAGCCCCGTTCGTCGAAGAGGGAAGCCGCCGCTTCCAGGAGGGATCGGCGTGTCTGCTCGGCCCGCTCTTGCACGTGGTGTCCGTCCTCGATCCGTCGCGTGCGATGCGTTGTCGGGGTGAACTTAGCGGACTTCTCGCATGTCATGGAGGTGAAGACCCACAGGTCAACGATTATTAATATTTTATGGCCATTATTGGTGAGGCGCGTGGTTTTCCAGAGCCGCCGGAGCCTGAGAAGCGCCCGCAGCGCGCACAGCCCCCGGAGCCGTGGGAGCTCGCGGTGCCGCGGCTGAGCTGGTCCCGCACCGTGGCGCGCGAGGCGGTGCACCGCACCTCGGTGGCCGAGGTGCTGCTCACCGATGTCCGCGCGCTGGGCGGGGACCGGTTCGTGGCCGCGGTGCAGTGGCCCCGCTCCCACCCCACCTTCCCGCACGGTCCGGACGGCCGCCATCACCCCCTGATGGTCGCCGAGACCCTGCGCCAGCTGGGCATCTATCTGCCCTCCCGCCACTTCACCACCGCCGCGGGGGCGCACTTCGTGATCAAGGACCTCTCCTTCGCGCTCGACCCGTCCGCCGAGCCGCGGGTCGACCACGGGGCCACGGACGTGGTCTGCCGCGCCGCTGTGGCCGACGTGCGCACCACCCCCTGCGGCCGGTTCGTCTCCGGGCTGCGTCTCGACATCCGGCTGCTCACGGACGGGGTGCCCTTCGCGCGGGCCGGCGGCACCGCGCGCTTCCTCGCCCCGGAGGCGTACGAGACGGCCCGCCGCGCGGCGCCGGAGCCTGCCGCGCGGCCCCGCTCGGAAGTCCTCGCGCGGCCCTCGCCGCGGTCAGTGGCGGTGCCGGCGGAGCGTGACGTCATGGTGGTGCGGGAGGGCGGCGCCCTGCGCCTGGACCCGGCGGACCTGCGCCACCCGTTCTTCTTCGACCACTGGAGCGACCATGTGCCGGGCCTGGTCCTGCTGGAAGCCGCCCGCCAGGCCGCGTCGTTGGCGACGGGGGGTGTGCTGACCCGCCCCTTCGGCTGCCGGCTGCGCGCCCTCCGGTTCACCGAATTCGCCCCGCCCGCCCGGGTCGAGTGCGTCCCGCACGGCCGGACCTGTGTCTTCCGGCTGCGGCAGGCGGGGGAGTGGACCGCGGTCGGCGCGCTTCGGTACGTCTGAGCGACGAGCACCCGACCGCAGAACACGGCACCGGCGAACACGGACTCGGCGAACACGACACCGACGAACGAAACGCCGACACATAGTAGTCTCTTGCTTACTGCGGGTCATCTAACTACCGTAGTGATCGTTATCTTTCGGGCAGGCGACTCTCCGCCTGTACGGCTTCCCGCGTCGCGCGAGCGATCAGGCGCTCGCGGATCGGACGGCAGCGGTCGGCGCTCTCGCGCCTGAGCCGCCAGGAACCCCACTGCGCTGGTCTTCCGCAGGTACAGGCACACCCTGCGCCGATTCGTCCACTCCCATGGAACGGCAGGCAGATGACAGCCAACACGCTTCTCGCTTGGACCCCCGCAGCCATCGTCTTCGACTGCGACGGCACCCTCATGGACTCCGAACGGCACTGGGAGAAGGCGCGCGAGGTGGTGCTCAGCCGCCACGGATCCACCGCCGACCGGCAGTTCGCGAACGCCACCAAGGGCCTTCACTACAGCGAGTGCGGCCGCATGATGGCCGAGTACGCCGGGGCTCCCGAGCTCGCCGGGCAGATGACCGCGCAACTCCTGGCGAACTTCCGCCAACTGGTGGCCGAGGACCCGGTCACCATGCCCGGGGCCAGCGAAATCGTCCGCAAGGCCGCCCAGTTCGCCCCGCTCGCCGTGGCGAGCAACTGCCCGCGCGACGTGGTCGAGGCCGGGCTCTCCCGCGCCGGCCTGCTGCGGTACTTCGGCCATGTGCTGGTCCCCGAGGGCGAGGTGCGCCCCAAGCCGCATCCGGACGTGTATCTGGAGGCCGCCCGGCGGTGCGGTGCGGCCCCCGGCGACGCCCTGGCGGTGGAGGACTCCCAGTGCGGATTTCTGTCCGCGTCCCGGGCCGGGCTCAGAGTCCTCGGGGTGGGCCCCCGCAAACCCGCGGACGAGCGGCCACCGGTGGACCTGTGGGTCGCCAGCCTCGCCGATCCCGACCTGCTCAGGTGGGCGGACACCCGCAGATCCTGAGGGCCGCACGGCCGGGCCGACATGACACGCCGTCAGCCGTGCTGCGCGTGTTCGGAGTGGCCCTTCCCGGGCTCCATCTCCATGCCCTGGTGGGAGGTTCCGATCTCGATGGCGCCGCCGAGCTTGGTGCGAAGCGGCTTCAGGGAGTTCTCCGAGGGGGCTGTCACCGACCAGCGGTAGCCGACGAGATAGGTGCCGCCGTAGTCCTTGGACTCCGACAGCCACTCGCGCTTCCCCTTGTCGGTGGCGAAGGTGACCAGGGTGTACTGGGACTTGCCGGACTTGCACGCCGCCTGGCGCAGCTCCTCGGCGTCGGTGACGACATTCGCCTTGCAGCCGATGGCATCGGCGATCTTCGTCAGCGTCGCGGGTCCGGCGGTCTTCACGGCAGAGCCCTCGGCGGCCGGGGAGGTCTTCTTCTGCTCATGGCCTGCGTGGCTCTGCCCCTGGCCGCCGGCGCAGCCGCTCACCAGCAGCACCGCGCAGAGCGCGGTGGCACGCAGTAGGTGTGACACGTCAACCTCCCGGTAGTGGTCCGGCGGGGAGGCCCGGGGGCGCCGGTGGCCTCGGGCCCCCCGCTCGGTGGACCGCTGATTGATACGGATCGCTGCTCGTACTTCACTCCGAGGCGGACACGCCGGCCTTCTTGGCCTTGTCGGTGACCGCGAACCAAAGCCCCTGCTTGCCCTGTCCGTTGGTGTCGCCAGGCTTGGTGTCCCCGGTGAAGGTGTACAGCAGCCAGCAGTCGAAGGCCAACTGCTTGGACCCGTCGGGCCGGGTGAAGGTGGTGAGCTTCTTCGGGTCCACGCCCGCCACCTTGGAGGTGTCCACGGGCTTGACGGGCTTCCAGGTCTCCAGGCAGGCGCCCAGGCAGCCGGTCTTCATCGGCCAGGCGCTGTCCTTGTCGAACCGGTAGACGGTCATGCCCTGGCCGTCCACGACGATCTTGCCGAGCTTGGCGTTGTCGTTGACCGAGAGCTGGAGGCTGTCGTCCTGGGCCGCCTTCTTCCCGGCCGGCTTTCCGTCGGGCGCCAGGGCGTTCCAGGTGCCGCCCACGCCGTGGCCCTTGGTGTCCCCGGCCTTGGTGTCCCCGGCGAAGCGGTACACCGGCCAGCCGCCCAACGTGAGCTGCTTGGTGCCGTCGGCCCGGGTGGTCGTGCCCAGCTCGCCCTTGTCGATCCCGGTGCTGACGGTGGCGTCGGCGGCGGGCACCGGCGGCCACTTGGTGGCGCAGGCGTCGTTGCAGTTGGACTTGGGGGAGGCGCCGGAGGTGTCCTCGTCGAACCGGTAGAGCGTCCAGCCCTTGCTGTCGGTGACGACCGAGCCGAGCTTGGGGACGTCGCGCACGGACAGCTGCTTGGCCGGGCCGGTCAGCGCGTCCTTGCCGGACTCCGTGGCGCCGCTGTCGCCCCCGGCCTCGTTTCCGGAGCCGGCGCTGGTGCCGTAGCCCGACGACCCCGAGGTGGCGCCCACGCCCACGGTCTGGGTGCCGCCGATGGGCTGGACGTTGGCGCTGCCCGAGGACTTGTTCTCGGTGCTGCCGCACGCCGCGGTCATCAGGACCATCGCGACGGAGGCCCCGGCGAACGCGATCTGCCGCTTCTTCATGCCCACTCCTTCAAGCTTGCGGTCCGGCGGCTGTTTTGCGCCGACGTCACTTGCATACGGAGCGGGTCTCGGCGGGCGTTCATGGGCTTCGAAATTTGTCATCAGACGCAAAAACACGTGTTTCCGTGAGCACAGACGAATCGACGGCCGTTATATGACGGCCGTCGAGTGGGGGGAGGTCGAAGCGGGGGCTACTCCTCGAGGCGCAGCGCCAGCGCGGGGCACCGCCGCACCGCGCGGACGGCCTGCCCGCGCAGCTGGCGGGGCACCCCGTACTTGGCCCGGTGCGGATAGCCGTCGATGCCGAGCTCGATCACCTCGGGGAGGATGTCCGCGCACAGCCCATGGCCCTGGCACAGTGTCCAGTCCACGAGGAGCTGTTCCGAGGCGTCCCGCTCGTCCCGCCGGGTGGCCGAGGGACCCGGGGGCAGGGCCAGCGGCCCGGAGGAGGCGCCGTCGGTCAGCGGCAGCACCCCGAGCGTGGGACGGCCGCACCCGGGGCCCAGCGCGTGTTCCCGGAACTCGTCCGGAAACGCGTCCAGCGCGGTGGTCACAAAGCCCGCCGTGCCATCCGGGTGGCTACAGGCGCCACGGCGCTTCACCGACTCGATGTACGCGCTCACGCTGTCCAACGCCGCCTGGCCACCGCCCCGTTCCACCTGGCCGATCGCGTCCGCGAGCGCGGGCAGCCCGATGAAGCAGGGCCCGCACTGGTTGGCGGTCTCGCCCGCCAGCCAGCGCGCCACCCGCGCGGTCTCGCCGACCGGGCAGGTGTTCTCCGGTATCGGCAGCACCGCCCCGGCCCCGAGCCGCGCGTTGTACTTCTCCATGGACTCCCGGGAGATGTTCACCGACGCGAGGCTGTCGGGCAGCAGCCACTTGCCGTGGTAGCCGCCCACCAGAACACCCTGGCCCGGGGTGAGGCCGCACAGCTCCAGGACGTAGCTGAGCGGCACCCCGAACGGGGTCTCCATGACGAACTTCCCGCCCACCGTCAGCAGGGTGGTGCCGGGCTCGGTGGGCAGCCCCACCGAGCGGAACGGCAGGGCGCCCATCCGCGCGGCCACGGCGAGCTGCGCATAGGTCTCGGTGTTGGACAGCAGGGTCGGCAGCCCGGCCAGGCCGCTGTCGCTGGTGCGAATCTTGCGGCCGTTGGGGATGGCGGGCGCGCCGCTGATGCCGTTGATGACGGCGCCGCCCTCACCGGCGACGAACCGGTCGTCCGTCACGCTCACCTGCACCCGCGGGCCGCTCGGGCCGCGCTCGGCGATGGCGGCGTTCAGCGACTCCTCGACATCCGGCCGGTGGACGGCGATGGCCACATCGTCGGCGCCCAGCGCGGTGGCCGCCAGCACGGCGCCGTCGATGACCAGATGCGGGGTGTGCAGCAGCAGCGCGGTGTCCTTGAGGCAACTGGGCTCGCCCTCACTGCCGTTGACCACCACCGCGCAGCGGCCGTCCCGGCGGCCGGCCGACTCCATCACGGCCGTCAGCTTCTTGGCGAACGGAAAACCCGCGCCGCCTCGGCCGCGCAGGTCGATGTTCTCCGCGAGGGCCACCAGTTCGTCCGCCCGCAGGGCGGGCATCGAGCCGTGGACGGTCAGGTGTCCCACCCGGTCGAGCCGGTATGTCTCGTCCAGCCCGGCCAGCAGCCGGGGCGGATCGATACAGGCCAGTCTGGGTTTGGTCGAGATCACGCGCCCCACCCGCGCGAGGCGCCGAGGCGTTCACCATCACGCGAGGAGGCCCCGCCGGCCGAGGGCGCGGAGGACACGGGCCTGCGCGGCCCGCCGCCCTGGGGGCCGCCGACCGCGTTCATCTGGCCGGTGATGACGGCGTCGCGCTCGCTGCGCTCGGCCCGGCGGGTGGCGAGCCGGATCCACAGGGTGATGGCCACCGCGGCCAGCGCCATGATGTATCCGGCGGTCGCCCAGTCCTTCGCGGCGCGGCCGCTCTTCAGACCGTGGATCAGCGCGGCACACCACGCGGGGTACGCGGCCACATGCAGCGCCCGCCACCAGCGGTACCGCCAGCGCGACTTGCCGGCGGAGGCGAAGGAGCTGCGTACCGCTCCGGTGACCGCCGCCGTGATGAACAGGTATCCGGCCAAAGTGCCAAGTCCGATCAGCACAGGTTTATTTGCGTCAGCGAACGGTATCACGATGGCCGCGGCGGGCGTCCGGCTCTCCGCCACCTTCACCCACACATGGAGGACGAGGAAGAGCAGGCCGGCCACCGCGGCGCCACGGTGGACACCCTGGGCGAGCAGCCGGTGGTTCGAGTGCAGGATCAGCCGGTCGGTGGCCGCCAGGCCCCAGAGCACGGCGCTGCTCAGCGAGACCAGTGCGAGGACACCGGCCCCGAAGTCGAGGAAGGCCCAAGTTTTCGTGAACGCACCGGCGTTGCCGGCCACGATCAGCGAGAGTATGACCGCCGCCACAGCGGCGTACAGCACGGTGTGGCGCGGCCAGCCGATGCCGGCTCGGACCGGGCGGGCGCGGCGGGCGGCCCGTCGTCCGCCGGGTCCTCCGGGTCCTTGTGGCATGGTTGATCCTCCGCGGCGAGCCCTGCGGCGCGGCCCCGGAATCGGGGGAGTCGGCGGCTGGGGCATGGGCATTCGAAGCCTCCCGATCGCGCCTGATCGCGCGAATGACGAGTACGTCAAGTCGTCGTTGGGTACGGCAGCATCTCCGAACTACACGTGATCTCCATAAGATTTGTCGTAATGTGACAACTTCTTGTGGACGACCACTGCCCACACCGTCTCGGGCTGCTCCACTGTCATTTCGATGGCAAAGACCCGGCAAAGCGCCGGGACCGGCAGGGGAGGGGTGCCTCCAAGATTCATCGGAGGACCCTCGACTCCCTCTTCCGGAGCGGACGACCGGCGACGGAGGCAACCTCCACGGGCCTGACCGACCCCCCAACGGGCAGGCCTCCCCCCGGCAAGAACGAGGTAATGATGGGCGAACTCGCGAACCGCATCTGGTCCCCCCGTCCCCCCCGTGGCGAGCGGACCCGCGTCCTGCGCAATGAACTCCCGTCCCTGGCCGAAGAAGTGGTTGAGACCCTTCGGCGCAGGATTCCGGGATTCGCCAACCTCTTGGAGGACACTGAGCGTGACAAGGTCCGATGGACGGTCGAACAGGCCCTCCTGACGGCTTTCGGCTACCGGTCCCCTGGCGACGAGGCCACCGAGCAAGCGGTGGCCGACGGAGCCCGGGGCCGTAAGTCCCTGACCGAGGTACCGCCCGAGCGGGCCAGGCGTGACCTCTTCGACGCCCTCGTGGGCGAAGTGCCCGTGTCCGAGCGGGCCCTGGCCGAGCTGTCCCGGGCCGCCCGCTGGCCCCTGCCCGAGACGGTTCAGGCCATCGTCCTGCCCACCCCGGGCGAGGCGCCGCAGTTGGCCGCGGTGTTCGGCGACACCCTCATCGGCGCCGTCGGCGACGAACTGTGCCTGCTGATCCCCGACCCGGTCGCGGACACCGTCCCGGACACCCTGGCCGAGCCGGCGGCGACCGCCGAGCCGGACCCCGACCGGGAGCCCGCCCCCGAGCCGGCCTCCGGGCGCGGCGCCCTGGAGACCGCGCTGCGGGGCCGCACCGCCGCCGTCGGCCATGTCGTTCCGCTGAACGACACGGCCTCCTCGGTGCGGTGGGCCCGACGGCTGCTCACCATGACCCACGCGCGCAGCGGCCCCGAGGCTCGGATACTCTTCGTGGACGATCACCTCTCGACGCTGCTCCTGCTCCAGGACGAGTCCCTGGTACGGGCGTTGGCGTCCCGGTGGCTCAAGCCGCTGGCCGGACTGACCCCCCGGCAGAGCGAGCGGCTACAGATGACCCTGCTCGCATGGCTCGAGGGCGGCGGCGCGCCCGAAGCGGCCAAGGCGCTCAAGGTGCATCCGCAGACCGTGCGCTACCGGCTGCGCCAGATCGAGAAGCTCTTCGGGCCCGGTCTGCGGGACCCGCGGATACGCTTCGAGCTGGAGATGGCGCTGCGCGGCCGCCGGCTGATGGCGCAGATGGACCGGATCCGGCGCCACTACTCCCGGGCGGTCACCCGCCGCGGCCGGGGCGCGCCGACCGGGCTGCGGCCCGTGGGCGGCATGGCGAGGGAGGCGCGCGTCAACGGACTGTGAGCGAGGGCCCGTAGGCCCCGCACACCCGACTGCCGGCCGCGAATCGCGGCCGGCAGTGCCATGTCCGGGGCCATGTCCGGGCCCGGCCCGGAGGAGCGAGTGGTTCAGCGCCGGGTGCCGGTGGACTCCGGGGCCCGAGTGGCCCCAGGCAACGCCGAGTTGAGGCCGAGCAGCTCGGTGTACGCCCGCGCGCAGAAGGAACACTCGGCCAGGTGGCGCCCGAGGCCACGGCCGCGTACCGCGCCACGCCGGACCGACGCGCCGATCATGGCGCTGAAGTGGCGGCAGCGGTCGTTGTCCGCGGACTCGGACTGCACATGGGCGCGCAGATACGCCTCGCGCAGCCCCTCACGGGCCCGGAACGCCAGGGACGTGAGACCGCTGGGCGACAGCCCCATCAGCGCGGCCACGCGCTGCGGGGAGGCGTCCTCCACCTGCGTGTGCCACAGCACGGTCCGCCACCGCGCGGGCAGCGTGCGGAAACCGCGGGCCAGCAGCCTGCGGTCCTCGTCGGCCAGCAGGCGCTGCTGGGGATCCGTCTCGGTGGTCTCCTGCCGCCACGACTCGAAGTCCGCCGTGAGCAGCACCTGGCGCTCGCCGGCGGTCCACTCGATCGCGGTGTGGCGGATGACGGTCAGCAGATACGGGCGCCAGGGGCCACGTGGACCCCCGCCCGACCGGATGGCCTGCAACGTACGAATGAACGCCTCGGACACGAGGTCCTCGGCGTCGTGGAGGGTGCGGCAGCAGGTGCGGGCGTAGGCGAGCGCCGCCTCGTGGTGGCGGCGGTAGAGGATCTCACCGGGCGTCGGGTCCATGGTGCCGAGCCGGCCTCGGTACCCGTCCTTGAGCCGCTGGGTGAGTTCCTGGTCCGTGGGCGATGCCTCACGGCCTCGGGGATCCGGCCCCGTCCGCCCGGGTAACCGCCCGGGGGTGCCCTGGGGTAACTCCTCGGGGTCGGCCCGTTCCGGGTGGCCCGGGGGGCCCGAACGCTCCGCGTGGTCCGGGTGCTGGGCGGCCGGATCGCCGCCGGCCGCGTCGTCCGCGGTCTCGTGCTGCGCGGAAACGCGGCGTGCGCCGACCGAGGAACGGTCGGCGCACGCCTGGCGTTGGGGCATCAGCCGCACTTCCGGCCGCTGTTGATGCAGTCCACCGCCTCGCTCATCAGCTTGTCCGACATCACGTTGATGAAGTCGTCGTGGTCGGTGATCGGCTTGTGCAACTGCTCGGGGAAGCCGTCGACCGCGTAGGTCTGACCCGCCGGGACCTCATAGGTGATCTTGTTCACCAGCTGGGGGATCGCCTGGAAGCCATTGGGGCAGGAGCCGTCCTGCTGGGCGAAGGCCACGTGGTCACGGTGGTTCGCGCTGTCGGCGTTCTTGCCGTCCCAGCAGCTCTGGAAGGCGAAGCTGCGCACCACATCGCTGCCCGCGGGGCAGAGCGGGTACTTGTCGGTCAGCTGGCGGTCCTCGAAGCCGGTGCAGCTCCAGTGGGCGTTGGCGTTGGCCGTGCCGTTGGTGAACGCCTTGGCGTCACCGGTGATGATCCGCAGGAAGCGGGGCATCGCCGTGACCTTGCCGACCGGGTTGCCCTTGAACTCGAGTGTGGAGCTCTTGGCGGTCAGGATCCGGCCGACGTTGCCCTCCAGGCCGCCGCCGAGCTGGTTGGCGTCCTTCTCCTGGGTGCCGTCCTGAACCCGGACCACCGGCCAGTAGTACGTGGACTGGTCGCCGTTGGTGCAGGTGGTGTCGCCCGCGGCCAGGCTGTCGTTGGTGGAGTTGGCGCTCGTGGTCTTGTTGCCCACGTAGTCGTGGGTGTGGTGGGCGCCGTTGCCCACGCCGGGCGCGACGATCACGTTGTCGGTGTTCCGGATGCCCTGCTCGTTGACACCGCACTTCGACTCGAAGCTGCCGGTCGACGCGCCGCCCTGGTTCTGCGGCTCCTTGACGTTGGGCTGCACCTTCGTGATGTCGACGAAGTCGTCCTGCGAGGGGCCGTTGCCCTGCTGTCCGCCGTTGCCACCCTGGTTGTTGCCACCCTGCTGGCCGCCCTGCTGCTGGCCGCCACCTTGCTGGTTGCCGCCCTGCTGCTGGCCGCCCTGCTGGTTCCCGCCCTGGTTGTTTCCGCCCTGCTGGTTGCCGCCTTGCTGGTTGCCCTGCTGGCCGCCGCCCTGCTGGTTGCCGCCCTGGCCGTTGCCACGGCCCTTCCCGGCGAAGTTGGTCTGCATCTTGCAGGCGCTCATCTGCTCGAGGCCCGCCGGGCGTTGGGAGCCGCGGCCGATGGCGGTCCCGATGCGGTCCAGGGTGGCCGTGCGCTGCTGCTGGAGCGTGGTGAGCACGGAGTCCGTGCCCGCCTCCTTCTTGGCCATCCGCTGGTAGGCGTTGGCCACCTGGGTGTCCAGCTCGGCCAGGTTCCTGTCGACCTCGGCACGGGCCTGACGGGGCACGGTGTTGAGCTTCTGGCCCACGTCGGGGCAGCTGATCGTGCCCGCCGTAGCCGACAGCGTCCGGTCCTGGCCGGAGCTCTTGTCGCCGCTCGCGGACGCGTTCGCCGCGATGATGGCCGCCCCGCCGCCGCCGAGCGCCAGCGCGGCCACGATGGCCACGGTCTTGTTCGTGAAACGCCCGCGTTTATGGGTCTGTTGCCTCATGAGATCACTTCACTTTGTGTTGAGGGCCTCGAAGTCGACAAGTCCGGTGTCCTCAAGGACCGTGATGTGGTCGAGAACGACTGCGTTGGCCCTTGTCGCGAGGGACCTGACCATGGAGTTCTCGCTCTGCGCCCGTACCTGAGCGACCAGGCCGAAGACCTTTCCGTGCGCGGCGCGCAGGAGGTTGGCGAACAGCTGCTGGAACTCGGCCGGTGACGCGGCGCTGGTCATCTGGTTGAGCCAGCCCTGCTGCTGCTCATTGGGCTGGGTGGGCAGGGGGATTCCGAGAGCCTGGCCCACCTCGTTGGATCGGCGGTCCAGCTCGGTGTGGCCCTCGATGAGGTGTTCGCCCGCGGTCTTCACGGCGTCGGTGTTACCGCGCTCCTGCGCCATGCGCCCCGAGGGCAGCTCCCACAGGCCGGCGAGCTTGACCTTGCGGACGAAGTCCCTGTCGACCGCGGTGAGCGGTCCGTATTGCGTACTGATGGTTCCTTTACCGTCGTCGATGACCCCGCTCGGGAGCGCTGCGGCGCTGCTTTGGCCGAACAGGCTCACGGGGATGAGCAGTGCCGCGAGCGTCATCGCGAGCGCACCAATGATGAGCCCGGTCCCGATCGTGCGGCTGGAAGCAATGGATCTGCTGATGATGGCTGATCGCACAGCGCCCTCCTTGGTTCGGAGTGACACCGGACGCTAGTGCCTGGTGTGGCCCGGGAGTGGAGAGCTCATCACCAATGAATAAAAGCCTGACAGCGATCTCTACTTGCTGGTACCCTCCCAAACTTTTGCCCTCCGCCCGCCCGGGCCGCTGCCTCCGGTCCTCGCGGCGGCGCGCGAAGGAATTCCCGGAACCGGTGAACGGCCCGCGCCCCGCCTACGTATGGGATGGGTGTGAAGCCCGAGCACGCACCGCGAAGGTGCTTCCCGGAAGACGTCTCCCGTTCGGCGTTCGGCCCCGCCGCCGTGGCCCCGCGCCCCCGGCCGCCGGCCCCGCCGCGCCGCCGGATCGCCGCCGTGGCCCCGGCCGTGGTGGCGGTGGCGCTGCTGGCCGCCGGGTGCGGGTCGGACGCCGACTCCGACAAGGCGGCGATCGACCGCGGCGGAAAGGCCAAGCCGAGCGCGAGCGCCCCGGCCGCCCGGCCGGCCAGCGTGGAGAAGCTGGCCGGGACCATGGGGTGCAAGCCGGAGATCACCACGGATGTCGACGACTACCGTCAGGGCGTCTGCCACGCGGGCAAGAAGAACTATGTCTTCCTCAGCTTTGTGACCACCAAGGGGCAGCGCGACTGGCTCGGCTACGCCCAGATGTACGGCGGGACGTATCTGGTCGGCAACCGCTGGGTGGTCTCGGCGGAGTCCATGCGCACGCTGAAGGAGGCCCGGGGCAAGCTGGGCGGCACCATCGAGGAGTCCGCCGCGTACGGGGCGTCCCCGACGGCCGGGGCGCCCTCGCCCTGACCGCGCTGAGGAGTCGACCGGATCTTGCGCCGATCCATCCCGTTTGTTCCCTCTGTCTGTCCCCTATATAGGGCCCTTCTGCGGGGCCCTCCGCAGCGTCCCCATATATAGGGGACAAGAGGGCGGCCGCGCCGACCCTTGACAGCCCGGTCGGCTGCTGGATTACTTGATCGCGTCGCGCGCTAAACCGAATGGTCGGTCGGCTCCTTGGGGTGGTGCCAGCATGACGGATTCGACGACTGCCGCGGGTGGCGGACGCAGACTGGGGTCCCCGCCGCCGGCCGAGCTCCTCGACGCCGCCGAACGGATGGGGCCGGAAGAGCTGCGCGAGACTCAGCTCGCCCGGCTGCGGGCCACCCTCAGGCGGGTCCACGACCATGTCGAGCCGTACCGGAGGAAGTTCCGCGCGGCCGGCGTCGAACCCGAGGACTGCCGCACGCTCGCGGACCTGGCCCGCTTCCCCCTCACCACCAAGGCCGATCTGCGCGACGCCTACCCCTTCGGCATGCTCGCCGTGGACCGCTCCCGGCTGCGCCGCGTCCATGCCTCCAGCGGCACCACCGGCCGCCCCACCGTCGTCGGCTACACCGAGAACGACCTGTCCATGTGGGCCGAGGTGGTCGCCCGCTCGCTGCGCGCGGCCGGCGGACGCCCCGGCCAGATGGTGCACATCTCCTACGGCTACGGCCTGTTCACCGGCGGCCTCGGTGCCCACTACGGCGCCGAGCGCCTCGGCTGCGCCGTCGTCCCCGCCTCCGGCGGGATGACCGCCCGCCAGGTGCGGATCATCGAGGACTTCGGGCCCGAGGTCATCATGGTCACCCCCTCCTACATGCTCACCCTCCTCGACGAGTTCGAGCGCCAGGGCATCGACCCGCGCACCACCTCCCTCAAGGTCGGCGTCTTCGGCGCCGAGCCGTGGACGGAGGAGATGCGCCGGGAGATCGAGGAGCGCGCCGGCCTCCACGCGGTGGACATATACGGGCTGTCCGAGGTGATCGGCCCGGGGGTGGCCCAGGAGTGCGTGGAGACCAAGGACGGGCTGCATGTGTGGGAGGACCACTTCTACCCCGAGATCGTGGACCCGGTCACCGGCGAGCCGGTGGCCGCAGGCGAGGAGGGCGAGCTGGTCCTGACCTCGCTGACCAAGGAGGCCCTGCCCGTCATCCGCTACCGCACCGGCGATCTGACCCGGCTGCTGCCCGGCACGGCCCGGCCCGCGTTCCGCCGCATCCAGAAGATCACCGGCCGCTGCGACGACATGATCATCCTGCGCGGGGTGAACCTCTTCCCCAGCCAGATCGAGGAGATCGTGCTGCGCACCCCCGGCGTCGCCCCCCACTTCCAGCTGCTGCTGACCCGGCGCGGCCGGATGGACCACCTGACGGTGCGGGCCGAGGCGCGCCCCGGCGCCACGCCCGAGGCGCGCGCGGCGGCCGAGCGGGCCATCGCCCAGGCGGTCAAGGACGGGGTGGGGCTGACCGTCGAGGCGGAGGTCGTGGAGCCGGAGTCGCTGGAGCGCTCCGTCGGAAAGATCCGCCGGGTCAAGGATCTGCGCTGACGGCCCACCAGGTCGGCGCGCCCAGGTCAGCGCGCCCCGCCGCGGGGCAGCGGCTGCTCGGTCCAGATCACCTTGCCGTGCTCGGTGTAGCGGGTGCCCCAGCGCTGGGCGAGCTGGGCGACCAGGAACAGCCCGCGGCCGCCCTCGTCGGTGGTGCGGGCCCGGCGCAGCCGAGGGGAGGTGCTGCTGCCGTCGGCCATCTCGCAGATCAGCGCGCGCTCGCGCAGCAGCCGCAGCTGTAGCGGTTCGCGGCCGTACCGGATGGCGTTGGTGACCAGCTCGCTGACGATCAGCTCGGTGGTGAACGCCGGCTCCTCCAGTCCCCACTCGGTCAGCCGGTCCAGGACCTCCTGGCGCGCCCGGGAGACCTCGGCCGGGTCCGCGGGCAGGTCCCAGACGGCGACCTGGTCGTCGGCCAGGGCCCGGGTGCGGGCCACGAGCAGCACCACATCATCCGCGGGACGGTCCGGCAGCAGGGACTCCAGGGCGTCGCAGGCCTGTTCCGGCGTACGGCCCGCGCGGGCGAGGACGGTCCGCAGCCGCTCGAAGCCGACCTCCGCGTCACGGCCGGTGGCGCCGGTGAGCAGGCCGTCGGTGTAGAGCACCAGCAGGCTGCCCTCGGGGACCGCGAAGTCGGCGGTCTCGAACGGCAGGCCGCCCACGCCGAGCGGCGGCCCCGGGGGCACGTCGGGGAACTCCACGGTGCCGTCGGGCAGGACGAGGGCGGGCGGCGGGTGTCCGGCCCGGGCGGCGGTGCAGCGGCGGGTCACCGGGTCGTAGACGGCGTACAGACACCCGGAGCCGACGATGCCCGGCTCATGCCCCGAGTCCGCTGTATCCGGCCCTGCTGCGGATGCGGTCCCTCCGGTGGACGGTGCGTCCGCGGCAGGCCCCTCCGCGCCCATGCCGTCCCAGCCCATCGCCTCCGGGTCCAACCGGCAGACCAGGTCGTCGAGTTGGGTGAGGACCTCGTCGACGGCCAGATCCAGCGCCGAGAAGTTGTGGACCGCGGTACGCAGCCGCCCCATGGTCGCCGTCGCGTGCAGACCGTGCCCGACCACATCGCCGACCGCCAGGGCCACCCGGGCCCCGGACAGCGGGATCACATCGAACCAGTCGCCCCCGACCCCTGTCGTCGCGGGCCGATAGCGGTGGGCGGCCTCCACCGCGTGCTGCGCGGGCAGGCCGCGGGGGAGCAGGCTGCGCTGGAGCGCCAGGGCGGTCGCGTGCTCGCGGGTGAAGCGCCTCGCGTTGTCGATGCACACGGCGGCGCGGCTGACCAGGTCCTCGGCCAAGGACAGATCGTCTTCCTCGAAGGGCTGCTTGAGCGCGGAGCGGTAGAACCCGGCCACACCCAGGACGACGCCCCGGGCCCGCATCGGCACCGCGATCAGCGAGTGGATCCCGGCCCGCAGCACCCGCCCGCCGCGGTTGGGGTCGTGGGCCAGCCAGCCGTGGGCCTCGTGCAGATAGGGCTCGAGCACGGGGTCGCCGGTGGCGAGCGCGCGGGCCTGCGGCGTCGACGGGGCGTAGCCGACCGCCTCGCCCACCGGATACAGATGGGACGCCACGCCCGCCCCCGCCATCGCCACCCGGCGCAGCGGGCCGTCGGTCCGTACCGGCTCCTCGCCGCGCAGCACACAGTCCGGCAGATCCACGACGACGTAGTCGGCGAACCGCGGCACGGCCACCTCGGTCAGCTCCTCGGCGGTGCGGGTGACGTCCAAGGTGGTGCCGACCGTGACCCCCGCCTCGCACAGCAGCCCCAGCCGCTCCCGGGCCAGCAGCGCCAGCCGGCTGACACCGGGCTCCCCGACGGCCAGCGGCTCGCCCCGGGGCTGCTCGCCGAACGGCGCGGGGGCGTCGGCGGAGCGGGCGGTGGGGACGAGCGTCTCCGGGACCAGAATCTCCGGGCCGGGCATTTCGCGGACGGGCGTGTCGGGGCCGGGGGTGTCGGGGGCGGGTGTTCCCGGGGCGAGCGGTGCGTGGGCGAGGGGGACCGCGCCCGGTCCGCCCGGCGGACCCATGGCGTCGGGGGAGCCCAGGCTGTCCTGCGGGGCGCATCGGTACAGCCCGCCGACGCCGGCAAGCACGGCCTCCACGAGGAAGCCCGTCGCCCCCGACCGGCTCCGCGCCTCGCGGCACCACAGGGTGACGCCCCGGCCCCCGGGGAGCCACGCCTCCGCCACCCCGGCGTGGCCCGCGGCGATCAGCTGCATGGCCAGCTCCTCCAGGACCAGCCGGTCCCGTCGGCCGAGGGCGTCGGCGGCCTCCCGGGGGCGGCCCCGGGGGAAGGCGGCGAGCAGGGCCCGCTCGCGGGCGGTGATCCGGTCGAGCAGCCGCTGCTCCACGTCGACCGCCGCCTGATGGACCAGGCCCAGCATGGACGCGTCGGCATGGCGGTGGTTGCAGGTCAGGTCCAGCGCGCCGAGGACCCGCCCGCTCAGGGGGTCGCGGATGGGGGCGGCGGCGCAGGCGAACTGCCGCATGATGTCGGCGAAGTGCTCCCGGCCGCAGACGAAGGCGGGCTGCCGGGCCGCGAGCGCGGTGCCCATGCCGTTGGTGCCGGTGAGCTCCTCGGAGAAGGCGAAGCCGGGGGCGAGGTTCAGGGAGTCCAGAAAGCGGTTGAGCGAGTGCTCGCCGACCCGGCGCTCCAGTACCCGGGCGTCCTGGTCGCACAGGACCGCGCTCACCCGGATGCCCGAGACCTGGGTCTCGAGCCGGTCCAGCACCGGCCGGGCGGCATCGGCGAGGCTGCCGCCGAGGTCCAGCTCCGTGTGGTACAGCACCTCGACGTGGTCGGCCGCGATGCCCAGCGACCGGCAGCGCTCCCAGGAGCTGAGGATCGGCGGACGCACGGCGCGCCTGACGAGCCTCCCCGCCAGAAAACGGTCATGGGCATCGGTGAGGGCGGCGGTGTCGTCCCAGCTGACGGGCACATCATCACTTCCCCGAGGAAAAACTCCCTCTTTCGAGGTTCAAGTTTCGCCCCAAAGCGTGCTATATGCCAGCATGACGGGCGATATGGCAAAGACCCGGCAAAACCATGCGACGGACCGCCCCCGGGGGCTTCGCCCCTGGGCCCCCGAGGGCTGGGGCGGAGCCCCGGTTCGCGGCTCAGGCCGCCCGGGCGGCGGTCCGGCGGGCGGTGGAGGGGGGTGCCATGGCGCCGCCGCGGCGCAGCACCGCGTAGCCGATGCCGATGCCCACGGCCACCGGCCATTCGAGCGCGTCCGCGGCGCCCAGCAGCCCCAGGCCCACATACAGCGGCAGACCGCCCTTGGCGGGCAGCCACCGGCGGGCCACCGCCACCGGCAGCAGCGCCGCGTCGGCCAGGCCGCCCGCCACGCGCCCCGCCGAGGGGACGGTGATGGTGATGGACCGCTGACCGTCGGCCGCGGCCTTGGTGACCTTCCCGGCCTTCGCCACGGCCTTGGTGCCTTTCGCCGCGGCCGTGGTCTTCGCGGCCGGTGCGGTCTTCCGCTGGGTCGTCGCCTTCCGCTCTGTTGTCGCCTTCCGCCGGGGCGCTGTCTTCGTCTTGTCCGAGGACCCGCGCTTGCGGGAAATGGTGGGAGTACTCACAGATCTCACGTCCACACATGGTTGACGTTTCGGTAATTACTCACTTTTCAGGGTAATCGGGATTCATCTTCCGCCGAATGGGGGCGGCTGCCGGGCGACGTCTAGGGAGGCCGCGTCGATGTCAGCGTCATCACGTTCGGGGCTGTCAGGACTGCCGGGGCTGCCAGGGTTGCGCATCCCGGTGGTCACCCCGCTGCTGACGCCGCTCACCAGCGGCGTGACCGCCGGCGTGCGCGGCGCGGCCGGGCTGGTCGGGCGGCTGGCCAGGCTGCCGCGGCGCGGGGTGTGGTCCCACCCCGGGCGCTGCTATATCGAGGTCCGGGGGGTGCACGGCATCGGGGGCGAGCGCGTGGGCCACCGCGTGGAGAGAGCGCTCGAGTCACACCCCCGCGTCCGGTGGGCGCGGGTCAACGCGCCCTCCGAACGCGTCGTGGTGTCGGTCTCCTCCCCGCCGCCGCGCGAGTCCGAGCTGGTCGCCCTGGTCGAGCAGGCCGAGGAACTGGCAGCCGCCGTCGCGGGGGAGTTCGACGAGTGGCTCCCGGAGCCGCAGCACCCGTCCGAGGGGCCCAACACGCCCGAGTCCGTGTCCGCGCTGACCGCGGACGCCGTGGGTCTGACGCTGGCCACCGCGCTGCGCCTGGCCCCCTGGCTCAAACTGCCCCACGAGGTGGGCGCGCTGGCCTCCCTGCTCCAGCACCACCCCCGGATCCGCCGGCTGGCCGCGGCGATCGGCGGCGCAGAACGGGCCGACTCGGTTCTGACCGCGATGAGCGCCCTGACCCAGGGCGTGGCCACCCGCGGCGGAGGGCTCGCGCTGGACGTGATCGAGCGCCTGGCGCAGTGGCGGGAGGCCGCCGCGGAGAGCGAGGCATGGGAGGCGGCGGAGCCGCGGCTGGTGCACGGGCCGCGGGACGTCGTGGCCGAGCCGATCGTCGTCGAGCGCCCCGGACCGCCCCCGAGGGACGCGACCACGCGTTACGCGGAGCGGTCCCTGCGGGCCGGGGCGGTCGCCGGCGCCCTCGCCGTGCCGTTCGCCGGCCCCCGCCGCGGCCTGGCCGTGGCGCTGGCCTCCATCCCCAAGGCGCCGGGGGCGGGCAGGGAGGGCTTCGCGACCAACCTCGGCCGCTTCCTCGCGCTGCGCGGCGTGGTGGCCATGGACCGCGGCGCGCTGCGGCGGCTCGGCCAGGTCGACACCGTGGTGCTGGACGAGGAGGCGCTGCGCGGCGACCGGTACGAGCCCATCGACATGGAAGTGCTCGGCGGGGCCGAGGCCCCGCAGGTCGCCGAGCGGCTGTTCGAACTCTTCGACTCCGACGGCCCTCTCGAAGTCCGCCGCAACGGCCAGGGCTGGGCGCTGGGGCCGCCGGACCGGCTCGACCTGACGGGCCGTACGGGCGGCCAGGCCGCCGCCAGGCTGCGCGGCAAGGGCAGCGAGCGCGTCCTCGGCCTGGCCAAGGGGAGCCGTCTGCGGGCCGTGGTGGGGCTGGCCGCGCAGACCGCCCCGGGCGCCGAGGCCGTGGCGGCCGCCGCCCGCCGGGCGGGCGCCCGCGTCGTCCTGGCCACCGATCGGCCGCACCCGGCGTTCGCCTTCGCCGACGCGGTGGTGCCCGCCGGAGGGCGCCTCGTGGCCTCGGTGCGCGCATTCCAGGCGGACGGTGCGGTGGTGCTGCTGCTGTCCGGCAACCGCCGGGCGCTGGGCGCCGCCGACTGCGGCATCGGCACCCACCGCGAGGGCGAGCCCCCGGCCTGGGGAGCGCATCTGCTGGTCGGCGCGGACCTGGAGTCGGCCGGGGTGATCGTGGACGCGGTCGGGGTGGCTGCCCGGGTCGACCGGGACAGCGCCATGCTCGCGGCGGGCGGCAGCGGCGTCGGCGCCGTCGCCGCCCTCAAGGCCCCCCGCCGGCAGTCCGCCGCGCGCGCCACTGGCGCCAGCAACGTCGCCGGGACCATCGCCTTCTGCATGGGCAACTGGCGCGCCCAGCAACTGATAGCGCGCCCCCTGGCGCCGCCGGTGACCTCCGTCCCCTGGCATCTGATGCCCGTCCGGCGCGTCCTGGAACGCCTGGGCACCCGGACCGAGGGGCTCACCACCGCCGAGGCCGCCACCCGTGCCCGCGGCGCCCCGAGCGCCGGTGAGCCGACCGGTACCAGCCTGCCCTCGGCGTTCATCGAGGAGCTGGCCAACCCCCTCACCCCGGTGCTCGCCGCCGGGGCCGCGCTCGCCGCGGCCGTGGGATCGCGCACCGACGCCGCGCTGGTGGCCGCGATCACCGGCACCTCCGCGCTGGTCGGCGGGGTCCAGCGGGTCAGGACCGAGCGTGCCCTGGCGGAGCTGTTCTCCCGCTCGGCCATCGGCGCGCGGGTACACCGCGGCGGCACCGAGCGGCTGGTCGCCGCCGGGGACCTGGTGCCCGGCGACATCATCGCGCTGCGCCCCGAGGACGTGGTGCCCGCCGACTGCCGGCTGCTGGAGGCCGAGGGCGTCGAGGTCGACGAGTCCTCGCTGACCGGCGAGTCCCTTCCCGTGCCCAAGGATCCGGCGCCGGTGACCGCCGCGCACATCACCGGGCGCCGCTCGATGCTCTATGAGGGCACCACCGTCTCCGCCGGGCGGGCGGTGGCCGTCGTGGTGGCCACCGGCACCTCCACCGAGGTCGGCCGCAGCCTCGCCACCGCGCGTCAGGCCGCGCCCGTCACCGGCGTGGAGGCCCGGCTGACCAAGCTCACCCGGGCCAGCCTGCCCATCGCCCTCGGCTCCGCGTCCGCGGTGTCCGTGGCCGGGCTGCTGCACGGCCGCAAGTTGACCGACACGCTCGCCCAGTCGGTGAACCTCGCCGTCGCCTCCGTACCCGAAGGGCTGCCGTTCCTGGTCAACGTGGCCCAGCTCGCCGCCGCCCGCCGCCTGGCCGACCTCGGCGCGCTGGTGCGCAACCCCCGCACCATCGAGGCGCTCGGCCGCGCCGATGTCCTGTGCTTCGACAAGACCGGCACCCTCACGGAGGGCAATCTGCAACTCGCGGCCGTCGGCGACGGGGAGGTCGAACTTCCCGCCGACCGGCTGGACAACCCGCGCAAGGCGGTGCTCGCCGCCGCGCTGCGCGCCACCCCGCCCGCCCGGCAGGCGGAACCCATGGCCCACCAGACCGACCGCGCGGTGATGGCCGGAGCCCGCCGCGCGCGCGTCGCCGTACGACACGGCGCCCCCCGCTGGCGGCGCACCGACGCCCTGCCCTTCGAGCCGTCCCGGGCCTATCACGCCACCGCCGGGCGCGACTCGCACGGCCTGGTCCTGAGCGTGAAGGGCGCACCGGAGAACGTGCTGCGCCGCTGCGCCCGCCGGCGGACCCGGGACGCGGAGGCCCCGCTGGACCCCGCCGCCGTCGAGCAGCTCACCGGCCGCGCCGAGGAGCTCGCCGGGGCCGGCCGCCGGGTGCTGGCCGTGGCCGAGCGCCCCATGGCGGACGACGAGGAGCTCACCGACGAGACCGTGCGGGACCTGGTGTTCCTCGGGTTCATCGCGCTGGCCGACCCGGTCCGCACCAGCGCCGCCCCCGCCACCAGGCGGCTCCACGAGGCGGGCGTGCACACGGTGATGCTCACCGGCGACCACCCGGCCACCGCGGACGCCATCGCGGCGACCGTCAGCGACGTCCCGGAGCCGAAGGTGTGCACGGGGCCCGAGCTGGACGAGCTCGACGACGCGGCCCTCGACGAACTGCTGCCCACCGTCGATGTGATCGCCCGGTGCAGCCCGCACCACAAGGTCCGCATCGTCCAGGCCTACCAGCGCCTGGGGCGGGTCGTGGCGATGACCGGCGACGGGGCCAACGACGCGCCCGCCATCCGCCTCGCGGACATCGGGATCGCCCTCGGCCGGCGCGGCACGCCCGCCGCCACCGCCGCGGCCGACCTGGTCGTCGGCGACGACCGCCTGGAGACCATCGTCTCGGCGCTGATGGAGGGGCGGGCCATGTGGGCCTCGGTGCGGGCCGCGCTCGCCATCCTCATCGGCGGCAACCTCGGGGAGGTCACCTTCAGCGTGGTCACCGCCGCGCTCACCGGCGGCACACCGCTGAGCGCCCGGCAGATCATGCTGGTCAACCTGCTCACCGACCTCGCGCCCGCGCTCGCCATCGCGGTGCGCGAGCCGACCGGCCACACCGGCGAGCGGCTGCTGCGCGAAGGGCCGCACCGCTCCCTCGGCACCGCCCTGACCCACGAGATGCTGCTGCGCGGCGTCATCACGGCCCTCGGTGCGGGCATGGCCTGGACCGGCGCGCGGCTCACCGGCCGGGGACGCCGCGCGAGCACGGTCGCGCTCGTCGCCCTGGTCGGCACCCAGCTCGCCCAGACCCTGGCCACCGGCGGCCTGGACCGGCACGTCCTGATCGCGGGGCTCGGCTCCGCCGCCGTCCTCGCGGGCATCGTCCAGACGCCGGGCGTCAGCCAGTTCTTCGGCTCCACCCCGCTGGGGCCCGTGGCATGGGGCATCACCCTCGGCTCGATCGCCACGGCCACCCTGGTCGGCGCGGCGCTGACCCCGCTGATGCGCACGCTGTCGGACTAGAGCGGGGCTGGGCCCGGGCCCAGGTACGAGTGGAAGGCGCCGTCGGGGTCGTACCGCGCCCGTACCTCCCGCAGCCGCCGCCAGTCGGCCGGGGTGTACGACCGCTCGGCGCGGTTGGGGGCGGCGGTGAGGTCGGCCTCGGCGATGTAGTGCCCGGCGCCCAGCGGCTCCACCCGGCGCATCGCCTCCCGCAGCCACCGCGCATTCGCCCCGTCCCGGCCCGGGTCGTCCCACACCGCGTACGGCACGACGTACGACCTGCCGAGGACCGAGAACGCCATGTCGCCCAGCAGCCGCTCGTCCCGGGAGGCGGGCCGGAACGGCGCCAGGACGGACGACTTGCCGGAAGGCGCGGCGGCGATGGCGTCGGCGAGCGGGGCCAGCAGTGCCCCCAGGTCGTCGTCGGACCACAGGGTGTCCGCCGCGAAGCGGTGCTTGGCGGGCCAGGCCGACGAGGCGCCGCCGGACAGCGTGGCGAAGGAGGCCGGCTCGCTCTCGCGGCGAAACAGCGCCCGTGCCACGACGGGGCAGCTCCGCAGGGGCTCGGTGAGGCGGACGGCCTCCTCCCACGAGTCCGCGAACGCCACGGCGGACACGGTGATCACCGGGGGTCTGGGGGCTGCGGGGCAGACGGCCGGGTCGGCCGTGGCGAGCTGGATCGTCAGCTCCACCTCGGCCGGGAGCTCCTCCGAAACCCCGGAGATGTGCCCCGCCACCTCCTCGGTGTCGGCGAGGGGGAAGGCGTAGGAAGTCGTCGCGACGGCCCCGGGCAGCGGGTGCAGGGCGAGGTCGAAGCCGGTGACGACGGCGAAGAAGCCGGGCCCCGCGCCCCGCGCCGCCCAGAACAGATCCGCGTTCTCCCCGGCGTCGCACCCGACCACCTCGCCGTCCGCGGTGACGGCCTCGACGCGCCGGACGCCCGCGCAGGCCGGGCCCCAGGCTCCGGAGTTCCAGCCGAGGCCGCCGCTGAGGAGATAGCCGCCCATCGCCACCGACTCGCAGTGCCCCGTGGCGTACGCGAGGCCGTAGCGGGCCAGCCGGGCGGCGAGTTCCCCGCCCGTGACCCCCGGCTGCACATGGGCCGTCCGGGCCGCCGGGTCGATCACGTACCGGCGCAGCCCGGAGAGGTCGATGAGCATTCCGCCCTCGCGCAGCGACGAGCCGCACCAGCTGTGCCCGCCCGCCCGTACGGCGATCCGCATGCCGCTCGCGCGGGCCAGCAGCACCGCTTCGGGAACGTCCCGCTCGGAGGCGGCGACCACGATGACGTCCGGGGACCGGGACGGTGTCAGCTCGTTCCACACCATGCTCGCGCGGAGCTTCTCGTAGCCGGGGTCGCCCCGCCGGACGACCGCCCCCTCGATGGCTCGAGCCCGGCCCCGGACCTGCGGGTATCTGCTCATACCGCCCTCCTGGGGAGCGGGGGGAGAGGCAGTGGCGTGAGCGCCGGAATGCTGTGTTCCAGCCTATCGGGTCACCAGCGGACGGCGGAGAAGTCGATCGGCTGGGGCCGCAGCGCCCGCACACGGTCCGTCAGCCCCGCCAGGCGGCGGGTCATTTCGTCGGCGGGCAGCCGCCTGCGGTCCCCGTGGCCGGGCAGCAGCCACTCGAAGCGCAGGTGCGGCGCCGAGCGGGCCAGGGACGCGGCGAGCTCCTCGATCGAGTACCAGGTCACGCTCTCCACGACCTCGATGTCCTCCGTGGTGCGCGACCAGTACAGGCTGTCGCCGCTGAAGCAGTACCGGTCGTCCGCGAGGTAGAGCACGCTGCCCTCGGTGTGCCCGGGCAGCGGATGGGCGACCAGGCCGTCGGCGACCTCGACCGGCTCGGTGCCGCGCAGCACCCGGTCGGCGTCCGGGGCGGCGGCGAGGTCGCCCTCGTGGATCCACAGCCGGGCGCCGAGGCGGTCGGCCCAGCGGCGGCCGTGCGCGGCGTGGTCGCGGTGGGTGAGCAGTACCTCGGTCACCGGGCCGAGCGCCGCGTACCGCTCCGCCAGCGCCTCGCTCCAGCGCGGCGTGTCCACCATGACGTTTCCCGACGGGCGGCGCAGTAGATAGGAATTGGCCGCGGCGGTCTGCGTGGAGTTGTGTCCGCACAGGTACACGGAGTCGTCCAGGGCCATCGGAAACGGGTCGAGCTCCGGGTCGAGCCGCCGGGACGGCGGGCGGATCGACCGGACGTGGCAGGCGTACGCGGCGGTGTGCAGCAGCCTGTTCTCGGCCTCGTCGCGCGGCTGGCGCAGCACCCGCGAGCGGCCGTCGGCAGCCTCGCCGATCAGCCCGGGGGCGAGCTGCCGGGCCACATCGCAGTTCGTGCAGCGGTCGTCCACGTACCAGCCGTTCTGTCCGCCGTCCGGCCGCGCTGTGTCGCTCATGGTCGAAGGTCCTCCCGACGTCGCCGATCACGGCCGGTGTCCGGCCGCTCACTTCATGGATATCCCGGTTCGGACGAAAACCGGAAGAGGGGCCGGACCTTGTTGTTTTCCGGGGAGGGGACTCTGAGCAGCCACGGCACGGGCAGGAGATCGGCTATATTTCGCCGCCTTTTGTCGCTCCCTTGTCGCCTGCTTCGCCGCTCAGCGGCTGTCGAGCGCCAGACGGACGGCGAGACCGCCGAAGACCACGGCCGACGCCCGCTCCAGCCGGCGGCGGAACGAGGGCCGGCTGAGGAGCTTGTCGGCCAGGCTCCCGGCGGCCAGCCCGACCGTGGCGTCCACCGGCAGCCCGATCATGATGAACAGCCCGCCCAGGGTCAGCAGCTGTAGCCACACCGGCCACGCCGCATCGCCCACGGTGAGGAACTGCGGCAGAAACGCCAGGTAGAAGAGGATGACCTTGGGATTGGCCACATTGGTCAGCGTCGCCATCAGGTAGAGCTTGCGCAGCGGCCGCCGGGGCGCGGTGGCGGTGGCGTCGGCAGTGTCCTGCTCCCCGCCCGGCGTACGGCGACCTGCCCGCCAGGAGGTGACGGCGAGGTAGATCAGAAACACCGCGCCCGCCAGCCGCACCACCTCCAGCGCCTCAGGGGCGGCCCGGAACAGCGCGCTCAGGCCGAGCGCCGCGGCGAGCGTGTGCACGGCCAGACCGGTCGACATGCCGAGGGCGGCCACCACCCCGGCGCGGCGGCCTCCGGACGTGGCGTTGGCCACGATGAAGAGCATGTCCGGGCCTGGGGCGACGCTGAGCAGGAACGCGGCCGCCACGAAGGCGGCGATCAGGGAGAGGTCCATGGCCGGAGTATCACCACGGCCGCGAGCCGGACGAAAATGATTTCGCGATGCGGGACGGTGCGGGTCGGTTGGTGACAATGGGCGGGTGAAATACCGCTACCGCGTCCTCGGCGCCACCCAGGCCCTCCGTCCGGACGGCACCGAGGTGCCGCTCGGCGGCGCCCGGCTGCGGGCGCTGCTGGGCGCGCTGGCCCTGGGCGGCGGCCGGCCGGCGTCCACGGCGCAGCTGGCCGCCGAGCTGTGGGGCGAGGACGAGGCGCCGCCCGCCGACGAAGTGGCAGCGGTGCAGGCACTGGTGGGACGGCTGCGGCGGGCGCTGGGCAAGGAGGCGGTGGCCTCGGTGCCCGGCGGCTACCGCCTGGTGGCGGACAAGGACGATATCGACCTGTTCCGCTTCGAGCGGCTGGCGGCGGAGGGCTCCGCCGCGTTCGGCGCGGGTGATGCGCGCCTGGCCGCCGCACTGCTCGACGAGGCGCTGGAGCTGTGGCGCGGGCCGCTGCTCGCGGACCTCCCGGGCGCGGGCGGAGGCGTGTCTTCCGCGTCACGCGGCGGACCCGTGGCCATACGGGCCGAACGGCGCCACGCCCAGGCCCGCCGTGACCGCCTGGCGGCGGAGGTGGCACTGGGCGGCGCGGAGGGCGCCCTGGCCGAACTGGCGGCGCTGGCGGGCCAGGAGCCGCTGGACGAGCCGCTTCAGGCCCTGTGGATACGTGCCCTGCGGGCCGCCGGCCGGCGTGCCGAGGCCTTGCAGGCGTACGAGGAGGTCCGGCTCCGCCTCGCCGATCGCCTCGGCGCGGATCCGGGCGGCGAGCTGCGCGCCCTGCACGCCGAACTGCTCGCCGAGGACGCGGCCCCGCTCGCCGCGGAGGGCCCGGCACGGTCCGGCGGGTGGGGCGGTGCGTGGCGACAGGACGCGCGGGACGGCTCGGGTCGGCGCGGGGGGAGCGGCGGGCCGGGAGGTGTGGGGCGGCATCCCGGGAACGGTGCGCAGGGGGGCGCCGGGCAGGACGGCCCGAAACGGCTCGGGGAGCACGACGGTTGGCCACGACCTGAGCAGAGCGGGCGCGGCGGACAGGGACAGGGATACGGCGGGCAGCGCGGCGGGCGCCGTGACAGCGCGCGGGGCGCTTTGGGACAGGGCGCCCGGCAGGGTGGCCTGGAGCGGGATGGCGCGTGCGGTGGGCGGGAGTTCGGCGGGGGCGGCGGCGCGCAGCGGCGCGGCGCGGGCGGCGAGCCGTGGCACGCCGAAGGCGATATGGCGTGGCATGCCGATGGCGGTGCCGGGGAGCGCGGTGGGTCCGACAGCACATGGCAGGACGACCAGCGTGCTGGGCCCGCCGCGGATGGCGGGCAACGCGGGCCGGGAAATCTGCGGCCCCGGCTCACCACCTTCGTGGGGCGCGAGGCAGAACTGGGTGAGCTGGCAAGCGAGTTGCGCACCCGGCGCCTGGTCACCCTGATGGGCACCGGCGGCGTCGGGAAGACCCGGCTGGCCCTGGAGGCCGCCGAGGCGGCGGCCGGGGCCTGGCCCGACGGGGTGTGGCTGGCCGAGCTGGCGCCCGTACGGGACGGGGAGACCGTGCCGGAGGCGGTCCTGACCGCCGTCGGGGCGCGCGACACGGCGCTGCGGGGGCCCGGCGCCCAGGAGCTGCGGGCGGCCGAGGGCGCCGCGCCGGGGCCGCTTGCCGAACTGGTGGAGCACTGCGGTCGGCGTCGGATGCTGCTCGTCCTGGACAACTGCGAGCATGTGATCGGCGCCGCCGCCGAGTTGGCCCGGTCGCTGCTCACCGGCTGCCCGGGCGTGACCGTGCTGGCCACCAGCCGGGAGCCGCTGGGCGTGCCGGGCGAGTGGGCGCGGCCCGTCGAGCCGCTGCCGGGCGAGTGGGCGCTGCGGCTGCTCGCGGAGCGCGGCGCCGCCGTGCGCCCCGGGTTCGGCGTGGCCGACGACCGGCCCGCCTGTGTGGAGATCTGCCGTCGGCTCGACGGCCTCCCGCTGGCCATCGAGCTGGCCGCGGCCCGGCTGCGGGCGCTGACCCCGCGCCAGATCGCCGACCGGCTGGACAGCCGCTTCCGGCTGCTGACCGGCGGCCACCGGACCGCGCTGCCCCGGCAGCGGACGCTGCGGGCGGTGGTGGACTGGTCCTGGGACCTGCTGGACGAGGACGAGCGGACCGTGCTGCGGCGGCTGGCCGTCTTCTCGGGCGGCTGTGCGCTGGAGGAGGCCGAGGCGGTCTGCGCCGGGGACGCCCCGGGCGACTGGGCCGACCCCGCCCCGAAGGACACCCTGGACACCCTGGACACCCTGGACACCCTGAACATCCTGAGCTCCCTCGTCGACAAGTCGCTCGTGCTCGCCGTCCCCGAGGGGCCGGGCGGGATGCGCTACCGGCTGCTGGAGACCGTCGCCGAGTACGCCGCGCGGCGGCTGGCCGAGGCCGGGGAGCGGGAGGCCGTCGAGCGGCGGCATCTGACCGTCTTCCGCGAACTGGTCCGCATCGGCGACCCGCTGCTGCGCGGCCCGGAACAGGCCCGGTGGCTGGGGCGGTTCGAGGCGGAGCACGACAACCTTCGGGCCGCGCTGCGCCGGGCCGTGGCGCTGCGGGAGGAGCAGGAGGGGCTGTGCCTGGCGCTGTCCATGAGCTGGTTCTGGCAGCAGCGCAACCACCTGGGCGACGTACGCTCCTGGGCGCCCGCCGTCGCCGCGCTCGGCCCCGACCCCTTCCTCCCGCCCGTGCGGCCCGCCGTGCCGCTGGCCGAGCCCTGCACCGACCGGCCGCCGCCCTGGTCCGAGGAGCAGCTGTGGGAGGCCCGGCGCGGGGTGCGGCTGCTGATCTTCGCGAGCAGCGGAGAGAGCGGTGGCGCCTCCGCCGACCGGGAGGGCGGCCAGGAGTATCTGCGCGGGATCGTCGACGCGTACCGGCCGGGCCTGCCGCAGACCTTCCGCCAGCCGGGCTTCGTGTGGTTCTCCGCCAAGCTGCTCACCGGCCGGGCCGCGAGCCTCGGCGAGACGCTGGACGACATGGTGCGGGGTTGCCGGGAGCTGGGGCACCCCTGGGAGCTCGGCTTCGCCCTGCTGATGCGCGCCAGGACGCGGTACGGCCGCCCCGGCGGGACCGAGCGGTCGGTGGACGACGCCGACCAGTCGCTGCGGCAGTTCGAACGGGCCGGTGATCCCTGGGGGATCGCGGAGTCGCTGTCCGCGCGCGGCGAGGCGTACGAGTGGCGGGGCCGGTACGAGGAGGCCGCCGCCGACTTCGCCCGCGCCATCGAGGTCTCCGCGCGGGGCGGCGCGCAGCCCCAGGTCCCGGCGCTCGAGGCCAGGCTGGCGTCCGTACGGCTGGAGACCGCCCGGGACGAGGAGGAGCGGGCCGAGGCCGAACGGCTGCTGCGCCAAGCGGTGGTGGAGTCGGGCCGGTATGCCGGGGAGACCCTGGACACGGCGCGGCTGATGCTGGTCCAGCACCTCGGCCGCACCGGCCGCACCGGCGCCGCCCGCGACCAGCTGGAACTGCTGGAGCAGGCGTTTCCGGCCACCACCCCCGCGATTCTCACCGGCATGGTGGCGGGCCTGCACGGCTGGCTGGACTGCGTGGACGGCGCGTACGAGCGCGCCCGGAGCCGGCTGAGGCGGGCCGTGAGCTCGCTGGAGCCCCTGGCGTATCTGGTCGCCCCGCATCTGGTCGCCGAGCAGTTCATCAGCGCCGC
The DNA here is from genome assembly GCF_055569495.1 of Streptomyces sp. NPDC028305. Taxonomy (NCBI): domain Bacteria; kingdom Bacillati; phylum Actinomycetota; class Actinomycetes; order Kitasatosporales; family Streptomycetaceae; genus Streptomyces; species Streptomyces sp. NPDC028305. Next base: position 237,382 of record NZ_JBVHTN010000007.1, read on the forward strand.
CTGGGCCAAGGCGCACCTGGGCGCGGCGGAGGACGGGGCGCGGCTGCTCGGCGCCTACGACCACGGGCCCGTGATGGAGGGCTTCTGCTTCCGTACGCTCTCGGCCGCCGCCGAGGTGCGGCAGCGGGCCGAGGCGGAGCTGCGCCGGGTGCTGGACGCGCGGGCGTACGAGCGCGCCTACGCCGAGGGCGGCGGCCTCGCGGTGCGGGACGCCGCCGCCCTCGTGTGACGCCGGGCCGGGCGGGCCCGGCTCAGCCGTTCTGCTCGGCCTGCGCGTCCGCCACCCGCTCCCGCGCCTCGGCCAGGTCCTCCTCGGTCGGGGCGTCGTCCTGGGTGAGCTTCAGCCGCCAGTAGCCGGTGAAGTCGATCGACCGCCGGTCGATGCCGCGCTCGCCCACCAGATGACGGCGCAGGCTCCGTACCGCCCCCGCCTCACCGGCCAGCCACGCGAACACCGAGCCGGGCGGGAAGGCGGCCGAACGCACCGCGTCGAGCAGCGACCCACCGCCCCCGGTGGGGCGCCCGTTCCGGTGCAGCCAGTGCACCTCCACCTCGCCGGCGGTCGTGAAGCGCTGCTCCTCGGCCGCGTCGGCGACCTCGATGTACGCCACCGCGCGGGCGCCCTCGGGCAGCGCCTCGATCAGCGTGCCGATCGCGGGCAGCGCGGACTCGTCCCCGGCCAGCAGCGTCCAGTCGGCCTCGCCGAGCGGCACGGGGCGGGCGAAGGCCGCCGACGGGCCGAACATGCCGAGCGTGTCGCCGGGCCCGGCCGTCAGCGCCCAGCTGGTCGCAGGGCCCACGCCGCTGTGCCCGCCCCCGACGCCATGCCCGCCCCCGTCGCCGTGCCCGTCCCCGGCTCCGTGCAGCACGAAGTCGATGTCGAGCGTCCGGCTGTGCGCGTGATGCGCCCGGATGGTGTAGCTCCGCATCCACGGCCGCTCGTCCTCGGGGATCGCCTGGTACGCCTCGTACCACCGCATCACGTCGCCGTCCGGGCCGGGCTCCGGAAGGCGGGGCTCCGACTGGCCCGGCCTGGGGAAGTACAACTTGACCTGCTGGTCGGGCGCGTCGCAGACGAAGTCGGCGAGGGCGTCCCCGCCGAAGGTCACGCGCACCATGCGCGGGGTGATCCGCCGCACCTCGGTGACCTGGATGAACCGGACCGGCAACGACTGCTGCACCGAACCTCCTGAAGGCAGTGGGGTGTGAACGGCGGCCACGACATCCGGGCGTGTCCGCCTGTGTCCACGACGCTCCCAGCCGCCCCCTACAGCCGGTCGACAGCTCGCCTACAGCCCGCCGACCACCACACGGCCCGCCCCAGGGGTATCCGTCAAGATCCGCCGGGCGCCTGAGCCCCCGCGTCCGGGAGGCCGTATCCGTCCACCATGGCGCGGGCCGCCCGCGTGGCGCGGGCGGCGACCTCCGCCGCCACCGCATCGGGTTCGCCGAATACTCCGTCGAGCAGGAGGGCGACATAGCCGCGCGCCAGCGCGGAGAGCGCTTCGAGCAGCTCGACGGCGGCCTTCGCCGCCCGGTCCGGCGGCACCACGTCGAACGCGCTCGGCAGCAGCAGGTCGATGAACTCCCTGGTGCTGTCGCGCAGCTCCAGGTGGTGGACGCGCAGGCCGGGGGCGAAGAGCAGGTCGAACGCGCCCCGGTGGACGGCCGCCGCGCGCACATAGCTGCCCGCGACCATGGCGAGGCGCTCCTGGGGCGAGGTGGCCGTGGCCATGCCCTGGAGATGGATCGTCCGCAGCCTGCGCGAGACCTCCAGGGCGGCGGCCGCCAACAGCGTGTCGCGGTCGGCGAAGTGGCGGTACGGCGCCCCGGGGCTCACCCGGGTGCGGCGCGCGGCCTCAGCGACGGAGAAGCCGCGCACCCCCACCTCGTCGACTATGTCGAGTGTCGCCCTGACCAGCGCGGCGGCGAGGTCGCCGTGGTGGTAGGCGCCGCGTTCCCTGCCCCCGCTGTGTGCCATCCGGCTGACCTTATCGGATATCCGTTCGGTTTTCTCCGGCCCCGTCGCGCATGACCCGCAGGGCCTCGCGCGACCGCTCGATGCGGATCGGCAGATCCCGCGCCCGCACGCCGGTGGCGTGGTGGAAGGCGTTCGCGATGGCGGCCGCCGCGCCCACGATGCCCAGCTCGCCGATGCCCTTGCCGCCGACCGGGTTGAGCCGGTCGTCGCGCTCGTCCAGCCAGTGCACCTCCAGCTTCGGGACGTCGGCGTGGGCGGCGATGTGGTAGCCCGCGAAGTCGTGGTTGGCGAAGTCGCCGAACGCCGGGTCCACCTCGCCGACCTCCAGCAGCGCCATCGAGAGCCCCATCGTCATCGCCCCGAGGAACTGCGAGCGGGCCGTGGTGGGGCTGAGGATCCGCCCGGCCGCGAACACCCCCAGCATCCGGTCGACGCGGATCTCGCCGGTGTCGGCGTCCACCCGCACCTGGGCGAACTGCGCGCCGAAGGTGTGGCGTGAGAGGTCCGCCCGTTCCTGGAGGTCCTCGGTGGTGTCGGCCACCACCTCCAGGCCCCCGTCCGGGACGACACCCGCGTAGCCGCGCATCTCCTCCACCAGCGCGCGGCACGCCTTGTGGACGGCCCAGCCCCACGAGGACGTGCCCATCGAACCGCCCGCGAACGTCGCCACGCCCAGCGACGCCCGGCCGATCTCCAGCCGCAGCCGCGTCGGGGACACCCCGAGCGCGTCCGCCGCCACCTGCGTCAGCGCGGTGCGCGCCCCCGTACCGATGTCGACCGCGCCGATCCGGACCAGGAAGGTCCCGTCCGGCTCGGCGCGCGCGGTGGCCGTGGAGGGCGCGGTGTAGTCGGGGTGGTGCGAGGCGGCCATGCCGGTGCCGACCAGCCACCGCCCCTCCCGGCGGACCCCCGGCGCCGGATCGCGCCGCTCCCAGCCGAATCGTTCGGCGCCCTCGCGCAGACACTCGACCAGGCTGCGGCTGCTGAACGGCTTGCCGGTGCCCGGGTCCAGCTCCGGCTCGTTACGGATGCGCAGCTCGATCGGGTCCATGCCCAGCTCGACGGCCAGCTCGTCGATGGCCGACTCCAGCGCGAACATGCCCGGGGTGTGGCCGGGCGCCCGGAACCAGGCGGGCGTCATGATGTCCAGCGGCGCCACCTTCACGGTGGTGCGGACATCCGGCGCCGCGTACATCATCCGCGTCGAGGACACCGTCTGGTCGGCGAACTCCAGCATCCTCGACCGCGGCTGCACCGACTCGTGGTCGATCGCGGTCAGCCGGCCGTCCCGCTCGGCCCCGAGCCGGATCCGCTGGATCGTCGGCGCCCGGTGGGGGACCAGCGCGAACATCTGCTGCCGGGTCAGCGCGATCTTCACCGGCCGCCGTACGACCTGGGCGGCCAGCACCGCCAGAACGGCCGGTGAGCGCGGAATGCCCTTGGACCCGAAGCCGCCGCCGACGTGTTCGGTGACCACCTCCACCGCGTCCAGGTCGAGCCCGAACAGCCCGGCCATCAACTGCGCGGCGAAGCGCGGGCCCTGGTTGGAGTCGTGCAGGGTCAGCCGGCCCTCCTGCCAGGAGGCGATGGTGGCGTGCGGCTCCATCGGGCTCGGATGCTCCACCGGAGTGGAATACGTGGCGTCGGTGCGCACCGGGGCGGCCGCCAGGGCGCGCTCCACATCGCCGCGCTCCTGGAACCCGGGTTCGCCGTCGGTCACGCGCTCGGGGACATACGCCGCCTCGTCGTCCGCGCGCAGCACCACATCGTGCGGCTCGGGCGCGTAGCTCAGCCGCACCGCCGCCGCGGCCTCGCGCGCGGACTCCAGGGAGGTGGCCACCACCGCCGCCACGATCTGCCCGTGGTAGGCCACCTCGGGGGACTGAAGCACGAACAGGTCGGCGCTGACCTCGGCGTCCGCGTTCAGCCGCGGGGCGTTGCCGGAGTCGAGGACCGCGAGCACGCCCGGCAGGGCGAGGGCCGCGGCCGCGTCCACCTCCGTCACCCGGCCGCGGGCGATCGTCGACTGCACCGGCCAGACATAGGTGATGTGGGGGGTCGGGAACTCATAGGAGTACAGCGCCTCCCCGGTGACCTTCTGGGGGCCGTCCACCCGGGTCAGCGGGGCGCCGATCGTCTGCTCGACGGTGGTCATGCGCGGTCCTTCCTCGCGACCAGGTCGCGGATGGCGGCGACGATCAGATCAATGGTCAGGTCGACCTTGAACGCGTTGTCAGGCAGCGGGCGGGCGGCGGCCAGCTCCGCCCGCGCGGCCTCGCGCAGCGTCGCCTCGTCCGGGCGCCGCCCCCGCAGCAGCTCCTCCGCCGTCCTGGCCCGCCAGGGGCGCGGCGCCACGCCGCCGAGCGCGATCCGTACGTCCGCCACCCGGCCCGACTCGTCCACGCTCACCGCCGCGCCCACGCTGACCAGCGCGAAGGCGTACGAGCGGCGGTCGCGCACCTTGCGGTAGGCCATCGCCGCGCCCGGCGGTGGCGCCGGCAGCTCCACGGCGGTGATCAGATCGCCGTGTTCCAGCACGGTCTCGCGCTCCGGCGTGTCGCCGGGCAGCACATACAGCTCCTCCACCGGGACGGTGCGCGCGCCGCCGTCCGCCGACCGCAGCCGCGCCACCGCGTCCAGCGCGACCAGCGCCACCGCCATGTCGGACGGGTGGCCCGCCACGCAGTGTTCGGAGGTGCCGAGGATCGCGAGCTCGCGGTGCGCGCCCTCGATCGCGGGACAGCCCGAGCCCGGCCGGCGCTTGTTGCAGGGCTTGGTCACGTCCTGGAAGTAGCCGCAGCGGGTGCGCTGCATCAGATTGCCCGCCACCGTGGCCACCGTGCGCAGCTGCCCGGACGCGCCCGCCAGCAGCGCCTGCGACAGCAGCGGGAAACGCCGCCGGACCCCCGGGTCGCCGGCCAGCTCGCCATTGCGCACCGCGGCGCCGATCAGCGCCGAGCCGTCGTCGCGGTGCTCGACGCGGTCGTGGTCGAGCCGCGAGACGTCCACGACCAGGCCCGGCCCCGCGACACCCAGCTTCATCAGGTCCACCAGGTTGGTGCCGCCGCCCAGGTACACGGCGTCGGGCCGGTCCGCCACCAGCGCGGCCGCCTCGTCGGCGTCGGCCGCCCGTACGTACGCGAACTCCCTCATCGCGCGCCGCCCCCGTCCGTGCCCGCCGCCTCCAGGACGGCCTCCACGATGCCGCCGTACGCGCCGCAGCGGCACAGATTGCCGCTCATCCGCTCGCGGACCTCCTCGTGGTCCAGCGCGCCGACCCCCGCGGCGGAGGCGATGTCTTCGGTCACCTGGCTCGGCCAGCCGCGCCGGGCCTCGCCGAGCGCCCCGATCGCCGAGCAGATCTGGCCCGGTGTGCAGTAGCCGCACTGGAGCCCGTCATGGTCGAGGAACGCCCGCTGCACCGGGTGCAGCCCGTCGCCGCTTGCCAGATCTGCTACTCCCTCGATCGAGACGATGTCCCGCCCCTCGGCCGCCACCGCGAACATCAGACAGCTGTTCACCCGGTCCCCGTCCATCAGGACGGTGCACGCGCCGCACTGCCCGTGGTCGCACCCCTTCTTCGTGCCGGTCAGGCCCAGCCGCTCGCGGAGCACATCGAGCAGGGTGGTGCGGTTGTCCACGGTCAGAGCGTGTTTCTCGCCGTTGATCCGCAAGGTGATGTCGCTACTCGGAGACGAATGTGAGAGGCTCATACATCCAATGTATCAATCTCTTACATGAGTTGAGGGAACATCAGCGATGCCAGAGCCCGAACTGCCGAGGGCGGGGATGTCGGGGGCGCAGATGACGGGGGGCGACCCGCCGCGCGTGGTCGAGGAGGCGCACCGCTGGTGGCGCGCGGGTGAGCCCTTCGCGCGCGCCACGGTCGTGGACACCTGGCGCTCCTCACCCCTGCCGCCGGGCACGAGCATGCTGGTCGGGCCGGACGGCTCCGCCGTCGGCAGCGTCTCCGGCGGCTGCGTCGAGGGCGCGGTCTACGAACTGGCCCAGGAGGCCATCGCCTCCGGGACACCAGTGCTCCAGCGCTACGGGGTGAGCGACGACGACGCGTTCGCGGTCGGACTGACCTGCGGCGGGATCATCGACGTCTACGTGGAGCGGATCGACCCCACGGGCTTTCCCGAGTTCGGCGAGGTGGCCACGGCGGTCCGGTCCGGGGCGCCGGTGGCCGAAGTCACCTGCGTGGCCGTGGCCGGCCCCGACCCCGCGGCCAGGCTCGGCCGCCGCATGGTCGTCGGCCCCGACACCACCACCGGCACGCTCGGCTCCCGGCGGCTGGACGCGGCCGCCGCCGAGGCCGCGCGCGGCATGCTGGCCGGCGGGCGCACCGGCACCCTGCGCCACGGCTACGACGGCCGGCCCCTCGGCGACGAGCTCACCCTGTTCGTCTCCGCCCACGCCGCGCCGCCCAGGCTGCTGGTCTTCGGCGCCGTCGACTTCGCGGCGGCACTCGCCCGGATCGGCTGCTTCCTCGGCTATCGCGTCACCGTCTGCGACGCCCGCCCCGTCTTCGCCACCCGGCGCCGCTTCCCCGAGGCACACGAGGTCGTGACCGACTGGCCACACCGCTATCTGCGGGCCGAGGCCGAGGCGGGCCGCCTCGACGAACGGACCGCGGTCTGCGTCCTCACCCACGACCCCAAGTTCGACGTGCCCCTGCTGGACTGCGCCCTGCGCCTCCCGCTCGGCTACATCGGCGCCATGGGCTCCCGCCGCACCCACGAGGACCGGCTGCGCCGCCTGCGCGAGCGCGGCCTCGGCGCGGACCGGCTGGCCCGGCTGTCCTCGCCCATCGGCCTCGACCTCGGCGCCCGCACCCCCGAGGAGACCGCGGTCAGCATCGCCGCCGAGATCGTCGCCGACCGCTGGGGCGGCAGCGGCGCCCGGCTGACCTCGCGCACGGGCAGGATCCACCACGTGTAATGCACGTCTACAGAGAGAGCCCGTTACGGGGGCCGTGGAAGACTGGGATCGTGCGCGCCTGGGCCGAGGGCTGGGTCGTCTCGCGCGAGGCGGCCCCTCCCGTGGAAGAGCAGAGCCTTGGGGCCTCACCGCCGACGTCGGACTGACCGGCCGGGTGATCCGGCACGTCCTACCCGAGGCCGACGAACCGCTCGTAACCGCTCGTCCGCAAGCTCGCCGAGACGCTCAAAGCGCTTCGCCCACAGCACCCGGCTCACGACGGACGAGGCAGCCGCCCTGACTCTTGAACCGCATGGCGAACGCTTCCCATCGGTCACCGAATCCCTGCGCGTCCAGACCCAGCACCGCTTCACCTGGACCCGCATCGACCCGTGGGCCCTGTCGACCTTCACGCGCTACTGCCCCAAGTGCCTCGCCGGGGACGGGTCCGTGATCCAGCAGCGGCACGGCGGCCCCTGGAACGCGGCGGAATGGCGTCTGGCGGTCAGCTTCATCTGCCGCGATCACCGCACCTTCCTGCGGCACCTCTGCCCCATCTGCCGACGTCCCGCCCACAAGTTCGACGCCCAGGCGGGCTCCAAGCTCCCGCCGCTCATGCAGTTCAAGGGGTTTCACCGACATAATGGCCAACCAGGAATCGACACAGCCGCCTGACCACTAGACGATCAAGTCTGATGTGTCCGGTCGCATGTGGTGGCCGACTGGATGGCGGGCGTCCCGGTTTCTCAGCGCTGCTGGCGGCTGCGCGCCACGGCAGTGGCATGCTCCTCGCTATGCATGAAGATCCGCAGGACAAGACAACGCCTCGGTGGTGGGGGCGTATCGCGTGTACGTGGGCGGTCACTTTCGCTGTGCTTCATTTCTACTGGGCGCTCGGCGGCAGCTGGGGCCTGAGTGTCTCGGCGGGGCCCTTGGCCGAGGAACGCCCCGGGTGGTTCGTGGTGGTGGGCTTGTGGGGTGTGGGAATGCTGTGCCTTGTCGGCGGCATGCTGGGATGGCTTCTCGCCCGGCCACGGCCTCATGGCCTGGCCGGACGGGCGGTCAAGACCCTGGGCTGGTGCGCCTGCGCTGTGCTGGTGGTGCGCAGCATCGCCGTCGAGGTGCTGGTGCTGAGTGACGCAGTGGGCCGGGAGATAGACGTGAGCCCGGAACAGCGGCTGTGGACGCTGGCGCTCTGGAATCCCTGGTTCCTGGTCGGCGGTCTCGTCTTCGGCCTGGCTGCACGGCAGTTCGGAAGAGCGAGTGGCCCGAGTAGCGGTGGCGCCTGACGGCGCGCCGCGGAACACGAACAGGGTGTCCAAGATCGTGGCGTGAACGACGACCTGGACACCCTTCTGCCGCGGCAATCCGGGTACAGCAAGCGCCTCAAAGCGGCGCTGCCCCTGGTGAGAAGGGCGATACGGATGCTGGCGGCGGACACGGACTTCTGGTTCGACACCCACCGGATCGCCGACTCCGCGCCGGTACCGTGCGGGATGTCCCGCCCGACGGTGAAGCGGTCGGACCTGGCCGGCTGATGGGTGACGCGATCAACGCGGCCACGCAAGGCCGCTTCCTCTTTCCGGCCGGGCCCTTGGCGCTGTTGCTCGCGGACAGATGGGCGTCCTCGTGGCCGGAGGGTGAGATGGATCCGCACCGGAGCTGGGGCGGGGACACAATGGTCCCATTTCCGGAATGGATGTAGGAGGAATCAACCCAGCCGTGGACACTGCGAGGAGCACCGACGACGAAGTCGGCCCGGCGAGCGAAAGCGAGCCCGCCGGGCCGGGCGGGAAGGGGTGGCGGGGGTGGGTCATGGATGTGCGGCCGCTGCGGCACCGGCCGTTCCGACGGCTGTGGGCGTCGACATCCGTCACCACCGTCGGCAGTCAGCTGACCGCGGTGGCCGTGCCCAAGCAGGTCTACGACCTCACCGGCTCCTCGGCCTGGGTCGGCTATGCGAGCTTCGCGGGGCTGCTGCCGCTGGTGGTCTTCGCGCTGTGGGGCGGCGCGGTCGCCGACCGGGTGGACCGGCGGAAGCTGATGCTGTTCACGAATGTGGGCATCGCCGTCATCTCGCTGCTGTTCTGGGCGCAGTCCGCCGCCGGGATCCACTCGGTGGCGCTGCTCATGGTGCTGCTCGCCGCCCAGCAGGGCCTGTTCGGCATCAACTTCCCGGCCCGCAGCGCCTCGATAGCCAGGCTCGTGCCCGCCGAGGAACTGCCCGCCGCGGGCGCCCTTCAGTCCACCGTGGCGCAGACCGGCATGGTCCTCGGGCCGCTGCTGGCGGGGGCGCTGATCCCGCTCATCGGGCTGTCCACGCTGTATGTGATCGACGCCGTCGCGCTGTGCGCCACCCTGTGGGCCGTATGGCGGCTGCCTCCGCTGCCTCCGCTGCCTCCGCTGGACGAGGGCGAGGGGAGCGGGCCCGGCCGGCGGCGGGCCGGCGCGCGGGAGGTAGCCGACGGGTTCCGCTACATCGTGGCCCAACGGGTGCTGCTGCTGTCCTTCCTCGCGGACATCGTGGCGATGGTCTTCGGCATGCCGCGGGCGCTGTTCCCGCAGCTGGCGTCGAGCACGTACGCGCCCTGGGGTGAAGGGTTCGCGCTCGGGCTGCTGTTCGCGGCGATCCCCATCGGGGCGGTGGCCGGCGGGCTGATGTCGGGCACCTTCTCGCGGGCGCGCCGGCACGGGCTGATGGTCAGCGCCGCGGTGGTGGTCTGGGGGCTGGCCATCACCGGGTTCGGGCTGAGCGCCGGACTGTGGTGGGCGGCGGGCTTCCTGGCGGTGGCGGGCGTCGCCGACATGGTCTCCATGGTCTTCCGCGGGGCGATCCTCCAGTCGGCCGCCACCGATGACATGCGCGGCCGGATGCAGGGCGTCTTCACGGTGGTGGTGGCCGGCGGCCCGCGCCTGGCCGATTTGCTGCACGGCACGGCCGGCTCGCTGTTCGGCCCCCGGGTGGCGGTGGCCGCGGGCGGACTGCTGGTGGTCGCCACGATGCTCGCCCTGACCGCCGCGGCGCCCTCCTTCCGGCGCTACACCGGCTGAGGCGGGCGCCCGCGCAGGCTGTTCCCCTACCGCCCCTGCCCGAATGGGCTATCGTGCGCCACTGGGCGCCGGGTTATGGTCCGGCGCATGCTCTGGACGCAGCGAGGCGCCCCGACAGCCGTCAAAGTCAGGCTGTCGGGGGCGCGGCCCGTACCGGCCGGGGGTGCCGGTTCGGGCGCCTATTCCTCCCGCGTCACCCGCGCATGGTCCGTCACCACTCGGCGGAAGAGATCATGACCGGTCCGGCCGGTATGGCGTAGACACCACTGCTGCGCCGCCTCCTGCTCCTCCTGCGGGCCGGATTCCTCACCACAGCCGGACGTGATGCAGAACGCTTCGAATGTGGCTCCGCCGTCTGGCACGTGCCGGATGGTGTGCGGCACGAAACGCATCACTGAGCGGACCATGAAAACACCTTCACGGCGCTCTGGCAGTCCGTCATGGGCAATCGGGCGCCCCTGCTCTCAGCGACCCGTAGAGCGTCGCCCAGGCATTCGGACAGCCGCGCGCCGGCGTAACGCAATTCGGTCGCGGAAGCCTTGGGGTCGCTGAGGATCTTCCGTGCGTGGTTCAGCACCTCGGCTCCCATGGTGAGCTGAACGGCTTCCATCTCGTCAGCGAGCCGCCAGAGAAACCCGCCCTCACTACCTGGAGCGAGGAAACACGGTTTCCCACCTTCGGATGGCCATGGCAGTAGCCGTGCCGGTTCCCGGTCATTCATCGGGGCACCTCCGGCAGAAAGTCGGCGCCCACAGTCGCCAGCACGAGAGCACGCATGCGCTGCGGGTGTCGCTGCCGTTCCTGCCGCCTCTCATGCGCCACCAGGTAGGGGCGCACCATGGCAAGCGCGTGCGCGGCACGCACAGGGGGTGCCACGTGGGCGCGGTTGTGCTTGCCGGGGGTGTGTCGCCCGAACAGGGCCTCTCTCACCCGTTCGGGTAGTCGTGATAGGCATTGCATGTCGGTCTGCTCCATTCAGATCGGCCACGCCCCGGGGCCGTTCGCGCGGTCGCCGGGGGCCTTGCGTCCAGGCAGCCTGCCAACCCCTTAAAGACGTATCCGCCCACGTCTGGGGGACAGTTGGGAGGTTCGGGCGGTAGCGTTGAAGAACGCCCAAACGTCCGAGGGAGAGACCTTGAACACTGCCTTACGATCAGCTATGGCAGACGCCAAACTGTCGGCGCGGCAACTTGCCTCACGCGTCGGGGTCTCCGGAAAGACGGTCGAACGTTGGATCGCGGACGCGGCCCTGATTCCACATGCGCAGAACCGTGAGGACGCCTGCATGGCGTTGGGAGTGAGTGAAGAAATGATCTGGCCGAAGGCAATCAAAGACCGTGTGAAAACGGGTGCCGACCGGGAAATTATCCGCTCTTACCCGTATCGCTCGGCGTGCCCATCGACGGTGTGGGGAGAACTCATTGCGTCATCTTCGGATGAACTCTTTTTCGCCGGTTACACAAACTATTTCCTCTGGCTGGAACAACCAATGTTCGCAAGCACACTGCGACGTAAAGCAGAAAGCGGATGCCGTGTCAGATTCCTGCTGGGCAACCCCGACTGCGAAGTAACGCGTCAGCGCGAACAGATCGAGGATGTCTCACTTACCGTTTCCACGCGCGTTCGCGTCACGCTGGAAAACCTCGCGAAGCTGGGCACTGTTCAGGGGATAGAGGCGCGGTTCTCGGCAACGGCCGATGCCGCTAATCACGTCTCGCTATCAGTTTTTCGGTTCGACAATCAGGCGTTGGTCACTCCGCATCTCGCACGCCTGGTCGGCCACGACTCTCCGCTTCTGCATTTGCGCAAGCATGGCGACGGCGGCATGTTTGACCGGTTCGCCGAGCACGCAGAGGAATTGTGGTCCAGGGGCGCACCGGTAGAACACGCACCCGCTATGCAGTAGTCACAACGCAAAAAGGGCCCCGGTGCCATCCTGCAGACGCGAGAAGTGCTGGGGCCCTTTCTGCTGCCTGTCGCGTAGCCGAGTCGGCAAACCGCTTAATGGCGCCTGCGCGTAACGCGACCAGTCACCGAACGGCACAGACTTTGCGCCCGCGCCCGTGGCGTGCACGAATGGATCGATGAAAGCTGGCTTTCCAATCATTGATCCGGAGGCGCCGGGTGGACCGTCGGTGACGAATTCAGTTCCGGCTGTTTCGCCCGTGGTGGCCTTTGACCCACGTGATCCTTGACGGCACGCTCATCGAGTCGGACCGTCTCACCGGCGTCCGTGAGAACGGCAACGACCTGTGGTTCAGCAAGAAGCACAGGGCGTTCGGCGGCAGCGTGCAGTTCGGGGGTTGAGGAACATCGGAACGAAAACCGGCGCTAAGCCCGTGGAGTGCCTGAGAGTGCTTTGACCTGGGGTTCGGCGGGGGCGGAGCCTTCGGCAGTCGTGTTGATCACTGACTGTGTGGAGGTCCGGGGTGCCGGTCGAGTTTCTGACGGATGCACAAGCCGCCGCGTACGCGGCCTACGGCGGGGCGCCGTCCCGTACGGAGTTGGAGCGTTTCTTCTTCCTGGACGACGCGGACCGGGAGCTGATCGAGGGCAAGCGGCGGTCCCACAACCGGCTGGGCTTCGCGGCCCAGCTCACGACCGCGCGCTACCTCGGGGTGTTCCTGGACGACCCGACCGACGTTCCGCCGGAGGTCGTCGACTACCTCGCCGAGCAGCTCGGCATAGCGGACGCGTCGGCACTGAAGGCGTACGGGGACCGGGAGAACACCCGGCTGGCCCACGTCCGTGAACTGCGGAAGCTCCTGGAGTACACGGAGTTCGCCGAGGCGGAAGCCGAGTTGAGGGTGTGGGTGGACGCGCGGGCGTGGACGACCGGGGAGGGCCCAAAGGCGTTGTTCGACGCGGCGGTGGGGTGGTTGCGTGAGCGGCGGGTGCTGCTGCCCGGCGTGACGACGCTCGCCCGGCTGGTCGCGTCGGTGCGGGAGGCGGCGAACCAGCGACTGTGGGACAGCCTCTACGGGCTGCTGAGCACCGGGCAGCGGGCGGTGCTCGACTCCCTGCTGACCGTGCCGCCCGGCGCGCGGGTGTCGGAGCTGGACCGGCTGCGGCGCGGTCCGGTGCGGATCTCCGGGCCGCAGATGAAGTGGGCGCTTGAGCGGGCGGCGGAGATCGACGCGTTCGGTATGGGTGAGCCGAGAATCTCGCGGTCGCCGGGCCGGGCGCCTTCCTTCTCCAGGGCGGCGCGGACGACGACGGCGTGCGCGTCGTTGAAGATCTCCTCCAGGCGGGTGTCGCTCTGCGGGCCCACGGCGATGCGCAGCTCCGCGTCCACCACGGCGAGCGCCATGGGGAGCAGTGGCCCAGCGGCCGGACTCGAGGGCTCCGGACGGGTCAGTTGGCGGGCACGAGGGCGGTGTCGTACTGCCCGATGGCCCAGGGCAGGACGACGCAGGCCAGCAGGAACCACGGGCTGTACCGGTGCAGGTCCCAGGTGTCGACGGGGAAGCGGAAGTTCTCGTCGATGGCGTAGTGGGGGAACCGCTCGTCGAAGCGGGCCACGGCCTCTCGAAGGCCGTTCTCCGTGCTCAGGTCCGCATCGCCGAAGAACACCTCCTCGACGTCATGGGACAGGCCCGGACGCTCGGCCCCGGCCACGGTCTGGAGGACGTGGGCGGCGGCCCGCTCGGCGGCGTACGCCTTCGCGCTGTCGCGGCCTCCGGGCACCAGCTTCTCCGCCCAGTACGCCGGGTCCATCCGGGCGAGCGTCCTCGGGCTCACGGAAGAAGTCGAACATGTCCTCGACGCGGGAGAAGGACCAGCAGCCCAGGTCACCGCGCAGGACGAGCATGTGCGGCCAGGTGACGACCTCGCTCCAGCTCCAGGACGCCTTGGGGAAGCTGAAGGTCAGGTGCCGGTAGACCCCGTCGTCCTTGAGGACGGTCATCGTCGCGCCCTCGCGGTCGGAGGCGAACCGCTCCCTGGCCTCCCGAAGGTGCTGCATCAGCTCGTCGTACGGGTCGTTCACGCTCATCCCGGCGCCTTCCTCACGGCTTCACCGGCCCTCCAGGACGTCGGGCCTTCCGGAGTACAACGACCCCGCGGACCACCGGTAGCGCGGGAAGCTCAGCAGGTCGGCCGACTCCCGCTGAGCTCCGCCGACGACGAGTGTGGTTTCGTAAGCGGGAGTGAGCAACGTTTGTCGATGGTTCTTGGCAGCACTTCGCGATCAAACAGCTCGGAATTGTCGATGAGAACTGACAACGCTGGAACAGCCGAGTGACTGGCCGCAGGACGTGAAGTGACCCCCCACCCGTTGGGCCTAGCGCCTCGGGTCTTGACCTTGCCCGAAGGTGAAGGCCGACAGTGTGCAGGGCAACCAGACCAGCGATCTCCGTGCCCTTCGCTCGGCCGGAGACGGGATGAGGGGACCATCTATACCCTCGACGGCTCCTCCCCGCCGCCGCCCGAGTCGGGCGCGACGACGGGCGGCGTCCGGATGAAGGCGGCGGACGGGGACGCGGTGTGGAAGTTCGGCACGGCGGGGACGACGGTCGCGGTCGTGAAGTAGCCCCGGGAGAGGTTCCGGAAGGGGTTCCGGGAGAGGTTTTCAGCCCGGTTCGGCGTCGGTCCACGCGTGCAGCTTGTCCGGGTTGACCACGAGCCACAGATCACGGACCCGGCCCGCGTGGATGCCACGCCGACCACGGCGACGGTCGTCCTGGCGATCGGCACCGCGACGCCCTGGGAGCCGTGGAGCCGTTGACGTCGTCTTCCACGACGTCGAGGCCCGGCTCCTTGCGGAGCAGCCCGAGCAGGAACCGGCTTCGGCGTCCTTGGCGAGGTGTTCGTTGCCGGCGCCTGCTCCGGTCCATGAGGACGTGTGATCCGGTTCACGGGAACGCCTCCTGCCCGGCGGACAGTCCAGGACGTGAAGCACACATCCGTGACCCCCCGTACCGATCGGGGCAAGAAGCCGGACGGACAGAATCCGGACCGACGGCAGGCGGGGCCGCCACCGGCCGGCTCGCACAGGGGGCACCCCCCTGATCCCGGCGACCGGCCGGACCCACCTCTCCGGCATGACATCCAGGGACTGCGCGCTCTGGCCGTCGGCCTGGTGGTCGCGGCGCACGTCGGGGTCCCCCACGCCGCCGGGGGATACGCCGGAGTCGACGTCTTCTTCGTCATCTCCGGGTACCTCATCACCTCCGGGCTGTTGCGGGAGGCCGCGCGCACCGGAACGCTGTCCCTTCGCCGCTTCTTCGGCAGACGGGCGATGCGCATCCTCCCGCTCGCGACCCTGGTCTGCCTGGTCACCATCCTGGGCTGCCGGCTGTTCGCCTCGAAGATCCGTTACACCGAGTTCCTGCACGACGCGCTGGCCGCCGCGGCACACTTCATGAACGTCGAGCTGGCGTTCTCCGGGACCGACTACCTCCAGCAGAACGCCACGCCGTCACCGTTCCAGCACTACTGGTCGCTGTCGGCCGAGGAGCAGTTCTACCTGCTGTGGCCCGTGCTCCTCCTGCTGAGCTGGAAGGTGCTGCGGCGCCCGTGGCCGAGCGCGCTGCTGCTCGGCGCGCTGTGCCTGTTCTCCTACATCCTGAGCGCGGAGACGACCGGGACCTCCCCTTCCTGGGCCTACTTCGGCCTTCACACACGATGGTGGGAACTGGGAGCCGGCGGCCTGCTGGCCTTCTGCCCCGGAGCGCTGACCCGGATACCGCGTGTCGTGTCCGGCGCGGGCGCCTGGCTGGGGCTGGCCGCGATCCTCGCGGCGGCGGTGCTGTACGACGACGACACCCCGTTCCCCGGCCATCACGCGCTCCTGCCCGTGCTCGGAGCGGTCCTGGTGATCGCGGGCGGAGGCCGCCCGTCCTCCTCCGGTGCCTCACGGCTGCTCGCCGTCCGCCCCGCGACCTGGGTGGGCGGCCTCTCGTACGGCTGGTACCTGTGGCACTGGCCGGTGCTGATGCTCGGCCCCGCCGCCCTGGACCGTACGGCCACCCCCCGGCTGCTCCTTGCCCTGAGCGCGGTCGCCCTGCTGCTGGCCTGGGCGACCTTGCACCTGGTGGAGAACCCGATCCGGTTCCACGGCGGGCTGCGCCGCCAGCCCGCCACGGCGATCGCCTTCGGCCTCGGCCTGTCGGCGAGCGCCGTGTGCGTCACCCTGGTCGCGGCGTCCTTCCCTCCCGCGCTCAGCTCCGGCGCCCGCGCCCCGGAGCTGAGCGCGACCCTGGCCGCGGCTCGGGACCCGCAGGCCCGGCTGACCGCGCTCCTCGGCACACCCGCGACCGGACTGCCGGCCAACCTGGCCCCGGCCCTGCCGCACGTGAAGGAACAGCGGTCCGCCGTCTACCGCGACCGCTGCCACGTCGACCAGACCGCCACGCGGTCGCCGGCCTGCGTCTACGGGGACCGGTCCTCCGACAAGGTCGTCGTCCTCTTCGGCGACTCCCACGCCGCGCAGTGGTTCCCCGCGCTGGACCGGCTGAGCCGGGAACGGGGATGGAGACTGGTGTCGTTGACCAAGGCCTCCTGCAAGACCGCCGACCTCACCATCGTCGCCGACGGCGCACCGTACACGGCGTGCGACACCTGGCGAAAGAACGCCCTGGAACGGATCGCGCAGCTCCGCCCGATGCTCGTCGTCGCCTCCTCGTCCGAGGCGGGCACACCGGTGGACCGCGTGCACGATCCGCTGCGGGAGTGGACGGGGGGATACGAGCGCGTCGACAGGCGGCTGGTCCGGGACGCCGGCATGCTGATCGTGCTGCTGGACAATCCCTGGCCCCGCGGTGACGCCGTCGAGTGCGCGGCGCGTCATCCCCTGGAGCTGCGGGAGTGCGAGACGGACGCACGCGCCGCGGTCAGTTCCCCGACCGTTCGCACGGCCGCCCGGACGGCGGCCCGCCGCACCGGCGCCGCGGTCATCGACCCCAAGGGCTGGCTGTGCCCGCCCACCGGCAGGTGCCCAGTCACCGTGGGGGACACATTCGTCTACCGCGACGAGAGCCACCTCGCTGAGTCCTACGTCGCGGCCCTGACGCCGGTCCTGCGACAGGAGCTGAGGCGACACATCTGAAAGACCCTCGCCCCACGCCGGGACCGGCACGGCACGGCATGGGGCGAGGGTACGGACAGGCCCTACGGGCGTCGGCCGGGCTCGTCCACGACGGCTCGTTCGAGGATCGCGCTGGACCCGGTGACCTCGCCTTTCTTCTGTCCGCCGGGGAGGTCCTCGACGGCGACGAGACGTTCGCCCAGGAGCTGTTTCGTATCCTTGTCGAAGATCAGTTCCTGCCGTTCCCCGTCGTCCACCCGCGCGACCGCCACACCGGGGCGCCCCGCCGCGTCGACCGCGTCCGAGATGACGACGACCCCGGGAATCCTGGCCGCGGCACGGTAGAGAGCCGCACTCTGCGCGGGCGGCACCACATTCTCCTGCATCATTTCGCCGACCTGCACGAAGACGTTCTGGTCATGGCTCTCGCCTCCCCGGCTGACGCGGTTGAGCCATCGCAGCATCTGCTCGGGATCGGTCGGCAGGGCCTGCAGGGTCCGATAGTTCATGGAGGACTCCGTGAGGGGGAGATCGGGCTCCAGGGGGATTTCGCCGAGGCGGTTGTCCTCACGGAGCAGGCCCGTGTGCAGGCCGTCCACCGAGAGCCAGACCTCCCTCCGGTGCACGGGGTCGAGCCGCGCCTTGCGGCCCTTCTCGTGCAGGGTGTAGGCCAGTTCGCTCTCGACGTACAGAAACTGGTCGTCGCGGATGCCGCCGAGCGTCCTGTCGCGCTCAGCGGCCAGCGCGATGTCCTCCAGCAACGTCGCGGCGGTCTGTACCGGCGGCCGGGCGCCCGTCTCCTGGCCGGACGGCGTGAGCAGTACGAAGGTGACGGCGGCCGTGGCGGCGACGGCCCCGAACGCGCGACGCAGCCGGTTCCTCCGTACCGAAGCCCGTGCGGGTGTCGGTGCCGGGTTCCCGCTCCGCCGGATCTCGGACATCAGATGATCTCTGAGGACTCGGTGACGGCCCGGCGCGAAGTCCTTCTCGGGAAGCTCAGCCACGGTTCTCCTCCTTGACGGGCTCGACCGAAGTGGTGCGTTCCCCTCTCGTCCATCCATTCGTCTGCCCGTGTTTGGACGGAGGTTCCATATGTTTCGCGAGTTTTGCCCTCGCCCGGGACAGTCGTGATCGCACGGTGCCGACGGGTACTTCGAGCGCTTCGGCCGCCGCCGCGTAGCCGAGCCCCGACCAGACGCAGAGAGCCAGGACTTCACGCTCGGTCCTCTTCAGTTCCGACAGCGCCGCCTGTACGAGGCCCAGTTGGGCCTCGTCGTCGAGGCGGCCGACGAGCTCCTCGGCGAAGTCGCGCTCGACCCCGCCCCGGGGGAGTCGCGCCACGGCGGCCGCGTGTCTTCGGGCCGACCTGCGTGTGTTGCGCGCGATGTTGGTGGCGATCCCGAGCAGCCAGGGCCGTAACGAGTCGCCCTCCTCGGCCACCCTTCCGCGCAGGCGCCAGGCGTCGAGGAAGGTCAGGGACACGATGTCCTCCGCCAGTGCCCAGTCACCCGTGAGCCGGAAGGCGTGGTTGTAGACGGAACGCGCGTAGGCGTCGAAGATCTCACCGAAAGCACCGTGGTCCCCCGCACCGATGCGTTTCCGCAGAGTCGTATCCACACCCTGCATCTGTCCGCACACCACCACCCGGTTCCAGTGACGTACGCCACACCGGGTGCCCGGGTTGCCCGGAGCAGATCTTGTCGAAGGCGATCCGGGACCGGTCCACGAAGGAGAGCCGACCGCCCTGGACGTCCTTGGCGTCGCGTACGTGGACGGTGGCATCGGCGTGCAGTTTCCTCTTCTTGCGGTTGGCCGCCTGGTCGGTCTTCTCCGGGATCACCGCGCGGATCCTGCGTCTTCGCAGGTAGGCGCGGTTGGCGCGGGAGGAGTACGCCTTGTCCGCGGCCACGGCGGCGGGGCGGGTGCGGGGCCGGCCGACCGGGCCCCGTACCTTGATGCGCTCCAGGACGGCGGTGAAGCGGGGGCTGTCGGCGGCCTGGCCGGGGGTGAGCACGAAGGACAGCGGGCGGCAGCGGCGGTCGGCCGACAGGTGCACCTTGCTGCTCAGCCCGCCGCGTGAGCGCCCCCAGTTCGGCGGCGCGAAGCCGCGCTTTACGGCGCCGATGCAGGCGTCGTCGCTCGTTGCGGACGGGATCCGCCTGCTCGTCCGGCTCGGCTACCGGGGCGTTCTGTCCCTTTGGGGAAGCCCCTTTTTCTCCGCGACGGCCTTCTCCAGAGCTTCGAGCAGCTCCGCATCGACCGTCATCCCGGCGGCGTGATGGTGGGCCCGGGCCACGGTGGAGTGCACGCACACCAGGCCGAGGTCCGCCTGACCGCGCACGGCGGCCTCGGCGATCACCGCTTCCATCAGCCTCTGGAAGACCCCGGACCTGGCCCAGAGGTGGAACCGCCCGTAGACGGTGGACCACGGCCCGTACCGCTCGGGCATGTCCCGCCACGGACCGCCCGTACGGAACCGCCACATCACGCCGTTGACCAGTCTGCGCAGGTCAGGAATGGGACCGCGTTCGCCCAGCGGCAGCAGCGGTTCGAACACAGCCCACTCGTCGTTCGTGAGATCACCCCGGGTCATCCCGCCTGTCTACCGTCCCAGCCCGGCCGGGACGACGAAACAAGAAACCCGTGATCTCAACTCGACACGGTCCCTGGGCCCCACAGATTGATCAAAGCCCGATACAGCCCTGGCCCAAGATCAAGCGCCTGCAGTCATCCGCCACTGTTGGCGACGCGCGCAAACCCTACGATCATCGGCCATGACGCAAGACGAACCCGCCGAACATCGGCAGTTTCTCGACGCCGTTGCCCGAGCGTTGACCGAAGAGGACGACATCTGGCAGTTCCACACGCCGCCGGGCGGGTCCACGCTGGTGGCCCGCGCAGACGACGAGGCGGTGGCGCTCATCGCCGCGGGGTCGCTGGATGCAACGGTCACCGTCGACGACATCGCGCGCGTGGCGGACCTTGCCACCCGGGTGGGAACGACCCCCGCTCGCGAAGGGCGGCCCGCAGTGTTCGTGTGCTCGCGCCGCACACCGTCCGGGGACGCTGTTCAGGCCGCCTACCTGCGTAACCTGCGGATCCTGAGTGTTCACCCTACGGGTGAGGGCTCCTGGGGCTACGACGTGGCCATCCTGTCCAGCCACGGCTTCACGCAGCCGCAGAACACTGCCACGCTCAGCAAGCAACAGTGGGGAGACGTACATGCCGACATCTACGACGCGGTCTTCCACGACGCCCAGCAGACGCCGATCGCCTCATTCGCGGGCATGCGCGCCGAGTTGGCCTGGCAGGAGGAGTCGCATGTCTCCTCCTGGGGGAACCCCTGGGGCTCCCGGCATTTCAAGCTGCCCGCCGGGACCTCGATGACCATCCCCGGCCGCCCCTCACTGCCCGTCACCGGCGTGACCCTGCAGTTCCACAAGGAGACCCGTCCGCTACGAGCCACACGAGAGGAAAGTGCCTTCGCCGAGCTCGCATCCGACTGGCTGTGGGGCTGACGAGCTTCCACCCACCACATGATCACAACTGGAAACACGGCCTAACGCGCCACGCGGTAGCGGAGGTAGACGACTCTCGGGCTGAAGTTGCGGGTCTCGACGAGTTCGAGATCCACCTGGCGCTCGCGGTGGGGAAAGAACGGAATGCCACCGCCAACCAGCACCGGGTAGGCCATGGCCCGGTACTCGTCGATCAGACCCGACGCGGCCGCCTCGGCGGCGAGAGTCGCGCCGCCGATCGCGATGTCGCACTCCCCGGCTCGGCTACCGCCTGACCTGCGAAGATGCCAACATCTTCCGACCACCCCAGAACTACCCGACTGGAGCTTCGGGAAGGGGCGGGCAGGGGGCAGCATCGATGTGCGGCTCCGCCGCGTGCCAGCCCCTGGCGCCGACCGCCGGTAACCGTGATGATCAACGGGCGGCCGCGCCACCCCGCGCGTCCGGCCGGAACCGCCGAGCGGCCCAGGAGACTCTACCGAGCATGCCCACCCTGCCCCAGCAGCCGTCGGCGGAGCCGCCCGGCCCGCACATGGTCGTGTGCGGCGACGACGCGCTCGCCCACCGCCTCGCCGCCGAACTCAAGGACGTCTACGTCCAGCGGGTGACCGTCGTCATCCCCGCCACGCCCTCCGCCTGGGAGCCACGCCCGGCGCGGACCGCCGTGCCGGGGGCCGGGCGCGGCCGGGCGCGGGCTGCCGCGCTGTTCGGGCGGATGACGGCGGCCGTCGGCCGCCCGTCGCTGTCCCCGCCGGGGCCCGCCAACGCGCCGTCCGGCACCGGCATCCGCGTCCTGGAGGCCGTCGAGCCGGACGACGAGGTGCTCACCGAGGCGGGGGTGGACCGGGCCGCCGCCCTCGCCCTGGTCTACGACGACGACGAGACCAACATCCACGCCGCGCTGCGCGCCCGCCGCCTCAACCCCCGGCTGCGGCTGGTGATCCGGCTCTACAACCGCAAGCTCGGCGAGCATCTGCGGGAACTGCTCGACCAGGCCGCGGCGGTCGCCGACCCCGGCCTCGACGCGGCGGACCTGGACGCCTCGACCACCGTCCTGTCGGACGCGGACACCGCCGCGCCCGCGCTCGCCGCCACCGCCGTGGCGGGCACCAGCAAGGTGATCCAGGCCGACGGGCTGTTGCTGCGGGCCGCCATCCACACCCCGCCCGGCCGTGACGAGATCGCCGACCCGGGGCTGTGCACCCTCGCCCTGCTCTCCTCGACCACCAACGACCCGGCGGGCCAGGAGGGTTCGGACAGCAGCGGGGCCGAGGGGCCGCGCATGCTGCCCGACGACCAGGACGTGGCCGCCGCGACCGGGCGTCGTACGGTGGTGCTGGAGGCCGTCTCGCACAGCGGCTCCGCGCTGCCCCCGCGCCGGCTCGGCGGCCGGGGCGTGCCGCTCGGCTCGCTGTTCTCGCGCCGGCTGCGGCGGACCATCGCGGGGTTCGCCGCCGCGCTGGTGGCCCTCGCCATCGCGTCCTGGCAGATCACCGGGGAACATCCGCTGCGCGCCGCGTATGTGACGCTGCTGGATATCCTCGGCACCGGCGACCCCGCGCTCGGCGAGCCGCTCGCCCGGCAGATCCTGCAACTGCTGTCCGGGCTGGTCGGACTGATGCTGCTGCCCGTCCTGGTGGCCGCCACGCTGGAGGGGCTCGGCACCTTCCGGACCGCGTCCGCCCTGCGCCGGCCGCCCCGCGGGCTGTCCGGCCATGTCGTGCTGCTCGGCCTCGGGAAGGTCGGCACCCGCGTGCTGGCCCGGCTCCGGGAGCTGGACATCCCGGTGGTGTGCGTGGAGGAGGACCCCCAGGCGCGTGGCATTCCGCTGGCCCGGCGGCTGAGGGTGCCCACGGTCCTCGGCGATGTCACGGAGGAGGGCGTGCTGGAGGCCGCCAAGATCGACCGGGCGCACGCGCTGCTCGCGGTCACCAGCTCCGACACCACCAACCTGGAGGCCACGCTGTACGCCCGCTCGCTCCAGCCCGGCCTGCGGGTGGCCATGCGGCTGTACGACGACCGCTTCGCCAAGGCCGTCTACCGCACCCTGCGGGCCGCGCACCCGCAGGCGCTGACCCGCAGCCGCAGCGTGTCCACCCTGGCGGCCCCGGCCTTCGCGGGCGCCATGATGGGGCGTCAGATCCTGGGCGCGGTGCCGGTCGAGCGGCGGGTGCTGCTCTTCGCCGCGCTGCCGGTCGCGGGCCACCCGCAGCTGGCGGGCCGCACGGTCGCCGAGGCGTTCCGGCCGGGCGCGTGGCGGGTGGTCGCCCTGGACACCGCGGACGCCGACGGCGGCTTCCGCGATCTGGCCGCGGCGCCCCCGGACGACGGCAGCGGGCAGCAGCGGGGCCTGGTGTGGGACCTGCCGCCGGACTACGTGCTGCGGCCCCGGGACCGCGTGGTGCTGGCCGCCACCCGCCAGGGCCTGGGCGAACTCCTGGGGAACGGGCCCGCCGCAGGCCGTACGGAACCCGCCGCGCGCCCCGCCTCGCCGGGCCCGGCCTGAACCGGGCCGATGGGGTCAGGCCGGGTCCGCCCAGTCCAGCGTGGGGGCCAGCGAACCCTCCAGGGTCAGCAGCCACCGCTTGACCGCGAGCCCCGCCGCGCCGCCCCCGAACCCGCCGATGCCGTCGGCGGCCACCACGCGGTGGCAGGGCACCAGCAGACAGATCGGGTTGGAGCCCATGATCGAACCCACCGTGCGCGCCGCGAGCGCCCGCTGTTCCGGCTCCGCCGCCTCGAACGCCCCGCTGCGCTCGGCCAGTTCGCCGTACGTGATGGTGCGTCCGAATCCGACGGTCCGCTGGAGCACGCGCAGCACGGCCTGCTGGGCCCCGGAGGTCAGCCGCCAGTCCAGCGGCAGCTCCAACTCCCGCCGCCGCCCGGCGAAGTAGTCCGCGAAGCGGCCGGCCACCGCGGCCGCCCGGCGGTCGCCGGACTCCTCGGATATCAGCGGCCCCGCCGGCAACCCGGCCGCGCCCTGCGGGGTGTACGCGGCGGCCACCACACCGCGGTCGGTCACCCCCACCCGCATCCGCCCGGTGGGCAGCGGCGTCTCCACGGTCAGCCACAACACGCTCATCCGGCGACCCTACTGGGGGCCGCCGACATCGGGCCCGGGCAGGATGTGGTCAGGCGCCCCTCAACTGGCCGTGCTCGCCGGCGCCGTTGACGGAGGACGGCGGGCGGGTGGGACGCTCCAGAATGCCCCGGGCGTCGCTCGGGATCGCCTCGGGAGCCGGGCCCGGGGGTGCCGAGCCCGGGGATTCGGCGCCGCCCTGATACGGCTGGACCGAGCTGTTGATCTTCTCGATCGCCTGCCGGGCCTGCTCGCCGGGGGAGCGGGCGGTGAGCGGCGCGGCCGGAGCCGAGGCGGCGGCGAGCGGCTGACTGCGGTCGGGGGCCGGGGCGTGGGCGGGCTTGGCGTGGGCGGCCGGCGGTCGGCTGCGCAGCCGGTGGCTGACGGCCTCGTCGAGGCTCACCGGGCGCTGTAGCTGGGCGGCCAGCCGGCCGGCCTCCTGGCCCAGCCTGGCGATGTCCTCCCAGGACAGATGGAGCACAAGGCGGAGTTCGGCCTCTCCGCCCGGGAGCGCTTGGACGGGAGGGGTGACCGGCTGGTTCATGATCGGGCCTCCAGGTTTCGGGCAGCTGTCGTCGGGTCGGCGTCGCGCGCCGCGCACCGGCGCACGGAGGGTGGTACGTGCCGCGGTCTTGTTCCGTTCACCACCTCGTGGTGTTTCTGGGCCGTCCCCATGGGCGCCGTCCTGTACTGATCGAATGATCGCTACTATGGCCGGGTTCTGGAAAATCCGATCACGCCGGGCGTGACCGACGGAGACGAGCGGTGGGGTATGCGGGAACCGGCGCGGAACAGGCAGTCGCGGATCGTGGGGATCGTGGAGGCCCGCGGGTTGGCGCGGATCACCGATCTCGCCGACGAGCTGGGGGTCTCCATCGTCACGGTGCGCCGGGACATCGAGGAGCTGGCGCGCCGCGGGGAGGTGCGACGCGGCCACGGGGTGGCGCGCTCGCTGCGGCCGTTGCCCGAGCCCGGCGCCGGCACCGGGGACGCGGTGGGCATGGTCGTCCCCGAGCGCAACACGTATCTGACGGAGGCCGTGCAGGGCGCGCGGGAGGCCGCCGAGCGGGCCGGTCTGCGGCTTGCGCTGCACATCGCCGCCGACGAGCCGGGTGCCGACCGCCGGGCGGTCCGCCAGGCGCTGGACGCCGGGGTGCGCGGCCTGCTGATCGCGCCGCGCTGGCGCACGGCGGAGGAGGCGGCGCAGGACCACTCCTGGCTGTCGGCCCTGGAGGTGCCCGTGGTGCTGGTGGAGCGGCGCCCGGAGCGGGGCAGCGCCCTCTACGGGGTCGACTCGGTCCGCGGCGACCACGCGTACGGGGTGCACCTGACCCTCGGCCATCTGCTCTCCCTGGGCCATGAGCGGATCGTGCTGGCGGCGCGCGACGACAGCCCCACCGCGCGGGTGATCCGCGCCGAGTTCGCCGCGCAGACCGCGGCCCGCGGGATCGCCGGGGGGTGCCGCACCATCCTCAGCTCGCGCACCGCGGGCCCCGATCCGAGCGTCGCCGACGCGCGCGCGGTCGACCTGGTCCAGACGCTGCGCGAGACCGGGGCGACGGCCGCGCTGATCCACAGCGACATGGACGCGCTGGTGCTGGTCCAGCGGCTCCAGGAGGCCGGCCTCGAGGTGCCGCGTGACTGCTCGGTGGTCGCGTACAACGACGTGGTCGCGGATATGGGGCATATCGCGCTGACCGCGGTGGCCCCGCCGAAGGCGGAGATCGGGCGCGCCGCGCTGGATGTGCTGAGCCGTCAGTTCGACGCGGCGCGTGAGGGCCGGCGGCCCGGCGCCACCCGCCATCTGGAGCTGCTGCCGGATCTCGTGGTCCGGGATTCCACGGCCCCCGCGGCGGCCCATCAGTTCTGATCGTTTGACCGCTTTAGTTTCTTCTGTTCGATGTATTGACGTCTTTTTAGTCAAGCGATCAGGATTCCCCGTGACTCCACCGTTGAATCAGGGGAGGGTCCATGCCTGGCCACAGACGCCCAGGACGCCTGGCAACCCGACGCCGGGCCACAGCCGGAACCACGGCACTACTCACTCTGCTCGCCCTCGTACTGGCGGGCTGCTCCACAGGTCGCGGGTCCGACACCGCCGGCAACGGCCCCGTGCGCCTCACCTTCTGGTCGGCGCTGCGCGGCAGTCAGGAGGTCGTCGACGAGTTCAACCGCACCCACACCAAGATCAAGGTCGATTTCCAGCAGGTTCCCTCGGGAGAGCAGGGCGGCTGGGCCAAGCTCAGCAACGCCGCGCGCGCCGGCAACTCCCCCGATGTGGCCACCGTCGAATACCCGCAGCTGCCCAGCTTCACCATCGACGGCGTGCCCCGGGACATCACCGGGCTGTTGCCCGACTCGGTGCGCCGCAAGATCCTGCCGCAGGCGCTGGATCTCACCACCTTCGACGGGCGCACCTACGCCGTACCGGTGGACATCGAGCCGATGGTCTTCCTGTACCGCAAGGACATCTTCACCAAGAACCACATCCCGGTGCCCAAGACCTGGGCGGAGTTCGAGAGCTCGGCCCGCAAGCTCAAGAAGGCGGAGCCGCGGTCCCGTATCGCCAGCCTCTTCACCACCGGCGGCACGCTCTACATGGCCGCGTACGCCTGGCAGGCCGGGGCCCAGTGGTACGACACCGCCGACGACACCTGGCGCATCTCCATGGACGACGCCCCCACCCGCAAGGTCGCGGCGTACTGGCAGCGGCTGATGGACGAGGACCTGGTACGCGTGGAGCCCGGGTCCAGCCAGCAGTGGCGGGCCCATCTGCGCAGCGGGGAGACGGTCGGCTATCTGGCGGGCGCCTGGGCCGCGGGGTCCATGATGGCGTCCACCCCCGACGGCAAGGGCAAATGGGCCATCGCTCCGGTTCCGCAGTGGGACCCGGCCAAGCCGAAGGTGTCCACCCAGGGCGGCTCGACCTTCATGGTCACCAAGGACAGTGACCACCCCAAGGAGGCCATGGAGTTCATCTCCTGGATGGTCACCAGCCCCGACGCCCTGCGCGCCAAGCTCGCCAGCGGTGTCAGCAGCGCCTTCCCGGTCGTCCCCGATCTGGTCCCGGTCGCCCGCAAGGAGATGGACACCAGCTACTACTCCGGTCAGGACATCTTCGGCCTCTTCCAGCAGCAGGCCGAGCTGATCTCCCCGACCTGGAAGTGGGGGCCGCGGATGGTCTCGACCACCACCTCCGGCGACGACGGGCTCGCGAAGGCCGGTGTCGGCAGCGGCGACATCCTGAAGGCCCTGCGCGAGGCCCAGAGCAAAACGATGCCCGATCTGAAGAGCCTCGGCCTGTCGGTCACCACCCGCTGAGCCGCCGTCTCCCCGTCTCACCCCTGAGCCGCACCTCACCCGTTGGATCCGAGGTAACCCGTGAGCACAGCCATGTCCTCGAAACGGACGGCGCCGCCATCGGCGGCCGCCGTCGACCCGCCCCGCAGAACCGGACGACGTCAGCAGCGGATCGCCGCCACCGTTCTGCTGACCCCCTTCACGGCACTGCTCATCGCCGTGTTCCTGATCCCCGTCGGCTACGCCATCTACCTCAGCCTCTTCTCCGAGGACCACGAAGGCCTCGGCTTCGGCGGCGGGCGCACCGTCTTCACCGGGCTGCGCAGCTATCTCTCGGTGCTGCAGGACCCGAGTTTCCTCTCGGGGTTCGGTACCATCGCACTCTACTGCGTGATCTTCGTACCCCTCGTGGTCATCAGCGCGCTCGCGCTCGCCCTGCTGCTCGACTCGGGCCTCATCCGGCTGCGGCGGACCGCGCAGATGCTGGTCTATCTGCCGCACGCCGTCCCCGGCATCATCGCGGCCGTCATCTGGCTGTACCTCTACACCCCGGGGCTCAGCCCGGTCATCAAACTCTTCGCCCAGGCCGACATCACCATCGACTTCCTCGGCCTGCACACCGTGCTGCCGTCGATCGTCAACATCGCCCTGTGGAGCGGGCTCGGCTACAACATGATCATCTTCTATGCCGCGCTCCAGGCGCTGCCGCGTGAGGTGATCGAGGCGGCGACCATCGACGGCGCCGGGGGTATCCGCACCGCGCTCCAGGTCAAGGTGCCCATCGTCAGGGGCTCCGTCGTCATGGTGTGCATGTTCTCCCTGATCGGTGCGCTCCAGCTGTTCACCGAACCCATGCTGATGAACCAGGCCACCCCCATGGTCAACTCCCGCTTCACCCCCAACATGTACATCTATGACGCGGCCTTCCGCCGCAACAACTACGGACTCGCCTCCGCGGCCTCCGTGATCCTCCTGATCGTCACCTGTGTGCTCTCGTACGCCGTGACGCGCTGGTCGGGCCGCCGGGAACGGAGAGAGGGATGACCACGACGACACCCACCACCCCCGTGAACGCCTCCGGCGGACCGCCGGCCAGAACGCTCGGCAAGCCCTTCGGGCGTTCCAGGCTGACCAGCCGCGGCGTCGCCAACGCGGTGGTCCTGATCGCCGCCCTCTACACCATGCTGCCCGCGCTGTGGCTGGTGCTGGCGTCCACCAAGAACGCCGACGCCCTCTTCGGCAGCGACATCTTCTCCCTCGGCGACTTCTCCTTCGCGCGCAACCTCTCCGACCTGTTCTCCATGGACGGCGGGCTCTACGGCGAGTGGTACGTCAACAGCCTGCTGTACGCGGTCGTCGGCGCCTTGGTCGGCTCGCTCATCAGCGTCGCCGCGGGCTACGCCTTCGACAAGTACGAGTTCCGGCACAAGGAGAAGCTGTTCGGCCTCGTCCTCACCGGTGTCATGGTGCCGCCGACCGTGCTGGCCCTCCCGCTCTATCTGGTGGCCTCCAACGTCGGCATGGTCAACACCTTCTGGGCGGTGTTCGTCCCGGTCCTCTTCAACCCCTTCGGCGTCTACCTCGCCCGCCTGCTCAGCAGCGGCTATGTGCCGAACGAGGTCCTGGAGGCGTCCCGGATGGACGGCGCGGGCGAGCTCCAGACCTACTTCCGGGTCAGCCTCAGGATGCTCGGCCCCGGCTTCGTCACCGTGTTCCTCTTCCAGCTCACCGCCATTTGGAACAACTTCTTCCTCCCCATGGTGATGCTCTCCGACCAGCACCTGTATCCGCTGAGCCTCGGCCTCTACACGTGGAACAGCGCCGCCACCGTCTCTCCCGAGTACTACCCCCTGGTCGTCATCGGCTCGCTGCTCGCCGTCGTCCCGCTGATCGCGGCCTTCGTACTGCTCCAGCGCTACTGGAAGTCCGGCCTCACCGCAGGGAGCGTCAAGTGACCGAACCCCGTCCCCGTCCGCGCGCCGTCCTCGCCATGGCGTCCAGAACCGCCCGGCAGGTGCTCGACGACCGGGCGCTGGCCCGCCTGACCCGGCTGACCGACCTGGACGCGGGACTCGTCCTCGACGACTTCACCACCCCGGCCGCCCAGCACGCCCTGGCCGACGCCGAACTGCTGATCACCGGCTGGGGCTGCGCGCCCGTCGACCGCCCGGCGCTGGACGCCGCCCCCCGGCTGCGCGCCATCGTGCACACCGCCGGGACCGTGCGCAACCACATCACCGACGCCTGCTGGGAGCGCGGCCTCGCCATCTCCTCGGCCGCCGCGGCCAACGCGGTGCCCGTCGCCGAGTACACCCTCGCGATGATCCTGCTCGCCAACAAGCGCGTCCTGGACATCGCCCGTGACTACCGCGCCGAGCGCCGCCGCGTCGACTGGAACGAGCGGTACCCCGGAGCGGGCAACTACCGCAGAACGGTGGGGATCCTCAGCGCCTCCGTCATCGGCCGGCGCGTCATCGAACTGCTGCGCCCGCACGACCTCGACATCCTGCTGTACGACCCGTTCGTCACCGCCGACGAGGCCAGCGAGCTGGGCGCCCGCCTCGTCCCGCCGGCCGAGCTGTTCGCCACCAGCGACGTGGTCAGCGTGCACACCCCGCTGCTGCCCGAGACCCGCGGCCTGGTCAGCCGCGAGCTGCTGGCCACCATGCCCACCGGCGCCACGCTGATCAACACCGCCCGCGGGGCCATCGTGGACCAGCCCGCGCTGACCGACGAGGTGGTGGCCGGACGGCTGTACGCGGTGCTGGACGTCACCGAACCGGAGGTGCTGCCCGCCGACTCGCCGCTGTACGACAGCGACCACGCGCTGATCACCCCGCATATCGCCGGGTCCAAGAGCGGCGAGCTCGGGCGCCTCGCCGACCTGGCGATCGGCGAGGTCGAACGCTACGTCCACGGCCGCCCGTTCGCCCATCCGGTACGCCCGGAGATCCTCGACCGCTCGGCCTGACGCCGGGCACCGGAGACCCGGGGCACCGGAAACCCGGGCCTTCCAGCACAGGGACAGACGCGACAGGAGACCCACCCCGCCATGCCCACCCCCGCCACCGCCACCGCCACGCCCCTCACCCCCACCGCGCCGCTCCCCTTCCCGTTCCCCGCCGACGACCGCGAGCTCAGCCCGCACACCGGGCTGACCCGCGCCCACTGGGAGGCCGCCGCCGACGGCATGCTGCGCGCCGCCCTGCGGTACGCCACCCCCGGCCACGGCCTGATCGACCTCCCCGGACCGCCGTCGAGATCCGGCGTGCGCTCCGACGGCCTCGAAGGCTTCGCCCGCACCTTCCTGCTGGCCGCCCTGCGCGTCGCGGGCGCCGGCGGGGCCGACCCGCACAGCTTTCTGTCCCGCTACACCGCGGGCATCGAGCGCGGCACCCTCACCCCCGGGCGGGACGACGCCGAGTCCTGGCCGCTGATCGGCCATCACGGCATCCAGGGCCAGCCGATGGTGGAGTCCGCGTCCGTGGCGCTGGCCCTGCGCCTGACCACGCCCTGGACCTGGAAGAAGATGCCCGCCGCCGCCCGGGACCGCACCGAGGAATGGCTGCGCGGCGCCCTGCGGCACACCCCCGCGCCCAACAACTGGTACCTCTTCCCGCTGACCGTCGCCGGCTTCCTGGAGTCCGTCGGGCGCGGCGACGCCGAGACCGCCCGGGCCATCGAGCGCGCCCTCGACCTGCTCGAGGGCTGGTACCGCGGCCAGGGCTGGTACACCGACGGCGACGGACGGGCCTTCGACCACTACAACGGCTGGGCCCTCCACCTGTATCCGCTGCTGCACGCCCACCTCGCCGCCGACCGCGCGCTGCTCGACCACCTCGGCCCGCGGTTGCGCGAGTTCCTCGAGGGGTTCTCGCTGCTCTTCGACGCCGACGGCGCCCCCATCCACCACGGCCGCTCCCTCACCTACCGCTTCGCCGCCGGGGCCGCCGTCGCGCTCGGCGCCCTCACCGGACACACCCCGCTGGCCCCGGGCGCCACCCGGCGGGTGCTCAGCGGGTCGCTGCGGCACTTCCTCGACCGCGGCGCTTTCACCGGGCACGGGGTGCTGAGCCTGGGCTGGTACGGGCCCCATGAGGCCACCCTTCAGCGCTACTCCGGACCGGGCTCCCCCTACTGGGCGTCCAAGGGGTTCCTCGCCCTGCTGCTCCCGCCCGACCACCCGGTGTGGACCGCCACCGAGAAGCCGGCCCCGTCCCAGGGACCCGACCGGGTGCTGGCGCTGCCCGCCCCCGGCTTCCTGGTGCAGACCACCGGCCGCGACGGGCTGGTGCGGCTGCACAACCACGGCAGCGCCAAGATCCGCCCCTGGGAGGGGGAGCGGGCGCCCGGCGACCCGCTGTACGCCCGCCTCGCCTACTCCACCCGTACCGGCCCGACGAGCGCCGCCAACACCCCCGACAACCACATCTGCCTCGAACTGCGCGGGCTGCGCAGCTCCCGGCTCCGGATCACCCCGCTGGCCGCCGGCCCCAACTGGCTGGCCTCTTCGCACATCCCCGTGTTCCCCGACGGCGGCCCCGTGCTGCCCGCCGCGCGTATCGACAGCCTGACCCTGGCCCGCGGTTCGATGGAGCTGCGCCTCCACCACATGGTGAACGTCCCCGTCGGCACCGCCGTCCACCACAGCGGCTGGGCCATCGCCGTGGCGCCGGGCAGCGCCGCCGAGCAGGAGGACGGCGCCGGCCCGGCGGGGGAGCTGTGCCTGGCGGGGGCGGAGGTGACCGGCCGGCTGCTGCCGCTGCACGGCTGGAAGAGCTCCGCGGTCCGCCGGGCCCCGCAGGGCACCGCGTACGGTCCCTGGGCCCTGGTCCCCGAGCTCACCGGCGCCGTCGGCGAGGGCGAGTCCGGCGCCGTCTTCGCCTCGCTCGCCTCGCTCACCGGCGACCCGGACGCCCCGCCCTTGGCCGGGCTCGCCACCGCCGAGGTGAGCGGACCGGTCGTCACCATCCGCTGGCCGGACGGGGGCAGCACCGTGGTGGCCTTCGGCGGCGGCCCGGACGGCCGCACGCCCCGGGTGACCGGGGAGACCGCGTGACCGGCACCCGGCTGGGCATCTGCTCCGTCACCTTCCGCCGGCTGGACCCGGACCAGGTGATCGCCGCCGTCGCCGGGGCGGGCCTGGAGTGCGTGGAGTGGGGCGGGGACCGGCATGTGCCCGCCGGGGACGAGCGGGTCGCCCGCCGGGTGCGCGCGGCCACCGAGGGCGCGGGCCTCGCCGTCGCGTCGTACGGCTCGTACTACCGCGCCGGGGTGAGCGAACCGGAGGAGTTCGACGCGGTCCTGCGCTCGGCCGAACTGCTCGGCGCCCCGCGGATACGGATCTGGGCGGGCGCCACCGGCACCCATGAGACCCCGCCCGAGCAGCGCCGGCGGATCGTCGAGGACACCCGGCGCGCCGCCGCGCTCGCGGCCCGCGCCGGGGTGGAACTCGGGTACGAATTCCACCGGAACACCCTCACCGACGGCGCG
Organism: Streptomyces sp. NPDC028305; assembly: GCF_055569495.1. Classification (NCBI taxonomy): domain Bacteria; kingdom Bacillati; phylum Actinomycetota; class Actinomycetes; order Kitasatosporales; family Streptomycetaceae; genus Streptomyces; species Streptomyces sp. NPDC028305. Next base: position 269,754 of record NZ_JBVHTN010000007.1, read on the forward strand.
GACCACACCCTCGGGCTGCTCGACGAGGTCGGCCGCCAGGATGTGCGGAGCTACTGGCAGCCACCTGTTGAACCTGCTACGCCCGACGCCGAGGCGCTGTCCGGCCTCGACGCGCTGATCGACCGGGTGGCCGCGGTACACGCCTTCTCCTGGTGGCCCGGCACCACCCGGCTGCCGCTGTCGGCCCGCGAGGCGATGTGGCGCGGCGCCTTCGAGCGGCTGCGCGCCCACCGCGCCGCGCGGGGCGGCGTGCGGGAGCCGCTGGATGTGCTGCTGGAGTTCGTGCCGGGGGACGACGAAGCCATCCTGCCGAGGGAGGCGACGACCCTGAGGGCGCTCGTGGGCCGGTGACGGGTGCCGGGCGCGGCACCCGCGCCCGGCACCCGCGGCCCGCTTCGCGCGGTGTGCCGGGCCGGCTCCGACCCGACCGTTGCGTACTCTGACCTGGCCGCCTGCCGAAGCGGCCGGTTCGATCCAACGGTTCGACAGGAGTACGTGATGGCCAGCTCCGACCGTGCGGGCAACGACGCCGGGGGCCGGACACGCCATCATCGCCTGCGCATCTGGATGCTCGAGGGCCTGGCCGACATGGCCAAGCAGCAGCCGGGCCCGCACGCCGAGCTTCCCGCCGAACACCCCGGGCGGCCCTGGTGGAAGGTCATGTGCCTGACCGGTGTGGACTACTTCTCCACCCTGGGCTACCAGCCGGGCATCGCCGCCCTGGCGGCGGGCGCGCTCTCCCCGGTGGCCACGCTCGTGCTGGTGCTCGTCACCGTCGCCGGCGCGCTGCCGGTGTACCGGCGGGTGGCCGAGGAGAGCCCGCGCGGCCAGGGCTCGATCGCGATGCTGGAGCGGCTGTTGTCGTTCTGGAAGGGCAAGCTGTTCGTCCTGATCCTGCTGGGGTTCGCGGCCACCGACTTCCTGATCACCATCACCCTCTCGGCGGCCGACGCCACCGCCCACCTGGTCGAGAACCCGAACGTCGGCGGCGCCCTGCACGGCCACGAGGTGGCCGTCACCTGGGTGCTGATCGCCCTGCTCGGCGGCGTGTTCCTCAAGGGCTTCACGGAGGCCATCGGGCTGGCGGTGGTGCTGGTCGGCATCTATCTGACGCTGAACGTCGTCGTCGTGGTGGTGGGGATGGAACATGTGCTCACCGAGCCGGGCGTGGTCTCGGACTGGACGACGAAGCTGACCACCGAACACGGCAATCCGCTGGTGATGATCGGCCTGGCGCTGCTCGTCTTCCCCAAACTCGCGCTGGGCCTGTCCGGCTTCGAGACCGGCGTGGCCGTCATGCCGCATGTCGAAGGTGACCCCCAGGACACCGAGGAGCACCCGGCGGGTCGGATCCGGGGGACCAGGAAACTGCTGACCACGGCCGCGCTGATCATGAGCGTCTTCCTCATCGTCACCAGCTTCATCACCACCCTGCTGATCCCGCACCACGAGTTCGAGCCCGGCGGACAGGCCAACGGCCGCGCCCTCGCCTACCTGGCCCACGAGTACCTGGGCTCCGGCTTCGGCAGCGTCTACGACATCTCCACCATCGTCATCCTGTGGTTCGCCGGCGCCTCGGCCATGGCCGGGCTGCTCAACCTGATGCCCCGCTATCTGCCCCGCTACGGCATGGCGCCGCACTGGGCCCGCGCGGTGCGGCCCATGGTGCTGGTCTTCACGCTCATCGCCTTCCTGGTGACCTGGATCTTCCGCGCCAGCGTGGACGCCCAGGGCGGTGCGTACGCCACCGGGGTGCTGGTGCTCATCTCCTCCGCCGCGATCGCCGTCACCATCGCCGCGCGCAAGGCCCGGCAGCGCCGCTGGACGGCCGCCTTCGCCACCATCGCGGCGGTCTTCGTCTACACCACGGCGGCGAACGTCGTGGAGCGGCCGGACGGCGTGAAGATCGGCGCCTGCTTCATCGCCGGCATCATCGGGCTCTCGCTGATGTCCCGGGCCGCCCGCGCCTTCGAGCTGCGGGTCACCCGGGTGGACCTCGACCCCATGGCCGACCGCTTCGTCCGCGACATGGCCCACCGCACCATCCGCTTCATCGCGAACGAGCCGGACAGCCGCGACGTGGCCGAATACCGCGACAAGCTCCGCCAGATCCGGGAGGACAACGACCTCCCGGCCGAGGAGGACTTCATTTTCGTCGAGGTCACCGTCTCGGACCCGTCGGAGTTCGAGACGGAGCTGTATGTGTGCGGGGAGGTGCTGCACGGCCGCTACCGCGTGCTGACGCTGGTCAGCTCCTCCGTCGCCAACGCGCTGGCCGGGATGCTGCTGCACGTACGGGATGTGACGGGCCAGCGGCCGCACATCTACTTCGAGTGGACCGAGGGCAACCCCATCGCCAACTTCCTGCGGTTCTTCCTCTTCGGACACGGGGAGGTCGCGCCCGTCACCCGCGAGGTGCTCCGCGAGGCAGAGCCGGACCGCGCCCGGCGCCCTCACGTCCACGTCGGCTGAGCGGCGGCGGGTCCGGACGTCATGGGTGGGCCGGCAGCCGATGGAGCTCCACACCGGTCAGCCGCCCCGCCGACACCTCGGCCGTCATATAGGTGCAGTGGGGCTGCCGGCGCCGGTCGGTGGGGGAGCCGGGGTTGAGCAGCCGCAGCCGGTCCTCGGCCACCGAGTCCCACGGGATGTGGCTGTGGCCGAACACCAGCACGTCGACGTCGGGGAAGCGCGCGGCGCAACGGGCTGCCCGTCCCCGCGCCGGCCCGGTCTCGTGCACGACCCCGATCCGCACCCCGCCCAGCTCCGCGTACGCCACCTCCGGCAGCCGCGCCCGCAGCGGCGGGCCGTCGTTGTTGCCGTACACCCCGATCAGCCGCCTGGAGCGCGCCTGGAGCAGGTCGAGGGTGGCGGTGTCGACCCAGTCCCCGGCGTGGATCACGACGTCGGCCCGCGCCACCTGGGCCAGCAGCTCCTCCGGGAGCCGCTTGGCGCGCCGGGGGACATGGGTGTCGGACATCAGCAGCAACCGCACCCGGCGACCGTACCGCGCTGCCGCGCCGGACGCGGCGCGTCGTGGCGCATATCCGCTGTCCCTGGTGGGAAGTACGGTGTAAGAAATAGTGTGCCAAGCGGCCCTGGCCGGGTCTGGAGAGGCGGGCATGGATGGCGGGGGAAACGGCGAGCGACCGGTATCCGCGGCCGGTGGTGTCGGCCGCAGAGGCGGAGTGGGTGTGGCGGCTGCTGTCGGTGCAGGCGCTGGAGCAGGGCACGCGGCCGGAGACGGTGCGGCTGGCCGTGGTGGTCGGGCTGGCCCGGGCCACCGGCGCCCGGTACGGGGACCTGCTGCGCTGCACCACCGACGCGCTGGACCTGGACGCGGGCTGGGTGACCATCGAACACGGCAAGCACCGCGTCCCGCGCCGGCACGGGCTGGATCCGGGCACGGTCATCGTGGTGCGGCGATGGCTGCGGGTGCGTCAGGAACTGTGCGCCGAGCTGGAGGGGACGGTGCCGAGAGCGCTGCTGCTGACGGTGCACCACACCCACGACAACGGGGTCACCGTCGCCGCCGGGCTGCCCATCACCCGCCAGGGCCTGGTGCTCTCCTGGCGCCGCTTCGTCCACCGCACCAACGCCACCTACGCCGCCCGCCGCCCCCCGCTGCCCACCCGCTTCGAACAGCTGCGCCGCGTCTGGTCGACGGGCTGAGCCGCGAGCGTCACTCGCCGCGGGAAGGACGCGGATGCTCCATGCGGGAGAGCCAGGTCGTGAGCAGCGTTTCGAGTGACTCGGCCTCGGTGGGCGTCAGTAGATCCAGCAGGTGGCGTTCGTTGCGCATGTGGTCGGTGAACGCTCGGTCGATCAGTTCACGTCCGGGTTTGGTGAGGGCGACGATCCGGCCGCGCTGGTCGTCGTCGGAACGGCGGCGGGTGACGAGTCCGGCTCGCTCCAGGCGGTCGATTCTCTTCGTCATCGCGCCGGTGGTCACCATGGTGTGCGCGGCGAGCTCACCGGGTGCCCGCTCGTAGGGGTCCCCGGCGCGGCGCAGCGCGCACAGGACGTCGAACTCTCCCTCGCTGAGGCCGTAGCGGCCGTAGACGAGGCAGAGTTCCTCGGTGAGCCGGTCGGCCAGGCGGTGCAGCCGTCCGATCACTCCTTGCGGGGTGATGTCGACGTCGGGGCGCTCGCGGCGCCAGTCCGCCTGGATGCGGGCCACGCGGTCCATCGGTTCACCGTGTTCCATGCACCTCATGGTAGCTTCCCGGGAAGTTATATTAGCTTCCATGGAAGCTAATATGCGCTGGGTGGCGCTGACCGCAGTCGCGCCGGTGGCCTGGGGAACCAACTACTTCGTCACACACGAGTTCCTGCCGGCCGACCGCCCGCTCTACGGGGCCGCCCTGCGGGCGCTGCCCGCCGGCCTGGTCCTGCTCGCCCTGCGCAGACAGCGGCCGCGTGGCGCGTGGTGGTGGCGGTCCGCGGTGCTCGGGCTGCTCAACATGAGCGTGTTCTTCGTCCTCGTCTACGCCGCCTCCCAACTGCTTCCGACAAGCGTCGCCTCGACCGTCATGGCGGTGTCCCCGCTGACGATGATGCTCATAGCCTGGCCCCTGGTGTCCGAACGGCCCCGGACCGCCCACCTGGCCTGCGCCGCGATCGGACTCGCCGGGGTCTGCCTCATGCTGCTCACGGGGACGGAAGGGGTGAGCCTGCCGGGGGTCCTCGCCTCGACCGCGGCCATGCTGGTGTCGTCCTTCGGGCACATCCTGGCCAAACGGTGGAGCGCCGATACCGATGTGCTCGCCTCGACCGCCTGGCAGCTCACCGCCGGAGGTCTGTTTCTGCTCCCGGTCGCCGCCGCCGTGGAAGGCCCTCCGCCCGCGCTCTCGACGCCGACGCTCCTCGCGTTCGGCTACGTCACCCTGGTCGCCACCGCGCTGGCCTTCGCCGCCTGGTTCACCGGACTGCGGCATCTGCCGGCTGGGACCGTCGGACTGATCGGACTGCTCAACCCCGTCACCGGCGTCCTGCTCGGCACATGTGTCGCCGGAGACGCACTGACCGTTCAGCAACTGTGCGGACTGGTCCTGGTCCTGGCCGGAGTCGTCCTGGGCCAACCCAGGCGCGCGGGCCGCCGCGACAGCGTTCAGGTACCTCTCCGTCCGGCAGCCGACGAGCGTCCGGCGCAAGCACCCTCCCCGCGCAATCCCCCGTGACGATCAGGGCTGTTCAGGTCCGGCACTCGGCGGGGAGGGGCCGCGGACGGCTGCCCGTTCGGGCAGCCGTCCGCGGCCCCTCGGCCCGCCGGCCGGTCATGCCGCCGTGGCGGATCCTCCGGTGGCGCGGGCCGTGATGCCGAGGCTCGCCTTCGCCGTCACGCCGTTCACCGTCACCGCGAGGGTGACGGACCCCGGGCGCAGCGCGGTGAGCCGGCCCGTGGCCGGGTCGTACGCGGCGACGTAGCGCGGGCGGTGGCGGGCGTCGTCCGGGTCGCCGATGAAGAGGTTCGGCGAGCCGGTCCAGTCCGCGCTCATCGGGAAGCGGACCGGCACCCGGCGGAGGGTGGCGCCCTCGCCCTGGAGCACGGTCGCGGTGACCTCGGCGCCCTGCCCGGCGGGCAGTTCGGCCGGGGCGGTCACCGTCAGCCCGTCATTGCCTTCGACGTGTGGCCGGGTCTGGACCGACACCCAGTCGGGCCCGCCGGCCCACGGCGCCTGCCGGGCCTCGGCCTGCTCGTGCTTGGAGACCCGGTCGACGCCGACCATCGACCAGCCGGTGAAGCCGCCCTGGTCGGGCGGGGTGGCCGGGTTCTTGCCCGAGTTGCCGTTGATCAGGTACGGCACGCCGTCGACCCGCGAGGCGTGGAAGGTGCCCACGTGGCCGCCGATGAACGCCGCGCCCTTGCCGCTCGTACGGCGGAACCGGGCGAGCCAGCCCTCCAGCAGCGCGGCCTCCTTGCGGTCGCCGAGCTGGCTGCCCTGCTGCGGGGTGGGGTCGCGCGGGGGCACATGCTCGATCACCATCACCGAGCCGACCGCCGGGTCCTTCGCGGCCGCGTCGAGCTGGGCGCGCAACTCCCGGATCTGGTCGAAGCCGCCGCCGCGCAGGTTGAGGCTGGAGGTGTCCAGGGTGATGAAGCGGGTGCCGCGGTGGTCGAAGACGCGGTGCGCGGGGCCGAATTCGGCCTCGAAGTTGTCGATCTTCCCACCCATCACCTCGTGGTTGCCCGGCACGTAAGTCCAGGGCACGGCGTCGCCGAGCTCCTCGGTGAGGACCTTGCGGGCGAAGGCGAGGTCGGCGGGGGAGCCCTCGTCGACCAGGTCGCCGTCGATGACCAGGAAGTCGGGGCGCGCCGCCTTGATCTCCCGCAGGGTACGGCGGGCCTGGGTGACGATCGCGCTGTCCGGGTCGCGGGCCACGAACTGGGCGTCCGACATCACCGCGAACCGCCAGTCCCGGCCCTCGGCGCGCGCGGCGGTGGTGATCAGCGGGTCCGGATAGGCCGTCTGGGTCGGCAGGTCCACGGCGGGCGGGACCTGCGCGGTGAGGTCGTCGATGGTGATGCGGCCGGTGTACTGGCGGGTGGCGCCGGTCTCGGCGAGGTAGAAGCGGTTGACCTTCAGCGGATACGAGACCCCGGCCGGGACAGCGAAGTCGACATGTCGCCAGCCGGTCCAGGTGACGTACGGGCCGCGCAGCAACTGGTCGGAGCCCGCCGCGTCCTTGAGGTGGAGCGTGGGCCACGCGCCCTTGCCGTCACCCTTGATCCACAGGCCGAACGACTGCGGCTGGCCCGCCACGTCGATCTGCTGCGGCGGGCTGACGTATGCGGCGCGGGTGGCGGTGGACTGGCTGAAGTCGTAGGTCAGCTCAAGCCCGGTGCCGGTGTGGCCGTCGGGCGTGGCCGCGAGCGAGCCGGAGGCGCGGGCCTGGCTGAACTTCCAGTCGCCCGCGTCGTCGAAGGCGGCCTCCTGCTGCTCGGTCAGCCCCACGGTGACCGCGAGCCGGGTGGTGGTGCCCGCCACGGTGACCTTGATCTGTCCCGAGCCCTGTCCGCCGTGGGCCTTGACGGTGAAGTCGCCCGAGCGCTGGTCCGGGGTGATGTCGAAGAGGTCGTGGTCGTAGTCGAGCCGGACGTCGGACGGTTCGACGGGCGCGCTCGTGCCGTGCGCGTCCAGGCCCACCACCCCGAAGCGGCCGGTGGCCTCGGTGTCCTTGAGACCGATCAGCCGGGCGGTGGGCTGGATCCGGTCCAGGTCGTCGAGCACGCTCAGTTGGATGTCGCCCCGCGCGGCTCCATGGCGGGCCGAGACCTTTGCATCGCCGCTGTGCCGGGCGGTGAAGGTGCCGTCGGCGCTCACCCGCCCGATGCGGGGGTCGGCCGAGTGCCAGGTCGCGGCGCCCTCGGCGGGGCCGTACGTCTCGTCGTATCCGGCGGCGGTCAGCCGCCTGGTCAGCCCCGGGAAGACGCGCTCGGGGTGGCCGCCCTTGACGGGGTCGACGGTGGGGGCGGCTCCGGCGGCGGCCGCGGTCTCCACCCAGAAGCCCTTGAGCCGGCCGCTGCCGTCGGGGGCGGTGAAGGCCAGGCCGTTGGGGACGGTGCGCTCGCTGCCGTCGGACGGGCTGTTCTCCACCCGCGCCGTATCGCTGCCGGGCGCGCGGGCGACCAGCGTGGAGGAGCCGCCGCCGTCGAGGTTGAGGGCGCTGTAGGAGCCCGCGTCCTTCATCATCACGCCGAGTTCGGTGAGCGTGACGCCGCCGCTGTCGGCCTGCCGCCCGTCCACGGTGAGGACCTGCATCGTACGGCCGTCACGGGAGAAGCCGACCGCGGTGCGCGGGGCGGCGGTGTTGTTGCCCTCGCCGTCGTGGCCGACCGCCTCGCCGTCCACGACGAGCAACTCCCGGCCGCTGACGGCCGTGTCCGGGACCTCGCCGCTGTCGGGGCGCGGGCGGTACTCCCAGGAGACCGGGTCGCCGACGGCGAGGCCGGTCAGCGCGTCGGCCCCGGCGTCGCGGCCGATCAGCAGGGTGGTGCCGGCGGGTATGGCGCCCTTGCCGGGCGCGGTGGTCACGGAGGCGACCTTGCCGTCCACGACGGCGACTTCGGCGGTGCGCTTGGTGCCGGCCCCGTCGACCGTTTGGGCGCGGTCAGCCTCGCCCCACTGGGCGGTGTACGCGCCGATGCCCTGGGCCGGCACATTGGCGGAGTTGAGCGCGGCGAGCGGGTGCGGGCCGTCGGGGAGGGTGAGCGTGCCGTCGAAGTACAGCTGAAGGACCCGGCCCGCGTCACCGGGCCCGACGCCGACCGCGCGGCTCCCGGCCGCACCGGAGGAGGCCGAGCTGACCACCCGGCCGCCGCTGATGCCGTTGCCCTCGGGCGCGCCGGTCTGGTTGATGTCGAAGAAGTCGCCGTTGATGGCGGCGACCGTGCGGCGCCCCGGCCCCGGGTCGTGTTCGGCGGCGAGCTCGGAGACGGGCTCGCGGGCGGCGACCTTGTCCGGGTGGAGATAGTCGACCTTTGCGCTGCCTCCCAGGTCGACCGACAGCGAGTCGACCCGCAGCCACTTGTCGGACTCCAGCCGGTCGTACGAGGTCAGCTTCACCCCGGGGGCGACCGGCCGCGAGCTGCGGGCGGTCTCGATCCCGTCGCCGTCGACGACGGACCGCTCCGAAGCGTCGCCGTGCCCGCTGGCGGCCGGCGGCGCGACGGGCCGCAGCATCTCGGCGGAGGAGCGGGGCAGCGGCTCGGGGGCGGGGGAGGGGGTGCTGTCGGCGGCGGCCTGACCGGCGGCGCCGAGCAACAGGGCGGACACCGCGGCCAGGGCCGCCACGGGTCTGGCGAGAGTGAGAGGTGGCACGGCAACTCCAGGGAACCCTCGGCTTCGCGTGGTTCACACGCACAGCGCCCCAGCATCCCGGGGGGAGTTGACCTTGCGCCAGAAGTCCTCGGCAACATCCTGGGAAACTTCGCAGCCTGGAGCGGGATTTATCCCCCGGGAGAGGCAGCACCCGCTGCGGGCGTTCGAGGTTCGCGGGCGCCGAGGGTTCGCGGGGGCCGCTCAGGCGTCGACGTCGCCGTCGACGTAGACCCACTCGCCGTCGTGGCGCACGAAGCGGCTGTTCTCGTGGAGTTCACCGGCGTGCCCGCGCTCGGTGTAGCGGGCGCGGAACTCGACGGTGCCGGTGGTGTGGAAGGCGCTGCCCTCGGTGGTGGCGAGGACGTCGAGGCCGCGCCAGCGCAGCGCGGGGTCGAAGTCGACGCGCGGCGGCCTGGTGTCGGGGTGCCAGCTGCGCAGCAGATACGCCTCGTCCTGGCGGACGAATGCGCTGTAGCGGGAGCGCATCAGCTGTTCGGGGGTGGCCGCCCGGGCCTGGCCGCGGTGCAGTCTGCCGCAGCAGTCGTCGTAGGCGGCGGGCAGCCCGCAGGGGCAGGGCGCCGGGCGGGGCGGCTGCGGGCGTCGTGCGCGTCGGGACATGGCCCCATTGTGACGGGGCGCGCTCCCGGGCCCGCCCCGGGGCCCGGGCCGTGGATCGGCGCGCTCAGTGACGGCGAGGGGCGACCGGGGTGGTGGGGGAGCGCAGTTCCCGGTCCACCGCCTTGACCAGGGCGGTGTCCTCCGCGAGATCCTCGGCGCCCAGCAGGAGCAGCAGGGTGCGCACGGCGTCCGGGCCCGGCCGCTCCCAGGCGCGGCGCAGCTCGTCGGCGGCCGGGTCCTCGGCGGGGGTGTCCCGGGTGGCGCGGGCCCAGGCGGCGAGCGCGGCGGTGAGGTGGGGGGTGTCGTGGCCGGTGGCGCGCAGTTCGCGCAGCGGGGCCAGCCAGCGCTCGGGGATCTTCAGCGATCCGTCGGCGGCGATCTGCCGGATCCGGTGGTGCATCGCGGGGTTGGCGAAGCGGCGTACGAGGCTGTCGACGTAGCCGGGGATGTCCAGGCCGTCGGCCGGGGGCAGGCTCGCGGCGGCCTCGGCGCAGAAGGCGCGGACGGCGTCCTCGCCCCATTCGGTGGCCATGGCGTCGGCCACGGTCCCGCAGCCGGCCGCCAGGCCCAGATAGGCGAGGAGCGAGTGCGAGCCGTTGAGCAGCCGGAGCTTGGTGAGCTGGTACGGGGCGACGTCGGCGACGAAGCGGGCGCCCCCGGCCTCCCACCGCGGCCGGTCGGCGGCGAAGGCGTCCTCGAGCACCCACTGGGTGAAGGGTTCCGCGGTCACCGCGCCCTCGTCGCGCAGGGTCAGTGCGCGGGCGGCGGTCCGCAGATCGCCCTCGGTGGTGGCGGGGACGATGCGGTCGACGACGGTGGAGGGGAAGGCGACCGAGGCGGCCGTCCACTCCAGCAGGCGCTCGCGCTCCGCCCATCCGGTGGCGGCGAGGAACTCCCGTACCAGGCGGCGCAGGACCGCGCCGTTGCCGGCCATGTTGTCGCAGGAGACCACCGACAGGGGCGCGCCGCCGGAGCGCAGCCGGGCGCGCAGGCCGTACGCCAGTTGTCCGACGGCGCTCGCGGGGGCGGTCGCGCCCGCGAGATCGCCTCGTATCAGCGGGTCGGCCGGGTCGAGGCCGCCGGTCGCGGGGTCCCGGCGGTAGCCCTTCTCGGTCACGGTGAGGGTGACGACGGTGACGTCGGGGGAGGCGAGCAGCTCGGTCAGGCGGGCGCCGTCGTCGGCCGCGTGCAGCACCTCGGTCACCGTGCCGATCACCCGGGTGACCGGCCCGTCGGGGTGGCGCTCGGTGAGCGAGTACAGCCCGTCCTGGGGGCGCAGGGCGTCCACGACGGCCCTGCTGCGCTGGGTGACACCGGCGATCCCCCACCCGCCGGCCGCGGACACCTCGGCGAGCTCGGTGCAGACGGCCTGGTGGGCCCGGTGGAAGGCGCCGATGCCCAGGTGGACGATGCGCGGCCGCAGCGCGCCGCGGTCGGTCGCGGGCCGGCTCCCGGCGGGGACGGCGCGCAGGGTGGCGGCGGACAGCCGTCCCCCGGCGGGGGCGGGGGTGGCCTGGTGGCGGGGTGTGGCGCTCACCAGTCGTGCACCGATCCGTCGGTGCGGCGGTTGACCGGCAGGTATTTGGGGTCGTAGGGGAAGCGGGCGGCCGCTTCCTCGTCGAGTTCGACGCCGAGGCCGGGGGCGTCCGAGGGGTACAGGGCGCCGTCGCGCAGCTCGTAGGTGGGGCGGAAGACCTCGTGGGCGAGCGGGTCGTGGCCCATGTACTCCTGGATGCCGAAGTTGGGGACGGTGACGTCCAGGTGGACGTTGGCGGACAGGGACACCGGGGACAGGTCGGTGGCCCCGTGGGAGCCGGTGCGCACCTGGTACAGCTCGGCGAGGTGGAAGATCCGCCGCAGGTGGGTGATGCCGCCGGCGTGGACGACGGTGGCGCGGATGTAGTCGATGAGCCGCTCGGTGATGAGCTGCTGGCAGTCCCAGATGGAGTTGAAGACCTCGCCGACGGCGATGGGGGTGGTGGTGGCCTGGCGGATCTGGCGGAAGGACTCCTGGAGTTCGGCGGGGGTGGGGTCCTCCATCCAGAACAGCCGCAGCTCCTCCAGCCGGTGGCCGAGCCGGCCGGCCTCGGTGGGGGTCAGCCGGTGGTGGACGTCGTGCAGCAGGTGGAAGTCGAAGCCGTACCGCTCGCGGACCGCGGTGAGCAGGCGGGGCGCGAAGTCCAGGTAGTCCTCGGTGGACCAGGTCTGTTCGTCGGGGAGGGAGGCGGCGGCGGGCTCGTAGACCACGCCCTTGCGCACCCCGTAGCTGCCGGGCGAGCCGGGGACGGCGGCCTGGGCGCGGATCGCGCGGTAGCCCAGGTCCCGGAAGCGGGCGACGTCGTCGAGGAGTTCGGGGATGTCCCCGCCGCTGGCGTGGCCGTAGACCATGGCCCCGTCGCGGGCCCGGCCGCCCAGCAGGTCGTACAGGGGCATGCCCGCGACCTTGCCCTTGATGTCCCACAGCGCGGTGTCGACGGCCGCGATGGCGGTCATGGTCACCGGGCCGCGGCGCCAGTACGCGCCCTTGTAGAGGTACTGCCACATGTCCTCGATCCGGGCGGGGTCCCGGCCGATCAGCAGCGGTACGAGGTGGTCGCGCAGATAGGAGGCGACCGAGAGCTCGCGGCCGTTCAGGGTGGCGTCACCCAGTCCGGTGACGCCGTCGGACGTGGTGATCTTCAGCGTCACGAAGTTGCGGCCGGGCGAGGTGACGATGACCGTCGCCTCGGTGATGGTGGCCATGTGCTGCTCCTAGAGGGGGAGGAGAAAGCGGGATGCCGTGGTGAGGAGGGCGCTGGTCGACTACCATACAAGTATTGCAGTCGAGTGGGTCAAGGGATGGGAAGGGGCTCGATGGCACCGGTGGAAGGGCTTCACACGGCACGTTCCCGGGGGCGCAACACCCGGCAACTGGTCCATGAGGTACTGCGCTCGCGCATTGTGAGCCTGGAGCTGGCGCCCGGGGCGGCCGTCTCCGAGAACGATCTGGCGGCCGAGCTCGGCGTCAGCCGCACGCCCGTGCGCGAGAGCCTGATCCTGCTCGCCGACGAGGGGCTCGTCGACATCTACCCGCAGATGGGGACGTTCGTCTCGCGGATCCGCGAGCGCGATGTCGCCTCGGCCCAGTTCGTCCGGGAGGCGCTGGAGTGCGCGGCCCTGCGGGACGCCGTGGGCAAGGCCACCGAGCGCGACATCGCCGACCTCAGGGCGCTGCTCGCCGCCCAGGAGGAGGCCGACCGGCGGACCGACAGGGAGGGCTTCTTCCAGCTGGACGAGCAGTTCCACGCCCGGCTGATGGCTGTCAGCGGACACGGCTCCGCGTGGCGGGTGGTCAGCGAGGCGAAGGCCCAGCTCGACCGGGCGCGGCGGCTGTCACATGCGCTGACCCAGCAGATGACCCTGCTGGTCGGCCAGCACCGCGCGGTCGTCGACCTGTTGGAGGCGGGCGATCTGGACCGGGCCGACGACGCGCTGCGCTCGCATCTGCGGCTGGTCTTCAGCGACGTGGAGAAGATCCGGGCCCGCCACCCCGAGCTGTTCAGCGACGAGGACGCGCCCGTCCGGCCGCGCCGCGACACCGCCCGGCGCGGCGGCTCCCGGGAGGAGGCCTGAGGGGACGGCCGTCCCGGCCCGTGGCCGGCTGGAGGCCAGGGCCTGGCGTCAAAGGGCCCGTTGCATGAGCAGCGTGTCGATCCAGCGGTCGTGCTTGCGGCCCACGGCCGTCAGCCGGCCGGCGTCGGTGAAGCCGAAGCGGCGGTGCAGGGCGGCCGAGGCGTCGCTGCCGGTGTCCGCGATGACCGCGATCATCTGCCGCCGTCCGGCCCGGGCGGTCTCGGCGATCAGGGGGCCGAGCAGGGCGGTGCCCAGCCCCCGGCCGGTGGCGTCGGGGGCGAGGTAGACCGTGTCCTCCACCGTGTACTGGTAGGCGGGCTTGGGCCGCCACGGCCCGGCGTACGCGAACCCGGCCACGGCGCCGGACAGTTCGGCCACCAGGAAGGGCAGGCCGCTGCCGCTGAGCTCGTCGAGGCGCCGCTCCCATTCGGCGGTGGAGCGGGGGGTCTCGTCGAAGGTGGTCACGGTGTGCAGGACGTAGTGGGCGTAGATGTCGGCCACGGCCTTCAGGTCGGCGTGGACCGCCGGCCGGATGGTCGCTCCCGGGGGCGTCATGATCGTGCTGCTCTTTTCGCTATAGAGGAAGTTGTTGTTATTATAGAGGAATGCTGGATCTCCTGACCCTGGGCACCCGTGTGCAGGGACTGCGCCATGAACGCGGCCTGACCCTTCAGCAGTTGGCGGGCGCGGCCGAGGTGAGCGTGAGCATGCTCTCCTCGGTCGAACGCGGCCAGAAGGCGCCCACGGTTCTCGTCCTCGCCCGCATCGCCGACGGGCTCGGCGTGCCGCTCGCCGAGCTCGTCGCCCAGCCCGAGGACAGCCGCGTCATCGTGCGCAGAGCGGTCGACCAGGACACCGTCGAGGAGCCGGGAGGGTGGCGGCGGACCGTCCTCACCCCCGTGGTGCCCGGCGTGAACTTCGAGTGGATCCGCACCACCCTGCCGCCCGGCTGCGACGCGGGCCGCTTCCCCGCGTACGCCCCGGGCTCCCATGAGTTCGTGGCCGTGGAGTCGGGGACCCTGCGGCTGACCCTCGCGGACAGGACGGTGGAGCTCGGCGCGGGGGACTCGGTGTACTTCGCCGCCGACGTCACCCACGCCTACGCCAACCCCGCGAGCGTGCCGTGCACTTACCATGTCGCCGCGCTCATCATGCGGCCCCGCGCGGCACAGCCCCGGAAGCCTGATGGGGCCCGGTGAAATTCGGTTGTCCGGCAGCCGAGCCCCCTGCTCTACTCACCGCGGCACCCCCGCCGACCGAGGAGGCGCAATGAGGAACACGTTCATGTCCATCCACCCCACCCCTGCCATCCGCGCAAAGGACATGACGTTTGTCGACCTCATCGACCCTGCCCGCCGCAAGGAGGACGACCTCCGGTAGGCACGTCCTCCGCTTCCTCCTGCCGGGCCGCGGCGCCGCCGCACTCCTGGCCCTCACCATCACCGCCGCCACCGCCCTGCCGCTGGCGGCACCCCAGTTCACCCGTCGGCTCGTCGACGGCGCCAACGCCGGCGAGGACGCCCGCCGGCTCACCCTCATCGCGCTGGCCTACCTCGTCCTGGCCGTCGCCGGGCAGGGCGCCCGTACCGTCACCGCCTGGCTGGCCGGCAAGGCAGCCTGGGACGGCACCAACCGGCTGCGCGAACACCTGGCCGAGCACACCCTCGGCCTGGACCTCGCCTTCCACGGCGAACACACCCCCGGCGAGCTGATCGAGCGGGTGGACGGCGATGTGTCCGCTATCGCCGACTTCGTCGTGGCGTTCCTGCTGGACGTCGTGGCCGGGGTGCTGCTGCTGTGCGGGGTGATCGCGGTGGTGGCCGTGGTCGACCCGCGCATCGGCCTCGCCCTGCTGGTCTACTGCGCGCTGATCGGCCTCGGCATGGTCCACGCGCAGCGCCTGGCCGTGCCCTCCGCCACCCGTGCCCGGGCGGCCGACGCCACGCTCTTCGGCTTCCTGGAGGAGCGGCTGGCCGGAGCCGAGGACCTGCGTGCCAACGGGGCGGGCGAGCACACCGTCCGCCGCTTCCACCAGGCCTGCGCTCACCTGTGGCGCGTCGGACGGCGCGCCAGCGCGGTGGGCAGTGTCGTCCTGGCCGCCACCAGCGTGGCGTTCGCGGCCGGCACCGCGCTCATGGCCGGCCTGTCGGGCGCCCTCAGCATCGGCACCGCGGTACTGCTGTTCCAGTACACCCTCATGGTCCGCACACCGTTCGAGCGGCTGATCGACCAGCTGCGCCACTACCAGACCGCCCTCGCCGGAGTGGCCCGCATCGGCGAGCTGCTGGCCGAGCGCCGCACGCTGACCGTCCCGGCCACCGCCGAGGAGCTGCCCGCCACCGGACCGCTGCGTCTGGAGCTGGACGGTGTCGGCTTCTCCTACGGCGGCGAAGACGGCGGGCCGGTGCTGCGCGACATCAGCCTCGCCCTCGCCCCGGGCGAGACGCTCGGCCTGGTCGGCCGCAGCGGCAGCGGCAAGACCACTATCGCCCGCCTGGTGGCCCGGCTGTACGACCCGACGGCGGGCGCCGTCCGGGTCGGCGGCCTGGATCTGCGCGAGGTGGACCCCGCCTCGCTCCGCGACCGGATCGCCGTGGTCACCCAGGACGTGCAGCTGTTCGCCGCCGATGTCCGGGACAACCTCACCCTGTTCCGCCCCGGCCACGACGACGAGCGGCTGCGGGCCGTCCTGGCCGAAGTAGGGCTCCCCGCCTGGGACCTCGACGCCCCACTCGGCAAGATCTCCGCGGGCCAGGCCCAACTGCTGGCGTTCGCCCGGGCCCTGCTGGCGGACCCCGGGCTCGTGGTGCTCGACGAGGTGTCCAGCCGGCTCGATCCGGCCACCGAGCGCCACATCGGCGACAGCACGGCCCGGCTGCTGACCGGCCGGACCGGGGTGCTCATCGCACACCGGCTCGAATCGCTGTCCCGCGTGGACCGGATCGCCGTCCTGTCCGACGGAAAGGTCGTCGAGCACGGCACCCGGGAGGAGCTTCTCGCCGACCCCGCCGGCCGGTTCGCGCGGATGCTCGCGGGGGTGCGCCGATGAGCCCCCTCGCGGCGGTGACCGCCACCCTGGTCCGGTTCGATCTGCGCCGCTTCCTCATCGGTGGCCTCCTGTGGATGCCGGCCAGCGTCCTGCCGCTGGTCGGCGGGCTGATCCTCCAGCGGATGTTCGACCACCTCACCCTCGGCAGGGTGCCGCTGATGCTGTGCGCGGCCTTCGTGGGGGTGGAGCTGGTCCGCGGCCTGACCATCGCCATCGCCTGGACGTACGGCGACTACTGGTGGAGCGCGGCGGCCGCCCTGCTGCGGGGCAATGTGCTGCGCTCGATCCTGAGTGGGAAGGGGCGGGTGCCGCACTCGTCCGGGGAGGCGCTCTCCCGGCTGCGTGACGACGGCGCCGAAGTGGTGGAGTTCGTGGACGAGTCGGTGCCGCTGGCCGGAGCCGTGCTGTTCAGCACCGCCGCGCTGGCCATCATGGTGTCCATCCACCCGGCCGCCACGCTGGCCCTGATCGTGCCCACGCTCGCGATCGGGGTGGCGAGCCGGCTGCTGAACCGCGTGACCGGACGGCTGCACCGGGAGGCCGCCGTGCGCGGCGCGGCCGTCACCGGCCACCTCGGCGAGGTCTTCACCGGAGTGCTCGCGATCAAGACCGCCGGGGCCGAGAAGGCGGCGCTGGACCGTCTGCGGGCGCACAACCGGCTGCGCCGCGACGCGGCGGTCAAGGACCGGCTCGCCACCGACCTGCTGACCACCGCGACCGGCGCGAGCGTCGAGATCAGCGTCGGCCTGGTGCTGCTGCTGGCCGCCCCGGCCATGCGCCGCGGCGAGTTCACCGCGGGCGACCTGGCGCTGTTCACCACCTACATCGGCTGGCTCACCGCGCTGCCGCGGACCGTCGGGTCGATCCTCGCCCGGATGCCCCAGTCCGCGGTCTCCACCGAGCGGCTCACCCGGATGACCGGCCCGGACAACAGCCTGTCCCACGACTCCGGCGTCTGGTTCCACCAGGACTACCCCGTCGCGGCCGCGGCGGCCCACGACGATCCGCTGGAGACACTCCAGGCGCGGGGGCTGGCCGCCCGCCACGGCCTGCACGGGGTGGACCTGGAGATCGAACGGGGCACCCTCACCGTGATCACCGGGGCGGTGGGTTCGGGCAAGACGACGCTGCTGCGCACCCTCCTCGGACTGGAACCGCCGGTGGCCGGCACGATCCGCTGGAACGGCGGGCCGGTCGCCGACCCCGGCGCCTTCCTGGTGCCCGGCCGGGCCGCGTACGTCGGCCAGGTGCCGCGGCTGTTCTCCGCCACGCTGCGGGAGAACCTGTTGCTCGGCCGGGATCCCGGCCGCATCGAGCAGGCGGTGGCCGCCGCGGCGTTCGACCGCGACCTGGCCGCGCTGCCCGAGGGTCTGGACACCCTGGTCGGCCCCCGGGGCGTACGGCTGTCCGGCGGCCAGGCCCAGCGGGTGACCGTCGCCCGGGCCCTGGTCCGCTCACCCGACCTGCTCGTCGTGGACGACCTGTCCTCGGCGCTGGACATGGAGACCGAACAGCTGCTGTGGGAGCGGATCACCGGCCTCGCCACGCTGCTGGTCGTCTCCCACCGGCCGGCCGTACTGGCCCGCGCCGACCAGGTCGTCGTCCTGGACCGGGGCCGGGTGGCCGGGCGGGGGACGCTGGACGAACTGCTGGAGAGCTGCCCGGAGATGCGGCGTCTGTGGGCGCGGGAATCCCTGGAAGGAGCGGCTGAATAGCCAGACCGGCGTGAGGGCCCGGGGCGTGGCGCGTCGGCGCCGCGCCCCGGGCCGCGCCCGTGGCCCCCGGCACCGAACGGAACACCGCTCAGGAGGCCACGGGCTCGCGCAGATGGCCCAGCAGTTCGTCCCCGGCCGGGTACGGGCGCTCCTCGGGCAGCAGCTTCGCGGCCGCGTCCAACTCGTCCCGGCGCACCAGCGCGTGGATCTCGTGAGCCAGCGCGGTCACATCGGTGATCGAGACCGTCCACTCGTCCGCGTACCGGCGCGCCGCCTCGCCCGACAGGCCCAGCTGAAGCGAGCGGTACGGCAGCGGCCGCAGCCGCGGATCGCGCTCCGGGTCCCACTGGACGCGCGCGGGGGCGGCCTTCAGCGCGCGCTGCCAGGCGGCCCGGTCGGGGTGGAGCCCGGGTTCGTAGTGGGACAGGCACGACCGGCCCAGCGCCCACTCGAATCCCGCACGGGTGATCTCGACGGCCAGGACGGTCTCCTGGCCCTCCTTGGCGCCCCAGCCGCAGCGGTACATCATCCACAGGAACGACGGCTTGATCCAGGTCATCCGGTCGCGCTTCCAGGCCGCCGGGAAGCGGCCGTCGCGCGCCGCGGGCAGGCCGAGGTGCGGAGCGTACGCCTGGTAGACGGTGACCGTGGACCTCGTGTGGAGCGCGCGGATGCGATGTCGCGGTTCTTGCATGGCCACCAGGGTGGCGGGCGTACGCGGCGGGCGGCCAGCGAATTACGGGGGCGCGGTCCCCTCCCGTCCTGGCGCGCCCACGGAGGTGCGCTCTCGCGGCGCGGCCGGGACGCGTGGTCGGATACGGCCCATGGGTTCCCCAAGCGCTTCTCCCCGCCCCTCTCCCGCCGCCGAAGACGCGGGCCCGCGGGCCGCGGCCACGGACGCCGTGGGGGTGGACGCCTGTCCGGGTGGCTGGGTGGCGGTGACCCTGCGCGAGGGCCGGTTCGCGGGCGCCGACCGGGACGCGGCGCTCGCCGCGCTGCTGGCACGGGTGCCGGCGGCGGCCGTGGTGGCGGTCGACATGCCGCTGGGGCTGCTGGAGACCGGGTGGCGCCGCGCGGAGGAGCTGGCCATACGTCAGGTGGCCCCGCACCGCGCGCGGGTGTTCCCGGTGCCGCCGCGCGTGGTATGGGAGGAGTCCGGCTACGACGCGGCGAACGAGCGCTGCCGCCACCTCACCGGCTCGGGGCTGCCCCGCCAGTCCTGGGGCCTGGCGGTGAAGCTGCGGGAGGCCAACGCCTGCCGCGAGGGCGGCGACCGGCGCCTGTACGAGGTGCATCCGGAGGTCTCCTTCGCGGCCATGAACGGCGGCCGCCCGGTCGCCTGGTCCAAGAAGAGCTGGAACGGCCAGGTCCAGCGGCGGCGGCTGCTCCTCGGGCAGGACATCGCCCTGCCCGAGGAGCTCGGCCCGGCGGGCCGGGTCCCGCCGGACGACGTTATGGACGCCGCGGCGGCGGCCTGGAGCGCCCACCGGATCGCCCTCGGCACCGCGGTGAGCCTGCCCGACCCGCCCGAGACGACGCGCGACGGGCTGCCGGTCGCCATCTGGTATTGAGGAGCCGGTCGGTATGGGGGCGAAGCGCGGCGGCGAGTGAGCCAGGGCGCGCCGCCCGCGCCGGAGGCGCTGATGTGCACTGTGAAAGGGAGAGCGCGCACAGGCCCCGAGGCTGCGGTCGCCACGCGGCGGAGCCGCAGATCGACGCGGTCGGCTACCGCCGCGTGGTCGACCGTCGACAGGGGCTGTAGCGCCCCGGAGGGGAACCGAGCTCGAGAAGAAGGGGCCGCCCGGCCCCCTCCGCCGGGCGGCCTCCCCGATCGCCGGTCCGGCCGGTCGTCAGACGATGACTCCGCGCGAGCGCAGATAGGCGACGGGGTCGACGTCCGAGCCGTAGCGCGGACCGGTGCGCACCTCGAAGTGGAGGTGCGGTCCGGTGGCGTTGCCGGTGGCTCCGGAGCGGCCGATCCGCCGGCCGGTGTCCACCGTCTGTCCGGGGCGCACCGCCAGCGAGGACAGGTGCGCGTACTGGGTGTAGAGGCCGTCGTGGTGCCGGATCACCACCTCGTAGCCGTAGGAGCCGCCCCAGCCCGCGGTCACCACGACGCCCGGGGCGGCGGAGCGCACCCCGGTGCCGAGGGGCACCACGAAGTCCACCCCGGTGTGGTGGCCGCCTGCCCAGCGCGGTCCGCGGACGCCGTAGGAGGTGCCGAGCGGCCCGCTGACCGGGGCCACATGGGCGCGCCGGGCGGCGGGCCGCCGGGCGCCGTGGGCCGAGGTGCCGGACGCCGTGGCCCCTGCCTTGCCGGTCTTGTGGTGGCTGTTCGACGCCGGACGCGGCTGCTTCGCCTGCGGCCGCTTTCCGTGGGCCGCCGCCGTGCGCGCCTGGCCGGAGCGGGAGGGGAAGGCGAGCCGCTGCCCGGGGAAGATCATGTCCGGGTCGGGGCCGACAGTGCGCCGGTTGGCGCGGTAGAGCGCCTTCCAGCCGCCACTCACGGACTCGCGCAGCGCGATGCGGGACAGCGTGTCCCCGGCCCTCACCCGGTACGGGCCGGAGCCGGTGGCGTGCCGCCGCGGGGCGGCCGAGTGGTGGCGGGAGCCGGTGGATTTGCGGGACCCGGCGGAGTGGCCGGAGTGGCCGGAGCTGCCGCGGCCGGTGCCGGCCGCGGGCCGGCTGTCGCGGGTCAGCCGCCCCCGGACCGAGCAGACCGGCCAGGCGCCGGGGCCCTGGTGGCGCAGCACCGCCTCGGCCACGGCGATCTGCTGGGCCCGGGTGGCGAGGTCGGCCCGGGAGGCGTACTTGGCTCCGCCGAACGCCTCCCAGGTGTGCTGGGAGAACTGGAGACCGCCGTAGTAGCCGTTGCCGGTGTTGATGTCCCAGTCGCCGCCGCTCTCGCATTCGGCGACCTTGTCCCAGGTGTCCGAGGGGGCCGCGGTGGCCACTTCGGCGCCCAGGAACGGCAGGACGAGTCCCACGCTGCCCACGGTGAGGGCGGCGCAGAGGGGCGAGACCCGGCTGGTTGGTGCGGAACGGCGGTGACTTCGTCGTTGGGCCATGGGCCTGTTCCTCTCCACGAGCTTTCACTCGCCCACCGGCTGCCCCGGCGGGCTGTACGAGTACCGCAGCCGGGGGCCGCAGGTCACAAGGCGCAGGGGGCCGCACGGACCGCCGCACGCCGTCGAGTGCCACCCCCGCGGAAGCTGATGCCCCGTCAGGCGTGAGCCGCAAGGCGCGTGGAGGCCGGGGGGCGCACGGCTCGGGCCGGCGCGGGCCGCGGCCTGGACGCCGAGGGGGCCGGGCGGGCCGTGCCCGGCGCGGCGGTGGAGGCCCGGACCGTCCGGGGCCCGGCGGGAAATGATTCTTTCCCGGAGCGCACCGGGCCGGCTAATCCGCGCGATTGCCCTTTCCCGGCCCCATCGGTACCGCCGGCCTCGGGGAGAGGCGAAATACGCCCGGTGAGGGGGTTGGGGCGATGCCGGGCCGGGACCCGGCCGCCGCCCGGAATCCGCCGGCCCGCGGGCCGCCCCCGGTCACCGGCCCAGCCGTAGGGGGTCCGGCCGGGAGGTCGGCGGAAAAGCGCGAACGCCCTGGCCGGGTCCGTCTGTTGGGGGCGGGAGAGAAGCGGGACAGAGAAGAACGGGGGGAGAAGGGGAGAAGAAGAACGGATGGGCCATGAGGCCGGCGGCGGTCCGGCCCGGGTCCTCGCCCCGGCCGTGATCCTCGGACGACGCCGCACGCGAGATCGGGCCTTGGCCCTGTTTTGACGCGGTGTCATCGAGTCGCGGCGGAGGGTATATCGAGATCGGGTCCGGCGCTCACTCGTGTCGTCCCGGGCGGATGCATTTGCGGTCCTGGGCGCGGGGTTCGAACCGAGGCCCGGACCTTGGCACGCGGTTCCGGTACGAGGCGGGTCGTATATCGAAGCGGTCCGGAACCGTCCCTTCCTGAACTATCCCGGTACGAAGCCGTGGTGCGGAGGTGCTTCGTCCGGTCGAAGGGCGTGGGGCTGTGCCTCTCGCAGGGCCGGACGTGTCTGGACGCCGTGCTCGGACCCGCTCCTTCCTGGGGGTATGGACGCGCGCCACGCCGTACGGGGCTGCCGTCACGGGTCCGGGCGCCCAGGTGGGGCTGTGGCCGGAGCGGCGGGGCCCGATTTCGGCGTTGTCCGTGGTCCGTCCCTTCTCATCCGTATCGATTTGCGACTTCGTCGAGTGCGGACGCAGATGCAGAGGCAGACGCAGACGCGGAGCCCCGGTCCCCGACGTGGGATGGAGCGTCCGGCCGACCGGTTCCTTACCGCCCGTATGGATTTGCGGCTCCTGGTGCGGGGTTCGGCCCCCGGACCGGGCATGCTACGGAGACGGAACCCGCGGCTGCGCGGCCGAGCCGTAAAATCGACCTTGTCCCTGAACCGTCTCTTCTCGGCCGCGGTGATATCCGCCGCGCCCGCTGCGCCTGCGGCCCGGACCGGCGACGGTCCGAAGCCCGCCGCCGTGCGGCGTGGTCGCAAAACGAGGCCGTCCGCGAGAGTCGGGATAGGGAAAGATCCGCTGTACGGCCGCGCTTCTCCCGAAAAGGCGTCCGTCGCCGGGGGTGTGGGAAACTGGCGGAGAATCAGGCGGTCCATGTATAGCGGGATGCGTGCCGCCGCGCATACCATGGCAATCACATCGACTTCCTCCGCAGACCGCCCGCCGGGGCGGCTTGTGAATAATCAACTCTCCCCGTCGGCCAGTCGGGACCCTGGAGGGCATCACCGCCCTCTTTATCCGGGCCCCGTCCGCCGGTGAGCGGGAAGGGCCCGTAACCGGGCCCGCACCGCCGGGAGAGCGCAGCGTGCCTACGACGTACGGTGGTCGCCGCCGCGCGGCGCCGTACGTGAAGTGTCGTATGCGTGCCTACGCCATGCCGCTGGACGCCTCACCCGGGGGCGCACGGTGCGCCGGGGCGTGCCGCCGACCGCCCGTCGGGCACCGGGCGGGGCGGCTGTCTCCGCGATTCACGCCCCGTTCCTGACCTCTCCGGCCGCCGAACACGCCGTATACCAGCGCTACTTGGCGAAGCGGCGACCACCACCGAAGGCCGGCCCGGGGCCACCGCGGACACTCGCCCGCCACCTCGCGGGGCGGCGGGCAGGTGTCGCCTCGGGGGCCGCCACCGGCCCCGGCTCAGGGTTTGCGAGCCACGCCCGCGTAGACCGTGACCGGCGGGTCGTCGGGCGCCAGCTCCTCCGTCTCGGCGTCCGGCCGCCAGTGCGACACCAGGACGGGCGCCGGGCCGACGGGCTCCAGGCCGTGGAAGAACCTGGCGACCTCCGCCCGGGTGCGTGGCCGCAGGGTCACCCCGCCCTCGCGGTACAGGGCCACGACCCGCTCCGCCTCCTCCTCGCTGCCGTCGGCGGTGGCGTGCGAGAACACGAGGTGGCTGCCCGGGGCGAGCGCGTCGATCAGGCCGCGCACCAGGTCGTAGGCGCCCTGCTCGTCCGGGATGAAGTGCATGAGCGAGATGAGCGACAGGGCCACCGGCCGGTTCAGATCGAGCACCTCGGCGGCGAGGTCGATGATCTTCCCCGGCTCGCGCACATCGGCCTCGAGGTAGTGGGTGGCGCCCTCCGGTGTGCTGCGCAGCAGGGCCTCGGCGTGGCGCAGCACGATCGGGTCGTTGTCCGTGTAGACCACGCGGGAGTCGGGGGCTATCCGCTGAGCCACCTGGTGGAGGTTGGGCTCGGTGGGGATTCCGGTGCCGATGTCGAGGAACTGGCGGGTGCCGGCGCGGGCGAGCCACTCGGTGGCGCGGTGCATGAACAGGCGGTTGACTTTGGCGGAGGTGGCGACGGTGGGGTCGATGTCCAGGATCTGTACGGCCAGTTGCTCATCGACCGGGTAGTTGTTCTTGCCGCCGAGGATGTAGTCGTAGACACGGGCCGGATGCGGCCTGCTGGTGTCGATTCTGGTGAGCCCGGATTCGGGCCCGGGCACTGACGGTGCTGACATCGGGCGCTCCATGGGGGTCGGCGCGGGTGGGTCGGGAGATGCGGGTGCGTCAGGAGACCAGGAAGTCGGCCTTGCCGGCCTTGGCGCCCTGGATGAAGGCGATGATCTCGCTGCGGGTGTAGATCAGCGCCGGGCCCTCCGGATCGGTGGACTGACGGAGTGCGACCCGGCCGTCGTCCAGCTTCCTGGCCTCGACGCAGTTGCCGCCGTTGCCACCGCTCCACGGCTTGTGCCAGCCCTCGTTGCCGAGGTCGGCCGCGCGCATGCCGTTGTAAATGCGATCCATTCAGAGCTCCTTGCGGAAATCGCGGAGGATTTCCTTTGTGCGTCGTGCGGTTGCCGCCTGGGCCGCCATGCGGTCCAGGACCTCCAGGTGCGAGGCCACCTCGACACGTTCGTCGAGGTAAACGGCGCCGGTCAGGTACTCGACATAGACCATGTCCGGCAGTTCGGGTACAGCGAAGCGGAACAGGACGAAGGGCCCGTAGGTGCCCGGGTGGTGGCCCGAGGCGAACTCCGCGATCTGTAGCGTGACGTTCGGCCGCTCGGTGGCCGCCAGCAGCCGCTCGACCTGCCGCCGCATGATCTCGGGGGTGCCGACGGGCCGGCGCAGCACGGTCTCGTCCATCACCACCCACAGATGCGGGGCGTCCTCGCGGGTGAGCAGCGCCTGGCGCTCCATGCGCAGGGCGACGTGCCGCTCGGCCTCCTCGGTGTCGACCTGGCCGACGGCGCCGGTGCGCATGATGGCCCGGGCGTAGTCCTCGGTCTGGAGCAGGCCGGGGACGAAGTGCGGCTCATAGGCGCGGATGACCGCGGCCGCGCCTTCCAGGCTGACATGCACGCTGAACCAGTCCGGCAGGATGTCGTGGAACCGCTGCCACCAGCCGGGCCGGTTGGCCTCCTCGGTCAGGGTGATGAACGACTGGGCCTCGTCGCCGGTGACGCCGTAGGCGTCCAACAGCATCCGCACATACGGGATCTTCAGGGCGACCTCGGCGGTCTCCATCCTGCGGATGGTGGCGGCGGCCACGTGCAGCACCTGGGCGGCCTCCTCGCGCCGCAGGCCCGCTCTCTCCCGCAGATCCCGCAGACGCTTGCCCAGGACGACCTGGCCCACGGTCGGGGCGGACCGCGGTTCACTCACTTCTACCTCCCGCAGCTGATGCCCGAAGTGTGTCATGCCCTGAATGGAGCGGACACACTGCACTTGCGACTCTGCACTTTTCAGAGTGCCTCTTGCCAAGTGCACAAGGCGTTACGCATAGTGGCGTCGTGATCCCGTCAACTCACGCGGCGCCGCCCAGGCCCCGCTGCCGACGGCGTCTGGAGCTGCCGCCCACGCTGTTCGCCGACGCCGGATACGACGCCGTCGCCCTGCCGGAGCGGCATGGGCGTCAAGTCATGGAGCTGCTGCCCCGGTCGGGCTGTGTGTATTCCGCCGCCGGACGGTGGTGGTGGATCGTCCCGCCACGGTCGGACTGCGGGCTCAACTGGCCCGCGATGGCCCTGTATTCGGTCGGCGCGGTGGTGACCGGCGGATCGTGGCGAGCGGATCCGGCGGACGAGGCGCCCCGGCTGATCCACCGGCCCGAGGGCACCGTGCCGTACACCCACCCGCTGGTGCTGCACATCGCCGTGTGCGCGGTCGCCGGGATCCCCCCGACCTGGCCCGGCTAGGCCCGCCTGGCCGGCCCGGCTGGGCCAGGCCAGGTTCTGTCGGCTAGCTTCTGTCGGCCCCGACGGGCCCCGGGACGGATCCCGGGGCCGCGTCCGCCGTCATGCCCCGCTGTCGGTCTGGAGATACGCGGCCGGGCGGGGATAGCGGCGCAGGGCGCCCCCGCCGGGCGGGTCGTCGCTGTCCATGGACGGACGCGCCGGGGCCGGAGTGGCCGGAGCCGGAGCCGGATCCGGGGCGGGGGCCGGGTCCGCGACCACCGTCGGCATGTAGATGAGGGTGTCGTCCATCGACGAGCGGTCCGCCGCGACGGCCGCCGGGTCCGGCGCGTACACCGTCATCCGCCCACCCGTGGGCGGCTGTTGGGCGGCCTGCGCGGGCTGGGCAGGCTGCACGGTCTGGGCGGGCTGCGGCGCGCTCTGCTGGGCCGGCTGCTGGAGGGCCTGCTGCATGGCCTGGAGCCGGGCGTACGCGCCCGTCGCCTGCTGCTGGGCCTGAGGGGCTGCCTGGAAGGTCTGGGTGAGCTGTGGCTGCGGCGTGGGCTGGAGGGCCTGCCAGGACGGCACCTGGCCGGCGGGGGTGTACGCGGCGGGGGCCAGCTCGGCCATCGGCTGCGCCTGGGGCTGGGGATAGGCCGCGGGCATCGCCTGCTGCCCCGCGTACAGCCCATAGCCGTCCTGGACGGGCTGGAGCGGGGTGGCTGGGTAGAGCGCGGGCTGCGGCGTCTGCACGGACTGGAGAAGCTGCTGAAGCTCGGACTGCGGCTGCGGCAGCGCGTACGACGTCTGCTGCGGCAGCGCGTACGAGGGCTGCTGCGGCAGGGCGTACGACGGCTGCTGCTCCACCATGTAGGACGGCTGCTCCAGCAGGTAGGAGGGCTGCTGGTCCAGGGAGGGCTGCGGGGCGTACCAGGCCGTGCCGTACAGCACCGTGCTCAGCCCGGTCAGCAGCCGCTGCACATCAGGCTGGGAGCGCACCACCAGCCGCATGAACTGGCTGCTGCTGCCGAGCTTGTTGCCGCATTCGCGGACCAGTACGCCGTGTTCGGACAGCAGCCGGTCGCGCACCTGGGCGCCGTCGGCGCCCTCCGGGAGCTTGACGAACACGAAGTTGCCCTGGGACGGGTAGACCGTCAGCCCGGGCAGGTTGGCCAGCTGGGCGGTCATATCGTGTCGGTCGCGGCTGAGCATGCGCAGGCTCTGCGCGTACTCCGGCTGGTATCGCTTCAGCATGAAGACGATGACCTCGGCGAAGGAATTGAGATTCCATTTCGGCAACCGGGAGCGGATCTGGACGGCGAGCGCCGGATTGGCGACCAGGTAGCCGAAACGGACCCCGTGCAGGCCGAAGTTCTTGCCGAGGCTGCGCAGCACGATGACATTGGGCCGCAGTACCGCCTCGTCCACGACGCTCGGATACGCCTCGGCGTCGGCGAACTCCAGGAAGGACTCGTCGATGACGACCAGATCGAGGTCGGCGAGCGCGTCCATCATGGAGACGACGGCCTGCCGGGACAGCAGCCCGCCGTCGGGGTTGTTCGGGTTGCAGATCACCGCGACCCGCGAGCCCCGGGCCCTGACGAAGGAGACGAAGGCGTCCGGGTCGAGCCGGAAGCCGTCCATCTCCGGGAGCTGGAACATGTCGACCCGCTTGCCGGTCTCCATCGGCTGGTCGGTCCACCGGCCGAAGGTGGGTATCGGCACCGCCAGGCTCTCCTTGACCAGCAGGTGGTCGATCCAGGTGATGAGCTCGGTCGAGCCGTTGCCCATCGCCATGGTCTGCGGCTGGAGCCCCAGCAGACTGGCCAGTTCGGCGGTGATGGTGTCCGCCGAGCTCGGGTAGTACGTGAGGATGTCCCGCAGCCGGACCGCCAGCACCGCGAACATGGCGGGCGTGGGGAAGTACGGGTTGCAGGGGATGCAGAAGTCGACGACGTCCTGGCCCACTCCCGCGCGGGAGAGGGAGAAGTAGGACGGGCTGTGGTTGGTGCCACGGAACAGTTCCGTGGCATTACCGGAATTGCCGACTGCGGCAACAGTCACAGCAGGACCTCCTCGGTCACGGGGCCGTGCGGACACGACCGTTGCTGCTCTGTCTCCAGAGCCTGCTGCATGATCCCTCAATCGTCACTCTGCTGAGGATTTTCGTGGGGTGTTTGAGAAGTTCGGGACAGGGGAACAAGTGGGCGGTTATCATTCCGCCTCAAAATCGTGTTCGGTTCGATGCTGTCCGGCCACCCAGACTGCCACTTGAGCCCGGGAGTTGAACCCGAGTTTGCTCAGAATGCGCTCGATATGGCCCTCGGCGGTGCGCTGGGCGATCACCAGCGCGGCCGCGATCTCCTTGTTGCTCAACCCCTGGGCGACCAGTCGCGCGATCTCGGTCTCGCGCGGCGTCAGCGGCGAGGGCTGCTCGGCCTCCGCGACCGGGGCCCGGGCGGGCAGCTGATCCAGGAGCGCGTACGTGAGCGCCTCGTCGTAGGAGAGCCGGACGCCCTCCTTGACCGCCGCCTGGAACGCCTGCTTGCCCAGGGCCCGCTGGGTGTCCGCCGCGCAGGCCTCGTGGTAACGGATGAGATGTCCGTACCCCGACAGCGGGGCGCCGATGCTCTGCCAGATGTTCCGCAGGGCGCCCAATATCCTGGCGGCCCGCTGGTATCCCTTCTGCGAGGCCGAGATCCAGGCCAGCACCTCCAGGTTGACCCCGACTCCCAGCGGGTCGTCCAGTGAGCGGTTGAAGGTCAGGCTCTCCCGCTCCAGGGCGGCCGCGCGTTCGTGGTCGCCCTGGCGCCACACCTCGACGCCGAGCGCCATCGTCGCGTACGCGCGGTGCCAGCCCTCCCCGTACGCGTCGCACACCGCCAGCGACTCCTCGCCCAGCGCGATGGCGCGCGGCGAGTCGCCCAGGAAGGAGTGGGTCAGGGAGAGCCGGATGAGCGCGAGCGCCAGCCCCACCGGGTCGTCGGCGGCGCGATGGCGCACCACCGCCTCCTCGTAGAGCCCGATCGCCGACTCGGGGTCGTCCCGGCACATGGCGATCATCCCGGAGTAGAGCGCCACATAGCCGAGGACCGCGTCGCGCCCCAGCCGGACACCGAGCGCCCGGCACTCCTCCAGCATGGCGGCGGCCGCCTCGATGTCGGTCTGGATGATGGCCAGCCAGCTGTCGGTCCACAACGCGCGGGCGCGCGTCTCGGTGGGCTCGGCGCACAGGGCCAGGCCCCGGTCCAACCAGCCGCGCCCCTCGGCGAGGTAGTAGCTGGTGATCCAGTGGTAGAGCAGGTCGGTCGCGATGCCGAGCCCGGCCGCGGCCTGCCCGGGCTCGGTGAAGCTGTACTCCAGCGCGGTGCGCAGATTGGCGTGCTCCCGCTGGAGCCGGGCGAACCACGACACCTGGGTGGGGCCGAACAGCTCCGCGCGGGCCGTGGCCGCCAGCCGCTGGTAGTAGTCCCGGTGGCGGCGCAGCCGCACCGCCTCCTCCCCGGCCGCCGAGAGCCGTTCCCGGCCGTAGTGGCGCAGCGTGTCCAGCATCCGGTAGCGGACCGCCTCCGGGTGGTCCTCCCGGATCAGCACCGACTTGTCCACCAGCCCGGCCACCAGGTCCAGCACGTCCTCGCGGTGGATGCCGTCCCCGCCGCACACCGCCTCGGCCGCGTCCAGGTCCAGGCTCCCGGCGAACACCGAGACCCGGGCCCACAGCAGCTGTTCTTTCCCGGTGCACAGGTCGTAGCTCCAGTCGACGAGCGCCCGCAGCGTCTGATGGCGCGGCAGGACGGCCCGCGAGCCCGTGGTGAGCAGCCGGAACCGGTCGTCCAGCCGGTCGAGCAGCTGCTGTACGGACAGCGCCCGCAGCCGTACCGCCGCCAGCTCGATGCCCAGCGGGATGCCGTCCAGCTGGCGGCAGACCCGCTCCACCGCGTCCCGGTTGGTCTCGGTGACGGAGAACCCGGGCAGGATGGCGCCGGCCCGCTCCACGAACAGCCGCACCGCGTCGCACTGTGCCAGTGCCGCGGTGGACAGCCGGGGGCCCGTGGCGTCCGGCAGTGCCAGCGTCGGGACGGCCAGGGTCTGCTCGCCCGCGGTGCCCAGCGCCTGCCGGCTGGTGGCCAGGACGCGCAGCCGGGGGGCCTCGCGCAGCAGCCGGCCGGTGAGCAGGGCGCAGGCCTCTATCAGCTGCTCGCAGTTGTCCAGGAGGATCAGTGCCTGCTTGTCCCGCAGGTGGTCGACCAGGGCCTCGACCGCGGGCCGGGAGGAGTGGTCCCGCAGCTCCAGGGCCTCGCTGACGCTCTGCGGCAGCAGCCCGGGGTCGGCCAGCGCGGCCAGCTCGACCAGCCACACGCCGTCCGGGAACGCGCGGCGCGCGTCCTCGGCCACCCGCAGCGCCAGCCGGGTCTTGCCGACCCCGCCCACGCCGGTCAGGGTCACCAGCCGTGAGGCGGACAGCAGCCGTTTGACCTCGGCCGCCTCGTGCCGACGCCCCACAAAACTCGTCACCTCGGCCGGCAGCCTTCCGGTGTGCCGACCGTTCGAGGTGCCTGATGCCACCGCGCTCATGGATGCCTCGAACCAGTCCCGGCCGCCGGGTCTCCTTCTCGGGCCATCGGGCCGGGCCCGACGCTTCCAGGCTATGCCTGGCCTCTTGGGGGCGCGCGGGTCCGGGGAGGCGCCGGGCGGGCGGGGCGGGGGAGACACAGGGAGAATGGTGGTAATGCGCCGTTTGGGGCCGTGTGGGGAGTGCAGGTCGGCGGCCGGAGGCGGTGGCAGGACGGAAGCGAAGGACATCGCATGACGGCGACGCGTGACGAGGGCGGGCGCCGCGGCGGGGCCGGGCCCGCCCGCGGGCCGGGAGCGGCCGGTGCGGCGGTGTCGGCCGGTGCGTCCGGGCTGGTCGGCCGGGCGGGCGAGCTGTCCGAAGCCCGGCGGCTGCTCGGGCGTACGCGGCTGCTCACCCTCACCGGCGTTGCGGGGGTCGGCAAGACCCGGCTGGCGTTCGGCGTGGCCGATCTGGTGCGCGGGGACTTCCCGGACGGCGTGTGGACGGTCGAGCTCGCCGCGCTGGAGGACCAGAGCCTGCTCCCGCAGACCGTCGCCGGCGCGGTGGGGCTGCGGGACCAGGCCGCGCGGTCGGCGGTGGAGCTGCTCGGGGATCATCTGAGCGGCAAGCGGGCGCTGCTGGTCCTCGACAACTGCGAGCACCTGGTGGAATCCTGCGCGCGGCTCGCCGACAGCCTGCTGCGGCGCGCCCCCCGGCTGTGCGTGCTGGCCACCAGCCGTGAGCCGCTGCGGGTGCAGGGGGAGACGGTCCTGTGGGTGCCCTCCCTGCCCGTGCCCGAGCCGCACCGGCGGCACCGCCCGGAGGCGCTGGCACGCTGCCCGGCGGTGGAGCTCTTCGTGGCCCGCGCGGCGCGGGCCTCGCCCTCGTTCACCCTCGGCCCGCACAACGCCGACACCGTGGCCCTGCTGTGCGAGCGGCTGGACGGACTCCCGCTGGCCATCGAGCTGGCCGCCGCCGTACTGCGGACTCTCGACCCCGAGCAGGTGCTGGACCGGATGGACCGGTGCCTGGAGCCCGCGGCGGGGGAGGCCGGGGTAGCGGAGCCCGCGGCGGGGGAAGCCGCCCCTGCCCGGGCCCGCCACGAGACCCTGGGCGCGGCCGTCGACTGGAGCTTCGACCTGTGCTCCCCGGGCGAGCGGGCCCTGTGGGCCCGGGTGTCGGTGTTCGCCGGGGACTTCGACCTGCGGGCGGCGGAGGAGATCTGCTCCGGCGACGGCCTGGCCCGCGAGGACGTGCTCGACCTGGTGACCGGGCTGGTCGACAAGTCGGTTCTGGTGCGGGAGGAGCGGGGCGGCCGGGTCCGCTACCGGCTGCTGGAGACGATCCGCAAGTACGGCCGGGCGCGGCTGGCCGGATGCGGGCAGGCCGCGGCGGCGCGGCGGCGCCACCGCGACTGGTACCGCGACCTGGTGCGCGAGGCCGAGGAGGAGTGGCTCACCCCGCGCCAGGAGGAGTGGCTCACCCGGCTGCGCGGCGAGATCGCGAATCTCCGCGCGGCCCTGGAGTTCTGCTGCGCCGAGCCCGGCGAGGCCCGCGCCGGTCTGGAGATCGCCGCAGGGCTGTGGCCCCACTGGATCTGCGGCGGCAGCCTCGGCGAGGGCCGCCACTGGCTCGGCCAGGCGCTGTGGCTCGCGCCCGAGAGCAGCGAGGCCCGGGGCAAGGCCCTGTGGGTGGACGCGTGGCTCGCGACGCTCCAGGGGGACACGGCCGCGGCGCTGCCCCGGCTCGACGAGTGCCGGGAGCTGGCCCTCCGGCTCGGGCACGAGCCCACCCTGATCCGCGCCACCCAGCACCGGGGCGGCCTCGCGCTGTACGAGGGCGACTTCCCCCGGTCGATCCGCCTCATCGAGAAGGCGCTGGAGGGCCACCGCGCGGCCGGTGACCGCAACGGCGTCATGAGCGCCCTCTACCAGCTGACCATGGCCTGCTCCCTGTACGGCGACGCCCGGGCCTCGGCCTTCGGCGAGGAGTGCCTGGCGCTGTGCGAGGCCGGCGGGGCCCAGTGGGCCCGCTCCTACGCGCTGTGGGCGCTGGGCCTGCACACCTGGCGCCGCGGCGACCGGCGGCGCGCCACCACCCTGGTGCGGGACGCCCTGCGCACCCGGTGGGCGGTGCGCGACAGGTGGGGGATGGCGCTGTGCCTGGAGGTGCTGGCCTGGACCGCGGCCTCCGGCGGACAGTCCGGGCACGGCGCGCGGCTGCTCGGCGCGGCGGACGCGATGTGGAGCTCCCTGGGCGCCTCGCCCTCGGGGTTCCGGCACCTGGCCGCCGTGCACGACGAGGCCGCCGCCCGGCTGCGCGCCGACCTGGGCGGCGCCGCGTACGCCGCCGCGTACCGGGCGGGGACGCGGCTGACGGACGACGAGGCCGCGGCCGCCGCGCTCCACGCCCCCCACCGGCCCCGCCCCCGCGGCCGCCGCGCGGCCTCGGCCGGCGCGTGAACCCAGCGGCGGGCGGAGGCGAACCGAGCCCTAAAAAGGAGGCGAGTGAGCCCCGAAAGACCACTCAGGTACCCATGCGGGGATTTCTCCCCTCCCCGGGGGATGTCCCCGGACGCATGCTGAATGTCTCGATTCCGGATTCCGCCGGAAGTCGGCGGAAGATCGAAGGCCCGAGCCATGTGTGACCACCAGCCTCCCTGCCCGCCCGCCGAAGCCACCGATCACGATTCGGCGCGTCTCGTGGCAACCCACCCCGAGCAGGGGTGGAGCCTCCTGTGCAACGGTGTGGTGATCTTCGCGGACACGGGTGAGCTGCTCCCCGACGGACGCGTCGTCCCCGCCCCCCGTACCTCCCCGGACCAGACCGCATGACGAATGCACCCACCGTGGCCCTCGCGCCACCGCCAGGCACCCTCCGGCGGCCGGCGCGGCGTGGAGCCCGCGCCGCCGACCGGGGGGTGTCCTGGGTGCTGCCGTCCCATCCCTCCTCGGTGTCCACCGCCCGGCGGCTGGTGCTGTCGCAGCTGGCCGTATGGGCGCTGGCAGGCCCGACGGACGATGCGGAACTGCTGGTCAGCGAGGTCGTCACCAACGCGCTGCGCTACACCGGGGGGCCGGTGCGGCTGACGCTGTGCCTGTGCCCCGCGGAGGACGCGCTGCGCTGTGAGGTGGAGGACGCCGACCCCACGCCCCCGTGTGCCCGTGAGGCCTGCGAGGACGACGAGGGGGGCCGGGGCCTCTACATGATCGACCTGCTGGCCCGCTGCTGGGGCAGCCAGCGGACGGGCTCGGGTAAGACGGTGTGGTTCGAGCTGCACATCCGTCCCGGCGCCGAGGGACACCCCGACGCCCCCTGATCAACAACGACATGTGACCCTCGACGAAAGGAGATGCCATCGGACGGTACAGCGCAAACACGCACTCCGTGATGCCGAACGGCCCGGGGACCGGAAGGTGAGTGCCCTCCACCGCGACTTCCGGCCCCGGGCCTCGCCACGCCCGCCCGGCGGGCCGCCGCGGCGGTGGCGCGAACACCGATTCCGTAGGGCATCACCGATCACTGACGCATCGGTTGATCACCTTCGTATCACTCGTGTAGCCTTGTGATCGCATTGAGTAGCATATTTTGTCCGGCTTATCGCAGCGGGTTGGGGCGCGAGGGGGCTTGTGATGGACCGGACCGGCGAATCCTGGTTATCCGGCTCCCTGATCGGGCGCTCCCGCGAGCTGGCGGCCCTGGGTGAGCACGCCGAGGCGGCGCGCTCCGGGCGCGCCGGGTTGGTCATCCTGTCCGGCCCGGCCGGTATCGGCAAGACCAGTCTGCTGCACGCCTTTGTGAACGGCGGGGCGTGCCGGGACATGACGGTGCTCCACGGCAGATGCGGCGAGGTCGTCACCAACGCGGGCTACGGCGGCGTACGGGCCCTGTTCGGCCGCTTGGGGCTGTCCGAAGCCGACACAGCCGACGGCGCCGAGGAATCCCCGCTGCTGCGGGGCAGCGCCCGCCGCGCGTTGCCCGCCCTGCGGCCCCGCCCCGGCGAGGAGGGGCCGGGCACGGCCGCGACCGTCTACCCCGTGCTGCACGGGCTCTACTGGCTCACGGTCAATCTGACGGCGCGCGGCCCGCTGGTGCTCGTCCTGGACGACGCGCACTGGTGCGACGAGCGGTCGCTGCGCTGGATCGACTTTCTGCTGCGCCGCGCGGACGACCTGCCGCTGCTGGTGGTGCTGGCCCGGCGCACCGAGGCCGAGCCCGCCGCCCCCGGCGCCCTCGCGGACATCGCCGCCCACCCCCGCTCCACGGCGCTGCGTCTGGAGCCGCTGACCGAGGACGGGGTGGGGGAGATGGTCGGGCGGGTCTTCCCGGCGCCCGTGGACCCCTCCTTCGTCGAGCGCGCCGCGGCCGTCTCCGGGGGCAACCCGCTGAAGCTCGCCAGGCTGCTGGGCGAGTTGCGGTCCAGGGGTGCGTCGCCGGACGAGAAGAGCCTGGGCGCGGTCGCCGAAGTGGGCCAGGGCGTGGTCGCGCTGTCCGTGCGCGCCCTGCTGGACCGCCTGCCCGCCTGGGTGCGCGATGTGGCCACGTCGATCGCGGTGCTCGGCGAGGTGGAGTCGGAGCGGGCCGAGCACGTTGGGGCGCTGGCCGGAGTGCCCGCCGCGCTGGTCGAGGAGGCCGTGGCGGCGCTGCGGCGCGCGGAGGTGGTCGCCCCCGACCGGCTGGAGCCGGCGCATGACGTGGTGCGCTCGGCGCTGCTGGACTCGGCCGCCGCCGAGGAACTGGGCGAGCTGCGGGTCAGGGCGGCCCTGTTGCTCAGCGACGCCGGGCGGCCGGCCGAGGAGGTCGCGGGCCAGCTGCTGCTGGTGCCCGCCGTGGACCAGCCGTGGATGGCGCGGGTCCTGCGGGACGCGGCCGCGCTGGCCGAGACCCGGGGCGCCCCCGAGGCCGCGGTCCGCTATATGTACCGGGTCCTGGAGGCGGAGCCGGACAGCGTGTCGGCGCGCGCCCAACTGGCCAGGTCGCTGGCGGAGATCAACCCGCGCGAGGCCATCGGGCTGCTGGAGGAGGCGCTGGAGCTGGCCCTGGACATACGCGTCCGGGCGACCATCGCCGTCCAGCTGGGGATGGCCTGTCTGACCGTGCAGCGGGCGCCCGCCGCCGTGCGGGTGCTCGGCGAGGTCCTGGACGCGCTGGAGGCCGAGCTGGGGTCCGGCCCCCACCCCGATCCCGCCGACCGCGAGCTGCGCGCCCTCGTCCAGTCGGTGCTGCTGATCACGGGGTGCGACGAGAAGGCGACGATCACCGCCGTCCGCGCCCGCTTCGCGCGGATGGCCGCCCCGGCCGGGGACACCCCGGCGCAGCGTCAGATATTGGCCATGATGAGCGTGCTGACGGCGATGGACGGCCGCTCGGCGGAGCGGGCGGTGCGGCAGGCGCGGCGCGCGCAGCGGGGGTCGGACGCCGCGACCGGCACCCTGCCGCTGATCTTCTCCTCGCTGGCGCTCTCCCTCGCCGACGAGGTCCAGGGCTCGCTGGAGGCGCTGGACCGCTCGCTGCGCTACAGCCAGGAGAACGCGGCGGTGTGGACGTATGTGCTCGCCCTGTCCTCCCGCGCCCTGATGCTGCACGCGATGGGCGAGATCCCGGACGCGCTGGCGGACGCCCAGACCGCGGTGGAGATCATCGCCGGGGAGCGCTGGAGCGGCCATGTGACCATGCCTCAGACGGCGCTGGCCACCGCGCTCGTCGACCGCGGCGAGCCGGAGCGGGCCGAGGCGCTGCTGGAGAAGATCGACCGGCCGAACCTGGATGGCTTCGTGCTGGAGTACCACTTCTATCTGATGGCGCGGGCGCGGGCCCGCTGGGCGCTGGGCGACGGCGAGACGGCGCTCGGCCTGCTGCTGGACTGCGGCAGGTCCCTGGAGGAGACGGGGTTCACCAACCCGGCGTTCGCGCCCTGGTGGGTCGAGGCGGCCTGTCTGCTGGCGGAGTTGAAGCGTCCGGAGGAGGCCGGGGACATCGTCGAGTGGGGCGCCGGCCTCGCCGAGCGGTGGGGGACGTCCCGGGCGCTCGGGCTGGCCGCGCTCGCCCGTGGTGTGACCACCGGGGGAAGCCGGGGCGTCGAGCTTCTCGCCGAGTCGGTCGAGTCGCTGTCCCGGTCGCCCGCCAGGGCCGAACACGCCAGGGCCGAGTATCTGCTGGGCGGGGCGTTGCTGGAGGCGGGCGACCCGCGCGGCGCCCGTGAGCATCTGCGGACCGCCGCCGACCTCGCCTGGCGCTGCGGGGCGCTCGCGCTCGCCAAGGAGGCCCGGCGGCGGCTGGTCGCCTCCGGCGGGCGGATGCGGGAGATCACCGCCTCGCCGCTGGATCTGCTGACCGGCATGGAGCGCACGGTCGCGAACCTCGCCGCGGCCGGGGCGGGCAACCGCGAGATAGCGGAGTCGCTGTTCATCACGGTGCGCACCGTCGAGATGCATCTGACCGGCGTCTACCGCAAGTTGAGCGTCGGTCACCGGGCCGAGCTCGGCGCCGTGCTGCACACCCGGAGCGCCCCCGATCCACGGGCGCCGGCCTGGGTTTCCGCGTCCCGCGGGCGGAGTTGAGCGGTGCGCCCCGCAGCTCGGACCCGCCCCGACTATAATCTCAGTGTATAGTGAACCGCATGCAGCTCTCCGGGCTCCCCCTCATCGGGCGTGAACGTGAGCGGGCGGTCCTGGCCCGGGCCGTGGCCGGCCTGAGCGCACACCACCCGGCGGTCGTCACCCTGACCGGCGCGGCGGGCTTCGGACAAGACGCGCTGCTGCGCTGGGCCGCCGGGCTCGCCGAGGACCGCGGCCTGCGCGTGCTGCGCGCCCGGGGCACCCCCGGCGAGACCGATCTCGCGTACGGAGCGGTGAACCAACTGGTGGGCCCCGCAGCCGACATCACACCCGAGGGCCCGGCCGGGCTGCTGCGCACGGCCCGGGACCGGCCGACGCTGCTGACCGTCGCGGACGTGCAGTGGCTGGACCCGCACTCGCTGCGCTGGCTCCAGGCGCTCGTACGGCGGCTGCCCGGCGCGCCGGTCGCGGTGCTCGCCGGTGCCAGTGGCCCCGCCCACCTGGTCGACCCCGGGGCCCCGGGGCCCCTCCCCGTGACCCGGCTGGTGCTTCGCCCGCTGGACTCGGCCGAGGTCGCGGCGGCGGTGGCCCTGGTGTGCGGCGGCCCGGGGCAGGAACGGTCCACCGCGGCGGCGGCCGACGCCACCGCGGGCCACCCGGCCGTCCTCCACGACGCGCTGCGCCGCTTCACCGACGCCGGACACCAACCGGTCGACGCCCAAGTGCCCCGACTGCGCGCGATCACCGCCGCCGTCACCGCCGACCACGCCACCCGCGCGCTGCGCGGCCTGCCCGCCCCGGCGGTCGCGGCCCTGCGCGCCCTGGCCGTCTGCGGCGACCTGCTGGACTTCCCCCTGGTGTGCACGCTCCTCGACCCGCGTCCGGAGCACGAGGCCGGGCTGCGCGAGACGCTGGAGGCGACCGGCCTCACCGCCCCCGGCACCGGGGCGGCGCTGCGGCTCCCCGGCCCGGAGGTCCGGGCCCGGGTGCTGGAGGAGATGCCCGCCGGCGAGCGGGCCGATCTGTACGCGCGCGCCGCGGAGCTGGCCCACCGGGCCGCGGTGGACGACGCGGCCATCGCCGCGCTGCTGCTCGCCGCCCGCCCGGTCGGCGCGCCCTGGGCCGTCCACGCGCTGCGCCGCGCCTGCGCGGACGCGCTGCGCGCCGCCGACCACGGTCGCGCGATCGCTTGTCTGACCCGCGCGCTGGAAGAGCCGCTGGACCGCGAGCAGCGGGCCCGGCTGAGCCTTGAGCTGGCCTCCCTCGAGGTCGTGGAGGCGCCGGAGGCCGGCGACCGCCGGTTCGCCCGGATCCTCCGCTCGCCGGGCCCCGAACTCGCCGGGGCGCGGATGCGCGCCGCCGACCTGGCGCTGGCCCGCGGCGGCAACGATGTCGTACGCCGGGCGCTTGCGGACGCGCTGCCGGTCGCGCGGGATGGCGAACGAGACGCCCTGACCGCCCTGTTCTGGCTCGCCGAAATGGGCCGCCACGACGACACCGACCTGCTGCTGCACGAGGTTCCCGCGCTGCCCGGCCACCCGGCCTCGCCCGCCCAGTCGGGGGTGCGCGCCTGGGAGCTGGCCCTGCGCGGCGAGGACCTGCTCACCACCAGGGCGCTGGCCCGCGGCGCCTTCGCCGACCGCGGTGACGAGGGTGCGCTGCTGCTGCCCCGGCTGGTGGCGTGCCGGGCGCTGTGCCTGACCGACGACCTGGACGAGGCCGCGCAGCGGCTGGACGTCCTGCTCGCCGAGGTCCGGCGCGGCCCGGCCCGCGCCGCCGCCGCGCTCGTCCTCACCGCGCGCGGCGAACTCAGCCTGCGCCGGGGCCGGTCCGACCTGGCCGAGCGGGATGTCGCCGCCGCCGAGCGGGCCCTGCCGCAGGGCCACTGGCACCCCCTCTACGCCCCCTACGCGCGGGCCGTGCGGATCCTCGTCGCGCTGGAGAGCGGAGACCGCGAGCGGGCCCAGTCGCTCGCGGCCCTGCCCGACCCCGACGCCTCGTGGAACAGCATGGCCGGGGCCCATCTGCTGTTCGCCAGAGGGCTGGTGGCCATCGCCGACGGCAGGCCGGTCGAGGCGGTCGACCTGCTGCTGGCCGCCGGCCGGCGGCTGCTGCGCCTCCAGTACGACAACCCGGCCCTGGTGCCCTGGCGTTCCATGGCCGCCCGGGCCTGTCACGCGCTGGGCCACCACCAGGAGGCACAGCGGCTCAGCCACGACGAGCTGGCCCTGGCCCGGCGCTGGGGCGCGCCGAGCGCCGTCGGCTGGGCCGAGCTGGGCGTCGGGCGGGCCGTCCGCGAGGAGCGGACGGCCAGGCTGCGCGAGGCCGTGCGCCTCCTCCGGGCCACCCCGGCCACGATGGCCTACACCGGGGCGCTGATCGAGCTGGCCACGGCGGAGCTGGACGCGGGGCGGCGGCAGATCGCGGCGCCCCTGGTGGCCGAGCTGACCCGGCTCACCGCGGCCCACCCCGGCAGCAGACCGGCCACCCGGGCCCGCGCGCTCGCCCAGCGCCTGGGCAGGCCGCCCAGCTTCACGGGCCACGACCGGCCCGCCGCCTGGGCCGCGCTGTCCGAGGCCGAGCGGCGGACCGCCACCCTCGCGGGTCTCGGCCACGGCAACCGGGACATCGCCGACACGCTCTCCGTCACCACCCGTACGGTGGAGCTGCGGCTGAGCGGCGCGTACCGGAAGCTGCGGATCAGCGGCCGGGCCGAACTGCGTGCGCTGGTGCGCTCGATGGAGGGCTACGACACGGATGTTGCATGAGCGGGACGACGAACTGGCGCAGATCAGCGCGGCGTTACGGGACGCCCGCGAGGGCCGTCCGTCCCTCGTCCTGCTGACCGGCCCGCTCGGCATCGGCCGGTCCGCGCTGCTCCAGCGGCTGCCCGCGCGGGCCGCGGACGACGACGTGCGCGTGCTGCGCGCCAACGCCGCCCCTGTGGAGGCGGAGTTCGCCTTCGGAGTGGTGCGCCAGCTGTTCGACAGCCTGCTGGCGGGTGCGCCCCGGGAGCTGCGTGAGCGCTGGACGCGCGAGTTCGCCGACGTCGCCGACGTCGCCCGGCTGTTCCCCGCCGACGAGGCCATGCCCGCGGACGACGCACCCACCGCCGCCTTCGAACCGGTGCTGCGGGCCTTGCGCTCGCTGCTGGAAGGCGTCTGCGCCGACGGCCCGCTGCTGATCCTGGTGGACGACCTCCAGTGGGTGGACACCCCCTCGCTGCGCTGGCTGGCCTATCTGGCCAAGCGGCTGCGGGGGCTGCGGACCGTCTTGGTGTGCACCCTGCGGGACGGCGAGCCGCGCGCCCGGGACCCCCTGCTGTGCGAGGTCGTCGAGGCCGCGACACACCGGCTGCGCCCCCGCCCGCTGTCGTCCCGGGCCACCGCGGAGCTGATCCGCGACCACTTCGGCGAGCCGGGCGACGAGGAGTTCATCCGCGCCTGCCACGAGACCTGCGCCGGCAACCCGCTGCTGCTGACCTCCGTGCTGCCGGACCTCGCGGACACCGGCCCCCGGCCGACCGCCGACCGGGCCGCCGCGGCCCGCGCGTCCCGGCCCCCGCACCTGCGCGAGCGGCTCGCCCGATGCGTGGGCCTCCAACCGCGCCCCATCCGCGACCTGGCCGCCGCGATCGCGGCCCTCGGCGACCAGGGCGACCCTCAACTGGTCGCCCTGCTGGCCGGCCTGGACCCGATCGGGTTCGCGGCGGCGCTGCGCGCCCTCCACGCACTGGGGCTGGCGGCCGACGAACGGGAACCCCGCTTCGTCCACCCCGTCGTGGCGGACGCCGTCCAGTCCACCCTGTCCGTGGCGGAGCGGGAGCGGCTGCACGACCGCGCGGCGGAGCTGCTGTACCGGGGCGGGCGCTCCGACGAACAGGTCGCCGCACAGCTGATGCTGGGCGTCACCTCCCGCCACCCGTGGTCGGTGGGCGTGCTGCGGGCCGCCGCGGACGTGGCGCTGCGCCGGGGCGCCCCCGAGGTCGCGATGCGCTATCTGCGGCGCGCGCTGCTGGACGGCTCCCTGTCGGGGGAGGGCCGGGCGCGGCTGCTGATCGACCTGGCCACCGCGGAGCGCGGCCCGGACCCGGCGGCCTGCGAACGCCACATCTCCCAGGCGATCCCGCTGCTCCCCACCGCCGCCCACCGCGCCGCCGCGGCGCTGCGGCTCTCCCCGGCCGTCATGGGCCCGACCACCTTCTCCGCGCGCGACCTGCTGCGCCAGGTCGCCGAGGAGCTCGGCCCGCCGGACGCGCTGGAGGGGGCGTCGCGCGAGGTGGCCCTGCGGCTGGAGGCGCGGCTGCGCCAGGGCGCCATCGAGGACCCGGCGGAGCTGGCCTCGGCGGTGGAGCGGCTCGGCGGGATGGGGGCGGAGCCGCCGACGGCCACGGCCGCCGAGCGCGAACTGGTCGCGGTGCTGCTCTACGCCGCCATGCTCGCCTGCCGGCTGCCCGCGGCCGAGCTCACCCGGCTGGCCGGGCGCCTCCTGGAGCGCGAGCCGGCCGCGACCGCGCGGGTGTACTCCGCGCTGCCGCTGACCACCGTCACCCTGGTCGCCGCCGACTCCGTCGACGCCCTCGGCACCTGGCTGTCCGTCGAGCAGCGGATCGGCCGGCCGCACGCGGCCGCCACGGTCGCCGACGGATTCGGCCACCTCGAGCGGGCGATGGTGTTCATGGCGCGCGGCCGGGCCGCCCGGGCCCACGCGCACGCCGAGCGCGCGCTGCGGCTGTCCGAGGCCCACTGGCACGAACTGGGCGTCACCTCCACCGTCGCCCTCATCTTCACAGCCCTGGAGATGGGCGATCCCGCGCTGATCGAGCGGATGCTGGACCGCGCCTCACAACACCGGTCCTCCTGCCTGACCCTGACGGCAGGCCTTCAGTTCCTGGGCGCGGCCGTGGACGCCCACCGCGGCCACTGGGCCGCCGCCGTGGAGATCCTGATGGCCAGCGGCCGAAGGCTGGAGGCGGCGGGCTGGCGCAACCCGGTGCTGTTCCCGTGGCGGCCCCGCGCGGCCGGGCTCTACCAGCGGCTCGGCGACATCCGTTCGGCGCTCGCGCTCGCCGAGGAGGAGCGGCTGCGGGCCGAGGAGTGGGGCGCCCCCGTGGCCATCGGCCGGGCCCTGCGGCTCAAGGGCTCGCTGCTGGGCGGCGATCAGGGGGAGGCCCTGCTGCGCGAGGCGGTCGGCGTGCTGCGCCGCTCGGCCAACGAACTCGAACTCGCCCGCGCCCTGCTGGTGCTGGGCCGGCGCCTCGAAGGCCGCGCCGAGTCCGGGGAACTGCTGCGGGAGGCCGCGGCGCTGGCCGCCGAGTGCGAGGCGCCATGGCTGGTCGAACGGGCCCGCAGCGACGGCCCGGGCGCCGCGGTCCGGCCGGAGCGGGTGCTGACCCGCACCGAGCGCCGGGTGGTCGCCCTCGCCGGCCGGGGGCTGACCAATACGGAGATCGCCGGAGAGCTGGGCGTGTCATCTCGTGCCATCGAGAAGCACCTGACGAATTCCTATCGCAAGCTGGCCGTTTCCGGGCGGCGTGAACTCATCGCCGCACTGCCCAGGCTCCAGGCGGTCAAAGGGAGTTAACGCCGCTAATGCACCGCCGGTCGGGCCCGGTACTCAACGGGTCCCCTCGGCATGCCGGGCCCGGGGGTTCGGTCCCCGCTCCCGCACCGGGCGCCACACCCTGTCCGTCTCTCGACGGGGCAACCTGCCGAGCAGGTCAGAGCGTTGACCATGGGGACGGTGCGCCCAGCGGCGACACCGTACCGAGGCACCGAAACCGCGGCCCGCGGACCGAACCATCCGCCGTACCCACCACAGGATTTGCCGACCCGCTCCGGTGGACGTTGACTCCCCTGGCCGGGGCTACCTAGTCTCCGAACCGGAATATGAAAATGCACGACAACTATTTCGTTCCCGTTATTTCCGGGGAACGGTCCACGAAGGGCGGCAGGCCATTGGCGACCCCCGCACCGGCAGGCACAGTTCAGCCAACCTCCCATGACGCAGGACGCGATCAGCTCGACTACGCCGACCTCCTCGGGCAGTTCGACCAGCCCGGCGCGTGTGTGGCCCGCCTCGACGCGAGCCTGCTCGTCCAGCAGGCGAACCAGGAGTTCTTCCGCCAGTTCGGGGGCTCCTCCGCGGACGTCTGCGGCCGGGGCTTCTGCGACCTGACACACCCCAGCCTGCGACACCCGCTCAGACACCAGTTCGCCCGGCTCGTCGACGGCAGCCGCCGCCGGTTCGCCACCCACGTCGTCGCCGTCTCGGCCGAGGGCGCCGCGTTCACCAGCGCGCTCACGGCGGTCGCGGTGCGCGGGGAGACCTCCCGCGTCGCCTCCATCCTGGTGGTGATGCGCTCCGCTGACGGCTTCGAGGACGCCGACGTCGTCACCCAGCACAAGAAGGTCATCACCGAGATCGAGGCACGCATTCTCGAAGGCATCGCCGCCGGGATCTCGACCATCCCCCTGGCGTCCCGGCTCTACCTCAGCCGCCAGGGCGTCGAATACCACGTGACGCGGTTGCTCCGTAAGCTGCGGGTCCCCAACCGGGCCGCGCTGGTCTCCCGCGCCTACTCGATGGGCGTGCTCGAAGTCGGCTCCTGGCCTCCGAGGGTCGTCCGGGACTTCGTCAAGTGAACCGGTCGCGGCACGCCGGCCACGGTACGTCGGGCACGGCGACTGTCGGGCTCAGGTGCGGGACTCCAGATCGCGCCGGGTGTCGTCGCCGTACACGCCGTCCTCGTCGCCGCGGATCCCGTACCACAGCTGGAAGCGTGCCACGGCGGAGGCGAGGCTCTGGTCGTACTGGCCGTTGACCGCCCCGCCGGTGTAGACGTCCGGGATCCGCAGCAGCCGGGACTGGAGCTCGGAGACCTCCGGGCCGCTGTCCCCCAGGGACAGCACCGGGGCCTGGCCCTGCGGGTCGTCCCCGCCCGGCGAGGCGGGCGCGGCGGACTCGGTAGGGGCGGTGGGCTCGGCGGACTCGGTGGGCGCGGCGGGGGCCGAGGTACCGCGCCCCGGGTCCGACGGTGCCGCGGTGGATCCCTCGGAACCGGACAGGAGCAGGACGAGCGCGAGCGCGACGGCCGCGCCGGCCGCCCCCGCGACGGCCAGGGCGGCGGTGCGCGGCCGGTTCCGGGACGGCGCCTCGGGCTCGGGCTCGGCGGCGGTGGCCGTCGGCTCGGTGGCCGTCCCCAGCCCCGGCTCGAACTCCTCGGTGTCCGCGTCGGCGCTGTTGTACACGCGGGGCGGCGCCGACGCGATCAGCGGGCGGAAGAGGTCCAGATCCTCCATCCAGGGATCGACCGGCGGGTCGTCGTCCTTGCCTGACTTGACGCCCGCGCGGAAGA
Organism: Streptomyces sp. NPDC028305; assembly: GCF_055569495.1. Lineage (NCBI taxonomy): Bacteria > Bacillati > Actinomycetota > Actinomycetes > Kitasatosporales > Streptomycetaceae > Streptomyces > Streptomyces sp. NPDC028305. The sequence goes on from NZ_JBVHTN010000007.1 coordinate 313,700, forward strand.
TCCGGGTCGGCTCGATCACCTGCCGTCCGGTGGGCTGTTCGGGATCGGTTCCGGCAGCAGCCATACAGACCTCCTCTGTCGAGACCGTCGATTCCGTCGATAGCGTCGACAGTGTCGAGACGTCACGAGGAGATACGGACGGGAGGGCCGGACGACTCAACGGGAGAAATCCGGGTACCTCCGTCTGGATCTGTTGCGGATGCCTGTCGATGTCCGGCTGACGAAGCTCAAGGGGGAAGGCTCCTGACCGGCCGCTCCGTTCCCCCCAATGGCCGCGGCCGGGAGCCGAAGGGAGTGGATGCCATGGAGCGCACCACCTGTTGTGTGGTGGGCGGCGGGCCGGCCGGGATGGTGCTCGGGCTGCTGCTGGCCCGCGCCGGGGTTGAGGTCACCGTCCTGGAGAAGCACGGCGACTTCCTGCGGGACTTCCGCGGCGACACCGTGCATCCGAGCACGCTGACGCTCCTGGACGAGCTGGGTCTCGCCGAGCGGTTCGCCGCGCTGCCGCAGCGTCATGTGCGCACCGTCCAGCTGCCGATCGGCCCGGGCCGCTCGCTGTTCACCGTCGGCGACATCGGCTCGCTGCCGGGCAAGTACAACTACGTCGCCATGGTCCCGCAGTGGGACCTGCTGAACCTGCTGGCCGACGAGGGCGAGCGGGAGCCCTCCTTCCGGTTGCGGATGAACACCGAGGCGACCTCCTTTCTCATGGAGCGCGGCCGGGTCATGGGGGTGCGCTACCGCACCGAGGACGGGAGCGTCGGCGAGCTGCGGGCCACCCTGACCGTGGCCTGCGACGGCCGCGGGTCGCTGGCCAGGCGCCTGCCCGAGCTGGGGCTGCGGGAGTTCCTCTGCCCGATGGACGCCTGGTGGTTCCGGCTGCCCCGGCACGAGGGCGACCCGCGGGGCCTGGTCGGGAACGCGGGCGACCGCTTTCTGACCGCAATGATCGACCGGGGGGAGTACTGGCAGTGCGCCGTGCTGATCCCCAAGGGCACCGACGCGGCCCGGCGCGCCGCGGGCCTGGACCCGTTCATGGCCGAGTTCGCGGAGATCGCCCCGTGGCTGGCGGACCGCACCCATGCGCTGCGGTCGTGGGACGAGGTCAAGCTGCTCGACGTACGGATGGACCGGCTCCGGCGCTGGCACCGCCCCGGGCTGTTGTGCATCGGGGACGCGGCGCACGCGATGTCGCCGGTGTTCGGGATCGGCATCAACCTGGCCGTCGAGGACGCCGTGGCCGCCGCCCGGATCCTCGCCGGGCCGCTGGGGAAGGGCACCGTGGGGCTGCGGGAGGTGCGCGAGGTGCAGCGCCGCCGATGGCCGACCGCTGCGGGGACGCAGGCGCTCCAGCGGATCGCCCATGCCCGCGTCATCGAGCCGCTGCTGGCCGGCCGCATCCCGCGCGGGGGCGGGGCCCGGGTGGTGCGGGTGCTGAACGCGGTGCCCTGGCTGAAGCGGGTCCCGGCGTACTTCCTGGCCTACGGCGCGCAGCGCGAGCGCCCGCCCGCCGCCGCCCTGCGCTGAGCCGTGGCCGGCGCGCAGGACGGCGCGGGCCGGGGTGCTGCGGCGCGGTCGCTCAGTGGCCGCGCAGCCGATCCATGTCGCGGCGGTCCCGCTTGGTCGGCCGGCCGGTGCCGCGGTCGCGATGGCCGACCGCGGCGAGCTCCTCGCGCGGCGGCGGGGGAGGGGAGTTGTCGACAAAGCACTCGGCCGCCACGGCCGCCCCGACCCGCTTGCGCACCAGGCGTTTCACGACGACGATCCGCTCCCGCCCGGCGTGGAAGATCCGCACCTCGTCCCCCGGCCGCACGGCCTGGGCCGCCTTGACGCGATCCCCGTTGACGCGGACGTGGCCGCCGCGGCAGGCCGTGGCGGCCAGCGACCGCGTCTTCGTCAGCCGTACGGACCAGATCCAGCTGTCGACCCGCACGGGCCCCTCATCTGAAGCCATCCCTGAAGCCATGCTCTGACTCTATCGGCTCCGTCCAGGTCGGTACGTCCTGCTTTATCCGGGATTGCTGTCTAAGGTGCGACGCATGAGCGCACACTTTGACGTCGTGGTCCTGGGGGCGGGCTCGGGCGGCTATGTGGCGGCGATCCGCGCCGCGCAACTCGGGCTGTCCGTGGCCGTCGTGGAGGAGCGGTTCTGGGGAGGGGTGTGTCTGAACGTGGGCTGCATTCCCTCCAAGGCCCTGCTGCGGAACGCCGAGCTGGTCCATCTGTTCACCGAGGAGGCCCAGACCTTCGGCATCCGGGTGGACGGGCAGGTGATCCCGGACTACCGGGCGGCCTATGAGCGCAGCCGCAAGGTCGCGGACGGGCGGGTCAGGGGCGTCCACTACCTGATGAAGAAGAACGAGATCGCGGAGTACGACGGCCGGGGCACCTTCCTCGACGACCGTACGCTGCGGATCGACCTGGCCGCCGGGGGAACGGAGGTGCTCACCTTCGGCCACTGTGTGATCGCCACGGGCGCGGTCACCAATCTGCTGCCCGGCACCTCGCTCAGCGAGCGCGTGGTGACGTACGAGGAGCAGATCCTCAGTCCGGAGCTGCCCGAGAGCGTGATCATCGCGGGCGCGGGCGCCATCGGCGTCGAGTTCGCGTACATCATGCGCAGCTACGGGGTGCGGGTGACGCTCGTGGAGTTCCTGGACCGGATCGTCCCGCTGGAGGACGAGGAGGTCTCCGCGGAGCTCGCCCGCCGCTACCGCAGGCTCGGCATCGACGTCCTCACCTCCACCCGGGTCGAGGCGATCAACGACGCGGGCCCCTCGGTGAAGGTCATGGTGACCACGGGCGGCCAGCGGCAGACGCTCCAGGCCCAGGCGGTGCTCCAGGCCATCGGGTTCCGGCCGCGGGTCACCGGCTACGGCCTGGAGAACGCCGGCGTCGGGCTGACCGAGCGGGGTGCCATCGCCGTCGACGCCTACTGCCGCACCAACGTGCCGCACATCTTCGCGGTCGGGGACGTCACCGCGATGTTGATGCTCGCCCATGCGGCCGAGGCGATGGGGGTCGTCGCCGCCGAGACGATCGCGGGCGCGGAGACCATGGCGCTGGACTATGTGATGATCCCGCGGGCGACCTTCTGTCAGCCTCAGATCGCCAGCTTCGGCTGGACCGAGGCTCAGGCCCGGGAGCTGGGCTTCGATGTGCGGGTGGCGAAGTTCCCGTTCACCGCGAACGGGAAGGCGCAGGGCCTCGGGGACCCGGCCGGCTTTGTGAAGCTGATCGCGGACGGCCGCCACGGCGAGCTGCTGGGCGGCCATCTGATCGGCCCGGAGGTCACCGAGCTGCTGCCGGAGCTGACGCTGGCGCAGCGCTGGGATCTGACCGCCCACGAGGTGGCGCGCAATGTCCATGCCCACCCCACGCTCTCCGAGGCGGTCAAGGAGGCCGTGCACGGCCTCGCGGGCCACATGGTCAACATGTGACCCGGCCCCGGCGGACCGTGGCCTCGGGCGTCGACGGGGTGCGAATGCCCTAAATGTGCTAAAAAGACCAGATGAAGGTGGGTTCGGCGCTACGCTCCCGCAGTGTCGCCGGACAGGCGCTCGCCCTGATGCTGGTGATCACGGCCCTGCTCCTGGTCGCCACGGGCGCCGCGCTGTTCCTCCAGGCCCGGAGCAGCGGCGAGAACCAGGCCCGGGGCCGCGCGCTCGCCGTCGCCCACTCGTTCGCCCGCGCCCCGGGGGTGCTCGCCGCCCTGGAGTCCCGCCACCCCACCGCCACGCTCCAGCCCTTCGCACAGCGGGTCACACGCGACGCCGGCATCGACTACATCGTGGTGACGAGCCCGAGCGGCATCCGCTACACCCACCCCAACCCCCACCAGATCGGCAAGCGCGTCGACCAATCCCTGTACCCGGCCACGGTCGGCCGCGCCTTCACCAGCAGGGTCCCGGGCGTGACCCTCTCCGCCCCCTCCATCCGCGCGGCGGTCCCGGTCACCGACGCGAGCGGAAAGGTGATCGGCATCGTCAACGCCGGGGTCACCATCCCCAACGTGCGCCGCTCGGTCGACCGCCAGCTGCCCTTCATGCTCGGCTCCCTGGGCGTGGCCCTCGCGCTCGGCGCGGGCGGGGCGGCGCTCGTGAACCGGCGGCTGCGGCACCAGACCCGTGGCCTCGGGCCCGCCGAGATCGCCCGGATGTACGAGCACCACGACGCCGTACTGCGCGCCGTACGGGAGGGCGTGCTGATCGTCGACCGCGACGGCAGGATGCTGCTCGCCAACGACGAGGCGTGCAGGCTGCTCGCCCTTCCGCCCGGCGCCCAGGGGAAGCAGGTGGCCGACGCCGGGCTCCCGCCGGACACCGCCGGCCTGCTCGCCTCCGGCCGGCCGGCCACCGACGAGGTCCACCGGGTGGGGGAGCGGCTGCTGGCCGTCAACCAGCGCCCCGCCAGCCGGCGCGGACAGCCCTGGGGCAGCGTGGCCACGCTGCGCGACACCACCGAACTGCAAGCCCTGACGGACAAGGCCGACCGGGCGCGGGAGCGCCTGGAGCTGCTGTACTACGCCGGGGTCGAGGTCGGCACCACGCTCGACATGGTGCGCACCGCCCAGGAGCTGGCCCAGGTCGCCGTACCGCGCTTCGCCGACTTCGTCACCGTCGACCTGATGGAGTCGGTCCTGCGCTATGAGGAGCCGGACCCCGCCGACACCCGGATGCGCCGCGTCGCGGTCAGCGGCGTCCGCGAGGACTCGTCGCTGCGGCTGATGGGCGAGCCGATCGGCTCGGTGGCGGTGCCGCTCACCGCGCGCGGCGTCATCCTCGGACAGGCCGAGTTCTGGCGCTCGGCGCGCGCCGCGCCCTTCGAGGACGACGATCTCACCCTCGCCGAGGAACTGGTCAGCCAGGCGGCCGCGTACATCGACAACGCCCGCCGCTACGCGCGCGAGCACGCCGTCGCCCTGGCCCTCCAGCGCAGCCTGCTCCCCCGCGAGCTGCCCGAGCACGAGGCCGTCGAGGTCGCCCACCGCTATGTGCCCGGGCACGCCGGGGTGGGCGGCGACTGGTTCGACGTCATCCCCCTCTCCGGCGCCCGCATCGCCTTCGTCGTCGGCGACGTCGTCGGCCACGGCCTGCACGCAGCCGCCACCATGGGCCGCCTGCGCACCGCGGTGCACAACTTCGCCGCGCTCGACCTGCCCCCCGACGAGCTGCTGACCTACCTCGACGAGGTGGTGGAGCGCCTGGACCGGGAGGAGACCGCCGCGAACGGCGCGAGCGGGCCCGGGGTCGCCGGGGCCACCTGCCTGTACGCGGTCTACGACCCCGTGGCCCGGCGCTGCGGCCTGGCGCGGGCCGGCCACCCGCCGCCCGCCCTGGTGCGCCCGGACGGCACGGCGACCCTCCTGGACCTGCCCGCCGGACCGCCGCTCGGCCTCGTCGGGCTGCCCTTCGAGGCCGCCGACATCGACCTCCCCGACGGCAGCCGGCTGGTGCTGTACACCAACGGGCTCCTCCAGGCCGGCGACGTCGACGTCGACATCGGTCTCGAGCGTCTGCTCGGCGCCCTCGCGGGCGCCGGCGCCGACCCCGAGCAGACCTGCCGGGCGGTGATGGAGGCCCTGCCGCCGGACCACCCCACCGACGACATGGCGCTGCTCGTCGCCGGAACCACCGGCCTGGCCCAGGACCACGTCGCCTCCTGGGACCTCCCGGCGGACCCCGCGGTCGTCTCCGGCATGCGGGCCGCGGTGGCCCGGACCCTCGGCGACTGGGGTCTGGACGAGGCGGCCTTCACCACCGAGCTGGTGGTCAGCGAACTGCTCGGCAACGCCATCCGCCACGCCTCCGGCCCCATCCGGCTGCGCCTGCTCCGCGACCGGTCCCTGATCTGCGAGGTCGCCGACGGCAGCACCACCGCGCCCCATCTGCGCCGGGCCGCCAGCACCGACGAGGGCGGGCGCGGGCTGTTCCTGGTGGCCCAGATGGTCCAGCGCTGGGGCACCCGCTACACCAGGAGCGGCAAGGTCATCTGGACGGAGCAGACACTGCCGTCCGAGTCGTCCCCGTGGCCCCTCTCGGCCGCGCTCGCCTTCAGCTGATCACCGCCGCCGTGGTGGTCAGCAGCTCGGGGAGGGTGCCGGTGAACTCGGGCATCAGCCGCAGGGCCACCGCCCAGGCCTCCGGATCCTTGCCGAGATGGGAGGCGACCAGATCCACGGCTTCCCGGCGGGCCCGGCGGAACTGCTCGTCCGTGCCGCCGGCCCCGGCCTCCTGGGGGCGGTTCGCCGGATATTTCGACAGGTAGGTCGCGGCCACGATGGCGGGCCGGGCCTCGTGCAGGACCTCCGACAAGGACAGCTGCCCATAGGACACCGCCTTGTCCAGCCACTCCTGCCGGAAGTACCGGGGGAGCTGGTGGTGGCTCAGCAGCTCCAGCGCGGTGGGGCGCGGGCCGGTGAGGCGGTGCGGATGGGCGTTGTGCTCCAGCCGCACCTCCGCCAGCTGCACGTCGACGCGCAGCTCCCCCGGGAAGTCGTCCCGCTTCGCCAGCTCGACCAGGAGGGCGTCGGGCAGCGGTTCGCGGCCGTGCTCGGCCATCAGCTCCTCCCAGGGGAGCCCCGGGCCGGTCTCCTCGGCCAGCCGCTCCATCGCCGCGGAGAGCTGGTCGCGCCGCCCCTCGCCCGCGGCGCGCAGGAACGCCGCCCGGCTCGCGGGCGACTGCGCCCGCGCGAGCTGCTCGCGCAGCTCGGCCAGGCCGCCCGCCGACTCCAGGGCGGATCGGGCGATCTTGTGGGTGGCCGCCGGCAGCGGGTGCTTCTTGCTGCGCCGCTCGGGGAACTCGGTCTCGTCGAGGAGCGCGCGCACCTCCTCCGCGCCGTGTTGCGCCCACAGCCGCTCCAGCAGCCGCAGCTGGCCGGCGAGCGTATGCAGCTTGACCTTTCCGAGCAGGATGCGGGCGAGGCGCGGATCGCCGGCCTCGCAGGCCGGCAGCAGCCAGTGACGGCGCCCGCTGTCCCGCAGCTCGGCGAACACCTCCTCGGTGAGCGGCAGCGGCCCCTCCCCGCTGTCGGGGTCGGTCCGCCGCCCGGACAGGATCTGCCGGCGCTGCTCGGGGCTGAGCGGGGTGTGGATGTACAGCTTGGCGTTGATCTCCGGGTCGTCGTGGCGCAGCAGCTCCGCGATGGTGGTCTCCGGAAGCTCCCAGCTGGAGGCGATACCGGCCAGCACGGAGACCCCGTGCAGCGCGATGAAGCGGTCGCGCAGCGCCGCCGAGGGCCGGCGATGGACCAGCAGATGCTGGACCGTGCGGAGGTCCAGGTGCTCGGCCAGCGCCAACTGGACGTCCTCGGTGGCCAGACCGTACAGCTGGAGAAACACCGCTCGGGCACCTTCCGGCGCGCTGACCGGGTACTCCGGGGCCAGCGGCCGGGGCCAGGTCTTGCGCCGGTGCTTGGCCGACTGCTCGCGGGCCGCGGCGAACAGCTCCGTGCTCGTTCCGGCGAAGCGGGGCATCAGCGAGTACAGGGCGCGCCATGTGGCGAAGTCCTCGCCCAGCTCGGCCACCAGACCGGTCAGCGCCTCGCGGACCGAAGGCTCTTCGCACGGCAGCGAGCCGAGCACCGCACGGGCGGGCCGGATCTCGGTCAGCACCCGTTCGACCGGGTAGGCGCCCTCCTTGGCACCCCGCCGCAACAGTTTGGACAGGTTGAAGCGGGAGTAGCTGTCACCCCAATCGGAGTCCCCCAGCAGCCGCCACGGCAGCCGGGAGGTGGCGGGAAGATGCTGGGGCGACTTCTTGTAGGCCGCCAGCACGAGGTCGTCCGGGCAGTCCCGGCGGGCCGCCAGGATGAGCAGCGCGCCGTTCGGCAGGGGCTCGCGCCCGTGCTCGGCCAGCAACAGATCCCAGTCCACGCCGTCCAGCGGGATGTCCTCGCGCGCCCACCTCGCCTCGCGCAGCCGGTCCACCAGCGCCGCTCCGGACAGGGCCGGGATGCTCGGGGCGGGCTCGGCAGCGGCGGGGTCCGCGGGGGCGGCGGGGTCTGCGGTGTTCGCAATGTTCGCGGAGTCCTCGGCCACAGGGGCGCCCCCCAGCAGTACGGCGGCCGGGTCCGGTGCGGCCACCGCCCGGCGCACCAGCTCCACCACCGCCGGGCGCAACGCGGCCAGTTCGGTGAGGGCGGACAGCTCGGCCACGCCGCCGTAGGTGAGCACCGCCCGGCAGGCCGCCACCTGGTCGTCCACGTTTGCCTTGTGGACGACGGACTTCAGGGCGTGGCGTACGAGGCGGGGGAAGGGCGCGCGCAGCGCCGGCAAGAGCTCCTGGACATTGGTGGTGTTCAGCAGATACTCCACCAGCCCGTCCGGCTCATGCCAGTCGGGATCGTCCAGACTCCGCTTCGCGCCCTCGAACACCGCGGCCCGCAGCTCCTCCCGATCGCCGTACCCCCGGTAGAGCCGTGGCCCCAGGGCCGTGTAGCCCAGCGCGGCCAGGCGCAGCAGCGCCGGCAGGCGCTCGGGCGTCGCCGGGCATTCGGACAGGACCCAGATCATTTCGGCGTCGCCGGTGGCGAACATCTCGTCCACCAGATAGTCGGGCAGCGGCTCCCGCCCGGCCATCAGCGCCATGGCCTCCTCGCGCAGCCGGGCCATCAGCTCCGGGGCGAGCGCGGGTCCGGCCAGCCGGAACGTGGCCGAGAGCAGGGATTCGTCGAGGATCGCCACGCCGGGTGTTCTCCGATCGTTGAGAAGAGCAGAAGAGAGCGGCTCAAGAAGTGAAAGGGGAAGGAAAGGGGAGGAGCGGTGAGAGCGGGGCTCAGGAAGTGGCGGGCAGCTCGGCCATCTTGGACAGGGCGCCGATCCAGAACCGCTGCCGCTCCGGGGTCTGTCCCACCAGATGCGCGGCGCGCAGCTTCGGCGGCATATGGCGCAGCAGCCGCGCCACCACCTCGGCATGGCGCTTCAGCTGGGAGACCTCGGCGTTGGCGAACACCTGGTGCACCAGATCGGTGTCATTGGTGCCCTCGGCCGAGCTCTCACAGGCCGCCGCCAGCCTGGCCTCCCACTCCGTCACATCGCGCGCCAACTCGCGCAGACCGATGACCTTCTGCCCGGAACTCTCCGACAGCCGCGCCTCGAGCTGGGACAGCGGCACCGGGGCGTACTCCCCGTCGCCGAGGTAGATCAGCCCGGTCTCCAGCGGCTGTCCGGCCCGATGCAGCTTGATCAGCCGCTCCAGGGTCCGCTTGGTGATCCACTCCCGGCCCTCGTCGTCGATGTCGCTCTTCCACCACTCCAGCACCGTCTCGGCCACCTCGCCATAGGTGTCGATCAGCCACTGATTGGCGGGGATGTCCTGCGGGCTCACCTCGTAGCTGACCGTGAAGCGGCTCGCCTGCGCCACGTTGTTGCTGCTGACCAGCAGCTTGCGGCCGAGGTGGTACGGCGGGTTCTGGAGCGCTATCTGGGCGCACAGCCCCGGAATCGGCCGGCCGGCCAGCGACCACTCCTGGGTGATCTCCATCAGCTTGGCGAAGGTCGCCTTGTCCTTGGGCCGGTTGTACTCGTCCCAGACGATCACCTTGGACTCGGGCCCCATGAGCGAGCGGCTGAGCAGCGTGTCCAAGGTGCCGTCCGGCGTCGGGATCGGCACACACAGGTCCTCGACATTGGTCACCGGCAGCGAGAAGTACACCGGGTCGCTGCCGGTCTCCTCCCGGACCACCGCCTTGGTGATCTCGGTCTTGCCGCACCCGGGCGGGCCCTGGAGCAGCACGGACCAGTTCTCCCGGACGGCGGTGCGCAAAATGGCGCGCACCGGATCCGCGACGGTCGAGGGGTTCGGGCAGCCGACGGCGGCCGCGATGCCGTCCAGGACCTCGGCCGTGCGGTCGGGGCCCGGCTTGCCGTCCGACTTCACATCCCGCAGGCGCAGCCGCTGACCACCGACCAGCGGGAGCCCCCAGGAGAGCGGAAATCCGGCGCGGGCGCAGTCCAGGACGTGCTGGAGGGTGCGCGGGGACAGCAGCGAGCGCAGCCGCGGGGTCAGCCCGGCCCACAGCCGGAACACCTCGGTCACATCCCAGTCCGCGTAGCGCTCGGCCAGCTTCTGCCGCCAGGCCGTGTCATTGGCGGTCACCCGCAGGGTGACCATGCGGTCCAGGACGGCCAGATCGCTGCGTCGGGCGCTGGTCTCGGCGAGCGACTCGTTGTCGGCGAGGAAGACCCCGACGCAGCCGAGCGCGCGCAGATCGTGCTCGCCGAGCGTCCAGTTGCAGGCGATCTGCATCAGCTGGGACTGAATGGTCTCCCCGGCCTGAAGCGAGTCGTCGATCAGCAGCACAAAGGGCCTGCCGGGGGAGAGCTGACGCATGATCAGCTGAGTGAGGACCAGCTCGCCGCTGCGGTCGTCCCGCACCGGAGCGTTGACCAGCAGGTCGTCCGGGGTGAGATTGGCCGCCGGGATCAGGATCACCTCGGTGCCGGGGTGCGCCTCGGGCACGTACGAGAGAAACGTCGACGTCTTGCCGATGCCGTGCTCGCCGAAGACCTGCCCGGTCTGTCCCATGGCGATCATCGCGCTGATGAACTGCTCCAGCCGGGAAGCGCTGACCGGCCCGGCCCCCTGCCGCGCCTGCTGGGGCTTCTGGATCTTCTGGGTCTTCCGCGCCGTCCGCCCCGCTCGCCCGGCGGAGGCGTCTTCCGCGGTCGGTGCCATCGTCTCCACGCTGCTCACAGTGGCCTGTTCCCTCGTTGTGTGTCTGTCGGTTGTCCGAAACGGCCGGCCGGCGACCGGCCCACGGTCAGCTGTCGCCGGTGACCACGCGGTGGCAGGCCATCGGCGGATCGTGCCGCTCCGGCCAGTCGTCCCCGCCGTCCGTGATCAGCCAGATCCAGCGGTCGGGCTGGGCGGGGGTGACCCTGGGCGCATATCCGTCGGTGACCATGATCACCGCGTCGGCGCGCTCCTCGAACCGCCGCCCGTTCACCGCCAGCCGGCCCTCGACATAGTCGACGACGTGCTGGAAGTTCGTCCCGCCGCCGCCCAGTACCCGCTCCCCGGGGACGAAGGGCATCACCGCGCCGTCGAAGCTCAGCCAGTGGCTCTCCACCCCGTCCGTCCGGCCCACCAGCGAGGTGATCCAGTCGACCACGGCCTGCGGCATCGACCCCGAGGTGTCCAGCGCGACCACCACCACCTTGGTGCGCTCCGCGCCCCGCCGGGAGAGCATCGGGTCATGGCCCAGCGCCAGCAGCACGGCCCCGTGCTTCTTCGGATAGACCAGCCGCTCGCCCTCGCGCAGCTTGGAAGCCAGCACATCGGAGAGCCAGCGCCGCCACCACTCCACCCGCCGGGTCCGCGGGGTCTCCCCGCGCAGCGCGCCCAGGCCCATCCGGCCCCACATGCGCTCCACCCGCTTTCCGCCCCCCGCGCTGCGGTCCGCCAGGCCCAGCATCTCCTCCCGGGCGATGCCCTCGCCGCGCAGCGCCGCGCGCATCGCCTCGGCCAGCGTCGCCCCGACGACCGAGGAGAGCGTCTCGTCGTCCATCGGCAGCTTCCGGCCCGCCCCTTCGCCCTCGCCCGCCCCGGCCGGCCGCATGTGCACACACACCGTGGGCGGCACCGGGGGTCGGCGCATCCGCTTGAGCTCCCCGTACACCCCCAGGTCGGTGTCGACGAAGTCCTGGTAGGACAGCGGCGTCAGGCCCTGCTCGGTCAGGTCGGCCACATACCGCTGGTGCACCTCGCGCGGATCGACGCCCACCGGCTCGCGGCGGGTGCCCCCGAGGCCGTCCGGCACCTCCTGGGTGGGCAACTCCGTACGCCCCAGCCGGACCATGGCCACATGGTTGATCGCCACCTCGGCGGCCAGCTCGAACACGGGGTCGGCGCGCAGGTCCTCGTCCACGTACAGATGGCGGTGGATCAGATGGCGCGCCTCGTGGAACAGTACGAAGCGCACTCCACTCGGCCCGATCCGGACGAAAAACTCCGGGTTGTACAGCAACAGGCAGCTGCCGTCGCCCACGGCCACCACCGCCGCCGTGTCCACCGCCGCGGTGGCGATCTGGTGGTGGCACTTGGCGTACAGCCACGAGCCCACCACGCTGTCCTTGACCCCGAAGTCCAGCAGCGCCGCCTCCTTGAGCCGACGGCCCTCCTCAGCGACCTCCGGGTCGGCCACCTGACACTCCAGCAGCGCCCGGCGGTCGCCGAGGTCGATCACCCCCCGCGCCGCGGCATGCCGGCTCGCCCCCGTCACCCGTGCCACTGTCTCCCCCTCTTGCGCATGGCTGTTACACCTGCGGCTTTCCGGTGCTCGTGCCCGGCCCGCTACCAAGAACGTTATCCACCGGGTACGACAGTGGGCCCCCGGGGCGGATGGGCGGGAGCGCCGGTGGCCGGCCCGCCGCTCAGACCACCAGCGGCCGGTCCGCCGGGGTGACGGGGGCGGGGAGCGTGGTGGAGCCCGAGAGATAGCGGTCCACGGCCGCGGCGGCGGAGCGGCCCTCGGCGATCGCCCACACGATCAGCGACTGGCCGCGGCCCGCGTCACCCGCCACGAAGACGCCCTCGTGGCCGGCGGCGTACCCCTCGTCCCGGGTGATGGTGCCCCGGTCGTCGAGTCCCAGGCCGAGCTGGCCGAGCAGGCCGCTGTCCCGCTCCGGGCCCGAGAAGCCCAGCGCCAGCAGGACCATGTCGGCCCGCAGCACCCGCTCCGGGCCCGGCTCGGGCCGCCCGTCCGCGTCGACCCCGACCAGCCGCACCGCCTGTACGCCGGTTCGCTCGCCCCGCTCGTCCCCCTCGAAGCGGATCGTCGCGGCCGAGAAGACCCGCGCGTCCGCGTCGGCGTCCGGGGACGCGCCCAGCACCTGGGCCTCCTCGTGGGCGGCGGACATCCGGTAGATCTTGGGGTAGACCGGCCAGGGCTGGCTCTCGGGCCGCTCGGCCCCGGGCTGGGCATGGATGTCCAGCTGGGTGACGGAGGCCGCGCCCTGGCGCAGCACGGTGCCCAGGCAGTCCGCGCCGGTGTCCCCGCCGCCGACGATCACGACATGCCTGCCCTCGGCGGTGATCGGCGGCCGGGCGAAGTCGCCCTCCTGGACCCGGTTGGCCAGTGGCAGATACTCCATCGCCTGATGTATTCCGGCCAACTCCCGCCCCGGCACCGGCAACTCCCGCCAGGCCGTCGCCCCGACCGCTATCACCAGCGCGTCGTAGCGGGCCCGCAGCTCGGCGGCGTCCACGTCGGTGCCCACGCCCACGCCCGTACGGAACTTGGTGCCCTCCGCGCGCATCTGAGCCAGGCGGCGGTCGAGGTGGCGCTTCTCCATCTTGAACTCGGGGATGCCGTAGCGCAGCAGCCCGCCGACGCGGTCGGCGCGCTCGTACACCGCCACCGTGTGTCCGGCGCGGGTCAGCTGCTGGGCCGCGGCCAGGCCCGCCGGGCCCGAGCCGATGACCGCGACGGTCTTCCCCGACAGCCGCTCGGGTGGTTTGGGGGACACATGGCCGCTCTCCCACGCCAGGTCCGCGATGGCCCGCTCGACGTTCTCGATGGTCACCGCGGGCTGGTTGATGGCCAGCACGCAGGCGCTCTCACAGGGCGCCGGGCACAGACGGCCGGTGAACTCGGGGAAGTTGTTGGTGGCGTGCAGCCGCTCGCTCGCCCGCCGCCAGTCGTCGCGCGAGACCAGCTCGTTCCACTCGGGGATGAGGTTTCCCAGCGGGCAGCCCTCGTGGCAGAACGGGACGCCGCAGTCCATGCAGCGCCCGGCCTGGGCCCCGACGATCGGCAGCAGGCCGCCGGGCACCTGGACCTCGTGCCAGTCCCGCACCCGCTCGGCCACGGGGCGGCGTGGCGGAAGCCGGCGAGGTGTGTTGAGAAAGCCCTTCGGGTCGGCCATGACGGCGTTCCTTACCCGTGTCTGCCCGTGTTCTGCCCGTACGCGGCGCCCCACGCGGCCGCGCTCGCGTCTCGGCAGGGGCTCGGCCTGGGCCATGGGGTGGCGGGCGCCCCGCGGAACACCACGCCTTCCCCCACTGTACGTCCGGGTGCAAGGGCGCCCGGCGCCGCCACCTGCGGCCACCGCGCGGTCGGCGGACGAGCGATCGCCGCCCGGTGATGTTCCCGGCAGGCTGGAGGAAACCGGGTACCGGGTACTGGGCACCGGATACAGGGAGCGAAGGGAGCACATGATGGCCTGTGGATCGACGCCCCTGTGGGCCGGCGAAGCCAGCTGGTTCTGCTGCGGCAACTCCTGGGGCCCGTGCGCCGACGAGGGCGGCGGCGCCTGCGGCACCTGCCGGTCGAGCGAGCCGCAGGCCGCCTGGCCGAACGCCTCCCCGGAGTGCTGGGAGATCACCCGGCCGGACCTGTGCGGGGAGGACATGCCGCGGCGCGGCTGCGGCAGCGTCCTGACCGTCCGCCACCAGTGCTCCGGCGCGTCGGTGTGTGTGACGATCACCGACTGCGGCCCGCGCACGAGGAGCTTCTGCTCCGAGTCGACCTGCTGCGACGGGGTCTGCCGGACCAACCGCGTCATCGACCTCACGCCCGCGGCCTTCGCCGCCCTCGGCAGCCTCAGCTCCGGCACCCTGCCGGTGCTGATCCACGAGTGACGGGGGACCGGCCGTGACCTCGCCCCGACCGGCCCCCGGCGGCCTCGAAGACGTCGGCAGACGGCGGTTTCTGACCACCGTGGCCCTGAGCGGCGCCACCATCGTCGGCGCGACCTCGCTGGGCGCCGTCGACGCGGACGCCGCCTTCGCCGCGCCCCTCACCCCCCTCGACCCGGCCGTCCCCCGGAGCGCCTTCGTGGAAGGGCGGATCCTGCGGATCGACGGCAGCGTGCTGTGGGTCGCCGGGTCCCACGGCGACGCGGCGCGGGTGCGGCTGACCAACGCCACCAGCGTCTGGAAGGCGGGGGTGGCCACCGCCGAGGCGATCGAGGCCGGTGACGGGCTCTACGCCCGCGGTGTCCCGATGCCCGACGGCACCGTCGCCGCCGACGCGGTGTGGGTGAACATCGTGAACCTCTACGCCACCGTCCGCCGCATCGACAAGGACCGCCTCCATCTGACGCACGGGGCGCACCGGATCGTCGGCCATCTGCTCCCGGTCACCACCAGCGCCTCGTACCCGGGCACCGCCGCCACCTCGGACCTGTCCCGGCTGCGGGTGGGCGACGGCGCGCAGGTCCTCGGCGCCTGGCGGCCCGCCGACCGAGCCGTGGACGTCGTACGGGTCTCGGTCGGGCCCCCGCCGGGGAGGAGGCGGTGATCGCCGCGTCGGCCGGGGCGGCCACGTTGCTGACCGCCGGGCTGCTCGGCCGGACCGGCGCGGCCAAGCTGCGGCCCCGCCGCGCGGCCCGCCCGGCCCCGCCACCCGCCGCGCTGGTCCGGCTGGTACGCGGCGCGGGCCGGGCCGCGTTCGCCCTGCGGCTGCTCGGCGCCCTTGAACTGCTGCTCGCCGTCGCGCTGCTGGCGCCGCCCGCCACCGTCGTCCCGGGGGTGGCGGCCGCCGTTCTCGGCGCGGGCTTCAGCGGCTATCTGGCCTACGCCCGCCGGGCCGCGCCGGGTTCGTCCTGCGGCTGTACGGGGAACGGCGCGGCCCCCGTCACCTGGCGCGCCTTCGCCCGCGCCGCCGCCCTGGCGGCAGGCGGCGCCACGGCGGCCGTGGCGGCGACGGCGGCGGAGCCCTGGTGGGCGGCGGTGACCCGGCGGCCGGTCACCTCGCTGGGCCTGGCCGGCGTCGGCGCGCTGGCGCTGGTGGCGCTCTCGGCCGACGCCGGCGTGGGCCTACGGCGGCGGCCACGGCCGCGCGGGATTCCGCTCGTCCGGCCCGCGGACGGTGGCGCGGTTCCGGTGGCCGCGACGGTCGAGCTGCTGGAGCGCTCGCTGGCCTGGCGGACGGCCGCCCCGGTGGTGCGCTCCGCGCTGCTGGACCACTGGGACGACGGCGGCTGGCGCGTTCTCCAGTTCGCCGGGGTGTACGGCGAGGGTGCGGGCGCCAGGCCGGCCTTCGTGATGTTCGCCCTGGACGCGACGGCCAGCCTGGACACGGTGGCCGAGCCCGCGGTCCGAGTCGGAGCCGTGGACGCGGACACCGGCACCCCGGTGCCGCTCCCACCCCACCCACCCGCGAGCCCCGACGGGCGCCCTGGAGCCGGCGGGAGCCCGGTGCCGGGCGGGAGTCCGAGACCCGGCGGGAGTCCGGTGACTGGCCGAAGCTTGGCGCCGGGCCCGAGTCCGGCACCTGGCGAGAGGCGGCACCTGGTTTGACCCGCGGCCCGGGACCCGGCGGGAGCCCGGCGCCGGGCCCGAGCCTGGGACCCGGCGGGGTCCGGGGTTCTGGCCGGGCCTGGCGTCGGCCCGAGTCCGGGGCCGGGCTGAGCGCGAGACCCGGCGGGAGCTCGGCAGCCGGCGGAAGCCCTGCGCTCGGCGGAGCCGGCACCTGGCCCGGCCCCTGCGGACAGCCCGGGACCCCGCAGGAGCTCGGCGCCGGGCTCGAGCTCGGGACCTGGCGAACTGGCCCTAGCCTGGCGCCCGGCCGAGGTCCGGCGCTCGGACGGAGCTCAGCCCCGGCCCGAGCCCGGAACCTGGACCGACCCGCAGCCCAGCACCCGGCGGGAGCCCGGTGCCGGGCCCGAGCCTGGGACCAGGCGGGGCCCGGGTTCCCTGACCGAGCCTGGCGTCGGCCCGAGTCCGGGGGCCGGGCTGAGCGCGGGGTCCGGCCGGGGCTTGGGGCCTGGCGGGAAATCGGCAGCTGGCGGGAGCTCTGCGCCCGACCCGCAGCCCGGCGCCTGGCGCTCAGCCAGAGTCTGGGATCCGGGCCTGAGCCCAGCACCTGGCGGGGGCCAGGGAGCCGGCGGGGCCGCGTCGGCCTTCAGGAGCCGGCCGACGCGGCCAGGAGCGCGGTGTCGTCGTCGACGTGGCCGGGGGCGCCGAGCAGCTCCATGGCGCGGTCGATGATCCGCTGCGGGTCGTGCCGTGCCGCCTCGGGCAAGTCCGCGCAGGCCGTCCGCAGGGCCGCCAGCCCGTTGTCGAGGGAGAGCTTGCTGTTCTCCACCAGGCCGTCCGTGAACAGCAGCAGCCCGGCGCCGGCCGTCAGCCGTGTCTCGTGGTCCTCGGGCGCGCCCTGCGCCAGCCCCAGCGGAGCGCCCGGCCGGGTCTCCAGGAAGCCGGTGGCCTCGCCGGCCACCACGAGCGGCGGCAGGTGTCCGCTGGACGCGTACCGCAGCCGCCGGGTCCCCGGCTCGTACACCGCGTACAGACAGGTCGCGAAGTGTTCGACGTCCAGCGACCGCAGATACGCGTCGAGCTTGGCGAGGAGCGAGCCCGGCGAGGCGCCGTCGAGCGCGAAGCCGCGCAGGGCGGGCCGCAGCCGGCCCATCACGGTGGCGGCGGCGACGTCATGGCCCATGACGTCGCCGATCGCCAGCCCCATGGCGCCGTCGGGCAGTGCGATGACGTCGTACCAGTCGCCGCCGATCTCCGTGCCGGTGGTGCTGGCCCGGTAGTAGGAGGCGGTGCGCAGCCCGGGCACCTGGGGCAGGTGCTGGGGCAGCAGCGCCCGCTGGAGGGTGAGGGCCAGCCGCCGCTCGTTGCGGAACCGGGCGGCGTTGTCGTAGGCGAGGGCCAGCCTGCCGGCGAGGGAGTCGAGATAGCTCCGGTCCTCCTCGCGGTACTCCCGCCCGCGCCGGGCGATGGCCAGGGCTCCCAGCGTGCGGCCGTGGGAGACCAGCGGCACGGACAGCACGGTGCCGGGTGCCGTCACCCCGGTGCCGTCGTCCTGGTCGAGGCAGTCGCCGAGGGCGCGGTCGAGCTCGTCCTCCCCGGCCGTCGGCTGGCCCGCGGTGAACTCGGACCGGCCCGCGCGCGGGTCGGTGACACGGATCCGGATCTCGTCGGCGAGGGACGGAATCAGCACGTCCTTCGCCGTCTCCAGCACCTGCGGCGGGTCGAGGCTGTCGGAGAACAGCATGCCCGCCTGGGCGAGCGAGGTGAGTGTGGCGGCGTGGCGGCGGCTCTCGGTGAGCACCTGCTCGCGCAGGCGGGACAGCTCCAGGTTGGCGCGTACCCGGGCGAGCAGCTGGCGGGCGGAGAAGGGCTTGGCGAGGTAGTCGTCCGCGCCCGCCCGCAGCCCTCGTACCATCGCCTCCTCACCGGCCCTGGCGGTCAGCACGATGATCGGCAGGCGGGTGGTCCGGGGATCCTGGCGCAGCGCCCGTACGAGCGCGAATCCGTCCAGCCGGGGCATCATCACATCGGTCAGCACCAGGTCGACCGGGTGTGACAGGGCGGTCTCCAGCGCCGCCCGGCCGTCCCCGGCGAGCAGCACATCGTGCTCCGGGGCGAGCAGGTCCTTGAGGTAGCCGCGCACATCGGCGTTGTCGTCGGCGACCAGCAGAAGCGGCCGGTGGGCGCCGTCGCCCTCCGGTGGCGACGCGGGCATGTCCATGCCGTCCAGGCCACCCACATCGGTCGCGTCGTTCTGTAGCCAGTGCAGCGCCTCCCCGGCGTAGGCGGCGGTGCGCTTCTGCCGGACGGGCCCGCCGTACGCGCCCCGGTCGGCGGCGGAGGTGGCGGCGGTGGCGACGTCCCGCGCCGCCAGGTGGGCCGTGCCGAACGGCACCTCGACGGTGAACGTGGTGCCCTCGCCCGGCCTGCTGCTCACCGAGACCGTGCCCGCGTGCAGCTCGACCAGGTCCTTGACGAGCGCGAGGCCGATGCCGCTGCCCTCGTGCGAGCGTGAGCGAGCCCCGCGCACCTGGTGAAAGCGGTCGAACAGATACGGCAGCTCCTCCGGCGGGACACCGGTGCCGGTGTCCGTGACGGTCAGCCGGGCCCGCTCCCCGGCGGCCGCCATCCGCACCGTGACCCCGCCCGCGAAGGTGAACTTCAGCGCGTTGCTGAGCAGATTGAGGACGATCTTCTCCCACATCTCCCGGTCCACATGCACCGGCCCGGGCAGCGGCGGGCAGTCCACCCGCAGGCTCAGCCCCGCCAGGTCGAAGGCGGAGCGGAACACCGCCGCCAGATCCGCCGTGACATGCGACAGATCCACCGGCTCGAAGCTGCCCTTCAGCCGCCCGGCCTCCGCCCGGGAGACATCGAGAAGCGTGTTGACCAGCTTCAACAGGCGCAGCGCGTTGCGCTCGGCGAGCTCCAGCTGTCTGCGCCGCTCGGGTCTGTCCTCCTCCGCTAGGGCCTGCTGCACCGGCCCCAGCAGCAGGGTCAAGGGGGTGCGGAACTCATGGCTGACATTGGAGAAGAACGTCGTCTTGGCGCGGTCCAGCTCGGCCAGCGCCTCCGCGCGCCGACGCTGCTCCTGCTGGGTGTGCGCCGCCGCCAGCGCCGCGCTGACACCGGAGGAGAGCACATCGTAGAAGTCCCGGTAGGACGCGTTCACGGGCAGCTTGGGGTTGACGCCCATGACGAGTACGCCCGCCACCTCGCCCGAGCGGACGAGCGGATGGGCCAGCGCCTCCTCTCCCGGCCGCCCGAGCAGCGCGCCCGGGAGCCAGGCCGGGGCGGCGTCGCCGACCACCGTGGCCAGGCGCGCCGCGAGCCCGTCCCGCTCCCTGTCTCCGTCCCCGTCGGTCTCCTCGGCGGTCCGGTCGAGCCGGAGCTCCCCGGGCGGCCGGGTGGCGTCCCCGCAGGCCGTGGCGGCGGCCAGCCACAGCTCTCCGGGCCCCGACGCCAGATAGACGGCGGTGCACGGCACGTCCTCGCGGTGGGCGTCCAGCACCTCCACGAACGTTCGCGCCACGTCCTGCGGGCTGCTCAGCCCGGCCGTCCTGGAGCCCAGCGTGGCCAGCAGCCGCAGCCGCCGCTCGCTGAGCACCCGGGCCGTGGTCTCCGTGACGACGCACAGCACCCCGCCCACCGTGCCGTCCGGCATCGGTATCGGCTGGTAGGAGATGTCGTAGTAGGACTGCTCCAGGAAGCCGCGCCGGATGAACGCGAAACCCATGTCGTTGACCAGGATCGGTTTGCGGCCGTCTACCACGGAGTGGAACAGCGGACCCGTGGTCGTGTCCCAGTTCTCCGGGAACACTTCGACGCACGGACGACCCAGCGCCTCCGGGTGCTTGCTGCCGATGATGGTGGTGTAGCCCTCGTTGTACAGCATCCGGAACTCGGGGCCCCAGAACAGCGCCATCGGCTGTTCCGAGTCGAGGACGATACGGAGGGCCTCGGTCAGCCGGGCAGGCCACGCCTCCGTCCGCCCCAGGGGGGTCGCCGCCCAGTCGATGCCGCTCATCAGCCTGCCCAGCGAACCGCCCTCGGTGAACAGCTCCTCCACCCCTGAGTGCTGCCTCTCGGGCCCGTTCATGGAGTCGGCTCTCCTCAGTCACAGTGTGGCACAGCGGTACGGCCGGACCCCGGGCGAAGCGGGCCGGTAGAGGGCGGGAACAGCGGGCGTCAAGAGCTCGGACCGGCCACCTGTCATGTGCCGTTTGGCCTGTTCGGGTCTGGCGCGTTTTCGCTCCGGCGGGACAGATTATGCAGCGCATGCGCCCAGGTTCAACCGTGTGTGAAATTCGGGAGGGTGGTTGCGCTACATCCGGTTCCTTGCCCTGGGTGCCGCCTGCTCGGCGTACGGCAGCTACGTGAACATGGTGGCCCTGAGTCTCTTCTCCTACGCCGTCACGGGAACGGCACTGGGCACCGGCCTGTTCATGGCGCTGCGCCTCTCCGCGAGCGTGCTGGGCGGCTCGGTCGCGGCCCTGCTCGCCCGGCGGCTGGACCGCAAGGTCCTCATGATGACCGCGGATCTGACGCAGGCCACGGGGCTGTTCACGCTGCTTCTGGCCCCGGACGGCGCCCGGGGATATCTGCTGTACGGGCTCGCGGTGGTGACCGGGCTGTGCGCGACGGTTTCCTCGGTCTCGCTGCGCAGCGCGGTGCCGGACATCGCCGGCCAGGAACTGCGAGTTCCGGCCAACGCGCTGCTGGCCACCAGCCGGTCGATGGCCATGGTGGCCGGGTTCGCGTCCGCCGGGCCGGTGGTCGCCTGGCTCGGCTTCACCGGCGCCATCGCGATCGACGCCTGCACCTTCCTGGTGTCCGCGGCGAACCTGGCCCTGCTGCCGCTGCGGATCCGCCCCACGGCCGGGGCCACCGGCTCCGACGGCGGGCCGGACGGCGACAAGGCGGCGGGCCAGGGCGGGGCGCCGGAGCGGCGGACGGCGAGGTGGCTGTTCTCGCTGACCCCGCTGCTGCTGTTCATGGTGTCGATCCGGGGCCTGGACGCGTTCGGCTCCTCCTCGCACAACGTGGGCCTGCCGGTCTACTCCAGCGAACTCGACGAGGCGCACCCGGCCTCGTTCATCAGCTTCTTCTGGGCCACCTGGGCGCTGGGGAACATCGCCACCCAGCGGGTGGTGGCCTATCGCGCCAAGCGAAGCGGGCGGGCGCTGGGGGAGTGGGCCTTCGCCCTGGGCACCGTGGTGATGTCCGCGACGTTCGTGCTGGGATTCGCCGGTCTGCCGATGCCGCTCACGGTCGCCATCGTGTTCCTCGCGGGCATGGCGGACGGGCTCAGCGAGATCGCCTACACCTCGAGGCTTCAGACGGTGCCCGACGACCAGCGGACCCGGGTGTTCGGGATCTCCGCGACGGTGGAGAGCGTGGGATTCGGCTCCGGCATGGTGATCAGCGCCGCGCTGATGGAGCGCATGTCGCCGTTCGGGGTGGTCGGGGTGATGCACGGGGTCGCCCTCGCCGTCGGGGTGGTCTTCATGTTCTTCCTCGTCCGCATCGGCCGTGCCGCGCGGGAGCGGTCCGCCGCCCAGGACGGCGCGACAAGCGTCGAGGATCGGACACTCGCGGAAGAGGGGAGGGGCGCCCGGTGACGGTGCCGCCCCACAGACGCGTAGCGATCATCGGCATGGCCCTTCGCCTACCGGGCGCCAACACCCCGGAAGGGTTCTGGCACACCATCCACCGCGGAATATCGCGGATCCACCGGTTCACCGAGCGGGAGCTGCGGGCGGCGGGCGTTCCGGAGACGACCTTCCGGGCCGAGGACTTCGTCGGGGCGAGCGCCCCGCTGCGGCGCATACCGGAATTCGACGCGGAGTTCTTCTCGATGAGCGCCCGGGAGGCGGCGCTCACGGATCCACAGCAGCGGATCTTCCTCGAGTGCGCACACCACGCCCTGGAGGACGCCGGCTACGCGGGCACGGGCACGCAGGTCGGAGTGTTCGCCAGCACCGGCTACCACCTGTTCCCGTACCACACCTACGGACACCGCAACCTGGCCTGCGAGCCCCTCGGCGACACCTGGGTCCCCACACTCCAGCGCGACATCGGGAACCACCCCGACTACACCGCCACCCGCGCCGCCTTCCGGCTCGGGCTGACCGGGCCGGCGGTCGGCATCCAGAACGCCTGCTCCAGCTCCCTGGTCGCGGTGCACCTCGCCCGGCAGGCCCTGCTCACCGATGACGCGGAGCTCGCGGTGGTGGGAGCGGCCGCCGTCCATGTGCCGCAGATCCTCGGCTACCGCCACGCCCCCGGCTCGATCCTCTCCCGTACGGGACGGTGTCTGGCCTTCGACGCGGCCTCCGACGGGACGGTCGGCGGCAACGGGGTGGCCGCCGTCGTGCTCAAACGGCTGGACCGGGCGCTCGCCGACCGCGACACCGTCCACGCGGTGATCCTCGGCAGCGCCCTGAACAACGACGGCGCTGCGAAGAAGAACTACACCGAACCCTCGGTGGACGGGCAGCGGGCGGTCATCCGGCGCGCGCTCGCCTCGGCGGGGGTGTCCGCCGACACCGTCGGGTACGTCGAGACCCACGGCACGGGGACGTACAAGGGCGACCCCATCGAGTTCGCCGCCCTCACCGGCGCGTTCCGCGAGGACACCGAGCGGCGCGGCTTCTGCGGCATCGGCTCGGCGAAACCCAACATCGGCCATCTGGACGTCTGCGGGGGACTGGCCGGGCTGATCAAGGCCGTGCTGGCGCTGCGGCACGCCACCATTCCGCCCCTGGCCGGCTTAACCGCCCCCAACCCGCTGCTCGACCTCGACACGAGCCCCTTCTATCTGCCGTCGGAGGCGCGCCCGTGGCCCGCGGGGGACACCCCGCGCCGGGCCGGTGTCACCTCCCTGGGGGTGGGCGGCACCAACGCCCATGTCATCGTCGAGGAGGCGGAGGAGGCCCCGCGCGCCCGGAGCGGGGCGGTACGCCCGCCGGGGGCGGCGCGACCGGGCCTGGCGCCACCCTGCATGGTGCCGCTGTACGGACACAACTCGGCTGCCCTCGACGCCAACGCCCGCGCGCTGCGCGCCCGTCTGCGGACCGGGCCCGCACCCGCCATGGCCGACCTGGTCACCACCCTGGCCCTCGGGCGGCGCGCGCTCCGCCACCGCCTGGTGCTCCTCGGGGACACGCCCGCGGCGCTCGCCGCCGCGCTCGACGACTGCCTCGACGGCGGCCTCGACGGCGGCCTCGACGGCGGCCTCGGCGATCGGCCCGCCCCGCGCCGGTACGTACGGGGCGAGGCGCCGCACTCGCCGCCGACCCCGCCTGTCTGGCTGTTCAGCGGCCAGGGCGGTGCCTCGGTGCGCGGGGCCGCCGCGGCCCTCTACACGCGGTTCTCCGTCGTACGCGAAGTCCTGGACGCGTGCGAGGAGCAGTACCGCGACGAGTACGGTGGCTCGCTGCTGCGTGTGCTCACCGCCGCGGGAAGCGAGGCCGGAGCTGCCCGGTACGCCGACGACGAGTCGACGGAAACCCTCCAGCCCGCCCTGTTCGCGCTACAGGCGGCGCTGACCCGGCTGTGGCAGCGGCTCACCGGCCCGCCGGCCGCCGTCGCGGGCCACAGCGCGGGCGAGTGGGCGGCCCTGTTCGCGGCCGGCGCGCTGTCGCTGGCCGACGGGCTGCGGCTGACCGCGGCGCGCGGACGGCTCATGCGCCGCGACTCGGCCCCGGGCGGCATGATCGCGGCGTTCACCGACGAGGCGACGGTCCGGCTCGCTCTGGCGGACCTGGCCGGCCTGGAGCTCGCCGTGGTCAACGGCGCCCGCCACCATGTGCTGGCCGGGCCGCACGCCGCGCTTGCTGAGGCGGACCGGTGGTTCGAGGCGCGCGGCGTCCGCCGACAGCGGCTGCCCGTCGACCGGGCGTTCCACAGCGCCCTCCTCGACCCGGCCCTCGACGGGCTGCGCGAGGCGGCCGGGGCGGTCCGGTTCGGAGGTGTCCAAGTGCCGTTCGTCAGTGGCCTGGACGGGCGTACGCGGCCGCCCGGCTGGGCCCCGGACCCGGACTACGCGGTGCGCCAGGCCCGGTGGCCGGTCCGCTTCGACCTGGTCCTGCGGGAGCTGGCCGGGGGAAGCCCGGCGGCCCTGGTCGAGCTGGGGCCGGGCGAGGTGCTGACCGCCCTGGCCCGGCGCGAGCTCGCGGGGGTGCGGGCCTTCTCCACCCTGCGCCGCCGCCGCGGGCTCGGCGCCCTGTGGGACGCCGCCGCCCGGCTGCACTGCCAGGGACACGGGCTCGACTGGGGTGAACTGGCGGCCGGTTGCGCGGGCGGACGCGTCCCGCTCCCCGGCTATCGATTCCAGCGCAAGACGCACTGGACCGGCCCCGAGCTGGTGGAGGCCGCGCCCGCCGAGGGCGGCGCCGCCGGGCCGGGACCGGGGAGAGACATGGGCGACCGAGAGATTGGGGCGGCATTGGATCAGGTGCTCGGCAGGATCATTGAGTTGACGGCACATCAGCTGGGTTTCGGCGAGGAGGAAGTGGGGCCCGACGTGCCGTTCTTCGATCTCGGCGCCGACTCGCTACAGATGATCAACATGCTGCGCGAGGTGGAGCGGGAGTTCGCGGTGAAGGTCGCGATGCGCGAGCTGTTCGAAGAGGCCGACACGCCACGGCTGCTGGCCGAGGCGATCGTGGCCCGGATGAGCCCGCCACCCGCCCCCGAGGTGCCGCGGCCCGAGCCGGTGCCGGAGGTCACGGCGGCGGCCGACGCGCCGTACGTCACGCGGGAGGCGTACGACGAGCTGGCCCGGCAGGTCCAGGAGCTGGCCCGGAACCAACTGCTCCTGATGAGCCAGCTGTCCCAGCTGCTGGAACGCTCGCTGCCGAGCGACGGCGCGCCGACCCTGAACGGAAGGGCGGACTTGAGATGACGCAGTCACCGACCGCCGCCGTGGCGCGCGACCTGGCTGAGATGTCGCGGCTGTCCCGCCGCATCACCGAGCAGATCGAACGCCTGACCGCAGCCGCCGCCCCGCTGCCGCGGACTCCGGCCCCGGCCACGCCGTCGGCCATCGCGTCCCCCGAGCCTGCCGCGCCCGGGGCGGTCGCGCCCACTCCGACGGCCGGTGCCCCGGCCGCGCTCGGGCCGACTGCGTTTGCGCCGTCGGCGTCTGCGCCGGGCGCACTCGGGCCGCCCGTCTCTGTGCCATCGGCGTCAACGTCGGCCGCGCCTGCGCGGGCGGCGTCTGCGGCGGGGGCGCCCGGGCCGACTGCCTCCGGGCAGTCGGCGTTCGCGTCCGCCGCGCCCGCACCGCCGGCGGCCGTATGGGTCACGTCCTCGCCGCCAGTGTCCGCGCCGGCCGTGTCCACACAGGCCGCGTCCGCATCGCGGACGGCCGTGTCCGCGCCGGGTGCGCTCGGGTCGGCCAGCTCTGCGTCGTCGGCATCCGTGTCGTCCGTATCTGCGCCGGTCACCCCCGCACCGCCGACGGCCGCGTCCGCGCTGCCAGCGCCCGCACCGGCCGCGTCCGCATCGCGGACGGCCGTGTCGGCGCCGGGTGCGCTCGGGCCGACCGCCTCCGCGTCGCCCGCGTCGGCGTCGGCCGTGCCCGTACCGCCGACGGCCGTGTCGGCTGCGTCTGCGCAGGCAGCGTCCGCGCTGGCTGCAACTGCATCGCCGACGGCTGCGTCGGCCACATCCGCGCTGTCGGCGCCCGCACCGGCCGCGCCTGCGTGGCCACCGGGTGCGTCCGCGCGGGCAGCGTCCGCGTCTGCCGTGTCCACTCCGGATGTGCCCGCATCGCGGACGGCCGTGTCGGCGCCGGGTGCGCTCGGGCCGACCGCCTCCGCGTCGCCCGCGTCTGCACCGGCCACGCCCGTACCGCCGACGGCCGTGTCGGCCGCGCCCGCGCCGTCGGCGTCCGCGTCGGGCACGTCTGCCCCGACGTCCGCCGCGCCCGCGTTCCCCGCCTCGGAGTCGGCTGCCACCGACAACGCACCTCACGTCCACGGTCCCCGCGTGTCCGTCCCCCGTACGGCCGGGATGGCGGCCCAAGGCGGGCAGGCGGCGCGCGCTCACGCGGACGAGCTGATACGCCGCTATACGGCCAGGACCGCGGCCTCCAGGGAGCTCGCCCAGCGCCACCGCCGTGCGCTGGCCGACAGCCGGGCTTCGGTCGGCTTTCGCAGCGCCACCAAGGAGATGCTGTATCCGCTGGCGGCGCGGCGGGCCCGCGGGTCGCGGCTGGAGGACATCGACGGCAACGCGTACGTCGACATCACCATGGGTTTCGGGGTGCTGCTGTTCGGCCACGAGCCGGAGTTCGTCACCGAGGCGGTGCGTGCGCATCTGGCCGACGGTCTGCGCCTGGGCCCGCGGGGCCCCGAGGCCGGGGAGGCCGCGGAGCTCCTCGCGGAACTCACCGGCATGGAACGCGTCGCCTTCGCGAACTCCGGCACCGAGGCCAACTCCGCCGCCATCAGGCTCGCCCGCGCCGCCACCGGCCGGGACAAGATCGTCACGTTCCGGGGGGCCTACCACGGACACGCCGACAACGTACTCGGCCGAACCATAGGCGCGGGACGCGAGACCGTCCCCGTCTCCTCCGGCATCCCGCACCACGCCGTCGCCGACCTCCTCGTCCTCGACTACGGCGCTCCGGACAGCCTGCGGCTGATCGAGGAGTCGGCGGGCGACATCGCCGCCGTGCTGGTGGAGCCCGTCCAGAGCCGCAACCCCGCGCTCCAGCCGGTTGCGTTCGTCCGCTCGCTGCGCGAACTCACCCGCCGCCACGGCATCGTCCTGCTCTTCGACGAGATGCTCACCGGCCTTCGGCCGCATCAGCGCGGCGCCCAGGACCTGTACGGCGTGGTGCCCGATCTGGCCACGTACGGCAAGGTCCTCGGCGGCGGTTTCCCCATCGGCGCCATCGCCGGGCGCGCCGACCTCCTCGACGGGGTCGACGGTGGCTTCTGGCGCTACGGCGACGACAGCTACCCGCCCCGCGACACCACCTTCTTCGGCGGCACCTACCTCCAGCACCCCGTCTCGATGGCCGCCGCGCGCGCCGTGCTCACCCA
The DNA here is from genome assembly GCF_055569495.1 of Streptomyces sp. NPDC028305. Lineage (NCBI taxonomy): Bacteria > Bacillati > Actinomycetota > Actinomycetes > Kitasatosporales > Streptomycetaceae > Streptomyces > Streptomyces sp. NPDC028305. Next base: position 340,960 of record NZ_JBVHTN010000007.1, read on the forward strand.
CCTCAAGGAGCAGGGCCCGGACCTCCAGCGCGGGCTCAACGCCCGCACCCAGCACCTGGCCGACACGCTCAACGCGTTCTTCGCCGAGGAGGAGTTCCCGCTCCGGCTCGCCCACTTCGGCTCGATGTTCCGCTTCGAACACCGGGCGGACATGGAGTTGTTCTACTACCACCTGCTCCTGCGCGGTGTGCACGTGTGGGAGTGGCGCAACTTCTTCCTCTCCACCGCGCACACCGACCACGACATCGAGCGGATCACCGACGCGGTCACCGGCTCGCTGCTCGATCTGCGCCGGGCGGGCTTCTTCCCGCGCACCACCCCCGAACCCGCCCGCCCGCGCGCCGCACGGCAGCCCGCCCCGCGCCCCGCGCCCGAGGTGAGCCTGTACTTCTTCGGCGACTACCCCGAGGGCACCGCCCCCGAGGACTCCTACGAACTCATCGCCGACGCCGCCCGCTTCGCCGACTCCCACGGCTTCCACGCCCTGTGGCTGCCCGAGCGCCACTTCCACACCTTCGGCGGGCCCTTCCCCAACCCGGCCGTGCTCGCCTCCGCCCTCGCCCGCGAGACCAGCCGCATCCGCCTCAACGCCGGCTCCGTCGTCCTCCCGCTGCACGACCCGATCCGGGTGGCCGAGGAGTGGTCGATGGCCGACAACCTCTCCCACGGCCGGATCGGCATCGGCTGCGCGAGCGGCTGGCACGCCCGGGACTTCGTCTTCTTCCCCGAACGGTTCGGCCACCACAAGGAGCTGATGTACGAGCAGGCCGAGCAGGTCAGGGCGTTGTGGCGGGGCGAGCCGCTGCGCCGCCCCGGAGGCGCGGGCGAGACCGAGGTCCGGCTGTTTCCCCGCCCGGTCCAGGACACCCCGCCGATGTTCACCGCCATCGTCGGCAACCCCGACTCGTACGCCCGGGCGGCCCGGCACGACATGGGCGTGGTCACCAACCTGATGAGCCAGTCCCCGGAACAACTGGCGGAACACATCGCCCTGTACCGGCGGACCCGCGAGGAACACGGCCTCGACCCGGACGCGGGGCGCGTGGTCGTGCTGCTGCACACCTACCTCACCGATGACCCGGACGAGGCCCGGCGCCAGGCCTACGCACCCCTCTCCCGCTATATGCGCTCATCCCTGTCCCTGTTCGGGCAGGTCGCGAACAGCCTCGGCCACAGCGTGGACATCGACGGTGTCGGCGACGAGACGCTGGACGCCATCTTTCGCCGCGCCTACGGCCGCTACTGCGACCAGCGCTCTCTCATCGGCAGCCCCGAGAGCTGCCGGCCCGTGGTGGACGCGCTGCGCGAGGCGGGCGTGGACGAGATCGCCGCCCTCGTCGACTTCGGCGTGTCCCCGGACCGGCTGCGGGCCGGGCTGCCCCACCTGGAGCGGCTGCGCCGCGCCCTGCACCCGGAGACCGCGGAGGCCATCGGGCTCCCCAAGACCGACGCCGCCGGGGGCGTCGCCACGGCGCCGCCCGCCCCCCTCTCGCCGGGCCAGCGGCGCATCTGGCTGCACGAGCGGCTGCTGCCCGGCGGCACCGCGTACAACGAGGCCACCGCCATCCGCCTCGACGGCCCCCTCGACCTCCCCGCCCTGCGCCACGCCCTCACCGGTCTCGCGGAGCGGCACGAGATGCTGCGCACGGTGTTCCCCGCCCTGGAAGGCGAGCCCCGACAGGTCGTACGCGATCGCATGGCGCCCGACTTCGCGCTGGTGGACCGCGCGGGGACGCCGGAGGAGGACGCCGTGCGCGAGGCGATGGCCATCGAGAGCGCGCGCCGGTTCGACCTCGCCGACGGCCCGCTGTTCGTGTTCCGGCTGCTGAGGCTGGGCGAGGCGCGGCATGTACTGGTGTTCTCCTTCCACCACATCGTTGCCGACGCCCACTCCGTCACCGTGCTCACCCGAGATCTGTCCCTCCTCTACCGCGCGGCACTGGACGGTGGCAGCGTCGCCGTTCCACCCGAACTGCACTCCAATTACCGTGAGTTCGCGCGGGACCGGGCGGCCGTGGGGGACTCGGACCCGGCCCTGGCCCGCGATCTGGCGTACTGGACCGAGAATCTGGGCGGCGAGCCACCGGTGCTCGAACTCCCCACCGACCGGCCCCGCCCCGAGGTGATGACCTCCCGTGGCAGGACCGTCTTCCGGACCCTGCCCAAGGACCTCACCGAGCAGCTGCGCGAGCTGAGCCGCCGGTCCCGCGCCACCCTCTTCATGACGCTCCTCACCGGCTTCGCCACGCTGCTGCGCGAGGTCACAGGACAGGAGGACATCGTGGTCGGCACCCCGGTGTCCGACCGGCCCGAGGGCACCGAAGACCTCGTGGGCTTCTTCCTCAACACCGTCGCGCTGCGCTTCGACCTCAGCGGCGACCCCGCCTTCGAGGAGCTGCTGGCCCGGGTGCGCGGTACCGCCGTGGACGCCTACGACCACGCCACCGCGCCGTTCGATGCGGTCGTACGGGCCCTGGCCCCGCCCCGCGACGCCTCGCGCAACCCCGTCTTCCAAGTGCTCGCGGAGTACGAGAGCGGCCCACCGCTCGCGCTGGACCTGCCCGGGGTGCACAGCACCGCGCTGAACCACCGCCCGGACAAGTCGCTGACCGACCTGACGGTGTACTTCACCGCCCGCCCGGACGGTGTCGGCTGCCACCTGGAATACCGCACCGACCTGTTCGACCCGGCCACCGTCGACCACTTCTTCGACCGCTTCCGGGACATCCTCGAAGCCGCCGTGCGCGACCCCGCCGACCCGCTGTCGCGGGCGGCCGGCCCCGCGCCCGCCTGCGCGGGGCCGCGCCGACCGGTGGCCGACGCGACGGTGCACGGGCTGGTGGCCGACCGTGTCCGCAGCGACCCGGGGCGCCTGGCGGTGTCCGACGGCGCCACGCGCCTCACCTACGGGGAGCTGGACGCGCGCGCCGCACACCTGGCCGCCCGGCTCCGCGCGGCCGAGCCCCGCGCTCCGGGCGGTGAGCGCGTGGTCGCGCTGTGGCTGCCGCGCTCCGCGGACCTCGTCGTGGCGATGCTCGCCGTTCTGCGGACCGGCGGGGCGTATCTGCCGCTCGACCCCGCGCTCGGCCCGCAGCGGGTGGGCGCCATCCTCGCGGACTGCGGCGCCCGCACCGTGCTCACCCGCGGCGACGCGCCCGCCCTGCCCGCTCTGCCCGACGGCGTCAGCGTCCTCGACATCTCCGCAGCGGAGATGCTGGAGGACGTTCAGGACGGGCGTCCGGAAGGGCCCGTCGGCCCCGATTCGCTGTGCTACGTCATCTACACCTCCGGCACCACCGGACGTCCCAAGGGGGTGATGGTCACCCACCGCAACGTCGCCCACCTCTGCCAATGGCACCGCGAGCGCTTCGCCTTCACCCCCGACGACCGCGCCGCCGTCGTGTCCAGCCAGAGCTTCGACGCCTCGGTGCTGGAGATCTGGCCCGCCCTCACCTCCGGCGCGTCGATCGCCGTCGCGCCCGAGGCCGCCCGGCTCGACCCGCCCGCGCTGGCCCGCTGGTACCGCGAGGAGCGGGTGACGTTCTCCATGCTGCCGACCGCGCTCGGCGAATCCGTCCTGGCGCTGCCGGTCCACCTTCAGCCGCCGCTGCGCCACTTGGCGCTCGGCGGCGAGGTGATGCGCCACAGGCCGCGCCCGGGGGTGCCGTACGAGACGGTCAATGTGTACGGGCCGACGGAGACCACGGTCCTGGTCACCACCGCGACCGTCGCCGACGCCGGGAGCGACCTTGGGCCCATCCCGATCGGCCGGCCGATCGACAACACCTCGCTGTATCTGCTGGGCGAGGACCTGCGGCCGGTCCGGGACGGTGACCCGGGCGAGCTGTACATCGGCGGCCCGGGCGTGGCACGCGGCTATCTCGGCCGCCCCGAGGACACCGCGCGGCGGTTCCTCGACGGCCTCGTCGGCGGCGCGCGGCTGTACCGGACGGGCGACCTGGCCCGGCGCCGCCCGGACGGCGCCCTGGAGTTCGTCGGTCGCACCGACGACCAGGTCAAGATCCGTGGCTTCCGGGTGGAGCCGGGCGAGGCGGCCCAAGTGCTGCGCGAGCTGCCGGAGGTGGGCCAGGCCGCGGTGGTGGCCGTCCGCGACGGCCGGGGCGAGGCGCGGCTGGCCGGGTATGTGGTCCCCGACGGCGGCGCGCCCGCCGACGAGGCCGCGTTCCTGCGGCGGGTCGCCGGGCGCCTCGCCGAGCGGCTGCCGGAGTACCTGGTGCCACGCGCCTGGGCGGTGGTCGACGCCCTGCCGCTGAGCGCACAGGGCAAGCTGGACCGCGGCGCGCTGCCCGAGGCGGCTGTGCCGTACGCCGATGCCGTGCCGTACCCCGATACCGCCGTCACCGATGACACGCCACCGGACGAGGCCATGCCGTACGAGATCTCCGGAGAGGCCGAGGCCGAGGCCTCGCTGGTGACCCTGTGGTCGGCCGAACTGGGGCTCGACGCGGCGCGCATCGGGCCGGACGCCTCGTTCTTCCGGCTCGGCGGCGACTCGATCGCCGCCATGCGGCTGCTGCACCGGGTCCGCGAGGAGCTCGGCGCCGAGTATCCGATGGTCCGCTTCTACCAGCGGCCGACCGTACGGGCCATGACCCAGGCTCTGGCGGCGACCGCGGAGACCGCGGAGGAGCCCTCGCGGGTCCGGGGGGAGATATGACCCCCGACGCCACCGTGGACGAGTTGCTGGAGTACGTCGCCGCGCACGGCATCGTGCTGGCCCGAAAGGGCCACCGGCTGCGGTACGACGCCCCGCGCGACGCCTTCGGCCCCGACGTGCTGGCCGCGCTCACCCGCCACAAACGCGAACTGCTCGCCCGCCTCGAACTCGAAGACCGGGGCCGGGACACGGTGGTGGCCACCGCCCCGGTGTCCGTCCAGCAACTCGGCCTGCTGGGGCGGAGCCGGCAGGACCCCGTGCCCCAGGTGTGGAACATCCCCCTGCGGATCTCCCTCACCGGGCCGGTCGACCCCGCCGCGCTGCACACCGCGCTGGACGGGCTGGTGGCCAGGCACCACGCGCTGCGCTGCCGCTTTGCCCAGGTCGAGGGGGAGCGGTGGCGGCAGGAGGTGCTGGCCCCCCGGTCCGTGCCGCTTCCGGTGCGCGACCTGACCGGCCTGGACGCGGTGCGCCGGGCCGAGCGGGTCGAGGAGGAGTGCGCGGCCGCCGTCGACACGGCGTTCGACCTCACCTCCGGCACCTGGCCGGCGTGGAGCCTGCTGCGCACGGGCGACGACGCCTGGGTGCTGATGTTCGTGGTCCACCACATCTGCGTCGACGGCTGGGCGGTGACGGTCCTGCTGCGCGACCTGGCCGAGCTGTATCGGGCCGCGGTCTGCGGCCGCCCGCCCGAACTGCCCGAACGGGTGGCGCAGTGCACCGACTACGCCCGGGAACAGGCCGCGAAGGCGGCCGGGCCGGGCGGCAACGGGCGTGAACTGGCCTACTGGGCAGGCCGGTTCGCCGATCTGCCGGCCGACCTGGACCTGCCGCTCGACCACCCCCGCCCGCCCCGGGCCAGCGGCCGCGGCCGTACTGCGCGGCTGACCCTGGAGCGGGGGTCGGCCGACGCCCTCCGCGCGCTGTGCCGCGAGCGTGGCGTCACCCCGTTCGCGGTGACCACCGCCGCCTTCGCGGTCCTGCTGTCCAGCCTGACCGGCCGGGACGACCTGCCCGTCGTCACCAACTACGCCAACCGGCCGCGCGGGAACATGGAGCACCTGGTGACCACCACCGCCACCGGGGTGGTGCTGCGGCTGCGTCTGGACCGGGCCGCCCGTTTCGCGGACCTGGTCGACCAGGTGGTCAGCCGTACCGTGGAGGGCATCGACCATCTGCTGCCGCTGTCCGCCCTCCGCCGCGGCCTGCTGGAGGAGTACGGGCTGCGGTTGCCCGGGGCGTTTCCGATCGGTATGACCTTCCAGAACTCCCTCGACCTGACCCTGGACCTGCCCGGGATCCGGGCGGAGGTCATGGATCAGCCGACGGAGGGCGCGCGCAGGGATTGCAGCTTCGGGGTCGTGCCCCAGGGCGACACCTACGAGCTGTACGTCGAGTACGCGACCGACCTGTGGGACCCGTCGACCGCCGACGGGTGGCTCGGCGGGTACGCCGCCGTCCTCGACGCCGTCTGCAATCGGTTCGAGGCCCCGCTGGACTCGCTGCCCGGCATGGGCGCAGGTGTCAGGTGAACAGCCCGAACACCACGATGAGCAGTGCGTAACACGCCGTCACCAGTGCGGCGCCCGCCACGTGGACACCCACCGTGCGGGCCCGCCCGGGCAGCAGCCAGAAGGCGAGCGCCCGGTTCACCAGCGGCATCATCAGCCAGGTGAGGGCGCTGACGCTCAGTACGTTTCCGATGAACAGGGCCAGATACCCGGGCGTCCCGAGCGAGTCGAGCCCGCGACCCACGGTGAGGTTGAGGATCATGACGGTGGGATAGAGGGCGAGCACCACCGACATGGCCTGTTTCCAGTTGGGGGGAACGCCGTCCTGCTCCCCTTCTCCGAAACGGAACCAGCCGCTGAACGGTGAGGTGATTTTGCGGACGTCGTACGTGGAGAAGTACTCCCGCCCCTCATCCAGGAGCTTGTCGCGGGCGTCGGACCCGAGCCACTCGTCGAGGTGTTTCCGGGTGTCGAAACGGAAGACCACAACCCAGTTGTCCTGGATCCCCGCCACCGGCTCGAAGAGCTCGGAGCCCATGAACCCGGGGCACTTCTGCTGCGCCCTGAGTATCTTCTGCTGCCAGCGCGCGAAGTCCGCTTCCCGGCCGGGCCGTACCTCGTGCGAGATCACGGCCGTGACGGCCTCCCGGACCGGGGCCCCGCCGCTGAGCACCTCCTGGGTGGGTGGTTCCTCGAACAGCGCGCTGCCTTCGTCGAGCAGCTTCCGCCGGACGCTGGACCGCAGCCACATCGTCAACTGATCGATCCGGGAGAAACGGAATACCACCACCCACTCGTTCTCCTCTTCGGAGTCCGGCGGGTACTGCTCGGTGCCCTCGAAGCCCTCGAAGTCGCGGACGGCCCGGTCCGTCCGCTCCTGCCAGCGCTGGTACTCCTCGGTGCGGCCGGGCCGTACCTTCTGCGAGGTCACGACCGTGGCGCCGGTCCCCTCGGAGCCCTGGCTTGCACGGGCACTCATATGGAGTAGCGTATTTCAAAGGGGATTTAAGGCGCAAACCGTGAGTTGAGCGAATAACGGGGCAATAGTGGACCAAATGGTATGGTGTCCCGCGCGGAACCCGGGCAGCGGCCGAGCGGAGGTTCGAGATGGGGAACAAGGAGTTCCTGGCTGAAGCCGTGCGACTGGCCACGGAGTCGGTCGAAAAGGGCTGGGGCGGGCCGTTCGGGGCAGTCCTCACCCGGGACGGCGAGATCCTCGCCCGGGGGCAGAACCGCGTGCTGCTCACCGGCGATCCCACCGCACACGCCGAAGTGGAGACCATCCGAAAGGCGTCCCAGGTGCTCAACCCGGAAGCGCCGACCATATCGGAGGAGCACCAGAACGAGAGCACGCTCCAGTACGTGCCCCGCCCCGAGGGATCCACCGACGTGGTGCCCGAGCGCGCGCGCATGCTCCAGGGCTGCTCGATCTACATCAGCGGGGCGCCGTGCCCGATGTGCATGAGCGCCATTTACTGGTCGCGGATCGACAACGTCTTCTACAGCTGTGATGTGGCCGCCACCCGCGAGATCGGATTCGACGACTCCTTCCAGTACGAGGACTTCCAGCGGCCCTTGGACGAGCGGAGGATCCGGATCGAGCAGATCCACCCGGAGCTGGGCGCCGGGGCCTACCAGGCGTGGATGGAAAAGCCGGACCGGCACCCGTACTGAGTGGCCGGACCCACGCCGCGGGACGGCGGATCACCACAGGACCAGGACGACCACCCATCACTCTTCAAACGGCTGCACGACGGGTTCCACGCCTCCGCGATGGGGCGGGGGTGGCGGCGCGGCAGCGAGTTCGAACTGCTCCACCGCGCCATGGGGTTCGCCGCGCTCGGGTTTCTGACCCTCGTACCGCTGCTCATCGTGGTCGCCGCGGCCGACCCGGTGAATCCCCAGGGCTTCCCCCAGTGGCTGGCCGAGGGCCTCGGGGTGTCCAAGGAGTCGCGGGACGAGGTGCGGCGGCTGTTCGCGGCGCCGCGGCAGGCGTTGGAGACCACCACCGCCTTCGGTCTCGCCACGCTGTGTGTCTTCGGCCTCCGGTTCGGCGCGGCGGTGCAGACCGGCTACGAGAAGGTGTGGGAACTGTCCCCGGGCCGCTGGCACACCGTCTGGCGGCATCTGGTGTGGCTCGCGGTGCTCATCGGCTACCTCCTGGTGTCCTCGCATCTCACTCCGGGGTGGCGGCTGTGGATCGGGATCGTGGGGACGGTGACGTTCTTCTGGTGGTCTCAGCGGGTGCTGCTGGGCGGCCGGATCGGCTGGGGCCCCCTGCTGCCCGGAGCGGTGGCCACGGCGGCCGGGCTGCTGGGTCTGCGGATCTTCTCCCGGCTGGTGTTCTCGCCGCTGATCGCGTCGAGCGCCGTCTCCTACGGCCCGGTCGGCACGGTCCTGGTCGTCCAGTCCTGGCTGGTCGGCGTCGGTTTCGTGGTGTTCGGCGGGGCGCTCCTCGGCAGGGTGCTGCACGAGGAGTGGGTGCTGCTGGTGAACCGGCGCCGGCACGGAAAGGCCTGACGCCGGCCCACCGGGTCCGCAACGTTCGGCTCAGAAGCGGTACGAGGTCAGGTAGTCCGGCAGCAGGATCCGTGTCCCCGGCGCGGCGGCCCGCACCTGGTCCCGGAAGCCGGCCAGGTCCATCGTGGGGTCCTCCTGAGCGCCGTCCTTCAGCGGGTTCTCGAACACGTCCCAGTGCACCGGCACGACGGTGCCCGGGTATCCGAGGGTCTTCAGCAGCCGGGGCACATAGCGGTGCGTCGAGACGCTGTTGGGCACCGCGACCATCGCCACATCGGGCCGCAGGCCCTCGGCGTCCCGTGCGCTGAAGTCGCTCGCCCCCATCAGGAACGCCGACGGGCCGTCGCCCACCGTCACCTGGAACGCCAGCGTGTCCCCCTCGGGCAGGTCGGAGATCGTCTCCGGCCGGGCGGCGGGCGGGGCGTTCAGCGTGCCCGGGGCGAAGTAGCTCTGGGCCTTGTTGCGGCTGTGGCGGCTGGAGACGACCTCCACCACATATCCGCCGAAGTCCAGCACCTCCCCGCCCTTGACCACGATCATCCTGCTCGCGTCGATCCCGAAGGCCCGCAGCAGGTGGTACGTGGTCTCGGTGCCCACGATCCGCGCCTCGGTGGAACGGGCGATGAACGGCACGTCGTTGAAGTGGTCCCAGTGGCTGTGGCTGACCAGCACCAGCTCCGGGCGGCCGATGTGCTCGCCGACCAGCGCCTCGTCGGTTTCCAGTTCGGTGCGGGCGTTGAAGGAGCCCTCGAACAGGCCGGTCTTGAAGCGGGTCAGATAGGGGTCGGAGAGCACGGTCCGCCCGTCGAAGTCGATCCGCCACCCGGTGGTCCCCAGCCAGCGGAACTCCGCGCCCGACGCCTTTCCGGTCCGGCTTCCGGGCCGGCGCGGGGTGGTGGCCGCGCCCGGGGCCGCGGACAGCATCGGGACGGCCGCCCCCGCGGCGGCTCCCCGGAACAGCAGACGGCGGTTGAAACGTGGTGTCTTCTCGTCGTTCATGGCCACAGCAGAGCAGGCGCCGACCGGCCCCGTCCAAGATCCAAACCTCTCCCCATCGATATCCGGGTGGATATCACGCCAGGTCAGAGCCTCTGAGGTGGTCCACGGCCAGCCGGGCCGCCCGGCCGATCGCCGCGTCCACGGCGGTGTTCACGGTGCCGGGCTCGCGGGTCTCGGCGAACACCGCGACCGCGTACCGCCCGCCGTCCGGGTAGTGGGCCACGCCCGCCTCCATGTGCAGGCTCGGCAGGGTCCCCGTCTTCGCGGCCACCCGTACGTCGCCGGGAAACCCGGAGACCAGCCGGTGGCGGAAGACCTGCCGGGCCATCAGCTCGCGCACCCGCGCGCACGCCTGCGGCGGCCCCGCCTCGTCCCGCCAGATCAGCCCCAGCAGCCGGGTGATGTCGCGGGCCGTGCTGCTGGTGGTCCGCCGCGGGTCGAGCACCCGCAGCCCCCGCACCCGCTCGGGGCCCAGGGTGGGGAAGACGGCCGCGAACTCGGCCTCGTCGCGGGCGCCCACGTCCTCCAGCATGGACTCCAGCAGCTCCCGGGGGCCGCCCACGACCACCGTGTGCTCCAGCCCGAGCTCGGCGGCCAGCAGCCGCACCGTGTCCAGGCCCACCCGGTGCATCAGCACATCGGCCGCCGTGTTGTCGCTCACCGACAGGGCGAAGTACGCCAGGTCGCGCAGCGACATCTCGACGTCGTCGAGGCACCCGGCGGTGCCCCAGCCACCGAGCCGGTCGGCCGCCGTCAGCAGCACCCGCTCCCGCGGGTCGAGCTGACCGGCCGCCGACTGCCGGGCGAACTCCAGCACCAGCAGGATCTTGAACACGGACGCGATGACCACCGGTTCGTCCGCGCCGACCGCGACCTCCCGCCCACCGCCGATCCCCACGGCGTGCAGCCGTCCACGAGCCCCCGCGGCCTCGAAGACCGCCGCTACCTTGTCCTCGATTCTCTCCTCGGTCGAAGCCAATGCCACGGTCCCTCTCGCGCGTCACGTATGGTCGCCCGGTGGATCTGATACGCCACCTGCGGCTGTTCATTGTCGTCGCCGAGGAGCTGCACTTCAGCCGCGCCGCCGAGCTGCTCGGCATGGCGCAGCCCCCGCTGAGCCAGGCCGTCCGCAGGCTGGAGAGCGAGATGGGGGTGGAGCTGTTCGACCGGTCCCGCCGCCAGGTGCGGCTCACCGCCGCCGGTGCGCTGCTGCTCCAGGAGGCGGGTGAGCTGCTGGCCCGTGAGGAGCGGCTGCGTACGGTCATGCGCCGCGCCCGCACCGGGGAGCCGGCCACCCTCCGGGCCGGAGTGCCGCCCCAGATGCCCGCCCGTACGCTGCACGCGCTGCTGGCGGCGTGCGCCGAACGGTGTCCGGGGCTGCGGATCGATCTCCAGGAGGTGGACACCGCCGAGCAGTTGCGGCTGCTGGCCTGCGGACAGCTCGATGTGGGCTGGGTGCAGCATCCTGTCGAGTGCGGGGACGCCACCGATCTGGCGCTCGGCCCCATGGTCGGGGTCGAGCTGGGCGTGGTGCTGGCCCGTACGTCCCCGCTCGCCCGGCTGCCCGAGGTGTCCCTGGCCGACCTGGCCGGCCATGACCTGGTGCTCTTTCCCCGGGCTGGCGCCCCCGGCTGGTACGACCGGATGCTCGACCTCTGCCGGGCGGCGGGCTTCGCCCCGCCCGCCGTCCGCCACGCGCGCAACCCCGAGTTCCTGGTGGGCCTGGTCTCCGCGGGGTGCGGGGTGGCCTTCGACGACGGCCGCGTGGCCGGGCGGGAACCGCGGGTGATGTGGCGTCCGCTGGCGGGGCGCCCGCTGATCCAGCAGATGTCCGCCGTCTGGCCGGAGCAGCGGCCCCACCCGGCGGCCCGGCGCTTCGCGCGCATCGCGGCCGAGGTGGTGGCCCGCGACACGACGACGGCCCGGCGGCTGCCCGCGGCCCCGGCCGGGGAGCGGCACGAGGGGCGAGCCGAGGAGCGGCGTGGGGAGTGGTACGAGGGACGGCCGAGGCCGTGGTCGGTGGTGTTCGAGCCGGCCGTCCCCCGGGCCTCGGCGTCAGATCTCGCGGGCGCGCGCCATCAGGGAGCGTCCGATGAGGACCCAGGCGACGGCCGCGATGCCGAGCAGGATCAGCAACCAGGGCCAGGCGGCGCCGAACCCGAAGAGGGCCCCGTCGCGGATGCAGCGGATCCCGTAGGTCACCGGGTTCGCCCATGACAGCCAGCGCAGCAGGGGGGCCATCTGTGCGGCGGGGTAGAACGAGGGGCTGGCGAACAGCAGCGTGGGCGCGAGCACGTTGATGGTCACCGAGAAGCGCTGGAAGTCCTTGAACAGGGTGGCGAGCAGCAGATAGAGGCCGTTGAAGGCCATCGAGGCGACGGCGATCCCGCACAGCACCGACACCCAGTGGCTCGGCGGCCAGCGGAAGGTGAACACGAGGAGCGAGACGCCCAGCGCGGCCAGGCTCTGGAGAAGGATGAGCAACGTGCTGACCAGGAGCTTTCCCGCCACATAGCTGCCGCGCCGCAAGGGGTAGGACCAGAGCTCGACATCCATCCGCCCCAGGCGCTCCTGGAACAGGGAGGTGCCGGCGGTGGTGGCCGCCGCGAGCATCGACGAGAGCAGCAGCGCTGGAACAGCGAACTCCGGATAGCTGATGACACGGCCTTCGTAGCGCACATCCCCGACCAGGCGGGACAGGGACGTGGCGAACAGGAGCAGATAGACGGCGCTCGGTGTGATGGCGAGCAGCAGGTTGGTGCGGTTGCGCGTGAGGAGGAGGTACTCGCGGTACATCGTGGCCGCGACATCGCCGCGCGGCCGGGGCGGTGGGGCCGGTGCCGGGGCGGTCTCCCCGGACGGCCCCGGGGCGAGGTCAGCCGTCATGTCCGGCCCCCACGAGCGTGAGAAAGGCGTCCTCGAGCGACGGGGTGCGGTACTCGACGGGCCCGACGCCGATCCCCAGCGCCTCCGCGTCGCTGAGCAGCGCGGGCAGGCGGGTCCGGGTGGCCTGGCCCCGCACCTCGACATGTCCGTCGCCGGCCGTCACCCGCAGCTGCGGCCGCCCCCGGCCCAGCACGGCCAGCAGCCCGTCGGTGTCCCGCGGGCTGTCCGGGCGCACCAGCGCCACCTGGCCGCCGAACCGGTCGGCGAGCTCGCGCGGGGCCGCGAACTCGACCAGCCTGCCGTGGTTGACCACCAGGACCCGCTGGCAGTTGCGCTCCAGCTCCTCCACGTAGTGGCTGGTCCACAGCATGGTGGTGCCGTGTCGGCGGCGCAGCTCGTGCAGCAGGGACCACACCTGGAGGCGGCCGCCCACGTCCAGCCCGGCGGAGGGCTCGTCGAGGAGGAGCAGCGGCGGGTCGCCGAGCAGCGCGCGAATGACCTGAAGGCGCCTCATCTCCCCTCCGGAGAGGGTGAACACGAGCTGGCGGACCTTGCCGTCCAGGCCGAAGGCGGTGAGCAGCTCGTCCACCCGCGGTCGCACTTCGCGCCAGCGCAGTCCCTTGTACGCGGCGGTGATACGCAGGTTGTCCAGGGCGGGCAGCATCATGTCGAACGGCCCGCTCTGGTGGACGACGCCGATCCCGCGTTTGGTGACTCCGCTGGGCGCCGCGGGATCGGCCCCGAACACCTCGACGGCGCCCCGGGTGGGCACGGTGGCTCCGCAGATCATTTTGATGAGGGTCGTCTTGCCCGCCCCGTTGGGGCCCAGCAACCCGATGGCCGCGCCCGGCTCGATGTCGAAGGACAGCCCGCTCACCGCGTCCCGGTCCATGCCGTCGTACCGCTTGACCAGGTCATGAGCGTGGACCGCGGGCGTCATGCCGGCGGGCCCGGGGTCCCGGACGGGGTGACGTCATCGGCCAGCAGCAGCCCCTGCCCGGCCAGCGCGTCCAGGAAGTCGCGCACGTCCTGCACGACCACGTCGGTCTGCCCGGTGTCGGCGGCGGCGTACCGCCGCGCCATCTCCGAGGTGATGGCGTTGACGGGCTGTCCTTCCGATACGAGGATCCACAGCTCGGCCCCCGTGCTGTTGAGGGTCCGGAACTCACCCGAACCCGCGTCGTAGAGCCGCACTTCGCCGTCGTCGGCCATCCAGACGACGTCGGGGGCGATCCGGTAGCGCATGGACGATTCCCTTCAGTCGACGAGCGGCAGGAGACGGCGGCCGGAGGTCTTCCAGTCCTCGTACACCGGGTGGACCGTGTCGTCCCGGACCAGATGGGGCCGGAGCATCTCCTCCTGGTGTTCGGCGAGTTGGCGCCCGGACACTCCGGTGGCCCGCCACCAGTTGGAGATCATGGAGTGGCGCAGCATCCGGCACAGATGCCGGCCGTTGCGATTGACATCTCCGGTCTCCGCCATGTGGTACGCCCGGCAGCCACCGCCGCAGGCGCCCCGGATATAGCAGCGGCGGCAGTCCTTGAGATTCTCGCCGCTGAATACGCTGTTGCCGCGCATGTCGGCGAGTACCGGGGACGCGAAGAGTTCGGTCAGCCGGCGCTGCCGGACGTTTCCGGCCTTGTGTATCTGCTCGGTGACCAGTTTGCAGGGATAAACATCGCCCAGTGAATTTACGTAGATTTCATTTCCGCCCATACCGCAGTTGCCCTTGATCGAGCACGGCTTGCTGGACCTGGGGCCGTCGGGGAGAAGCTTGTCGGCCATCGGATTGGTCCAGAAGAAATTCTGGATCTTCTGGAAGTCCAGCCATCCGAAGTCGTACCCGTCGGTGGCCGCACGGCCGAGGTCGGAGTGATACATGAGACGTACGCGACGCACTTTGAGATCGTCGACGAATTCGCAGACCTTCTCCAGGGCGTCCACGTTTTCCGGGGTGACCACATGGTTGATGACCGGGGCGACGCCCGCGTCGTTGAGCAGCCCGAGACCCTTTCCGGTGCGGGCGAAGGTGCCCTTGCCCCGGGTCCGCTCGTGCAGTTCCGCGGTGCCGCCGTCGACGCTCACGGTCACCGTGCCGAAGATCTCCGCGATCCGCCGCGCGATCTCGGCCGTGCGGATCAGCGTGCCGTTGGTGATCATGTTGACCGTCAGTCCCCGGTCGCGGGCGTGCGAGGCGACCTGGAACAGATCCTTGCGCAGCATGGGCTCGCCGCCCGTGAAGATGAACTGCTCCACGCCCATGTCGGCCGCCTGGTCGACGAGGTCGAGCGACTCCTCGGTGGACAACTCCCCGGGCAGGCACTTCTCCGAGGAGGCGTAGCAGTACGGGCAGCGCAGATTGCAGCCGTCGGTGATCGCGTAGTAGACGGTCGTGAGGTTCCCTTTGGGAGGGCGCACCGCCGGGCGGTGCCCGGGCAGATAGACGATCCACTTGAGCACCAGTTTGGCCAGGGCGCGCTCCACCTCGGCGGATCCACCGCCGGGCGACGGGGGCTTCCAGCCCCGGCTCAGCGCCTCGAGCACCGCCAGTTCCGGCTCGGTCAGCACGCACCAGGCGGCCAGCTCGGGGTTGGTGACCAGGCGCTTTTCCGAGTACCGGAAGTAGACGAGATCTTCCGGAACGATCAGGTCGTGCCACTGCTCCAGCAGCTTCATCCTGCACCTCCGATGAGCAGGCGGGGCTCCGGGCGCGCCGGGGCCCCGCCTGCCGGCTGACGGGGACTGCCGACAGCCGTCGGTCAGATGTCGAGTCTCGGCTCGGACTCCGCGTTACCGGATCCGGCACCGGCACCGCCCGAACAATCACAGGAGCACGGCTGGTCCACATCGAACTCGACGGGCAGCATTTCCGGCTTCACCCAGGCAGGACATTCCATGATTGGTCCTTTCTTGTGATTGGTTCTTAAGGTCACCGCTCTACGCAGCCCGGCCCCGATTTCCGGGCGCGCCGGACGATGGGCGCATGGCGTATTCCCATCGCAAGGGGAGGCATGGTTTGCGGCGGATCTGCACCGAACCCTCACAGCATTGGGGTGGCTGGTCGTGGGTGTCAACAGGAATAGGCAAATCCGGATGGCCCGTGATTGGGGCGCCCGTTCGGGCAGAAGTATTCGCGCCATTACCCTCCCGCCGGTTTCCGCGTGGCCGGGAGATCCTTGTGTCCGCGCCTCGATCTTTCAGGCATTCGGCGGAGAGCGCGGAGCGTGACGCAAGTGACGGGTGTGACGGGACTTTCTGGCATGCTGGCCATGTGAACGGACCCCGGATCCATGTCGGCCTGGCCCCCGAACTGCGGATGTTCGCCGTCCCCGAGCGGCGCCGGGAGCGCACGGCCGTCGTCACCGACGGCGCGTCCACGCTCGGACACGTCATCGAGTCGCTCGGCGTCCCGCTCACCGAGGTCGGCGGGTTGCTCGTGGACGGCCGCGAGACCCCGGTGTCCCATGTGCCGCGGGCGGGGGAGACCGTGGAGGTGTGCGCGGTGGCGCGGCCGCAGCGGGTGCCCGGCGCGCCGCTGCGTTTCCTGCTCGATGTGCACCTGGGAACCCTCGCGCGGCGGCTGCGACTGCTGGGCGTGGACGCGGCCTACGAGAGCGAGGACCTCGGCGACCCCGCCCTGGCCGCGCTCTCCGCGGCGCAGCGGCGGGTGCTGCTCTCCCGGGACCGCGGGCTGCTGCGCCGACGCGAGCTCTGGGCCGGGGCGTATGTCTACAGCGACCGCCCCGACGACCAACTGCGGGACATACTCGGCCGGTTCACCCCGGAGCTGGCCCCCTGGACGCGCTGCACCGCGTGCAACGGCCCGCTCGAGGACGCCGACAAGGACACCGTCGGCGAGCGCCTGGAACACGGCACACGCCGCACCTACGACGTGTTCGCCCAGTGCACGGCCTGCGAGCGCGTCTACTGGCGCGGCGCGCACCACGCCCGCCTGGAGGCGATCGTCCAGCAGGCGGTGGGGGAGTTCGGCGCCGCCGTGCGTTAGTCGCTGGTCCGGCGGCCGTTCCGCCCGCCGGACCCACCACGCCGTATGAATCGTGTCAACTTCTTAGGGCGGCACAACTCTTGACGCACCCCGCTATGCGCCCATAGCTTCCTGGCAACCAAATCGAAACGTTTCAACTTCGGTCCCGGGAACCGCTCTGCCCCGCCCTGCCCCCGAAGGAGACGCACCGCCATGACCGGATCCGGATCAGCCGCAGGGTCCCGTATGAGCCGCAGACGGGTGCTGGCCGCGAGTGGCGCGGCCGCGGCCGTGTGGGCCGTGGGGCTGCCCGCCCCCGCCTTCGCGGAGGCATCCGCGGAGGCACCCGCCGAGGCCGCCCCCGCGCGGCTGACCCCCTTCCCGCTCTCCGCCGTGCGACTGCTGGAGAGCCCCTTCCTGGCCAATATGCGGCGCACCCTGTCGTATCTGCGCTTCGTCGACCCGGAGCGGCTGCTGCACACCTTCCGGCTCAATGTCGGACTGGCCTCCACCGCCGAGCCCTGCGGCGGCTGGGAGGCCCCGAATGTGCTGCTGCGCGGCCACACCACCGGCCATCTGCTCTCCGCGCTGGCCTTCGCCCACGCGAACACCGGCGAGGAGGTCCACGCGGACAAGGCGCGCCGGATCGTCGCGGCGCTCGCCGAGTGTCAGGCGGCCTCGCCCGGCGCGGGCTTCCGGAGCGGGTACCTGTCGGCGTTTCCCGAGCGGATCTTCGACGAGCTCGAGGCGGGCGGTAAGCCGTGGGCCCCGTACTACACCATCCACAAGATCATGGCCGGGCTGCTGGACCAGTACCGGCTCAGCGGAAACGAGCAGGCCCTGGAGGTGCTGCGGGGGATGGCGGCCTGGGCCGACTCCCGCACCGCCCCGCTCGACGAGGCCACCATGCAGCGGCTCCTCGGCGTGGAGTTCGGCGGCATGAACGAGGTGCTGGCGGGCCTGTACCTGGTCACCGGCGACCCCGCCCATCTGCGGACGGCGCGCCGCTTCGACCACGAGTCGCTGTACGGCCCGCTGGCGGAGGGGCGCGACGAGCTGGACGGGCGCCACGCGAACACCGAGATCGCCAAGATCGTGGGCGCGGCCGAGGAGTACCGGGCCACCGGGGACCCGCGCTATCTGCGGATCGCGCGGAACTTCTGGGACATCGTCGTGCGCGACCACTCCTATGTCATCGGCGGCAACTCCAACCAGGAGTTCTTCGGCCCGCCCGGGCAGGTCGTCAGCAGGCTGTCGGAGGACACCTGCGAGAACTGCAACAGCTACAACATGCTCAAGATCGGCCGCCTGCTGTTCCTCCAGGACCCGGGCAGGGCCGCGTACATGGACCACTACGAGTGGACCCTGTACAACCAGATGCTCGGCGAGCAGGACCCCGACTCCGACCACGGCTTCGTCACGTACTACACCGGTCTGTGGGCCGGTTCGCGCCGGCAGCCCAAGGGCGGCCTCGGCTCCGCGCCCGGCAGCTACAGCGGCGACTACGACAACTTCTCCTGCGACCACGGCACCGGCCTGGAGACCCACACCAAGTTCGCGGACACCGTGTACTTCCGCGACGAGAAGGCCGGGGCCCTGTACGTCAACCTCTTCATCCCCTCCGAAGTGACCTGGGCCGAGCGCGGCTTCCGGCTGCGGCAGCGCGGCGGTTACCCCGACACCGACACCGTCCGGCTGACCGTCACCGAGGGCGGCGGGCGGCTGGCCCTGAAGGTGCGGGTGCCCGGCTGGCTCGCGGACGGGGACCGCCGGGCCCGGGTGCTGGTGGGCGGCCGTCCCGTGGATGCCAGGCCGGTGCCCGGCCGCTATCTGACCATCGACCGGCACTGGCGCACCGGCGACACCGTCGAGCTGACCTTCCCCCGCGAGCTGGTGTGGCGCCCGGCGCCGGACAACCCGCACATCAAGGCGGTGTCCTACGGCCCGCTGGTGCTGGCGGGCGCGTACGGCGAGACGGGCCCGCGCACCATCCCGGACATCGAGCCGTCCTCGGTGCGGCCGCCCGGCGTGCTGGGCGGCGGGCCGGAGTTCACCGCGGTCGCCGGGGGAACGAGGGTGCCGCTGCTGCCCTTCCACCGGGTGCACCACCAGCGCTACAACGTCTACTTCGCCGTCCCGCCGCGCGGCCCGCGGCGGCGCGAGATCGCCCGCTTCCCGCTGGCCGAAGGCTCGGGGGCGACCAGCGCGGACGCGCTGCGCCGCTTCCCGGACGCCCGGCTGGCCGGTGGCGCCTCCTGGACCACCGCGGCGCCGCACGGCGCGGCCGTCGCGCTGGACGGCAAGGACGGCCATGTCGCCCTGCCGACGGGGCTGCTCACCGGCCTCACCGAACTCACCCTCTCCGTCCGGGTGTTCCTGGACAGCGTGGCCAACTCCGCGCGCGTCTTCGACCTCGGCTTCCACAAGAACACCTACCTCTTCCTCACCCCGCGCACCGGCGCCGGTAAGGCCCGCGCCGCCTGGAAGATCGCGGGCATGGAGGCGGAGGACTACATCGACGCCTCGGCCGCCCTGGAGCCGGGCCGGTGGATCCAGCTCGCGCTCACCCTCGGCGGCGGCACCGGCGTGCTGTACGTGGACGGCGAGCAGGCCGGGCGCAACGACGCGGTGGTCTCCGGACCGCTGCTGCTCGGCGCCACCACCCGCAACTACCTCGGCCGCTCCCAGAACCCGACCCACCCGTATCTGCACGGTGCCGTCGCCGACTTCCGCGTCCTGGGGCGCGCCCTGACCGCCGCCGAGGTCGCCGCGCTGCACCGCACCGACGGCTGACCCCTCCCCCTCCTTCCGCCTTTGTCCCTACGGGAGCGCCCCCATGCCTGAAACCGGCACCCCAGAGCCCGGAAGACCGATCCGACCGACCAGACGCCACTTCGTCATGGCCTCCGGGGCGGTCGTCGCCGCACTCGGCACCGGCCTGCCCGCCGCCCACGCGGAGTCCGCCGCCGGGGCCGGCTTCCCGGCGGCCCGGTTCACCGACCCCCGCCGCGACAGCCGCCCCACGGTGTACTGGTACTGGAACGGACCGGTCACCCATGAGCTGATCGACCGCCAGATGGCCGAGCTGCGCGACAAGGGGATGTACGAGGTCGTCCTCTTCCCCTTCGACAACGCCGAGATGAGCCCGGTGTTCTTCAGCGAGGACTGGTTCGACGTGGTCGGACACGTCCTGGCCGTCGCCGAGCGCACCGGGATGCGGGTGTGGGTGTTCAACGACAACCACTTCCCCAGCGGGCGCGCCGCCGGGCTGATCGTGAACGGCGGCACGGTCGGGGGCCGCCACTACCCCGCCCGTCCCGAGCTGCGCCTCAAGGCGCTGTGGCGATCGACCACCGTGGTGGAGGGCCCGGCCACCGTCGACCTGTACGAGACCACGGGCGTCGGCGTCGAGAGCGGCCGGCTCGTGGCCGACGCCGCGGTGCTCGACGGCGCGGCCGTGCTCCGCCGCGGGGCCCGCTGGGGTGACTGCACGGTCACCGGCAGCGCCAAGGCCGAGACGGCCGCCGCCGGACTGCTGCTGCGCGCCTCCGCCACCGGAGACGACGGCTATGTGGTCGAGTTCGACCAGACCGGGGTGGTGACCATCTCCCGGCTGGACGGCGGCGAGCGGTCCGAACTCGCCCGCAGCGCCCGCACCGACGGCTTCAACCGGACCAAGTTCCACACCCTGCGGGTGGCCGTCAGCGGCGCCACGCTCACCGTCCGCCTGGACGACAAGGACAAGGGCACCGTCACCGACGACACCCACCCGGCGGGCAGCGTCGGCGTGCACGCCACCGGCACCCAGCGCGCCCTGTGGGAGGACCTGACCGTCACCGCCGCCGACGACACCGTTCTCTACCGCGAGGACTTCGCCGACCCCGCCGCCCCCGGCGAGTTCGCCACCCGCCGGAGCCCCGGGACCGCAGCACCGGTGGCGGCCGCCGCCCGCCCGGTCGGCGCCGACGACGCCGCGCTGCTGGTCGAACTCACCGAGCGGCTGCGGACCACCCGCCGCTGGGAGGTGCCCGCGGGGCGGTGGCAGATCGATGTGTTCGGCGGGACGACCCTGGCCGACGACACCCAGGGCTACAGCCGCGCCTATGTCGACCTGCTCGACGAGAAACCCATCGAGCTGATGCTGGACATGGTGCCCGGCGAGTACCACCGCAGATTCGGCCGCTACTTCGGCACCGTGGTGCCCGGCTTCTGGGACGACGAGCCGTTCTTCGCCTCCGCCGAGCCGCACTTCAAGCGGGCGCCCTGGTCGCCCACGCTCGAGGCGGCCCTGCGCGCGGTCGGCGCCGAGCCCGGCCGGGCGTACGCCGCGCTCCTGGACGACGGCCTCGGCCGGGAGGGCCGGGTGCTGCGCGGACGGTTCTGGCAGGCGGTCTCCGACCGGTTCGCGCTCTCCTTCCGCAAACAGGCCGACTGGTACGCCGAGCGGCGCGTCGCCCTGATCACCAACCCCCTGTACGACGAGGCCGCCCCCGCCAAGCGCATCGCCTCCACCGGCGATCTGCACAAGGTCAACCAGTGGGCGCAGATCCCCGGCGGGGACATGATCACCGGCGAGTATGTGGCGGGCAAGCCCAGCATGATCCCGCGCAACCCGGCGAGCGCCGCCCACCAGGCCGGCCGCGAGCGGGTGCTGCTGGAGGCCTTCGGCAACATGGGGTGGCAGGTCGCGCCCGCCTTCGCCCACGCGCTGCTGGGCGCCGGCGCCGCCAGGGGCGTCAACCTGACGGTGCTGCACGCGCTGTGGACCGACGAGACCCGGGTCTACTTCCCGCCGCCCATCGGCCCGCGCGCCCCCTGGTGGTGGGCCATGCGCCCGCTGGCCGACTGGACCGGTCGCGTGATGGAGTCCGCCCGCGGCACCTCCGCCGCCCGCACCGCCCTGATCCAGCCGCAGCGCGCCGCCGAGCAGTGGCGCGGCACCGACCAGGGCACCGCGCTGGACACCGCGTTCGGCGCGGCCGCCCGGGCGCTGGAGAGCGCCCAGGCCGACTTCGACCTCGTCCACGAGGGCGCCCTGTCCGGCGACCGGGCGCTGCGCGACCACGCCAGGACCGACGGCGGCACCCTGGCCGTCGGCCACGCCCGCTACGAGCTGGCCGTGGTGCCCAACACCCCGGTCCTGGACGCCGCCACCGTCCGCACCCTCGCCGACTTCGCCCGCGGCGGCGGCACGGTCCTCGCGGTCGGCGAGCTGCCCGACCAGGAGGCGAACGGCGACGACGCCGCGCTGCGCCGCGCCCTGCGGGCCCTGTTCCCCGAGCAGGCCCCGGGCAGCCGCCGGGTCGGCCGGGGGCGGGCCGAGCGGGTCGCGGACCCCGCCGGCCTCGGCGAGGCGGCCCGCGCCGCGGGTGTCGCCGCCGCCGTGCTCGATCCGCCCGCCCCCTCGGTGCTCGTGCTGCGCACCACCTCCGGCCGGGACACGGCCTTCCTGCTCAACAACGAGAGCGCCGAGAGCGTGGACACCGAGGCGGTCCTCCCGGCCGGCGGCGCACCGGAGCTGCGCGACCCGGCCACCGGCACGGTCATCCCCGCCCCCGTCCACACCACCGTCGGCCGGCCCGGAGCCGAGGCGACCCGGCTGCCGCTGCGCCTGCGCCCGTACGAGACGCTGGCCGTGGTGTTCCGTGCGGGCACCACGGCGCGCGCCCATCTGACCCGGGCCGATCTCCCGGTCACCGCCGTGACCGCCGAGGGCGGCGGGTTGCGGGCGAAGGCGCTGGCGGACGCACCCGGCCGCTACGCCTTCACCGGAACCGACGGGCGCCACACCTACCGCGGCGAGGCCGAGGTCACCGACCCGCTGCGGGCGATTCCGCTGGACGGGGACTGGACCCTGACCCTGGAGCGGGACGGCGCCGAGCCCGTCGTACGGCCGCTGGGCAGCTGGGCCGACCTGGACCCGCGCTTCTCCGGCAGCGCCACCTACACCAAGAACATCACCCTCACCCGCGCGGACCTCGACGGCCGCCGTCTCCACCTCGACCTCGGCGAGGTGCGCGAGGTGGCCCGGGTGACGGTGGGCGGCACCGCGCTGCCGCCCGCGCTGTGGGCCCCGTACTCCGTGGACGTCACCGAGCTGCTGCGCCCCGGCGTCAACACCATCGCCGTCCGCGTGGCCAACACCCTCTCCAACGAGCGCGGCAAGCCGCTGCCGTCCGGGCTGCTGGGGCCGGTGACGCTGCGCCCGCTGCGCCCGGTGACGGCCCTTCTGACCCGAGCGTGACCAGCGCCTGACCAGCGCCTGACCAGCGGCCCGGAGCCGCGGCCCCGGGCCGCGCCCGCTTCGCGCCCGTTTCGTGTTCCGGCGCGCCCGACTTCCGCCCGTATCCCTCCGGGCCCCCGACCACTCATTCGGAGATGCTCCATGGACAGACCCGTCCGACCTCCGCGGCCACCGCTGCGCCGCAGACGGCTCGCCCGGCTCGCGACCACCGCCGTCGCGGCCCTCGCCGCCCTGGCCACCACCGTGCCCTCGGCGGCCCCCGCCGACGCGAGTGGCGCGGGCCGTCCCAGCGCGCTGCGCACCGGGGCCCTGAGCCAAGCGCTCGGCATCGACGACACCACACCCGAGCTCAGCTGGCGGCCGTCCGTCACCGGCCGGGACACCGTGCAGCGCGCCTACCGCGTCCAGGCCGCCACCAGCGCGGCCCGGCTGGACGCCGGCCGCCCCGACCTGTGGGACTCGGGCGAGGTCCGCTCCGACGCGCCGCGCGCCACCTACGCGGGCGACCGGCTCGGCCCGCGCACCCGGGTGTACTGGCGGGTCAAGGTGTGGACCGGGGGCGGCGCGGGCCGGGCGTCCGGCTGGAGCGCGCCGTCCGTCTTCGAGACCGGGCTGACCTCCCCGGAGGACTGGTCCGCCCAGTGGATCGGCCACGCCGACTGGCAGCTGAGCGGCCGCCAGGTCACCCCCGTGGTCGTCGACCTGCCCAAGACCGACGCCCGCTATGTACGGCTCGACGTCACCCGGCTCGGACTGCCGCTCGCCGAAGGCGACTTCCCCCACCTCACCCGGCGGCTCCAACTGGCCGAGATCGAGGTGCGCGACTCGGCCGACCCCGAAGGCCCCGACCTCGCCAAAGGGGCGGCGGTCACCGCCTCCGAGAGCAACACCGTCCGCAAGACCTGGGAGCCGGCCCTCGCCGTGGACGGGCTCACCAACAGCGGCGCGCAGACCGCCGCCGGGTACGCGAGCAAGCCGCACCCCGACGCCGATGTCTCCGCCACGCCCATCACCCTCACCCTGGACCTGAAGCAGACCGCCCGCTTCGACCGGGTGCTGCTCTACCCGCGCGCCGACGTCCTCACCGCCGACGGCCGGGTGCCGGACTTCCCCGTCGACTACACCGTCTCCACCTCGGACGCGGCCACCGGCCCGTTCACCGAGTCCGCCCGCGTCACCGGGCAGACGCCGCCGAAGCCGTACCTCCCGGCCGGACTCCCGCTGTTCGCCAAGGACTTCACCGTCCCCCAGGGCATCCGCTCCGCCCGCCTCTACCTGACCGGCCTCGGGGTCTACGACGCGCGGATCAACGGCCGCCCGGTGGGAGACGCCGTACTGGAGCCCGCCAACACCGACTTCGCCGACCGCGTGCAGTACGCCACCTACGACGTGACCGAGCGGCTGCGGCGCGGCGCCAACACCATCGGCGTCGAGCTGGGCAACGGCATGGCCAACGTCGTGAGCACCGCCGACCGTTACCGCAAGCTCTACGGCAACCTCAGCGACCCCAAGCTGCTCGCCCAGCTGGAGATCACCCTCGCCGACGGCACCGTCCGGCGCATCGCCAGCGGTCCCGACTGGCGCACCACGCTCGGCGCCACCACCTCCTCCAACTGGTACGGGGGAGAGGACTACGACGCCCGCCGGGAGCTCCCGCGCTGGGACCGGCCCGGCGGGGACCGCACCGGCTGGCGCGCCGCCACCGTCGTCGCTGCACCCGGCACCGCCACCGACCCGGCCCAGGTCAGCGCCCGCGAGACCGAGCCGATCCGGGTGACCGAGACCCTTGAGGGCACCGAGGTCGCGAACTCCCCGGCCGGCAGCCGGGTGTTCGACCTCGGGCGCAACATCGCCGGATGGCCCGAGATCACCGTGCGCGCGCCCGAGGGCACCGCCGTGCGGGTCCACCCCGCCGAGAGCCTCAAGGACGGCCACGCCCACCAGTCCATCAGCAACGTCGGCGCGCCGCTGTGGGACAGCTACACCACGGCCGGCCGCGGGGCGGAGACCTGGCATCCGCGCTTCAGTTACCACGGCTTCCGCTATCTGGAGCTGAAAGGGCTGTCCGCCGGCGCCGAGGTGTCCGTACGCGGCCTGGTGCTGCGCACCGACAACGCCTCGGCGGGCGAGTTCACCAGCTCCGACGAGCTGCTGAACGGCATCCACGGGCTCATCAGGGGCGCCATCCGGAGCAACATGATGAGCGTGCTCACCGACTGCCCCAGCCGGGAGAAGCTCGGCTGGCTGGAGCAGGACCAACTGGTCTTCCCCGCCCTGGCCGCCAACTACGACATGCAGTCCCAGCTGCGCAAGATCGTGCGGGACATGGCCGACGCCCAGACCCCGGACGGCCTGATCCCCAGCACCGTGCCGGACTACACCCTGCTGCCCGGCTCCTACCGCAACGACGCCAACTGGGGCGGGGCGTTCGTCCTCGTCCCCTGGCAGCTCTACACGACCTACGGCGACCGGGAGACGCTGCGCGCCTACTACCCGAGGATGAAGCGGTACGCGGCCTTCCTCGCCCAGCAGGTCAGCGACGGCATCCTCGACTACGGCCTGGGCGACTGGATCACCCCGGACCGCACCTTCCCGCGCGCCGTCGCGGGCACCTACGGCTACTGGCGGGTCGTCGACGCCCTCGGCCGGATCGCCGGCGTGCTCGGCGAGCGCGAGGACGCCGCCGCGTACCGGGAGAAGGCCGACGCCTCGGTCGCCGCCCTGTCCGCGAAGTACTACGACGCCGCGACCGGCACCTTCGGCGGTGGCGGACACGGCGCGGAGGCGCTCGCGCTGGACATGGGCGCCGTCCCCGACGGCGAGCGGCAGCGGCTGTTCGACCACTTCGTGCACAGCGTCGAGCAGGCCGGTGACCACCTCGTGCTCGGCGAGATCTCGCTGCCCGCCGCCTTCCGGGTGCTGTCCGCCGCCGGGCGCGACGACGTGGTCTACCGGATCGCCACCCGCACCGACAGCCCGAGCTACGGCTACCAGGTGGTGCACGGCAACACCACGCTCGGCGAGACCTGGGACGGCGGCTCCGGCCAGTCCCAGAACCACTTCATGCTCGGCTCGGTCGACTCCTGGT
The DNA here is from genome assembly GCF_055569495.1 of Streptomyces sp. NPDC028305. NCBI lineage: Bacteria > Bacillati > Actinomycetota > Actinomycetes > Kitasatosporales > Streptomycetaceae > Streptomyces > Streptomyces sp. NPDC028305. Next base: position 366,871 of record NZ_JBVHTN010000007.1, read on the forward strand.
TCACCGGCTCCCTCGCCGGGATCCGGCAGACCGACGACTCGATCGGCTACCGCAAGCTGCTCTTCGCACCCGCCGTCGTCGGCGACCTGACCCAGGTGGCCGCCTCGTACACCACCCCGTACGGCCCCGCCCGCAGCGCCTGGCGGCGCGACGGCTCCGCGTACCGGCTGACCGTGACGGTGCCCGCCGGGACCACCGCCGAGGTGCGGGTGCCCGTCACCTCCGGGGCCGTGGGGGCGCCGGACGGGGCGCGTCCGCTGCGTACCGAGGACGGCGCGCGGGTGTACGCCGTCGCCTCCGGGACCTGGACCTTCACCTCCGTCTACGAGCCGCCGACCGGGAGTGACGCATGAGAGACGACAGAGGTGGCCCGCGCCGCCGGGCGCTGCTCGGCCTGGGCGCGGCGGCCGGCGCGGCCGCGGTGCTCCCGGCAGCCGCGACACCCGCCGCGGCGCGCGGCAAGGCCCCGCGGCCCGGCTTCGCCGCCGCGTTCGCCTCGCCGGGCCGCGCGGTGCGGCCCAAGTTCCGCTGGTGGTGGCCGGACGGCCTGGTGGACCCGGCCGAGATCGCCCGGGAGGTCGACCAGATCGCCGACGCCGGGTTCGGCGGGGTGGAGGTCGCGGCCGTCACCCACAGCCTGAGCGAGCCGATCGACGCCGAGCGCTACGGCTGGGGGACCGCGGCCTGGGCCGCCGGTCTCGAGAGCGCCCTGCGCCAGGCCGACCGGCGCGGCCTCACCGTGGATGTGACCATCGGCCCGGCCTGGCCCGCCGCAGTGCCCACCATCACCCCGGACAGCGACGCGGCGGCCCACGAGCTGGCCCACGGCCTGAACACCTTCCAAGGTTCCTACGCGGGCCCGGTGCCGCCGCCGGTGGTGCCTGCGGCCGAGGGCGCCACCGCCCGGCGGCTGCTGTGGGTGCAGGCGGCCCGTATCGGCGCGGCCGCCGCGGCCCCGGCGCCGCTGCAACTGGACCGGGACTCGGTGACCGACCTGACCGCGCTGGTCCGCGACGGGGCGCTCCAGTGGACCGCGCCCGACGACGGACAGTGGGCGGTGATCTCGTACTGGGAGCGCGGCTCGGGCCAGCGGCCCGAGGGCCCGGCCCACACCTCCCCGCTCGCCTATGTCGTCGACCACTTCAACGCCGCCGGCACCCGCGCGGTCACCGACTTCTGGGAGCGCCGCATCCTCACCCGCCGGGTCCGGGAGCTGCTGCGCCGGGCCGGGGGCGCGCTGTTCGAGGACTCCCTGGAGATCGAGACCGACGCCACCTTGTGGACCCCCGGCCTCGCGGAGGAGTTCGAGCGGCGGATCGGTCACCCCCTGCTGCCGTATCTGGCCGCGGTGATCGAGAAGGACGAGAAGTATGTCTTCGCCTTCGACGCCGCCACCAACAAGGCGGTGCGCCGCGACTACATGCAGGTCATCACCGATCTGTATCTGGAACACCACCTGCTGCCGCTGCGCGACTGGGCCCACTCGTTGGGCCTCGCCCTGCGCGTCCAGCCCTACGGCCTGGAGACCGACGCGATCCACAGCGCCTCGCTCCTGGACATCCCCGAAGGCGAGTCGCTGGGCTTCAAGAACCTCGACGACTTCCGCTGTCTGGCGGGCGGCCGGGACATGGGCGGCGGGCGGGTGCTGTCCAACGAGGCGGGCGCCACGGCGGGCGGCGCGTACGCCACCACCTGGGACGCCACCCTGCGCAAGCTGGTCACCCAGTACTGCGCGGGCGTCAACCAGGCGGTGCTCCACGGCTTCGGCTACGCGACCGCGCCCGGCGCCGCCTGGCCGGGCTTCGCCGCCTTCTCCCCGTACCACGGCGGCCCCGGATACGGCGAGGCATGGGGGCCGCGCACCCCGGCCTGGCGCCATGTGTCCGACGTGGCCGGATACCTGGGCCGGATCCAGGGCGTGCTCCAGACCGGCAGCCACCGCGTGGACGTGGCCGTGCTGCGCCAGAAGGGCTACGCGGGCTCCGGGCTCGGCGCGCCCTGGTTCACCGCGGACGGGGTGCCACTCGGCTGGACGCACACCTTCCTCAGCCCGCGCTCGCTCGGCCTGCCGAGCGCCGTGGTACGGGGCGGGCGGCTGGCGCCCGACGGGCCCGCCTTCAAGGTCCTGGTGCTGGAGGGCGACGTCATGATCGGGCGTGAGCGCACCCTGGAACTGGTGACCGCCCGCAAACTGATCGAGCTGGCCGAGGACGGCCTTCCGATGATCGTGGTGGGGGACTGGTCCGACGGGCATGTGCCCGGGCTGCCGCACGACGGCGACGACGACCGGTTGCGCGCCCTGATCACCCGGCTGTTCGCCGTCCCCGGGGTGCGCAATGTCGCCGACCGGCCCGACATCCCGGCGGCCCTGGCCGACCTGGGCCTTGGGCCCGAGGTGGCGTACGCGGCCCGCTCGCCGCTGCTGCACTGCCACCGGGCGGCGCGGGACGTGGCCTACCACTTCTTCGCCAACGGCTCGGCGACCGAGACGGTGGACCACGAGGTGGCCATCGCCGCGCCCTGGCCGAAGGCCACCCCGTACGCGCTGGACGCCTGGACCGGCGAGGTGGCGCCGGTCGCCGTCCACCGCCGCGACGGGGACCGGGTCACGCTGCGGATGGCCCTGGCGCCCGGGGCCACCGCCCTCGTCGCGCTCGCGCGCGGCGCCGGGCCGCTCCACGCGATCAGCACCGACGCCGAGTCGGCGCGGGTCACGGACGGTGTCCTGGAGGTGGTGGACACCCGCCCCGGCACCCGCGAGACCGTGGTGAGCGACGGCCGGAGGGCCGTCGCCCGCATCGGCGAGCTGCCCGCGCCGCTCACCCTGGACCGCTGGTCGCTGCGGGTGGCGGACTGGCGGCCGGGCCCCTCGCCCGACCGCCATGTCACGGTGGAACACCGGCTGGACCTGGACGCCCTCGCGGCCTGGCCGGACCTCCCCGGCCTTGAGGACGCGTCCGGCATCGGGCGCTACCGCGCCACGGTGCGGCTGGGGCGCGGCTGGACCGGCGCCAACGGCGCCCGGCTCGAGCTCGGCGAGGTCTTCGACACCTACCGGGTCACGGTCAACGGCACCGCGGTGGGCCCCGTGGACCAGGTGACCGGCGTGGTGGATCTGGGGGGCCTGCTGCGGCGCGGAGACAACACCATCGAGGTCGAGGTGGCCACCACGCTGCTCAACCGGCTGCGGACCGTCCGCCCCGCCGAGTTCGGCGCCGCGAAGCGGCAGCGCTACGGCCTGATCGGCCCGGTCCGCCTGGTCCCCTACGGCCGCGCGACACTGCCCACCGGCTGAGGTGACCCGCCGGCTCTAGGGCTCGCCGGGGGCGGGGGCCGTGACGGCTCGCTCGATCAGGATCATCGCCGCGTCGTCCGCCAGGTGCCCGTCCGCGTGCCGGACGAGCGCCTGGCGCAGCCGCTCCAGGTACTCCTCCGGGGTCGCGCCGTCGAGTTTCTCCAGGGTCTCCGGCAGTGGGAAGAACTCGTGGGAGCGGTTGCGCGCCTCCAGCACCCCGTCGGTGTGCAGCAGCATCCGCTCGCCCACGGCGAAGGGAAAGGTCTCGGTGCCGATGGGCGGCCCGGTGAGGAACTCCTCCAGGCCCAGCGGGGGCAGCGGACGGGTGGGGGAGAGGGTCCGTACGCAGCCGTCCTGGACGATCAGCGGCGGCGGATGGCCGCGGTTGATCACCTGGATCGTCGCGTCGTCCGGCACCTGAGCCAGCAGCACGGTGACGAACTGCTCGGCCTGCTCCTCCCAGTTCCGCGGGTCGGTGCGGTCCATCAGCGCGTACTCCCGCTGGAGCGCGGCCGCGCAGCGGTGCATGACCTCGGCCAGGTCCCGCTCGTAGTGCACCGCCTCGCGGAAGGCGCCCAGCACCGCCGCGGCCGACCGCACGGCCGCCAGCCCCTTGCCCCGTACGTCCCCGACGATCAGGCGCACCCCGAACCGGGTGGTCATCGCCTCGTAGAGATCGCCGCCGATCTGCGCACCCCGCTCGGCCGCCAGATACACGCTGGCGGCCATCACCATGCCCATCCGGGTGGGCAGCGGCCGCAGCACCACGTTCTGCGAGACCTCGGCGATGCGCCGCACCTGGGTCAGCTCCTGCGTCCTGCGGACCCGCACGGCGCTGCCCACCACGCTCGCGAGCGCCACCAGCAGCAGCGCGGCCATGTTGGCGTACACCTGCTGGGTGCCCCAGGCGTGGTTGGCGGTCGCGGTGGCCGAGCTCACCCCGAAGGCGAGCAGGGCCACCGCGCTGGTGCCGAGCGGCCCCATGGTCACCGCGGCCAGCGCCGGGGCAGGGGACAGCAGGGGGCCGGTGTATATGACATGCGCCGGTGAGAGCTCGATCGTGACCACCGCGACGAGGGCCACGAAGGGCAGGCACCGCGCAACCGCGAAGAGCCTACGGCTGTGACCGTAAGCTCCCCGGTCCGCTGAAGAGCGGAGGAATCGCATAACCTGCTACTTTAATCGGATTACGGACTATTCCGGAGTTAACGTGCTGTAAAGGCCGCGAATCGTGGGGTGTGGCGCTATGCCCGAGCTACCCGATGTGGAGGGTTACCGGCGGGTGCTGGCCTCCTGCGCGGAGGGCCGCCGGGTGGAGCGGGTCGAGGTGAGCGACGCCGGCGTGCTGCGCGGGGTGACGCCTCAGCGGTTGCGGCGGGAGCTGACCGGCCACCGCTTCGGCGCTCCGGAGCGGCACGGCAAATGGCTGATCGCCCGTACCGACGGTCCCACCGTACTCCTGCACTTCGGGATGACCGGCGATCTGCTGTGCCGCCCGCACGACGAGCCGCCCCATCCGCACGACCGCGTCACCCTCGCCCTGGACGACGGCCATGACCTCCGCTACCGGGACCAGCGCAAGCTCCAGGGCCTGTGGCTGGCCGCCACCGAGGCCGACGTGGACCGGATCCTGGGCGACCAGGGCCCGGACGCGCTGTCCGTGAGCCGCGCCGAACTCGACCGGCTGCTGGCGGGGCGGCGCGGCCGGGTCAAGGCGACGCTGACCGACCAGTCCGTCGTCGCCGGGCTCGGCAATCTGCTCGGCGACGAGATCCTGTGGCGCGCGGGCATCCACCCGGCGCGGCCGACCGCCGGGCTGAGCGCCGAGGAGCGGGCCCGGCTGGAGCGCGAGATGCGCGGCGTGCTGCGGACGTCGGTGCGGGCGGGCCATGTGCCCACCGGCCCCTCCTGGCTCACCGGCCGCCGCGACGACCCCGACCCGCACTGCCCGCGCTGCGGCGGCCCGCTGCGCCGCACCCGGATGGCGGGGCGGACCACCGCCTGGTGCCCCCGCTGTCAGCCGGACGGATCATGAGGAATGGGTCATGACGAATGGGTCATGACGCGGCGGCGCGCCTTCAACTCCGCAGCGCCGGGACCCGCACCGTGGGGAAGGCCCCCTTCAGATCGAACCCGGACGCGGGCGCACCGCGCAGTGCCTCCCGCGTATAGGCGCTCCAGATCTTCGCGAGGACGTCGGTCCCGGTGTCCTTCAGCCGGATCTGCTTCCGGCTCTTCGCGTCCTCACCGAAGAAGGCGACCGTCGTGACCAGGTCGGGGGTGTAGCCGACGTACCAGGCCGACTTCTTGTCGTCGGCGGTGCCGGAGATGCCCGCGGCGGGCCGGGCGAGGTTGCGCGCCGCCAGCGGCCCTTCGCCGTTCTGCACGAGGTCGGAGGTGACGGAGTCGGCGGTCGCGCGGGTGACCGCCCGGTCGCCGATGGCTCGCGGCGGCCCGGCCGTCTCGTCACCGCGCCGCGCGGACTTCACGATGACCGGCGTGACGCGCTCGCCGTGGCGGTCGAACGTGGCGTAGGCACCGGCCATCCGCAGTGGACTCACGCCCGCCAGGCCCAGCGACACCGTCAGCGGGTCCGTGAGGCCGGTGGTGTCCGGGGGCATGCCGAGGGCCACCGCGATGTCCTTCACCTCCGCCCGGCCGTTGTTCCGCCCCTGTTTGTTCTCCAGCGCGGTGGCGGTCACGACCGGCAGGAAGACGGGCCCCACCTGGTAGTCGGCGCGGGCGGCGTTGCTGAGGTAGTGCTTGGTGTAGTCCCGGCCGCCGTACAGCGCCAGCAGCCGGCCGCTCCCGGGGTCCACCGAGACCGCCGCGCCCTGTGTGTCCTTGTCGCGCAGCGCCGGCTTCATCGTGCGCTCCAGGGCGCGCTGCTTGTCCGGGTCGATGTTGAGGGTGATCGTCCAGCCGCCCGCGGCCAGCTCCTGCTCGCTGACCCCGGCCGCGATGAGTTCGTTCCGCGCGGCGTCCACCAGGTAGCCGGCCTGCCCGCTCAGGCCCCGGGCGGGCTGGGGGGCGACCGGTTCGGGGAAGCGCAGGGTCTGCCGCTCGCCCGCGTTCAGCCAGCCCATCTCGACCATGTTGTCCAGGACGTAGTTCCAGCGCCGGGTCACCAGCCGCTTCGCCGCGGGGGTCGCGACCGCCCAGTCGTACTGGCTGGGGGCCTGCACCAGTGCCGCGAGATAGGCGCCCTGGGCGACGGTCAGGTCCTCGACGTCCTTGTCGTAGTACGCCCTGGCCGCGGCCTGGACGCCATAGGCCACCCGCCCGAAGTAGCTGGTGTTCAGATAGCCCGCGAGGATGTCGTCCTTGGAGTTCCGCTGGTCCACCTTGAGGGAGATGATCAGCTCCTTCACCTTGCGGGTGACGGTCTGCTCCTGGCTCAGGTAGTAGTTCTTGACGTACTGCTGGGTGATGGTCGAGCCGCCCTGGGTGCCCTTCCCGGTCACGGTGTTGACCAGGCCGCGGGCGACGCCCATCGGATCGATGCCCGGGTCGTCGTAGAAGGTCTTGTTCTCGGCCGCGACGAACGCGTGCTGCACGTGCTTCGGCACCCTGCTCAGGGGCACCGACTCGCGGTTGATGTCGCCCGTGCGGGCCAGGACCGTTCCGTCGCTGTACGTGTAGACATTGCTCTCGGCCTTCGCCAGGGCGTTGGCCTTGGGGATGTCGATGAGGTAGTAGAGGACCGCGAAGGTCCCGACCAGCAGCGCGCACAGCGCGATCACGTAGGCCAGCAGCCTGCGCCAGGTGAAGAAGCGCCGCAGCCCGGTCGGTTTCTCCCGCTTCCGCTGCTTCCCCCGTCTGGGCCTCCTTCTCGTCCCTCCAGGGGCCCCGGCCGTCTCCTCGCGGGCCGCCGCACCGTCCGGCTCGCGCCGAGTAGGTAACGCCATACGCGGACCTGTCATACCGGGAGCACCTCCGTCGAGCCCCGCGAGATATTCGCGGGCGGGGCCATCCTCGGCAGCGAAGATCTTGAAAACCGCAAAGCCCGGTAACGGCCCCGGCTCGGCCGGGCCTCGAATCCCGCTCGACGATGTATCAGCCGTGTATCGGTGCCGCCGCCGCTTCGACCGGCGCCGCTTCGGGGCCCTCGGGGAGCCGCAGCGTGGCCACCGCCCCGCCGTCCGGCGCGTTGGAGAACGCCAGCGCGGCGCCGATGACCTCCGCCTGACCCAGCGCGATGGTCAGCCCCAGGCCGTGGCCCCGGCCGCGCTCCCGCGCGCCGGTGCGGAACCGCTGCGGGCCGTCCCGCAGCAGATCGTCCGGGTAGCCGGGGCCGTGGTCGCGCACGGTCACGGTCCTGCGGTCCGGGTCCACCGTCACCTCGACCGGGGAGCGGCCGTGGCGATGGGCGTTGACGACCAGATTGGCCACGATCCGCTCCATCCGCCGGGGGTCCGTCCACACCGTCGGTCCGTCCCCGGCGCCCTCCTCCGCCCCCGGGCCGGTGCCCAGCCGTACGTCCAGCGCGGTGCGGGCGACGGCCTCGGCCACCAGGGCCCCGAGGGGGCAGGGGGACGGATCGGCCCGCTCCGCGCCCGCGTCCAGCCGGGAGATCTCCAGCAGGTCCTCGACCAGTGTGCTCAGCACCCGCACCCGGTCCCGCACATACCCGGCGGCCTCGCCCGGCGGCAGCAGTTCGGCCGCGGTCACCAGACCCATCAGCGGGGTGCGCAGCTCGTGGGCCACATCGGCGGTGAACCGCTGCTCGCGGAGCAGCCGTTCCTGGAGCGCGGCCGCCATCGAGTCCACGGCCCCCGAGATCTCGGCGATCTCGTCGTGCGGGCGGGCGGTGGCCGCGATACGGGCGTCCAGGTCACCGGCGGCGATCCGGCGCGCGGTCGCCGCGGCGGTGCGCAGCCGCCGGCTCATCCGCCCGGCGGTCACCACCCCCAGCGGCAGCACCACGGCGGTGGCCATCAGGCCGGCCAGCACGATGTTGGTGTCGAGCGCGCTGATGTCGCGCATGGAGGTGCCCAGGTCCACCCGGACCGAAAGGATCTGGCCGTCGGCGGGTCTGGCGGCCCACATCGTGGGCCCACCGGCCCCGGTGGTGAACTCGGTGCCCTGGTGTCCCTTGCGCACCAGGCCGCGCAGCCCGCCGGGAAGTCCGGGCGCGTCCAGGGCGGCTCCGGAACCCTCGACGTCGCCCGTGCGGGCATAGATGGCGGCGGCCCGCTCCAGCGTGGTGCGGGCGGCGTCCCGCGCCTGCGACAGCTCGCGCTCCTGTGAAGCGCGGTGCACCAGCACGCCGACCGCCGCGGCGACCGCACAGGCGGCCGCCGCCACCAGGGCGGCTATCCGCCATCTCAGCGCCATCGTCAGCGCCGCAGCTTGTAGCCGAAGCCGCGGACCGTCTCGATCCGCTCCGCGCCTATCTTGGCCCGCAGCCGCTGGACATGGAGGTCGACCACGCGGGTGTCCCCGTGCCAGGCGTGGTCCCACACCCGGCTGAGCAGCGTCCGGCGTTCCAGCACCACGCCGGGCGACGCGGCGAACTCCAGCAGCATCCGCAGCTCGGTCGGCGTCAGGGCCACGAGCCGGCCGGCGCGGCGCACCTCCATCCCGCGGGGATCGATGGTCAGGTCGCCGAAGGCGAGCGTCCGCGGCTCCTCCTCGGCCGTCTCCCCCTCCGGCCCGCCGGGCGCGCTCCGCCGTACGGGGGCGAACGAGGCGCGGCGCAGCAGGGAGCGGATACGGGCCACCAGCACCGCGCTCTCGACCGGCTTCACCACGTAGTCGTCGGCCCCCGCCTCGAGACCGGAGACCACGTCCAGGGCGTCGCCGCGGGCGGACATCATCAGGATCGGGGCCAGGCTCAGCTCGCGGACCCGGCGGCACAGCCCGATGCCGTCCAGTTCGGGCAGCATGACGTCCAGCAGCAGCAGATCGGGCTGCCGCTCGCGGAACAGCTCGAGGCCGGTGAGGCCGTCCCCGGCGGTGGACACGGTGAAGCCGTAGCGCTCCAGGAGCATGCGCACCGTGTTGCGGATCACCTCGTCGTCCTCCACGAGCAGGAGGTGGGCCTCGGTGGTGGGGCCGGGCGCCGCGGGGCCCGGCCCGGCGGCCGCGGGCGGGGGGAAGGCGGAGGTCATGGCGTCCTCCTCGGCGGGGCGGTCTCGGCCGGCACGGCGCCGGGGCCGGTCTCCGCGACTTCCGGGGCGGCGGGGACGGGAACCCCGGCATCCGGGGCGGTGGAGGCGCCGCGCGGGGTGACCGCGGCCAGGACATCGCCGTTCCAGCGGTAACGCGCGGTCAGCCGGCCGTCGTCGCCGGTCGACGTGATGACCAGGTCACGGCCGTACGTCTCGCCGGTGACGCCCAGCTGGCCCCAGTAGATCAGCACCGGTCTGATGGTCCGGCCCTCCGCCGAGTACACCTGGACCAGCGTCCGCTGGAACTTCGGAAGGTCGACCGCGGTCACCAGCTCGTCCCGGCCGTCGCCGGTCAGATCGCGCAGGACCGGCTTGCGCAGCGGGCAGTCGGCACGCGGACACGCGGCCAGTGCGCTCTGCACCACCTTCGGCACATTCGGGTCCTTGTCCAGCAGCCGCTTCGGGGACACCCTCGCCAGCCCGCCGGCGGGCGCGGACACGCCGTCGACGGGCAGATAGCGGACGAAGCGGGGGGCCTGCCCCTCATGTTCGGGCGTCGGCGGCGGAGTGAAGTCCGGCCACAGCGGCACGGCGCTGGTGGGCGCGGACAGCCGGGGAGCGGCGCCGTCGTCCCGGGCACCGGTCCCGGACGCGCAGCCCGCGAGCCCCACGGCCGCGCCGGCGGCGGCGAGCGCGGGCAGCAGGAGCCGCGTCCGCCGCTGGGAGACTGAGGAGTGCATAGGCCGATCACCCTATGACACCCCTGCGCCGCACGGATGTTGTGCGGCCGCATCGGAGTGAGCGCTCAGGACAGCCAGGCCGTGTACGAGAGCACATCGCCCGACTCGATCCGGTACTCGGGGTCGTCGCGGGTGTACGTCTCCTCCACGTCCAGCACCCTCCCGTCGTCCGGGTCGAGGACGACCATCTGCCGCAGCCCGCCGGTGGTGCGCACGAACGCCTGGCCTTCCCGGCCCATCCGGTCGGTGACCCGGCCGGCCGGGCGCAGGCCCGCGTCACGGGAGAGCAGGGTGGCGAGGTTCGCGATCTCGCGCGGGCCGGGTGTCCACACCCGGAGGAAGTCCCGGACCGCGCCGAGCAGTTCGTCCGGGTCGCGGTCCGCGCCCGGGTGCCAGACGGCGAGGTAGTCGCGCAGCGCGGCGGCGCCGGCCGGCGGCGGCTCGAAGAAGCTCTGGTTCGCGCCGCCGATGCCCGGCGGGTAGCTCTCCCGCTGCACCACCTTGCCGTCGTGGACCGTACGGGGCGGCACGCCGTCGTCGATGACCGGGCGGCCCGGGTGGCGGGGGTCGGTGGCCACCACGAGAAGCGAGCCGCTGCCGTCCGCGTTCCAGCGGGTCAGCGTCTCCAGGGGGACCGTCACCGCGTCCTTCCCCGACTCCAGGCCCAGCGACCAGTCCTGGACATGGCTGCCGCGCACCGACGTCCCGGGCTCGGCGGCCGCCGCGGTCCGGGCCCGGCCGGCGATCTCCGCGAGCGGCACATCGGCGGCGGAGGCGTGCGGCCGCAGCGCCACCGGGGCGGCCACGGCCGGGGAGGAGGCAGGGCCCGAGACGGTCAGCGCGATGGCGGCCACCGCGCCCGCCGTCGCCGTGGCCGCACCCATGACGATCCGCCGGACGGTGCGGCGCCGCCGGGCGCCGGACACCAGCTGCCGCAGCCGCCGCTCGCCTTCGAAGTCCAGCGGGCGGTCCCGCCAGCGCTCGTCGCCTGCGGGGACGGGGTCGGCGCCGCGGAGCAGGTCGAGTTCGTCGGTCATGTCCCTTGTTCCTCCGTGCTGGTCCCCGCCGGCACCGGGACAGTCCCGCGCACCGTGTCGATCTGCGCCCGCAGCCGCTGCCGGGCCCGGTGCAGCCGCATGGCCGCGGCCGACCGGCCGCATCCCAGGACGGTGGCCAGCTCCTCGACGGTCAGCTCCTCCCACGCCGTCAGCTTCAGCACCTCCTGGTCGGCCTCGGTGAGCCGGTCCAGCGCCTCCAGCACCCAGGAGCCCGGCCGCTCGGCGTCCGGGCCCGACACGGTGCGCCGGCCGCGCGTCACCTCGTGGTGGCCGAGTCTGGCGAGCAGCCTGCGGTACCGGCCGCGCCCGCGCACCGCGTTGGCCAGGCAGTTCCGCGCCACCCCGTACAGCCAGGGCAAGGGCGACCCGGGCAGCTCGCGGCGGCGCCGCCAGGCGACGGCGAACACCTCCGCGACCACTTCCTCGACCTCGCTCGGCTGCCCGTCGAGCCGTCGCGCCACGAAGCGGCTCACCGCCCAGTAATGCTCACGGTAGGCGGTGTCGAAGGCTTCGTCGGGGCTCATGCCCGGTAGGTGTCCGGCATGCCCCCGATCATCACACCCCGGGAATCTTTCTTTTCCCGGCCTCCCCTGTGACGGTCGGGAGGGGTGCCGGACACCTACCGGGCATGAGTAACAACACTGTTGTCGCGGCACCGGCGCCCCTGCCCACGCGCCGTCCGAGCCCCGGATCCGCGGCCGTGAGGTGGCTGACGACCACCGACCACAAGACGATCGGGACGCTCTACCTCGTCACGTCGTTCGCGTTCTTCTGTATCGGCGGGATCCTGGCGCTGTTCATGCGCGCCGAGTTGGCCCGCCCGGGCCACCAGCTGATGTCGAACGAGCAGTTCAACCAGGCGTTCACCATGCATGGCACGATCATGCTGCTGATGTTCGCCACGCCGCTGTTCGCGGGCTTCGCGAACTGGATCATGCCGCTTCAGATCGGCGCGCCCGACGTGGCGTTCCCGCGGCTGAACATGTTCGCCTACTGGCTGTACCTGTTCGGCTCGCTGATCGCGGTGGGCGGGTTCCTCACCCCGCAGGGCGCCGCCGACTTCGGCTGGTTCGCGTATTCGCCGCTGTCGGACGCGGTCCGCTCGCCGGGTGTGGGCGCCGACATGTGGATCATGGGTCTGGCCTTCTCCGGCTTCGGCACCATTCTCGGCTCGGTCAACTTCATCACCACCATCATCTGCATGCGCGCTCCGGGCATGACGATGTTCCGTATGCCGATCTTCACCTGGAACGTGCTGCTCACCGGTGTGCTGGTGCTGCTGGCCTTCCCGGTGCTGGCCGCCGCGCTGTTCGCCCTGGAGGCGGACCGCCAGTTCGGGGCGCACATCTTCGACGCGGCCAACGGCGGGGCGCTGCTGTGGCAGCATCTGTTCTGGTTCTTCGGCCATCCCGAGGTGTACATCATCGCGCTGCCGTTCTTCGGGATCATTTCCGAGGTCATTCCGGTGTTCTCGCGCAAGCCGATGTTCGGCTACATCGGGCTGATCGGCGCGACGATCTCGATCGCGGGTCTTTCGGTGACGGTGTGGGCGCACCATATGTATGTCACGGGCGGCGTGCTGTTGCCGTTCTTCTCCTTCATGACGTTCCTGATCGCGGTGCCGACCGGGGTGAAGTTCTTCAACTGGCTCGGCACGATGTGGAAGGGGTCGCTGAGCTTCGAGACCCCGATGCTGTGGGCGGTCGGCTTCCTGATCACGTTTCTCTTCGGCGGTCTGACCGGTGTCATCCTCGCCTCACCGCCGATGGACTTCCACGTGTCCGACACCTACTTCGTGGTGGCCCACTTCCACTACGTGATCTTCGGTACGGTCGTCTTCGCGATGTTCGCCGGCTTCCACTTCTGGTGGCCCAAGTTCACCGGCAAGATGCTGGACGAGCGCCTCGGCAAGATCACCTTCTGGACGCTGTTCATAGGCTTCCACGGCACGTTCCTCGTCCAGCACTGGCTGGGGGCGGAAGGGATGATCCGCAGGATTCCGGATTATCTCGCCGCCGACGGCTTCACCACGCTGAACACCGTTTCGACGATCTTCTCCTTTGTGCTCGGCCTGTCGATCCTGCCGTTCTTCTACAACGTCTGGAAGACCGCGAAGTACGGCAAGAAGATCGAGGTCGACGACCCGTGGGGCTACGGCCGCTCGCTGGAGTGGGCCACCTCCTGCCCACCGCCCCGGCACAACTTCACCGAGCTGCCCCGGATCCGCTCCGAATCCCCGGCGTTCGATCTGCACCACCCCGAGGTCGCCGAGCGGGAGCCGGTGGGATGAGGGGCATGAGCGCGGCCGGCGCCCCGTACTCCGGCGACATCGCCATGGGCATCAACCAGCTCGAGGGCTATCTGCTGCTCCAGGCGGAACGCGACCTGGCCGCGGAACGGGCGCGCCGCTTCGCGGGCCGGCTGGACTGGCTGACCGTCGCCCAGCGCCAGGAGGTCGAGCGCCGCTACACCCAGGACCAGTTGGACGTCACCGAGCAGATGCTGCGCAAGGTGGCGTGGCGCTGCGAGGAGCTGCGCGCGGAGTATCAGGCGGTCCATCTCCGGCTGCGGTGCCGGCTGGTGGCCGCGCTGCTCGGCGGGATCGCCCTGGCCGTCGTCGCCACGGCGTCCGTGACCGCCGCGCTCGTCGCCGGATAGCGACGGAGCGACCCGCGTCGGCGGCACGCCCCCGGCCGTGCCGCCGACGGGGGCTATTTGATGTACTCCGGGAGCACCTGGGCCGGCCAGGTGCCCACGGTCAGGATGCCTGCCGCGTAGGCGCGGGACACCAAAGCGGCGCGGTTGGGCGCCTTGAGCTTCCGCAGCATCGAGCTCACGTGGTACTCGACGCCCTGCCTGCTCAGATAGAGCTTGGAGGCCAGCTGCACGGTCGAGGCGCCGGTGGCCACTCCTTCGAGTATCCGGGCCTCGATGGGGGAGAGCAGCAGCCCCCGCAGCGTGGACACCTCCTCGGTGGCCGGCTCGTCGTCCGGCCTGACCAGGACGACGATGGAGGACGCCTGCCGGGACGGGCCCTCGATGGCCGTGCCGGTCAGATCGCCGGAGAACACCTGCCCGTCCGAGCGGCATCCCACGACGCGCTCGGTGAAGCGGGTGCGGCGCCCGTCGTGCAGGCGCGAGAAGTGTTCCCGCAGCACGGAGAGCGCGCTGGGGCGCAGCAGCTCGAACAGTTCGCGGCCGCACAGCTCCGCGGACGAGCCGCCGAAGTGGCGGAAGAAGTCGTCGTCACCCGCGAGGACGCGCAGGTCGGAGGTGAGCGTGGCCATGCCGGTGGCGTACCGGCCGCGCCCTTCATGGACTCTGGGGTGATCAGGGGTGACCCGGGCGGTGTGGGGGAGGGCAGCCAAGGGAAGTCACCACTTTCTGTCGTATCGGCAACGGCTGAACAATCTGGTGACGGGTGTTTAGGTCCGCTTTCAGGTGTATACCAATGCCACGCACTGTTGGCCCTGCCCGTATACGAAAGACTTGTGACCGTTTCTGCCCGAATGGAGTTCGGGGCAACTGTGATCAACTTCCGCGTGTCGTACGGCGGAAGGGCGCCGAAACCTCCGGGTCGGGCCCCGTCCGCCGGTGTCACCGTGGACTCGGGCAGACCGCCGCCACCGATCCCACACATCGCCCACACTGCCCGAAGGGTCAGCCGTGTACGGCCATCTCCGCTCCGCACACCGCCGCCTGGGCCCGCGCGGCGAGCGCCCGACGGTCGTCCACCCCCGGCAGCGCCCACAGCGGCTCGCGCACCCGCACCCGCACCGTGAGCCCGGCGGCACCCAGAATCCGCCGCACCGAGCTGCCGAAGTCGTCCTCGCCGACGAAGGCGGCCACCGTGGTCGGCGCTCCGTGCTGGACGTACTCGAGGGACACCGGCCGGACCGGCGCCCCCGCGTCGAGGGCCGCCTGGAAGGTGGCCCGCCGGAAACGGCCGCCCGTCCCGGCACACCAGGTCGCCCCCTGCGGGAAGGCCATGACCGAGCGCCCGGAGCGCAGTTGCCCGGACATCGCCGCGACGGTGTCCGGCAGCCCGCGCAGGCTGTCGCGGTCGATGAACAGCGTCCCCGCCCGCCGCACCAGCGGGCCGACCCCCGGCCACCCCCCGACCTCCCGCTTGGCCAGCATGGTCACCGGCTCCACGGCGAGCAGGGCGAGGATGTCCAGCCAGGAGATGTGGTTCGCGACGACCAGCGTGCCCGTGTCACCCGGCACGCTCAGCGGCCCGCCGATCACCTCGAGCCGGATGTCCAGGGCGTCCAGCACCGCCGCGGCGTGGGCGCGCAGCGTGGCGGGCTCGCCGATCCCCCGGCCCCGCAGCAGCGCGCTCACCACCGTCCGCGCGAAGGACGCGGCACGCCCGGCCGCCCGCGAGGCGGGCACCCGCGCGGCGGCGTGCGCCACACAGCGGGTGGTGCACGGGGACCACGCGGCCCACGCGCTCGCGGGCGCCGGTACGGGCACGGGCACGGTCACCGTGAATCGCCCAGGAAGTAGCGCCGATAGCGGTCGTTCATCCGCTCCGTGTCCAGCAGCACGAAGAAGTCGGCGTCGTCGAAGTCCCGGTCGTGCTGCGGGGCCCCGCACATCCAGGCCCCGATCCGCAGATAGCCGCGCAGCAGGGGCGGCAGCGAGGCGTAGCCCGGCTCGGCCACCAGCGGCCGGGTGGGCATCCAGGGGTCGTGCGGGCGCACCCGCACCTCGGGCGGCGCGGCGTGCCGGGAGGTGCCCAGCAGCCACGCGTTCGCCGCGGCCTGCCCGCCGTCGGCCAGCGGCACCGAGGCGCAGCCCGCGAGATAGCGGTGCCCGGACAGCAGCACATACCGGGCGAGCCCGGCCCACATCAGATTGATCACCGCGCCCGAGCGGTGGTCCGGGTGCACACAGGCCCGGCCCGCCTCGACCATCGACGAGCGGATCTCCTCCGGGAGCCCGCTCAGGTCGAACTCGGTGTCCGAGTACAGCCGCTCGGCGCGCCCGGGAGGCAGCAGCCGGTAGGTGCCGACCACGGTGTCCGTCGCCGTGTCCGTGACGATCAGATGGTCCATGACCTCGTCGAACTCGTCCATGTCCCGGCCGGGGACGGGCGAGTGCAGCCGGGCGCCCCGCTCCTGGCCGAACACCTGGTAGCGCAGCCGCTGCGCGGCCTGTATCTGCTCTTCGGTGTCCGCGATCGAGGTGACGTAGGAGCCGGCGTCCGCCGGTACCGGGGTTGTCGAGAGCAAGGGCATTCCTGTTCTCCGTTCAGGGGATTCAGCACCAGCGAAGCTTGGAATGGCTTCGCAAGTGTTGCCCCGGTACGAGAACGCGGCAGTGTCCGGACGGTGATTCGACGACTGCCGCTCGATGACGAACGTGTGCCGCCGCGGCCGGAACACGCGCCGTCCACCAGAAGGACGCCCGCCGGACAGGCCCTAGGCGCCCGGCAGGGGGAAGTTCAGCGCCCGGGCCGCGTCGGCCGGGGTGGGCTGGGACCACAGCTCGGCGACGGAGCGCGCCGAGGCCAGCGAGCGGGTCTCGGCCCGGTCGAGATAGAGCATGCCGTCGAGGTGGTCCGTCTCGTGCTGGACGATGCGCGCGGGCCACCCCGCGAACTCCTCGTCCAGCACCCGCCCCCGCTCGTCCTGCCCCCGCAGTCGGATCCGCTCGGGGCGGGCGACCACGGCCTGCCAGCCGGGCACGCTCAGGCACCCCTCGAAGAACGCCACCCGGCGGCCGGGGTCGCCCACCGGCTCGTACGACGGGTTGACCAGGACCCGGAAGGTCAGCGGCACCCGCCCGCGCGCCTCACGCACCTCCGCGGACACCTCGGCCGGGTCCTCGATGACCGCGATCCGCAGCGGAATCCCGATCTGCGGGGCGGCCAGGCCCACCCCCGGCGCGGCGTGCATGGTCTCCCGCATCGCCACCACCAGCCGGTCCAGCTGCCCGTCGGACAGCTGACCCTCGTACGGAAGGGCGGGTCGGCGCAGGACCGGGACGCCCGCGGAGACGATGGGCAACGGGCGGGGGCCGGCGAGAAGCGCGTCGACGAGCTCGGGCAGCGGGGTGGTCGGCATGGGGACAGCCTGGCAAGGGGCGGGCCGCCGCGGCAAACCGGGCTCAGCGGCAAAACCCGTTTAGTCGAAGACTGAACAACGCGGGGCGGCGGCCCGTATCTTCTGTCGAGTCGCCGGGGAACCCACGCCTCCGGCGGCTCTCCCGGGCCTCGTGGCCCGGTCCGGCTGCCGCTCCGCGGTGACTCTCCCCGTTGTGCGCCACGGGGCGGCAGCCTCACCGCGCGGGCGTCACGCCTTGAGGCCGGCCATCCAGGCCTCGACCTCGTCGCTCACGCCTCGCCCCAGGCCGTTCTTGCGCTGCTTGAACAGGCCGCGGTGAGCAAGGCGTCCAAAACCCGCGGTGAACACGGCCATCGTTCTCGGATACCGCCGGACCCATGGCCAACCGGGTGCGGCCCGCCTATTATGACGAATCGCTGTATTGGGCGGGGGTACAGGGGATCGGCACAGTCGGTGCGGAACAATTCGTTCCTTGACGTGTGGCGTGACCGGGTATTCCGGCTCGAGATCGTCGGAATAACTCGGGATGGCCGTTTCGCGCTGACGGGGGCAATGTGGCCGAAGGTACATCGGGCTCGAATTCCGGGCTCGGGTCCTATTTCCGATTGCTGCGGGCGCCGGGCGCCGCGGCGCTGGCGTTCTGGGGGATGGTCGGCCGATTCCCGATCGCCATGCGGTCGCTGAGCTGTCTGATGCTGATCTCCGCGGTCACCGGGTCACTGGCGGACGCCGGGACGGTGGCGGCCGCCATGCTGGTCTCGCAGGGCGTGGCCAGCCCGGTGCTGGGGCGGCTGGCCGATCGGCTCAGCCAGCGGCGGGTGTTGCTCACCGCCTGCCTGGCACACGGGGCGGGGATGACGCTGCTGGTGGTGTCGATCCTGCTCGAGGCCCCGCTGTGGCTGCTGATCCTCGCGGCGGTGGCCACCGGGTGCGCCTCGGTCTCGTTCACCTCGTTCATGCGGGCGCGGTGGGCGTCGATGGCCGACCGCGGGCTGCTGCGCACGGCCTACGCCCTGGAATCCATGCTGGACGAGACCATCTTCCTGCTGGGGCCCCTGCTGGTCACCCTGCTGGCCACCGCGGTGCACCCGGCCGCGGGCCTGATCGCCTGCGCGGTGCTGACCACCACCGGCTCCATCGCGGTGGCGCTGCACCGCCGGTCCGAGCCGGTGTCCGAACCGGCCCCGGGCCGTGGTCCCCGGCGGGCGATCTCGGTGGCCGGGGTCAGGGTGCTGATGGTCGCGTACGCGGGGATGGGGTTTCTGCTCGGCGCGGTCGACGTCACATTGATCGCGTTCGCGCAGGAGCGGTCGGCCTCCGGGCTCGCCGGGGTGTTCCTGTCGCTGACGGCGGTGGGCAGTCTGACCGCCGGGGTGGTCTACGGGGCCGTGGACTGGAAGCTGTCGCAGGCGCGGCTGCTCTCGATCACCACCTCGGCGCTGACGCTCGGCGTGGTCCCCCTGGCCTTCGCGGACTCCCCCCTCGCGATGGCCTTCCTCGCCGTCGTCGCGGGGGTCGCGATCTCCCCGGGGCTGATCGCGGGCAGCACCCTGCTGGAGTCCCTGGCCCCGAAGGGCTCCCTGTCCGAGGGGTTCTCGTGGCTCACCAGCGCCGGTGCCCTGGGCATCGCCCTGGGCACCGCCGTGGGCGGGCGGCTGGCCGACCCGGGCGGCTTCGAACAGGCCGCGTGGGCGGCGGTCGGCGGCGGGCTCCTCGCCATGGGGCTGAGCCTCGTGGGACAGCCGGCGCTCCTGAGGACGGGGCCCGCCCCGGAACCGGCCCCGGAAACCGCCGTATGAGCACCATGACGTTGACGAGAGCGATGGCGGAGCGATGACGAGAACAATGAGGACAGAGTGGTGAGCACTGCGCGGCACGCGTCCGAGCGGGACGGACTCGGGGGATTACCGGTTCCCCGTCTCTTCTTCGACGAGTTCATGGCATTCGGGCGGCAGGCCCTCATCCGGGCGGATGTCCCCGTGGTGATCGATTTACCGAAAGGCGCCCGGGGCCTCGGCAGGGAAGGCGTGGCCGAGCGCCTGGGAAACAAGAAGGTGACCCTGTTCACCGAGCCCGGGGACAAGCGGAATTCGCAGCGCTGGACCACCAAGGAGATCCGGCTCCGCGAGTTCTTCGACGACGGCCGATACCGGACCGACCCCGGCACCTGGAACCGTATCGTGTCGAACATCCGCAACAGCCCGGCCGATGTCGACGCGATCCTCGGCTTCGACGCCGGGAAGCTGTTCGACTACCGGCGCTCGCTCAACGCGGCCAATCTGTGGATCAGTCACCGCGGAGTGTTCACCCAAAGCCACTTCGACGAGCTGGAGAACTTCAACATAGCCCTGGAGGGCCGTAAGCGGTTCGTCCTCGCGCCCCCGGGATTCCGCGAGTACTACCCGAGGTCGCTGGTGCGCGGGTTCGGCGACAAGTCGCGGGCCTTCGACTTCGACGACGTCGACCGGCGGCGCTTCCCGAGGCTCGCCGCAAAACTGGCCGAGCGCCGGGAGCTGATCCTGGAGCCCGGCCAGATGCTCTATCTCCCGCTCGGCTGGTGGCACCAGGCCGAGTCGCTCGACGAGATGAACATCAACATGAACTTCTGGCTGCGCGACCCCAAGATCTTCCGTAGACCCCATGTGCTCGGCGTCGCGCTCTACACGGCCGCCTACCGCAAGCTCAAGGGCGTCTACAACTACCAGCCCGCCGAGGCCGCGTCGTGACCGAACGCCGGACCATCACACCCCCGCACCGGTACCGCAACAACGACAAGGCCGTCGGCGTCGGGAACGCGTTCTGGGACCTGTCCGAGCGCAACGGCCTCGCCGGGATCACGGCCGAACTCGAGGACGGCGAGCCCGGCGTGCTGCACACCGAGGACGGCCACGAGTTCACCAACTTCACCTGCTGCTCCTATCTCGACCTGGACTCGCACCCCAAGGTCATCGAGGGCGCGGTCGCCGCACTGCGCCGGTTCGGCGTGCTGGACCACTGCATCCCGCGCACCCGGGTGCAGCTCCCGGCCCTGCCGGAGCTGGAAGCCTCGCTCGGCGAGCTGTTCGGCGCCGAGGTGGTGGCCGCCATCTCGGCGGGCGTCGCCAGCGCCGGGCTGTTGCCGCTGATCGCCTCCGGCCATCTGGGCAACGGGGTCCGGCCGCTGATGGTGTTCGACCGCAACTGCCATGTGTCGATGGCCGCGGCCAAGCCGACCTGCGCCGACGAGACGGAGGTGGTCACCTGCGACCACCACGACCTCGGGTTCCTCGAGGACATGTGCGCACGGTACGAGCGCGTCGCCTATGTCGTGGACGGCGCGGACAGCCTGGGCGGCTACGCGCCGGTGCGGGAACTGGCGGAGCTTCAGGAGAAGTACGGCCTGCTGGTGTACTACGACGACTCGCACTCGATCTCGGCGTACGGGGAGCGCGGCATCGGCTACATCCGCTCGCACTGCCCGGTGCTGGACGAGCGGACCATCACCGTCGCCACCCTGAACAAGGCGTTCGGCACCAGCGGCGCGGCGATCCTGCTCGACGGCTACCCGAAGGACACGCTGCGCGTGGTCGAGCGGTTCGCGGGCGCGCTCAGCTACTCGCAGCCGATGAACACGGCCGCGGTCGGGGCCTCCCTGGCCTCGGCGGAGATCCACCGCACCGAGGAGCTGACCGTCCTCCAGCGGCGGCTGCGAGCCAACATCGAGCTGTTCGACCGGCACATCAGCACCGGGCAGAGCGGGACGACGTTTCCGATCCGGGTCGTGTCGATGAGCGATGAGACGGTCATGGAGGCGGGCCGCCGGGTGTACGAGGCCGGGTTCTATGTCTCCCCGCTGTTCTTCCCGATCGTCGCCCGCGGCACCGCGGGCCTGCGGGTGATGCTCCGCGCCGGCCAGACCGAGGAGCAGATCCGCGGGCTGTGCGCGGCCCTTGCCGCAGTGGGCGCCCAGCAGGCGGCCCCGGCGGAGGCGACCAGATGAAGGTGACACCTCCGCTGACACCGACGGGCACCGCTCGGGCCATCCCGCGCTCCATCCTCTACACGCCCGCGCTGTCCCTCGACCGGGTGGTCAAGGCGTGGTCGTACGACGCGGATGTGCACCTGATCGACCTGGAGGACGCCATCCCGCCGCAGCGGAAGCCCGCGGCGCGGAGCGTGTGCCGCGCGGCGCTGGAGAAGGCGCCGGAGCCCGCGAACGCCGCCGTGCGCGTCAACGAGCTGGGCACCGCCGAGGCGGTGCACGACCTGGCGATGCTCATCGAATGCCCGGTCAAGCCGGGCTTCGTGGTGATGACGATGGTGAAGTCCGCGGTGGAGGTGGCGCTGATGCGCGACACCCTCGCCTCGGCGGGGACGCGCCCGGAGATCTACGCGACCGTGGAGACCCCGGCCGCCGTCGCTGACATCGATGCCATCGCGGCGGCCGCCGACGGGCTGATCCTCGGCTCGGCGGACCTGGCCGCCGCCCTGGGCATCGACATCACCTGGGCGGGTCTGCTCGCGGCCCGGCAGGCGATGGCCCTGGCCGGCGCCCGGTACGGCACCGCCCTGATCGACACCGCCAACTTCCGGCTCGCCGAGCCCGAGGCGCTCGCGGAGGAGCTCGGCCGGGTGCGCGAGCTGGGCTTCCACGGCAAGGTGACCGTGCACCCGAGCGAGCTGGGCGCGATCAACCGGGCCCTGCGGCCCGACCCGGCCGGCCTGCGGCTGGCCCGGCGGGTCAGCGAGGCCGTGCGGGCGGCGGACGGCGGGATCGCGGTCCTGGACGGCAACATGGTCGGCCCGCCCTTCGCCCGGATGGCCCAGGCGACGGTGGCCCGCGGGGACGCCTGGGCGCAGCGGTTCGGCGGCGACAGCGGCGACAGAGGTGGCATCGGTGAGGAGGCGGGCGATGGCCGTCGCTGAGCGCGCTCTCGCCGGGCCCGGCACCGTCCCGCCCATCACCGTCGCCGTCCTCGGCACCGGGGCCATCGGCCAGGACCTGGTCGGCAAGGTCCGGCGCTCCGCCGTGCTGAAGTGCGGCCTGGTGGCCGGGCGCAACCCCGAGTCCGCGGGGCTGCGCCACGCCGCCGCGCTCGGCTGTCCGACCACGGCGGAGGGGATCGGCGCGATCCTCGCCGCCCCGCGCCCGTTCGACGTGGTGTTCGACGCCACCAACGCGATGTCGCACGCCGAACACTGGCGGCTGCTCAGGCCGCTGGACACGCTGCTGATCGATCTGACCCCCAGCCGGCTCGGCCGGATGGTGGTGCCCACCGTGACCGGGACCCACCCGCCGGCCGAGCGCAACGTCAGCCTCATCAGCTGCGGCGGACAGGCGGCGATCCCGGTCGCGCACGCCCTCGCCGGCCGGTACGAAGTGGCGTACCTGGAGGCCGTCTCCACTGTGGCCGGCGGCATCGCGGGCCGGGCGACCCGGCTCAACCTCGACGAGTACGTGGCCACCACCCAGCACGCTCTCACCGAGTTCACCGGGGTGCGCGACACCAAGGCGATCCTCAACATCAGCCCGGCCGCGCCCCCGGCGACCTTCCGCACGGCCGTCCACGCCGTCGTCCCCGGGGCCGACGCCGCCACGGTGCGCGCCGTGGTGGCCGGGGCGGCCGAGCGGGTGCGGGCCCATCAGCCCGGCTACGAGGTCATCGCCTGCACGGTGACCGGCGACCGGGTCGTGATCTCCCTGGAGGTCACCGCAGGCAGCGACGTACTGCCCCGGTACGCCGGAAACCTGGACATCATCAACTCGGCCGCCGTCCTGGTCGCCGAGCAGCACGCGGCCCGGCTCGCCCCGGCCGCCGGGACGGGGGCGGGCCGATGAGCTCCGTGGTGATCCACGACCCCACCTTGCGCGACGGCCAGCACGCGGTGCGGCACCAACTCGGCGTGGCGGCGTTGCGGGGGTACGCCGAGGCGGCCGACGCGGCGGGGATCCCGGTGGTGGAGGTGGGCCACGGCAACGGCCTGGGCGCCTCCTCCCTCCAGGTGGGACGGGCCGCCGTCAGCGACGACGTGATGCTGTCGACCGTGCGGGAGGCCCTGCGCCACAGCAAGATGGCGGTGTTCATGCTGCCCGGCTGGGGCACCTCCGACGATCTGCGCAAGGCGGTGGCGCACGGCGCCGACGTGGTCCGCGTCGGGGTGCACTGCACCGAGACCTCGCTGGCCGAGCGCCACCTCGGGTTCCTGCGCGAGGAGGGCGCGGAGGCGCACTGCGTGCTGATGATGAGCCATATGGCCACCCCGGCGGAGCTGGCCGAACACGCAGCGCGCGCCGTCGGGTACGGGGCACGGGCGGTGGGCATCATGGACTCCGCCGGCCACCTCCTGCCCCAGGACGTCACCGACCGGATCGGCGCGATGGCCGAGGCCGTGGACGTACCGCTGATCTTCCACGGCCACAACAACCTCGGCATGGCCGTGGCCAACTCCGTGGCCGCCGCCGGGGCCGGGGCCGCGATCATCGACGGCTGCGCGCGCGGCTTCGGCGCCGGGGCGGGCAACACCCAGCTGGAGGTGGTGGTGCCGGTGCTGGAGCGCAGCGGGTACGCCACCGGCATCGATCTGTACGCGCTGCTGGACGCCGCCGAGTTCGCCGAGCGTGAGCTCATGCCCGCGCCGCCGGTCACCGGCTCGCTGTCCATCGTCAGCGGCCTGGCCGGGGTGTTCTCCGGGTTCAAACACCAGGTGCTGGACCAGTCCGCGCGGGCCGGAGTCGACCCGCGCGATGTGGTCTTCGAGCTCGGGAGACGACAGGCCGTCGCGGGGCAGGAGGACCTGATCGTCGATGTCGTGGCCGAGCTGAGCGCCCGGAAGGCCGCCACATGACTGCTCCGAGTGGCCCGGTGACCATCGGCGCCGAGGACATGGCGGGCGCGGACCGGCTGGTGCGGGTCATCGACGCGCTGGCCGAGGTGTTCGGCGATCTGGCGGCGGGCCGGACCCGGTCCCCCTCCCGGACCGTGATCGAACACGGCGCGCCCGGCCCGCGGCGGCAGCTGCTGGCCGGGACTGCGGTCTGGGAGCGGCGCGGGGTGGGCAGCGTCAAGATCACCACGCTCACCCCGGACAACCCGGCCCGCGGGCTGCCGCTGATCCACGGTGTGGTCGTGCTGACCGACCTGGAGACCGGGCGGATCACCGCGCTGCTGGACGGCGCCGAGCTGACCGCCGTCCGCACCGGCGCGGTGGCCGGCCTGGCGACCCGGCTGTGCGCCCCCGAGGGCGTCGAGGAGCTGGCCGTCCTCGGCGCGGGGGTGCAGGCGCGGGCCCTGGTGCGGGCCGTGTGCGCGGTGCGCCCGATCCGCTCGGTCCGGGTGTTCTCCCGCACCCTGGCCCGTACGGAGGCGTTCGCGGAGTGGCTCCGCGCCACCTCGGCCCACTTGGTCGACGTCTCGGTGTGCGACACCGCGAAGGACGCCGTCACCGACGCCGCCATCATCTGCACAGCCACCTCGACCGACGGCCGGACACCGCTGGTGGCAGCCGACTGGGTGGCTCCCGGCGCGCATGTCAACGTGATCGGCGGAACCCACGAGGACGCGATCGAGGTCGACCCGGCGCTCCTCGCGTCCGCGTTCGTCGTCGTGGAGGAGCGGGCCGCCGCGCTCGAGGACGCGGGCGAGGTGCGGGCCGCGCTGGCCTACGGGCTGATCGGCGTGACCGAACTGCACGAACTGGGCGGCCTGGTGAACGGGACGACCGCCGCGGACGGCCGGACCTCGGTGTTCCGCGGGGTGGGCCTGGCCATCGAGGACACCGCCGCCGCTGCGGCGCTCCACGAGGCCGCGGCCACCGGCGGGCGGTGAGTCAGCTTGCCTCGCGGCAGCGCACCATGAAGGACCGCTCGAACACGATGACCGTCTCCCCGGTCGACTTGGCGCCGGTCGTCTCCACCGTCACGATCCCCTGCCCCGGCCGGGACCGGGACAGCCGCTTGGCGAGGATCCGGCTCGTCGCGTACAGCGTGTCGCCGACGAACACCGGATCCTTCAGCCGGACCTTGTCCCAGCCGAGGTTGGCCACCGCCCGCGCCGACAGCGCCTGCACGGTCATGCCACCCACCAGACACAGCGTTATCCCGCTGTTGACCAGCACCCGCCCGTACTCGGCGCCCTCCCCGTAGGCCCGGTCGAAGTGCAGCGGGTGCTGGTTCATGGTCAGCAGCGTCAGCCAGGTGTTGTCGGTCTCGGTGATGGTGCGGCCCGGCCAGTGCCGGATGACCATGCCGGGCTCGAAGTCCTCGTAGTCCCCACCGTGTTCTTCGACGTACTCGTTGTCCCCGACCCGGCGCAGCGTCATGCCCCCAAGGGTAGGCCCTGGCTATGCTGACACCCGGTCGATCGACGCTCGGCGACGCGGAGTTGGGGGAACCCGGATGAGCGGGCTCGAGGACATCGGCACCCCGGCGGCCACGGGACACCCGTGGTTCGGACGCCACCGGCTGAGGCCGCCCGACGCGCCTGCGGACACCATCCGGGAGATGCTGCGCACCGAGATCAGGGACACCGGCTGGCCGTATCAGCCGCTGCTGCCCGCCGCGCCGATCGCGCTGCCGCGCGCGTCCTACGCCGAGCTGTTCCGCGCCACCGCGGCGCTCCTCGACCTGGTGCGCCGCACCGCCCTGGAGACCGCGCCCACCACGGAGGGCAGGCTGGCGGCGTACGGCATGCCGGACAGTGAACACCGGCTGTTCATGGCAGACCCGTTCACCGAGGAGCGGTACGCGGACTGCGTGGCCCGGCCGGACATCATGATCGGGCCGGACGGGCCGCGGTTTCTGGAGTTCAACGTCAGTGGCGCGCTCGGCGGCCCCGTGGAGACACACTGCCGCCTCGAGGTGTGGCGCAAGCTCTACGCCGACGACGCGGGCCGGCTGCCCTTCCGCTGCCGGAGCCCGTTCGCGGTGCGCGCCGAGATGTTCCGGGACCTGTGCGCGGAGCTGGCCGTGGCGCCCCGGGTGGCACTGGTGGGCAGCGCCCGCGACCAGGGGGTGGAGTCCACCCGCTACTTCGACATAGAGGCCGACCACTTCAACGGCCACGGGCTGACCGCGCGCTTCTTCGAACCCGAGGATCTGCACGAGGCATGGGACTGCCCACCGCGGCTGCGCTACCCGCTCGGGCTGCGCAACTTCACCCTCCCCGACTGGGCCGAGCTGGGCATCGACACCGCGCCGGTGCAGGCCGCGCTGGACCACGGCTGTCTGCTGGTGTCCACCCAGACCTCCACCTTCCTGTCCAGCAAGCTGACCATGGGCCTGCTGTCGGAGGGGCGGCCGTGGATGAGCGCGGCGGAGCGGGCCCTGGTCGACAGGTATCTGCCGTGGACACGGGTGCTGACCCACCGCAGGACGAGCCGGGGCGGCCGCGAGGTCGACCTCGTCCCCTTCGCGGTGGCCAACCGGGAGCTGCTGGTGCTCAAGGAGAGCCTCGG
This sequence comes from Streptomyces sp. NPDC028305, assembly GCF_055569495.1. Classification (NCBI taxonomy): domain Bacteria; kingdom Bacillati; phylum Actinomycetota; class Actinomycetes; order Kitasatosporales; family Streptomycetaceae; genus Streptomyces; species Streptomyces sp. NPDC028305. The sequence goes on from NZ_JBVHTN010000007.1 coordinate 393,580, forward strand.
GATGAGCGGCAAGCAGGTCGTCATCGGCCGGGAGAGCGGCCAGGCGGAGTGGGAGGCGGCGGTGGCCGGGGCGGCGGAGGCGGGCACCAGCGTGGTGCAGGAGTTCGTGGCGCCGCGCACCTGTCGGCTGGCGATGGTCGCCGACGGCGCCCGGGAGCCGTATGACGTGGAGGTGGCCCCGGTGCTCGGGCCGCTGCTGTTCGGCGGCCGCCCGGCGGGGATGTTCTCCCGCTTCTTCGGCGACGGCACCGCGGGGGTCGTCAGCGTCCTGGGCACCAACAGCTCCGACGACTGCGTCGTGGCCATCTGACGGTGTCCGGTCCGGCGGACCCTTTCCCCACCCCGCCGGGGCTACGTCACGCGCCGGTGGGGCGTGCTCGTACGTGCATCCGCTCGCCCTGCGCCCCGAAGAGGCTCAGCACCTCGACGGGCTGGTCGCCCGCGCCGGCGAAGCCGTGGGGGACACGGGTGTCGAACTCGGCCGCCTCGCCCGCGGCGAGGACGAGGTCGTGCTCGCCCAGCGCGAGACGCAGCCGGCCGGCGAGCACATAAAGCCACTCGTACCCCTCGTGCACCTTCTGCTCGAGCCGAGTGCCCTCGGACGTCTGCCCGGCGGGCAGGATCATCTTGTAGGCCTGTAGCCCGCCGAGGTGGCGGGTCAGCGGCACGAACACCCTTCCGTGCCGGGTGAAGGGCCGCGGATGGATACGAGGATCGCCGGTGGCGGGCGCGTCGACCAGCTCGTCCAGCGGCACCTGATGGGCCCTGGCCAGGGGCAGCAGCAGCTCCAGGGTCGGCTTGCGCTGCCCCGACTCCAGGCGCGAGAGGGTACTGACCGAGATCCCGGTCGTCTCGCTCAACTGGGACAGCGTGGCACCGCGCGCCAGCCGCAGCGCGCGCAACCGCGGCCCCACACCCGTCAGCACACTCGCGAAATCGTCATCCGACACCCTTCTATTTGCCGTTCCGGCAAGGGCCTTTGTCAAGTGGCCTGGAAACCGCACCTCCGCCAGGCGCGCGGGCCCGCCTGTTTCCCCCGCCTGGGCACGCGCGGGTCCCCTACGCGCACACCGGGCTCGTACGCTGCCCGACTCCGTGGACGACGCCCAGGCCATCCTGCTCTGGGACGGCGCCCACCCCTGACGCGCGGAGCTTCGTCAGCTCCTCAGCTCCGCAGTTCTTCGAAGAGTCGCTCCCAGTCGTCCAGGAAGCGTTTGAGCCCGTACCGGTCGAGCGCCGCGCGGCGGGCTCGTGCCCCGTCCTCGGCCGCCGCCCCCGGCTCCCGGAGATAGGTCCGGACGGCGCGGGCGAGCACCTCGGGGCGGGTCGAGAGCACACCGGCGCCCTCGGGCACCGCCTCGACCGCCTCGGTGGTGGCCAGGGCCACCACGGGCATGCCCAGGTGCATGGCCTCCAGGAGGGACATCCCGAGCGAGGTCCAGCGCGGCGGGTGCAGATACAGCCGGCGGCGGGCCATCTCGGCGTGCAGCCGGGCCTGCGGCAGCTCCGCGCGGCGCAGCCGGTCCTCGGTCAGCCCCAGGTACGCGGCGAGCCCTTCCGTGCGGCGGCCGAAGACGTCCAGCGGCGCCGCCCGGCTCAGCTCGGGCAGCAGATCCGTGCCGGTGGTGCGGCCGCGCGGGATCGGGTCGTTGACGACGACGGCGGCGCGCTCCAGCTCCCCGGTGTACAGATGGCCCGGGTCGACGACGCCGTGCTCGATCACCGTGGTGGGGGCGGTGCCGCTGTCCCAGAAGAGCCGGTTGAAGTGGGTGATGTGCACCAGGGGCACGCCCCGCAGATCGTCCCGGTCGGCGCAGGGGTGGCGGGTGCCGGGGACGCCTCCGCCCGGGGTGCCGTGCTCCACGTAGACCGCGGGCACATCGCGCCCGGGGCGGCGCCCGCCCAGCCAGCACTCGGCGAGCGCGGCCTCGTGCGGCCGCTGGAGGACCACCAGGTCGACCGGGGCGTCCCGCAGTCGTACGGGGCTCAGCTCGGTGACCGAGGCGGGCCAGGTGAACGTGCGCCCGCGGCCGAGGCCGTCGGGCCCGCGGTCGGGCAGTGCCGGCAGCAGATAGCGGTGCGGTCCTTGGACGAACGCCGTGGTCCATGAGCCGTGCACAGGCCAGATCAGGATGTTCATGCGCTCACCTCGCTCAAGCGCTCAACGGGTCCGGGGCAACGAGCCGACGGGCCGACGTGATCAACGCGCTCTGGCGAGTAGCCCACTGATACGCGACAAAACGTGACGCTACGCGGCCGTGCAGTGACGCCCGAAGGGCGGACCCAAGCCCCGCCCGGCCTTCCCTGTCCCTCGCCCCTGTTCCCTATCTCTCCCGGCCCCGTCGCTCCTGTTGGCCTTCGAAGGCCCGCGCTTCGGGCAGCAGCTCCCGGATGTCGCTCGGCAGCGCCTTGTACAGCCTGTCCATCAGCTCCGGGCTCACCGCGGAGTCCAGCACCTCGAAGAACACGCTCGCCTCCCGGATCGCCTCGTCCTCCGATGTCCGGGCGCGCCAGGCGATTCGCCCCGCGAAGCCCGTGAGGTCGAACCGTTCGCCGTGGTTGCGCCGGTAGGCCCGCTGCGCGGGTGAGGCCTCGTGGGACGCGGCCACCCGTCGCATGGAGTAGGCCGCCTCGGGTGGCAGCTGCGCCGCCATGTGGTCGGCCAGACCGTCCGGGATCCGCTCGGCGAGGGTCTCGAGCGTGGCGCGCACCGCCCGCTCCGCCGACCGCCGGTCGGGCAGCTGCGCCAGTGCCTGGACCTGGCTCGTCAGCTCTTCGTAACGCATGAACAGCACCCCCAGCGTCGCGCTGTCGGCATCGTCGGTCGAGTGCCCACGGCCGCCCCCGCGAACCGCCGGTGGCGGGCCGCCGTACGCCCCTTGTTAACGTCGGACGAGCCGCACACGAGGGCAGAACCGAAGAGGCAGAAGAGGGAGCAGAGCATGGCCCGAGCGCCGCGCGTCGAACTGGACTCACCGTTACCCGAAACGGTGGACGGCCGTCAGATCAGAGCCGTCGCCTTCCAGGCCAGCCGCCTGGAGTACGTGGACAAAACCCTGCGGAGCGTCGGCCTGACCGCGGCCGGGAGCCGGGCCCTGGTGGTGGGGAGCGGCCGCGGACTGCTGGCCCGCGGCCTGGCCGGGGTGGGATTCGACGTTGTCGCCATCGACCCGTCCGCGTCCGCGACGGCGATCGCGCGCGAGGCGGGCGAGCGGGAGGCGGGCGAGCGGGAGCGCTTTGCCGTCCGGTACGAAACCGCGCCACCCGAGGAACTGGGCGTCGCCGCCGCCGCGTTCGACCTCGTCTACTACGCGGACACCTTCGAGGTCACCCCGGCCCTCGACCCGGTCCTGGCGGAGGGGGCCCGGGCGCTCGCGCCGGACGGTGTGCTGGTCTACGACACCGTGAACCGCACCCTGGTGTCCCGGCTGATCTACCTCATCGCCTTCCAGCGCCTGCCCATGACCCGGATCATGCCACCCGGCCGCTACGCCGCGGAGCGGCTGCGTACCCCCGCCGAAATGACGGAGGCGCTGCGCCGCCATGAGCTGCGCAACCAGGACATCTGCGACTTCAAGCCCCGTGATCCGCGCAGCTTGGTCAAGGCCACGATGGACCGTCGCCGCGGGCGGATCACCGACGAGGAGATCCCGCCCATCGTCGACTTCGTCCTGGCCCCCGACACCCGGCCCCAGGTCACCTACCTCGGCTACGCCCGCAAGGCCTGATGGGCCACGGCGGCGGGCCGGGCGGGCGCGGGGCACACTGGGCACCGTGACGGCAAAACGAAGCGCCGGCATCCTGCTGTTCCGCGGGGCGGTGGCGAAGGGGGCGGCAGGGGCCGACCCGGTCTCCGCCGCGCAGGTCCTTCTCGGCCACATGGGCGGACCCTTCTGGGCGCGCAAGGACGAGCGCGCGTGGTCCATCCCCAAGGGCGAGTACGAACCGGACGAGGCCCCGGAGGCCGCGGCACGCAGGGAGTTCCAGGAGGAGCTGGGCCTGCCGCCGCCCCCGGGCGACCTCCTTCCGCTCGGCTCCGTCCAGCAGACCGGGGGCAAGGTTGTCACGGTCTGGGCGCTGGCGGCAGACCTCGATCCGCGGCGCGTCACCCCGGGCACTTTCGAGATGGAGTGGCCGAGGGGGTCCGGGCGGCTTCAGACCTTCCCCGAGATCGACCGGGTGGTGTGGCTGGATCTCGCGCAGGCGCGCATGAAGATCGTGGCCAAGCAGGAGATCTTCCTGGACCGCCTTGAGGAGCGGCTGCGCGGCTGAGCCCGCGGATGTGCGCCGCTGCGCGGCATTCCCGGTCGCCGGGAGCGGGCTTCGTCTCGCGCCTTCGGCGCAAAGACGGCGGGCAGCGGGAAGGAGGGGCGGTGGCTCCGGTCGCTCGCCGGCCGCGGGTTGGTGGGTGGAGCTCCGGTTCGGGGTCTCCCTCCACCCCCTTGGAAAAAAGTGCTTGATGTAGAGCAAGCAATACCCTGACGAATGCAGTCTCTTCTGTGTGCTGTGACCTGCGCGTTCACCCTGGAACGGCCTGGGACTGCTCTACGTCCCGAGCGCGGTCTGTGCTCCGGCGGCGATGTGGGTCACCTGCTCGCGGAACTCCTGGGAAAGGGACTCGCGCGGGTATCGCTGCTCTAGTTCGTCGGTGAGTTCCCCGGCAACCATGAGAAGGGAGGGCAGAGACTTCCGCGAGGTTTGAAGCGCGCGTCCCGCGACGGAGACGGCCTCTTCAAGCTCGCCGAAGCGGGCGGCGGCGACACCGAGTGTGAGCCTGGCCTCCGCCACGCGCATGGGCGAGACCTCGGTACCGTCCGGGGCGGTCCCCAGCCGTACGACTTCCTGAGCGTGAACGGTCGCGCGCTCGTCATCGCCGAGCATGCGGTAGGCGTCCATCTCGTAGAAGTCCCACTTGTCGGGGTCGATGACGAAATGGTGCTCGCGGTGCTCTGGTCGGGGCAGCCGTTCAAGCCGGGCTCGTCCGGCGTCGAGGGTGGCGCGGACCTGGTTTGCGTCGCCCATGCGGGCGTATGCCTTGGCGCTCTGCGCGTAGAGCTGCACGCCAATGCTGTGCGCGGAGTCGGACTGGTGCCCCGCGTTGACGCAGTCGATCACGTCGGCATATCGCCCCTGGGTGAGGGCGAACCATGCGCCGAGTTCCCACGACCATGCCGTGATCTCGCCGTGTCCGGTCTCCTGTCCAATGCGCAGAGCTGCGGCGCGGCTCAGTTCTGCGGCCTGGCGTTGCCCCATGTCGTATTCGAGGCAGCCGCCGAGTAGGAACAACCAGCCTGCGGATACGAGGAGTTCGCGGTGTTGGGCCAGTGTGGTGCGGCCCTGCAACATGTCGGTGACATGGCGAACACCCGCACGCGTCTGGTGGTGGAGTTGATCAGCGGCCATGTCCCGGCCGTCAGGCCGCAGCTCGCCCGAGCGTCCCGGCCGACCGGCGCGCCGCAGGCGCGCCCTTGAAGGAAGTACAGAGGATTTAGACGCAACAGCGCCTGGGCGCCGTCGGAGTGATGCAGTAAGCCAACGCCGGTGTCCGCGTTCACCCGCAACTCCTCCGACAGGAGCGCGCGGCCGTCCGCGTCCGAGTGCCGTAGGCGCCACGTCCGGGTCGGCAGATCGTCCGATGCCTGAGTTGTGGTGAGTATCGGACAGAGACACGCCGACACCACGGCGTGTCGCTGTCCGATACTCACCACAAAATCACTGGGCTGGTGCTGGATACGGGCCGCTGACTACGGGAAAGAAACCGCATCCGTCACTGTGCTGGAAGTACTCCATCAAGCAGTTCTTTTACCGGGGGTGGGAGGAGGGGCCCTTCCGGCCCATGGGGTGGGCCGGAAGGGCCCGCGTCAGTCCGAGCCGCAGCGCACCGTCGCCGCCCCCCAATCCGCGTGGTCGTGGGCGTTTCCGTCGCCTCCGTCGGTGACCCGCAGCCGTAGCACCTGCGCGCCCTCGACCGTGGCCTCGACCGGGACCGCGGGGTCCGCGCCGTCGACGACGCCGCCGCGGTAGACCCGCTCGCCGTCGGCGTAGACCTCGAAAGTGACGCTGCCGTCGCCGGCCACCTCGTCGTCCAGCCCTACCTCGGCGGTGAAGGTCGAGCAGTTGCCGCCCAGGAAGACCTCCACCGTGGAGTCGGCGTGCACGCCGAGGCCGTGCGCGTAGGTCTTGCCGCCGATGGTGAGCGTCTTGCCGTCGCCGGGGGCGGACTCGCCGTTGCTGCGGTCCCGTTCGACCGGGCCCCAGCCGTTGTCGGAGGTGATGAAGTCCAGCGTGGACACGGACACCTCGCCGCGCGGCGGGGGAGGCGTGCCGTCGAGGTCGACCGCCGCCGAGCCGCTCACCCGCGCCCCGCCGGCCGAGGTCGCACGGAGGGTGGCGACGGCGGGCCGGAGCCCGTCGGGGGTGTTCTCGCCGCGGGTGACCTTGGCGCGTACGGTCGTGGTCCTGCCCGGGGCGAGGTCGCCGAGGTCGAGGGAGCCCGGCTCGGCGGTCCACCCTTCGGCGAGGTCGAGGGCCGCGGTGACATCGCGCAGCGGGGTGTCGCAGGGGTTGGTGACGGACAGCTCGGCCGAGGTGGAGTCGCCCGCCGGCACGGTGGTCTCGGCGGCGGTGAGCTCGGCCTCGGGGGCGCAGACGACCGGGCCGCGCGGGGTGCCGGTGCGGGCCTCGGCGCCGGTCAGTGGGCGTATCCGCAGCGTGTAGGCGTACTCCCGGGCGGGCCGCACCTGGTACTGGGGCAGCACGGTGTGGAAGGTCTCGCTCACGCCGCTCACCGCGTGGTCCAGGTGCAGGGTGTTGCCTCCCGGGTCCTTCCGGAGGGCGAACGGGTACGCGGCGCGGTCGATGCCGGTGTACGGGGTGACCCCGGCCGAAAAACCCCCGGACCCGGATCCCGACCCGGAGACCAGCAGACCGCTCTTGCCGTCGGACAGCGACGCCCAGCGGACGTCTTCATGGTTTCCGTAGTCCTGGGGCCTGGTGTATCCGGCGAACTGCTTGTCCACATCGGTGGAGTACACCCCCACGGGGGCGCCGTCCTCGCGGTCGTTGTAGTTCTCCTGCGGCCCGCGCCCGTACCAGGTGAACGTGTCGTACCGCTCGGGCAGCCGCAGGGAGAGCCCGATGCGGGGCAGGTAGGGCACCGTGCGCGCCTTGCCGCGTGCCTCGACGCGGTGGTCCAGGCGCAGTTCCCCGGTGCCACTGACCGTGTACCGGAGGGTCTGCGCGAAGGAGGAGTCCTTGACGCCGGGCGCGGCGGCCGTGGCGGGCACGGTGACGGTGACCTCGCCGCCCCGCTCGGAGACCGTGACCTTCCCCGGCTCGGTGCGCAGCCGGTCCAGGCCCGCCTCGCGCCACGGCCCTTCCTCGGAGCCGATCTCATTGCTGACCGGTGAGCGCCAGGCGTCGAGCTCGGGGCCGGAGCCGAGCAGCTCCCGGCCGTCGGCCCGCATCGAGACCAGCTCACCGCTCGTGCGGTCGAACCCGTACGAGAAGTCCTTCCCGGTGACGGTGATCCGGCCGTCGGCCGTGGCGGTGGTCAGTTTGCCGGGTGCCTTGGCCGGCGTGGTGCCCGCGAGCTGCGCGCCGCCGATGTCGAACTGCTCGACCGCGACGATGTGCCCGGCCTTCGCCCAGGTGGTGTCCTTGGCGAGCACCGCCTCCACGGTGAGCTGTCGGTCGGCGTCCTTCGGGTTGGCGGGTGGCTTCGGCAGCCGGACGCGCTGTCGCTCGCCGGGGTCGAGGTCGAAGGAGCGGGTCCCGTGGGCCAGGGTCCTGGTCCCCTCGGTGATCCGCCACCGCAGTCTGAGGTCGCCGGTGCGGGTGAAGGAGCGCTCGTTGAGCACATCGATCCGCCCCGACGCGGCCTCGGCGCCGGAGATCCGGACCGGGGCGTGCACCGCCGCCATGGCACGGGCCTCGGGCTGTACGGTGCGGTCGGCGGAGACCACCCCGTCGACCCCGCCGGTCCCCGCGCCATAGGACAGGAACTCCCCCTTCCGGTCGAGCCGGTCGAAGTCGAGCGCGAGCACCGCGTCCGCGCTGGGGTCGGCGGCGAGCTGATCGGGGCCCAGCGCCTTGTGGTAGACGCGGACCTGGTCGACCGTGCCGTGTGCCATGCGGCTGCGGATGTTCTCCTGGTCGGTCTCGGGGTTGCGGCCGATGTTCACCGGCTGGGCGGAGTAGCCGACGGTTCCGCGCCAGCCGGTGGAGGCGGCTTGCTCGCCGTCGATGTAGAGCTTCAGGGCCGAGCCGTCGAAGGTGCCGGACACGCGGTGCCAGGAGCCGTACCAGTCGCCGGGGACGTCGGCCGCGACGGTGTGCCACTCCCCGTCGCCGTAGACGAAGAACTCCAGGGTGTCCTTGTCGCGCATCTTCAGGGCGTAGCTGTGGTCGCCCTTCGCGATCACGGTGAAGCTGCCTGTCCAGTCGGCGGGTTTCACCCAGGCGTCCAGGGTGAGCGCGTCCGCCACCGTGTCGAGCTTCGGGTCGCGGTAGACCTCCACGAAGTCGTCGAGCCCGGACAGCTCCAGCGCCCTGCCCCGGTGTCCCGCCACCAGACCGGGCTTCCCCGAGACATAGGACAGGATGTCGTTGCCGGAGGAGTCGGGCGTGGTCAGCAGCGGCTGGGTGATGTTCTGCTCCGCCCAGTCCCAGATGTAGCCGCCCTGGACCTGGGGGTACTTGCGGACGACGTCCCAGAACTCCCGGAAGTTGCCGAGCGAGTTGCCCATGGCGTGGGCGTACTCGCCCATGATGATCGGCTTGGTGGTGGCCTTCGCCTTCTCCTCCAGGCCCGCGGGGGAGGGGTAACGCGGCCCCCAGACATCGGCGAACGGGGCGTCGCCGTCGGGGTTGTTGGGCTGGTGGTAGACGGGGCGGGCCGGGTCCTCACGGTCCAGGAACTCGGCCATCGCGTAGTGGGCGCTGCCCAGGCCGGCCTCGTTGCCGGTGTCCCACATCAGGACGCTGGGGTGGTTCTTGTCCCGCTCGTACATCGCGGTGAGCCGGTCCAGGAACGCCCTCTGCCACTCGGGCCGCTCGGCCAGACAGTCGTCCGGGCAGCCGTCGTGATGGTGGGTCTCGATGTCGACCTCGTCGTCGATCCACAGCCCGCGCGCGTCGGCCAGCTCGTACAGATAGGGATCGGACGGGTAGTGCGAGGTGCGGATCGAGTTGATGTTGAGCTGCTTCATCAGGGAGACGTCGGATGCGGTGCGCTCTCTGGTGGCGTGACGGCCGGTGTTCGGATCGGTCTCGGCGCGGTTGACGCCCTTGACGAGGATGCGGCGGCCGTTGACGAGGAGCTGTTTGTCCTTGATCTCGATCTCGCGGAAGCCGACCGGCTGGGCGGTGGTGTGGGTGACCCGGCCGTCGGGGCCGTGGAGCTGGACGACGAGGGTGTAGAGGTTCGGTGTCTCGTCGGTCCACTTGTCGGGGTCGGCGATCTGGGCGCTCAGGGTGGCTGAGCCGGTGCCGCCGCCGGGATCGACCGTATCCGACATCGTTGTCACCTTGCGTCCGCGCCGGTCGTACAGCGTCCCGGTGACCTCGCGCTCACCCGCGCCGGCCACGCTCTGCCCGTCCGGGCCCGCGGCGGCGACATCCACCCGGGCGGTCAGCCGGGCGTCGCGGTAGGCGGCGTCCAGATCGGTTTTCACGGTCACATCGCGCAGCCGGGTCGCCGGGGTGGAGTAGAGGCCGACCGAGCGGAAGATGCCCGCGAAGCGCCACTGGTCGTAGTCCTCCAGATGGGCCCCGGAGCCCCAGCGGTGCACCTGCACGGCGACCGTGTTCCGGCCCGGGTGGAGCCGCTCGCTGATGTCGAACTCCGCGGGCGTGTAGCCGCCCTGGTCGTACCCGGCGTACGAGCCGTTGACCCAGACCAGATAGCCGCTGGTGACGCCCTCGAAGCGCAGGAACGTCCGCCGTTTCTCCCAACTCCCGGGCAGTTGGAAGGTCTTGACGTAGGCGCCGGTCGGGTTGACGTCGTGCGGCACCTTCGGAGGGTCGTCCGGATACATCTCGGTGGGGATGTTGCGGAAGACCGGGTGGTCCAGACCGTCCGTCTGCCAGGTGTGCGGCACGCTCACGCCGTGCCAGCCCGCCCCCGAGGTGTCATAGCCCTCGGCGAAGAAGTCCTTGGGGACATTCTCGGGGCGATCGGACATATGGATCTTCCAGGAGCCGTCGAGCGACTTGGTCCAGGGGGTGTCCTGGCCGCCCTTGAGCGCGCCGGCGGCATTGTCGTACGGCGTCAGCGGCGCGTGGGCCGGCTCCTGCCCGACCGCGGTGACCTCGGGGTCCTCGAGGAGCTTGTACACGTCCGCGGGCGGGGCCGAGGGGCTCGCCGTCGCGGCGGGGACGGGGGCCACCAGCGTTCCGGCCAGGGCCAGGGGGATGAGCCGGGGCATCAGCCGGGGAAGGAGGCGGAAGGAGCGAAGGAGACGGGGCATCGGAGCCCACCCTTCTCTTCGATGTCGATGTACGGGCTTGCCAAAACAATCCGAAAATCAACAGCACCGAACATTAGCCAACGGACCCTTTCGCGCCAAGACTCCGGGCAGCATTCACCGCCCGGGGTGCGCGGCTACCGTAAGGAGTGGGAGGCGCCGGTCGGCATGGGTAGCGCGAGCAGCTCCAGGAATCTGCCTCGGCTGCGGCTCGACGAGCTGCTGGACGAGTTGCAGGTGCGCATCGACGCGGTGCGGGGGACCCAGGACCGGGTGCACAGCCTGCTGGAGGCCGTGCTCTCGGTCGGCCGGGAGCTGGATCTGCCGCAGGTGCTGCGGCGGATCGTCGAGGCGGCCGTGGTCCTGGTGGACGCCGAGTACGGCGCCCTGGGCGTGATCGGCGAGGACCGGCGGTGGCTGGCGGAGTTCCTGACCGTGGGCGTCAGCGAGGAGCAGATCGCGGCGATCGGCGCGCTGCCGTCCGGCCACGGCATCCTGGGCGAGCTGATCCGCCACCCCGAGCCGCTGCGGCTGGCCGAGCTGTCGGAGCACCCGGCCTCCTACGGCTTTCCGCCGGGCCACCCGCCCATGCACTCGTTCCTGGGGGTGCCCATCCGGGTGCGGGACGAGGTCTTCGGCAATATCTATCTGACGGAGAAGCGGGGCGGGAAGGAGTTCGACGGCGAGGACGAGACGGTGCTGTCCACGCTCGCGGTGGCTGCCGGGGTGGCCATCGAGAACGCCCGCCTGTACGAGGAGGCCCGGCACCGCCAGCGCTGGCTGGAGGCGAACGCCGAGGTCACCCAGGGCCTGCTGTCCGGTGTGGACGAGACCCGGGTGCTCGGGCTGATCGTCGGGCACGCCCGGCGGCTGCTCGCCGCCGACCTGGGGGTGCTCGCGCTGCCGGTCGAGGGGAGCACCGACCTCCAGATGGCGCTCGCGGACGGGATCGACGCCGAGGCGCACCGCGGTCTCGTGCTGCCCCGCCAGGGCTCGTTCGCCGGTGCAGCCTTCCTCGGGTCCGAGGCTGTCACCAGCGTCGATGTCGAGAACGACCCGCGGATCACCGAGGGCCCCACCCGGTGGACGGGCCTCGGCCCCGCGGTGGCGGTCCCGATGCGGACCAGCGAGGGCGTCCAGGGGGTGCTGTCGCTGGCCCGAGCGGCGGGCAGCCCGCCCTTCACCCCGGTGGAGACGGACATGCTGCTCGGCTTCGCCGGTCAGGCGGCGATCGCCATGAAGCTGGCCGAGCGGCGGCGCGACGCCGAGCAGCTGGCGCTGCTGGAGGACCGCGACCGGATCGCCCGCGATCTGCACGACCTGGCCATCCAGCGGCTGTTCGCCGCGGGGATGACGCTCCAGAGCACCATGCGCTTCGTCCAGCACCCGGAGGGCTCCGAGCGGCTGCTGCGGGTGGTGGACGACCTGGACGACACCATCAAGATCATCCGGTCGACGATCTTTGGTCTCCGGTCGCACGAGGCGGGCCCGGCCGCCCAGGGGCTGCGGGTGCGCACGGCCAGGACGGTCGAGGAGGCCGTGCCCGCGCTGGGCTTCACGCCCTCGCTGCGTACGGAGGGGCTGGTCGACACCGAGGTGCCGTACCCCGTCGCGGACGACCTGGTCGCGGTTCTGGCCGAGGCGCTGTCCAACGTCGCCCGCCATGCGCGGGCCCGCGGCGCGGAGATCTCCCTGGCCGTCGGGTCCGGCCGGCTGACCCTCACGGTCACCGACGACGGGGTGGGCATCCCGGAGGGCGGTCGGCGCAGCGGGCTGCGGAACCTCGCGGAGCGCGCCGGGAAGCGCGGTGGCGAGCTGCTGGTCAAGGGGGCGCCGGGTGGTGGCACCCGCCTGGTGTGGAGCGTTCCACTGCCGCGGGGCTGACGGGCCGGGACTGAGGACCAACGGCCCGGCCGCGGGCGGCGTGGAGCTCGCGGAGATCCCGCACAGCGGACACCGCCGATGGGTCGGAACGGATTGCCGCCTTCAGACGACAGGGGTGACCGGGTCGGCCGGGCCCTAGCCGAGCCGGATCAGCATCTGCGCGTGGTCGGTGACGCGGCGGTCGTCGCTGAGCGCCCAGCGCAGATCGGGCCACTCCAGCGCCTGGTGCAGCAGCGCGGCCCGCGCCGTGCGCGCGGCGGCCACCAGCAGGACGTGCTGGAGCGCCTGGCCGGCCCGCAGCCAGTCGGCGTGGTGGTCGTGCCGGGTGCTCAGCACGGCCACGGTCGGCCGCTGCGCGAAGGCGTCGGCCCGCTCCTGCCCGTGCGGGCCCGACCCGTTCCCGGTGGCCCGGCCGCGGTCGCGGGCGTTGCGCCGCTCGGCCTCCTCGTTGATCCGCAGCAGCTGCGTGGTCTCCTCGTGGCGGGGGAAGTACAGGGTCGCGCCGTGCGTGTGCGCGGCCTCGGTCAGCTCGGTGAGCACCCGCTGCGGCAGTCGTCGGCCGGAGACTCGGCCGGAAAAGGCGAGGCGATCGCCGTGCCGCCGCCAGATCACCTCGTACAGATCGTCCAGGTGGCCGTCGCCCCCGCTCGGCGCGGGCTCCGGGCGGACGGTGGCCAGCAGCTCCGGCTCCGAGGGCCGCGGCAGCAGCTGGACCACCGGCCGCCACCCGAAGTGGGCCATGGCGACCCGAAGGTTGAACACGGCCGCCCCGACGGTGAGGTTCAGGGTCCGCGCCATGCCGTCGGGCCTCTCGGCGTGGCGCGGGACGCGCCCGGGGGCGGCCCGCACTTCGAGCGTGACGGTGTCGGGGTCGAGCCGGCAGTGCCAGGGCGGCTGGGTGTGGTGCATCGAGGGGGCGGCCACAGCGGCTGAGATCAGCTTCTCCAAGGTCGCCGCGTCGAGTGCTGAGGGCTGCATGTGATCTCCTCGGCGGACGCGCGGGGGTTACGGTCACTCAGCCTGCGGGGCGGTGGGCGGGCGTGGGCAGGGGCCAATGGTCCCTGGGCGGGGCCCGGACGTCCCCGGGGGTCAGTGGGCGGAGTCCGGCCGCGCGGAGGGGGTGCCGGAGTGCCGGGGCTCCGCGTGGGTGGCGATCACGGCCGCCTGGACGCGGCGCTCGACGCCGAGCTTGGCCAGCAGGCGGGAGATGTGGTTCTTCACCGTCTTCTCGGACAGATAGAGCCGCTTGCCGATCTCCCGGTTGGTCATTCCCTCGCCGATCAGGGCCAGGATCTCCCGTTCCCGGGTGGACAGCCCGGCCAGCGTCTCGTCCTGCGGCTGCTCTTCCGCGCCGCCCCCGCGCAGGGTGCTCATCAGCCGGGCGGTGGTGGCCGGGTCGAGCATCGACTGGCCGGACGCCACCGTGCGGACCGCGGACACCAGGTCGGAACCCCTGATCTGCTTGAGGACATATCCCGCGGCCCCGGCCATGATCGCGTCCAGCAGCGCATCGTCGTCGTCGAACGAGGTGAGCATCAGACAGGCCAGCCGCGGCATGGTGGAGCGCAGCTCACGGCAGACGGTGACCCCGTCCCCGTCCGGCAGCCGCACATCCAGGATCGCGACATCGGGCCGCAGCGCGGGCCCCCGGGCGAGGGCCTGGGCGACGGTCGCCGCGTCGCCGACCACCTCGATGTCCGGCTCGGCGTCGAGCAGGTCGTGCAGCCCGCGCCGGACGACCTCGTGGTCGTCCAGCAAAAAAACCCTGACCGGACTGGTCGGACTGGTCGGCGCCGGCGGGGAGTGGTGCGCAGAGTCGGTCATGGCGGCCTTCCGCACGGTTGTCGTGGCCCGGCCCCCCTGGGACTGGGACCGGCGATCGGCCCCCTTCAATCGATCATGACTCGCCCCCGGCGGCCGCGCCAGGGCCGAACGGTCCCCGGCGCTCGGGCGGCGGGGCCGATGGTCCCACCGCCGGGTCCGCCCGGCCCTCGCACCCGCGGCCCGCGCGTGCGAGGGTCGTTTGTAGGGAGCCCCCGCGCTGCCGCGCGGGTTTCGCCCCGCAGCACGCGACAGCACACGACAGGGGGTGCGGCGATGAGTGCGAAGGCGCGGGGGCGGCTCTTGTGGCGGTGGCGGCGCAACCCGCTCAAGCGCCGCTCGGACGTCGTGGAGGCCTGGGTCGCGCTGGTCGCGGGCCTGGTGATGGCGGTCGGCGGCACGATGGCCGGCATGGTCACATCCGCCGCCGTGGAACGGCCCCTGCTTGCGGAGCGCGCCCAGCACCACCCCGTCCCGGCGCGGCTGCTGGAGAACGCGCCCGCGGTGGCCCAGGCCGCGGACGGCGGCAAGTTCGGCCGCGTCCCCGCCACCGTGCGCTGGACGGCACCCGACGGCTCGGTGCACACCGGCGTGGCGCGGGTGCACGAGGGGCGGCCGGCCGGTAGCCGGACGGTGGTGTGGACCGACGCGCGCGGCCGGCTGGTCTCAGAACCGCTCACCCAGCGCGAGGCCGAGACCCGGGCGGACCTGACCGGCGCCACCGCGGCCACCGGTGTCTGCCTGGTGACCCTGGCCGGCTGGCGCACCGTGCGCTGGCGGCTGGACCGCCAGCGCGCCGCGGAGTGGGAGCGCGCGTGGGCCGAGGTCGAGCCCCGCTGGAGCAGCCGCGGCGGCTGAGCCGGCCGTCGCTCCGAGGCCGGTCAGTCCGGTCAGTCCGGTCAGTCCGGTCAGTCCGGACGGGCCGGTCAGGACGGCCTGGTGACGTGGTGCGCGGCGGTCAGCCGGTTGTCGAAGTCCACCACGCCCTCGACCGAGCGGATCAGCCGCGCCGCCGCCGGGATCAGACCGGTGTCCCTGATCTGGCCGGTGAGGGTGACCACGCCCTCGTTCACGCTCACCCGCACCGGCTGCCCCGCCGACGCGGGGAAGAGATACGACACGACCTCGCGCCGCACCTCCTCCTCGATGTCCTCGTCCGGGCGCAGAAACACCTTCAGGAGATCGGCGCGGCTGACGATGCCCTCCAGACGGCCCTCGTCGTCGACCACGGGCAGCCGCTTGACGTGCCTGTGGGTCATGATCCGCGCGGTCTCGGCCAAGCTCGCGTTCGCGTGCACGGTGATGGCCGGAGAGGTCATCAGCTCCTCGGCGGTCACCGCGGTCGCCTTGACGATGTCGGGCAGGTCGCGCAGCTGTCCGAGCCGGGCCGGATCGCTGTCCCGGAACTCCTCCTTGGGCAGCAGATCGGCCTCCGAGACCACGCCGATCACCCGCCCCTCGCCCTCCAGCACCGGCAGGGCGCTCACCCTCCACTGCTCCAGCGTCTTCACGATCTCCTTGAACGGGGCCTCGCGGCCGACGGCGACGACGGTATGGGTCATCACATCACTCACGATGTGCGAGGTCCGGTGCACGGGGACCTCCTTCCTTGCCTCAGCGGTACGGGACCACCCCCACCGGGCACGGCGCGTGGTGCGGGACGGCGGTGACCTGCGGTGGCATGGCCGCTACCTCCGCGATCGTGGGCCCGGCCGGGGGCCGGGTGGGGCCGGCGCCGGCGGACCCGGTGGGTCAGTGGACGCGGATCCGGCGCCCGGTGACGCGCGTGGGGTCGATCCGCAGACACAGCTCGCGGCTGCCGCCCGGCCAGGGTTTGCTGTACGCGCCCGCGGCCACGCGCCGTATCGCCTCCGGGTCGGTGACCCGCTGGGCCCGCCCCACCACGAGCACGCTCCAGCCCTCGCTGAGCGCCTCGTCGATGTGGTCCACCTCGAAGGCGACCTCGGCCCCCGCGGCGGCCGCCGGGGAGGCGTCCGGGGCGGTGCGGAAGACCACCGCGTCATCCATGACGCTGTAGTTGACCGGGAGGATGCTCGGGCCCTTGGAAGTGGACACCGAGATCCTGCCCACCCCATGGGTCGAGAGCAGGTCGTAGCACTCCCGGGGAGTGAGCTCCACCAGGTCCGGGCGGGAGCCCGCCTGGGCCAGGCCCGGTGGCAGGCCGACGCCTCCGCCCCGCAGCTCGGCCGCGCTGGTGTCCAGCGCCGCGGCCAGCCTCAGCAGAAAGCCCGTGCCGGGGTCGGCGGGGCTCTCCTCCAGGTACCGCAGATAGCTCGGCGACGTGCCCGCGCGCCCGGCCACGTCCTCCCGGCTCAGCCCCAGCCGCTC
The DNA here is from genome assembly GCF_055569495.1 of Streptomyces sp. NPDC028305. Classification (NCBI taxonomy): domain Bacteria; kingdom Bacillati; phylum Actinomycetota; class Actinomycetes; order Kitasatosporales; family Streptomycetaceae; genus Streptomyces; species Streptomyces sp. NPDC028305. Next base: position 410,100 of record NZ_JBVHTN010000007.1, read on the forward strand.
GCGCCGCAGGGCCACGCGCCGTCCGATGTCACCTCCGCCGCCGGGCCGCCGGGTGGCGGCCGGGTCCGGCCGTGCTGCTTCGGACATGGCCGATCACTTCTCTCCGATCTCTTCGATTTCTTCGATTTCTCCGATCACTTCGCTCCGCTCGTCTCCCTGGCGACCAGTGGCCTGGTGGGCACCCCGAGCGCGACCTTGAGCGCCCCGGTGTCGGCCGCCCGCGAGAAGACGTCGTACGCCTCTTCCATCTGGTCGAGCTCGAAGGTGTGGGTGATGAGCGACGCCGCGGGCAGCCGCCCGGCGGCCAGCATGGACAGCAGCGTGGGGGTGGTGCGGGTGTCGACGAGACCGGTGGTGATCGTCAGATTCCGCATCCACAGGTCCTCCAGATGCAGCGTCACGGGCCGGCCGTGCACGCCGATGTTGGCGATCCGCCCGCCGGGCCGCGCCATGCGGGTGCAGGCCTCGAAGCTCGCGGGGGTGCCCACCGCCTCGATGACCACATCGGCGCCGAGCCCTCCGGTGAGGTCGTCGACCAGGGGCTCGGGCCCCTCCGTGGTCTGCACCACCGCGTCGGCGCCGAGCCGCTTGGCCGCGTCCAGCCGTTCGGGCAGCAGGTCGACGGCGATGATCCGGCCGGGGGAGAAGAGCTCCGCGGTGGCGATCGCGGCGAGCCCCACGGGCCCCGTGCCGACGACCGCGACGGTGTCGCCGGGCCGCACCCCCGCGCTGAGCACCCCCACCTCGTAGGCGGTGGGGAAGACATCGGCCAGCAGCACGGCTTCGAGGGTGTCGGCCGCGCCGGTCAGCGGATGCAGGGACAGATCGGCGAACGGCACCCGGACGTACTCGGCCTGGGCGCCGTCGATCAGCCGCCCCAGGACCCAGCCCCCGCCGCCGTGGCACTGTCCGTACGCCCGCTCCCGGCAGAACCGGCAGCGGCCGCACGGCGAGACACAGGAGACCAGCACCCGGTCCCCGGGGCGTACGGTGCGCACGTCGCCGCCGGTCTCGACGACCTCGCCGACGGCCTCGTGGCCGAGGACCGTCCCGGGCCGCACATCCGGCACATCGCCCTTCAGGATGTGCAGATCGGTGCCGCAGATGGTGGCGGTGTCGACGCGGACGATCGCGTCGGACGCCTCCTGGAGACCGGGGTCGGGGACCTCGTCCCAGGAGGGCCTTCCGGGTCCGTGGAAGACGAGTGCTTTCATGACCGCTTCCTCGCTTTTCTGTGGATATACCCATTGTCCTCGCTGGGCACGTACCGTGCACGGGCTCTGTAGGTGCTCTGTATGCGCTCACTCGCCCCCGTCGATCGGGACGAGCACCACCGGACAGTGGGAGTGGTGCAGCACCGCGTGGGTGACGGGGCCGAGCTGCATCCCCAGCCGGGCCGTATGACGGTGCACCGGGAGCACCACGACGTCCGCCGCGCGCGAGGCCTCCACCAGGGCCTGCGCCGGGGCGCCGCGGGTCAGGTGCTCGCGCACCCACACCTGCGGAAACCTCTCGCCCAGCGCCGCGACCACCCGGCGCGCACCCTCCTGCTCCCGCTCCGCCCGCGCCGCCGGGCCCTCCCGCGAGGGCAGTGTGTGATCACCCCGGAACAGCTGCGAGTGCGTCCCCGCGTACAGCACGCGCAGCCGCGCGGTGCGCCGCACCGCCTCCTCGAACGCGTACCGCGCCGCGGCCCGGTCGGCGCTCGTCTCCAGTCCGGCCAGCACCTTGCCGTGGCCTTCGGGGCCCAGTACGGGCGTGATGTCGCCGCGCACCACCAGTAGCGGGCGCGTGGTGTGCGCGGCCAGCCGCAGCCCCACCGAGCCCAGCAGCAGCCCCGTGAAGCCCCCAAGGCCGCGCGTGCCGATGACGGTCAGCGCCGCGTCCGCGCCGATGCGCAGCAGTTCGGGCACCGCGTCCTGCGCCGTCAGGGTCGGCACCACCCGCAGCTCCGGAGCCTTCTCGGCCACCTGGGCCACCGCGAGCCGCAGCACGGTCCGGGCGATCTCCACCGGGGTCCGCTGCGGCTCGGCGCCCACGTCGAGCGCGGCCGGGTCGGTCTGCGCCCACGGCCAGGCGTGCACGATCTCCAGCGTCGACCCGCGCCGCTGGGCCTCGCCGACCGCCCGGTCCAGCGCGAGCCAAGCGCTGTCCGAGCCGTCCAGGCCCACCACGACCCGGCCGTCCTGCGGCGGGGTGCCCGAACGCGTCATGGCGGCGGCCTCCCGTCCTCACCCTGGGCCGGGACCGGACCCTGGGCCGGGACCGGACTTCGCGTCGCCCCCGGCACCGGACCCGGGCCAGGCCCTCGGCCCGGCCTGCGGCGGCGCGGTCCGCCCCCGCAGGACGGCCAGCCGCGTCCGGTACTCGTCCTCGTCGATCTCGCCGCGCGCGAACCGCTCGGAGAGCACCCGCTCGGCCGACGACCAGGGCGCGCGGACGCCGTGCTCCACGTGCCGGAACAGCGCCACCGCCACCAGGGCCACCAGGACCCACAGCGCGATCGCGATGAAGGTCAGCAGGGAGTAGCCCCAGCCGCCCATCATGTGGCCGTACCACCAGTACATGCCGGATCTCCTTGTCCCATCACCCGCGCCGGGCCCTCACCCGCCTCCGACCGGCCGGCCGACGGGCCCCGGGCGCGCGTCCTCGACGCGGTAGGTGAGCCGGTCGACGACGGCCACCACCCCGTCCACCTGGCCGGCCATCCGTACCGCGATGGGCACCTCGCTGTGCCGCTCCAACTGCCCCTCCAGCCGCACCACCCCGTCGGTCACCGTGACGTCGACCGCGTGGGGCAGCAGCCACAAGGCGCGCACCAGCACCTCGTCGATCACCTCGGCGCGGATCTCGTGGTCCGGGCGGAGGAAGACCCGCAGCAGATCGCGCCGGGTGACGATGCCGATCAGCCGGTCCTCCTCGTCGATCACCGGCAGCCGCTCAACGCCGTACCGCGCCATGGTCCGCGCGGCGTCGACCACGCTGTCCTGCGGGCGCACCGTGACCGCGGGCCGCGACATCAGCTGCCCGGCGGTGCGGGCCCCGGACGCGGCGTGCAGATCGGCCGCCGAGACCACCCCGATGACCTTCTCGTCCTCGTCCACCACGGGCAGCCCGCCGATGCGATGCCGCGCGAGCAGCTCCGTGACCTCCTCGGGCGAGGCACCGGAGCCGATCCGGACGACGTCGTCGGTCATCACATTGCCGATCTTGCGGTGCTTCATCGCGGGCCCCTTCTCCGCCCCTCGCGGCCACCCTCCCGCGACAGGACCCCGGGCGGCATGGGCTGCCCGGGGTCCGATCAGGGACCTTCGGCCCCCTCAGCCCGTGGGGAAGAGACGGTCCAGGTACGGATTGCGGAACTTCCCCGCCGGGTCGAACTCGCCCAGCAGCCGCCCGAAATCCGCGGCGCGCTCGTAGCGCGCGACCACGTCCGCCGGCGCGGCCGCGGTCAGCTTGCCCCAGTGCGGCCGCGCTCCCAGCGGCAGCAGCTCCTCCTCGATCGCGGCGACGACCTCGAGTACCGCGGCGCGGTCCGGCACCCAGGTGAAGTGGAGGGCGACGGAGTCGCGGCCGTACGCCGGGCTCAGCCACAGGCCGTCGGCGGCGATCGTACGGACCTCGGACACCAGCAGCACCGGCGCGATCCGGTCGCCCAGCCGGCGCAGCGCCGCGAAGGCCTCGGGCGCGGCGCCGCGCGGCAGGATGAGCTCCGACTGGAGCTCCTCGCCGCTGCTGGGCGTGAAGTCGGGCCGGAAGTGCGGCAGCCGCTCGTGCCAGGGCCCCGGCACGCCCGCCTGCGCGGTGCAGTGCGAGGGCGGCATGCCGGGCACGGGGTGGCGGGGGCCGTCGGCCGGGCGGGCGCCCAGCCACGGCTGCCCCGGCCGGGGCGGACCGGGCCGGTCGGTGCGGCACTTGAGCCACACCACCCCGTCCCCGGCGTGCCAGTCGGTGAACACGCTCACGCTGTACGCGGCGCCGAACACCTCGTCGAAGCTGTCGGCCAGCCGGTCCAGGGGCAGCCCGTCGTAGACCCACTGGGCCACCTCGAAGGACGGCTCGATGTCCAGGGTGACGGCGGTGACGACGCCGAGCCCGCCCAGCGAGACCGCCGCCCCGGCCAGCCGGTCCGCGTCCGCCTCCCGGCTCAGCCGCGTCAGGTCCCCTTCCGGGCCGACGATCTCAAGACCCGCCACCGACGCCGCCAGGCCGCGCTGTGCGATGCCGGAGCCGTGGGTGCCGGTCGCACAGGCCCCCGCGACCGTGATGTGCGGCAGCGAGGCGAGGTTGGCCAGCGCGTGGCCCGCCGGCTGAAGGGCCTCGGCGACCTGGGCGTACCGCATGCCCGCGGCGACGGTCACCCGTGAGCCGTCGGGGTCGATCTCGACCCGCTGCGGCAGCCGGTCGAGGCGGATCAGATCGCCGCTGGTGTCGGCTATGCGGTTGAAGGAGTGGCCGGTGCCGAGCGCGCGGACGCGCTCGGCGGAGCCGACGATCCGCCGCAGCTCGTCGACCGAGGTCGGTCGGTGCACCCGGGCCGCACCGAAGGTGATGTTTCCGGCCCAGTTCGTCGGGGCTCCGGTTGTCAGCATCCGCGTTCCTGATCCTGTCCTGGAAGTGCTCGGTCTCGGCCAGGGGTTCTGGCCGAAGTGGTCGCCCGGCGAGGCGGCCAGGAACCGTAGTACAGGGCCGCCCACCACCTCGTACAGTCCCACGCGCCCCTCAGTTGCCCCGATCGGCCCAGCTGCGGAAGCCGCCGGGACCCGGCCCGGTCACGATGGTCGTCACAGCGCCGGAGACAGGTGGCCCGATGAGCGAGCAGAAACCAGCCGCCCACAGGACGGGGCTGATCGGCGAGCTGTCCGCCGAGTTCGTCGGCACCATGGTCCTCATCCTCTTCGGCTGCGGCGTGGTGGCCCAGGTGGTGGCCGGGGGGCTGGGCGACCACGACAGCATCGCCTGGGCCTGGGGGTTCGGCGTCACCTTCGGCGTGTATGTCGCGGGCCGGCTCAGCGGCGGCCACCTCAACCCCGCCGTCACCCTCTCCCTGGCGGCGTTCAAGGGCTTCCCGTGGAGCAAGGTCCTGCCGTACGCGATCGCGCAGACCGCCGGGGCGTTCGTGGCGGCCCTGCTGGTGCGCTGGAACTACACCGAGGTGCTGGCCAAGGCCGATCCGGGGCACACCCTCAAGACCCAGTTCGTCTTCTCCACCCTGCCCGGCAACGGTGTGCTTCCGGTCAGTGAGTGGGGTGCGCTGCGCGACCAGGTCATCGGCACCGCGATCCTGATGCTGCTGGTCTTCGCGGTCACCGACCTGCTGAACACGCCCCCGGGCGCCAACCTCGCTGCCGTCGTCATCGGGCTCATCGTGGTCGCCATCGGCATGGCCTGGGGCACCGACGCGGGGTACGCCATCAACCCGGCCCGTGACTTCGGCCCCCGCCTCGCCAGCTTCATCACCGGCTATGACACCGCCTGGCGGGATCAGTACGGAAACCTCTACTTCTGGGTGCCCATCGTCGGCCCCCTGGTCGGCGGCCTGGTCGGCGGGGCCCTCTACCGAATCCTGGTCAGCCCCTTCCTCCCGGTGCTCGGGCCCGGGCCGCAGGAGGTGGGGCAGACCCCGTCCCCCGAGACCTGAGCCGAACCCCGAGCCACGAGAGGCGGCAGGATGCCGGAATTCGTCGGTGCGGTGGACCAGGGAACCACCAGCACCCGCTTCATGATCTTCGACCACGACGGCGCCGAGGTGGCGAAGTACCAGCTCGAACACCGCCAGCTGCTGCCGCGCTCCGGATGGGTCGAGCACGACCCGGTGGAGATCTGGGAGCGCACCAACTCGGTCATGCAGAACGCGGTCCGGGCCAGTGGACTGGCGCCCGCCGACCTGGCGGCGATCGGCATCACCAACCAGCGGGAGACCACCGTCGTCTGGGATCCGCGCAACGGAATGCCGTACTACAACGCCATCGTCTGGCAGGACACCCGCACCGACACCATCGCCGCCGGCCTGGAGCGCGACGGCCGCGGCGAGGTCATCCGCCGCAAGGCCGGCCTGCCCCCGGCCACCTACTTCTCCGGCGCGAAGATCCAGTGGATCCTGGAGAACGTCGACGGCGTACGCGAGGCGGCCGAGCGCGGCCACGCCCTGTTCGGGACCACCGACAGCTGGGTGCTGTGGAACCTCACCGGCGGCCCCGGCGGTGGTGTCCACGCCACCGATGTCACCAACGCCAGCCGCACCATGCTGATGAACCTGGAGACCCTGGACTGGGACGACGAGCTGCTGGAGATCTTCGGCGTGCCGCGGGCGATGCTGCCCACCATCAACCCCTCCGCCCACCCGGAGGCGTTCGGCCGCACCCGCACCACCCGCCCGCTGCGCACCGCAACCCCCATCACCGGGGTGCTCGGCGACCAGCAGGCGGCCACCGTCGGCCAGGTGTGCTTCGCGCCGGGCGAGGCGAAGAACACCTACGGCACCGGCAACTTCCTGCTGCTCAACACGGGCACCGAGCTCGTCCGCTCGCGCAGCGGGCTGCTCACCACCGTGGCGTACCGGTTCGGCGACGGCCCCACCGTCTACGCCCTGGAGGGCTCCATCGCGGTGACCGGCTCGGCCGTGCAGTGGTTGCGCGACCAACTGAAGATCATCGACGACGCGGCCGCGAGCGAGCGGCTGGCCCGCTCCGTCGAGGACAGCGGCGGGATGTACTTCGTCCCGGCGTTCTCCGGGCTGTTCGCCCCGTACTGGCGCTCCGACGCGCGCGGCGCGATCGTCGGCCTCTCCCGCTACCACAACGGCGGCCACTTGGCGCGGGCCACGCTGGAGGCCATCTGCTACCAGACCCGGGACGTGGTGGGGGCCATGGACCAGGACTCCGGGGTCCACCTCGATGTGCTCAAGGTGGACGGCGGGGTCACCGGGAACGACCTGTGCATGCAGACCCAGGCCGATGTCCTCGGCGTCCCGGTCAGCCGCCCACAGATCGCCGAGACCACGGCGCTCGGCGCCGCCTACGCCGCGGGTCTGGCCGTCGGCTTCTGGCGCGACACCGATGAACTGCGCTCGCACTGGCGGGAGTCCAGGCGGTGGGAGCCGCAGTGGAGCCGGGAGCGCCGGGAAGAGGGCTACGCGGGCTGGAAACGGGCCGTCGAGCGCACGCTCGACTGGGTGAAGATCCACTAGCGGGCCCCCATGAGCCGCCCTCGCCGGCGCTCCCGGGCCGGGCCGAGATGACACGACGACGCGCGCCATCACGGGGCCTGACACTCCGTCGGCGCTCACTGAACATGGACGCGTCATCTTCTGGACAGATCCTGTTCAAGGGCCGTCCCCGGTCTGCCTGAAAACGTCTCGTCCGGTCACAATGACCCATCGCTCGATGTGACGAGAGGGACCGCCATGCCTGGACAGGCCACCGGATCACAGCCATCCGACAGATCCCCTTCCGACAGACGCCAATTCCTCGCCGCCGGTGCCGCGGCCGTCGGCGCGGTAGCCGTGGGCCAGTTGGCCCTCGCGGGCACCGCGCGCGCCGCGGACCCCGCCCTGCCCAGTGGCGTCTTCACGCTCGGCGTGTCCTCGGGTGACCCGCTGCCCGACGGGGTGGTGCTGTGGACCCGGCTCGCCCCCGACCCGCTGAAGGGCGGCGGCATGCCCGACCGGCCCGTCGACGTCGCCTGGCAGGTGGCCGAGGACTCGCGCTTCCGGCGCATCGTCAGGCAGGGGACCGCGCAGGCCCTGCCCGCCCTCGGCCACAGCGTCCATGTGGATGTGCGCGGCCTGAGGCCGCACCGCGAGTACTGGTACCGCTTCCGCGCCGCGGACCAGATATCCCCGGTCGGCCGCACCCGCACCGCCCCCGCGCCGAACGCCGCCGGCCCGCTGCGCCTGGCCCTGGCCTCCTGCCAGAACTGGCAGCACGGCTACTTCACGCCGTATGCCGACATGGCCGAACAGGACCCGGACGCCGTGCTGTTCGTCGGCGACTACATCTACGAGAGCTCCCCCTCCGCCACCGCCGTACGCCGCCACGAGGGCAACGGCGAGCCGTACTCGCTCGTCCAGTACCGCAACCGCTACGCGCAGTACCGCACCGACCCCGACCTGCTCCGGATGCACGCCCAGGCACCCTGGATCGTCACCTTCGACGACCACGAGGTGGACAACGACTGGGCGGGCGAGATCCCGCAGGACCCGGACAAGCAGTCGCACGACGCGTTCGTCGCCCGGCTCACCGCCGCCTACCAGGCGTTCTACGAGCACATGCCGGTGCGCGCCACCGCCGTGCCAGGCGGCCCGCACATCAAGATGTACCGCAGCCTCGACTTCGGCCGCCTGGCCCGGCTCCAGGTGCTGGACACCCGGCAGTACCGCAGCGACCAGGTCACCACGCAGGAGGGCGCGCAGAGCCCGCTGCTGACGATGCTCGGCGCCGAGCAGAAGCGGTGGCTGCTGGACGGGCTGCACCGCTCGCCCGCCCGCTGGAACCTGATCGGCTCACAGATCATGATGGCCGAGACCGACCGGCTCGCGGGCCCGGGCAAGCTCTGGTTCTACGACGCCTGGGACGGCTACCAGGTGGAGCGCAACGAGCTGATGGCCGAGTTCGCCCAGGTCCGCAACCCGGTGGTGCTCTCAGGGGACCGCCATCTGACGATGATCAGCGACCTCAAGCGGGACTTCGCCGACCCCGCCTCGCCGGTGGTGGGCGCCGAGTTCGTGGGCACCTCCATCACCTCCAACGGAGACCAGGACCAGGACGCCTTCCACGCCGAGTTCGACCCCCTGGTCCCCGACAACCCGCACTGGAAGCTCCTCGACGCCCACCGCGGCTACCACCTCTTCGACATCGACCGCGGCGGCATCGACGCCCAGGTGCGGATCGTGGACACCGTCACCCAGCCCCGGTCGGCGGCGCGGACCCTGGCGCGGCTGCGGGTGGAGAACGGGCGGCCCGGAGTCGACCTGGTGTGACCCCGGCCCGGGCCCCGGCCCGTCGCCGCGGCGGGCCCCGCCGTGGCCGCCCGCGATGCCGCTGCCAGCGGGTATGTAGGCTGCCCCCGTGGGGATCACGCTCGACCTGAGAAACGCGCGATCGGCCGATGTGCACGTCGGCCGATCCGCGCTGGCCGAGCTGATGTCCGTGCTGCACATCCTGGCCGAACCGGACCACCATCCGGAGGCCCAGCGCTGGACCCGTCAGCTCGGAACGACCTTCGACGACTCCCTGGCCAACGAGATGAGCGCGCTGTCGCCGCTGTGGGCGCGTCTTCGGTGCCGGCTGCTGTTCCCTCTGGCGTTGCCGCTGGACCAGACCTTGGAAGGGGAGCTGCGGCACCTGGAGAAGCTGCCCCTGGATGAGTTCGTCGATCTGTGTGCCCAGGGGGTTCTCGGCTTCCGCGAGGCCGTCCCCCCGGCACGCCTCCTGCTGAACGACAAAGAGGCCGCCCGCTGCTATGTCACGCAGTGTGAGCGCCGATCCTTCCGGCGCGGGGCACTGGCGCACGACCTGATGGCCTCGCCGGAGGACGTGCGGGCCCGACTGATCAACTTCCTGGACCGCTGCGGGGGAGCGTTCTTCGCGGCCGAGTGGCGCGCGGTGCACGACCGGCTGGAGGCGGCCGCCATGCGGTTCCGTACCGAGGTGACCCGCAAGGGTCTGGCCGAGGTGCTGGCAGGGCTCAGCCCGACCGCGGTGGTCGCGGGGGACGGCTCACACGTCCGCTACGACAAGCTGGCGATCGCGGAGATCGGGATCGGGCCCAGGCAGTTGTTCCTGGTGCCCTCGGTGCATGTGTGGCCGCATCTGACCATCAAGGACGAGCGGTCCTATCCGGTGGTGCTCCAGTTCGCGGCACCGGAGGTCCGGGCGCCCGAGCAACTCACGCTGCGGCAGCTGCACGCCCGGCTCTCCGTGCTGGCCTCTCCGGGCCGGATGGAGCTGTGCCGCCATCTGCTGGGGGAGCCGATCACCACCTCCGAGCTGGCCAAGCGGCTCGGCCTCGATGACACACAGGTCTCCCGCACCCTGAGGCAGCTCAGGGAGGCCGGCCTGATCGAATCGGAACGGGAGGGCAGGTACGTCTACCACCGGCTGGCCACCAGCACCCTGCTCCGGCTGGGGCAGGATGTGCTGGCGACCATCATGCGGTGACCGCTCGCCGGGGCCCTCAGGCGCTGTCGTCGGCCTGGCCGGGCTGGCCGGGCTGGCCGGGCTGGGTCCACAGCAGCACGGCGGAGGGGTGCTCGGCGTCCATGTGGACCCGGTTGGTGGCGATCACCTTGCGGCGGGTCACCGCCTCGGGATCGCCGGTGCCCGAGTTGACGTCGAAGCGGGGGAAGTCGCTGGAGGAGATGTCGACCCGCAGCCGGTGCCCGGCCTCGAAGCGGTTCGCCGTGTCCGGTGCCGCGATCTCGATCTCGTAGATCTCGCCCGGCATCAGCGGCTCGGGGTGCTCGAACGACTTATGGAAGCGGCACCGGAAGATGCCCTCGGTCAGGTTCATCGCGAAACCGTGCGGATAGTCGTCGTTGGGCGGGTGCACATCGACCAGCTTCACGGTGAAGTCGGTGTCCACAGCGGTCGAGGAGATGAACAGCCGGGCCGTGACCGGGCCCGCCACCACCAGCGGCTCTGCCAGCGGCGGGGTGACCAGCGAGATCACATCGGGCCGGGCGTTCAGCGGCAGATACGGCTCCCGCGCCCCGTAGAACCGGGCGTCCGGCACCTGGTCGAAGGCGCCCCCGACCATGACCGGCTCGCCCGAGGTCACCTGCCCGCCCAGGGTGGGCACCGGATCCGCCGGGTCGAAGTCGTACTCCACCCATGCCCGCCGCCCGGTCGGCGGCCGCTCGCTCAGCTCGCCCGAGGCGTGGCAGTAGAACGCCGTCTCGCGCGCCCCCGAGGGCGGCCACCGCGTGTCGGTCCGCCACTGGCCGCCGTGGCGCATCCGGCCGGCCTCGTCCCGGCGGCCGTCCCCGCCGCCCATGAGGAAGTACCGGACCCGGGGAATGGACTCCGGATCGCCGTCATGCCGGAGCACCGCGTCGAACCAGTGCCGTCGGAAGGACAGATACGAGGCGTCGAGGTTGTCGCTGAGCGTGGCCGCGGGGCCGAAGTCCACATCGCCGGCGTATGTGACGCAACGGTGGCCGTGCGTCCAGGGCCCCATCACCAGATACGCGGGGGAGTCCTTCAGACGGCCCATCGCCGTGAAGTTCTCGATGGTCGAGCGCACGTACGGGTCGTACCAGCTGGACATGTGCAGCGTGGGGACATCGGGGAAGCGGTCGTAGTGGCCGCGCCCGTAGATCGCCGGCTGCCGCCAGTACGCCCCGAAGGAGTCGTTGCGCCACTGGTCGAGCAGATAGTCCTCGTACGGGCCGACCTGGCGCAGCGGTGAGACGCCCGGCCGCCACGGCAGGACGGTGAACCAGTCCCGCAGGTCGGTGCCCTCGAACGCCTTGCGCACCAGCGGGTCGCGGGCGGCCTCGGGGCTCTCCTCGCCGTGCCGGAACGCCCACGTGACCTGCTTGAGCTCAAACGCCCCGCCCATCCGCATGCCTGCCTCGTACGCGCTCGCGAAGCCGCCGGAGTCCATGAACATCGCGGCCAGGGGACCGGGGGACTCGGCCGCGGCCGCCGTCTGGGCGTGTGCCGAGTAGGAGACCCCCATCATCGCCACCCGGCCGTCGCACCAGGGCTGGGCCGCGATCCACTCGATGGTGTCCGCTCCGTCGGGCCCCTCGCCCAGGTACTTGACAAAGGTGCCCTGCGAGTCGCCCCGGCCGCGGCAGTCCTGCCGCACGACGTGATACCCGGCGCGCACGAAGTACGCGGAGGTCTCCTCCGGCGTCGGCAGCGGCTCGTCGTGGCGGTTCTGGTCCGAGCCGCGGATCTGGCGGCGGCCGTACGGGGTGCGCTCCAGGATCACCGGGCGGGGCTCCGGCCGTGCGGCATGGGAGTACAGGTCCGCGGCCAGCACCACGCCGTCGCGCAGGGGGACGCCGAGGGTGCGCCGCCACATCCCGCGCTCGGCCAGGTGCTCCAGGGGGGCGGTGTCGGTGGTGTCGGTGGTTTGTGTCATGAAACCTGTCACTTGGTCTGGGACTGCTTCGAGCCGTTCACGGCGAGCTGGGACTTCGACACCGTGGACAGCGGGAGACGCCACAGGCCGAACAGCTTGGCGTAGGTGCCCGATTCGTACATTTCCCGCAGCGCCTTGGTGATCACGGGGGCGAGCCCGGAGCCCTTCTTGGCCTCGATGCCGTAGATCGCCGTCGCGGCGGGCAGATCGAGGATGTCCTTGAGCTCCAGCGTCTGGAAGCGGCCGTTCGAGCCGCTGCTGGCGGAGGTGTTGGCCGCACTCGGCGCGGCTACCGCCTCGATGCGCTTGCTCTGGAGCGCGAGGGCGGCGCCGGACAGGTCGGGGAAGACCTGCTCGTCGACGGCCGGCTTGCCCTTCGCGGCGCACCGCTCGGTGAGCGCGGCGACGACGTTCTGGGTGCCCGCGCCCTTCTCGACGCCGACCTTGCGCCCGCAGACCTCCAGCCCGGTCTTGGGCTGGAAGGAGGCCGACTTGTTCACCATCAGCGTCACGCTGCTCTTCGCGAAGTCGGCGAAGTCCACCTGCTCCTGACGCTCGACGAAGTCGCCGGCAGGCGCGCTGAGATGGATGCGGCCGGACTTCAGACCGGGAATGATCGCGTCGAAGGTGGTCTTCTCCACCTTGATCTTCACCCCCAGCATGGCGGAGAGCTGCGCGGCCAGGTCGGGCACCAGACCCGTCACGCGCCCGTCCGAGCCGAAGGTGTTGTACGGCGCGTACTCGCTGACGCCCATGATCAGGGTCTTGTTCCTGTACTGCGCGGGCACCTCGGCGGCCAGCTCGCGGTCCAGCGGTTCGAGGCGGACGGCGGCCGACGACTTGGCCTTGGGCTTGTCGGTGCCGGCGGAGTCGTCGACCGAGCAGCCGGCCAGGGTCAGGGACAGGGCGAGGGGCAGGGACAGGGCACCCAGGGCGGCGCGGGGACGGTTGCGCATGGAAGAGGTCCGTTCGGGAGGAGCGTGCAGGGGGGACCGGGGAGGCTGAGGGCGAGGGGAAGAGGAGAACAGCGGAGGAACAGGGGGGGACGGGGAGGGGCGGGTGTGGGGGGCGCTCACGAGCCCCATACCGCGGCGGCCACGCGCCGCACATTGCCGCCGGCGAGCTTGGCGATGTCTTCCTCGGAGTAGCCGTGGTCGAACAGCCAGCGGATCATGTTGCCGACCGCCTCCGCCGGGTTCTCGCAGCCGTGCACGTATTCGACGCTCTCGTGCGCCGGCAGCCCGGAGGATGCGGAGGCGTCCTTGTCGTCCTTGCCGAAGAGCGGGGCGAAGGTCCGGTGCCAGGCCGTGTGATCGCCGAAGTTGGTGTCGGGCCCGAAGGCCACGTGGTCGATGCCCACCAGCTCCACGCAGCGCTCCACGTGCTCCATCACCGAGTCCAGGCAGTGTCGGGGATGCCGGGCCGTGATGGTGGTGTGCGGCGCCGCCTCGACGCCGATGAACCCTCCGGTGTCGGCGCAGGCCCGGATCACCTCGTCCGGCTTCATCCGCGCCGTCGGCCACAGCGCCCGGGACCCGGCGTGGGTGATGACCACGGGCGCGGACGAGCGGCGCGCCGCGTCCAGGGCCGTCGCGTCCCCGGTGTGCGACACGTCGACGATGATGCCGAGGTCGTTCATCCTGCGCAGGGCGCGCCGGCCGAGCGCGGTCAGCCCCGCGTCGCCGGTGTCGGCGAGGCCGGAGCCGAGCTGGTTGCTCTCGCTGTACACCAGGCCCAGCAGCCTGACACCGAGGCCGTGGAGGAGGTCGAGCCGGTCGATGTCGTTGCCGATGGGGCTGGCGGACTCCAGGGTCAGCACCACGCCGACCCGGTCCTCGGCCCGTGCCCGCCGTGCCTCCTCCAGGGTCGTCACGACGGCGACGAGCTGCTGGTGGGCGATGTCGGCCCGGCGCATGGCCAGGTCGCTCACCGCGTCGTCCCAGTCCCAGGAGGTGTGGGAGCGGATCATGCTGACGGCGGCGGGCCCGCCGTCGAAGAACAGGTCCACGCCCGAGTGCGCGATCCCTTCGTACGGGATCGACTCCCGGCCCTGGCGGCGGTACGCGGCGAAGTCGGAGGGGTCCGCGGGGCGCAGCGACAGATGGTCGTGGGCGGAGATCACCAGGTGTTCTTCCTCGAAGGCCCGGGCGCGCGTCTCCACGCTCTCGCTCCAGACGGGCCCGCTGTCCGCGACGCGTCCGAGGGCGGGCACGAGGTCGAAGGCCCGGAAGTCCCGGCCGGCCTCCAGGTACTGGTAGGACCGGTAGGAGCGCCACAGGTCGAGGCGGGCGCGGGTCTTGCGGGGGAGGGGGCGGGGGCTGTTGCTCATGCGCTGACTTTCGACAGGAACGTACGGGTGCGGTCGTGGGCCGGGGCCTTCAGGAGCCGCTCGGGCGGGCCTTCCTCGACGACGCGACCGTCGTCCATGAAGACGACGCGGTCGGCGACGTCGGCGGCGAAGCGCATCTCATGGGTGACGACGACCAGCGTCATGCCCTCGCGGGCGAGGTCTTTGATGACACTCAGCACCTCCTGGACCATCTCCGGGTCCAGCGCGGAGGTCGGCTCGTCGAAGAGCATCACCTTGGGCCGCATCGCCAGGGCACGGGCGATGGCCACGCGCTGCTGCTGGCCGCCGGAGAGCTTGTCCGGGTAGGCGTCGAGCTTGTGCGCGAGACCCACCCGGGTCATGAGCTGCTCGGCCCGGGCGTCGGCCTCGGCCGGGGAGAGCCCGAGGACATGGCGCGGGGCGTGGACGATGTTCTCGCGGGCGGTCAGGTGGGGGAAGAGGTTGAAGTTCTGGAACACCATGCCCATGCTCGCCCGCTGTGCTGCCAGCTCGCGTTTGCCCAGCTCGAACAGGGTGTCGCCGCTGAGCCGGTAGCCGATGACACTGCCGTCGACCGTCACCAGGCCGTCGTCGGGGACCTCGAGGTGGTTGATGCAGCGCAGCAGGGTGCTCTTGCCCGACCCGGACGGGCCGATGAGGCATACCGTCTCGCCCCGGTGTATCTCCAGGGAAATCCCGTGAAGCACCTCGGTGCCCCGGAACGACTTGCGGATTCCGTGCAGGGAGACAATCGCCTGCGTGCTTTCTTCCGATGTCACGCTCATAGCGAGTGCTCGCTCCCCTTGACCTTTCCGGCCGGCTCGGCCGGTATCAGAGTGTGCCGCGAGAGGCGACGCTCCAGCCGCTGCTGGAGGAGGGTGATGAGACCGGTGATGATCATGTACCAGATGGCCGCCACGATCAGCAGGGGAACCGTCTGGAAGTTCTTCGCGTAAATGAGCTGGACCGAATAGAGGAGATCGGCGAGCGATATCACGCTGACCAGTGAGGTGGCCTTGAGGAGCGATATCAGTTCATTTCCCAGCGGCGGCACGATGACGCGCAGCGCTTGCGGAAGCGTGATGCGGAAGAAGGTTTGACCCGGCGTCAGTCCGAGGGTGGCGGCCGCCTGTCGCTGCCCATCGGGGACCGCCAGCAGCCCCGAGCGGATCAACTCCGCGATGTACGCGGTCTCGTGCAGCGTCAGCCCGATGACCGCGGCGGTCAGTGGCCCCAGAAGCGAGTTCGAGTCGAAGGTGACGAACCGCGGGCCCCACGGGATCCCGAGTGACAGGGTGGGAAAGAGCGCCGCCAAGTTGTACCAGAAAAGCAGCTGCACCAGCATGGGAATGGAACGGAATACCCAGATGAAGGCGGCCGCGACTGTGGCCATCAATCGCGAGGAACCCATTCTCATCAACGCGACCACGGTACCCAGGACCAGCGAGAGCAGCATGGTCACGGCCGTCATGCCGAGACTGACGCCGATTCCTTTGATGATGCGGATCTCAAAGAAGTACTTGCCGACTGTTCCCCATTCGAAGCGGGGATTGGTGAGAATCGTCGACACCGCCATGGCGGCCAGCAGTAGAATCACCGCATTGGCCACCAACAGTCCTGGGCGCCTTCTCTTGGCACGTTTGAGCGCGGTGATCCCGGGTGGAGCGTCGAGATTCAGGACTTTGGTCATGGGCGGCCCTCGGGCGGTCTCGGTCACGGCAGTGAATGCTGCATCCTAAAACCGCCCTCCGGGGCCCGCTCGAACAGTTGACAGAGAAGCGTCAACCGTTAACGGGATGCTACGTCCCGGCTACCGGAGTGCGTCGCGCCCACGACGGCGGGCCGGCCCGCGCCCTTCCCCGGCACCATCGTGGCGATCGCCAGCGCCAGCAGCGCACCGCCGGCGCCCATGGCGAAGGCGGTGCGGAAGCCGTTCTCGGAGGGCACCGCCAACGGGCCCACGCGGGTGGTCATATGGGCGAGGACGACGCCGACCACCGCGCTGGAGGTCGAGGTGCCGATGGCCCGCATCAGGGTGTTGAGGCCGTTGGCCGCGCCCGTCTCGGACACCGGCACCGCCGACATGATCAGCGCCGGCATGGAGGCGTACGCGAAGCCGATCCCGGCGCCGATGACACAGGACACCAGGACGATCTGCCAGACCTCGGACATGAGCGCGATGGCCAGCAGATATCCGACGGCGATCACCGCCGAGCCGATCAGCAGCGAGAACTTCGGCCCCCACGTGGCGGTGATCCGCGCCGAGACCGGCGACACGGCCATCATCACCAGCCCGGAGGGGCCCAGGCACAGCCCCGCCGTCATCATCGACTGGCCCAGGCCATAGCCGGTGGCCTCGGGCAGCTGGAGCAGCTGCGGCAGCGCCAGCGACATCCCGTACATCGCGAAGCCGATGACGATCGAGGCGAGGTTGGTCAGCAGCACCTGGCGGCGCGCCGTGGTGCGCAGATCCACCAGCGGCTGCCCGACCCGCAGCTCCCACCGCCCCCACAGCAGCAGGATCACCGCCGCCGCGCTGAACAGCCCGTCGGTGACGGCGCTGGTCCAGCCCCAGTCGGCCCCCTTGGAGATCGCCAGCAGCAGACACAGCAGACCGGCCGACAGCCCGACGGCCCCCACCAGGTCGAATCTGCCGCCGCCGCGGACCGGGGACTCGGGCACCACCGCCAGCACCAGCGCGATCACCAGCACACCCGCGGCCGCCGACACCCAGAACAGCACATGCCAGTCGGCGTGTTCGGCCAGGGCCGCGGCGCCGGGCAGCCCGAGCGCGCCGCCGACCCCCAGCGACGAACTCATCAGCGCCATGGCCGAGCCGAGCCGCTCGGCCGGCAGCTCGTCCCGCATGATGCTGATGCCGAGCGGGATGACGCCCGAGGAGAAGCCCTGGAGCGTACGGCCGACGATCATGGGCGCCAGCGAGTCGCTGAGCCCGCACACCACCGACCCGGCCACCAGCAGCCCCAGGCTGATCAGCAGCATCCGCCGCTTGCCGTACATGTCCCCGAGCCGCCCGAGCACGGGGGTGGCCACCGCGCCCGCGAGCAGGGTGGCGGTGATCGCCCACGAGGCGTCCGAGGCCGAGGAGTGCAGCAGCTCCGGGAGGTCCGGGATGAGCGGGACCACCAGCGTCTGCATCAGGGCGACCACGATCCCGCCGAAGGCGAGCACCGCGACCACCGGTCCGGAGCGGGGTGCGTGGGTGTCCGCCGTCGTCTCGGCCGTATGGGGCGCTTGGGCCACGGGTGTCCTCCGGGATGCCGGCGCCACGGGAAACACCGTGTCGCCGCTGCTGTATGACGGCCCCTCAGCAGGGGCGGCGGCAAGTGTCGCACAGTTTTGTGTAACGCGTACGTCAAATCTTCCCGGGGCTCCGGTGCCGTGCGGCGGGGTGCCGCGCGGGCGCTGTACGAGGGGCTCCGGTCACCTGCGTAGCCTTGACCTCCGGTGCCCGCGTCGGCGGGCGGGGGCGGACGGGAGAGGGGAACCACCGGATGGCGCAGCAGGCGGACGGGACGGCCCGCAGGGGAAGGGGGCGTCCGCCGCGTCTGTCGCGCGATCAGATCGTGCGCGCCGCAGCGGAACTGGCGGCGCGTGAGCCGGGGGTCGTGCTGACGATCAAGCGGGTCGCCGAGGCCGTGGACTCCGCCCCCATGGCCCTCTACCGCTACTTCCCCGACCGCGACGACCTGCTCCAGGCCGTCGCCGACCGGATCATCGCGGACGCGGAGCACACCGACCCGCCAGGCGACACCTGGCAGGACCAGCTGCGCGCCTGGATGCACACCAGCCGCGACCGCCTGCTGCCCTACCGGCAGCTGCTGTCCTACATGGCCGCGACCCAACAGCCCGCGTGGGTACCCGCGCTGGTCACCCTCACCGGGGTGCTGCGCCCGCTCCGGCTGAGCGAGGAAGACCTCGCCCTGGCCGTCACCCTCGTCTGCTCCACCGTTCTCGGCCACGCCGTGTACGAGAGCCACCGGCGCCCCGCCGAGCAGAAGCTGACCGCCCTGCGGGAGGCCGCGGCGCAGCGGCCCCGGGAGGAGCGGGAGGCCGTGGAGCCGCTGCTGTCCCATCTGCCGGAGGCTCAACGCCGCCTCTACGACACGGTCGTCGACCGCACCGTGGCCACGGTGGAGGCCCTTGCCGCGCGCTGAGCCGCGGCGCTCAGCTGCCGGGCGGCGTCCAGTCCGCGATCAGGGCGAGCAGCCCGGGGAAGCGCGCCTCCAGGTCGTCGACGCGCACATGGCTGCGGCGCTCTAGGCCGTACTGGCGCTGCCGGATCAGCCCCGCGTCGCGCAGGGCGCGGAAGTGGTGGGTGAGCGACGACTTCGGGCGGTCGATGCCGAACCAGCCACACGGGTGGTCGAACGCCTCCGACTCCAGCAGCAGGGTGCGGACCACGCCCATGCGCAGCGGGTCGCTCAGCGCCGCCATCACCACCTCGAGACGCAGCTCCTCGCGGGCGGGCTCGGGCAGGGGCTCCGGCAGGCCGGCGGGGGCGGGGTAGGGGCCGGCGAACCTGTCGGCCGTGGCGCTCTGCGACATCCGCGTCACCTCGGGGAAGACAACACAACCATCAGTACGAGTTGCATCGTACAGGAGTTTATGTTCGACTCTGGCCGTACTAGTGGTTCGAGTTTTCTCGTACAGCATGCTGTGCGGCTTGGAGGGGACCCATGGGGAGCGCCCGGCACGCCGAGACCCCGGCGACGACACCCGCGACACCTACGAAGCCCACGACGCCCCCGCCGCGCCGCGAGGTCTGGCTCGCGGCATGGCCGGTGACCGCCGTGTTCATCCTGTCCAACACGGCCACCCCGCTGTACGTCCTGTGGCGCGACGAGCTCGGCTTCTCCTCCGGGATGCTGACCGTCGTCTTCGCCTGCTACATCGTGGGGCTGCTGGCGGCCCTGCTGGTGGCCGGGGTGGTGTCGGACCGGGTCGGCCGCAAGCCGGTGCTGCTGCCGGCCCTCGCCCTGGCGGTCGTGGCCAGTGTGCTGTTCGCGACCGCCGGCTCGATCGCCGCGCTGGCCATCGCCCGGCTGCTGAGCGGCGTCGCGGTCGGCTCCATCGTCTCGGCGGGCATGGCCGCCGTCGCCGACGTGGCGGGGCCTGACCGCAAGCGGCTCGCCGCGCTGCTCGCCTCCACCGCGATGGTCCTGGGGGCGGGGCTCGGCCCGCTGCTGGCCGGCATCCTCTCGGAGACCCTGCCCGGCCCCACGGTCACCGTGTTCCTGGTGGAGATCGTGCTCCTGGCCCTGGCGGTGGTGGTCGTGCTGCGCATGCCGCTGCGCCGCGCCGCGGGTCCCGCCCGGGGCTCGCGCCGACCGGGTGCCTGGGTCCGGGTGCCGTCCGTGCCCCGCCCCAACCGCGGCCACCTCCTGCTGGGCGTGGTGGTGTTCGCCCCCGGCATCACCTCCACCTCCTTCGTCCTGTCGCTCGGC
The DNA here is from genome assembly GCF_055569495.1 of Streptomyces sp. NPDC028305. Taxonomy (NCBI): domain Bacteria; kingdom Bacillati; phylum Actinomycetota; class Actinomycetes; order Kitasatosporales; family Streptomycetaceae; genus Streptomyces; species Streptomyces sp. NPDC028305. The sequence continues at coordinate 429,990 of NZ_JBVHTN010000007.1, forward strand.
CCCTCGCTCCTGGCGGATCTGCTCGGCACCTCCAGCCGCGTCGTCGCCGGAGCCACCGCCTTTGTGATGTTCACGGCCGCGACGGCCGTCCAGTTCGCCGTGCGGCGGCTGAAGGTGGGCGCCATCCTGGCGGCCGGGGCCGCGTCGACCGCCCTGGCCATGGGCGCGCTGGCGCTGGCCGTCCAGCTGTCGGCCACCCCGCTGCTGGCCCTCGCGGCCGTCCTGGCCGGTGCGGGCCAGGGGATGGGGCAGCTGGGCGGCCTCACGCTGATCGGCGCCCATGTCCCGGCCGCCCGGCTGGCCGAGGCCAACGCGGCGCTGAACGTCGGCGGCTACCTCCCCGCCGGGCTGCTGCCGGTCGCGGCCGGCTACCTCAGCGACGCGGTCGGGCTGTCGGCCGGGACCACCGTCTTCAGCGCCGTCGTCGCGGTTGCCGCGCTCGCCGGGGGCGGCGTGGTGCTCGCCCGCCGCCGTACCGCACTGTGAACCGCACCGGCGGTGGCGGCCGCCACCGGGTCAGTTGAGCAGCATCTGGACGATGGAGACGGTGCCTATCGTGACGATGAGGCTCCGCAGGACGACGGGGCGCAGCCGGCGGCCCGCCTTGGCGCCGATCTGGCCGCCGAGCGCCGAGCCGACCGCGATCAGCCCCACGGCCGTCCAGTCGAAATCCGCGACGAAGAGAAAGAAGAGCGCGGCGACCGTGTTGACGATGGCGGCGAGGACGTTCTTGACGGCGTTGAGGCGCTGGAGGGGCTCATCGAGCAGCATGCCCATCAGGGACATGTAGATGATGCCTTGCGCGGCGGCGAAGTAGCCGCCGTAGACGCTGGCGAGCGTCAGCCCGGTGAACAGCAGCGGGCCGCCGTCGCGGTGGGCGGGGCGGCCGGTCCGCTCGCGGCGGCGGCGCACCCGCTCGCCGATCACGGGCTGGAGCGCGACCAGGACGAGCGCGAGGCCGACGAGGACGGGCACGACCGTCTCGAACGCCGTCGCGGGCAGGGCCAGCAGGAGCGTGGCGCCGGCGAAGCTGCCCAGCACGGCGCCGACGCCGAGCTTCAGCACCCGCCGGGCCTGGCCGCTCAGCTCGCTCCGGTAACCGATGGCGCCGCTGACTGAGCCGGGGATCAGGCCGAGCGCGTTGGACACCGTGGCGGTCACGGGCGGCAGGCCCGTCGCCAGCAGGACCGGGAAGGTGATCAGGGTCCCCGAGCCGACGACGGTGTTGATGGCGCCCGCACTGATGCCGGCCGCGAAGACGGCGACCATGTCCCCCGGCGTCATGCGGTGTCCTCTCGCGTGATTCGCATGGCACCGACGCTAAAGGGCCGATGATTCGGTGTTCGCCGAACCCTGAGACGATATCCCGGGCAGACCGTCGAGCAGCGCGCCGAGTGCGACCATGACCAGCGCGCACACCTCGTCCGGGTCGGCGTCGGCCAGCGGCTCCTTGCCGACGACCACCCGCATCATGCCGATCCCGAGCATCCAGGACAGCGCCAGGTCCGCCCGCAGCGCACGGTTCTCGGCGCTGCTCAGGGACGCCAGCACCCGCGCGTAGTCGTCGCTGGTGGCACGCACGGCCGTACCGATCTCGTCACCGCTGCCCACCGACCGCAGCAGGGTCGCCAGCGCGCGGTTGGCCGGCTCCTTGCCGCGGTGGCCCAGCAGCCCGCGCAGGGCGGCCTCGAGCAGCTCGCCGGGTGGGGTGTTGCGCACCTGAGCCTCCCCGTTGCGCGCCACCACCTCGCCGAACAGCGCTCGTTTCGAGCCGAAATACCGGAACAGCAGTGCCTGGTTGACCCCGGCGCGATCCGCGATCTCACGGACCGTGGCCCGCTCGTAGCCCCGCTCGGCGAACAGCGCGGACGCGGCCTCGAGCAACCGCCGCCGGGTGTCCTGTGCGTCCCGCCGCCGCCCCGCTGACGTGGTCGTTCCCATCGCGACACTCCTCTCGTCGCACCTTCCGCGGTCCCCCCGCCGGACCGTCGGATCAACGGCGCAATCGGGCCGTTGACCGTACCAAGGAGGGGCTCCTACGTTTGTAAGCACGTGCTTACGCGAGGGAGGTCACCATGACCACAGCGGAGACGACCGTAGATCCGACGGAGATCACCTATCCCTTCAACACCTCCGAGAGTCTGGGGCTCAGCCAGGCGTACCAAGAGGCCAGGGGACGCGCGGGATTACTGCGCGTGCGCATGGCGTACGGCGAGCCCGCCTGGCTCGTCACCCGGTACGCCGACGCCCGGCTGGTGCTCGGGGACCGGCGCTTCAGCCGCGCGGCGGCGCTCCACCACGACGAGCCCCGGCAGTCCGAGGGCCGGCGCAACAGCGGCATCCTGACCATGGACCCGCCCGACCACACCCGGCTGCGCACCCTGGTCGCCAAGGCCTTCACCGTCCACCAGGTGGAGAAGCTCCGGCCGTCGGTGCGGCGGCTGACCCAGGAACTCCTCGACGAACTGGAGGCCGCCGGGCCACCCGCCGACCTGGTCGACCGCTACGCCCTGCCGATCCCGGTCGGGGTCATCTGCCGGCTGCTCGGAGTGCCGGAGGAGGACCGGCCCAAGTTCCGGGTCTGGAGCGACGCCGCGCTGTCCACCAGCTCGCTGAGCGCCGAGGAGTTCGAGCGCAACCGCGACGAACTGCGCGCCTACATGGCCGGACTGATCGAACACCACCGCGCCGCGCCGCAGGACGACCTCATGACCTCGCTGATCGAGGCCCGGGACGCCGGCGACCGGCTGTCCGAGCTCGAACTCGTCGACCTGTGCGTCGGCATCCTGGTGGCCGGACACGAGACCACCGCCTCGCAGATCCCCAACTTCGTGCTGACGCTCCTCGACCACCCCGACGAGCTGCGCCGCCTGCGTGAGGAACCCGCCCTGCTGAACGGCGCGATCGAGGAGCTGCTGCGCTTCGTACCCCTGGGCGTGGGCGCCTCCCAGCCCCGCTACGCGACCGAGGACATCGAGGTCGGCGGCACCCTCGTGCGCTCCGGAGAGCCCGTCCTCGTCGCCGTCGGCTCCGCCAACCGCGACGCGCTGCGCTTCGACGAGCCCGGCACGCTGAACGTGGCCCGCCCCGCCACCCAGCACCTCGGCTTCGGCCACGGTGTGCACCACTGCCTCGGTGCGCCCCTGGCCCGGCTGGAGCTCCAGGAGGCGCTCGGCGCCCTGGTCACCCGCTTCCCGGGGCTGCGCCTGGCCGGGGACGTGGAGTGGAAGAACCAGATGCTGGTGCGTGGGCCGCGCGTCATGCCGGTCGGGTGGTGAGCCGGCATGACCTGGAAGGCGGAGATCGACGGGGGCCGGTGCATGGCCTCCGGCATGTGTGCCGGAATCGCTCCCGATCTGTTCGCCCTCGGCGCGGAGCACGCCGAGCCGCTGAGCGACGAGGTCCCGGAGGAGGAGCGGGTGCTGGACGCGGCGGACTCCTGCCCCGCGCAGGCGATCACCGTCCGCGACGGCGCCACGACCGTGGGACCGCGCCCCTGACCTCCGGGATCTGGCACCAGGCCACTCGACCTGGCACCAGGTCACCCGACCTGGCACTACGTCACCTGGACACGCCCAGCCCGGCGGCCGGCAGATCCTCCGGCAGCAGCGCCCGCAGGTCGTCCACGCTCGGTGTGCGGATGGCGGTGAGCCGCCGGGCCTGGTGCGTGATCATTGTCTCGAGCAGTTGCCGGGCCAGGCGGGCGTTGCCGAAGGAGCGGTCCCGGGGGATCGCCTCGATATGGGTGCGGAGCGCGTCCAGCGTCGTCGCCGGGCAGGCGTAGCCGGATTCCTCGGCGGTCCGTTCCAGGATGGTGAGCAGCTCGTCGGTGGAGTAGTTCTCGAATTCGACGAAGCGGGAGAAGCGCGAGGCCAGACCGGGGTTGGAGTCGAGGAAGCGCCGCATTTCGCCGGTGTAGCCGGCGACGATGACGACGACCTGGTCCCGGTGGTCCTCCATCAGTTTCAGGAGGGTGTCCACGGCCTCGCGGCCGAAGTCGCTGGAGTTGCCCTCGGGGGTGAGGGTGTAGGCCTCGTCGATGAACAGCACACCGCCCATCGCGCTCTCGAACACCTCCTTGGTGAGCTGCGCGGTGTGGCCGACATAGCGTCCGACGAGGTCGGCGCGCGCGACCTCGACGAGCTGGCCGCGGGGCAGGACGCCGAGAGAGTGCAGCAGCTGGGCGTAGAGGCGGGCGATGGTGGTCTTGCCGGTGCCGGGCGGCCCGGAGAACACCAGGTGCTGGCTGATCTTCGGGGCGGGGAGCCCGGCGGCCTCGCGCTGTTTGGCCGTGGTGAGCAGCGAGACGAGATCGGTGACCTCGCGCTTGACGGCGGTGAGGCCGACCATGGCCTCCAGCCGGGCGAGCATCGCCTCCCGGTCCTCGCCGGTGTTCTGCTCGACGTCGCTCTCGTCGCTGATGTCCTCGGGGAGCAGCAGGGTGAGGTCCCGCTCGGCGGGTTCGGCCATGGTGGCGAGGCGGAAGGCCTGGCGGTCCACCATCTCCTCGAACACCCGGCGGGCGGCCCGGCCGTTGCCGAAGGTGGCGTCGCGCGGCATCCGTTCGTAGTGCACGGCCAGCGCCTCGGTGGTGCCGGGGCCCAGTTCGTACTGGTGGGAGGCGCACATGCTCGCGGTGATGGTCACCAGGTCCGTGACGGAGTAGTTGGTGAACTCGATGGTGCGGGTGAAGCGCGAGGCCAGGCCCGGGTTCGACTCCAGGAAGGAGGACATCTCCGCCGAGTAGCCGGCGGCGATGACCACGACGTCCTCCCGGTGGTCCTCCATCAGCTTCAGCAGGGTGTCCACGGCCTCGCGCCCGAAGTCGTTGGAGCTGGCGCCCTCGGGGGTGAGGGTGTAGGCCTCGTCGATGAACAGCACACCGCCGAGGGCCTCGTTGAACGCCTCCGTGGTCTTGATGGCCGTGCCGCCGATGACCTGGGCGACCAGATCCGCGCGGGACACCTCGACCAGATGGCCGGACGGCAACACGCCCAGCTGGGCGAGGATGGAGCCGTAGAGCCGGGCCACGGTGGTCTTGCCGGTGCCGGGCGGGCCCGCGAACACCAGGTGGCGGCTCATGGACGGCACCGGCATGCCCAGCCGCTGGCGCCGCTGGGAGAGCTGGTTGAGATTGACCAGCGTGCGCACCTGGTGTTTGACGCCCTCCAGGCCGATCAGGGCCTCAAGCTCGTCCAGCGGCTCCCTGGGCTCGCCGCCGCCGGAGTCCTTCCCCGCGGCGCGCGCGGTGGTGTTCGCGGCCACCTCGGCGCCCCAGACATCCGGAGTGGAGTTGTCGGCGCTGGTCAGCTCCAGCACCTCCAGGCGCTCGCTCACCCGGGTCTGGGTCAGCCCGGCGCCCCGGTTGTCGCGCACGGTGCAGTTGGTGACGCTGACCGGCTCGGAGCTGTCGATCCGGATGCCGTCGCCCACGCTGCCGTTGATCTCGCAGCTGTGCAGCTCGGCGCGGGAGCCCGCGGCGAGGAGCACACCGTGTGCCCCGGCCCCGGTGATCCGCGCCCGGGTCAGGGTCAGCTCCCCGCCCTCCTCGACGGCCACGCCCGAGGCGCCGCAGGTGTCGATCTGGCAGTCGAGCACGGCCGCGACGGCGTCGCGGCCCACCGAGACACCGGTCTCCGAGGACGAGCGCAGCACACAGTCGTCGATCCGGGTGTTGCCGCCGTCGGCGACGCGTATCCCGCCGCCGCCCGCCCGCTCCACGGTGCAGGACTCCAGGCGTCCGCGCCCGTCGTCGCCCACCTCGAAGCCGTACTTGCCGGGTGCGGTGATCCGGGCGCCGCGCAGCAGCGGGTTGGCGTGCGAGCGGATGGCGACCGCGCTGCCGACCGCGTCCATCACCTCCAGCCGGTCGAACTCGGCGGTCGACTCCTCGGTGAGCAGCACGGCCGCCTCGGCGTCGGCACAGTCCCGCACGGTGGTGCGCGTGAACGACGGCGAGCTGGAACCCGTCACCCGGATCGCCGGGCCGGTGACCGAGGTGAACTCGCAGTCCTCGAAGGTGCCTCGGGACCGCTCGGAGACGACCACCCCGGCGCCCTTGGTGCGCAGTGTCCGGCACCGGCGCAGCAGCGGGTCGGCGCCCGCGGACAGGGCGATGGCGGGGCCGGTGGTGCCGGAGACCGTGACGTCCTCGACGATGGGGCGGGACCCGCTGGTGAGATAGACGCCCACCGCCGTGTCACGGACGGTGCAGCGGGACACGTACGTGGTGCTGTTGCCCTCCAGCGCGATGGCGGGCTTGTCGGTGGCGGTGATGTCGCAGGACTCGATGGAGCCCTGCGACTCGCCGTTGGCGAGGATGCCGTTGCCGCGGGCGTCGCGGATACGGCAGCCGCGCACCGTCGAGCGGGCGCTCTCGCTGAACACGACGCCGGAGGTGCCGAGGTTCTCCAGCACACAGTCCTCGATGACGCTCGCCACCTCGGAGGTGTCCACGATCGCGGCGCCCTCGCGGTTGGTGACCCGGCAGCCCCGCATGGCGAGCGAGCCGCTCTGCCGGGCCAGCACCGCCGTCCAGCCGGAACCGATCACCGTGCAGCCGTCCATGGCCACCTGCCCGCGCGGCGCGTCCACCACCGCCACGTCCTCACTGCCGCCGCGCAGCGTCAGATCGGTGAGCATCACCGCGTCCGCGACCAGCGTCAGCGCGGTGCCGCGGCGCGGGCAGATCTCCACGCTGCCGGGCTCGCCCTCGGCGACGAGCGTGACCCGGGTCTTGACGGTGAGGTTCTCGGCGTAACGGCCGGGCCGGACATGGATCACCGCACCGGTGCGTGCCGTGGCCAGCGCCTCACCGATCGTCCGGAAACTCTCCGGTTGTTCCGGGCAGACCGTCAGTACCTGCCGTGACACGCTCGGACCTCCTGAATTCATGGTGCAGTGAACTGTGCCCGGACCGAACCGTGTTGGCGGCCGGGCTTCCCCTATCATGCGTGGCATGCGAAGCGATCGTTACCGCCGCGCCTCTGTGACACTCGCGGCGGCAGCCGCTCTCCCCGCGCTGATGATGTCCACGCCCGCACAGGCCGACCAGGACGACCCGGTCAGCCTGCCCGCGCTCCGCTCCCGCGTCGCCCCCGACGAGAGCTGTGCCACCGCGTCGCTCAAGGCCGCCGAGCAGCAGCCCTGGACATGGCAGGCGTTGCAGCTCTCCCGGGCGTGGCAGCTGTCCAAGGGCGCCGATGTGACCGTGGCCGTCGTGGACACGGGCGTGGGCGACGACCTTCCCGCGCTCTCCGGCCGGGTGACCCAGGCGGGCGACGCGGGCGTCGACTGCGTGGGGCACGGAAGTTTCGCCGCGGGCCTCATCGCCGGGGCCCCCAGCGGCAAGGGCGCGGTCGTCGGCGTCGCGCCACGGGCCCGCATCCTGGCCGTCAGGGCCACCGACGCGCGTGGCAACACCACCGCCCAGCAGGTCGCGGACGGCATCAGGACCGCCGTGGACGAGGGCGCGGACATCATCTACACCGGGCAGGCCCTGGCCGTGGGCAGAAGCCAGTTGACCCAGGCGGTCGCCTACGCCACCACCAAGGACGTGCTGGTCATCGCCCCGGCCGCGCCGGACATCGCCCCCGAGGGCGCCGACGGGCGCCCCGATCCGCGAGCCCGCGCCTACTGGCCCGCCCAGGTCCCGCAGGTGCTGTCGGTGGTGGACTACGGGCCGAGCGGCGGCCGCCCGGAGAAGGCGGCGGCCCCCCTCGCCCCGGACCTGGCCGCCCCCGGCGACGCGGTGGTCGGCATCGGGCCCAAGGGAAATGGCCACTACATCGGTTCGGGGTCGTCGCTGGCGGCCGCGCATGTCGCGGGGGCGGCGGCGCTCATCCGCTCCTACCACCCCGACCTGTCCGCCGCCGAGGTCTCCCGGCGGCTGACCGAGGCCGCCTACCCCGGCGAGGCCCCGCGCCTGGACACCTACGCCGGGCTGACCGCGGTCCTCGGCGACGGCACCCGGGCCGAGCCGAAGGCCGCCGCCGCCCATGTCCCGCCCGCCGCCCCCAAGTCGCCGCGGGTACGGGCCCTGCTGATCGCGGGCGGAGCCGCGGCCGTCGTCCTGCTGGTGGCCGCCGCCGCGTTCATCGTCCCCCGCGGCAAGGCCCGCGGCTGGCGCCCGGCCGGGTAGGACCGGACTCCACGCGAGCGGGTCACGGCACGGCGGTGCCGGCGTACGGAGCGCGCTCCGTACGCCGGCACCACGATCGCCGCCCGGTGTCATGAATCCTCCGGGCCCATCAGGGCCGTCTGGATCTGCACACTCTTGCGCCGGGCGATCCGCAGCCCCCGTCCGGGCGGCAGGATGCGCCCCTTGACGTTGCCGAAGAGATAGCCCTCGGTCGGCGGGCAGGACAGCAGGATTCCGGGGGTGTTGACCTCCTGGAGCCTTCGCATCAGCGGGTCGTTGAGGCCCCGGCCGGCGCCCGCCGCCGCGCGGGCCACGATCATGTGCAGACCGACCTCGTAGCCCAGCGCGAGGAAGTTCGTCAGCCCCTCGAAGGGCTGGTTCAGCGGTCCGCCGCCGCCCACCATGTCGTAGTCGTCGACCAGGACGAACAGCCGCGGCCCGGTCCACCAGTCGCACTGCCGCATCCGGGACGGGGCGATGTCCGGGCCCGGCATCCGGGTCTTCACGGCCCGCGCCGCGCCACCGACCAGCTCCTTGAGGGCGTCCAGCGAGACGGCGTGACCCAGCCGGTACTCGTCGGGCACCGCCTCCACCAGCTCGCGGCGGTAGTCCACGACCATGATCCGGGCCTCGGCGGGGGAGTACCGGGCCATGATCGCCTGCGCCGTGAGCCGCAGCAGGTTGGTCTTGCCGCTCTCCGTGTCGCCGACCACGATCATGTGCGGATTGGCGCTGAAGTCATGCCAGACGGTGCCCATCCGGTCCTCCTCCAGACCGAGCGGCACCCGCAGATCACCCTCGGCGGGCGGCAGTTCGGCCGCCGGGAGCTTCGTCGGCAGCATCCGCACCGGGGGAGCGGGCGGGCCCGACCAGTGCTCGCGCACCGCCGCCACCAGCCCGGCCACGCCGTCCGCGAGGTCATCGGCCCCGGCCACGCCGTCGATGCGCGGCAGCGCCGCCAGATAGTGCAGCTTGGACTCGCGGGTGAGGCCACGCCCCGGGATCCGGGGCACGCCCGCCGCCTTGCGCACATCGATCCCCGAGTCCATCGGGTCGCCCATGCGCAGCTCCAGACGGGTCGCGGCCTGGTCCCGGACCGCCGAGGACAGCTCGACCCAGCGGGCGGTGGTGACGATCAGGTGGACGCCGTAGTTGAGGCCCCGGCCGGCGATGGCGTTGAACGTGGGGATGTGCTGGTCGTACTCCTGGCGGACCGTCGACCAGCCGTCGATGACCAGGAAGACATCACCGTGCTTCTCCCCTGGGAACTCCCCGGCCGCCCGGCGGCGCCGCAGCGTCGCCATCGAGTCGATGCCGTTGTCCAGGAAGAACCGCTCCCGGTGCGCCAGCACCGCGGAGACCTCGGCGATCACCCGGCCGACCCGCTCCTGGTCCAGCCGGGCCGCGACCCCGCCGACATGCGGCAGGCCCACCAGACCCGCGAGCGTGCCGCCGCCGAAGTCCAGGCAGTAGAACTGGACTTCGCGCGGGGTGTGGGTGAGCGCGAGAGACGTGATCAGCGTACGGACGAGGGTCGACTTTCCGCTCTGCGGGCCGCCCGCGACGGCGACATGGCCACCGGCCCCGGACAGGTCCACCCGCAGCTCGTCCCGGAGCTGGTCGAAGGGCCGGTCCACGACGCCGACCGGCACCGACAGCCGCCCCCGCCTGGTGAGATCCGTGGTGGTCAGCCCGTACTCGGCGTGCGGTGCGAGCAGCGGCAGCAACTCGTCGAGCGGCGATGGGTCGGTCAGCGGCGGCAGCCACACCTGGTGCGCGGGCGGCCCGGCGTCCCGCAGCCGGTCCACGGCCACCGACAGCAGGGCGTCGCCGTCCCCGGCCTCGCTCTCGTCCGGCTTCTCCGGCTCGTCCGGAAGGTCGGGCAGCTGCCGCGGCACCACCCAGCCCGCCGTCCACGGCACCACCTGGCTGGCCACCCGCGCCTGGTGAGCCGAGCCGCTGCGCCGCCGGTACGGGCCCGAGACATAGGCCGCGCGGAAGCGGGTCAGCGCCTCGACGCCCGTCTTGATGAAGCCGCTGCCGGGAGTCGGCGGCAGCTCGTACGCGTCCGGCACGCCCAGCACGCCCCGGCTCTCCATCGCCGAGAACGTGCGCAGGCCGATGCGGTAGGACAGATGGCTCTCCAGCTGGTGCATCCGGCCCTCGTCCAGGCGCTGCGAGGCGAGCAGCAGATGCACCCCGAGGCTGCGGCCGAGGCGGCCGATCATCACGAACAGCTCCATGAAATCGCGGTGCGCGGAGAGCAGTTCGCTGAACTCGTCGACCACCACGAACAGGCTCGGCAGCGGCGTCAGCGGCGTGCCGTCCGCCCGCGCCTTCTCGTACTCCAGGGCCGAGGTGTAGTTGCCCGCCGCCCGCAGCAACTCCTGACGGCGCATCAACTCGCCGTGCAGCGCGTCCTGCATCCGGGAGACCAGCGCCACCTCGTCCGCGAGGTTCGTGATCACGGCGGAGGTGTGCGGCAGCTCGTCAAGACCCAGGAAGGTCGCGCCACCCTTGAAGTCGACCAGCACGAAGTTGAGCGTCTCGGAGGAGTTGGTCAGCGCCAGCCCCAGCACCAGGGTGCGCAGCAGCTCGCTCTTGCCCGAGCCGGTCGCGCCGATCAGCATGCCGTGCGGCCCGGTGCCGCCCTGCGCCGACTCCTTGATGTCCAGCTCCACCGGCACCCCGTCCGAGCCCACCGCGATCGGCACCCGCAGCCGGGCGGATCCGGTACGGCGCTCCCACAGCGTGGGCGGCTCATGGCGGTACAGGTCCGGGATGCCGAGCAGCGAGGTCAGCTCCACATCGGCGGCCAGCGGCTCGGCCGACTCCGTGGCCAGGCCCATCCGGTACGGGGCCAGATGCTTCGCCAGCGACGCGGCGACGGTCGTGCTCAGCCGGTCGGGCCGGCCGAGCGGGGTGGACTGCTCCTTGCGGTCGCGGTCCGTGCGCACCAGATTCATGGTCTCGTCGGACACCTGGAACCGCAGCGTGGCGCGCCCCGGCCGCCAGGGCAGCTCGCCGGTGATGTCGAGCACCACCGCGTTGCGGTGGCCGGGCCCCTCCATGCGGTGTCCGCCGGGCGGCGCGACACCGTCCAGCACGATCACCGTGTACGGCTCCTCGCGCCCCGCCATCGCGTCCGGGTCGAACGGCGGCCGCTCCTGGAACTCCCCGCCGAGCAGGTCGTCCAGCTCGTTCACCGAGGCCACGACCATCCGTACGGAGCCGGCGCCGTCGCTCTCCTGCGCGTGCCGATTGTGCGGCAGCCACTTCACCCAGTCCCACTCGGCGCGCTGCTCGTCCGCCGTGACCACCGTGATCCACAGGTCCTCGGGGGAGTGCAGCGTGGCCAGTTGGGCGAGCATCGCCCGGGTCAGCTCCCGGATCCGGGCCGGATCGCCCCGGAACAGCACCCGCGCCCACGTCCGCAGATACACCGCGATGGGCTGGCCGGGGACGGTGGAGTACGCGCGGATGAAGCTGCGCAGCGCGTGCGCGGTGAGCGGTTCCAGGTCCTCCACCGGCTTGGTGGACAGCGGCGAGAGCCGCAGCCCCAGCTTCTGGTCGCCCACCGCGACCCGTATCTCCCCGAAGTCCGGGTCGCCCGGGCGCCGTTCCCACAGCCGGGTGGTGCCCACCAGCGACCACAGCGCGGTCGGCTCCGGATGACGCCACAGGAGGGCGCGCTGCTGCTCCACCACGGCGGCCCGGACCTTCTTCCGGGTCTGCCGCAGATAGCGCAGATAGTCCCGCCGCTCGCCCTTGAGCCGCTGCTTGCGCTCGCTGTTGCGGCGCACGACCTGGCCCAGGATCATGGCGACCGCGGAGACCACCATCATCCCGAGGGCCAGATAGATGAACGCGCCGCTCTTGGAGCCGCCCGGCCGCATGTACATCAGCATCATGGACACCGACATCAGCGCCATCGGCAGGTAGTTCCACACCGCCGAGCTGTCGGGCGTCACTTCCGGGAGCGAGGGCGGCTCCTGGAGGCTCAGTTCCCCTTCGGGCATGTCCGGGCCGCGCCGACGCGCGGGCCTGCGGAACAGGACGGTACTCAAGCGGGTGGTCTCCTTCGGGGCCGGGGGTGCTGCCGGGATGCTGCCAATGGGCTGAAAACAACCGTTGAACGGACGGTGACACGCGCGGCCGGGGCAGGCAGGGCCCGGCCATCAGGGCAGCCGCGGCGGACGGCAGGAGCGGTGAACCCGAGCCGGGGGCAGGAATCCCGGGCCGGTGAAGAAGAGTCTACGATCCGATTCCACGGTTCACTTCGACGGCCGTGACCGAAGCAGGCGGTTCAGCAAGTAGTGTGCAGCCTCCCTGCGCACACGTCCAACGCCCCACACCCCCCACGGAGACTTACCCCGTGTCCCGAACACGTCTCCCGAAGAAGCGTGAGTACTCTCATGACTGACAGCGCAACGGCAGGGCTCTGCCGCGTCACCGTGCGCGCCCCCGCCACCTCCATCGACCTCGCGGTCCCGGCCGATGTCCCCGTCGTCGATCTGCTGCCCACGCTGGTGCGGTACGCGGGTGACGACCTCGCCGAACAGGGTCTGGAACACGGGGGCTGGGTGCTCCAGCGGCTCGGTGGCGAACCGCTCGCCGAGGACAGCAGCCTCGAATCCCTCGGTGTGCTCGACGGCGAGACGCTCTACCTCAGCCCGCGCACCGACGTCCTGCCCGAGGTCCGGCTGGACGACCTGGTCGACGGCATCGCCACCACCATGGCCGACCGCCCCTTCGGCTGGACGGCGACCATCAGCCGCCGGCTGCTCCTCGGCACGCTGATCCTCACCCTCGCCGCCGGGCTCGCCGTCCTCGCGATACCCGGCCCGCCCGCCGAACTGCGCGCCCTGGCCGCGGCCGCCGCCGCGGCGCTGCTGCTCGGCGGCGCCGCCTCGGCCAGCCGCGCGGTCGGCGACGCCGAGGCGGGCGCGGCGCTCGGCTTCGCCGCCGTGCCGTACTGCGCCCTCGCCGGATGGCTGCTGCCCGGCGGCGACCTCGGCGGACCGCACCCGTACGAGGTGCTCGGCTCCCGGCTGCTCGCCGCGAGCGCCGCGGCGGCGGGCGGCGCCATGCTGGCCGTCGCCCTGGTCGTCGCCTTCGCCGCGCTCTTCGTGGCCGCCGTGGCGGTCGCCGCCGCGGGCGTCCTCGCGGCCGTCCTGATGATGACCGCCGATCTGTCGGCCGCCCACGCCGCCGGTCTTGTCTCCCTGGCCGCCGTGCTCTTCGGGGCGTTCGTGCCCTCGATGTCGTTCCGGCTCTCCGGGCTGCGCATGCCCCCGCTGCCCACCAACGCCCAGCAGCTCCAGGAGGGCATCGAACCCCACTCGCCGTCCGCCGTGGCCGCCCGCACCGTCATCGCCGACGGCTGGATGACCGGCCTGTACGCCGCGGCCGGGGCGATCTGCGCCGGCTGCATGCTGGGCCTCGCGCGCGCCGAGGATCTCCCCGAAATCCTCACCATGGCCGCCCTGTCGGTGCTGCTCCTGCTGCACAGCCGCGGCCTCGGCAACACCCTTCAGCGCCTGTCGCTGGTCGTCCCCGCGCTGTGGGGCGGCGCCCTGCTGATCTACGAGGCGGCCACCTCGTACAGCTCGTCCGGCAAGCTCCTGCTGGTCGGCGGGTTGCTCGCGGTCGCCGCCGCCATCGCCATCGCCTCCTGGACGGTGCCGGGGCGGCGGCTGGTCCCGTACTGGGGGCGGGCGGCCGAACTGCTGCACTCCGCCATGGCGATCGCCATGTTGCCCCTGTCGCTGTGGGTGCTCGGCGTCTACGGCGCCCTCCGCTCCCTCAACGGATAACGCCCAAGACCGCCCAAGGACGAGTTCTCCATGCAGACCAAACGCGACCAGGTCCAGGCCCATATGTTCCTCATGGGCCGGCTGACCTCCAGCATGCTGCGCTCCGACCCGGACGCGCCCGAGAGCCCCCAGGGCCGCACCAACCGCGGCGTCGCCATCGGCGTGATCATCACCGTGCTGCTGTGCGCCGGGGCCTTCGTCCTCGGCCTCATCTCGCCCGGCCAGAAGGACTCCTGGCGCTCGGCCGGAAATCTGATCGTCGACAAGCAGACCGGCGCCCGCTACCTGTACCTCGACGGACGGCTGCGCCCGGTGCGCAACTACGCCTCGGCGCTGCTGCTCGCCGGCTCCGACCTGGAGACCACCACGGTGGGCTCCAAGTCCCTCAAGGGGACCCCGCTCGGCACGCCCATCGGTATCGAGGGCGCCCCGGACTCGCTGCCCAAGGCGGGTGACCTGTCCGACGACCCGTGGCAGGTGTGTTCGGCACCGTCGGCGGAGAACGACGGCAAGGTCGGCACCACGCTCGCGGTCGGCGCCGAGACGCCGGGCGACGCGCTCGGCAAGGGCGAGGGGGTGCTTGTACTGGGCCCGGACCGCAACCGCTACCTGCTGTGGCAGGGCAGCAGGCTGCGGCTGGACCGCGACTCGGGCGCGGCCGAGGCGCTCGGCTACGCCACCACCAAGCCGGTGCCGGTGTCGGCCGGGTTTCTGAGCGCGCTGCCCGCGGGCCCCGACCTCGCACCGCCGGAGACCCCCGGGCTCGGCGACCTCGGGCCGCGGCTGGGCGGCCGCTCCACCCGGGTCGGGCAGGCGTTCGCGCTGGACGTCCCGGGCTCCGACAGCCGCTACTACCTGCTGCGGAAGGAGGGCCTCGCGCCGCTCACCGCGACCGAGCTGGCGCTGGTGCTTGGCGATCCGCAGACCCGCGCCAAGGCATACGGGGGCCAGGCTCCGGTCGCCTCGCCGGTGACCTCCCAGGCGCTTCAGGGCAATCTCGCGCCGGAGGGCTCGCTGAACAAGGGCCCCGGCCAGGCCCCGAGTTCGCCGCCGAAGGCGGTCACCGTGTCTGATGAGCAGACCCCGTGCGTCCGGGTAGCGCCGCAGGGCAAGGGCACCCGGGTCGGGGTCACGCTGGTCGAGGAGCCGGACCTCGGCCCGGTGGCCCAGCACTCCGCGGGCGCGGCCGCGGCCCCCGCGTGTCTGCCCGTGGACCGGATCACCGTGCCGCCGGGCCGCGGCGTTCTCGTACGGGCGCTGGGCGCCGGCGGGGGCCGGGTCGGCAGCACGGTCTACCTGGTCACCGACTCGGGCGTGAAGCACCGGCTGGCGAACCAGGACGCGGTCAAGGCGCTCGGCTACGAGGGCGAGGGCCCGCAGGAGATGCCCTCGCTGATGCTGTCGATGCTCCCCTCCGGCCCCGACCTGTATCCGCAGGCGGCGCAGAACGGCCAGGTCAACGTGACGGCGCCGCGCTGCCGTTTCCCCGGCAAGGGCGAACAAGCGAAAAACAATCTGACGACAAGTCAGACGAACGAGAAGACAAACGGAGCCTCGTAGCATCGCCCTCCTGAAGCCGATCGAGGAGAGGGGCGCGTATGTCTGCCAACGGCATGCAGCAGTCAGAGGAATCCGCGACACGGAACGGCATCCAGGCCCTGGAGATGGCCTTCAGCGGAGTCATGAAGTGCCGCCAGGACGTCGAGTCCACCAAGAACAACCTCATGACCCACTACAAGGGCAGTGACGGTGGCGCCTTCCGGGACCTCGTCACGTCATGGGAGGAGAAGGCCGATGTCATCCTCACCAACGTCCAGGACATGATCGAGACGCTCAACCAGACCCTCGTCGAGCAGGGCAAGCAGCAGGGGTCCTCGAACGAGGCCATCAACCAGGCCTACTCGCAGTCGGACGCGGTCTTCGACACCCTGACCGGCTGATCCGACCGCCGGTTTCCCCACCAACCTTCGGACCCTAGGCGAGACGAGGACAGGCAATGAGCGACTTCACCGACGGCTACATCTACGTCGACTACTCGCACATGAGCAACGCGGCCGACGACATGATCACGCAGACGAAGGCCATCGCGACCACGCTCGAGAACCTGGAGATGGAGCTCAACGAGCTCAAGAACACCTGGATCGGTGACGACAAGGACGTCTACACCCAGAAGCAGCAGGCCTGGGACAACGCGGTCAAGGGGATGGAGGACCTGCTGACGAAGCACTCCGCCCTGCTGACCTCGGTCTCCGAGAACTACCAGTACAGCGAGCAGTCGCTGACGCAGATGTGGGACTCGGTGAAGATCGGCCGCTGACGCCCGCCGGCGGGGCCGGCCCCCGCGGCCGGCTCGCCCATCACACCCCCAGCGGGAAGGACCCGGAGTGGACACCAAGGATCCGAACGAGAAGACGACCAAGCTGACCTTGGACAAGGCCGGTCTCCAGAGTTTCCTCGACAATCGCGTGCTGCCCTTCAAGGACGAGATCCGCAAGATCACCGAGGACGACCCCACGTTCGGTCCCTCGATGGGCTCGCTGATCGGCAAAGAAGACATCAGCATCGAGGACTTCGACTCCTACCAGGCCGGGAAGCCGCTGTCGCTCGGCTGGATGCTCCAGGAGGGCGAAGTCGACGGGCAGGTGGCGAAGCTCAACAAGAGCCTCGCCACGATGGCGGAGAACCTCGTCGAGATCTACAAGGAGCAGGCCAAGCTCTTCGGGGACATCGAGGACAACCTGGAGACCACCATCTCCACGCTGTTCTCCACCCAGAGCGGCAATCTGACCACCATCGACGGCCAGGAGTTCCTGGACATCTTCGAGGACGTGGACGACGACCTGGCCGGTGGCAAGGGTGGCGGCGACGATGACGACTAGCCGCTGAGCGTCCCGCCGCCCCCGTTCCCGCCCGCCCCCCACCCCGCTGACCGGCCCGCCGGAGGTCCCGCGCCATGTCCAAGAAAGTCCCCGTCGCCCACTCCGACAACGACTGGTGGGCCAGGGCTGTTCGGGTGCTGACGGGCGTCGTCCTGCCCGCCAGGGCGGACCTCTTCGACAGCCTCCTCGGGAACAACGACATCCCGCTGATGCGGCTGGAGTTCTCCGACTACAACGGCGAGCCCTCCAACGCGATCGTCGAAGCGGTCAACGACATGTCGTGGCGTACCGAGAACTCCGGCTGGCGCATCAACAACACCGACTTCGTGATCCCGTTCTACTCCGGGAAACACGGCCCCATCAGCGGGGCGGCCCCGGGCACCAAGGTCGTGATGAAACAGGCCCGCATCACCCTGCTCGGCACCAACGGCACGGACGACCCCCCGGCCGGCGGAGTGGTCGTGGGCGGCGAGTTCAAGAGCGGGCTGGGCAAGGACTTCGAGGGCCAGTCGAAGGACACGACCTGGAGCAACGTCGGCCTGTCGCACTACAGCTACGGCGGCGGCATGGCGCTGGTGTCGCTGATCAACAACGGCAAGACCACCGGATTCGACTGGTATGGCCTCAGGGTCAACGAGAAGGACGCGGTGGACCTGGATTCCTTGAACAGGTCGGCCGAAGCCCTCGACCGGGCCGCGCGCTTCTTCAAGAATCGGTACGACGACCTCCGGGACTGGGAGTTCGACCTCGGCAAGGAGGAGGCGTCATGGAAGGGAATGGCCGCCGGGGTCTTCCGGGACATGGTCCACGGGATGGCGCGCAACTACAAGTCGTACAACGAGCAGATTCCCCTCCAGGGCAACGGATCCAAGTACGGCAATGAGCTCCGCAAATACCGGCAGGACATCCACAACGCCTCCTATTCGCTGTACAACAAATGGAACACCTGGCAGCTGCTCACCGGAAATCCGCTGCGCTGGCTGCACGACATCCTGCTGGATGTCTCCGAGTGGATCTGGAAGAACAACATCACCAAGGTCCGTTACTACGAGGACTACGGATACGATTCCTACGACTCGTACCACGCGGTGAAGCTGGACGGCTTCCACGGCGACCACCCGACCTACGGCCAGCTCGAGGACAAGGAGACCTGGAAGAAGATCGGCGAAGAGGCCATCAAGAAGTGGCAGCAGTCCGTCGTGGACGTGCTCGGGGAGGCGGGCAAGGCAGCCATCCTCGCCATTCAGAACTCCGTGAACGACCAGGACCTGCCCAAGAAGATCGACACGGAGACCACCAGCCTGAGCCAGGAGTTCGCCAAGGACCAGGCGGCGAAGGAGAAGGCGGACGCCGAGAGGGAGAGGAAGCGGATCGAGGAGGAGAACAAGAGGAAAGAGGAGGAGAACAAGAGGAAAGAAGAGGAGTGGAAGAAGAAGCAGGAGGAGGCCGAGCGCAAGGCCGAGGAGAAGGAGAAGGAGTGGGAGAGGAAGCAGGCCGAGGCTGAGCGCAAGGCGGAAGAGAAGGAGAAGGAGCAGGAGAGGAAGCAGGAGCAGAAGGAGAAGGAGCAGGAGGAGAAGCAGCGGGAGCAGGAGAGGAAGCAGGAGCAGAAGGAGAAGGAAGCCGAGGCCAAGCAGGCCGAACAGGAGGCCAAGCAGGCCGAGAAGGAAAAGGAGCAGGAGGAGAAGCAGGCCGAGCAGGAGCGCAAGGCCGAGGAGAAGCAGGCGGAGCAGGAGGCCAAGCAGGAACAGAAGGAGAAGGAGGCCGAGGCCAAGCAGGCCGAGCAGGAACGGAAGCAGGAGGAGCGGTACAAGGAGCAAGAGGCACAACAGCAAGCTGCTACGACATTGGCACGCACGGAACGCGAGCAGCAGAAGAAGGAGCAGGAGAAGAAGCAGGCGGAACAGGAGGCCAAGCAGGCCGAGAAGGAAAAGGAGCAGGAGGAGAAGCAGGCCGAGCAGGAGCGCAAGGCGGAAGAGAAGCAGGCCGAGCAGGAAGCGAAACAGGAGCAGAAGGAGAAGGAGGCCGAGGCCAAGCAGGCCGAGCAGGAGGCCAAGCAGGCCGAAAAGGAGAAGGAGGCGGAAGCCAGACAGGAGGAGCAGGAACAGAAGCGCATTCAGACCGAGAGCGAATACGAAGCCAAGCAGAAGGAGCAGGAGGCCAAGCAGGAGCAGAAGGAGAAGGAAGCCGAAGCCAAGCAGGCCGAGCAGGAGGCCAAGGCCGAGGCCAAACAGGCGGAGCAGGAAGCCAAGCAGGCGGAGCAGGAGGCGAAGCAGGAGCAGAAACAGAAGGAGGCCGAGGCCAAACAGGAGAAGCTGGAGCGCGAACAGGAACAGCGCCAGGCCGATGCGGAGAAGCGCTACGAGCGCCAGACCCGGGAGCTCGGCGGCGGGAGCCCCGGGCGGTACGAAAGCCCGGACCTGCCCTCCGACCTGCCCGACGACTACGGCGGCCAGAGCCCCTCGCTCGACCGCACCAGCGGCACCACGACCCTCAACCCCGACCGCACGGTCACCCTGGAGTACCCGGACGGCACCTCACGGACGATCGATGTGCCGGGCGGCGACATCTCCACGGTCCTGCCGGACGGTTCGACGGACTTCGACACGCTGCGCCCCGGTGACTCGATCACCAACAGCGACGGCAGCATCACGACCCTGGAGCGGGACGGGACCCTCAACACCGAGTTCCCCGACGGCAGCAGCACCCGGATCGACCCGGAGCAGGGGCTGATCACCAACCGCCAGCCCGACGGGACCACGACCACCACCCCGATCGAGTCGGGCGAGACCCTGCCGAGCAACCTCGGCAGCTCCTCCAACCTCCACTCGCCGTCGAGCTCTTCCTCGTACGACGGCCTGTACGGCGGCGGCTATGAGGACGACCTGTACGACTCCACCCCGTACAACAGCACGCCGTCCGGCAACGGATATGGTGCGGACGGCAGCTCGTCCGGTGGCGGCATGCCGATGCTGCCCCCCGGCACCCGGATGAACGGGTCCATGAGCGGCGGCGCCGGTTCCGGCGACACCGAGCGGGTCCGCGGGGTGTACGACGACCCCACCCAGCCGATCGTGCGGCGCCTCGGCGGCTCCCGGCCGTCCGGTTCGAGCTACCAGGAAGAGGAGATCGTCGCCGCGCGCGGCGGCGGGATGTCCACCGCCGGTGGCATGCCCTTCGCCCCGCCGATGGGCGGCGGCATGGGCGGCGGCCAGCCGCAGACCCAGAGCTCCGACCGCGAACGGGCGGCGTGGCTGGAGGAGGACGAGGACGTCTGGGGCACGGACGAGGGCGGCGCTCCAGCCGTCATCGGGCGTTGAGAGCGGCGAGGAAGGCGTAGCGATGGACAGGGAATCGATCAAGGATCAGCTGGCCCGGGCCATGGCTGACATGGAGCGGACCCAGCAGGCCGTGGCGCAGGCCAAGGCGCAGCTCAGGACGGCCTCCGTCACCGTGCGCTCGCGGGACCGCGCGGTCGAGGCGACCGTCGGCGCGCAGGGACAGCTCGCCGATGTGAAGTTCCTCGACGGCAGGTACCGCACCATGGCTGCCGCGCAGCTCGCGGCCTCGGTGCTGGAGGCGGTGACCCAGGCCCAGGCGCAGATGGCCCAGACGGTCATGGACACCTTCCGGCCGCTGTCCGACAGTGTGAGCGGCGCCCCGCGCCTCGACGGTGTCGGCATCGAATGGGACGAGATCTTCGCACCGCTCGCGGACACCGCCTCGAAGGGCCGGGCCGCGCATACCCGTTCCAGCGACCGGCTGAGAGACGAGATCCACGAGGACGGGGACCGGAGGTAGGCCACGGTGAGTTACGGTTACGGCGGCGAGCGGTACGAGGCCGACCCGGCCCGGCTGATCGCCATGATGGATGAGATCCGAGCCATCGCCAAGCAGGCGAGGGAGCTCCCGAGCGGATTCACCTCGGCCCTGCAACCCACGCGGCGGTGGTACGGGATCGACGACGAAGTCGCCGAGGGGTACGGCCCCCAGTACGAGAAGACCGTCGAGGGCGTCAGCGACACCTTCTTCGCCATCTCCGACGCCGTCATCGGCGTGGTCGAGGGCCGCCTCCAGGAACTCCAGGAGGTCCGGGGGGCGGAGTCCTTCGCCTTGGACAGCGTGGACGAACTGCGGCAGGCCGTGAACTCCGTGGGCGGGGACGGCACCCAAGGCGGCGGCGGAAAACATTGAGCGGTGCCGACCGGGGAGGCTCCGTCCCCGAGGACTCCATCGAATTTCCCGATGACGTCCGCAAGATGCTGTTCGCCCTGGGCCTCGAGCCGCCGCAGGCGTCCTCGGACATGGCCTATGGCAGCAGCATGCCGTTCGACGAGTACGCGCAGGCGCTGCTTGACCTGCGCGATCGCATCATGGACTCGGTCAACCGGGTCGACGGCGCGCTGCCGACGCAGGTGGCCGACGTCTACAAGCAGGCGATGGCGATGCTCACCGGCGCCGGTGGCCAGGACGCCATGGGGGAGTTCGCCGACAACCTGAGGGAGATCAGCAAGGGGCAGGTCGGGCACTCCAGAAACATCATGGAGAGCAAGTGGGAGGTCATTGCCGAGATCATCCAACTGATCATCGAGCTGGCCTTCATCGCCGCCATGGCGTTCTTCACCGGCGGGCTGTCCTTCGGCGACGCCGTCCTGGCGAGGACCAGAAGCCGTCTGGCGGTGCTGATCATCCTGGACCGGCTGCTGCGGATGACCCATCTGGCGCCCACGTTCAGCGAGGCACTTCAGGAGGCTTTCACGACCTTCGCGGTACGGATGGCGATGCTGGGCCTGAACAAGGGAGATCGCCGCCCCGACGGGATCGACTGGGGCAACATCGGCAAGTCCGCCGCCTTCGGTGCCCTGGCCGGGTTCTTCATCAGCGGCCTCTCTTCGGTACTCGGGCCCCTCTTCAAGAACATCTTCAACAACTTCGGCGACAACAAGTGGGGGAACTTCGGCGCGGAGCTCTTCAACAGCTTCGGAAGCGAGGGCGTCGGAGAGGCGTTCGCCGAGTTCCTGATCAACGGCCTCTTCGAAGGCAACTGGAAGTTCGACCCCATGACCATCGTGAGCGGTGGTCTCGGCGGCGCCTCCGAGCACATCATCGGCAGCGGACTCGGCTACCTCGGCAAGGGCCTGAACACCAAGTTCATCGGCGGCAATCTCTTCAGCATCATGCTGTTCAACGACCGACCGGGGCCCAACTCCGTCCTGGGCGGGGGCGGTGGTGGCACCGGCTCCGGCGGGCCGGCCACCGTCGACACGGTCACCAACGACACCCCGACCTCCCACACCCCGACGCCGCCCCCGATCACGACGCCACCCCCCACACCCGTGCACACGACGGTCACCCCTCCGATCGTCCACAACAACGACGTCGACATCCCGGCGGGCGACGTCCCGGATCTCTACCCGGACTTCGACCCGGAGAACGCCCCGTACTCCGACAGCGACACGGACTCGATTCTGAGTTCGACCTCGAACTCGACCTCGAACTCGGACGCGTACTCGGACATCACCGACTGGGACGCATACGAGGGCACCGACCCAGGCACCGCCCCGGGCGCCGTGCCGCTGACCATTCCCAAGGCCGGGGCCCCCGACCCGCTGCCGCTGTCGTCGAACACCCCGCGGCGGGACACCACAGCCGACAGCAACCCGCTCCCGGATCCCGCGTCGGCCGGCCCCACCGCGCTCGTGCCCCCGGGCACACCGTCCGCCACGCCCACCCCGACCCCCTCGACGACGCCGTACGCCTCGCCACGCGGCCGCGACACGGACCTGTACGGAGACGGGTTCGACGCGACCCCCGACGACACGCCGGACACGACCCCCGCCCCGGACACCATCACCCAGGACAGCGACGACAACCCGGCGGCTGCGGACCCGGTCCGGGATCCGGTACGCCCCGAGCAGTGGCGCGGGCGGCAGCAGGGGTCCCCGACCGAGATACACACCGAGATCCGGCCCGCCGCCGACGACCAGACGCAGGACCAGGACCAGGACCAGGACCAGAGCCAGGAACAGGGTCACGGCGGCCCGGTGACCCAGCCCGCCCAGGACCCGACGGTCGTCCGCACCACGGTCCAGCGCGTCCAGGCCGACGACGGCCGCTGGGTGCGCAACCTGACCCTGGACCTCCCGGTGCGGTTCGGCGACGGGTTCTCCGCCGACCGGCTCCAGGAGTTCCAGGAGCGGATGCGCGGACTGCTGGACACCCAGGTCAACCACGGCCTGCCACTGCCGCGCTCCGGCGACCAGCTGTACATCGACCTGAACCTCGTCCACGACCCCGGCAACGCCGAGGCCATCGAGCTGACCGAGACGGCCAACCCCGCCCCGTCCGATCAGCGCCACGTCCGGATGTCCCCGGATGACCCGTCACTCGGCGGACCCGAGCGCGCCCGGCGCCAGCTCCGCAACGACGGGACCGCGCTGCGCCAGGTACTGCGCTACGCCGGCCTCGACGTGGATCCGGACGCGCTGCCAGGCCCCGCCGTACGCCCTGACCACCTCCAGACCGTCGAGGACCTGACCGACACCGGCCCGGCCGTGGCCGACCAGGCGCCGCCGCCCACCCCCTCCGTGGCCGACCACACCCAGCCCACCCCGCCCGTGGCCATCGCCACGACGTCCACGACACCCACCAGCACCCTCACCGAGGCCGACGGCCCCGCCGCCCTCACCGAGACCGTCGACACCGACCCGGCCCCCGTGCCCGAGCCGACGGTCCTGGCCACGGCCTCCTCGTCGCCGGTCGACCCCGCTCCGCGCAAGCCGGTGATGGTGGAGCCCGTCGTCGACCCGGTGCGCCCCGAGCAGTGGCGCCCCCGGCGGGAGGGGGCGCCCTCGGCGCCCCTGTGGACCGAGCGCTACGACCCGGCCGCCGACCCGCTGGCTGAGGGTCCGGGCCGCGGGCCGCAGACGCTGGGCGGGCGCGACACCGTCATCCGTGCGTGGATCCGGCGGGTCCAGGCCGACGACGGCCGCTGGGTGCGCAACCTGACGCTGAATCTGCCGGTGCGGTTCGGCGAAGGGTTCCCCGCCGACCGGCTCCCCGGCTTCGAGGGCCGGATGCGCGAACTGCTGGACACCCACATCAACCACGGGCTGACGCTGCCGCGCTCGGGCGACCAGCTCCACATCGACGTGAACTTCGTCCACGCGCCCGACCACCCGGAGGCCATCGAGCTCAGCTCGACCGCCGACCCCACCGAGTTCGACCAGTTCTCTTTCCGGCTGTACTCCGACGACCCGTCTCTCGGGCCGGAGGAGAACGCGGTGCGCCGCCGCAAGAACGACGCCCGGTCGCTGCATGAGCTGATGCACTTCGCCGGTCTGGGGGACCGGTCGCGCGACCCCTCCTCGCTCTTCCGCCGCATCGAGAACGGCTCGGTCGACAGCGTCGGGATCATGGCCGATCCGAACACGCTGCCCGACCGCGCCGTGCCGGCGCACTACCTGCGGACCATCGAGGACGCCGCCGACTCCGGTCCCGCCGTGCCCGACCACCCGGTCTCGGCCCGGCCCCTGCCGACCACCACCTCCGGCGACCCGGCCGATCTGCTGCCGCCCGCCCAGCTGCGACCGGCGCATCCGCCGTCCCAGGCGAACGTCGGGGTCACCGCGGCGCCCAAGGACGTCGAGGACATCAAGGAGCTGTGGGACCGGGCGGTCGAGCGCCAGGGCCCCGGTGGCGGGCCACTCACCATCACGGTGGACGGCGCCAGCGTGACCGCGCCGCAGCTGATGACCGCGGTCCTGGAGCGGCTCGGCGCCACGGACCGGGCGGGCGATTTCACCGTGCCCAAGCCCAAGGCCAAGCTCACGGCGGGGGCCACCCACAAGGTGCTGCTCTCCTTCAACGCCGACGGCCACCGCGGAACCGTCAGCCGGGAGATCCGCATCGAGTCGGCGCAGTCGGCCACCGCCCCCGCGTCCGGGCCGGCCGGCCCGCCGCGTCCCCCGTACGACCCGGCGACCACGCCGGAGGCCAACGCGCGGGCGCTCACGGTGGGCCGCGACGTGGCCGCGCTCATCAACGGGCTGTTCCCGGGCGACGGGCGGACGCGGGACGTCCAGGGGCCCGTCGTGCTCACCGGCGGCGCCCAGGCCAATCTGCGCTTCGGCAGTCCGCGCCCCCTCGCGGGCCTGGACTTCCGGCTCGCCACCCCGGATGTGCGGCTCCACGAGGACCTGCTCAACCGGGCCCTGGCCGAGCACTTCCCGAGCCCGCCCGGCGCCCCGCTGGGCGTCCTGCGGCAGGACGGGCGCGACCCCCGCGCGCTCAGCGGACGGATCAACGGCGTCGACATCACCATCGGCCCGAGCACCGACCCGTACCGCGACACGGACGAGGCCGACGGCATCGCCGTCCCGTCCCTCGTCGACTCCCTGGTCGACACGGCGTACGCGCTGGCCGCGCGGCCGGACCGGCACAAGCGCGGCTCGGACCTGTTCGACCTGCTGTGGGCGCTGGGCGGGCACCCGGGCCTGGACGCGGCGCTCGCCGACGAGCTGGTGCGGCGGCGGGGCTCGGAGTACGCCGCCCAGCGGCCGGCCCAGGCGAAGGCGGATGTGACGAGCCAGTTCATCGACGTGCTGAACGGGCTGATGGGGACCAGGGCCGCGCGCGAGGCCCTGGAGGCCCAGTGGCGTGAGTTCGGCGCCACCCCGGAGGACGTCCAACGGCTGCGCACCACCCTCACCGACCTCGCCGACAGCTTCCGGGCCGGGTCCGGCCCGCACCGCGCCCTGGTCCTGACGGCGGGCAACTTCACCGGCGACATGTTCGGCCTGGCCACCGCCCTCTCGCTCAACCCGAAGCTGCACGTCGGCGTGGTGACCGGACCGCGCACCCGCGACCAGGTCGGGCCGTTCCTCCGGAAGACCCTCACCGCCCCGGTGCACGCCCGCCACGCCCGGGCGATGGCCGAACTCGAGGCGAACACCGGGCTGTCGCCGAGCGAGCGCGCACAGGAGCGGGACCGGCTCACCGCCCGGCGCGACGCCGAGCTGCGCGCACAGGAGGACCGGCTCCACACCCTCCACACCGACGACCCGCACCAGCTGTACACACAGACCGCCAACGGCTACGAGGCCCTGCCCTACGACGCGATGAGCCCGCCCGTGCCGGCGGGGCTGCGCAGCACCCGGTTCCAGAAGCCGACGAAGTACGCCACGAGCGAGGTGGCGCAGGTATGGGACGGCCAGGGGCGCTCGCGGGCGAAGATCCGTGGCGCCTGGGGCCTGGACAACCACCACACCGAGCGGGTGCGGCGCTTCCTCGCGGCCCGCGGAGTGCCGGAGGGCGGCCCGCATGTGGTGCTGTGGTCGCGGCTGGGCAGCCGTCAGGAGGGCGACGCGCACCCCCAGCACGACAGCGGCACGACCGGGCTGCGGCAGATCATCGACCATCTGCCACCGGGCACGAATGTGATCATCGCGGGCGACAGCGCGCAGAGCGGCGCGCTGAAGCGGCTCGCCGACGGCTATGACAACGTCCACGACCTCACGGAGTTCTGGAAGACGGACGACTGGCGGCAGGCGTTCCCCGACGAGACGCGCGAGGTCCAGTTCCAGGTCTTCGACCACCTCTCCCAGGCCTCCGGCGGCAACCTGAAGCACCTTGGTTTCCGCAGCGGCAACCTGGAGGGCTACGCCCTGATCGGACATCAGGTGCGCTACCTGGAGGAGTCCGGGAACCACCAGGCCAAGCGGATGAAGGCCTGGCACGACCCGAAGATCGGCTATCAGCGGATCACCGTCAACAAGGTGCCGACCCTCGCCGGGCAGTGGGTGGTCAAGAACGCCGAGGTGACCGGCAACGAGGCGCCCGTCCCGTGGTGGTCCGACCTCGACAGCGCGAACACGGGGTCCCGCGCGCGGCTGAAGACCGAGTCGCTCGCCGCCTTCGGCATCAAGAACACCCCGGCCCAGCGCGGCTTCGACCCGCTGGACCTGGAGGCCATCGGCTCGTATCTCGGCTTCTCCGCCCAGGGCTCGCAGGGCGCGCTCGACGCGCGCCCCCTGCCGCCGCCCCCCGGCACCTCGGCCCCGTCCCCGGCCGCCGACCCGACGGGGCAGCGGCCGCGGGCGCGGCGGCCCGCCCCGTCCCCGGCCTCCCCGGACCGCGTGGCGGACCTTGCCGCCCGGCTGCCGGGCATGCCGGCGGCGGAGCGCGCGAAGGAGCTGGCGCTGCTGTCGTCGGCCGACCGCGAGAAACTGGCGTCGGACCCGGCGCTGATCGACGCGCTGGAGGCCGGGCTGCCCGCGCCGGAGTTCGCCGCGACGGCCGCGCGGCTGCTGATCCAGGTGCCGGAGGGGGTGAACCAGCCCGACGCGGCACGGCGCGAGGTGCTCGGCCGGCTCACGCCGATGCTGAGCAACCGCAAGGTGGCGGCCACCCTGCTGAGGGCCCGTGCGCGGGTCGTGGTGGTGCCCAAGGACGAGGCGATGACCTCGCTCGCCCCGTTCCGCCATCTGCGGGGCAAGCCGGTCGGCCCGGACGGGCGGGTCTGGGACACCGTGCGCGGCAAGGGCGGCCGCACGACAGCGGTGACTGAGGAGAACCTTCTCGGCAAAGAGAGCACCATCGGCGACGAGCACATCTACGCCAAGGGGTACTCCACCACCACGCACGAGTTCGCGCACGCCATCCATCAGCACGGGCTCTCCGACAAGGACCGCAAGCGCATCCGGGACGCCTTCTACGCCAAGCGCAACCGGGAGCGGCGGTCGCAGCTGCCGGGCTCCAAGGTCCCCCCGCCGCAGTGGCCGGACGGAGTGGCCAGGGACCTGGCGGGGCAGCCGGTGCTGAACTACTCCGCCCGGGACGAGTACGAGTTCTTCGCCCAGCTGACCAACGCCTACCTCGGGACCAACGAGGGCACCGACCCGTACACCGGGCAGCGCCGCAACAACGGGGCCCAGTGGGTGCGGGAGTACGAGCGGGGACGGCCCAAGCGGGAGCGGCTGTTGCCCCTGCTGGAGCGGCTGTACGGCACGAGCCGTCCCGAGGCCGAGAACAACCTGTACGAGGGGTTCCGCGGGCTGTGGGACCAGGCCGAGAACACCCACCGGCCCCAGCCGCACGTCCCCGCGCCCGCGCCCGACCCCGCGCCCACCGCTCCGGCCACCGTGGACACCCTCGGGACCGACGGGCGGACGCCCCCTCCGCCGCAGACCACCACCCAGGACCAGCAGGAGCGGAACGGAGACCAGGACGGAGACGGTACCGAGACCCCCGAGACCGGTACGGACACGCCGGAGACGACAACTCCCAAGGACCCGCTCAGCATCGAGCACCACCTCGACCGCCGCCGCCCGCCCCGCCTCGACCGCGGGCTGCCGCCCGCCCCGCTGGAGCGCGAAGGCGCCCGGTTCACCGACGGCAGCCGGATGCCCGCCCCCCTCGACGGCATCCGGCAGCTGATGGCCGACCTGCCCGAGGAGGTGCTGGCGCGGTCGGCCGCCTTCGGCACCAAGGACTTCACCCTGCGCGGCACCGATCAGGCGCTGAAGGAGCTCGATCGCGAGCTGCGGGCCAGGCCGGGCGCCCGGCCCGGCAAGCCCCGCTCCGGCGCCCCGCGCGACACCGGCCTGCTCGCCGAGGTGGCGACGGCGCTCCGCGAGGACCTGAGCGGACTCAGCGGCGACGGGCGCGAGTTCACCTACACCGACGAGAAGGGCCGGGTCCGGGTGCTGCATCTCGCGGTGCGCCACTACGGCGGCTGGGAGCGTTTCGCCGACACCTCCGACGGACCGCGGAAGATCGAGTCGACGGCGCGGACCCAGCGCACCACGGGACGCACCCCCACCCAGAGCACCAGCTACGCCCTCAACCCGTTCGTCCCGCTGTGGCCGCTGACCAAGCCGCTGGACGTCTTCGGCCGGGTCGGCCTGCGCTTCGCCCGCACCCACGCCGTCGGTTACACCCTCACCTCCCAGGCCACCAGCCAGTCCAAGACGAGCAGCACCGACACCTCGCACCGCTACCTCGACGACGCCTACTACGAGTTCACCGTCACCGATGAGCAGGGCCGGCCCGTGACGGAGGACGGCGGCCGGACCCCGGCGACGTTCGGCTTCGGGATGCGCGGCGGGCTGTCCCTGCGGCTCTCGGACAGCGCGGTGACCGAGTCCAAGCCGGGCCGCATCCCGCGCCTGATCGGCTACCAGGGCCGGCCGCACCACCGGCTCGTCACCACCGAGGACTTCGGCCCCCTCATCCATGTCAGGGACTGGGCCGCCGGGCAGATCGGGGCCCGCCCCGGCTCCTCGGCCCACCGCGAGCTGGACGCGTTCATCTCGTCCCGCAACTTCCAGCGGATGTCCCGGGTCCTCGGCACCGGCCGGATGACCACCGCCCCGCTGTTCGCCGACGACAAGCTCCGCACGCCACTCGGCGTCTTCACGGTGCAGGTCCTGCCACGCCGCGCCATCCTCGTCGACGAGACGACCGCCTCCGCCCTCAAGGACGTCACCGCGCTCACGCTCACCAACGAGCGCAACCTCTCCATCGCCACCGGCCAGGAGATCAACGGCTCGGTGGGACCGGCCTTCAACTGGCTCGGTCTCAACGGGGACCAGCTGAATCTGCGCTTCCTGCTCGGCTTCGCCGCCCGGTACGGCCACCGGTCCACCCGCGCCATGAACACCGGCGGGTCCGGCGCGGTCAAGACCGAGGGCGAGGCCAAGAACACCCCCGTCGGCCTCTATCTCGTCGAGAAGGCCGTCGTGGTGCGGCGCGCCGGCCGCGACCGCACCGGGGACACCACCCCGGGGCCCGAGCACACGGCCCGGGTGTTCGTCACCTGGAGCCTGGACCGGATGCCCCGCTCCGAGGCGCGCCGGCTGGCGGGCTGGGACGACGGGACACGGCTGCGCATGCGCAGCGGCGCGCCCGAGCCGTACGCCCCCGCGTATCTGACCACCGACCGGCCGCCCACGCTGGGGGTGGCCAGAGTCGAGGAGTTCACGGCCGACGACGCCACCGCCGACGACGCCACCGACACCACCTGGCTCGACAGTTTCGCGGACGCCATCCTGCGGGAGGCCGCCCGCGCCTACCCGGACCTGGTCGCGCCGCTCGACGAGCTCGACCCGGACAACCCCCGCTGGCGCGACGCCGACCACTTCCAGACGGCGCTCGCCAACACCCTGGAGATCCTCACCACCCTCTCGTACCACACCATGGCCGGCAGCCTGGAGACGCTGACCACCAGCGGCGTCCGGATCCCGCTGCGCGAGTCGCTGCGCTTCAAGCGCGGCTATCGCTATCTGTGGCTGGACGGCGAGCTGACCGGCCGCCGCTACGAGGGCACCCAGACCGGGCTGAAGATCAAGCACTCCGCGCCCGGAGGCGAGAAGCTCGACAGCGACCACGGGGTGGTCCACGACCTGGAAGCAGGCATCGAGGGCAACGGGACCCTGCGTACCACGGCCGCCACCGCGCTCGGCCTCGCCAAGCACTCCGGCAGCCTGTTCCTCGGGCTGAGCGGGGGCCGCGGCCGCGGCCAGAACAGTGTGTTCGGGCCCAGCACCGCCGTCGAGCGGGCGGTGGCGAGCACCCGACCGCCGCATCTGTACAGCTACCGACTCGGCGTCACCGTCAGCCGTGGCGGCTACTGGCGGCTGCCCGGCCTGCTGCGCGGCTTCGCCTCCGCCGGGCTGCTGGGCACCCAGCCCTTCGTCTTCCGCGAGAAGCCGTCCGATGTGATCGGCACCGCCACCGACGGCACCCCCGTGGGCGGCGGCCCGCTCACCGGGCGGGTGCTGCTCAGCATCCTCGACGAGCACACCTCCGCCACCGACCCGCACGCGGCGGGCACGGCCAACCCCTATCGCGACTTCGAGGACGGCATCGACAGCACCCCGCTGGACGACGCACAGGCCCTGGCGCTCGCGAAGGCCGACCACACCGCGCTCGACGGCGCGGCCCGCCGCGCCCAGCAGCCGTTCGCGGGCCACGCCCAGCTCACCATCGCGGTCCTCGGCCAGCCCGCCCTCATCCGGGCCGTGGAGGAGTCGCTGCGGGGCGCCTCGGGCGGGTCGTGGCATCTGACCCAGCAGGGCGCGCCCGCCCATGACGCGGCGGTGCGCCCGTTCCAGGCCCCGTATCTGACGGCCAACGCCGACCAAAGCCTCAGCCCGTCGGGCTGGCGGATCACCGGGCTGTGGGCCAGGGGCCCGTATCTCAACCGCGGCGGCGTCCTCGCCCACCGGATGACCGTGGCGGGGCTGACGCTGCTGTCCGAACCGGCCCCGATGGCCGCCGCCCTGAAGATCACCGGCGGCACGCAGTCGGGCGGCAAGAACACCGTCACCTACAGCTTCCTCTTCGGCGGGCGGCTCTCCGCCTTCCAGCCGCACGGCGGCGAGCGCGGCGCGGCCGGGTTCTACTCGCTGAACATCAGCCCCTGGTCGTACGGCCGGACCAAGGGCGACACCATCAGCCGGTCCGTCACCAACGAGGTCTCCCGGCAGGACAACACCCACCAGGTGCTGGTGTCCGGCAACGCCGAGCACGAGATCGCGGTGGCCTCCAGCGCGCTCGGCACCACGACCGGCGCGGGCAGCCGGCTGGTGCCGCGCGGCCTCGCCGCCGCCTCGGGACGGCTGCTGGCCGTCCCCGGCGGCTGGATCGGGCTGCTCCCCGAGTACAGCGCCGTGGAACTCCGGCTGATCGACGACGGCTGGGGCGCGGTGCCGCACTACGACGCGCAGACCTGGTCGCCGCAGGCGTGGCTGGCGGGCAACGCGCTGAGCGGCTATCCGCTGGGCGAACTCAACGCGGCCGCGGTGCTGGACGCCTTCGACCGCGCGCTGCGCGGTCTGTCGCTCGACGAGACCGGCCGCAACGCCCTGCTGCGCCTCGCCTCCGGCCGGCTGCTGCGGGCGCTGCGCGGCGACATGGAGGGCACCGGCTCCACGGTGCCCGCCAGGACCGGGCGCTGGGGTTGGGACGGGCTGCGCATCGGCGGCCGCCAGGTGCGGCTGCGGGTGCAGCTGATCGCCGGCGCGCCGCAGTTCCGCCGGCTCGGACACGGCATCGACTGGGAGGACAACCTCGCGGCCACCGAGTCCACCGGCTCCAGCCTGAGCCGCACCCGCGGGCCGGACTTCGGTCTTTCGGTCGGCGAGAACGCGTACACCCACAACCCCGACGCCCCCACGGCGGGCCCCGGCTACAGCGAGACCGGCTCCGGCCGCAAGACCCTCACCGCCAGCCACTCCTCCAGCCCGATGACGACCTGGACGGTGGCCACCAGCGAGCCCTACGCCGAGTACGACACCCCCTACCGGCTGCGGATCGTCCTGGAGGTCGAGGACGCCCCCGACCCCGCCCCGCCGGCGGCCGCCGACAGCCGTGTCAGACACCTGACCCACCGGGCGCGGCAGGCGTCCCGCTATGTCCGGGGCAAGCGCCGCGTCGTGGAGGAGGGGGACGTCGGCACGCTGCGCAAGCAGACTCCGCTCAGCCTGATGAGCCCGGACCCGGCCGGCCCGCGGACGGCCCCGGCCGCCGTCGACCCCCTCGGGCCGCCCACCCTTCCCGCCCCCTCCGACCCGCGGCCGGCGGCGCCCCCGTCGCTGCGCGGGGACGGCGACTGGCGGCGCGTCACCTTCCTCGACGGCACGCAGGGCGTGTTCGAGATGCCCGCCCAGGGGTTCCAGGTCCGCGGGGTCATCGGCTTCGAGCAGGTCCGGGCGGGGAGCTATCTCGCCCTCGCCAAGGCGTACGACATCGGCTTCAAGACGGACGGCGACGACGTCCTCGTACGGGCCAAGGACACCGGCCTGACCGGCCTCGGTACCGGCTCGGCCCACACCCTGGACGAGGGCACCGGCAACATCGTGCTCGCCGCCCACTACCCGCTCACCCTCGAGCCGGTCGGCTACCAGGTGCCGGGGCTCACCGAGGACAGCCTGGTCGGCGGGGCGGACGGTCAGCTCGCGCTCTACTCCAAGCCGCACTTCGGCGGCGCACAACTGCTGACGGTGGCCCCCGGCACCAACCTCCAGATCGCCCGGCGCCACGTCACCGCCGACGGGGTGGCCGCCTCGGGGTCGGAGGGCCAGACCTCGGCCGTCGACGCCGCCGTCTCCGCCTCGATGGGAGGCGCCGGCTCGACCAGGCCGGGCGCCGCGGCCACCGGCCCGAACACATCGCAGGGCGAAGGCGCGGGATACAACCGCGACTTCATGGCGGAGATCTCCGTCAACGACGGCGAGGACCGGGCCTTCCTCTTCGCCGTCCCCACCACCTGGCTCAGCAGCGCCACCGTCCACCGGCACATCAGGGACAGCGCCATCGGCCGGATGGTGGCCTCCCCGTTCCACAAGCTCATGCCGGGCCACTTCGGCTCCGCCGGACGGCAGGCGTTCGAGACGGACGCCGCCGTCATCGCCTGGGTACGGGAGGACGTGGCCCGCCAACTCGGCCTGATCGACGACACCAACTTCCCCGCGGAGGCCGGGAAGGCGTGGGACGCCGTCCAGGAGGCGGCCAAGGCCTGGACCGAGGCCGACGAGAAGTACTGGGAGACCCGCCGCCAACAGGGCTCCGGACCACGTGACACCCTGGCCAGGGCGGAGCGCGAACTGCGGGACCTCCAGCGGCAGCTGACCGAGGCGCGGGACGCGGAGGTGGCGGCGCGGCGGCCGCTGGTGGACGCCAGGGCCGCCGCCGTGGAGGCGGACCGCGCCGCCGGTGAGCTGGTGGCGGACGCGCGACTGCGCGTCGAGCGGGAGCGCGGCGCGGCCGCGGACGCCGCACCCGAACACGACGGCTGGGCCGAGCTCCAGCGCGAGGCGCTGACGGACGCCCTCCGCGACCTCGCCACCGCCGAGACCAGGGCGGCCGAGCTGCGGGCCGCGGCCACCGAGCGGGTGGCCGAGGCCGAGCGGACCACGGCCGCCGAGCGCGGGCGGACCGCGCGGGAGCTCCAGGCCGCGACGGCCGCGGAGCGCAGGGCCACCGACACCCGGGACGCGGCCCGGCAGGCCCTGCAGACCTGGCAGGGCACCCTCGACACACTCCAGGCGACCGCCGAGGCGCTGGCCACCGAATACCACCGGGTGCGCACCGCCGCCGACCGGCTGACCCGCTGGCACCGGCTCAACGCCACCGAGGAGGGTCGCACCCGGCTCGACGGGCTGCCCAAGCCGCCCGAGGTGACGTTCACGGACCCGTCCAAGACCGCCGCCGCGGACACCGAGGACACCACGGACACCGACACCCAGGACGCGCCGCGCTACACCCAGGAGGACGGCGACGAGGACCCGGCGGCGCTCATCGCCCCGGACGGCGAGCGGTTCGCCCTCCTCGATGTGCCCAGGGACGGCGACGCCTTCTTCCACGCGCTCGCCGAGGGCCTGCACCGGCTGGACCCCGGCCTGCTCGCCGACGCGGGCCTGGACCTGTCCAGCCGGGCGGCGCTGGTACGCGGCCTGCGGGAGCTGCTGGCCGCCCGGCTGGCCGACCCCGCCAACGCGGATCTGCTCGACGTCCTCGCGCCGGACACCACGGACACCTTCACCGACGACGAGATCGGCGGCGCCTGGATCGAGCTGGGCGAGGACACCGCCGAGCGGCGGGAGTTCGAGGCGATCGGCGTGCTGCCCGACTCGCTGCCCGTACGCACCCGCTCCCGCCTCGCCCTGGCCGTCACCCAGCTGCTGCGGCCCGGCGGCACGGCGGAGCGGGGCGGCTGGGACCACGCCGCCGCCGACCTGCTGCCGCTGCTCGCGGCGCGCACCTTCGGCGTCCCCGTGCGCGTGGTGACGCCGGACGGAAGCTTCCTCCAGTTCTCCCCGGACGGCTTCTCCGCCGACGGGTCCGGCGCCGACGCGGACCCCGTGCAGCTGTGGCTGGGTGGCGAGGGCGACGACCGCCACTACCAGCTGATGCTGCCCGAGGAGTCCGTCGACTCGAACCCGCCACCCGGTCTGCCCGCCCCCGCACCGGCCACCACCACCGCCCCCGCCCCCGTGGCAGCCACGGGGACCCAGCGCCCGGCGCACACCACACCGCCCTGGACGGCTCCTCAGGACGGCCAGGATGGCCAGGACGGGTCCCGGTTCGACGCGGCGAAGGACCACCGCACCCTCACCGGCCCCGACGGGCGGGTGTACGACCTGGTGGAGGCCGAGGGAGACGGCAACCGCTTCTACGCCGCGGTGGCGGCGGCCCGGCCCCCGGCCACCGCCCGGACCACCCCGCGGGGCGGGAACACGGGACCGGGCGTACCGGGGGCGACCCCGCTGGCCGACCTGTCCGCCACCCAGGTGGCGCGCCGCATCGCCACCCGCGTGGCCGCGCAGCCCCTGCCGGACGGCGCCCGGCTCGACCCGTCGGCGACGTTCCGCTGGGAGGACGTGGCGGGGCTCACGCTGGGCCTCGACGCCACCCGGCGCGACGCCCTGCGCGGCGAGATGCGCCGCACCGGCGGCCGGATCCCCCAGGCGACCCGGAACGCCGACCGCAACGGGGAAGCGCTGCTGCGCGTCCAGTTGCACGCGGCCCGCCGCTGGGACGCCACCACCGCCGCGCTGGCCGCCGAACTGACCGCGCGGGCGCAGGGGATCACCCTCACCCTGGTGTCCGAGGACGGCACCCACCGCACCTTCGGCGACCCCGCGGCCACTCCCGAGAACACCGTCACCCTCTATCAGCGGGGCGACGAATTCCTCCTGGCCCGCCCCCGCCCGCGCCCCGCAGAGGACGAGACCGGCGACGTCGAGGACCACGTCAGTGACGCCGAGGACGAAGCGCCGGACACCGAAGACCAGGCCGGGAACACCGAGGACCGGACGCGGGACACCCAGGACATCCCCCTGCCGCCCCCGCCCGGAAGCGGCCCGGGCCACCGTCCCCTCATCCCCGCGAGCTACGCGGACCTCCAATGGCTGCGCTACCAGCACGAGTCCGAGGCGTACGAGCGCAGGCTCGGCGACTACCTCTCGGAGCATCCGCAGGTCGTCGAGCAGATCTCCCGGTTCGCCCGCCTCGTATGGGAGAAGACGCCCCCGGCGCTGCGGGGTCTGCTCGGGACCTACGAGCAGGAGGTGCCCGGCGCGGTCGGCGTCGAGCCCAAGACCCTGGAAGAGGTCGTCCACGACGGCAACTTCCGCGAGCAGTCGACCCTCGTGTGGAACGCGCTGCGCCGGGGCCTCTTCCATATGCTGCTGGGCACACCGACCGACCAGCCGCCCATGATCAACGACGAGCGTCGCTGGCGCGGCACCCCGTCCGACGGCCCGTTCGACCGGCGTGCCCCGGAGTACATCGTGCCGCCGCTCAGCGCCCGCGAGCGGGCGTTCACCTCGGACGGCGCCACCTGGAAGCCGGGCGAGGAGCTGTCGGGCATCAACCACGAACCCCCGGCGCGGCTGGCCGAGGACCCCCGCCCGCTGACCCTGGAGGACTCCCCGCACGCGCGCGCCCAGCGCACCGGCGGCCTGATCAAGACCGGCAGCTCGGGCACCGTCTACAGCCTGCTCGACGCCGCCGAGGACGCCAACGAGAAATGGGACGCGGGCCTGGACCTGCGCTGGTTGCGGCTGGCGTACGTCGGCTCGATGCTCGCCGACCGCCACCACACGTTCCATGAACTCCTCAGGGCGACCGAGCTGTGGGCCCATGAGGAGGACCATCCGGACCGCAGCGAGCTGGGCTTCGACTACGAGGACACCCGGCGCCGCTACCACCGTCTGTCCCCGCTGTCGGAGGAGGAGCTGCGGGAACACGTCGCGATCGGCGGGCGGTTCCCCGATGAGCGGATCCGGGAGTACTACGCGGACACCACCTCGGGGGCCCCGCCGGGCGCGGCGGCCCCGCGGCTGTCCCGGCTGCTGCCCCGGGATTCGTGGTGGCGACTGTTCATCGACCCCAATGTGCACGCCGAAGCATTCCGGGCGACCCCCGAGGACGTGGGCGGCCACCTCGACACCCGGACGTACCCCGGCTATCGGCTGGGCATGACCGAGGCGTACCAGCAGGTCCTGGACGTCGGCGGCACCGGACGCGACTGGTCGCGCATCGACGCCGACGCGTACGAGGAGCTGCACAACATCGCCACCCGCCATCTCAGGCCGGGCGAGGGGCAGAACGTGGCGACCACGTGGTCGGGCCACGAGGGCGGCCGGATGAAGACCACGATGCGTGGCACCGGCGCCGACCATGTCGCGGCGGACATCAAGGACGACGTGCTGCTCGGCCGCAGGCTGGTGTTCTCCCTGAACGAGCCGCGTGAGCCGGGCATGGCCAAGCCCTGGGTGGTCTTCCACCACGGGCAGCGCGGCGGACAGATCTCCATCGACTACGCCCCGGGCGAGGCCCGTCAGGTGGTGCAGGCCGCGCTGGACCGCTACTACGGCGAGGTGGCGGTCGCGGTCACGCCCGACGAGAAGCTGCGGGCCGTCGCCCGGGTGACCCGGGCCCTCCAGATCCTCCAGCCGTTCACGGACGCCAACAGCCGGGTCAACGTCCATCTGCTGATGCAGAAGTTCCTGCTGGAACAGGGGTTCCGCCCGGCGGTGCTGATGGATTCGCGCTCGCTGTTCCTCGGCGGGTTCACCGTGGACGAGATCGTGGCGGGCCTCAAGGAGGGCATGGCGCGGTTCGCCCGGCATGCCGCCCAGGCGCGCTGGGACGGGTTCAACGGACCCCAGGGGCCGCCCGCCGAGCTGGTGGTCCGGCTGGCCACCACCCTGGGGCTCGCCGACGCCGACCCGGAGGCGCGGCGCCGCGAGGTGACCGCCACGGTGCGCACGGCCCGGGCGCTGTTCGGCGACGCGTTGTTCGGCCCCGATTCCCGCTCGGAGGCGACGGACCTGGCGCGGCTGGCGGCGGTCCGCTCGCTGAGCGGGCCGGCCATGGCGCGGTTCCCCTCCGGTACCGCCGCCGAGGCGATCACCGCGTACACCCGGGAGGTGTTCGGGCTCGGCTCGGTGGACGAGGTGAGCGAGGCCCACATCGGCGCGCTGACCGACGCCGCCACCGAGGCGGCCGACCAGGGCCGGCCCCTGGACCTGGACGTCCTGCGCTCGCTCGCCGAGCCACCGGCCACCGACGCGACGGCGGAGGACGCGGCGTCCGACCGCTCTCGGCCGGCGTCGCCGGCCCCGGAGGGCGCCGTGGAGCCCGCCTGGGACACCCTCGTCCACCTGGCCCCGGACGACGGCCGGAAGACGCTGGAGTTCCGGGTCTCGGAGCTGACAGAGGGCGCTCCGGTGCGCGAGGCCGACGAGCTGGGGGAGGCGCTGCTGCCCTCGGTGGCGGGCGAGCCGCTGGGCGGGGTCCGGCTGGTGCTACGGGCCGACGCCGGGGCGTTCGGGAGCGATCCGACGGAGACGGTCGCGGAGCTGGCGGACAGCCTCGCCGCCCCGGTCGACCTGCTGCTGGCCGCCACCGATGGCACCGTACGGCTGCTGCGGTTCGACGAAGGCGGCCGTCACACGGACCTCGGCCCGGTGCTGAGCGCCGCGGACCTGTCGGTGCTGCGGTCCGAGGCGGTCGCGGAGGTACGGACCCTGCGGCGGCTGGCGCGCGACGCACCCGTCAGCCTGGACGACGAGACCGTGATGCGGGCGCATCAGGAGCTGTCGCCCGATCAGTGGCGGCGGACACTGCGCCAGCGCGGCCAGGCCATCGCCCAGACCCTGGAGACCGGCGACATCGTCAGGGCCCGCGGTGGCGCGCCCCGCGGCGACGGCTCGCGTGGCGAGAGCTCGCGTGGCGAGAGCTCGCGTGGCGAGAGCTCGCGTACCGCCCGCAACCGCCCGCCCATGCTGGACGTACTCGCCGAGGACGAGGAGCCGGACGAGGACGAGGCACCCACCCCCGGCCCCAGCGCGCCCCGGGGCCCGGGCGGACCGCCGCCCGGCCCGGGGCGGGCCGCCGACGAGGCGCGGCACGCCGCGTTCAGGGACTCGCTCAAGGCCCGGCCGCTGGTGACGACCGACTACGAGGTCATCGACCCCAGCGGGAACGGCGTCCTCTTCAGCCAGCCGTCCGGCGAGTCCCTGGGCGTCTGCTACCCCCTGGGCGGCGGGCCGGACCCGGATGTCGCCGCGCTGTATCTGCCGACCCAGGGGTACTACCCCTTCCGCGCCGACGCCCGCCCCCCGCTGCGTATCTCGGCGGACCGGACGCTGGCGCTGCGCAGCGACGACGACGGCGCGCAGGGCAACCCCCAGCAGGTCTACGCGACCCGCAAGGCCATCGAGCGCTCGAACGCGCAACTGGCCCTCTACGACCGCGGCGTCCGGCTGAAGGCGAGCGAGGACATGGCCGTCGTCCTCCCGTCGGAGGACGGCACTCCGGGCGAGCCGCTGTACAAGGTGGAGCCGGAGTTCCTGACCCGCAGCGGCCGTTCGGAGGAGGAGATCTGCCGCGACTTCGCGCAGATGCTCGCCGGCGGGACGGCCGTCTCCCACATGGTGTTCGAAGACCCCGACGGCGACGGGGTGACCACCGTGCCGGTCAACGCCCTGGACGGGTGGGAGATGACCGGCACCCACCATCTGGCCCAGGCGCTCTCCGGAGTGGCCGACGGCGCGGCCGACGTGGAGCAGGTGAATCCGCGGTGGGCCGCGGACCGGGCGCGCGAGGACGACCGCCCCATGGGCGGCATGGGCGGCCCGCTGCCGGGCGAGTCGTACGGCAGCGCCCAGAGCTACGAGAAAGAGGACGACCCCCGGCGCGAACGGCTGGACGAGGCGCTCCGGCGGATCGGCGCCAACAGGAACGCCTGGGCGCCGGTCGGTTCCGGCTATGTGATCCAGTCGATCGGGGCCGCGGACGAGCAGGGCCGTCCGGCGCTGGACCGCAACTACGCCAAGCCCCCGGGCGCGGAGGGTGTCACCTTCGGCTACCACTTCGCGCAGGTGGTGATGGCCAGCGAGGACGGCGCGTACCAGGTCACCCTGGAGAACCACGCGCGCAAGGGATATATGAGGTCCCTGCTGTCCGGGATGGTCGAGGAGAACCGGGCCCGTACCACCCCGGAGGGGCTGCGGCGGCTGGAGGCCGGACTCCGGCGCAGGGTCGACGAGGCACAGACGGACGGCACCGGCGAGCGGGAACTCGCCAACCTGCGCGCCTATCTCCAGCTGACGGAGGCGCTGCTCGCCATCGGCCAGGCGGAGGCCGACGCCCGTACGCACCCCGAGGGCAGCCCCGAACACGCCGCGGCGCTGGACCGGATGGGCCGGGCGCACACCCGCGCCCAGACCGCCATCCGGCGCGCCGCACCGCTGATCCGCAACGAGGACCAGTGGTACTTCCGCGTCTTCAGCAAGCGCCAGGGCGAGACCATTCACGAGGTCAACGCCGATCTGCTGTCGGACGGCCCCTCGGCGGAGGCCAACCCGCTCACGGCGGTGGTGGTCCACGGCCACCGGATCACCCCCAAGACGGTCGCCTTCGCCGAGGGCGAGCACGAGGTGACCGCGGAACAGAAGAAGACCGTGATCCATGGGCTGGCGGCGACCGTGGCGCGGGTGGGGCTGTGGAACCTCGCCCATGGCCTTCCGCTGCCCGACATCACCGTCACCGGGCGCGCCAACAACCGCCGTTTCTCGCTGGGGAGCGGGGCGAAGAACACCGGTCAGATCCGGGCCGAGAACATCGCCAAGGCGGTGCGCGAAAGCCTGGCCGAACACCTGGAGCGGCTGCAGAGCGGGCTGGAGGCGCCCCTGCTCACCGCGGACCGGTTCCGTATCACCGAGGTGCCCGAGACGGCCCGCGGTGGCGGCGACCCCGCCAAGGGCCGCGAGGCGACCATCACGGTCGACGACCACCGGGGCTCGGCGTCCCCCGCGACACGGCCGGGCCGGCCGCGCCGGCAGTCGACGGCCGGGGACTACACCAACGCCCCGGACCGCGACGCCCCCCGTTCCCACCAGGCCCCCGCCCCGGCGTCGTCGGCGGCGCCGACGACGGCCGCGCTCCGCGATGCGCTGCCGCCGGTCCTGCCGCCCCGGTCCCATGTCTCCTTCGCCGACCGCTCCTCCGCGCTCGACACACAGCAGGGCGCCCTCGTCGATGAACTGGGCCGCCAACTGGCCGAGGTCGCCCTGCGGGACGCCCGGGCCGGTCTCGCCCCGCCGAAGGTGAAGGTCACCGGACACCGCGACGGCACCGGATCCGTACGGCCGGACGTCGGCCAGGGCAGCGGCACCCTGGACCAGGAGCGCGCGGATACGGTGGCTGATGCGCTCTTCGACAGCGCGCACACTTACCTGCGGCGGGCCCAGCGCAACGAGCCGTCGACCGCCGGGCGGATCGACGCCCGCGACATCCCCATCGAGGCCGTCGGCCAGGGGCGGACGCACGGCACGGACCGGCGGCCGCGCGCCCGGACGACGGTGGAGATCGTCCGCTCACGCTACTCGGGGGCGGTCGAGCGGCTGGACACCCTGCGGCGCACGGACCCCGACCCCGCGCTGCGCGAGGGCCCGTTCGACCCCGACCCGCTCGTCCGCCGGATCCTGCACCTGGCCCCGGACGCGCCGGTCAGCGGCGAGCAGCGGCGCGAGCTGTACCGGCTGGTGGACGAGGCCATCGCGGCCGACCGGGCGGGCAGCCTGGCCGAACTCGGCGTCCAACACCTGGTGAAGCGGGGCGTGTTCGCCAAGGCCACCACCATCACCTCGACCGGCGGCAGGACCATGGGCCGCAACCTGACGGGACGCCCGATCGGCGCCTTCGACCGGCGGTCGTACTTCATCCAGAACCCCGACGGCTCCCTCAGCCGGCCCATCACGGGGGAGTGGTGGCGCAGGCCCGGGGCCAGAACCCCCTATGTCGTGGTGGCCGAGGGCGGCCACGACCACATCATGGTCTCGCTGCCGGGCTCCGCTCCCGTGCGGGTGACGCTGGAGGAGTTCGCCGCACTGCTGGTCAGGGACCCGGAGCTGCTCGGCCTCGACCCCGACGTTCCGGTGCTGCTGGCCGTGCCGGGCGCGGGCGACCGGGGCCTCCTGCTGCCCCGTACCGGGGCCTTCCGGACCAACAGGACGGTCTGGGCGCACAGCGGCGAGGTGACCGTACGCTCCGGCCGGATCGTGGTGATCGACCGCGGGAAGGGCGGACCGCCCGTCGGCGGGTGGATCGGCAGCGAGCCTGACGATCTGGACGAGGAGGACATCGCCGCGGCGGAGGGCTTCGTCCGTACGACCGACGGACACCTCATCCCGGACAGCGCCGTCAAGCACACGACCATGGTGGCCGACGGGCGCCCCTACGGCCGCGCGAGCTTCAACGACGCGGACACGCGGATACGGGAGGGCACCTTCGAGATCCTCCCCGACACCGATGAGTACATCGTCCTCGACCCTGTCACCGGGCAGCCGGTGGGTCCGCCGGAGAAGGTGCCGTGGGCCGGCCGGAACGCGCACTTCGTGAGCACGCACGCGATGCCCAACCGGTTCAAACTCACGGACGACAGTGACCGGTCCTGGAGCGTGGACGGGGACGAGATGGGGGGCTTCCTGGAGCGGCGTCCGAGCATCCGGCGGCTGCGCCCCGAGGACGTGGTCGTCACCATGAGCTGCTGGATCGACGCGCGCGCCGACGGCTACCCCGAGGTCGGCAACCTCAGCCGCGACACCGCCGCCGCCGACCCGCTGGAGACCGTCTCGGCCATGCAGCGGGTGGCCAACAGGACCCGGCGCACCCACTTCAGCGCCGATCGGACCTCCGGATTCCGCGCCTCCCAGGGGCGGCACTCGATCGTCACCGACCCGCAGCTCCGGCCGCGCCGCTGGCTCGAGACCCGGCCCGAGCCTTACGGCGCCGAGCTGGACGAGCTCGCCCGGATCGCGGGCCTGCACAGGGGGGAGGGGCGCGCCCCGGCCGAGGTCAGGAAGGTGACCCTGCGGCTGGTCCGGGCGCTGCGCATCACCTTCGGCGTCACGGTGGAGAACGACAAGGACGGCCCGGCGGGCGAGTACCGGCGGCTGCTGCGCGGCATCGGCGCGGTGGAGCGGATGCGCCGGCGCGGTGCCGACGGGCGGTTCCGGATGGAGCTGCTGAGGCGCGCCGCCCTGGGCCATGCCGGGGTGCTGCCCCGTGCCGGCGGCCGGCCGGCCGAGCCGACGCCGGAGCAGGTCAAGGCGCTGCTTCTCGCCGCGCCGTCCGCGCCGCGCGGCACGGAGCTGAGCGAGTTCGTGTCCATGCCGTCGGTGGAAGGGGGCGTGGACCTGCTGCGGAGGGTGGTCGGCGGAGACCGGCTGAGCCTGAACGAGCGCGCGGCGGAGGTCCTCCACCTGAACTCCCCGGACCAGGTGACCGACGCGGACCGGGAACGGCTGCTGTGGGCGGTGATCGAGGCCCATGAAGTGCTCTCCGACACCCCCGATGTGGCGGCGCTGGCGGCCAAGGTCCTGCACCTCGGCGACGGGGCGGGGCCGCTCGACAGGGCGCGCCACGCGGAACTGGTGTGGCTGATCGCGGCGGCGTCGGCCGCGGGCCGTGATGTCCACAACCCCACCGCCCTCGCCGCCCACCACCTCCAGCTGAACGGAGCGCTCTCCGACGACACGCTGATCCGCACCCCCGGTAGCGAGGCGAGGGGCCGCGACTGGACCGGTCAGCGCTCCACCAAGCCGCTCGAGGTGGCGTACTACCTGGAGTCCCCGGACGGCACACTCGAAGGGGCCTTCGAGGCCCGCACCCCGCGGTACACGCCGTGGAACGTCGACGGCACCTCCGATGTGCCCAGGGCGCGGCTCCCGTTCTTCGTCCTGGCCGACGGCGGCGACGGCCACATCGACATGCCCTGGCCGGACGGCTCACGCCGCCGGGTGCCGCACGACGAGATCGCCGAACTGCTCGTCCACGACCCGTGGCTGACCGTCAGGCCCCCGGACGCCGAGATCGCGGTGATCAAGTCCCACGCCGGCAGCGGGAGCCGCAGCCTGCCGAAGTCCCTCAACAGCCGGGCGGCGACCGCGCGCACCACCGTCTCGTCCCGTGGCCCGGTCACCGTGCACGACGATCCCCTGACCGGTACCCGCGTCATGGTGGTGACGGCGGCCCCCGGGCAGAAGCACCACTGGCAGCGCGGCCGTCCCGCAGCCCCGGCGCCTGGTGCCGCGCGCACCGCGACGACCTCCGAAACGGACACGTTCAACGCGGACGACCCGTCCAGGGACCGCCGCGGGGAGCCGGTGTCACGCGGCGGCGCCGGGCCGCGCGGCGGCCTGCCCCTGGCGGAGGGTTCACGCCCCGCGCGGAGTCGGCCGCCCGTGCTGGACGCGCGCATCATCGCCGCGGCCGAACCGGGGCCGCAGCGCGCCCTGCGGCGGGTGAGGGGGCGCATCGGTGGCGAGACCCGGCCCGCCGCGCCCCAGGAGCCGCGCCGGCCCGGGCCGCTGGTGACGCGCGACTAC
Source organism: Streptomyces sp. NPDC028305 (assembly GCF_055569495.1). Lineage (NCBI taxonomy): Bacteria > Bacillati > Actinomycetota > Actinomycetes > Kitasatosporales > Streptomycetaceae > Streptomyces > Streptomyces sp. NPDC028305. Next base: position 474,226 of record NZ_JBVHTN010000007.1, read on the forward strand.
GAGGTCATCGACACCAGCGGCGACGGTGGCGGTGTGCTGTTCCGGCAGCCGGACAACCCCGTCCTGAGCGTCGCCCATCCCCTCGGACGGTCGGCGTCCCGGAGGGCCGCGCTCTACCTGCCCAGCCAGGGCTACACCGAGACCCCGACGGACGAACGTCCCACCCTGCGTTTCTCGGGGGACCGGACACTCGCCGTCCAGAGCGGTGAGAACGGGGAACTGGGCTTCAACCAGCAGGTCTACGCCACCAGGAAGGCCATCGAGCGGGCGAACGCGCACATGGCGGAGGCGGGAAACCACGTCCGGCTGACGGCGCACGAGGACGTGGCCATCGTCCTGCCCACCGCGGACGGCAGCCGCGGTGAGCCCCTGTTCAAGGTGGAGCCGGAGTTCCTGACCCGCAGCGGCCGTTCGGAAGACGAGATCTGCCGCGACTTCGCGAGGATGCTGGCCGGCGGGGTGCCCGTGTCCCACATGGTGTTCACCGACCCCGACGGCGGCGCTCCGGTCACCGTGCCCGTCAACGCCTCCGACGGCTGGGAGGTCACCGGCACCCACCATCTGGCGCGCGCACTGGCCGAGGTGGCCGATGGCCTGGAGGACCTGGAGCGGGTGGATCCGCGCTGGGCGGCGGCGCGGACGCGGGAGGACGACCGCCCCATGGGCGGCGTGGACGGACCGCTGCCCGGCGAGGCGTACGGGAGCGCGCAGAGCCTCGAGGAGGGGGACAACCCGCGCCGAGAGCGGCTGGACACGGCGGTGAAACGGATCGGCGCCAACAGGGGCGCCTGGGCCCCGATCGGCTCCGGGTATGTGATCCAGTCGATCGGCGCGGTCGACGATCAGGGCCGTCCCGTACTGAACCGCAACTACGCCAAGCCCCAGGCCGGGGAGGGCGTCCCGTTCGGATACCACTTCGCGCAGGTGGTGCTGGCCAGCGAGGACGGCGCCGACCAGATCACCCTGGAGAACCACTCACGCAAGCTCTATATGAAGTCCCTGTTGTCCTGGATGGTCGAGGAGAACCAGGACCGCTCCACCCCCGAGGACTGGTGGCGTCTTGAGACCGGACTCCGCCAGAGGATCGAGGAGGCCGAGCGGGACGGGACGAGTGCCCGGGAACTGGACCGGCTGCGCGGCTATCTGAAGGTCACTGAGGCGCTGCTCGCCGTCGACCGGGCGACGGCTGACCGGGACGAGCACGTCCGGGGCACCCCGGAACACGCCGCGGCACAGGGCGAGCTGGACCGGGCCCTGGGCCGGGCCCAGGCCGCGATCAAGCGCGCCGCCGCGCTCGTCCGGAGCGAGGACATGTGGTACTTCCGCATGTTCAGCGGGCGTCAGGGCGAGAGCATGCACGAGGTCAACGCCGATCTGCTGTCCGACGGCCCCTCCGCCGAGGTCAACCCCCTCACGGCGGTGGTGGTCCACGGCCACCGGATCACCCCGAAGACCCTCACCGTCGAAAGCCCGCGACAGGTGACGGCCGACCAGAACCGCTTCGTCATCAACGACCTGGCCGCCACCCTGGCCCGGGTGGGGATGTGGAACCACGCCCACGGACTTCCGCTCCCCGACATCACCATCACCGCGCGGGACAACGTCCGCGACTCCAGGGCGGGGCGGGCGAAGGACAGCGGCCCGTGGCGGGCCGAGGCGGTGGCCACGGCGCTGCGGGAGAGGCTGGCCGAGCATCTGGCCCGGCTCCAGAGCGGGCAGGGGAGACCACGCGTCACGGCGGATCGGTTCCCCATCACGCCGGTGTCCAGAACCGCGCGCCCCGGTGGCGACATCAGCCGGACCCATCAGGTGGCCGTCACCGTCGACGATCACCGGGGTTCGGCGCCGATGACGCTGCCCGTCGGACTGCGTGGCGGGACGAGGGACGCCGACGTGGAGCCGGTGGCACAGGGCTGGCCGGTCGGTCATGAGCTGACCGTCGGGGGACCGCGGTACGGCGGCGGTGTGCGCGAGGTGCCGCCGCCGGCCGCGCCGGAGGGGAAGGGCAAGTCGGCGGAGCAGTGGCGGAAGTTCGGGCGCCCCTCTCCGAACCAGTCCACGCCATGGGGCTACGAGGTCAGCGACGCGGGGAGGATCCGGCTTCCCGACGGCGAGGTGCTGCCGTCGGAGGGGTGGCAGCGGTTCGGCGACGACTTCGTCCATCCGGCGGCGGGGGTGCTGCTGCGGGGAGACAGCGGCTGGATCGGCCGGGTGACCAATATCGACACGCTGTGGGACGCGCTGGAGCTGCTGGATCCCGGGACGGCGCCCTACCGGGTGGTGGTGGACGCGTCGGGGATCCATCTGACACCGGTCGCTCCGGCCAACGAGGGTGCCAAGGCGATGCAGTTGCCGTGGGAGTCCCCCGCCGAGGACGCCGTCGCCGACGAGGTGTCCGAGAAGGCGCTCCCGCCGCTGGACAAGAGCCGCACCGTGCCGGTGAAACTGCTGGAGGAGATGGGGGTGAAGCTCTCGACCTCCCAGTACGCCCAGGCGGCGCTCCTCGTCGACATGCTGCCGCTCGTGGACGTCGAGCTCACCCCGGCCCAGCAACTGCTGCTGCTGACAGCGGACCCGTCCTACGCGGCCGACGGTCCGGGAGGGGACAGGGCCTGATACGCCGGTGGCCCCGGCGGAAACCGCCGGGGCCACGGGCAGCCGAGCCGGGACGAGGGCTCAGGAGCGGGTGAAGTACCACTCGTGGTTGTTGAGATTCTCCGGTGCGCACGGCCAGATGATCAGATCGCGCGTCTGGTCATCCGGCCCGTACGAGTCCAGACAGGTGTTGTTGCTGGCGAAGTTGCGGATCCAGAACCGGCCGTCCGCCTGCTTGTCCAGCCACCACAGCTGGTTGTCGGCGGTCGTGCCGTTGCACGGGAACTCCGTCACCTTGGTGGCGTTCCCCGCGGCCCCGTAACCGGGCAGGTCGAGGCACATGCCGTCCATGACGTTGCGGATCTGGAACAGGGGAACCCCGCCGGGGCCCTTGCTGTCGTACCTCTTCTCCACGTTCCACAGCTGGTTGTCGTCGGGGTTGCTGTTGCAGGCCGACTGGTGGATCGGGCCGTCGGGGTTGCCGCTGGTGAAGCCCGGGACATCGACGCAGGTGCCGTTCGTGTTGTTCTTGATCAGCACCCGGGTCAGCACGGCCGGCAGATTGCTGGGGGCCTTCTTGCGCACGGAGGTCTTCTTCTTCTCCTCCTCCTTCGCCGTGGGGGAGGAGCTGGGCGGTGACGGGTCCGCGGCCTTCTCCTTTGCCGGGGAGGGGGACTCCTTCTCCTTTTCCTTCTCCTTCTCCTTCTTCTCGGGCTTGCTCTTCTTGGGAGACGGGGATTCGGCGACGAACTCGCCCGCCCGGCCCCCGTCGTCGTCCAGCACGGTGTCGGCGGAGCTGGAGGAGGCCACCTTCTTGCTGTCGTCGTCGTCCTTGCCGGTGGCCATGATGAGCAGCGGCACGGCCACGAGAATGGCCCCGGCCATGGCGGCGCCGGCGAGGAGGGGCTTCTTCGGGCGGCCGGAGAGGCCGCCGTCCGCGTCGGGGGAGTCGCCACCGGGGCCGATGGTCGTGGCGGCGGCGGCCGCGGCGGCCCCGTCGGGCCGACCGTCGGCGCCGGACACCGTGGCGACCCTGCCCCAGCCACGGCGGGCCTTCGGGGCGGGGGCACTCTCCTCCGACCGGGCGCTGTCCTCCGACCGGCCTTCCGATTCCGCCTTCTTACCGCTCACGGTCTCGGCTTCGGTCTCAGCCTCGGGATCGGGATCGGGATCGGCCTCGGGTTCGGCCTCGTCGTGGCCGTCCGTGGTCGCTGAGGCGGAGGAGGAGGCGGCTCGCGCGGTGGTGGTGGTGCTGGCGGATGTCTTCTTGCCGGTGAGGTGTTCCTCGACGGTCGCCGCGTCGGGCGAGTCGGCACTCTCACCGGCGGCGGAACCAGCGGCCTTGCCGGTGGCCTCGCCGGTGGCGGACGACTCGCCGGACGCGGACGCGGACGCGGACGCGGAACCGCGTGGCGAAGGCGACTCCGGCTCGGGCGACGCGAAGAACGCCGCGGCCGGCTGGCCGCTGGACGTCGTGTCGTCACCGGTCCGGTGCTGATCGGACATGAGCTTCTCCTCGTGGCCACCGGACCCGGGTCCGGTGGCGGTGGGGGCTTGACGGGGGATGTGATGGCAGAGGGGACGGGATGACCGGGCGCTCACCGGCCCGGACATCGCGCCGGAACCAGGAGCGGGCTCAACGGCCCTGGTCCGGCGACGGATGACGGATCCGGTCCTGGTCCGACACCGGCGCCATCGGGCCCGCCGCGCGAAGTTGCCGGGCGAGCCGCTCCGGGTCGGTGTCTTCCCGGGCTGCCAGCTCGCGGGCGAGCGCGGCGTGCAGCAGTTGTCTGGAGGACGGGGTGAGCGTACCCAACACGACTTCGCGGGCCAGCTCGGGGAAGCGGTAGCGCCCGGTGTCACACTGGCCGGGGTCCGTGTCCCAGACCAGCACACGGGCGGTGACGGCGGCGTCGATCAGCGGCAGCAGCCGGTCCCGCGCCATGCCCTGGACATCGGCGAGCAACCCGATGTCCAGGTGCGGGCCGTCGGCGGCGGCGTAGGTGAGCATCGTCCTGGCGGGGGCGGACAGTTCGGCGAGCCGCGCCTGGACGACGCTGCGCACGGCGGCCGGCACCTGCGCCGCGGGTCCCACGCGCCGGTCCGGCGGCAGCTTCAGCAACTCCCCGAGCGTGAAGGGGTTGCCCTCGGCGCGCCGGTGCAGCGCCGCGGCCTCCTCGGCGGAGGAGCGCTCGCCGCGGGCGGCGAGCAACTCGCCCACATCCGCGGCGGACAGCGGCTCCAGGTGCAGCCGGGTGGCGCCGTGCCGGGCCAGCTCCGCGAGCAGCCCGCTGGCCGCGGGGTCGTCGGCGTTCCGCAGGGCGCACACCACGGCGACCGGGGCGTCGCGCAGCAGGGCGGTGAGCCGGCGCAGCAGGTCGTGGAAGTCCGGTGGCGCCCAGTCGAGGTCGTCGACGACGCACAGCGCGGGGCCCCGGTTGAGTTCCCGTACGAGCGCGGCGAGCCGGTCCTCGTCGGGCCGGGCCTCGGCGGGGGTGTCGTCGGGGCCGGTGCCGGACCGCTTCCGGCGCAGCGCGTCCAGGAGTTGGGCGGCGGGGCACACCAGGGAGATGCCGTGGCTCTCGCTGAGCGCCTGGCCGCCGCTGGCCCGCGCCACGGCGAACCCGGCCTGCTCGGCCCAGGCGGACACCTGGTCCAGCAGCCGCGTCTTGCCGGACCCCGGCTCCCCCGAGACCACGGCCCACTGACCGCGCCCCGCGCCCGCGGCGCGCAACAGGGCGGTGAGGCGCGCGCTCTCCTCGGACCTGCCCACCAACGGGGCGTCGGCGGGACCGGCTTCGGCGCCGGGCAGGGTGGCGGAGTTCAGGGTGACCGCGGGTCCGGTCGAGTGGGGCTCGCCGAGGACCCGGGTGTCGTGCCGCAGGATGGCGGTGTGCAGATCCGACAGTCCGGGGCTGGGGTCGAGGCCGAGCTCCTGGGCCAGAAACGTGCGGAACCGCTCGTACTGCCGGAGCGCCTCGACGGACCGCCCCGCCCCGTACAGCGCGCGCATCAGCAGCGCCCATGAGGACTCGCGGAGCGGGGCGCTGATGGTGAGTCCCTCGGCGACGCCGATGGCGCGCTCCAGGTCGCCCTGTTTGATGAGGATGGTGGCCTGGAGCTCGATGGCGTCCTGTCGCGCGGTGTTGAGCCGGGCCGTCTCGCGCGCCGCGAAGTCGAGTTCGGCGGTCTCGCCGAGCGCCTGGCCGCGCCACAGTCCCAGCGCCCCCTCTATCTCCTTGCTCGCGACGTCGAGTTGGCCTCGCCGCATGGTGTCCCGGGCCCGTGTCACGGACTCCTCGAAGCGGGTGGTGTCACGCGCCTCGCGGGGCACCTTCAGGGCGTACCCGGCGGGGCCGTTGACCAGCAGCGTGGACCGGCCGCCCCGCACGGGCTCCAGCACCGAGCGCAGTCTGCTGATGTGCGCGCGTACGGAGGAGATGGCCCCGGTCGGCTGGGAGCCCTGCCATACGTCCAGGCAGAGTTGGCGCAGGGAGACCGGCCGTCCGTCCTCGATGAGCAGTCGTATCAGCAGCACCCGTCGCTGCCGTGGCCCCAGGGCCAGCGCCGTGCCGTCCCGTGTCACCTCTACCGGGCCCAGCAGGCTGTACCACGTGGAGTGATCGTGCACCGAGATCCTTCCCTGCCAGCACGCGTTGGGTCCTCCCTCGGCCCGCGCGCGGCAGGGGACGAGGGAAGGGGCTGCCGTGCGGGTGAGTTGTCCGACAGGGACCGGATGGCCCTCTGGGTGTCTCCACCACAGGGCGCAGGCGACAAGCCCAGATACTCCGCCTGCGACGCTATAGAGGCACTTTGGGCAGGTCCAGGTTCATCGGGGCAGCGAGTTTTGGTCTTTCGGGCAGCGCCGCGCGGCCGTCGCCGCGCGAAGGACGCCGGAGGCGGGACCGTGGCGGGGGCGCCGCGGCGATCACTTTCGCCGCGCTGTTTCCGAGTGTTTCCCTAGCGTTTTTGTCGTATGGGTTACCGGCGGTATCGAAGCGATAAAGAAGGATTTGAGTACGCGGGCGTCGATGGCGGCTGGCGTATGATCAAAACCGGAATCGCGTGGTCCGTTTCGCGGTGGACAGAGGGAGTACATTGGGCGCCTCTTTAGAGCCGGTGGATCCCCGGTCGGCGACGACGGACTCCCGGCGCAGAATCTCGGTCGTCGTCCACGCGCGGGATCCGATCTCCCGGGAGGGGGCGATCGGCCAGCTGCGGCACCATCCCGAGATCGTCCTCCTCGACAAGTCGGACGCCCGGGCGGGCGATGTGGTCATGCTGCTCACCGACTCGATCGACGCGGCCACGCTCGCCGGTCTGCGCCGATTCGTCCATGACGCCGGGCTGCGCGTGGTCCTGGTCGCGAGCCTGATCCGCCGGGCCGAGCTGCTCGATGTGATCGAGTGCGGTGTCGGGGTCATCGTCTGGCGCCGCGAGGCCACCGGACACCGACTGCTCCAGGCGGTCCTCGCGGCCTCCCGCGGCGACGGCGACCTCCCCGCCGATCTGATCGGCCAACTGGTCAGCCAGGTAGGTGCGTTGCGGCCTGGCGCGCTCGGCCAGCCCGGGGGCCGGCCGCTCGGTCTGACCCCGCGTGAGACCGACGTCCTGCGGCTGGTCGCGGAGGGGCTGGGCACCGGAGAGATCGCCGCCAAACTCTCGTACTCGGAACGGACCGTGAAGAACGTCATCCAGGGCCTGACGACCCGCCTGGGCCTGCGCAACCGCGCCCACGCCGTGGCCTACGCCCTGCGGGAGGGGTATATCTCCTGACGGAGCGCCCGGGGCGATCGTCCGGTCGGCCGCCCGGCGGCGAAACGGGCAGCCGCAGCACCAGCCGGGCCCCCGGACCGCCGTCCTCCACGGATGCCCGCCCGCCGTGCCGGGTGACGATCTCCCGCACGATGGCGAGCCCCAGCCCGGAGCCGCCGGCGTCCCGGCTGCGCGCGTCGTCCAGACGGGTGAACCGGTCGAATACCCGCTCGCGGTCGGCGGGTGGGATGCCGGGGCCGTCATCGCGGACACACAGGACCGCTTCGCTGTCCGTGGCGGCGAGAGTGACCTCTACCCGGCGGTGGGCGTGCCGGACGGCGTTGTCCAGGAGGTTGCGCACGGCGCGCGACAGGGCGTCGGGATCCCCGCGGATCCGGGCCGGCTGAATCCGGCCACAGGCGACGGACACCTCGGGGTGGGCGTGCGGCCGTCGGACTTCCGCCTCTACCAGGTCGTCCAGGTCGACCTCCGTCTCGCGCAGCGCGCCCCTGGTGTCGAGCCGGGCCAGGTGTACGAGGTCGTCGACGAGCGCGCCGAGCCGGACCGTCTCCTCCAGCATGCCCGGGATTCTGGCCGACAGATCGGCGCGGGGATGCCGGGCGGCGGTCTCGAGCTCCGCGCGCACGGCGGCCACTGGGCTGCGCAGCTCGTGCGCGGCGTCCGCCACGAACTGCCGCTGCCGGGCGGTCGCCTCGTCGAGCCGTTTGAGCAGATCGTTGAGGGTCTCGCCGAGGCGTCGTACCTCGTCGGTGTTCGGCGGCAGGTCGAGCCGCCGGTGCAGGTCGGTGGTGGTGATCTCGGCCGCCTGCCGGCGCAGCCGCTCCACCGGCCCCAACGCGCGCCCCGTGATGTGCCATCCGGCGGCGGCGAGGAGGGCCGTCAGGGTCGGCAGACCGACGGCCAGCTCGGCGGTGAGCGTGTGCACGGCGTGGTCGACCGGGGCCGTGGGAAGGCCGACGTACACGGTCTTGCGCGCATCCGCCGGGCCCGCCGACAGGGCGGCGACGCGGTAGGTGTCGTTGTCGCCCAGCGGTACGCCGCGCACGCTGTAGACCGACGGTTCGCTGTCCGGGGCGGCCGGCCTCACATGGAACAGAGCGTGTTCTCCCGCCACGTTCTCCGACGCCGCGACCACCCGGCCACGGCTGTCGACCACCTGTGCCACGTCGTCCCCGGCGCCGGAGGCGGGCAGCGGCTGCACGGGGCGGCCCTTGTCCAGGGCGGTGGCGATGATCAGTGCGCGCTGGCGGGCGCTGCCGTCCAAGCCGTGCATGAGCGAGCCGCGTTGGCTGATGAGAAGGAGCACGGCGGCCAGGGACAGGCCGAGCGCGGCGACGAGCGTGGCGGCCGCGGTCAGCCGGGCGCGCAGGCTGAGTCTGCGCCAGTGGGGGAACGGCCGGTGGCGCGGCGCCACCGCTCCGGCTCGGCCGGAGCGGACAGGTGCGGGGATGCCCGGCACGGTTCACCTGTCGTCGGCGAGCCGGTACCCGGCCCCCCGGACGGTCTGGATGGTGCGCCTGCCGAAGGGTTCGTCGATCTTGCGGCGCAGATAGCCGATGTAGACCTCGACGACGTTGGGGTCGAGGTCGAAGTGGTCCGTCCAGACGTGGGTCAGGATGTCCTGCTTGCTCAGCACCTCTCCCGGACGGCGCACCAGGCACTCGAGCAGCGAGAACTCCCGCGTGGTCAGCTCGACGGGGACGGTGCCGCGCCGACAGGTGCGATCCCCGGGGTCGAGGCGGAGATCGCCGACACGAAGGACGGCGGGCCTGGGGCGCCCGCCCCGCCGCATCAGGGCGTTGAGCCGGGCGGTCAGCACGACATAGGAGAAGGGCTTGGTGAGGTAGTCGTCCGCCCCGATGTCCAGGCCGTCCGCCTCGTCGTACTCCCCGTCCTTGGCGGTGAGCATGAGGACCGGGGTCCAGTTCTCCGCCGCTCGCAGCCGTCGGCACACGTCGTAACCATTGAGCCGGGGCAGCATGATGTCCAGGACGACGACGTCGTACGAGGTGTCCGCCGCCCGCAGGAGACCTTCCTCGCCGTCGACGGCAAGGTCCACGGCGAACCCCTCGGCCGTGAGCCCGTGCACCAGAGCCCGCCCGAGCGCGGGATGGTCCTCGACGACCAGGACGCGCATGGCACGTCTCCCTTCCAGGCGCCGCCTCACTTTTCCGGAGCGCCCACCTCCACCGTAGGCATGCGCAGCTGAGAAGAGGCTGAGAACCCCGCCGTCTCCGGTCTCAGCTTCCCCTCAGCCGGGGTGGCGCAGGATTGCCGCATTCCGGATGGACGGTCCATCCGGTAGCGAAAGCGAAGGTGATCATGAACACGCGCAAGAAGGCCGCCGTCCTCGCCGCATCCACCGCAGCCATTGTCACGGCCGTGATCGGAGGAGGCGCCGCGGTGGCCTCCGCGGCTCCGGCGCACCACGCCACGTCCTCGGTGTCCGCCACGGCGACACAGAAGCCCACCCCTCCGGGCCCGAAGAGCGACGGTGAGCAGGAGAAGAAGGGCGAGCAGGAGAAGAGCGGCGAGCAGGAGAACCAGTCGGACGGCCCCGGCGGCCACGCCGACACCTCGGCCAACGCGGAGCACGAGTTCGAGGGCGACGAGTAAGCGAGGGGCGGAGAGGACGCGTAAGAGGGAACAGGCGTCCCGGCGGTCAGCTCGCGGGGAGCGAGACGACGAATCTCGCTCCCCGCGCGGCCGCGTCCAAGCACAGATCCCCGCCCGCGCCGCGGGCCTGGTACACATCGCGCAGTCCGTGGTCGTCCTCGACGACCGTACCCGGGTGAACGGTCACCGACCCAGTATCACCCGCCACCCGGTGTGCCCCGGGGCCGGCCGCGCAGGCGTTCAGGCTGCGTACAGGTCGGGGGTGACAGGGTCGGGGGCCATGACACCCGAGATGCGGGAGGTCACCGAGCGGGACCGGGCCGTCCCGCCGACGGCTTGATCGCGGACTCCGGTACGACGATTCACCCGTTCACGTGTTTTGGGACAGCTGCGCCATGGTGGACCCGGGCGGCTATTGCCCGCGGCGGCGGTGGAGGCCGACCTGGCTCCCGCGCGCCGAGCCGGGGCGCGGGTTACCAACTGCTCTTGAACACCCCGGGGAGTTCGCCCGCGTGCGCCAGCTCGCGCAGGCGGATCCGGGACAGGCCGAAGGCGCGCAGATGGCCGCGGGGGCGGCCGTCGATGGAGTCGCGGTTGCGCACCCGGGTGGCGCTGGCGTCGCGCGGCTGGCGGCGCAGTTCCCGCTGGGCGGCGGTGCGTTCGTCGTCGGAGCTGTCGGGGGCGGCGATGATCGCCTTCAGCTCGGCGCGGCGCTCGGCGTAGCGGGCGACGATCGCGCGGCGCCGCTCATTCTTGGCGATCTTGCTCTTCTTCGCCATCAGACCTTTCCTCCCGTGGCGCGGATGCGGGCCACGGCGGCCTCGATGCCGATCGCGTCGACGGTCTTGACGCCCTTGGCGCTCAGGGTGAGCCGGACGTGGCGGCCCTCGCTCGGCAGCCAGTAGCGCTTGCGCTGGATGTTGGGGTCGAACCGGCGCTTGGTGCGGCGGTGTGAGTGGGAGACGTGGTTGCCGAAGCTGGGTTGCCGACCGGTGAGTTGGCAGTGGGCGGACATGGTCCCTCTCGCTCTGGTGGGGTGCTGATGGTGGCACCCTAGCCGCTTATGAAAATGAAAACCAACTCCATGTATGCTGTCGGGCATGGCACGGAACGAACTACGCCCGATCATCAAGCTGCGGTCCACCGCCGGCACCGGCTACACCTATGTGACCCGCAAGAACCGTCGCAACGACCCCGATCGGATGACCCTGCGCAAGTACGACCCGATCGCCGGCCGCCACGTCGACTTCCGCGAGGAGCGCTGACCGCCATGAAGCCCGGCATCCACCCCGAGTACCGGCCGGTCGTCTTCCGCGACCGAGCCGCCGACTTCGCCTTCCTCACCCGCTCCACGGCCACCGGCGACAAGACCGTCGTCTGGGAGGACGGCAACACCTACCCGGTCATCGACGTCGAGATCTCCTCGGCGAGCCACCCCTTCTACACCGGCAACCAGCGGGTCGTGGACACGGCGGGCCGCGTCGAGCGCTTCGAGCGGCGCTACGGGCGCGGACGGGGGAACCGATGAGCGGGACCGAGACGCGGCTCGCCGTCGCGATCGTGGGCGGGCTGCACGCCGACGCCCGGCGCACCGCCGTCCGGGAGATCCTGCGCACGGTGCCCGGCTCCGTCGCGCTGCATCACGACTTGTCGTCCGCCGCCGACGGCGCCGTGCGCCGCACCGTACGAGACGGCCGAGGCCTGCTCGGCGCGGGCGACGCGCCCCTGGTGAACGACTGCGCGTGCTGCGCCCTGCGCGAGGACCTGGTCCCCGAACTGCTGCGGCTGGCTGACGGCGGCGGCCACCGGTTGGCCGTCGTCGAGCTGTGGGACTCCGTCGAGCCCCAGGCCGTGGCCGCGGTCATCGCCGCCGAGGGCGAGCCCCTGAAGCTGACCGGGGTGGCCACCGCGGTCGACCCGGCCCTCCTCGTGCCCTGCCTCACGGACGGGGACGACCTCGCCGAGGCCGGTCTCGCCGCCGCACCGCGCGATCAGCGCACCATCGCCGACACCTTCGCCCGGCAGCTCGAATACCCCACGGTGATCGCCGTGTTCGAGGGCGGTGCGGCCGACCGGCCCTCGGACGACGGCGACCACGCCCTGCTCGCCCAGCTCACGCCCGGCGCGCGGCGCGTGCGTACGAGCGAGGCGGCCCTGGGCCCCGCCCTGCTGGTCGGGTTCGATGTGGCGGCGGCGGCCGCCCGGCAGCATCCGGCGTGCGCGCTGTTGCCGCAGGAGTGTGATGAACACGGGGTGAGCACCGTGGTCTGGCGGCGCGAGCGGCCCTTCCACCCGGGGCGGCTCTACGCGGCGCTGGAGGACCTGACCTGCGCCGCCGCCCGCAGCCGCGGACGCTTCTGGCTGGCCGACCGCCCCGACACGCTGCTGTCGTGGGACGCGGCGGGCGGCGCGCTGTGCGTGGAGTCGGCCGGGCCCTGGATGGCCGCGCTACCGGCGGCGGCCTGGGAGATGGTGCCCGCCGAGCGCCGGGTCGCGGCCTCGCTGGACTGGCACCCCCGGCACGGCGACCGCCGCCAGCACCTCACCTTCACCTCACCCGGCCTCGACCGCGACGGCCTGCTGACCCTGCTCGACTCGTGTCTGCTCACCGACGCCGAGTACGCGGCGGGGCCGGACGGCTGGAGGAAACTGCCCCGCGCCTTCGACGAACTGCTCGACCCGGTGGCCTGAGCACCCACCGGCTCTCCCCGAAGGATCCGATTGCAGGGGGTGCCGTTGCCGCGGTCAGACCAGCGCCTCGTGGACGAAGCACCACCGCCAGTCCTCACCCGGCTCCATCGGCTCCATGATCGGGTGCTCCTCGGCGAACGCGTGGGCGCGGGCGTGCCTGAGCGGTGAGGAGTCGCAGCAGCCGACGTGGCCGCAGGTCAGGCAGAGCCGCAGATGCACCCAGGGGGTCCCAAGGCGCAGGCACTCCTCGCAGCCCTCGGGGGTGCGGGCGGTGACATCGCGGATCATGGAGAGATGCGGGTCCCGCTCTGTGGCCATGTCGTTCGCTCTTTCTGTCGTGACGTCGTCTCCTGCGGGTTCATCCTGCCCTGCCCGCTCCCGCGAGCTCCGGCTGCCGGTAGGTGACCACCAGCTCCCCGTGCCGGCCGTCGACGCGCACCGTCGCGCCGTCCTGGACGTCTCCGCTCAACAGGGCGCGCCCGATGAGGGTTTCGACCTCGTGGGAGATGAAGCGGCGCAGCGGCCGCGCCCCGTACACGGGGTCGTAGCCCTCGTGGGCGATGACCTGCCGGCCGGCCTCGGTGAGCTCGACGGCGATCCGGCGCTCGGCGAGGCGCTGCCGCAACTCCTCGAACTGGAGATCCACGATCCGCTCGATCTGGGGCTCGCCGAGCGGCTTGAACAGCACGATGTCGTCGACCCGGTTGAGGAACTCGGGGCGGAAGTGCGCGCGCAGCTCGCTCATCACCAGGCCGCGGGCGTCCGGCTTGAGCTCTCCCTCGGAGGTGACGCCGTCGAGGAGGTACACGGACCCGATGTTGGAGGTCATGATGAGGATGGTGTTGCGGAAGTCGACCACCCGGCCCTGGGCGTCGGTGATCCGCCCGTCGTCGAGCACCTGGAGCAGGGTGTTGAAGACGTCGGTGTGCGCCTTCTCGACCTCGTCGAGCAGCACCACCGAGTAGGGCTTGCGGCGCACCGCCTCGGTGAGCTGGCCGCCCTCCTCGTAGCCGACGTATCCGGGCGGCGCGCCGAGCAGCCGGCTGACGGTGTGCCGCTCCTGGTACTCGCTCATGTCGAGGCGGACCATGTTCTCCTCGGTGTCGAACAGGGTCGCGGCCAGCGTCTTGGCCAGTTCGGTCTTGCCGACGCCGGTGGGGCCGAGGAAGATGAACGACCCGATCGGCCGGCGCGGGTCCCGGATCCCCGAGCGGGCCCGGATGATGGCGTCGGCGACCGCCTTGGTCGCCTCGTCCTGGCCGATGACCCGCTCCCGCAGGATTTCGTCCAGCCGCAGCAGCTTCTCCCGTTCGCCCTCCTTGAGCCGGGAGACGGGGATGCCGGTCCAGGCGGAGACGATGTCGGCGATCTCGTCCTCGGTGACGACCTCGCGCAGCAGCCGGTGCCGGCCCTGCTTGGCGGCCAGCTGCTCCTCCTCGGCGGCCAGCCGGCGCTCCAGCTCCTGGAGCCTGCCGTAGCGCAGTTCGGCGGCGCGGTTGAGGTCGTAGTCGCGCTCCGCCTCCTCGGCCTCGCGGCGCACCTCCTCCAGCTCCTTGCGCAGCGCCTGGACCCGGCGGATGGACTGCCGCTCGGCCTCCCACTGGGCGTGTTTGGCGTCGGCATCGGCGCGCAGGTCGGCGAGTTCCCGGCGCAGCTCCGCCAGCCGCGCCGCGCTGGCCGGGTCGGTCTCCTTGGACAGCGCCGCCTCCTCGATCTCCAGCCGGGTGACCCGGCGGGTGATCTCGTCCAGCTCGGCGGGCATGGAGTCGATCTCGGTGCGCAGCCGGGCGCATGCCTCGTCGACGAGGTCGATGGCCTTGTCCGGCAGGAACCGGTCGCTGATGTAGCGGTGGCTCAGGGTGGCGGCGGAGACCAGGGCGGTGTCCTGGATCTTGACGCCGTGGAAAACCTCCAGACGTTCCCGCAGACCGCGCAGGATCGAGATGGTGTCCTCCACGGACGGCTCGTCCACCAGCACCTGCTGGAAGCGGCGCTCCAGCGCGGCGTCCTTCTCGATGTGCTTGCGGTACTCGTCGAGGGTGGTGGCGCCGATCATGTGCAGCTCGCCGCGGGCCAGCATGGGCTTGAGCATGTTCCCGGCGTCCATGGCGCCCTCGGCCGCCCCGGCGCCGACCACGGTGTGCAGCTCGTCGACGAACAGCAGGATCCTGCCCGAGGCGGCCTTGACCTCGCTGAGCACGGCCTTCAGCCGCTCCTCGAACTCGCCGCGGTACTTCGCCCCGGCCACCAGGGACCCCATGTCGAGGGCGAAGATGGTCTTGTCGCGCAGCCCTTCGGGCACGTCCCCGCGCACGATGCGCTGGGCCAGGCCCTCGACGATGGCGGTCTTGCCGACCCCTGGGTCGCCGATGAGCACCGGGTTGTTCTTCGACTTGCGGCTGAGGATCTGGATGACCCGGCGGATCTCGGCGTCCCGGCCGATGACCGGGTCCAGCTTGCCCGTGCGGGCCTCGGCCACCAGGTCTCGGCCGTATTTCTCCAGGGCCTCGTACGCCACCTCGGGGTTGGCGGAGGTGACCCGCTGGCTGCCGCGGACCTGGGTGAGGGCGTTCAGGAACGCCTCCTTGGTGACGCCGTGCTCCTTGAGCACCCGCCCGGCCGGGGTGGCGGCCCCCTCGTCGGTGAGCGCCAGGACGAGGTGTTCCACCGAGACGTACTCGTCCTTGAGCCGCTTGGCCTCCTGCTCGGCGGTGTCCAGCAGTCTGGCCAGGCGCTGGGTGATGAAGACCTGCCCGGGGGCGGCGCCGGGGCCGGTGACCTTCGGCCTGCGGGCCAGGTCGGCCTCCAGCATGGTGCGCAGCGCCGCGGGGTCGGCGCCCACCTGGTCGACCAGCCGGGGGACCAGCCCCTCGGGCTGGTCGAGGAGCGCGAGCAGCAGGTGTTCGCCGTCGACCTCGGTCTGGCCGAGCCGCAGGGCCCTGGTCTGGGCGTCCTGAACGGCTTCCTGGGACTTCTGGGTGAGGCGGTTCATGTCCATGGGGGTTTGTCACTCCTCGCGCCGCCGCGGCGCAGCGCGGCCTCGAGCCGGCCGATGCGGTCGAGCAGGTCGAGCACCAGGCCGATGGATGCGTAGTTCAGACACAGTCCGGTGCGCAGCCGCTCCACGCGGGCCAGCGTCGCCGGGGCGGCCTCGGGGAACACCAGCCGTCCCGCCGCGTCGCGCTCGGCCTCGACCAGGCCGAGGGCGACGAAGCGCCGGACCAGTTCGGGGTGGAGCCCGGCGCGGCTGGCCACGGTCTCCAGGGTGAGCCGGCGCGCGGGCACCAGCGCGTACTGGACGGAGGCCACGGGCGCGGACCGCGCGGCCGCCCGTGCCTTCGGCGGGTGGGTGCTCATGGCGCGCTCCTGGGGTCGAAGGAGGAGGTGGCGGCGAGCTCTTCGAACAGCTCGCGCTCCCGGTCGGTGGGGTGGGGCGGCACCATGACGCGGATCTCGGCGTAGAGATGGCCGCTCTGGCCGCCGGGGTTCGGCAGACCCTCGCCGCGCAGCCGCAGCCGGCGGCCGCTGGAGGACCCGCCGGGGACCGACACCTTCGCCGTGCCGCCCGGGGTGGGCACGGGGACGGTCGCGCCGAGCGCCGCCTCCCAGGGCGTCACCGGGAGCGTGACGTGGACGTTCCGGCCGTCCAGCCGGAACCGCGGATGGGGCTGGATCCGCACCCGCAGATACAGGTCCCCGGCGGGGGCGTCACCGCTGCCGCGGCCGCCCTGCCCGGCAAGCCGGATGCGCTGCCCATCGGTGACGCCTGCGGGGACATCGACCTGGTAGCCGCGCTGCCCCGAGGGGCCGGCCAGGGTGACGGTGCGGCGGCCGCCGCGGTAGGCGTCCTCCACGGTGAGCGGCAGCTCGGCCTCCTGGTCGGCCCCGGGCACATGGACGCGCCCCGCTCCGGGCCGCGCGCCGCCGCCGCCGAAGAACGCGCCGAACAGGTCCTCGAAGTCGGCGCCCGTGCCCTGGGCGTCCTCGCCGAAGCCACGGACGAACCGCACCCGGCCGCCGTCCCCCGAGGTCGTCCAGGACCGGAAGCCGCCACCGGCGCCACCCCCGGCTCCGGCGCCGACCCGCTCCTCCCAGTCCTCCGGGATCTTGCGGAAGTCCTCGCCGAACCGGTCGTAGCGGGCCCGGGTGCCGGGGTCGGAGAGCACGCTGTAGGCCTCGTTGAGCTCCTTGAACCGCTCCTCGGCCGCGGGGTCCTTGTTGACGTCCGGGTGGTGCTTGCGGGCCAGATTGCGGTACGCCTGCTGGATCTCCTCGGGGCTCGCGCCCCGCGAGACCCCCAGCACCTCGTAGTAGTCCCGTGCCATGGCCGGTCACCCCCGCCTGGCCACGGTGACGGCCACCGGCCGCAGTTGGTTGCCGGTGTCCCCGTAGCCGGGGCGCAGCACCTGGACCACCGTCCCCGGCTCCGCCTCGGGGTCGTCGACCACTCCGACCACCTCGTGGCGGGCCGGGTCGAACGGCACCCCCGTCTCGGCCCGCCGCTCGTAGCCGAGCCGGGCGAGGGCGTCCACGGCCTGGTCGCGCACGGCCCTGACGCCTTCCACGATGGTGCCGGGGTCGGCCTCGGCGTGGGAGAGCGCGAGTTCGAGGTTGTCGATGACGGGCAGCAGCGCCGCGGCCGTACGGGCCCGCTCGGCGGCCCGCTCCCGCTCCATCTCCCTGGCCTGGCGCTTGCGCAGATTGTCCAGGTCGGCCAGGGCACGGCGCCACCGGTCCTCCAGCTCCGCCAGGGCCGCGGCCTCGTCCTCGTCATGGCGGAGTGCGGGGCCGCCGGCGGCGTCCGGGCCGGGCCCCTCCGCGCCCCGCGCCTCGGCGGCGCCCGGAGCGGGGAGGTCCTGGCCGGGCTCCGGCACGGCGCCCTCGGGTACCGGGTCGGGCTGCTGCGGACGGTGGGACATGGCGGCCGCCTACCCCTTGTCGAACTCGGCGTCGACGACGTCCTCGTCGTCTCCACCGGGCCGGGCTTGTCCGGCCCCCGCGCCCGTCTCCGGCCCCGCGCCAGCACCCGCGCCCGCCGTCGCATGCGCGGTCAGGCCCGCGTGGACCTGCTGGAGCTCGGAGCTCAGCGGCCTGGTCCGGTCCACGCCGGCCTCGTTCCTGACCGCCTCACGGGCGTCGCCGACCAGCATTTCGGCGCGCGCCTTCTCATGGGAGGGCGCCGCGTCGCCCAACTCGGCGAGGCGCTTCTCGACCTGGTACGCGATCGCGTCCAGCTCGTTGCGGGCATCCACGGCCTCGCGCAGCGCCTGGTCCTCGCCCCGGTTGCGCTCGGCCTCCTGGACCATGCGGTCCACCTCGCCGCGGTCGAGGTTGCCGGTCTCGCTGATGGTGATGGACTGTTCCTTGCCGGTGTCCCGGTCGCGGGCGGTGACGTTGAGGATGCCGTTGGCGTCGATGTCGAAGACGACCTCGATCTGCGGCTCGCCGCGCGGCGCCGGGCGGATGTCGGTCAGCTGGAAGCGGCCGAGCCCCCGGTTGTCCGCGGCCCGCTCCCGCTCGCCCTGGAGCACCACGATGTCGACGGCCTGCTGGCTGTCCTCGGCCGTGGAGAAGGTCTCGGTGCGGCGCACCGGGATCGTGGTGTTCCGCTCGATGATCTTCGTCATGACGCCCCCGCGGGTCTCCACGCCCAGCGACAGCGGGGTGACATCCAGCAGCAGCACGTCCTTGACCTCGCCCTTGAGCACCCCGGCCTGGATCGCCGCGCCCAGCGCCACGACCTCGTCGGGGTTCACGCTCATATTGGGCTCCTTGCCGCCGGTCAGCCGGCGCACCAGGGCCTGCACCGCGGGCATCCGGGTCGAGCCGCCGACCAGGATCACCTCGTCGATGTCCGTCCCGCCGACCTTGGCGTCGGCCATGGCCTGCTCGACCGGGCCGAGGCAGCGCTCCACCAGATCGGCCGTGATCTGCTCGAAGGTGGACCGCATGACCGACTCGGTCAGATGCTTGGGGCCCGCGGCGTCGGCGGTGATGAACGGCAGGTTGACCTGCGTCTGCGTCACCGAACTCAGCTCGGTCTTCGCCTTCTCCGCGGCCTCGAAGAGCCGCTGGAGCGCCTGCGGGTCCCGGCGCAGATCGATGCCGTCGGTCTGCTGGAACTTGTCGGCGAGGTGGTCGACGAGCCGGCGGTCGAAGTCGTCGCCGCCCAGGTGGCTGTCGCCCGCGGTGGAGCGGACCTCCACCACGCCGTCCCCGACGTCCAGGACGGACACGTCGAAGGTGCCGCCGCCCAGGTCGAACACGAGCACCGTCTCGTGCTGCTTCTTGTCCATGCCGTACGCCAGGGCGGCCGCGGTGGGCTCGTTGATGATCCGCAGCACCTCCAGGCCCGCGATCCGGCCGGCGTCCTTGGTCGCCGTGCGCTGGGCGTCGTTGAAGTAGGCGGGCACCGTGATGACCGCCTCGGTGACCCGCTCGCCCAACTGCTTCGCGGCGTCGTCGGCGAGCTTGCGCAGCACCAGGGCGCTGATCTCCTCGGGGGAGTACAGCTTGTCGCGCACGTTGAAGCGCGCGACACCGCCCTCGCCGCCGACGACGTCATAGGCCACGGCCTTGGCCTCGTCCGACACCTCGTCGTAGTGCCGGCCGACGAAGCGCTTGGCCGAGTAGATGGTGCCCTTGGGGTTGAGGATCGCCTGGCGCCTGGCCAGCTGGCCCACCAGCCGCTCGCCGGTGTCGGTGAAGGCCACCACGGACGGGGTCGTGCGACTGCCTTCCGAGCTGGGCACGACCGCCGCCTCGCCGCCTTCCCAGGCCGCGATCACCGAGTTGGTGGTGCCCAGATCGATTCCGACTGCCTTGGCCATGAGGAACTCCTTCGCGAGGCGGCGGCACCGCGGACAGCGCACAGCCGCGGAACCAACCCGTCTTCCGGCGCCGACGCGCCCAGCCTGGCAAAACGGGGCCCCGGCCCGCCTGCGCCTGCGAGGCCCAAAAACCACGCCTAGGGTGGACCTGTGGGTACAGGCGGAGCGTGGCCGCAGCGGTGACCGCCCCGCCCGGCGGGTACCCGCGAGTTCGGACTCGTTCTCTTCCGAACGCGGGCGGAGCGACGGCATGACCTCAACAGCCTTCACCCGGGACGAGCGCGGGGCTCGGGACCGTTCCCTGAGCCCTCGGGCGCGAGGGCTGCTGCTCTGCTCCACCGCCATGTTCGACAGCCGGGACGAGACGGAGATCCTGCACCGGGCGATGGCGCAGGTCGCGGCCCTCGGGCCGGGGCGGGCCGAGGCCGGGTACCTCGTGGTCG
Source organism: Streptomyces sp. NPDC028305 (assembly GCF_055569495.1). Lineage (NCBI taxonomy): Bacteria > Bacillati > Actinomycetota > Actinomycetes > Kitasatosporales > Streptomycetaceae > Streptomyces > Streptomyces sp. NPDC028305. Next base: position 494,177 of record NZ_JBVHTN010000007.1, read on the forward strand.
GCGGCGCGCTGACCCGCTGCCACGACGATGGGGCCGCCGGGGCCGATGGCATCGCGGCCGCCGCCCTCGACGAGCGGGTCCGGGAACTGGGCGGGCGGGACGGGCCGGTGCGCCTCCCCGGGCAGGCCTGGGGCTGGGCGTACGCGCTGCGGGAACCGGGCGGTCTGCGCGGGCAGCTCGTGGTGAGCTCGGGGGTGCCGCCCAGCGAGGACGACCGCTTCTGGCTCACCGTGCTGGCCCGGCAGACCGCGGCGGCCCTGGCCGGCGCGGCCGCGCACCGGCGGGAGCGGGAGCGGGCGGCCGAGCTGCGCCGGGCGCGGGCCGAGCAGCAGGCCGTCCGGGAGCGGCTGGAGTCCTCGCGGTCCGACCTCGAGCACGAGCGAGGGGTCCTCGACACCCTCCACCGGGCCGCCCTGCACGGGGACGGCGAGGCGGGCATCGCGGAGGCGCTGCACAAGATCACCGGGTTTGCGGCGGGCGTCGAGGACCGGTTCGGCAATCCGCGGGCCTGGGCGGGGCCCGGGCGCCCGGACCCGTATCCCCGGCCCGACCCGGCCCGCCACGAGGAGCTGCTGCGGGACACCGCCCGGGGCGGGCGCCCGGTGCGGGTCAGGGAGCGCCTGCTCGCGGTCGCCGCCCCGCAGGGCGAGGTGCTGGGCGCGCTGTTCCTGGTCGACCCCGAGGAGCGGGCCGACGAGCGCGCCCGGCTCGCCCTCGGCCACGCCACGGCGTCGCTCGCCCTGGAACTGGCGCACCAGCGCTCCCTGGCCGAGGTGGAGCTGCGGCTGCGGCGCGATCTGGTGGAGGACCTGCTCGCCGGCACGGACGACGCGAGCGCCTACGCCCGCGCCCAGGCGCTCGGCCACGATCTGCACGGGCCGCACTATGTGGTCGCGGTGCGGTGGGCGGAGCGGGCGGCCGACGCCTCCTTCGCCGCCGCCGTCGACCGGTCGGCGGCTGCCGTGGGCCTGCGGTCGCTGCTCGCCCGCCGGTCGGGCGTGGTGGTCCTGGTGGCCGACGGCAGGCCGGCCGGAGACGATCTGCACGCCGCGCTGAGCCGGGAGGCCGGGACGCCGGGCGGGGCCGTCGGCGTGGGCGCCCGCTGTGACTCCCCGGGCGAGATTCCGCGTTCCTACCGGGAGGCGCTGCGGGCGCTGGAGGTGCGGCGGCGCTCGCCCACCGCGTACGGCACGACCTTCTTCGAGGACCTGGGCCTCTACCGGATCCTGCGGGCCGGCAACGACTACCAGGAGGTCGAGGGTTTCGTCCGGGAGTGGCTGGGGCCGCTGCTCGACTACGACTCCGCGCACCGGACGGACCTGGTGCCGACCCTCTCCCAGTACTTCGACTGCGGCGGAAACTACAGCCGGACCGCGGCGGCGCTCGTCGTGCACCGCAGCACCCTGCGCTACCGGCTCCAGCGGATCCGAGAGATCAGCGGTTCCGACCTCACCAACGTCGAAACCCGGCTGAATCTCCAGGTGGCCACCCGGGTCTGGAAGATCATGAGGACCTGCCCGGACTGAGCTCCGGCCGGGGCCAAACCGCTGGCCATGCCCCCTCGCACAACACGAGACGGCCCTTCGGGCCTGCCGATTCACCCTATTGACACGCGGCTGAAACGCCACCAGTATCTAGAGCACCGAGATTCATTAGTGAATATTTATTCGCAAGGGCCCCTTCCTCAGGCCCTGTTCCTGGTCCGGGCCCCCTGCCGCCGCTCCGATCGACGCCGCAGGCGCCCGCCGCTCCGAACGCTCCGAAGAGTCAGCGATCAAGGACACTCACATGCTCAGCACAGACCCAGAGGGTGCCGCCCGGTTCCGGGCACGGCGCCGACGCGTCGCCGAAGACGATCCGGTGGGCCATCTCGACGACCTCCGGCATCTGTCGACCGACGTGCGCCGCAGCATCGTCCAGATGATCGACCACGCACAGCTCGGCCACATCGGCGGCGACCTGTCGGTGACCGACATCCTGGTGACCCTGTTCGGCGGAGTCCTGGACGTCGACCCCGAGCACCCGCGCAGGCCCGACCGCGACCGGTTCATCCTCAGCAAGGGCCACTGCGCGGCGGCCCTGTACGCCACGCTCGCCCACAGCGGTTTCTTCCCGCTCTCCGAGCTGGACACCTTCATGGCCCCCCTCTCGCCGCTCAACGGCCACCCGAACCGCAGAAAGGTGCCGGGTGTGGAGACGAACACCGGGCCGCTCGGACACGGGTTCCCCGTCGGTGTCGGCTGCGCCCTGGCGGCCAAGCTGTCGGGCTCCTCGTACCGCACCTACGTCGTTCTCGGGGACGGCGAGTTGCAGGAGGGCAGCAACTGGGAGGCCGCGATGACCGCCGCCCACTACTCCCTCGGCTCCCTCACGGCGATCGTCGACCGCAACCGCCTTCAGCAGGGCGCCCGCACCGAGGACACCAAGCGCCTGGAGCCGCTCGCCGACAAATGGACCAGCTTCGGGTGGGAGACGCGCGAGGTCGACGGCCATGACCACGCGCAACTGCTGTCCGCCCTGCGCCCCTCCACCACCGGCAGGCCGGTCGCCGTGGTGGCCCGCACCATCAAGGGGAAGGGCGTGTCGTTCATCGAGGACCGCGTGGAATGGCACCACAAGGTCCCCGACGCCGCACAGGTTCACGCCGCGCTGGAGGAGCTCAGCCGATGACCGCCGAACTCATGCCCGACACCACGCGGACCTACGATTGCCGACAGGCGTTCGCGGACGAACTCATCGCCATGGCCGCCGAGGACGAGCGGATCGTCGCCGTCTGCAACGACTCCGTCGGCTCCAGCAACCTCGTCCGCTTCCGCGAGCTCTACCCCGAGCGCCTCATCAACGTCGGGATCGCCGAACAGGACCTCGTCGGTGTCGGCGCCGGACTCGCCATCGGCGGGTTCATCCCCTTCGTCAGCGCCGCGGGCCCGTTTCTCACCGGCCGGGCCACCGAGCAGATCAAGACCGACGCCGCCTACAACGGACTCCCGATGGTGCTGTGCGGCCAGAGCCCCGGCATGGCCTACGGGGAGCTGGGGCCGACCCACCACTCGATCGAGGACCTGGCGTGGATGCGGGCCATCGCCGACCTGACCGTCGTGGTGCCCGCCGACCCGGCCCAGACCCGCGCCGCCGTGCGCTGGGCGGCCGCGCAGGACGGCCCCACCTATCTGCGCGTCCCGCGGTTCAAGGTCCCCTCGGTCACCCCCGACGGCGCACCGTTCGAACTGGGCCGCAGCGTCCAGCTCACCGACGGCTCCGACATCACCGTCATGGCCGTCGGGACGATGGTCTCCCGGGCCCTGGCCGCGGCCGAGACGCTGCGGGCCGAGGGCATCGGGGTGCGGGTGCTGAACATGACCTTCGTCGAACCGCTGGACGTCGAAGCGGTCCTGCGGGCGGCCCGGGAGACCCGGGGCATCGTCACCGCCGAGGAGGCGACCACCACGGGCGGCCTCGGCGCCGCGGTGGCCGGCGTGGTGGCGCAGAACCACCCCGTGCCCATGCGGATCCTGGGCGTGAACCGGGAGTTCGCGCCGACCGGAAGCGCCGCCTTCCTGCTGGAACACTTCGGGCTGACCGCCGACGGCATCGCGGCCGCCGTGCGCGAGCTGATGGCCATGAACCCCGGCGGGGCGCATGAGCACGGCTGAGCCGCTCGTCCTGGCCGTGGACCAGGGCACCAGCGCGACCAAGGCGATCCTGGTCGACGTGCGCGGAGACATCGTCGCGCACGGGTCCGCGCCCGTTGCCCTGTCCACCCCCGCGCCCGGCTGGGTGGAGCAGTCGGCCGAGGACATCTGGGAGAGCTGCCGCCTGGCGGTCGCCCGGTGTCTGGACGGCCAGGACGCCGGGCGGGTCGCCGCCGTCGGCCTCAGCACCCAGCGCGAGTCGCTGCTCCTGTGGGAGCGGGCCACCGCGACCCCGCTGAGCCCGCTGCTGAGCTGGCTGGACAAGCGCACGGCCCAAAGCCCGGCCCTGCTGCGGGCCGTGGACTCCGCCCGGACGGTCCGTGACATCAGCGGCCTGCCGCTGGACCCGATGTTCTCGGCGCCGAAGGCCGCCTGGCTCCTGGACCACCACGACCCCGAGCGCCGGCGCAGCCGCCGCGGTGAACTCTGCCTGGGCACGGTGGACTCCTGGCTGCTGTACAAGCTGGGTGGCGAACACCTCATCGAGGTGGGCAACGCCGCCCGCACCCAACTGCTCGACGTGCGCCGCCTCACCTGGGACGAGCGGCTCATGGAACTGTTCGACGTACCGCGGGAGGTGCTGCCCCGCGTGGTGTCCTCGCAGGGGCCGTTTCCCACCGCGGGCGGCCTGGGGCCGCTGCCGGACGGCGTCCCCGTCACCGCGGTCCTCGGCGACTCGCACGCGGCGCTGTTCGCACACGCCGGATGGCAGCGCGGCACGGTCAAGGCGACCTACGGCACCGGCTCCTCGGTCATGGCGCTCACCTCGCCCGACACCCCCCTGTCCGCAGGGATGTGTCTGACCGTCGCCTGGGACGTCGACGGCCCGGCCTGGGCCGTGGAGGGCAACATCCGCTCCACCGGGGCCACCCTGACCTGGCTGGCGGGGCTCCTCGGCACCGACCCGTCCGCGCTGGCCACCCTGGCCGCGGACAGCAGCGACGGCGTGGTCATCGTCCCGGCCTTCGGCGGGCTCGGCGCGCCCTGGTGGGACGACGAGGCCGTCGGCCTGATCAGCGGCGTCACGCTGGGCACCGGCGCCCCGCACCTCGCGCGGGCCGCGCTGGAGTCGATCGCCTTCCAGGTCGAGGACGTGGTGGCGGCGGTCGAAGAGGACATCGGCCCCGTGGTCCGGCTGCTCGCGGACGGCGGCCCCACCGACAACCCGCTGCTGATGCAGTTGCAGGCGGACACCAGCGGCCGCGCGGTCGAACGCGCCCGGGCCCGCGACCTGTCGGCCCTGGGCGCCGCCCATCTGGCGGGGCTCGGCGGCGGCGTGTGGAGCAGGGCGGACCTGGAACGGCTGAACCGCCCGAGAGACCTCTACACACCGGCCGAGGACGCCGGCAGCAGGGCGGCCCGCCGCGCGCACTGGCACACCACGGTGCGGCGCGCACGCCTCCGGGCCGCCGCGGCCCCACAGAACACCTCGCACCCTTCGGACGCCGGAGAGAAAGCATCATGAACAAGTCCAGCCGATTCGAAGGAAAGAGCGTCGTCGTCACGGGAGCGGCCCGTGGCATCGGCCGCGGGATCGCCGCGCGGTTCGCCGCGGAGGGCGCCGGTGTCCTGATGGTGGACGCGTCGCCGGCCGTCGAGGAGGCGGCCGAGGAAGTGGCGGCCGAGAGCCCGTCGGGCGGTGTGCTCGGCGTCCGGGCCGATGTGACCTCCGCCGACGACGTGGCCCGCGCCTTCGCGCTCGCCGAAACGACCTGGGGACGCCTGGACGTCCTGGTGAACAACGCGGGTGTCATCACCATCAGCCGTCTCGAGGACCTGACCCTCGACGACTGGCAGAAGGTCCTCGCGGTCAACACCACCGGTGTGTTCCTGTGCGCCCAGGCCGCCGCCGGGATCATGCGACGGCAGGGACGCGGAGGGCGCATCCTCAATGCCGCCTCGGGCCAGGCCCGCCAGGGCTTCATCTATACGCCGCACTACGCGGCCAGCAAATTCGGGGTCGTGGGGCTGACCCAGAGCCTGGCGAAGGAGCTGGCCGGGGACCGGATCACGGTGAACGCCTACTGCCCCGGCATCGTCGGCAGCGACATGTGGGACTACAACGACCGGGAGTGGGGCCGGCTGCTCGGCGGCTACGGGCCGGGCGAGCTGATGGACGAGTGGGTCGCGGGCATCCCGCTGGGGCGCGCCGGCACCCATGACGACGTCGCCAATCTGCTGCTGTTTCTGGCCTCCGAGGAGGCGGAGTACATCACCGGCCAGACGATCAACGTCGACGGCGGGATGTTCATGAACTAGCGCGCGACCTGGCACGACGACATCGTCGCTCGCCGGACACGCGGTCCATGACGCCCCTCTCGAGTCGGATATTAGAGAAATGTCAATACTCGGAGGTATTGATGAGTGCAACCAGCGACGCCGCGACGCCCGTTGACGCCCAACCGGGCGAACGGCGCCTGCGGGTACCGTCCTGGGCGACGGAACTGCTCACCGGATCACGAGGGCCCGCCCTCGGCCTGCTCGCCATGTGCGTCGTCTTCTACATAGCGACGCCGTACTTCCTGACCCAGAACAACCTGCTCAACATCGTCGACCAGACGGCGATCCTGGGGCTGCTCGCCCTCGGCATGACCGCGGTGATCGTCACCGGGGGCATCGATCTGTCGGTCGGCGCGGTGCTCGCCCTGGCGACCATGGTGCTCGGCTGGCTCTCCCACGACCAGGGGTGGCCGCTGTGGCTGAGCGCCATCGTCGCCACCGGCGTCGGGGGAGCGTGCGGACTGGCCAACGGGCTGGGCATCACGTTCACCAGACTCCCGCCGTTCATCGCCACCCTGGCGATGATGTCCGTCGCCCGCGGCCTGGCCAACGTCATCACCGACGGACAGCAGATCGTCGGCTTCCCCGACTGGTTCGGCAACCTCTCCACCACCCGCTACCTCGGCATCTTCACCTTCACCACCTTCGTGCTGGTCGTGCTGTACGCGGCGGGGTGGGCGTATATGCGCTACCGGTCCGGTGGGCGCGAGCTGTATGCGATCGGCGGCAGCTCCGAGGTCGCCAGGCTCGCCGGGATCAGCGTGCGGAAGCGGACGGTGCTCGTCTACACCGTGACCGGCCTGCTCGCCGGCGCGGCGGGGGTCTTCCTCGCGATGCGCCTGGACTCCTCCCAGCCGAGCGCCGGTACCGGCTACGAGCTCGACACGATCGCCGCCGTCGTGATCGGAGGCGCCAGCCTGAGCGGCGGTGTCGGCTCCATCAGCGGAACGCTCTTCGGCGTCCTGATCATCGGAGTCCTGCGCAACGGTCTGAATCTGCTCGGGGTTTCCCCGTTCGTCCAGCAGATCGTCATCGGCGTGGTGATCGCGCTGGCCGTCATGCTCGACGTGCTGCGCCGACGCGATTCGCGCTGACCACCACAGGTCCTTCCTCCGTCCCCAGCCCATCTCCTCTTGTTTCAGCAACCACCTCCCCCCGAGTCGCCGGGATCCGTTCCCGAAGGAGCAGTTCTCATGAAGACCCCACGTGTGATCGCCACCGGTGTCGTGGCCGCCCTCGCGCTCGGCGCCGCCGCCTGCGGACGCGGCGAGGACGCCGGAGCGAAGACCGCCGACGGCAAGCCGGTGACCATCGGCCTGGCCGTGGCCAACCTCCAGGCCGACTTCTTCAACCAGATCAAGCAGTCCGTCGAGGCCGAGGCCAAGAAGAAGGGCATCAAGGTCATCGTCTCCGACGCCCGCGGCGACGCGGCCACCCAGGTGAACCAGATCCAGGACTTCATCAGCCGCCAGGTCAGCGCCATCATCTACATCCCGGCCGGGGCCACGGCGGCCGGTGTGCCGGTGAAGGCGGCGAACCGCGCGCACATCCCCGTCGTCACCGTCGACCGCAACCCGCCGGACGTGCCGGGCGAGTCGTTCATCGCCACCGACAGCGTGGCCGCCGCCAAAACACTCGGCGAGTGGGTGAGCAAGCAGAAGGGCGGCAAGGGCCAACTCGCCATACTTCAGGGCCAGATCGGCACCACTCCCCAGGTGGACCGGCAGAAGGGGTTCGGGCAGGCGCTCGCCGAGTCGCCCGGCATCAAGGTGGTCTCCCAGCAGTCCGCCGACTGGGCGCAGGACAAGGCGTACTCGGTCGCCCAGGACATGCTCCAGGCGCACCCCGGCATCGACATCATGTGGGGCCAGGCCGACGCGATGGCGCTCGGCGCCGCGCAGGCCGCCAAGGGCGCCGGCGGGAAGAAGCGGCTGATCGTGGGCTTCGACGGCGACTTCGCGGGCATCAAGGCCGTCCGCAAGGGCACCATCGACGCCACCATGGTCCAGCAGACCCAGAAGATGGGCCGGATGGCCGTGGACACCGCGCTGGACATCCTGGACAAGAAGAAGGTCCCGGCCATGCAGCTCCAGCCCGCCTACCTCCTCACCAAGGACGACACGGCCAAGGCCGACCAGTACCTCAAGAGCCACCCCTGAGCGCGGCAAGGAACCCGAAAGGCAGGACCTCGCCATGACGAACGTCGGCCGGCCCCCGGAGGACGGGACCCACCAGGGTCTGGTGGTCCGGGGAGTGTCCAAGCGCTTCGGCGTGACCCAGGCCCTCGACCGGATCGACCTCGATGTGCGCCCCGGTGAAGTGGTGGCCCTCCTCGGCGAGAACGGCGCGGGCAAGTCCACGCTGTCCAACATCGTCGCCGGGTCGTTCCCCTCCGACACCGGCCATATGCTCTGGCGGGGACGGCCCTACGAGCCGAAGTCGCCCGGGGACGCCATCAGCCACGGCATCGGCCTCATCCACCAGGAGATGCGTCTGCTCCCGGACCTGACGGTCGCCGAGAACGTCTTCCTCGGCCGGCTGCTGGTCCGCGGCGGGCGCATCGACCGGGCCGAGATGAACCGGCGGGCGGCGGAGCAGCTGCGGCGGCTCGGCCTGGACATCGCGCCCACCCGGCTGGTGCGCACGCTGCGGGTCGCGGCGCAGCAGCAGGTCGAGATCGCCAAGGCGCTCACCCTCGACGCGAAACTCCTGATCCTCGACGAGCCGACGGCCGCGCTCGGCAGCGAGGAGACCGATCATCTCTTCGAGCGCATCGACGCCCTCCGCCGCGAAGGCGTGTCGTTCATCTATGTGAGCCACCGGCTCGAGGAGATCGCCCGGATCTGTGACCGCATCGTGGTGATGCGGGACGGACAGCGCGTCGCCGCCCACGCGACCGCGCAGGTGCCCGTGGCACGGCTGGTCGAGGAGATGGTGGGCCGCAGCGTCGAGCGCATCTTCCCGGACACCGGGGCCCCCGGGCGGCGCGAGGTCCTCACCGTCCGGGGCCTCACCAACCCGTCGTTCCGGGACGTGTCCTTCGGCGTGCACGAGGGCGAGGTGTTCGGCATCGCGGGCATCGTCGGGGCCGGCCGCACCGAACTCGTGCGGGCCGTGGCCGGCGTCGACCCGGTGGCCGCGGGAACGGTGTCGGTGGAGGGCCGGGTCCTGCGGCTGCGCGGGCCCCGGGACGCCATCGAGGCGGGCGTCGCCCTGGTACCCGAGGACCGCAAGGGCCAGGGAGCCGTGCTCGACCTGTCGATCGGTGACAATGTGGCCCTGCCGAACCTCGACCGGGTGGCCCGCCGCGGCTGGCTGACACCCCGGCGCGTCACCGAGGTCGCCACCGCCGCCATCAGGCTGATGACCGTGAAGGGGCGGGCCGAGCAGCCCGTACGGACGCTCTCCGGCGGCAACCAGCAGAAGGTCGTCATCGCCAAGTGGCTGGAGCGAAAACCGAAGGTGGTCATCCTCGACGAGCCCACCCGCGGTATCGACGTCGGGGCGCGCGCCGCCATCTACGAGGTCATCGCGGACCTGGCCAGGTCCGGCATGGCGGTCGTCGTGGTCAGCTCCGACCTCGACGAGGTGCTGGGCCTCTCCCACCGGGTGCTCGTCCTCAGCCGGGGGCGGCAACAGGGCATCCTGCCCGCGGAGGAGGCGACGGACGTCGCCGTCATGCGCCTCGCCACGGCATGATGCATCGGGAGCCGCCGGCACGCCTCGCGGCGGCTCCCGACACCCGATGGGCCTGCTTGAAAGGACACGATGGACCCCCGCAGCAGCACCGGTCAGCCGGTGAACCGCCGCACCACCCGCATGGCGACGGCCGATGAGCAACTGCGCCTGATGACACGGGTCGCACGCCTGTATCACGAACAGGGCATGCGGCAGGCGCAGATCGTCGAGGAACTCCACATCTCCCAGGCGCGGGTCTCCCGGCTGCTCGCCCAGGCGGCCAAGGTCGGAATCGTCCGCACCATCGTGGTGCCGCCGGAAGGCGTCTTCGCGGACCTCGAGGAGACGATCGCGAGCCGCTACGGGCTGCGCGACGTCGTGGTCGTCGATGTCGAGGGAGAAGGGGACGAGGTCATCCCGGCCCTCGGGGCGGCGACCGCCGTCTACCTCGAGACCACGCTCCTGGAGGGCGACCGGCTCGGCATCTCGTCCTGGAGCGCCACGCTGCTCGCCGCCGTCGAGGCCATGCGGTCCCGCCCCGGCAAGCGGTCCCTGGAGGAGGTCGTCCAGCTGATGGGCGGCGTGGGCGACCCGCAGGTCCAGATCCAGGCGACCCGTCTGATGGGGCGGCTCGCCGAGACGACCGGCGCAGAACCGGTCTTCATGTCGGCCCCCGGCGTCGTCGCGAGCCCCGCGGTGCGCGACGCCATACTCGCCGACCCCAAGGTCAGCAGCGTCGCCGACGCCTGGAAACACCTCACCATCGCGGTCGTGGGCATCGGCAGCCTCGAACCGTCGCCACTGCTGCGCCGCAGCGGCAACATCTTCTCGCTCGAAGACCAGGAGCGGCTCCGCGACCTCGGCGCCGTAGGGGACATCTGTCTGCACTTCTTCGACGAGAACGGCACGCTGCTCGACACCGAACTCAACGACCGCGTCATCGGCATCGACCCCGACGCCTACCGAGCCGTCCCGCGCCGCATCGCGGTGGCCGGCGGCGACCGCAAGTACGCTGCCATCAACGCAGCGGTGAGCGGCGGCTGGGTCGATGTCCTGATCACCGACCTGGGCATCGCCCGACGGCTCGCCGGCTGACCGGAGACACCACTCCGCGGCCGCCGCGGGCGAGGCCACAGCTGTTACGCACAATGGAGGAAGAACCCATGGCCGCACCTTCTTTCCGGATCGACGACCGCGTCGCCATCGTCACGGGAGCCGGCAGTGGCATCGGCCGCCGGCTGGCGATCGGGCTCGCCGAGATGGGAGCGCACGTCGGGTGCCTGGACCTGCCGGGGGGCGATCTGGCCGGCACCGTGGCGGCCGTCGAGGAGACCGGACGGCGAGCGGTCGCCCTCCCCGCCGACGTCACACGGTCCGACGAACTCACCGAAGCGGTGGCCGCGGTGGAACGCGACCTCGGGCCGCTGCGGCTGGCCGTCAACGCCGCGGGCATCGCCAACGCGGCCCCCGCCGAGGACATGCCCGTCGAACAGTGGAACAGGGTCATCGACGTGAACCTCACCGGCGTGTTCCTGTCCTGCCAGGCCGAGGCGCGCGCCATGCTCCGGGGCGGCGGCGGTTCCATCGTCAACATCGCCTCGATGTCCGGCACCATCGCCAACCGCGGACTGCTCCAGGCGCACTACAACGCCTCCAAGGCGGGCGTGATGCACGTGTCCAAGAGCCTGGCCACGGAGTGGTGCGACCGCGGGATCCGGGTGAACAGCGTCAGCCCCGGCTACACCGCCACCCCCATGAACCTGCGCGCCGAGGTCGCGGAGCGGGTCAGGCAGTTCGAGTCCGACACCCCGCTGGGGCGGATGGCCTCGGTCGACGAGATGGTCGGGCCCGTGGTGTTCCTGCTGAGCGACGCCGCGAGCTTTGTCACCGGCACCGATCTCATCGTCGACGGAGGCGTGACCTGCTGGTAGCCGCGCGCCGGGTCAGCCCGTGCCGCGCAGGAAGTCCGACAGCCCCTCCAGCAGCCGGTCGGCGTCCCGGGTGTCGTTGTACGGCGCGAGGCCCACGCGCAGCCCTCCCGTGTCGCCGAGACCCAGCCGGCGGGACGCCTCCAGGGCGTAGAAGGAGCCGGACGGCGCGTCCACGCCCCGGGCGGCCAGATAGCGGTAGGCGTCGACGGTGCTGCGGCCCTCGATGGTGAGCAGCAGGGTGGGGGTGCGGTCGGCCGCGCGGGAGTGGACGGTGATCCGCTCCAGCCCGGCCAGCCCCGCCTCGATCCGCGCCCGCAGGGCGGCAGCCCCTCGTGCCGTATCGCCTCCAGCGCGGTGAGCGCGGAGACCAGCCGCTCCCGGCGGGGGCCGTCCCGCCGGGGGCCGAGCCCGGCCAGGAAGTCGACGGCGGCCCGGGTCCCGGCCAGCAGCTCGTACGGCAGGGTGCCCAGTTGGTGGCGCTCATGGTGTCTTCCTCCGGTCGAACCAGACGGTGGCCAGGGTGGGCAGCAGCCCCGCCCAGAAGAGAATCCGCGGCACGGACCGCTCCGTCCACGGCACCTGCGAGATCAGCAGCGCGCACAGCATCGCCCAGGCCGCCTGGGCGAGCACGACGCGGGCCCAGCGGCCCCGGCGCACCAGGGACCGCACATTCAGCTGGACGCCGGAGCGCAGCCCGCGGTAGCGGCGCCAGGCGCCGAAGCCCCACACCGCCGCCATCACCACCAGCACCCACAGCCGGTTGCCGAGCGGCACCGGCAGGTCCCGCGCCGCCTCGCCGTCCTGGGGGAACAGATCGACCATGACGCCCGCGGCCGCCACACAGATCAGCGCCAGCCAGCGCACGCCGCGCAGCAGCCGGTAGGTGGCCCGGTCGAGGTCGTGGCGCAGTCCGGTGTTGTCCGGGGCGGCGGCCAGGGCGTCGGCGTACACCTCCGCGGCCTGCGCGGCGGTGGTGCCCGGCTTGTGGGCCTCCTGGCTGCTCACCAGATACAGGGCCTGGTTGTCGGTGGGGTCCAGGCGGAGCACCTGGCGCAGCGCCCATGTGTAGGTCTCGGTCTCGCCCGCGGCGCCGGCGGTCCGCCACAGCGCCTGGTACGCGTCCACGCTCTCCGGGTCCAGCCGCACCGCCTCCTTGGCCAGGGCCAGGGCCTCGACGCGGCGGGTCGGGTAGTACATCAGGAACTCGCCGAGGAGCGCGTGCACCGAGCTGTTCTGCGGGTCGACGCGCAGCGCCTGACGCAGCGCCTCCTCCGCCTTCCGCCAGCGCTCCGCCCGCTCCAGGTGGTCCGCGCGGCGCAGGGCGAAGGCGTATATGTACAGCGCGCCGATGTCCTCGGGGGCGCGCCGGAGCGCCTCGCCGAGCGTGGTCAGCGCCTCCTCGACCCGGCCCGCCGCCACCTGGCAGCGGCCGAGCTTCACCCAGGCGCGTACGTCGTCGGGGTCCTCGGCGAGGCGGCCGCCCAGCACGGCCGCGGCCTCGTCGTACCGCTTCAGCTCGATGAGCGCCTCGGCCCGCTCGAGGGCCGGGTGCGTGGTCACAGCTTCCGCCGCTTCTTCAGATACGCGAGCAGGTCGTCGTACATCCCGCCCTCGTTGGCGAACATCGCCACGTTGCGCGCGGCCGCGAACCACGGCTCGGTGGAGGGGACCACGGACTTCGCCGCGTCGAGCAGGTCCCGCATGCCGATCATGCGCACGGTGCCGGTGCGCGCCGAGTCGAGCAGCGCCGTCTCGGCCGCGGCCTCGCACACATGGGCCAGATCGGCGCCCGAGAGGCCGTCGGTGGCCTTGGCGAGCTTGCCGAGATCGATGCTTTCGATGGGCCGGTCGCGCAGGTGGTAGCGGAGGATCGCCTCGCGCGCGGCGGCGTCGGGCGGCAGCACGAGCAGGGTGCGGTCCAGACGGCCGGGGCGGCGCAGGGCGATGTCCACGTCCCAGGGGACGTTGGTGGCCGCGAGCACGAACACGCCCTCGTTCGCCGGGGCGTCGATGCCGTCCAGCTCGGTCAGCAGCTGATTGACCGTGTTGCGCATACCGCTGTTCTGGGTGCGGCTGCGCTTGCCGCCGAGGGCGTCCAGCTCGTCGAGGAACACCACACAGGGGGCCTGGCGGCGGGCGGTGGCGAACACCTCGTGCATGTTGCGTTCGGAGTTGCCGATCCACATGTCGAGCACATCGCTGATGGACACCGACAGAAAGCCGGCACCGAGCTCTCCGGCCACGGCGCGGGCGATGAAGGTCTTGCCGCAGCCGGGCGGGCCGTACAGCAGCAGTCCGCCGCGCAGGCTCTTGCCGTACAGCTTGCGCAGTTCGGGGTTGCGCATCGGGGCGAGGAAGGCGGCCTCCAGACGCTCCTTGACCTCCCGCATGCCGCCGACGTCCGCCAGGCGTACGGTGCCGGGCGCGGCCACCTCCCAGGCGGCGGCGTCCTTGGGGTCGCCGCTGCCGTCGACGGTGAGCGGGGTCTCCACGAACCGGGGCGGCACCACATCGCCGACCTGGTCCGCGGCGGCCCGCCAGTCGAAGCCGGCCCGGGGTGCGGCGGGCGGGGTCGGCGCAGCCGGGGCCCCGGTGGCGGGGGCCTGGGTGGTGGGTGCCCCCATGGCGCGGGCCATCAGCTCGCGCGCCTGCGGGTCGCCGGGCGCGTGCTGAAGGGCGACGGCGGCCTCGGTGACGGCCGCGTCCTGCTGCCCGGCGGTCAGCAGCAACTCCGCGAGATGCAGCCGCAGCGGTACGTCGCCGGGCGCCGCCGCGACAGCCGTGCGCAGGCTCTGGATCAGGGGGGAGTCCTCCGACATGGCGCACACTCTACGGAGGCGAGCCGTGCGGGTGATCACCCTCCCCCTGATCCGCGTCCGCGGTCCGTCAGGTGTCCGTGGCGGAGGGCTCGCGGGCGATCACGACGGTGGCCGCGTCGTCGTGCACCAGGCCGCCGGTGTGCCGGAGCAGATCGTCCTGGAGATAGCGGGCCAGCGACAGCGGGCCGTCGCCCGTCCAGGCCGCGACGCGCTCGGCGAGCGGGTAGAAGGCTCCGGTGGTGTCCCGCGCCTCGATGAGGCCGTCGGTGTAGAGGACCAGCAGGTCGCCCTCCTCGAAGCCGAAGGTCCCGGCCTGGTAGTCGCTTTCGGAGGTCATGGCCAGCCCCAGTGGCGGCGCGGGCTCGCAGATCTCCAGCGTGTGGACCTCCCCGTCCCGCACCAGCAGCGGAGGGGGGTGTCCGCAGTTCACCAGCCCGGCGAGCGGGCGGTCGTCGTAGGCGTCCAGCACCAGGGCGGTCACAAACGACTCATGGGGATCCGAGTCCTCCCTGCCGCCGTGGTCCCAGTTCCAGCGCATCGCGTTGCCCAGGTGTGCCGCGACGGCCGTCAGCGAGAGGTTTCGGTAGGCGGACCCGCGGAAGGCGCCGATCAGCACCGACGCGTCACCGATGGCGGCCAGCCCCTTGCCGCGGACGTCGCCGATGACCAGCCGGGCCGCCTCATGGGTGGCCACGACCGCGTACAGATCCCCGCCGATCCGGGCCCCCTCCTCGGCCGCGAGATAGGTGGAGGCGATCCGCAGCGGCCCCAGCCGGTCGGGCAGCGGCCGCAGCAGCACCTGCTGGGCCGCCTCGGCCACCGAACGCACCTGGGTGAGCTTGCGCTGGTGCACGTCGGTCGCGAGCCGGAAGCCTGTCACCAGCGCCGAGATCACCAGGAGGGTGCCGATCTGCGCCTCGTGGTTCGCGGTCGACAGACCGCCCTGCAACTGGCCGATGATCACCTGGGCCACCACGGCGAGAACTCCGATCGCGCCGGTGGCCGCGGCGCCCGCGAACGAGGCGGTGATCGCGGGCGCCGCGATCAGGAACGGGCTCAGGTGGATGTTCTTGGGCGTCTGCACGTCGAGCACGGAGATCGCCACGATGAGCCCGAGCGGAATGGCGAGCAACGCCCGGTTCCACCGCCGTGAACCGGCCGGAGGGGCGGAACCGTGCCGAACGCGCATATCTCCTGCTTACACCCGTTGCCGCCGCGGCGCCCGGCCCACGGGCCCGGGTGGCGGGGCATCCGGTCACACGGAGTCGCAGGTCCTGCGCACATAGCCGTCGTCGTCCGGCGTGGACACGTCCACGTCGCGGCGCACGATGGCGACCCCCGGCTGCTGCGAGCCCTCACAGGCGGTGTCCAGCGCGGAGTCCGTGTACTCGATCATGATGACCTTCGAGAAGGCCTCGGTGTAGTCGCCGCACTCGGGGGGATCCTGCTGCCCGCACTCCTCGGCGACGGCGAAGTCCAGACCCAGGTCCTCGCGGTGCGAGGCGAGCTCCAGGGTGTTCTTCTGGCCGATGGCCAGGTGCGCGTCGTGCGCGCGGTCGGCCAGCAGCTTGATGAACGCCATGGCGTCGTCGTCGGTGAGCAGCCCCTCGGAGCGGGTGTAGCTGTCGTAGTTGTCCGGCTCGACGGCCTGGTAGCCGTCCTCGGCGCAGCCGTCGATCCAGTCCCCGACCGTGTCCGCGATCCGCCGCCGCTTGTCGGCGGTGCCGATGTCGAGGAGCGCCTCGTCCCAGTCCTCGTCCATCACCACATCGCCGTTGTCGTCCCTGAGCAGCAGATCGGAGTCCCAGTCGCCCTCGGCGTCCGGCTGCGCCTGGAAGGCGTTGACGTAGCAGATGTTGTAGAGGCCCGCCGCGGGCGGGGCCTCCCGGTCCCTGCTGACGACCTTCACCCCGTCGGGCGGGGTGTACGGCTCGCTGATCTGGTAGTCGAAGTTGCCGCCGTCGGTCGGCGGGAGCGTGACACCGTCCGGCGTGGCGGCGCGCTCGGCCTCGGGGGAGGCGGTGTCCTGCGGGGCCTTGGCCGCCTTCTTCGTCCGCGGGGTGTCCTCCGGTCCCGCGTGTGCGAACCCGATGACGGTGAAGAGGGCGACGATGCCGATCAGGGTCACCAGCACCGCGCCCGACAGCGGTTGGCGGGCGGAGAAGGCGCTGCGTAGAGACATCTGCTTTCCCAGGTGCGTGGACGCTGACCCCGCCTCGGACCTACCCAAGACCGCTTAGATCCTGGCGACCGACGCCGGGCTGGTGATGGGTGACATCAGTTACCGGCTGGGTGCGTCGCTCTCGGTGCCGGGCTCCGGGGAGCCTTCGGCGTACCGAATGTAATGATCGGCTTGATCGAGCGTCAAGTGGCAACCTGGGCGGCCACGCGGCGCGTGCGGGGGCCGCCGGGGCAAAGCTGAGGGCGTGTCATTTTTTCCGCCCCCGAGTCTTGTGGGTTGCACCCCGCTTCATTACTTTCCAGTAGGCAGCCCGCTGCCATGTTCACGACCGGGCTCGGAAGGGGCGTTCCCCGCCGTTCGCAAGGCCTCTGGAAGGCCGTCTGGAAGGAACCACCATGCCTGTCTGCGCAGCCGGGCGTACCCGGCGAGTGTTCTCCCCGAGCGGCTCCGCGCGCCGGGGGCCCGCACGCACCCTCCTCTCCCTCGCCGCCGCCGTGGTGCTCGCGGTGACCGGCTCCGCGACCGCGACCGCGTCGGCGTCGGCGTCCGTGTCGAGCGACGCGCGCACCGATGCCGCCGGGCTGCGGGAGGTGATGTTCGTGGGCAACAACTGGGACGGCACGGCCGACGTCATCAAGTCCACCGGAGACCTGGCGAAAATCGGCCGGATCAACGTCATACCGGACAAGGATCAGCGTCTCACGGAGATCTATCTCAACCCCATCAAGCTCGCGTTCTTCCTCGGCATCCGGCAGGGGCCGGGGGAGGGGCACGACCAGTTCGTCGACGACATGTACTCGACCCCGGACGGGTCGGCCGTCGTGGTCTCCCGGCCGAGCTTCGCCGACGTGGTGTCCATCGACCTCGCCACCGGCAAGGTCAGATGGCGCTTCCCGGTGTCGGGATTCCGGGCGGACCACATGGCCGTGTCGCCCGACGGCAAGCGCGTCGCGGTGTCCGCCTCGACGTCGAACACGGTGCATGTGCTGGACATCGAGACGGGCAAACAGCTCGGGTCGTTCTCCGCCGGCGACAAGCCCCACGAGAACGTCTACACCGACGGCGGCAAATATCTGTGGAACATGTCGATCGGCGAGGTCAACACCGCGCTGGACGATCCGTCGATGGACTGGACGAAGGGCGACCGGCACATCACGGTGGTCGACGCGAACACCTACAAGCAGGTCAAGGTCATCGACATGCGGGACCGGCTGGACGCCTTCGGCCGCCAGGACCTGTCCGACGCCGTCCGTCCGGTGGCCTTCAGCCCCGATGAGTCCAAGCTCTACTTCCAGGTGTCCTTCTTCAACGGCTTCCTGGAGTACGACGTGGCCACCGACAAGATCACCCGCGCCAAGACGCTCCCGAAGAACCCCGCGACCAGCGAGGACCGCACCACCTGGGTCAACGACTCCCGCCACCACGGACTGTCGATGAGCCCGGACGGGAAGAAGCTGTGCGTCGCCGGGACGATGGACGACTACGCCACCGTCGTGGACCGGGACAGCTTCCAGGAGGGCCCGCTGGTGCCGACCTCCAAGCCGTACTGGGCCACGGTGAGCGGCGACGGCAAGTCCTGCGTCGTCTCCGAGAGCGGCGCCGACCAGGTCACCGCGATCGACTTCGCGACGGGGCGGAAGGTCGCGTCCGTCGCGGTCGGCGACCATCCGCAGCGGGTGCGCATCGGCCATGTGGCGGCCGACTGGACCGGCCCGCAGGCCCCGTAGCGGCGGTGTACGGCGGCGGGCCGGTCCCGGGGCGCGATCAGTCCCGGCGCACCGGCCCGGTCGACCTTCTGACGACCAGGTCCACCGACATGTCGAGCCGGATCGGGGCCGGCCCCGGATCGTCGGTGACCGAGTCGAGCACCCGGATGCTCTCGGCCGCCATCTCCTCGAACGGCTGCCGCACGGTGGTCAGCGCCGGGGCCGCGGACACGGCGGCGTCGATGTCGTCGTAGCCGACGACCGACACATCCTCGGGGACGCGCAGCCCACGCTCCACGCACGCCTCGATGACGCCAAGACCCTGAAGATCGTTGCCGGTGACGAAGGCCGTCGGGGCGTCCCACCCGTCGAGGAGGGCGTGGGCGGCGCGTCTGGCCGGCTCGGTCTGGAACGACACCGCGCGGATCAGATCGCGGTCGGGCCGGACCCCGGCGTCCCGGAGCGCGGCGAGGTAGCCGCCGAACCGCGCCCGGGAACAGGTCAGTTCGAGGGGCCCGGAGATCAGCGCGATCCGCCGGTGGCCGAGGCCGGTGAGATGGCGGGCGGCGAGCCACCCGCCCCGCCACTGAGTCGCCCCGACCGTGTTCATCCCGGGCGGTGCGTCGCCGATGGTGTCCAGGACCACCGCGGGGACCCGGGACCGCGCCAGCCGCTCCGCGACCGCCGGCGCGACCGGGGAGAGCACCAGGACGATGCCGCTCGGGCGGTGCGCGAGCAGTGACTCCAGCCAGTCCCCGTCGTCATCCGCGTGGCTCACCGTCAGGGCGCGTCCGGAGGAGCGCAGCACCCGGGACAGGCCGCGCAGCAGTGGCGCGTTGACGGCGCTGGCCACACAGCCGAACACCACCTCGACCGAGCCGTGCCTCGGTGCGCGGCGACGCCACTCGTAGCCGGTGGCCCGCACCGCGTCCAGGACGCGCTGCCGGACCTCGGGCGACACCCCGGGCCGCCCGTTGAGGACCTTCGACACGGCGCTCTGCGAGACCTTCGCGGCTTGCGCCACGGTCGCCATGCGCACTGCGGGCCGCACACTCATCGCCTGCTCCTCCCACCAGTCGTCCTGCTGTCGGACCCCGTCTTGCTGTCAGACCCCGTCGCGGATCGTGCGTGGCGCGGTGCTCTCCCGCACCACGAGCGTGGTCGCCAACTCGACCCTGCGGCCGGCCGACGAGCCCTGCCGCGACTGCTCCTGGGCGATCAGCCGCACCCCCTCGCCCCCCATCTCCGCCAGCGGCTGACGGACGGTGGTGAGCGGCGGGGCGAGCATCGTGCAGATCATCGTGTCGTCGAAGCCGACGACCGACAGGTCCTCAGGCACCCGCAACCCCCGCGCGCGGGCCACCTGGTACACCCCGGCCGCCTGGGTGTCGGAGCCGGCGAAGATCGCCGTCGGCGGCTGCGGAAGGTCCAGCAGCGCCGCCCCGTGGCCCGTGCCGCCGGTCAGCAGGAAGTCGCCGTACCGCGTCAGCGCCGGGTCGGGGGCGAGGGAGAACTCGCGGTGCGCGGCGAGATAGCCCTCGTGCCGCTCCCTGGTGCACTGGATCTCGGCGGGGCCGCCGATGAACCCGATGCGCCGGTGGCCGAGTTCCAGCAGATGGCGCGTGGCGGCCGCGCCACCGGACCAGTTGGTCGCCCCGACCGTCGGGATCGTGGGCTCGCTGGTGCCGACCGGGTCGAGCAGGACCAGCGGCGCCGGCAGCCCGGCCAGCGCGGCGATCTCGTCGTGGCGTGCCCGGGAGAGGA
Organism: Streptomyces sp. NPDC028305; assembly: GCF_055569495.1. Classification (NCBI taxonomy): domain Bacteria; kingdom Bacillati; phylum Actinomycetota; class Actinomycetes; order Kitasatosporales; family Streptomycetaceae; genus Streptomyces; species Streptomyces sp. NPDC028305. Next base: position 514,229 of record NZ_JBVHTN010000007.1, read on the forward strand.
CGAGCACGATGCCGTCCGACGGGCGCGAGCGCCGCGCCTCGAGCCAGTCGCTGATGCGGAACCGGGGATGGCCGGTGGCGGTGAGCGCCAGGGTGTACCCGAGGCTGAACGCGGCGTGCTGGGCCCCGGCGATGAGCTCTCCCGCCCAGGGCGAGGTGGTCCCCTCGATGAGGACGTCCAGGATGCCGCCGAGCTGTTTGCGGCGCCCCTTGCGGTGCAGATAGCCGGTGTCGTGCGCGGCCCGGGTGACACGGGCGCGGGTCTCCTCCGAGATGTCCGGCTTGTCGGCGAGCACCCGGGACACCGTGGAGACCGAGACCCCCGCGGCCTCGGCGACGGCCGCCATCGTTGGGCGCGTGGTCATGCTGCCTTTCCCTCCCGTAGGGCATCGCGACAGTACTGCCCTGCCGCAAATTCCCGCAATATTTGTTGGAATATTCCGCGAGGACCCCATGCAAACGGCCTGTGGTCCGCGCTTTCGATCCACCTGTATTGACAGTCGTTTTTACCCCGCCTTAGCGTCTCGGTCGCAGAAGTTCCGCAAAGTTTTGCGGGTAATTGCGGGGCCATCTTGATGAGAGCCGCGGGTTCGCCCGCCGAGCAGGGGGGATGTGATGGGTGTCCGCCATCGATGACGACACGATCGGGGCCGGCCACGGCCGACCCGAAGTCCGCGAGCTGATCGCGGACATGACGCTGGACGAGAAGCTCGCCCAACTCGTCGGTCTCTGGCAGGGAGTCGACCGAGAGGGCGGCGCCGTGGCCCCGTTGCAGGACGCCATGGACACCGTCGAGCAGAGCTTCGCCGACTTCGCCGCACACGGCCTCGGCCAGATCACCCGGCACTACGGGACCAGGCCGCTGGACCCGCGGGAGGGCCTGGCCACCCTGGCCGCCAAGCAGCGGTGGCTGAGGGAGAACACCAGGCTCGGGATCCCCGCGATCGTGCACGAGGAGTGCCTGACCGGGCTCGCCGCGTGGCAGGCGGCCACCTACCCCGTCCCACCGGCCTGGGGCGCCACCTTCGATCCGCCGCTCGTCGAGCGCATGGCGGCGCGGATCGGCCGCACCATGGCGGGCCTGGGCATCCACCAGGGCCTCGCGCCGGTCCTCGACGTGATCCGCGACATGCGCTGGGGCCGGGTCGAGGAGTGCATATCCGAGGACCCCTACCATGTCGCGGTCACCGGCGCCGCGTATGTGCGGGGCCTCCAGAGCGCCGGGGTCGCCGCCACCCTCAAACACTTCGTCGGCTACTCCGACTCGCGCGCCGGCCGCAACCTCGCACCGGTGCACGCCGGTCCGCGCGAGGTCCGCGACATCCTGGAGTTCCCCTTCGAAGTGGCCGTACGGGACGCCGGAGCGCGCTCCGTGATGAACTCGTACGCCGAGATCGACGGAGTGCCCGTCGCCGCGAGCGCCGACCACCTCACCGGGACGCTCCGTGAGGAGTGGGGCTTCACCGGCACCGTGGTCGCCGACTACTTCGCCGTGGCGTTCCTCCAGACCCTGCACCGGGTGGCCGAGGACGGCGGGGACGCCGCGGCCCAGGCCATCACCGCGGGGATCGACATCGAACTCCCCACCGGCGTCACCTACTTGGAACCCCTGAAGCAGCGCATCGCGGACGGCCGGCTCGGCATGGACGTCGTGGACCGCGCGCTGGAGCGGGTGCTGCGCCAGAAGGCCGAGCTGGGCCTGCTCGACCCCGACTGGCACCCCGGGCCCGGGCCGGCCGCCGACGTGGACACCGAAGAGGACCGCGCGCTGGCCGCGACCCTCGCCGAACGCTCCGTGGTGCTGCTGCGCAACGACGGCGTCCTGCCGCTGGGCGGCGCCGGGGCCACCCCGGGGCGCATCGCCCTCATCGGCCCGAACGCCCGGTCCGTGTCCGCCATGTTCGGCTGCTACTCGTTCATCAACCACGTCATGCCGCACCACCCGGACCACGACGCCGGGCTCCGCGTCGAGACCGTCGAGGACGCCCTCCGCCGCGAGTTCGCCACCGCCGACATCGTCACCGAGCAGGGCACCGGCGTCGACGACGGGACCACCGACGGCATCCCCGCCGCGGCCGGAGCCGCGGCCGGAGCCGATGTGGCCGTGGTCGTGGTCGGCGACCGCTCCGGCCTCTTCGGACGCGGGACCAGCGGAGAGGGCTGCGACGCCGACGACCTGGAACTCCCCGGCGCCCAGCGGACCCTCGTCGAGGCGGTCCTCGCCACGGGCACACCGACCGTCGTGGTCCTGCTCACCGGGCGCGGCTACGCGATCGAATGGCTCCTGGACTCGGCCGCCGCCGTCGTGCAGGCCTTCTTCCCCGGCGAGGAGGGCGCGGGCGCCATCGCCGGGGTGGTGAGCGGCCGGGTCAACCCGAGCGGCCGGATGCCCATGAGCCTGCCGCGCGGCGCGGGCGCCCAGCCCTACAGCTATCTGCACCCCCCGCTCGGCGCCGCCAGCTCGGTGACCAACATCGACACCGCGCCGCCCGTCCGGTACGGATTCGGCCTCGGCTACACCCGGTTCGACTACGAGAACCTCACGGTCGACTCGGAGACCGTCGACGTCGCCGACGCCATCGGCTGCGCCGTCACCGTGCGCAACGCCGGGGACCGGGAGGGCGCCGAGGTCGTCCAGCTGTACGCGAGCGACCCCGTGGCCTCGGTCACCCGCCCGCTGGCACAGCTCGTCGCCTTCGCCCGGGTCCCCCTCGGGCCCGGGGAGTCGGCGCGGGTCCACTTCACGGTCCCCACCCGGCTGCTGGCGTTCACCGACCGCCACCGGGTGCGGATCGTCGAGCCCGGCGACATCGGCGTCAGCGTCCGGCGCGACGCGGGCGACGTGATCCTCGAACACACCGTGCGCCTGGTCGGGGACACCCACCTGGTGACCGGCGCCGAGCCCCGGCTCAGCACGGCCGACATCTCCCCGAACCCGCCGCCCCCCACCGGTGCCTGACCTCCCCGGCACAGTCCACCCGTCCGCGAACACTCAATGAAGAGTTGTCATCATGTCGCACTCAGCAGCACGCCTCCGCCCCCGTGGCCTCGCCGCGGCGGCCGCCGCCCTGGCCCTCGTCCTCACCGGCTGCTCGTCCGGATCCTCCGACAGCGGCTCCTCCGGCAAGCAGACCATCGTCTTCTGGGGGTGGTCGGACATGTCCAAGCCGGTCGCCCTCTGGAACAAGACCCATCCCGACATCCACGTCAAGTTCCAGTCGATCACCTCGGACTTCTATCCGAAGCTCCAGGCCGCGATCAAGGGAAAGGACGGGGCGCCGGACATCACCCAGGTGGACTACCCCAACCTCACCTCGACGATCATCGCGGGCGACCTCAAGGACATCACGGACCAAACCGATGACGTCGAGTCGCGGTTCAAGCCCGCCGTATGGGACCAGGTCAAGGTCAACGACAAGGTGTACGGGGTGCCGCAGGACATCGGCACCCAGGTGCTCTACTACCGGTCCGACGTCTTCAAGGAGGCGGGCCTGGCCGCCCCCAAGACCTGGGACGAGTACATGACGGCCGCCGAGAAGCTCAAGCGGGCCCACCCCAAGGCCTACACCACGGCCTTCCCCGCCAACGGCGGCGCCTGGCTGGCCTCCCTGGCGTGGAACGCCAAGGCCCAGTGGTTCGGCACGGACAAGGACGCCTGGAAGGTGGACCTCGACGACCAGCCCACCCTCAAGGTCGCCGAGTACTGGCAGAAGATGCTGGACAAGGGCTACGCCAAGGGCGATCAGCACTGGCAGCCCACCTGGTTCAAGGGGCTCGCCCAGGGCAAGTACCTGACCTGGATCGGCCCGGCCTGGGGCGGCTCGGCGCTCAAGGAGAACGCCCCCGACCTCTCCGGCAAGTGGGCCGTCGCCCCGCTGCCGCAGTGGTCGGAGAGCGACACCGCCCCGGTGTACTGGGGCGGCTCCCTGACGGCCCTGACCAGCGTCACCGACAAGGCCGACGCGGCGATGAAGTTCATCACCTGGCTGAACACCAGCAAGGAGAGCGCCAAGCTTCTGGCGGTCGACGTCCTCCCCGCGTCCGACACCGGGCAGCAGATCCAGGAGCTGAAGAAGCCCGACCCCTACTTCGGCGGCCAGGTGCCCAGCGAGGTGTTCACGGTGCGCAGCGCCCAGTCCACCCCCTGGACCTGGGGCCCGACGATGACCGACACCACCAACTACCTCAATGACGCGATGCAGTCCGTCATCAACAAGTCGACGACACTGCCCGACGCGATGAAGAAGGTCGACGGCGAGACCCGGTCGCAGCTGAAGCGGAAGGGCCTGTCCGTCCGATGACCGCGCCAACCCTCGACCCGGCCACCCGGGGCCCGGGGAACGGGGCCGAGCAGGCGGGGGACCCGCCCCGCCTCTCGGCGTCGCGCCGCAACAAACGCCGCTTCGGCGCCGACTGGAAAACGGCGTGGGCGTTCGTGGTCCCGTTCCTGGCCTTCTTCGTGGTCTTCCACCTGGTGCCGGTGTTCTACGCGCTGTGGCAGAGCTTCCACGGCGTCGAGAAGTCGGGCGGACTGGGATTCGACACCCCCAACGTCATCTTCGTCGGCCTGGACAACTACACCCAGGCCCTCACCGACCGCGACTTCCTCGAGTCGGTCGGACGCGTCCTGCTCTACGGCCTCGTCCAGGTGCCCGTCATGCTGGGCCTCGCGCTGGTGATGGCGCTCATCTTCGACACGGCGGTCATCCGGATGCGCGGCCTGTTCCAGCTCGCCGCGTTCCTGCCCTACGCGGTGCCGGGGATCATCGCGTCCATCGTCTGGGCCTTCCTGTATCTGCCCGGGGTGAGTCCGGTCGTGGACTTCTTCGACGGTGCCGGCGCCCATGTGGACTTCCTCTCCAAGGACAACGTCCTGTGGTCCATCGCGAACGTGGCCACCTGGCAGTGGACCGGCTACAACATGATCATCATCTTCGCCGCGCTCCAGGCCATCCCGCGCGACATGTTCGAGGCGGCCCGCATCGACGGCGCGAGCAACTGGCAGATCGCCTGGCGGATCAAGGTGCCGCTGGTGGCCCCGGCCATCCTCATCACCGGACTGTTCTCGGTGGTGGGCACGCTCCAGCTGTTCTCCGAGCCGACGGTACTGCGCACGATCACCAACAACGTGACGTACAACTACACACCGAACATGATCGTCTACAACCTCGCGTTCGGGTCCAACCAGCCGTACTACTCAGCCGCCGTCGCGGTCATCATCGCCATCGGCGCGTTCCTGCTGTCCTTCGGCTTCCTGCGCATGCTCCAGAGAAGGAATCCCGATGAGTGACACCACCACCCGCCGCGGCCGCCCCCGCGCGCCGCGGACGAGCGGGGCACGGCGGGACCGCGCGCCGCTGTCCACCCGCTTCATCCTGACCGCGACGATCGTCGCGCTGACCCTCTACTTCCTCATCCCGATCGCGTGGATGCTGATCGCGTCGACCAAGTCGACGGCCGACCTCAACACCACCTTCGGGCTCTGGTTCTCGGACTTCGACCTCTTCAAGAACCTCCAGGACCTGTTCGCCTACCGCGACGGCGTCTTCCGGCAGTGGCTGGTGAACTCGCTCATCTACTCGGGAGGCGGCGCCCTCGGCTCGACCTTCCTGGCCGCCCTGTGCGGGTTTGCCCTGGCCAAGTACCGTTTCCGCGGCCGCAACGCCATCACGGGCCTCATCTTCGGCGGCGTGCTCATCCCCGGGACGGTGCTCGCCCTGCCGACCTATCTGATCCTCAACTCCTTCGGGCTCATCAACACCTACTGGGCCGTGATCCTGCCGAGCCTGTCCAGCGCCTTCGGGGTGTTCCTGGTGCGGATCTACGCCAGCGCCGCCGTCCCCGACGAACTGCTCGAGGCCGGCCGGATCGACGGCGCCCACGACATCCGCATCTTCTTCACGGTGGTCCTGCGGATCCTGCTCCCGAGCCTGGTCACCGTGTTCCTCTTCGCCTTCATCTCGATCTGGAACAACTTCCTCCTACCGCTGCTGGTCCTCAACGACCAGTCGCTCTGGCCGGTCACCCTCGGGCTCTACTCCTGGCAGAAGAACGCGATGAGCGAGCCCGATCTCGTCCGGATCGTCATCTCCGGATCCCTGGTGGGCACCATCCCCCTCGTCGTCCTCTTCCTCACGCTGCAACGGTACTGGCGCAGCGGCATCACGACAGGAGCACTCAAATAGCCATGAACAGTCGTATGGACGCCTTCCGCGCGCGCCTCGGCGGGTTCGCCTTCGGCGGGGACTACAACCCCGAGCAGTGGGACCGGGCGGTGTGGGACGAGGACATCGCACTCATGCGGCGCGCCGGGGTCAACCTGGTCACCCTGGGCGTGTTCGCGTGGGCCTCGCTGGAGCCCGAGCCGGGACGCTTCACCTTCGACTGGATGGACGAGGTGATGGACCTCCTCCACGCCGGTGGCATCAGCGTGGACCTGGCCACCCCCACCATGGCGCCACCCGTCTGGCTCACCCACGGACACCCCGAGGTCCTGCCGGTCATGGAGGACGGGGAGCGCTTCGGCTTCGGCAACCGGCTCCAGTTCGACCCCGCCTCCCCCCGCTACCGGGAACACGCCGCCCAGATCACCACGGCGCTGGCCGAGCGGTACTCCCACCACCCGGCGCTCGCGATGTGGCACATCAGCAACGAGTACGGGCAGCCCTCGTACGGGGAGGCCAGCGTGGCCGCCTTCCGCGAGTGGCTGCGGCGCAGGTACGGCAGCCTGGACGCGCTCAACGACGCCTGGTACACCCGCTTCTGGTCCCAGGTCTACACCTCCTGGGACCAGGTCAACCCGCCGGAGGTGCCGCGGTCGTGGTCCAACCCGACCCGCCGGCTGGACTTCAAGCGCTTCGTCTCGGACGCCCTCCTGGAGTGCTTCGTCATGGAGCGTGACATCGTCCGCTCCTACCGCGACGACATCCCGGTCCTCACCAACTACATGCGCTTCTACAAGAATGCGAATTACTGGATCTGGGCACCCGAACAGGATGCCGTGGCGCTGGACATCTATCCCGACCCCGGCCACGACGACTCCCATGTCGCCGCCGCGCTGAACTTCGACCTCATGCGGTCGCTGCGCGGCGAACCCTGGGTCCTCATGGAGCAGGCCGCCAGTGGTGTCTCGCAGTGGAAGGTGAACAACGTCAAGCGGCCCGGACGGATGCGGCTGGGCTCCTACCAGGCGATCGCGCACGGCGCCGACAGCGTCCTGTACTTCCAGTGGCGCGCCAGCCGTGGCGGCCACGAGCGCTTCCACTCCGCGATGCTGCCGCACTCCGGCACCGCCTCGCGCACCTGGAAGGAGATCGAGGCGCTCGGCGGGGAACTGCCCAGGATCGCCGAGGCGGTGGGCGCCGGGTCGCGGGCCGAGATCGCGGTGCTGTTCGACTGGAACGCCTGGTGGGGGCTGACCGAGACCCACGGGCTGCCACGCAACGACTTCGACTACACCCAGCTGGCCACCGACCACTACCGGCCGCTGATGGAGGCACATCACGCGGTGGACCTGGTGCACTTCGGTTCCGACCTGAGCCCGTACAAGGTCGTCGTGGTGCCCAACGCCTATCTCGTCGACGACCGTTTCACCGACGCCCTCACGCGCTTCGTCGAGGACGGCGGGACGGTCGTCTGCTCGTTCTTCTCCGGGGTCGTCGACGCGAACAACCAGGTCAGGCAGCCCGCCTACCCCGGGGCCTTCCGCGCGCTGATCGGTGCGTACATCGACGAGTACTGGCCCGCACGCGCCGGCGAGACCTTCGGAGTGGCTTTCGCCGACGGAACAACCCGGACCGCCGACTGGTGGCAGGACAGCATCCACCCCGAGACCGCGGAGGTGCTCGCCTCCTACACCTCCGGCCACCTGGAGGGACGGCCCGCGATCCTCGGCAACGCGGTGGGGCGCGGCCGTGTCGTGTACATCGGCACGCGCCTCGAACCCACCGCGCTGCGCGACACCTTGCTCGACGCGGTGACGGCGGCCGGGGTCATCCCGCTGCTCGACACCGCCCCGGCACACCTGGAGGCGGCCCGGCGTATCGGCGACGACGCCGAGTACCTCTTCCTCCTGAACCACTCCGAGACGGAACCCGTCGAGGTCCGGCTCGCGGCGGACGGGCTCGACCTGATCTCCGGGGCGAAGACCGGGGCAACCCTCGAGGTGGCGCCGCTCGGTGTCTCGGTGGTGCGGTTCGAGAACACCGAGCGGGTCCAGAAGTGACGTACGAAGACGCTCAGCTGGTGGCGGGGCGCAGAACGACCGGCAGCTCCCGGTAGCTGTTCATGCCCAGCGACGCGGCACGCGGAGCGGGCCTTTGGGCGAGGGCGATATCCGGGAAGGTCTCGAACAGCCGCCGCAGGGCGATCTCGGCCTCCACCTTGGCCAGGGACGCCCCGGGGCAGCGGTGGGCGCCGTAGCCGAAGGAGAGATGGCGGGAGGCGTCCGGCCGGTCGGGGTCGAACCGGTCGGGCTCGGTGAAGGCGTGGGGGCAGCGGTTGATGGTCGCGAGGGGGAGGAGCACCGCCTCTCCCTCGCGGACGATGCCGCCGCCCGCCACGGACACATCCTCGGTGGCGTAGCGGAACAGCAGGGTGCGCACCGGGGACTCCCAGCGCAGGGCCTCCTCCACCACATCCGGCCACGGGTCCTCGCCCGCCGCCTGCCGGGCCTTGGCGGCGGCCAGGGTCTCGGGGTGCGTCAACAGCCCCCGCACCGCGTGGCAGATCAGGGTCACCGTGGTCTCGTGGCCGCCGATGACGGTGACCACCAGGTTGCCGATCACCTCCGGCACCGTCAGCTCACCCTGGTCCATGGCCTCGACCAGGTCCATCGTGAGGTCGTCGGTGTCGCCGGCGGCGCGCTTGCGCTCGATTATCGTCATCAGGGTGGCCGGGAAGCGCTCCGCCATCGTGCGCTGGAGGTCCTCGGCCCCGTCGTCGGTGCTCAACGCGGCCGCCGACAGCACGTGCAGCTCCTCGCGCAGACCGCCCTCCTCGGGCACGCCGAGCAGATAGCAGATGACGTCCAGGGGAAGCGGCAGCGCGAAACGGGACTGCAGATCGGTCTCCTGACCCGGTGCCACATCGTCCAGGGCGGCCAGCAGCCGGTCGGTGACCGACTCGATACGCGGGCGCAGATCCCGCACCCGGCGCGGGGAGAAGGCGCGCTGAATGGGCTGCCGCAGTCGGCGGTGGAGGTCGCCGTCGGAGTTGAGCAGCCCCTCGCCCTCCAGGATGAAGAGCAGCGGCCACTCGGCGGGGATCTCCCCGCGCCGGTGGGCACCCCAGTGCCGGAGGCTCTTGGAGAACCGTGGGTCGTTCAGAACCTGGGCAGTTGCTTCGCGGGTGGTGACCGCCTTGACCACCACTCCGCCGGGAAGCGCCACGGTGGCGACCGGGCCCGCGGCCCGCAGGGCCGCGCCTTCGACACCATGGAGGTCGGTCGGCTCGGGGGCGAGATGAACGGGGGATATCGCGTCCATTGCTGTCCGTTCTGCAGTTGTCGGCGCCTGTAGGACCGGAGATCAAAAAGCCTATCCCACGGAACGGCCGCCGTGGGGTGTGTCGGAGTGGCCGACGTGGAAAGGGCCGGAAACACCTCGGCGGCGGACGCCCGCGTCCGCCGCCGAGGTTGGTGGAGCGTGGGTGTCTCAGCCGACCTTGCGGAAGCTCTCGACGAGGCCGCCGAAGCCGCCTTCGGGGCCCGCCCAGTCGATCGCGAGCTTGTCGTCGTCCTTCATCCCGACCGTGCCCACACCCCGGTCCCCGTCACCGCCGCCCTTGCAGGTCAGCGTCAGCGTGGGCGCCTCCTTGCCCGCCTTCTCGCCCGACTTCAACGTCCCGGTGCAGTCGAGCTTCGGCCCCTTGGCGGTGACCTTGCCGTCCGCGATCGTCAGGGTCTCCAGGCCGGTGTCCTTCGCCTCGACGATGGACTTCCAGGACCCGGCCGCACGCTCGATCATCGAGCCCTGGGCCGACGGCTCGGGGCTCTTCGACTGCTGCTCGGCGGTGGTGGTCGCGCCCTTGGGCTTCGCATCTGTCTTGTCGTCGTCGCCACCACCGCAGCCGCTGACCAAAAGGCCCACGACGACCGACGTGACCACCATGTGTGCCGCCTTGCGCACTTCTTCTCCTCCGTATGCAAAACAAGGAGTGCCAACCTAACAGCCAGCGGAAACGCGGTGTCGCACGGCCATGCCGCCCCTGGAGCGGGTGGCGCTCCGCGCGCCTCGCTCCCTCGCCGCCGACGGCCGCCTACGGTGAGCGGGCGGGGGCGGAAGCCAGGCGCCCCGCGGTCGAGAGGGTGTGGAATGGCGGAAGAGCACGGCGAGTTGATCCGCGAGCTGCCGGAGTTACTCAAGCGGCACGTGGCACGGACCGGAGACAAGATCGCGTACGAGGACGCCCGCCGGGGCGTCGGCTACGCGGACCTGGAGGCGCGGACCGGGCGGGTGGCGGGCCATCTGGCACGGCTGGGTGTCCGGCCCGGGGACCGGGTGGCGCTGCATCTGGGCAACCGGGTGGAGCAGGTGGAGAGCCGTCTTGGGGTCCTGCGGGCCGGGGCGGTTGGGGTGCCGCTCAACTCGACGGCGACGGAAGGGGAGTTGGAGTACTTCCTCGACGACAGCGGCGCGGTGGCCATCGTCACCGAGGAGACACTGCTGCCCCGGCTCGCCCGGGTCGCGGCCGGGCGGCCGGGGCTGCTCGTCCTGGTGGTCGGCGCCGACGGGCTCCCGGCGGCGGCGCCGGACGGAGCGGTGGCCTTCGAGGAGCTGGCCCGGACGGATCCGGGCCTCGCGCCACGGGACGACCTCGGCCTCGACGAACCGGCCTGGATCATCTACACCTCGGGCACCTCCGGGGAGAGCAAGGGCGTGGTGACCACGCAGCGGGCCGCCCTGTGGTCGGTGGCGGCGGCCTACGTCCCGGCGTACGGGCTTCAATCGCGCGACCGGTTGCTGTGGCCCCTGCCGATGTTCCACGCGCTGGCGAACTCCGTGTGCGTGCTGGGCGTGATCGCGGTGGGAGCGAGCGCGTATCTCCTTGAGCGGGGCGCCGGGGGCGCCAACCTCGCCGAGGCCCTCGCCGAGCAGTCGTGCACCGTCCTGACCGGGGTGCCCACCACCTACCACCTGCTGGTGGAAACATTGCGCGGCACACCGCGGCCGGTGTCCGAACTGCGGGTGTGCCTCACCGCGGGCGCGCCCTGTCCGCCGCGACTGCGGGCCGAGGTCGAGGAGTTGCTGGGCACGCCCCTGCTCGACGGCTACGGCTCCACCGAGACCTGCGGAAAGATCGCGGTCAACCGGCTCGACGGTCCCCGGTCCGACGACACCAGCGGTCCGCCGCTCCCCGGGGTCACGGTGCGGCTGACCCACCCGTTCACCGGCGAAGAGGTGGCCGAGGGGGAGGAGGGCGAGATCTGGGTCCACGGGCCCAACCTGATGAGCGGTTACCACAACCGCCCGGAGGCCACCGCGCTCGTGTTGCGCGACGGCTGGTACCGCACCGGAGACCTCGGCCGCCGCGTGGCACACGGCCATCTCAAGGTCACCGGCCGGGTCAAGGAGCTGATCATCCGCGGCGGCGAGAACATCAACCCGGCCGAGGTGGAACACGCCCTGCTGGACTGCCCCGGAGTCGCCGACGCGGCCGTCGTCGGTCGGCCGCACGATGTGCTCGGCGAGGTGCCGGTCGCCCTGGTCGTCCCCGGCCCCGGCGGTGTCGACACCGCGCGGCTGCTCGCGTTGTGCCGGGAGCGGCTGTCGGCCTTCAAAGTGCCCGACGAGGTGTACGAGACCGGGTCCGTGCCCCGCACCCCCTCCGGCAAGATCCTCCGCCGCGAACTCACCCGCGACCTGGCCGAACGGCTGGCCCAGGCGCGCGACACCGCCTCGGAGGCGCTGCGCGAGCGGCTGCGCTCCCTGCCCGCGGCGCACCGGCGGGACACCGTGCTGCGCCTCGTCCTCGACCTGGCCGCGCGCACCGGTGACGTCCCCGGGCCCGAACTGGGGCCCGAACAGCCCTTCACCGCCTCCGGGATCACCTCCCTGGGCGGCGTGCTGCTGCGCGACCGGCTCGCGGCGGCCACCGGTCTCGCCCTCCCCGCGACCCTGGTGTTCGACCACCCGACGCCCGCCGCCCTGGCGGAACACCTGCGCATCGCGCTGCTCGGCGACCGGGACCCGACCCCGGCGGCCACCACCCGCGCCGCCCGCCCCGGGCCGGCCGAGCCCGACGGGGAGCCGCTGGCCATCGTCGCCATGGCCTGCCGCTATCCGGGCGAGGTGGCCACTCCGGAGGACCTGTGGCGGCTGGTCGCCGACGGCACCGACGCCACCTCGGACTTCCCCGCCGACCGCGGCTGGGACCTGCCCCGTCTTTACGACCCCGACCCGGACCGTCTCGGCACCTCGGTGACCCGCCGGGGCGCCTTTCTGCGGGGCGCGGCCGACTTCGACGCGGACTTCTTCGGGATGTCCCCGAGGGAGGCGCTGGCCACCGACCCGCAGCACCGGCTGTTGCTGGAGACCGCGTGGGAGGTCTTCGAACGCGCGGGTCTTGACCCGGTGGCGCTGCGCGGCAGCGACACGGGTGTCTTCGTCGGCCTGATGCACGACGACTACGCCTCCCGCCATCTGCACCGCGACCGCCACGAGTTGGAGGGGCATCTCGCGCTGGGCGGAGCGGGCAGCGTGGCATCCGGCCGTATCGCCTACACCCTGGGCCTGCGCGGGGCCGCCGTGACGGTGGACACCGCCTGCTCGTCCTCGCTGGTGGCGATGCACTGGGCCGCGCGGGCGCTGCGGGCCGGCGAGTGTTCGCTGGCCGTGGCCGGCGGGGTCACCGTGATGGCGGGCCCCAAGCCGTTCGTGGTGTTCAGCAGGTTGCGCGGGCTGGCGCCGGACGGCCGCTGCAAGCCGTTCTCCGCCGCCGCCGACGGCACCGGCTGGGGCGAGGGCGTCGGCCTGGTGCTGCTGGAGCGGCTCTCCGACGCCCGGCGCAACGGCCACCCGGTGCTCGCCCTGCTCCGCGGCTCCGCCGTCAACTCCGACGGCGCCTCCAACGGGCTGACCGCGCCCCACGGACCCGCCCAGCAACAGGTGATCCAGCAGGCGCTGGCCGCCGCCGGGCTGTCGCCTGCCGACATCGACGCGGTCGAGGCCCATGGCACCGGCACCGCGCTCGGCGACCCCATCGAGGCCCAGGCGCTGTTGGCCACCTACGGGCGCGACCGGCCCGCGGACCGGCCGCTGTGGCTGGGCGCGCTCAAGTCCAACATCGGGCACACCCAGGCCGCAGCCGGTGTCGGCGGGGTCATCAAGACCGTCATGGCCATGCGCCACGGACGGCTGCCCCGCACCCTGCACACCGAGGAGCCGTCCCCGCGCGTGGACTGGTCCCCGGGCACCGTACGGCTGCTGGCGCAGGAGCGGCCGTGGCGGCCGGCGCCCGGCAACCCGCGCCGGGCCGGGGTGTCGGCGTTCGGTATCGGCGGGACCAACGCCCACGTCATCCTCGAAGAAGCCAGGCCCGAACACCTCGGAACCGGCGCGCCGTTGGAGCCGCAACCCGGCCGCCCGCGGCGTGCGGAGGCCGTGCCGCCGCTGCCGCTCTCCGGCGCGAGCCCGCGGGCCCTGCGCGCCCAGGCCCGGCGGATCGCCGCCCTGCTGCGGGATCGGCCCGAACTCGCCCCGCTGGACGTCGCCTTCTCGCTCGCCACCACCCGTCCCGCGCTCGCCCACCGGGCCACCGTGCCCGCCGGGGACCGCGAGGCGCTGCTGGCCGCCCTGGACGCGCTGGCGGAACATGACGACGACCGCCATCCCTCCCTGCCACCCGGCGTCGAGACCACCGGCACCCCGGGGCGCGCCGGGCGGCTGGCCCTGCTGTTCACCGGCCAGGGCGCCCAGTGGCCGGGCATGGGGCGCGCGCTGTACGACGCCTTCCCGGCGTTCGCCACGGCCTTCGACGGACTCTGCCACCACTTCGACGCCCGCCTCGAGCGGCCGCTGCGCACCGTGCTGTGGGCCGCCGAGGGCACCGAGGACGCCGCTCTGCTGGACCGCACGGACTTCTCGCAGGCGGGGCTCTTCGTCTTCGAGGTGGCCGTGTTCCGGCTGCTGGAGTCCTGGGGGATACGGCCGGACTTCCTGGCGGGACACTCCGTCGGTGAGCTGGCGGCGGCTCACGTGGCCGGCGTCCTGTCCGAGCGGGACACGGTCGAACTGGTCGCGGCCCGGGGCCGGTTGATGCGGGAGCTGCCCTCGGGCGGAGCCATGGTGGCCGTGGAGGCCTCCGAGGAAGAAGTGGCCCAGGAACTGGCGAGGGCCGCCGAAACGCCGGCGGACCGGGTCGCGGTCGCCGCGGTCAACGGCCCGCGGTCGGTGGTCCTCTCGGGCGACGAGGCGGCTGTGCTCGCCGTGGCGGAACGCCTGGCCGCACGCGGGTGCCGCACCACACGGCTGCGGGTCGGCCACGCCTTCCACTCCCCGCTGGTGGAGCCCATGCTCGAGGAGTTCGGCCGGGTGGCCGCGCGGCCTGAGTACGGAGAGCCGCGCATCCCCGTCGTATCCGCGCTGACCGGGCGCCCGGCCACCGGGGAGGATCTGCGCTCGGCCGGGTACTGGGTACGGCACGCCCGCGAGGCCGTGCGCTTCGGGGACGTCGTCCACCGGCTCGTCCGCAAGGAAGGGGTGACGGCCTTCGCCGAGGTCGGCCCCGACGCACACCTCACCGCGTCCGCCCTGGCGGCCCTGGCCGACGGGGAGAGCGAACGCCTGGTGTTCGCGGCCGTGTCCAGGGCCGGCACCGACCCGCGGGGGTCCGGGCCCGGGGCGGTTCTGGCCGCGCTCGCCCGGCTCCATGTGCACGGACTGCCGGTGGACTGGGGCCGGGTGTACGCGGGCAGCGGCGCCCGGCGGGTGGACCTGCCCACGTACCCCTTCCAGCGGCAGCGCTACTGGCTGGCCGACACGGAACCGGACGCCCCCGCCACCGCCGCCGCGCCCGCCGACGACGGCCGGGGCCACCCGCTGCTGACGCAGACCACCACCGTCCCCGGCACCGAGCGCGTGTTGTGTACCGGCCACCTGTCGGGCGCCGCCCACCCGTGGCTGGCCGACCACGCGCTCGCCGGGCACCCGCTCGTCCCCGCCGCCGCGCTCGCCGAACTGGTCCTCCACGCGGGGGACGCGTGCGGACTGGACGAGCTGGAGGACCTGGCCCTGACGGCCCCGCTGTTCCTGCCCGGCCACGACGCCCGGGTCCAGATCCAGGTGGCCCTCGGCGAACCGGACGCCTCCGGCCGGCGCACCGCCGACGTCCACTCCCGGCCCGAGGAGTCCGGGGCGCTGGGCCCCTGGACGCACCACGCGACCGGGCGGCTCGGCCCGGCGGTCACACCGTCGGACCCGCCCGCCGCTCTGGCCGACGACCTGGCCGCGTGGCCGCCCGCGGGCGCCGAACCCGTGGACCTCACCGGTGCCTACGCGCGGCTGGCGGACGCCGGTTACGCGTACGGCCCGGCCTTCCAGGGCGTCATGTCCGCCTGGCGACGGGGCGGCGAGCTCTTCGCCGAGGTGCGGCTGCCCGGGGCGGCGGGCCCGGACGCCCGGCGGTACGGCATCCACCCGGCGCTGCTGGACGCCGCGCTGCACGCCGGACGGCTGGCCGCGCCGTCCGAGGGCCCGGCCCGGCTGCCGTTCGCCATCGGCGGCCTGACCCTGTACGCCGTCGGCGCCACGGAACTGCGCGTACGCTCCCGGCCCTTCGGCGCGGACACCATCGCCCTGGACCTCGCCGACGGGGCGGGCCGGCCGGTGGCCCGGGTGGCCTCGCTGACCACCCGGCCCCTTCCGGAAGACGCGGGCTTCGGCGCGGGGGCCGGGGAGTTGTACCGACTGCGGTGGACCGGCGTCCCGGCCGACGGCCCGGACCCGGCATCGGTACCGGCCCCGGCCGTGGCGAGCCCGGACGACCTGGAGCTGAGCGCGGCACTCACCGCCACCGCCGGCGGCGCCGGTCCCGAGACGGTCGTCGTCTCGCTGGCCGGCCCGCGATCGGGCACCGATCCGGTCGCGGACACGCACGCCCTGACCGCGCGTGCCCTGGAGGCGTTGCGGACCGGGTTGGCCGATCCGGCCTCACCCGGAGCGCGTCTGGTGGTGGTGACCCGCGGCGCCGCGTCCCCGACCCCGGACCTCCCGGCCGCGGCGGTGTGGGGCCTGGTGCGCGCCGCGCAGTCGGAGTACCCCGGGCGCCTGACGATCGTGGACCTGGACCACCGGCCCGAGTCCGCGCGCCTGCTGCCCGCCGCCATCGCCACGGGCGAGCCCCAACTCTCCATCGCCGACGGCACGGTGCGCGTCCCCCGGCTCGAACCGGCGCCGCACGCCGCCGCCCCCGCCGCCCCAGGCGGCTTCGCGGGCGAGGGCACCGTCCTGCTCACCGGCGGCACCGGATCGCTCGGCGGGCTGCTGGCGCGACACCTGGTCGCCCGGCACGGGGTCCGGCACCTCGTGCTCCTCAGCCGCGGCGGCCCCGCGGCCCCGGGCGCGCGGCCGCTGCGGACCGAGCTGGAGCGGTCGGGAGCCCGGGTGGACCTGGTCGCCTGCGACACCGCCGACCGCCCCGCCCTGGCCGCCGTGATCGAGAAGTACGCGCCCGGCCTGACCGCCGTCGTCCACGCCGCCGGGGTCCTGGACGACGGTGTGCTGGAAACGCTGACGCCCCGGCGGCTGGCGGCGGTGCTGCGGCCGAAGGCGGACGCGGCCTGGCATCTGCACGAGCTGACGCGGGATCTGCCGCTGTCCCGCTTCGTGCTGTTCTCCTCGGCCGCCGGGCTGCTGGGCAACCCGGGCCAGGCCAACTACGCCGCCGCGAACTCCTTCCTGGACGCCCTCGCACACCACCGCACCGCCCTCGGCCTGCCCGCGCTCTCCCTGGCCTGGGGGCCATGGGCGGACGAGGACGGGATGGCGGCGCGCACCGACCACGCCGGCCGGACCCGGGACACCCCCGTACGCGCGGTCTCCCCCGAGCAGGGCCTGGCGCTGTTCGACGCCGCGCTGAGCATCGGGGAGCCGGTGCTCGCCCCGCTGCCGCTGGACCGCTCCCGCCCGGCCACGCCCGCCGGGCCGCCGGCCCCGCCACCGCTGCGCGGACTGCTGCGCCCGGGCCGCCCGGCCGCCCGGCCCGGGGACGGCGGCGCCGGTGCGACGTCGGATCTGGGCCAGGACCCCGGTGGCGCGGAGGGCTCCTGGCGGCAGCGGCTGGCGGCGCTGCCCGACGCCGACCGCGCGCCCGCGCTGCTGAGCCTGGTCCGCGAGACGGCCGCCCTGGTGCTCGGCCACGCGGACGCGACGGCCGTGGGCGCGACACGACCCTTCACCGAGCTGGGCTTCGACTCGCTGACCGGAGTGCTGCTGCGCAACCGGCTGAGCACGTTCACCGGCGTACCGCTGCCCGCCACGGTCGTGTTCGACCGGCCGAGCGCCCAGCAGCTCGCCGACCACCTGTACGCGCTTCTCAGCGACTCGCCGGGCGATGACGCGCTCCCGGAGGAAGCGCCCCGCGAGCCCCGGCGGCCCGGCCCCGTGCCGGCCCGGCCCCATGAGCGGCGGCCCGCGCAGACGCTGGCCTCCCTCTACCGGAGGGTGTGCGAGACGGGCGAGGTGGTCGCGGCGATGCATCTGCTGGTGACCGCCTCACTCGCCACGCCGGTGTTCGACCGCGCCGACGCCGCGCGGCACGCGGTCGCTCCGCTGCGCCTGGCCGAGGCCGCCGAGCGAGCCGAAGGCGTCGGCGAAGCCGGGGAACCCGGAAGCGCCGAGGGCCCCGCGCTCGTCTGCGTCCCCGGCTTCTCCGCCACTCCCGGCGGGTCCTGGTACGGGACGCTGGCGTCCCGCTTCGACCGCGAGCGCGACGTCTTCGAGATCCAACACCCCGGCGTCCTGCGGGGGGACGCGGTACCGCGCGACTGGGAGACGCTGGTCGAGCTGCACGCCGCCACCGTGCGCGAACACGTGGGCGACCGCCCGTACGTCGTCCTCGGCTACTCCATGGGCGGCTACCCGGCGCACTCGGTCGCCGCCCGGCTCGCGGCGACCGGCACCCCGCCGGCCGGGCTGGTCGTCGTGGACACCTACCACGTCACACCGGAGCGCGAGGACGAGCCCTGGCTGCTCGCCATGCCCGCCCGCGTCCCCCTGGAGATGGGCGATTGGTTCGACGCTGCGGTGGACGATATGTCCATGGCCGCGCTGGGGGCCTACACCCGGATGGCCCGCGGCTGGTGTCCGGAGCCGACGGACGTCCCCACGCTGCTGGTCCGGGCCACCGATCCGCTGCCGGAGCCGCGGACCCACAGCGGCCGTGAGGCGGAGCGGGGCGGCGACCGGCGGCCCTCCTGGCCGGCCCCGCACGACACCGTGGACGTCCCCGGCAGCCACTGGAGCCTGATGGAGGAACACGCGCGCACCACGGCCGAGGCCATCCGGGCGTGGACCGGCGCGCTGGGCACCGCCGCGGGATGACCCGGGAGTGGGCCTGACGAGCGCGGCCGGTCGCGTCCCCCGACGCACGACCGGCCGCGCCCGCGCTCCGGCTATCCGACCGGCTGGAGATCGAGCAGTCGCGCCACGGCGTCCGCGGTCCGCGGATGCCGTGTCAGCAGCCCGGCCACCTCCCCCCGACCGGTTACGCCGACCTGCGGGTCGAGAGCGGACTCGGTGTCCTGCCACCCCGCGTCGTACCCGAGCGTCTCGGCCACGGCGTCACAGGTCGCCGGGTGGGCGGCCAGCAGCCGCGCGACCGCCCCACCCGGCGCCGCCTCAGCGGCGCCTGTCTCCGCCTGCGACGCCGCCGGCCGCGCCGACCACGGCGGCACCCACGCGTCGACCGCGGACAGCGCTGCGGGGAAGGTGCGGCCCGCCTCGCGCACCAGCACCGGCACCAGCTCCCGCGCGCCGTCGCGCAGGGCCGTGATCAGCTTGGGCAGCCACGGGAGCAGGACGGAGTCGGGCAGCTGCGCGAACGCCTTGGACAGCTGCTCGACCACGAAGGGCGCCAGTGTCGGCACCGGCTCCAGGGCCTGCACGAAACCGCTCATATAGCGCGGGAACGCGGGCACGACCAGCGGGTTGGCCAGCAGTTCGGCGCAGCGCGAGCGCAGCTCGGCCGAGGTCATCAGGCCGAGCCGGGACCGGGCCGCCCACGCCAGCGCGACCTTGTCGGGTGCCTCGGGATGGGACTGGCGCACGGCGAGTTCGAGCTGGGTGTGGTCGCAGCCGAGCGAGAGCGCGAAGCTCTCCATCTCGAACAGGAAGCCCAGCATGGCGGCCACCTGGCGCAGCCCGGTGGACTCGTCCGCGAAGGCCGTCGGCAGCAGGGTGCAGTAATGCGCGTAGCCCGCGGTGACGAACCGTTCGCACCAGCGCGGCAGCTCCGGCTCCGCGGCCCGGTAGTGGGCCAGCAGCCGGCGGATCTGGCGCAGCACCCGGGGCGCCCCGTCCACGGTGCGCTCCGCGGTCAGCAACTCCACGGCCCGGGCCCCGAGTTCGTCGGCGAGCCGACGGCTGCCCAGATAGAGGATGGCCTCCTCCACAGCCTCCAGCGCGGTCGCGGCGGTGGCCTCGGGCGCCCACGCGTCGCGGCGCAGCCGCTGCTCCAGCACCTGCTCGATGGTGACGCCCTCGTAGCCGAGCTCGACGAGGGAGCGCTGGTTGCGGCCGATGGCCAGGTCCCAGCTCTCCTGGATCGACCGCTCGCCCAGCCTGCGGGCCCCCATGATCGGACGGGCCACGTCCCCCAGCAGCCGGCGCAGGATCCACAGCAGGTCGGAGCAGGGATTGAGGGCCGGTTCCGCGGCCAGGTCGAGCAGCGCGCGCTGGTTCGTCCGGGCGCTCAGATTGAGCCCGAGCGGCTCCAGACGGTCCAGCACATCGCGGGCCAGCGGCGGGAGCGAGTCATAGCCCACCGCGCCGATCCGGTCACCGCCCAGCAGGATCTCGCACAGCCGGCGCACATCGCGGCGGCCCGGCACGGTGTCCTTCTCGATGCAGGTGACCGCGGCGTCCTCGAAGTCGTACGGGGTGGGGCGGCCGCGGCCGCGCATTCCCGCCAGCAGGATGGACGTCTCGAACACCGCGATGGCGTCGGCCGTGCTGGCCAGATAGCCGTTGCGGCGGGCCAGCCCGACGATGTCGACACACCACCCCAGCAGCTCGGCCTCGTCGAGGTCGTCCAGCACCGGCGGGGTGGCCAGGAACCCGGACAGCCGGTCGGCGACCCCCTCGGGGGAGCCCGGCACGGCGTCGGCCCGCTCGCGCTCCGCGCGCTTGGCCGCCCGCTTCTGGTCCGCGGTCTGCTGCCCCGCCAGCCGGAACGGCGTGACCCGGCCCCGCTTCAGCGCCTTGGTCCAGGTCGCCGACGCGATCGACACCGCCCCCGGGGCCAGCCCGAACTGCGCCTCGATGGTGGAGTGGCTGGACGGGATGAGCCCGTACATCCAGCGGGTGGCCGTACGGGGAGTGATCTCGTACGGCTCGCCCTCGGCCGCCAGGCCGAACTGCTCGACCCGGCTGGCCGCGTGGAAGGCGCCGCACACATACAGACAGCGCTCAGGTTCGGCGCCCGAGGCCGCGAGGTGTTCGCGCATCCGCGTCCACATATAGCGCTCGCGGTCCTCGTCCCGGTCCTCGCGCGCCTGCCGGTCCGGGCGCAGCCGCCGGAACAGGCTGCCGATCATCACCATGACCTGGCGGTAGGTGTCGTAGTCCGCGCCGACCAGGGGCTGCTCCACATACTGGTCCCACCACTCGGACCAGTGCCGGACCTTGCCGTGGTGGAGCAGATACGCCTCCAACTCGGCGAAGCGGGGCCGCAGATCGCCGATCTCGATGCCGACCGCGTCGCCGTGCAGCGCGGCCTCGTCATGGCGGGCGCCGTCCTCGTCAGCATCGCCGTCCGCCGCTTTCGCCTCCCCAGGCTCGGCCGGGTCGCGGGGCGTCCACTGGAAGACATGGTCGGTGGAGCGGTCGACCAGCACCAGCTCCACGTCCGGCCGGTCCAGGGCGTAGGCGATGGCCTGGTACTCGGCCGAGGCCTCGGTGATGGGCGCCACCACGCTCAGCGGCGCCCAGTCGAGCGGGAAGCCGTCGATGTCCGTCGCGAAGGCCTGAAGCGCCACCGGGAGGCGGCAGTTGCGCAGCTCGTCGAGGAGCGGCCGCAGATCCTCGCACAGCTCCAGATAGATGACCTTGGGCTGCTTCTCCCGCAGCCGCCGCACCATGGCCAGGGCCGAGGCGGGGGAGTGGTGGCACACGGGGAAGATCTCGAGCTCCTCGCGCAGCGCCCGGTCGACGTCGTCGACCATGCCCGACAGGATGCCGGGGACGGCGCCGGCGTCACCGGCGAAGGCGCTCGCCGCGTCGCGCAGCTGCCCACGGAGGGCGCCGAAGGGGTTCGGTGTCGTCATGACAGGGTCGCGATCGTCTCGCGGCCGCCCTCCAGGAAGTCCTGCCAGGGCCCGCCCTCGTCCTTGCTGCGCGGCTCCACGACGCCGTGCCAGAACTTGTTCAGGATGGCCAGGTCCTCCGGGCTGCGCCGGGCCAGCGAACTCACCAGCGAACCGGCGAGCGTCCGCGCGCCGAGGACGCGGTCACCGAAGAACTGGCTGTGCAGGATGGCGTCCTCCAGCACGCCGATCTGCTCGGCGGTGGACAGCGCGGATTCGAGCCTGTCGTCGTCGCTGGTGGCGGAGGCCGACGCGGCGCGCAGATCGGCGAAGCTCCGCAGCAGGATGTCCAGCAGGGTGGGCGGCACCTCCAGCTCGATCCGGTGCCTGCGCAGCAGCTCAACGGTGCGGAACCGGACGATCTCCGCCTCGCTGCGCTTGTTCGTCACCACCGGGATGCGGACGAAGTTGAACCGCCGCTTGAGCGCGGACGACAGGTCGTTCACGCCCCGGTCGCGGCTGTTGGCCGTGGCGATGATCGAGAATCCGGGCTTGGCGAAGACGATGTTGTCGTCGTCGAGCTCCGGGATGGACACATACTTCTCGGACAGGATCGAGATCAGCGCGTCCTGGACATCGCTGGTCGACCTGGTCAGCTCCTCGAAGCGGCCGATCACGCCCCCCTCCATCGCCGTCATGATCGGCGAGGGGATCATCGATTCCCGCGACTGTCCCTTGGCGATCACCATCGAGACGTTCCACGAGTACTTGATGTGGTCCTCGGTGGTACCCGCGGTGCCCTGGACGACCAGCGTCGAGTTGCGGCAGATGGCGGCCGAGAGCAGCTCGGCGAGCCAGCTCTTGCCGGTGCCCGGGTCGCCGATCAGCAGCAGCCCCCGGTCCGAGGCCAGCGTCACGATGCTGCGCTCCACAAAGCTGCGGTCGCCGAACCACTTCTGCGGGATGGGGCGGTCGAGCCCGTCGGAGGGCTCGGACCCGAGGACGAACAGCCGGACCATCCGGGGGCTGAGCCGCCACGAGAACGGCTTGGGGCCGTCGTCGATCGACTCCAGCCAGTCGAGCTCCTCGGCGTACTTCACCTCGGCCGGGGCGCGCAGCATGTCGTTGTCGGTCATTCGTGGGTCTCCTAGGCGAGGAAGTTCTTGAGCTCGAACACGAGCTTGCGGATATGTCCGGAGATCACGGGCGCGCCGAGATCCTTGAGGCGTTCGCGGAACCACGGGTCCACGCTCTGCCGCCCCGAGCTGTTCACCGAGCCGACCGGGATCAGCTTCACCCCGGAGCGGTGCACGGACTCGAAGTCGGTCATCAGCGCTCGGTTGTCGAAGAAGTCGGAGATCCACACCAGCACGGTGTTACGGGGATCGGCGATCTTCGGCCGGGCCCGGGACATCGCGGCGGTGCCGTCCGTGCCGCCGCCGAGCCTGGTGCGCAGCAGCACCTCGAACGGGTCGTGCACCCAGGGGGTCAGATCCAGCGCCCGGGTGTCGTAGGCGACCAGATGGACGTCCACCTTGGGCAGCCCCGCGAAGATGGAGGCGAGGATGGTGCAGTTGACCATCGAGTCGACCATCGACCCCGACTGGTCGACGACCACGATCATCCGGGCGGGCAGGGTCCGCTTGGCGGTGTGCCGGTAGAACAGCTGGTCCACATAGAGCCGCTGGCTCTCCGGGTCCCAGTTGGTGAGGTTCTTCCAGATCGTGCGGTCCAGGTCGAGGTTGCGGAAGGTGCGCTTCGGCGGCACCGACCGGTCGAGCGTGCCCACGCTCGTCTGCTGGACCTGGGTGCGCAGCACCTCCGCGACCTCGTCGACGTACCGGCGGATCAGCGCCTTCGCGTTGGCGAGCGCCACGCCGGAGAGGTTGTCCTTGTCGCGGAGCAGCTGCTCGATGAGCGACATGCTGGGGGTCAGCGCTCTGGCCAGCCTGGAGTCGGCCAGCACCTCGCGCAGCCGCATGCGCCGCACCAGGTCGCCCTCCAGGGCCGACAGGGTGCCGCTCAGCTCGCCCGCCCCCTCGGCGCCCAGGGCCTGCTTGCACCAGCCCGCGTCCCGCTGCCAGTCGGCCAGCTGCTGGGCCGTCACCTCACCGGCTCCGGTGTTGAACACATTGAGCAGGAGCTTGGAGACCAGGGCGGCCCGGCGCACCCGCTCCCGCGGGTCCTCCGGCTCGTCCCCGGCGCCGTCCAGGGAGGCCGGGGCGTCGCCGGAGGGCGCCATCAGCTCCCGGAACTCGGGTTCCAGGTCCGGGAAGCGCTGGACGACGCTGTCCACCGACACGGACGGGTCCAGCAGCGCCGACGGCAGCCCGATGTCGTCGACGACGGCCACGCTCGCGGCCTCCAGAGCGGGCTGCTCCTCGGGGTCGAACAGGCGGGCCAGCAGCCGCCAGTAGAGGACCTGCCGCCGGTTCTCGGCGGCGGCGGCCGGAGTGTCCAGCCCTGTGTTCTGCGTGGTGTCGGTCATTTCCGCAGCAGCCGTCCCGCTCGCTCCCGCAGCACGGCGACCGCGTCGCCGGCCCTGGCCTCCGCCTTGGCGACCTTGGGATCCGTGATCCCCAGCGCCCAGTCGCCGCCGTGCACCTCGACCGGCTTGCGCTTGACCGTCGCCCGGACCGCCAGGGGCTGAAGCGCCCAGCGGCCGCCGTCCCACCGGAGCAGGCCGACACAGGCCGAGGAGTCGGCCACCAGCGCGGGCGTGAGCGGCCCGCAGGCGGGCAGCCGGTCCAGATCGAGCGGGAGGGTGCGCCCGTCCAGCTCCAGCACGCTTCCGTCCGTGGTGTACCCCTCCAGCAGCACGGGTTCGGCGATGCGCACCGGATGGCGCTCCAGCGGCGGCACCGGGGGCGCGAGTGCGTCGGCGAGCTGGATCCGGGCGGTGGCGAAGGGGTCGGCGGGCTCGCCCGCGCTGGCCCGGTCGTCGTGCCACACCAGGTCGCCACCGGCCAGCAGGGGCAGATCGGTGACCTCCAGGGCGCGGTGCTCCGCCAGCGCGGCCATCAGCTGGGGATGGCCGTGCAGCAGACGCCACACAGCCGGGCCGACGATCGTGTCGACCTTCGCGGCGACCACGCTCGTGCGCACCAGGCGCGCCGGAGCGCCGCCCACGGGCTCCAGGACCGCGTGCACCTGCGCCTGTACGGCGGTGCCGTGCTCGTGGACGTCCACCCCGAGGATCAGCAGACGCCCCGACACCGACTCCGCCGGCGGAGCGAGGCCGCCCCGCCCGTCGTCCCAGGACAGCGTGAGGGCGCGGGCCCAGAGGTCGGCCCAGCGCCGCGCGGGCAGCCGCTCCGCCGTCGCGATCGGGGACGAGGCACGCAACTCCGCAGCCAGGCCGTCCAGGAGCACCGCCGGGCGCCGCAGCTCCGGCTCGGCCAGCAGGGCCTCGATGGTCTGGTCCGCCGCGGATATCAGGTCGTGGCCGACGCCCCGCCATCCGGCGATGGCCAGCTCACGGAGCCAGGACCGAGCGCCGACGAGCGGGCCCAGCCCCTCCGGGGCCGCCGCGGGCGGCTCCGGCCAGGCCTCTCTGGTGCGCCCGAGGGCGGTGTCGAGGTCGGCCAGCCGGGCGTCGTGCACCGCGCCGAAGAGGGCGGTGCGCGCGCCCGCGAGGGCCGCCAGATGGTCGTCCGTGACGGATCCGACGGCGACCTTCGCCGCCGCCTCGGCCACCGCCGGACCCAGGGGGGACGCCGCCACGGCGCCGGCCAGGGCGGTCAGCGCCGCCACGCGCTCCTCGCCGAGCCGGGCGAGCCCGTGGACGAGGGTGTCGTCGAAGCCGGCCACCAGGTCGAGCGCCTCCGAGACCCCCGGCGGGTCGGCGTCGAGCAGTGCCGCGAGCTGCACACCGAGCATCAGCCGACCGCCTCCGTGGCCGGGAACCAGTGCAGTTCGGGGACGGGTGCCGTGGTGTCCGGCAGCTCCAGATAGGCCAGGTGGCGCAGGAAGCGGCTGAACACCACGGCCGCCGGCGCGGACTCGCGCGAGCCCGACAGACGGCTCATCAGGTCCGCGCCTCCGCCGGCCCCGTTTTCTTCGCCCACCTCGACGTGCAGATAGCGGGCCACGCGGTCGAGCCCGTACTGGAGCACCGCCTCGTCGGCCAGCGCCCGCAGATGCTTGCACGGCCCGCCGTTCAGCCCGCCGCAGGGCCGGTTGTTGTTCGTACTACAGCTGTAGTCATGGGTGCGCGCCGCGATCGACGAGACATACACCCGGGCGATGTCCGACCCGCTGGAGACCACCCCCTGCAACCGGCCCTCCGCCAGCTCGACGAAGGGGACCTTCGCCAGCTTGCGCGGCCGTACGGGGGGCACCACCCGGACCGTACTGCTCCGCTCCCACGTCGTTGTGTCCGCGTACACGACCATCGACCTCCAGCCTGGCGCCTGCGCCGAGACGGTTGCTCACATCCGGGAAACAGCTTTGCGGATGCCACTGACAATCCGTCCCGGCCGCCGGCGCCAGGCCGTGCTCACCGCGGTGCGAGGGTGGTCAGTGCGACTCCCGCGCGACGAAGGAACCGCGGGTTCCGGCGAGGAAGTCCAGCCCGGCGCCCTGGTCGGCCTGTTCGACGTGTTCGCGGTAGACGCGCTCCCAGCCGCTCTCCGCGGGCGGGGCGGCGGCCGTCACGGGCTGCCGTGCGGCGAGCTCCTCGTCCGGCACGTCCAGCCGCAGCACGCGCCGCTCCGCGTCCAGCTCGATCCAGTCGCCCGTGCGGACCAGCCCCAGCGGCCCGCCCGCCGCGGACTCCGGGGCGATGTGCAGCACCACGGTGCCGAAGGCGGTGCCGCTCATCCGGGCGTCGCTGATCCGGACCATGTCCCGCACACCGGTCTCCAGCACCTTCCGGGGCAGCGGCATGTTCCCCACCTCGGGCATGCCCGGGTAGCCGCGGGGGCCGCACCCCCGCAGGACCAGCACATCGGACGCGTCCACCGCGAGCTCGGGGTCGTCGATCCGGGCGTGGAAGTCCTCGATGCCGTCGAACACCACGGCGCGGCCCCGGTGGCGCAGCAACTCCGGCGTCGCGGCGGCCGGCTTGATGACCGCGCCGTCGGGACAGAGGTTGCCGCGGAGCACGGCGAGCCCGGCCTGGGGCGCGATCGGCTCGTCCGCGGTGCGGATGACGTCCAGGTCGGTGCTGGCGCGGCCGGAGATCTGATCGGTCAGGGGGCGCCCGGAGACGGTGACGCTCTCCTCGAGATGGTCCCTGATCTGCCCGAGCACCGCGTCCAGGCCGCCGGCCCGGTGGAAGTCCTCCATGAGGTGGGACCCGGCGGGCTGCACATCGGCGAGCAGCGGGATGTCGCGGCCCGCGCGGTCGATGTCGTCCAGTCCGAAGTCCGCGCCGACCCGGCGGGCGAGGGCCAGCAGATGGACGACGGCGTTGGTGGACCCGCCGATGGCGGCCACCGCGCGCACCGCGTTCAGCAGGGCCTCGCGGGTCAGCACGGCGCTGGGGCGGAGGTCCTCGGCGACCATCTCGACGATGCGGTTGCCCGCCGCGTGCGACAGCTCGAGCAGCCGGCTGTCCGGCGCCGGGAGCCCCGCGTTCCCGGGCAGCGTCATGCCCAGCGCCTCGGCGACGCAGGCCATCGTGGACGCGGTCCCCATGGTGTTGCAGTGTCCGCGGCTGCGGATCATCGCCGACTCCGCGCGCCGCAGGTCCGAGCGCGGCATCCGGCCGGCCCGTACCTCCTCGCTCATCTCCCAGACCCCGGTGCCACAGCCCAGCGCGCGCCCCTTCCAGGAGCCGTTGAGCATGGGGCCGCCGGTCACCATCAGCGTGGGCAGATCCACCGAGGCGGCGCCCAGGAGCAGCGAGGGTACCGTCTTGTCGCAGCCGCCGAGCAGGACGACACCGTCCACCGGGTTGCCCCGGATGAGCTCCTCGACCACCATCGCGGCGAGGTCCCGGAAGAACATCGCGGTCGGGCGCAGCAGGGTCTCGCCAAGTGATGGCACCGGCAGCTCCAGCGGCACCCCTCCGGACTCCCATACGCCCCGTTTGACGTGCTCGGCTATCTCCCGGAAGTGGCCGTTGCAGGGGGTGAGATCCGACCAGGTGTTGCAGATGACGATCTGCGGCCGCCCGTCGAAGGCGTGGTCGGGGAGCCCGCGGCGCATCCAGGCGCGGTGGATGAAGGCGTCGCGGGAGTCGCCCGCGTACCACTGCTGCGACCGAGTCGTGCCACTCATACGAACCGTTCCGATCTGTCGACGAAGATCCGTGTGAGGAAAACCTTCCCCGCGGGGCCCGCCCGTCATGGCTCTCCGGCCGGTCCATGCGCACCGAAAGTTTCGAATAGCGCCGCTTACGCGACCGAAACATTGACCGCATGACAACCGGTTCCTACATTGAGCCCGCCTGGACACGGCGCGCCGGACAGAAGAATCCACGGAATTTCCGAGCGCCGAAACTTTCGAAATACCGAACTCGCAAGGGCGGCAATGCCGAACACGGAAGCAGAGAGGTGAGGGCATGAAGTACCACGCCGGCCGGAGGGTTTGGGTGGCGGCCACAGCCGCGGTCATGGCCCTCACGGCTTCGGGCTGCGGGAGCGGCGCGGGCGACTCGGATGGCAAGATCACGCTGACCGTGACCACCCAGGTCGACTACGGATACCGGGATCTCTACAAGGAGTACGAGAAGAGCCACCCCGGCATCAAGATCCGCGAGGTGCTCGTCGACGACCTGCCGAAGAAGCTGGTCACCCAGCTCGCGGCGAACCGCGGCGCCTCCGACGTGGTGGGCCTCGGCGACGACACCATCGGCAAGTTCATCCCCAGCCACCAGCGCTTCGTCAACCTCGCCGACCACGGCGTCAACAACACCGACGACCCGTGGGTGCAGTGGGCGTACGACTACGGCACGGTCGAGAACGGCAAGTACGTGCTGGGCCTGCGCACCGACCTCGGCGGGCTCGGCATCTGCTACCGCACCGACCTGTTCAAGAAGGCCGGGCTGCCCACCGACCCCGAGCAGGTCGGCCAACTCTGGCCCACCTGGGCCAAGTTCACCGAAACCGGTGACAAATTCCGGTCCAAGGTGAAGGACGCCTCCTTCACCGCCAATACCGGGGACATCTGGGTCGGGATGGAGAACCAGCACAAGGAGACGTTCTTCGCGGAATCCGACGACTCTTTCATGGCCGACCGGAACACCTCCCTCAAGCAGGACTTCCTGACCGCCGCGAACATGTCCGTGCGCAAGGTCAGCGGCGGCTATCCGCCCTTCACCCCGGAAATGGCCAACGCCCTGAAGACCGGCAAGGCAGCAACCGCTGTCTGTCCCGCCTGGAAGCTCGACCGCACCAAGGAGGCCTCCGGCGCCGACAACTCGGGCACGTGGTCGGTGGCCGCGGCCCCGCAGGGCGGCAACTGGGGCGGCTCCTATCTGCTGGTGCCCAAGCAGACCAAGCACACCAAGGAAGCGGTCGAGCTCGCCCGGTGGCTGACCTCGTCCAAGGTCCAGAAGAGGCTCTTCCTCTCCAAGGGCTATCTCTCCAGCCACCCTTCGGTCTACAACGACCCCGCGGTGCAGGCGAAGAAGGACGCGTACTTCTCCGACGCCCCCACCGGCAAGATCTTCGCCGATGCCGTCGACAAGATGGAGCCCATCTACCGCGGCACCAAGGACAGCGACGTGGCCACCGCCTTCATGAACGCGCTGCTCCGCGTCGAACAGGGCAAGCAGAAGCCGGAGGACGCCTGGAACCAGGCCGTCTCCGACGCGAAGAAGGTCGCGGGGGACTGACCTGATGACGGTCACCGAGACCCGCCCGGGGGCGGAGGCCACCACGGCCGCCGCCCCGGGGCGCCGCCCCCCACGCCGCACCTGGCGATCCCGACTGACCCGCTTCGACCTGCGCTACACCCCGTATCTCTTCATCGCCCCGTTCTTCGTGATCTTCGGTGCCTTCGCGGTCTGGCCGCTGCTGTACACCGGCTGGATCTCCTTCCACAAGTGGGCGATCATCGAGGGCGACCAGGGCTGGACCGGACTCCACAACTACCAGGCCCTGTTCGCCGACGAGTACTTCTGGAACGCGCTGCTCAACACCGCTCTGCTGCTGGTGCTCGGCACCGGTGTACAGCTGGCCGTGGCGCTGTGGCTGGCCAGTGTGCTCAACCGGAAACTGAACGCCAGCGCCGTCTGGCGGGCCGGGGTGGTGCTGCCGCACATCGTGTCCGTGGTCGCCGTCAGCCTGGTGTTCGCGCAGCTCTACGGCTTCCACACGGGCATCGTCAACGATGTGCTGAGCCTGGTCGGCATCGACCGGGTCGACTGGCAGGCCAACCGCTGGACCGCGATTCCCGCCGTCGCCACCATCATCATCTGGCGCTGGGCCGGTTACTACGCGCTGATCTTCCTCGCCGCCATGCAAGGGGTGCCGCGCGAACTCAACGAGGCCGCGATGCTCGACGGCGCCTCCCCGCGGCGCGTGTTCTGGTCGATCACCGTGCCCTCCATCCGCCCCACCATCATCTTCTCCGTCGTCATGTCGACCATCGGCGCCATGCAGACCTTCACCGAGCCCCAGCTCTTCGACGTCCAGGGCACCGACGGCACCGGCGGCAGCGACCGGCAGTTCCAGACGCTGATGATGTACCTCTACGAAAAGGGCTTCCGCGAGTTCAACGCGGGCTACGCGGCCACCCTCGCCTGGGTGATGTTCCTGCTCATCGCCGTCGTCTCCGGCATCAACTACGCGCTGTCGCGGCGCATCGCCTCGAAGGACTGATGCCGTCATGGCCCTCGCCACCCACCCCACGACCGGCCGCCGCCGGCGCGCCGGTTCCGACGGCGGCCGGCGCCCCGGATTCCTCGTCTACGCCACGCTCGTGGCGGTGCTCGCCGCCTCCGTCTTCCCGCTCTACTACTCCTTCGCCCTGCCCACCCGCGACAACTCGGCCATCGGCGACTCGCTGCTCACCCTCACCCCCGGTGGCAACCTGCTCCACAACATCCAGCGCGTCTACGACACCGTCGACTTCTGGCTGGCCCTGCGCAACTCGCTGATCATCTCCACCACGGTCACGGTGTGCTGTGTCCTGCTGTCCTCGCTCGCCGGATTCGCCTTCGCCAAACTGCCGTTCCGGGGGCGCAACGCCCTCTTCGTCGCGGTGGTGATCACCGCGATGCTCCCCACCCAGCTGGGCATGATCCCGCTCTATATGCTGATGGGGGAGCTCGGCTGGATCGCCACCCTTAAAGCCGTCATCGTCCCGGCCCTCGTCAACGCCTTCGCCGTCTTCTGGATGCGGCAGGCCTGCGACGAGTCCGTGCCGTACGAGCTGGTCGAGGCCGCCCGCGTCGACGGCTGCTCCACACTCGGCGTGTTCTGGCATGTGGCGCTCCCCGCGATCCGCCCGCAGGCCGCCGTGCTCGCCATGTTCACCTTCATGGCCACCTGGAACGACTTCATGTGGCCGCTGATCGTCCTGGACCCCTCGGTCACCCCGACCGTGCAGACCGCGCTGTCCTCGCTGGCCAGCGGCTATGCCCTGGACTACACGCTCATCCTGTCCGGCGCCGCCATCGGCGTGCTGCCCCTGCTGTTCGTCTTCCTCCTGCTGTCCCGGCAGATCGTCGCCGGTGTGATGCAGGGCGCCGTCAAGGGCTGATCACCGCGGCGCCGACAGGGCGCCGCCGAAGCCGTACGAAAGGACCTGTATGACCGCGGGCCACATCCGCAACCCCGTGCTGCCCGGATTCCACCCGGACCCCAGCATCGTGCGCGTCGGTGCGGACTACTTCCTCGCCACCTCCACCTTCGAGTGGTTCCCGGGCGTGCCCGTGCACCGCTCCACCGACCTCGTCCACTGGGAGCCGGCCGGCCACATCCTGGACCGCGCCGACCTCCTCGACCTGCGCGGAATCCCGGACTCGGCCGGGGTGTGGGCGCCCTCGCTCTCGTACCACGACGGCCGGTTCTGGCTGGTGTACAGCATCGTGCGCACCATCGGACACCCCTACAAGGACGTCGACAATTATCTCGTCACCGCCCCGGACATCTCCGGCCCGTGGTCGGAGCCGGTGTTCCTCAACTCCTCCGGCTTCGACCCCTCCCTCTTCCACGACGAGGACGGGCGCACCTGGCTGCTCAACATCCAGTGGGACCCGCGCGACGGACACCCCGCCTTCGCGGGCATCCTGCTCCAGGAGTACGACCCCGGGAAGCAGGCCCTGATCGGCGCCCCGCGCACGATCCTCACCCACGAGGTGCTGATCGAGGGGCCCAATGTCTACCGCCGCGACGGCTGGTACTACCTGATGCTCGCCGAGGGGGGCACCGGCTGGAACCACGGGATTCTGATGGCCCGCTCGCGCGAGCTGGCCGGGCCGTATGAGCTCGACCCGGCGGGCTCCCTGATGACCACTCGCGACGCCCCCGAGTGGCCGCTTCAGAAGGCCGGCCATGGCGAGCTGGTGCGCACGGCGGAGGGGGAGTGGTTTCTCGCCCACCTGGCCTCGCGCCCGGTGCGCACCCGCGACGGGGACCGCTGTGTGCTCGGCCGGGAGACCTGCCTCCAGCGGGTGGCGTGGACTGACGACGGCTGGCTGCGGCTCGCGGACGGCGGCCGTCTGCCGAGCCTGGAGGTGGCCGCCCCCCGAGGCGCCGCACCGGCCCCGGTGCCCGTCCCGCCCGCCCGCGACGACTTCGACGCGCCCACCCTCGCCCCGTACTGGAACACCCTGCGGGCCCCCGCGAACCCCCAGTGGCTGAGCCTGACCGAACGCCCCGGCCATCTGCGGCTGCGCGGCCGCCAGAGCCCGCACTCCCGCTACGACCAGAGCCTGCTCGCCCGGCGTCTGACCTCGGTGCGCTGCGAGGCCACGACGGTCGTCGACTTCCGCCCCTCCCACTTCAGCCAGCTCGCGGGCCTGATCTGCTGGTACGACACCACCACCCACTACTACCTGCGGCTGACCCATGTGGAGGGCAGGGGCCGGGTGGTCGGCGTCGTCCTCACCGACGACGGCGCGTACGGCGAGCTGCCCCACTCCGAACTCGATGTGGACGACTGGCCGCTGGTGCATCTGCGCGCCCGCTTCGACGGCCCGGAGCTGCGCTTCGCCGCCTCGCCTGACGGGGTGTCCTGGCAGGACGTCGGCCCGGTGCTGGAGGCGACCAGGCTCTCCGACGACTACGGGAAACGGCTGCGGTTCACCGGCGCTTTCGTCGGAGTCTGCGTCCAGGACCTGGGCGGCACCCGGGCCGTGGCGGACTTCGACTGGTTCGAGCTGCAGGACATGGGTGAGGACGGGGCAGGTGAGGACGGGGCAGGTCAGGACAGCCCGAGCGCGGGGAAGACCGACGCGTCGAGGAAGCGGAGGAGGTAGTCGCGGTCGACGGGCTCCCCGTCCAGCAGCGGTCTGACCCGCATCACACCGATCAGCTGGGCGGGGACGAACTCGGCCGCCGCGCAGTCGGCCGGGATTTCGCCGCGCTCGACCGCGCGCCGGACCATGGCCGCGATCACCGAGACCTCCCGGGAGAACAGGGCGTCGTGCAGCGCCTGGAGCAGGCTCGGGTCGTTGAGCGCGGCATGGCCCAGCGCGTACAGCAGGGTGGTGTCCGAGTGGCACATCCGCCCGACGACGCCCGCCGTCTCGCGCAGATCGCCGACGAGGGTGCCGGTGTCGATGCCGTCCAGCGCCATGCGCCGGTCGCAGCGGCGCAGCGCGGCGGCGACCAGCTGCGGCTTGCTCTTCCACTGGCGGTAGAGGGTGGACCTGCTCGCCCGGGCCCTGGCCGCGACCCCCTCGAAGGTGAGGGCCTCATAGCCGCCCTCGGTCAGCAGGGCGAGGACGGCGTCGAAGATCTCCTGCTGGCGCTCGGCGCTGATCTTGGAGCGGCGTGAGGTGTCCGCCGTCGTGGGCGATGCCATGGGCCCGGCACTCTCCTCCCGCTGTGACTGTGCGGCACAACACACGGTACACGAGCGTATCGATACGCCTCTGTGCCGATACACTGGCGTATCGATACGCGGATGTATCGCACGTACGTCAACACCAAAGGGCCCGGGTAATGCCGTGAACGCCACCCTCATAGCCGTCGCGCTCGCACTCCTGTCGGCCGTCGCCTACGCGACCGCGGCCGTCGCGCAGGAGCGCCTGGCTGCCCGCACCGGCCGCGGCGGCCTGCGGCGACTGCTGGCACAGGGCGCCTGGTGGTCGACCGTCGGACTCAACTCCGGCGCGGCCCTGCTCCATGTGGCGGCGCTGAAGTTCGGGCCGCTCACCCTCGTCCAGCCCCTCGGCGCGCTCACGCTCGTCGCCGCCGTACCGCTCGGCGCCCGGGCCGCCGGGCGGCGCCCCACCCCGGACGAGTGGCGCGGCACCGCGCTCACCCTCGTCGGCCTCGGCGCCCTGCTGCCGCTCACCGCGCGCGGCAGCGCCCCCGACGCCACGCTCGGCACCGTCGCCGCGCTCGCCGTCGCCGCCGTCGTGCTGGCCCTGGCCGCGCTGCTCACCCTCGGCCGTCGCGGCCGGGGGCTCGGCCACGCGGCCGCCTCGGGGCTCACCTCCGGGGCCGCGTCGGCGCTCACCCAGACCCTGACGGTCGCGGGACTGGCCCTGACCTGGCGGTTCGCGGTCGTGGGCGGGCTCGTCGCGGGCTTCGCCGTGGCCGGGCTGCTGCTGTCCCAGACCGCCTACACCGGCGGCCTCGGCGGGCCCCTGGCCGTCCTGACCCTCGCCAACCCGCTCGCCGCCGCGGCCATCGGACTCGTCCTGCTCGACGAGCGCGTCCACGGCGGCCCCGCCGGGGTCGCCCTGGCCGGCCTGGGCGCCGTGGTGGCCGGGCGCGGCGTGGTGCTGCTCACCCGCGCCGCGCACCGGACGGCCACCGAGCCGCCGCCCCCGGAGTCGCTCCCACAGGCGCGCCCGGAGCCGCTCCCGGCCACCGGGCCGCTCATGCCGGCGAAGGTGATCATCCCGGCGGAGCCGCTCACGGTCACCGAGCCGGTTCTGGTCATCGCGCCGGGACGGTGACGTCCCGGCTCTTGTCTGAATCTGACGGGCCGTCATATCTTCTCTTGGGAAACAGCGGGAGGAGACACGGGGTGGAACCGCACACCACACCCACGGCCGCGCCGAAGGTGCGCGCCCGCGCGGTGACCCGCACGTTCGGGCACTCGGGCGAGCGGGTGCACGCGCTCGGGCCACTCGACCTGAATGTCCGCCACGGAGAGTTCTGCTGCATCGTCGGCCCGTCCGGCTGCGGCAAGTCCACCTTGCTGCGCATCGTCGCCGGGCTCGTCCGCCCCAGCGCGGGCGAGGTCGAGGTGCGCGCGGGCCGGCGCCACCCGGCCGCGATGATCCCGCAGGACTACGGGATCTACGACTGGAAGACGGTGCTCGCCAACGTCCGCTTCGGCCTCGACGTCCAGCGGGTGCCGCGCAAGGCCGCCGACGCGCGGGCCCGGGACTGGCTGGACCGGCTGGGCCTCGCCGACTTCGCCGACGCCTACCCGGCCACGCTGTCCGGCGGCATGCGGCAGCGTGTCGCCATCGCCCGCGCGCTCGCCGTGGAGCCGGAACTGCTGCTCATGGACGAGCCGTTCGCCGCGCTCGACGCCCAGCTGCGCACCATCCTCCAGGACGAGCTGCTCGCGGTGTGCCAGGCGACCCGCACCACCGCGCTGTTCGTCACCCACAGCCTGGAGGAGGCGATCGTGCTCGGGGACCGGGTGGTGGTGATGTCGGCCAGGCCAGGCCGGGTGATCGCCGAGCGGCGCCCGCCGTTCGAGCGCCCGCGCACCGGGCGGCTGCGCCGCTCCCCGGAGTTCGCCGCGCTCCAGTCCGAGCTGTGGGAGCTGCTGCGCGGCGAGGTCCAGCGGGCGGGCACCGGGGCCGCCGGGCCGGCGGTGGCGGCGGGCAAGCGCTCATGAACAGCGAGACCGCGCTCGGCGCGGACAGCGCCGCCGGGGCCGGTGAGTCCTCGGGCGGGCCCGCCGAGACCGTGCTGGTGCGGCGCCCCGGGCCCCGGGAGCGCGACCCGGTCCGGGCCCATCGGCGCCGCCTCGCCCTGGAGATCTCCCTGGCCGTCGCCGTGCCCACGGTACTGATCCTGCTGTGGCAGCTCGCCGCGTACCGGCACTGGATCGACCCCCGGGTCTACCCCGCGCCGTCCACCATCGCGGCCGACGGCTGGCAGCGCGCCG
This sequence comes from Streptomyces sp. NPDC028305, assembly GCF_055569495.1. NCBI lineage: Bacteria > Bacillati > Actinomycetota > Actinomycetes > Kitasatosporales > Streptomycetaceae > Streptomyces > Streptomyces sp. NPDC028305. The sequence continues at coordinate 549,887 of NZ_JBVHTN010000007.1, forward strand.
CCGACGGCAAGCTGTGGCCGGACGTGTGGGCCACGCTCCAGCGGGTGATCGCCGGCTATGCGGTCGGCACGGCCGCGGGCTATGTCTTCGGGCTGCTGATGGGCGCGGTGCGCGTCGTCCGCGCGGCGCTCGAACCCCTCCTCGACGCGTTGTACGTCGTGCCCAAGCTCGCGCTGCTGCCGGTGTTCCTCAATATGTTCGGCCTCGGCGAGGGCCCGCAGATCGCGCTCGTCGCCACCACCGTCTTCTTCTTCGTCTGGATCTCCACGATGGCGGCCGTGATGGGCGTGGCCGAGGGGTACCGGGAGGCCGGGCAGGTCTTCGGCGCCGGTCCATGGCAGATGTTCCGCCATGTCCTGCTGCCCGCCTCGCTGCCGCAGGTGCTGGTGGGCATGCGGGTCGCGGCCGGGGTGGCGGTCCTGGTGATCGTCGCCTCCGAACAGATCGCCGCCGACGACGGCCTCGGCCATCTCATCTTCGACTCACGGGCGCTGTTCCAGAACGACGTGATGTTCGTCGGCATCGTCTGCGTGGCCGTCCTCGGCGTGGTCTTCTCCGAGCTGGTACGCCTTGTCGGCCGCCGGCTCACCCCCTGGGCCCCGCGGGACCGCGGCCGCCCCCAGTCCTGACCGCCGGACCCGATCCCCGTTCCCGACCCCCACTTCACCCCGGCCTCACCGGAACCGGAAGGCGGCACACCCATGGCAGCACCCGGACCCTTCCTCGCCCGCACCCTGGCCACGGCCGTGACCCTGCTGGGCGTCCTCGCCTCCCTGACCGCCTGCGACGTCCAGACCTCCGACTCGCCGCGCCCCGGCGCCGAGCGCAAGCCCCGGCCGGTCACCCCCGTCGCCGGCTGCGCCAAGGGCTGGACCGACCCCTCCGAGAGGTCCGAGGCCCGTGCGCCCGCCCGCTGCGAACCCGGCGCGCCCGCGCCGCGACCGCTCAAGAAGAAGACGAAGGTCGTCGTCTCCGCCAGCACCCTGAACGCCGAGTATCTGGCGCCGCTCCAGATCGCCCTGGCCAAGGGCGAGTTCACCAAGGAGAACCTCGACGTCGAGGTGAAGCTGCTGCCCACCCCCGACGCGCTGCCCCTGCTGGCCAAGGGCGACATCGACGTCCAGTACGCGGCGCCGGAGGCCGGGGTGCTCAACGGCATCCGGCAGGGTTTCGACATCCGCTGGGTCGCCGGGAACTTCTCACCCGCGCCCGGCTCCAAGAGCGGATTCTGGGTCAGGCTGCGGCAGGGCCGGTCGGCGGACGAGGTCAGCCTCAAGGACCGAACCGTCGGCACCCTGATCGGCAAGGGCTCGGTCATCATGTACCCGATGGAGAAGGTGCTGGCCCGGCACCAGGCCGACGTGGACAGCGTCCGCTTCCAGCAGCTCGGCCCCGCCGAGGTCCTCACCTCGCTGAAGAACGGCGGTGTGGACGCGGCGTGGCTGCTCGACCCGGTGTGGCGCGAGGTGGACGGCGACGCCGGTTACGCCTTCCTCGGCGGCCAGCCGAGGGGCGAGCCGCTCGGCGGCCTGCTCTTCGGCCCCGACCTGCTGACCGGGGACCCGGACGCGGGAGTGGCCTTCCTGCGTGCCTACATCCGCACCGTGAACACGTACTTCGCCGGGGACTACAAGAAGGACAAGGAGTTTGTGAACGAGCTCGGCGAGGCGCTCAAGACCGAGCCGGACACGCTGGCCGCCGTGCCGTCGCTGCGCATGGACTGGGAGATCCGCGACGGCACGGTGGACCGCCTCCAGAAGGCCTACGCCGCGGCCGGGGTGACCGAGGGCGACCCGCTGCCCGAGGACCGGGTCGTGGACCGCTCGTTCTACGCGGAGGCGGTCGGCCACAAACCGTAAGCCGTAAGCCGTAAGCCGCAAGTCATGGGGGCCGGGCGTCAGTCGAAGACGAACGGGCCCGGCGACTGCTTGGCCAGTGCGTTGCAGGTGATCAGGACGCCCGCGATCGACATGCGCAGCGAGCCGCTGCCCAGGTAGGAATCCAGACTGTCACCGGGCGCCACCGTGCCGACGAGCGTGAACTGGATCGGGGAACCCGCGGGGATGGCCGGGCTGGAGGCGCCTGTGAACGTGGTCGTGTCCGGGCCGCCGTTCTTCTCGAACCGGAGGGTGGCGGAGACGGCGTTCGCCGGGATCGCGACCGGGGTGGTCAGATCCGGAGAGCCCGGCGTGATGGTGGCCCTGGTGCCGTTCTGGGCGGCGTGGAGGGTGACCTCCGCGGCGCCGAGCGTGCCGCAGTCGTACGGGGCCGTGGCGGTGTCCGGCGACACGGCCACCGCCGTGGGCGCCAGCGCCACGGCCCCCGCGAGGAGCGCGGCGCAGGCGGCGGCGGTGGCCGTGGCGCGTAACCCGGGAGTGGTACGTCTCATCGCTCGTCCCGTCCGATCCATGTCGGCGTCTCCGGACGTCTCGGACGCCCGGTCGGTCATCGGGCTCATTGACGCGCAGGGATCTTCAGAAGGCAAGCGCCCCGGCCGCCCCGGCGGCCGGGTGCGAACCGGAAGTGACCCGGCGGGTCAGGAGGCGGGCTTGCGGGCGACTCCCACCCAGAAGGACACCTCTTCGTCGGTCACGTCGCCGGTGCCCGTCCCGGCGTCCGGGGCCGCGAGCTCGGGGCGCCAGCGGTGCGGCACCTCGATGCCCGGCTCGACCAGCTCGAGCCCCGTGAAGAACCGTTCCACCTCGGCCCTGGTGCGGATTTTCCCCTGGATGCCACCGCTGTGGTAGATCTGCACGGTCCGCTGGGTGGCCTCGGGGTCGAAGTCCGGCGTGATGTGGCTCAGCACCAGATACGAGCCGGGGGCGAGCGGTTCGAGCAGCCGCTGCACGATCGCGTACGGGTCCCACTCGTCCGGGACGAAGTGCAGCAGCGCGCACAGGCTCAGGGCGACGGGCTGGGACAGATCCAGCACCTCGCCGACCTCGGGGGCGTTGAGGACGGTGTCCGGCTCGGCGACGTTCGCGTCGACGTAGGCGGTGCGCCCCTGCGGGTGGCTGCTGAGCAGGGTCTGGGCGTGGGCGAGGACGATCGGGTCGTTGTCGGCGTAGACGATCCGGGACTCCGGGGCGACCGACTGGGCGACCTCGTGGAGGTTGGGGCTGGTCGGAATGCCGGTGCCGATGTCGAGGAACTGGCGGATGCCGTGTTCGGCGGCGAGGTACCGGATCGCGCGGTGCATGAAGGCGCGGTTGGTGCGGGCTGCGGTCATGACGCCCGGCCACATGGTGAGCACCTTGGCGGCGGCCTGGCGGTCGGCCTGGTAGTTGTCCTTGCCGCCCAGGAAGTAGTCGTACATCCGGGCGCTATGCGGTTTGCCCTGGTTGAGGGGGGTGCTGGGGGGCTCCGGTCCGCTTCCGGTCTGGGCTGCTACCCCTTGAGCGGTCACGTGTGTTCTCCTCGATTTCAGGGCGTTTCAGGGCCTTCAGGGCGCTGATCGACGCGGCACCGCGTCTTCGCAAGGATCGTAAGCCGCCCGCCCACCCCGCGCCTTCACGGGGTGGGCATAACTGTCCGGAATAACTGCCCCGAACGAGGAGGAAGTTGTCGCACCCGCCCGGCCGCGTCACGGCTCAGTCGGGCAGCCCCCACGGCTCGGCGTCGCCGACGGCCGGCACCTCGCGCGGGTCCAGGTCGGGGTGGGTGCCGCGCGGGACGACGACCGCCGTCTCGTCCCGGCCGAGCGGGATCTCGACGCGGCCGGGCGCCGTCTCCCGGTACCGCAGCCGCCGCCCGCGCCCGTCCCGTACGTCGACCGCGCCCTCGATGCCGTGCGCCAGCACCAGCGGCGCGCCCGCCTCGCTGTGGACGCGCACCCACCGCGTCCGGCCGCCCGAGCGGTCCGCGTCCACCAGGAACGCGCCCTGGGTGCGCAGGGACTGGACGGAGGCGTCCGGCCAGCGCCGCGATATGGAGGGGAAGACCCGTACGACGCCGCCATGGCTCTGCACGGCCATGTCGAGGATCGACTGGGCCGCCGTCAGCGGGCTCTCGGTGCCGAGGTTGCCGCCCTCCACATACATGGTGTTCGCAGTCATCCAGGCGTTGTTGATGACGTTGCCGCCGGTGAAGAAGGTCAGGAAGTCCAGGGCCTCCTCGGGCCGTTCCATCCGGGAGGCCATGGAGGAGGCGACGCCGTAGCTGTAACCCGCCCACAGCGCACGGTCCTTGACCCAGTGGTCGAAGGTGGTGCGCATGATGTCCCGGTCGCCCGCCCGGTCCCAGTCCAGCTCGCCCAGCGGATAGAGCCACAGCATGTGCGAGAAGTGGCGGTGGGACTCGGTGAGCGGCTTGGCCGCGCCGATCATGATCCCGGTCGCGTCGCGCGGGTAGTCCACCAGACGGCGGAGGATCTCCCGCCAGCGCCCGGCGCGCGGGTGGTCGGTCCGGAGCACGCGCAGACAGTCCAGGAGGGTGGCGCAGCCCCAGCGGAGCAGCGAGAGGTCGTAGGTGCAGTCCTCGGCGTCCGCCCACTCGGGCGACCGGGTCAGCGGCAGATGCAGCTTGCCGTCGCCGCCCTCGTGCAGGAAGTGGTCGTAGAAGTTCACCGCCTTGACGAGGATCGGGTACAGGACGTCCCGGACGATCCGCACATCCATGGTGTGGCGGTAGCTGAGCCAGATGTTGTGCATGGCCCAGATCAGATTGCCGTTGTTGTCGGTCTTGGTGGAGGTGCCGGGGATGCCGACGGTCTTGGCGCCGGGGCGCAGCGTCCAGTCGGAGGGGTGGGCCAGAGCGTAGGTCTGACCGTCCTGGTACTCCGGGGGCACCGAGAGCGGCAGGTTCTTCTCGAAGTCCTTGAAGGTGGAGGTGACGGAGTCGAGTTCGAGGTGGTTGGACCCCTGGATCAGCCAGGTGGCGATCTGGACGTTGAGGTTCCACCAGACCGCGGTCCAGCTGCCGCCGGTCTCCGGGTACCACGGCCCCCACTCGGACATCGAGGGCCCGCCCGCCCGGGTGGCGCAGGCGGCCTTGTAGAGCTGGATCCAGTAGAAGTCCTGAAGCCGCTTGTCGGGCACGGACAGCAGGCTGCGCCGGTAGAAGCGGTGCCACCAGTCGCGGTGGCCGCGCACCAGCTCGTCCGGGTCGGCGGCCAGCGTACGGGCCACCTCCGCGACGGCCAGCTCGGTGGTCCCGTCCAGGTCGTCCGGGAAGCGGTAGACGATGTGCGCGGCGAGCAGCCGGCCGGTGCCCACCCGCCGCTCGCGCCAGGCGGTGGCCCATCCGCCGCCCGCGACCAGGGGCTGCTGGACGTAGTGGGTGTCGCCCGCGGAGCCGGTGCGGGCGTCGGGGTTGCCCGTGTAGTCCGCGGGCCGGTCCTTCTGCCGGGGCGAGATGGCGGGCATCCAGGTGAACGTCCAGGCCGCGGACCGCTCGCCCGCGCTCGGCCGGGTGGAGATCAGCAGCGCGGTACGGGAGTTGTGCACCAGCATGGAGAAGCGGACGCTGCCCCGCGTCGTGGTGACGGTGCCGCGCAGCTCGGCGTCCCAGAGGTCGAGGGTCCAGTCGATATCGGTGACCTCGCCGGCGAGCGTGAGGTCGAAGTGGCCGATGGGCAGCCGCGAGAAGCCGTACGGGGCGCGCCACTGCGGCCGTTGATCCTGCACCTGACCGTGGCTGACCATGATTTTCACGGAGTTGGGCGCGGCGCCCCGGTAGACCTGCGCGCCGAGCAGGCCGTTGCCGAGGAAGGGGCCGTCCTTCCAGTCGCCCGGCAGTCGGCGCCAGCGCATGGCGGCGGCTCTCACCAACCGCTCATGCGTGGTTCCGGGCCGGTCGGCGGCTTCTTCGGGCGCGGCCCACGCCGTGCCGGATCCGGTCAGCCAGCCTCCGGCCCCGACGGCGGCGGCCGTGCCGATCACACCTCGCCGAGAGATTCCGTTCCCCGTCGCTGAGGTCACGTACATGCCTCCCATACCTGGTTGTGAACTACCGGGCATAGTGCAGGCTGGCTCGACGGTAGGGAAGACCTCCGACCTATTGCAATTCAGGGAGGCGGTGAATTCGCAGGTGACGGGATGCAGCAGCGATGAGTGGTTGAAAGGTCCGATCAGACAGGGGTGTTGGAGGGATGGGCCAGTGGCGCCGGGAGGCCGTCGAGGAACAGCGCCCCGGCGAGCACCGCCGCGCTGCCCCGGGGCGCCACGCCCAGCTGGCGCAGCTCGGCGTCCAGCGCGGCCAGGGCGGCCGTGCCCTCGGCCGTCGCCGCGCCGCCCGCCTCCAGCACGGCGTGCGCCCCGTCCTGCACCCGCCTGAGCCCGGGCGGGCCCGCGCGGTACAGCGGCCCGGTGTCCTGGAGCGTGCTCATCACGGTGACCAGCGCGTCGAGGCGGGCCTGGGGCTCGGTGGCCCCCGCACCCCGCGCCCTGGACAGGGCGTCCAGGGCGCGGCGTACATGCGGAAAACCGGCCCGCGCCTCGCCCCGCGCGCCCGCCGCGCCATAGGTGGCCGAGACATGCGAGCCCGGCGAGGGCCTGCGCGGGGCGCGCCGGTCCGGGTGGGCCGCGATCCGCTTGGCGGTGGCGGGCAGTTCGCGGGGCGGGGCGCCGGGCTCCAGGGCGGCGGCCGCGACCAGCAGCCCCGTCACCCAGAGCGCCCCGCGGTGCGGGCCCGCGGCCGGGCCGCCGCAGGCCCGGGACATCGTCCACTCGGCTCCCCGGCCGATCGCGCCCAACTCCTCGCGGAGCGCCCGCGCCGGCGTGCCGGGGCGGCGGGCGGCCGCCGCCATGGCGGCGAACGCGGGCGCCAGCGCCTTGGCCGACCAGCGCAGCGCCAGCAGGTCCGTGCCGGTCGAACGGGCCTGGAGATCGCGGGCGTCGGCGAGGCCGGGCTTGGGCGTCAGCTCCGCCTGCGCGACCAGGGCCCGCACGGCGGCCCGCGCCAGGGCGTCGTCCGTCGCGGCCGGGGATCCGCCCGCCGCGCGGGCCGCGGGGCTTGCCGAGTGGTGTTCCGACATGGCCGCGACGCTAGTCGGCCAAGCTGTCGGAGAGATGGGTCCTTTCTGTGCGCGCGCTGTGCGGGGCGGACCCGGCCGGATCGGTGCTGTCGAGCGGGGTGTTGAGGTCCCGGTCCAGGGTCTCCGGGGCCATCCGGGTGGTGATGAGGCTGACCACGGCGACCAGCGACATATAGACGGCCACCGGGATCCAGGACCCCGAGAAGGCGGTGACCAGCGCGGAGCAGATCAGGGGCGCGACCCCGCCGCCGATCACCGAGGAGAACTCGCGGCCCAGGGTGACCCCCGCGTAGCGGTAGCGGTTTCCGAACAGCTCGGGGAAGTAGCTCATCTGCACACCGACGGCGCCCTGGCAGGCCAGGATGAAGCCGATGACGATGGCCACGGTGATCGCGACCTTGGAGCCGGAGTTCAGCGCGACGAAGGTGGGGGTCGGCAGCAGCACCAGGGCGCCGACGATCAGGGAGTACACGGGGCGCCGCCCGAAGCGGTCCGAGAGCGTGCCGAAGCAGACCGCCGCGACGCCGCCGCACAGGGCGCCCAGCAGCAGCACTTCCGGGACGAACTCCTTGTCCACGCCCACCGAGGACACCAGGTACGAGGCCATGAACACCTGGTACGTGTACGACTGGGTGCTGATTCCGAAGTTCATGAAGAGCACCAGGAGGGTCGGCTTCCGGCCGTGCCGGAAGACCTCCTTCACCGGTGACGCGGGCCGCTCGTGCTGCTGCTTCAGCTCCTTGAAGACGGGGCTCTCGTGCAGCTTGCGCCGGATGACCATGGCGGCCACGGTGACCAGCAGGCTGCTGCCGAAGACGAGTCGCCAGCCCCAGCTCATCAGAGCGTCGTCCGACAGCCGCTGGGCGAGGATCCAGGCCACGGCGCCGAGCGCGGTGCCCAGCGCGGCCCCGGTCATCACCAGGGAGGCCAGTCTGCCGCGCCGTCCGGTGGCCGCCGTCTCGGTGAGCAGGGTGGCGCCTCCCGACTGCTCGGCGCCCGCGCCGAAGCCCTGCGCCATGCGGCAGAGCAGCAGCAGGATCGGGGCGAGCAGGCCCACTTGGCCGTACGTCGGCAGCAGGCCGATCGCCAGGGTGGAGCCGCCCATCAGCAGCAGCGTCGCCACCAGCACCCACTTGCGGCCGAGGCGGTCCCCGTAGCGGGAGAAGAACAGCCCGCCGAGCGGCCGGGCGGCGAAGCCGACCGCGTAGGTGCTGAAGCTGGCGAGGATGCCGACGGAGGCCGACACATTCGGGAAGAAGAGATCGCTGAAGATCAGGGCCGAGGCGGTGCCGTAGATGACGAAGTCGTACTGTTCCAGGGCGGTGCCGATCAGACCGGCCCAGGCGGCACGACGTACCGCGCCCGGGTCGGCGGGCGTCTCCTCGGGCGGGGCGGTGGTGGTCGTCGTGGGCGGGGGCGCGGTGGTGCGCGGGGTGTTGTCCATGATCCATGCCTCCTTGAACGGATCGAATTCCGGAGCGGTTTCAGGGCAGGGCAGAGCAGGGGTGAGGGGGACGGGGGAGGGACGGGCCCCGGGCCGGGGGCCCGGGGAGCCGGAGAAGGGGGATGCGAGGGTTCGCCGAGGGCGCCGGCCAGGGGCCGGCGGCCGGGAACGGGCGGGGTGGGCCGCTGTTCCGGCCTGCGGCTCAGCCGCGAGACCGGCCCTGGCGATCAGGATCCGCGGGACGCCGCTCAGGCGCCGGGGCGGCCCGCGGATTCGACGGGAAGGGGGGCCACGGCCTTGGCGGTGGCCCGCAGGGCCTCGGCCGCCGCGGGGGCCGGGCCGAATCGCACGATGATGTCGATGAGTTCGGCGGTGCGCGCCGCGAACGCGGGGTGTTCGGGCAGCCCGTCGCCGAGCAGCCCGCCCTCCAGAACGGCCTCGACGAAGGCTGCCCCGGACGAGGCGCGGACCCGTTCGGCGGTCGCGGCGAGCGACTCCCGGGCCGGATCCACCATCGCGGTGGCGTGCGGGCCCGGCGAGAAGCCGGCCGGGGGCGCCACACAGCACAGATAGGCGGCAACCGTCAGCGCCAGATGGTGCGGCATCCGCCCGGCGCGCAGCTGGAGCAGGGCCGGGTCGGGCACCCGCTGGCGGAGCTTGACCGAGCCGTCCGAGCCGACCTGCCGGGTGCGGTGGCCCAGCGCGGAGTTGGCCCAGCGGTCGAACAACTGGCCCACGTAGCCGTCGAGATCGATGTCGGCGGGCACGGTGAGGCTCGGCAGGTACTCCTCGTACAGCACGCTCCGCGCCGCCTCGGCGATGAACGGCCTGGCGACCGCGTCCGGGATGGTGTCCCGCCCGTCCAGGGCGCCCAGATAGGCGATGAGCGAGTGCGTGCCGTTGAGCAGCCGCAGCTTGAGCAGCTCGTACGGCTCGACGTCCGCCGTGAACAGGGCCCCGGCCGCCTCCCAGCGCGGACGACCGGCGGCGAACCGGTCCTCCATCACCCACATGGAGAACGGCTCGGCCGGCACCGGCACGGCGTCGCGCACACCGAGGTGGGCCGCGACCGCGTCGCGGTAGGCGTCGGTGGTGGCGGGCACGATCCGGTCCACCATGGAGCCGGGGAACGCCACCGAGCTCTCCAGCCACGGCACCAGCTCGTCGCGTTCGGCGGCCGGGAGCGCCTCGGTGAACTCGCGCACCAGCCGCCTCGTCAACTCGCCGTTGCCCACCAGGTTGTCGCAGCTCAGGACGGTCACCGGCCGCGCGTGGCCCCGGCTGCGGCGCTGTAGCCCCCGCACGATCCGCCCGATGGTGGTGCGCGGTGGCGCGTCACCGCGCAGATCGGCGCGGACCGCGGGCGCGTCGAGATCCAGCCCGTGGGTGCGCGGGGAGAAGGTGTACCCGTGCTCGGTGACCGTCATGGTGATGACGGCCGTGCCGGGCGCGGCCAGGGCGTCGAGCACGGCGTCCGGCTGCTCCGCGGCCACCAGCGCCCCGGTGTGCACGGCGGGGACGGTGACCCGGGTGCGGCCGGGGGAGATCTCCACGACCGCGTAGCGCAGGTCCTGCTCGTGCATCGCCCGCACCACGTCGGTGGAACGGCCGGCGACGCCGAGGATGCCCCAGGGGCCGTCGGCCTGGGCCAGCGCCGCCGCGGTGTGGACGGCCTGGTGGGCGCGGTGGAAGTTGCCCAGGCCCAGGTGCACGATGCCGGTCTCGGCCGGTGGCCGGGCGAGAACCGGCGCGGCCGGGGGAACCGTCGCCCGGCCGAGGCGGGGCAGAGTCGTCGATCGCATCGTCACCAGTCCGTCATCGAGCCGTCGCGGCGCCGCGCGACGGGCAGGTAGGCGGGCTCGTACGGGAACCGGGCGGCCAGCTCCTCGTCGACCTCGACCCCGAGCCCGGGCCGGTCACCGGGGTGCAGATGGCCGTCGGCATAGCTCCACGCGTGGCGGAACACCTCGTGCACGACCGGCTCGTAGCCCATGTACTCCTGAATGGCGAAGTTCGGGGTGGCGAGGCCCACGTGCAGCGACGCCGCGAGGGCCACCGGCGAGACATCGGACGGCCCGTGCGGGCCGAGCCGCACCTGCCAGATCTCGGCGAGCGCCGCGATCCGCCGCAGATGGCTGATCCCGCCCGCGTGGGTCACACAGGTCCGGACGAAGTCGATCAGCTGCTCGGTGATCAGCGTCTGGCACTCCCAGACGGTGTTGAACACCTCGCCGATCGCCAGCGGCACGGTGGTGTGGAGCCGGACGTGCCGCAACACCTCCTGGTTCTCCGCGGGGGTGACGTCCTCCAGCCAGTAGAGGTCCACCTCCTCCAGCGCGCGCCCGAGCCGGGCCGCCTGGCCCGGGGTGAGCCGGTGGTGGGCGTCGTGCAGCAGCGCCAGCTCGGGGCCCACATGCGCGCGGACCCCCGCGAGCACACGCGGGGCGTGCCGGAGGTAGGAGTCGGTGTCCCAGACCTCCTCCACCGGGGCCGCGCCACGCCCGGCCGGCTCGTACCCCGGGCCACCCCTGGTCACCCCGTACACCGTGTCCAGACCGGGGACGCCGCTCTGCGCCCGCACCGCGAGAAAGCCCTGCTCGCGCCGTGCGTCGACCGAGTCGAGCAGCTCGGGGAGGTCCCAGCCGGTGGCGTGGGTGTAGGTCAGGATCCGGTCCCGCACCGCGCCGCCGAGCAGTTGGTACACGGGCTGGCCGGTGGCCTTCCCCTTGATGTCCCACAGCGCGAGGTCCACCGCGCCGATGGACGTCATCGTCACCGGGCCGCGCCGCCAGTACGCCCCGCGGTAGAGGTACTGCCAGGTGTCCTCGATCCGCGCCGGGTCCCGGCCGATCAGCAGGGGAGCCACATGGTCGCGCAGATACGAGGCGACCGCGAGCTCACGGCCGTTGAGCGTGGCGTCGCCCCAGCCGACCAGGCCCTCCGCGGTGGTGATCTTGAGCGCGACGAAGTTGCGGCCCGGGCTCGTCACCAGCACATCGACCGCGACGATGGTGTCGCTCCCGGGCGTCCCGGCCTCCATCGGGCGGTTCACGGCGCCACCGCCACGACGTTGCGCAGCGGCTCGCCCGCGGCCAGCCGGCCGATGTTGGCGGCGATGTCTTCGGCCCGGCGCGCGAAGGTCTCGCGGGTGAGGCCCGAGGAGTGGGGTGTCATCAGCACGTTGTCCAGCGTTTCGAAGGGATGGCTGCTGGGGGCCGCGGAGTGTCCATCGGCCGGGTAGCGGTACCAGACGTCGAGCGCGGCCCCGCCGATCGCGCGGTCGCTCAGGGCGCGGTAGAGCGCGTCCTCGTCCACGACCGGGCCGCGGCCGACGTTGACCAGCACCGCCGACGGGCGCATCCGGGACAGCTCGGCCGCGCCGATCAGCCCCGTCGTCTCGGGAGCGAGCGGCGCCGACACCACCACCAGGTCGGAGCCCTCCAGCAGTGAGCCGAGGTCGCAGATGGTCCCGGACCAGTCCAGCCCCTCGGCCGCCGCGTCCACCTCGCCGCGCCGGGTGACCGCCACGCCCCGCGCGCCGAACGCCCGGAACCGCTGCCAGCAGCGCGCGCCGATGTGCCCGAAGCCGATGAACCCGACCGTCGCCGCGCCCAGCGTGTCCACCCAGGGGGAGCGCGGGTCGTACGCGGGGGAGTCCCACCGCGCGTGGCGCAGCGCCTCGTGCTGCCGCAGAAAGCCGCGGCGCAGCAGGATGGCGGCCGAGACGGCGTACTCGGCGATCGAGTCCTCGTGGTGGAAGGTGTTCGCGACCTGGGTCCCCGGGGGCAGCGCGGCGATGTCGATCCCGTCCGTTCCGGCGCCCGCCGCGTGGACCAGGCGGAGCCGGGTGGCGATCTCGGCCCTCCGGCGGTCGCACTTCCCCGACACCAGCACATCCGCCGCCTTCAGGGCGGCCTCGACCGCGGCGCCGTCCCGGACGTCCGGCCAGCTGACGGACACCCCGTCCGGGAGCGCGGCCTCGAACTCGGCGCGCAGCGGGTCGAGATTGGGGTCGACGACCACCACGGTCAGTGTGTCGGCGGTCATGATCCGCTCCTTTCCGCTTTCGCGCGGCCCGCCACGGCACCGTGCCCGTCGGGCCGGGTACGGGCCGCGCCGGTCGAGCCGCGCACGATGAGCTGGGTCGGCAGCCGCAGGGTGCGCGGGGTCTGCCGCTCGCCCCCGATGACCTTGCCCAGCAGCTCCAGGGCGAGCGCACCGGCCCGCACCATCGGCACCGCGATGCTGGTCAGGGACGGCTGCGACACCTCCGCGAACGGGATGTCGTCGACGCCGATCACGCTCAGCTCCTCGGGGACGCTCACCCCCAGCGCCCGGGCGCCGGAGACCACCCCGAGCGCCACCAGGTCGTTGTGCGCGATCACCGCGGAGGCGCCCGAGGCCAGCACACCGGCAGCGGCGGCGGTCCCGCCCGCCACCGTCTCGGACTGCCAGCCGAGCAGCGTCAGCTCCAGCCCGGCCCGCTCGCTCTCCGCGCGGATCAGCTCCACGCGCTGCGCGTTGGACCAGGAGCGCTGCATGCCCTGGACGTAGCCGATGTGACGATGGCCGAGCGCGGCCAGGTACTCGACGGCCTGGCGCATGCCCTGGGTGGCGTCGGCCAGCACACAGTCCGCGCCAGGGGTCTCACGGTTGACCAGCACGGCGGGCGTACGGCCGCAGATGTCGAGGACCTCTTCGCCGTCGAGCCGGGGCGAGCACACGATCAGCCCGTCCGCCTGCTCGCGCAGATGGGCGAGGACTTCGCGCTCGTGGTCCGGGTCGAAGTCGGTGTCGGCGAGCACGACGGTCTGCCCGCGGCGCCAGCCCGCACCCTGCGCGGCCTTCACAAAGGCGCCGAACACGGGGTTGGCGATGTCGGGTACGACGACGGCGACCGTGGCGGTGCCCGCGTCGGCGGTCGGCTCGGCCGTGCGCGCCACGGGTGGCTCGTAGCCCAGCTCCTGCGCGACGGTCAGTACCTTGCGCAGGGTCTGCGGTCCGAGCCGGTTGGGGTCGCTGAACGCGCGGGAGGCCGTGGACAGCGCGACATTGGCGCGCTTGGCCACATCAGTGAGGGTGGGGGTCATGGGGACTCCGCTCCTGGTGCGACGGAGTGGGGGAGGTGAACGACATGTTTCATGGTCGTCACCCTTGCGCAACCTTGTCAACGCTTGCCAAAACATTGGCAAGGGCACCGGAGGCTCTGGATCAAGGCGTGGGCGGAGGGGCGATCTGAGTGCAAACGCTCAGGTGGGGGCGGGGCCGGGGCCGGTCTCACACTCGGCACTCGACGGCGCAGCCGCGCAGCTCGTAGCCGGCGATCTCGTCCTTGAAGCCGACCTTCGGCGGGGCCGCCATCCGGATTCCCGGCAGGGCGAACAGACGGCTGAGGAAGATGTCCGTCTCCAGGATCGCGATATGGGCGCCGGGACACTTGTGCGGGCCGTCCCCGAACGACAGCCCGGCCGCACCGGAGCCCTCGGACACGGGGCGGCCGGGGCAGATCCGCTCAGGCCGCCCGCCCATCGCGCGCGCGTCGACATTGGCGCGCTCGATGTCCACGTCCACCAGCGCCCCGGCCGGCAGCGTCACCGGGCTGTCGCCGCCGTCCAGCTCCAGCGGGGCGGTAGTACGGCGGCGGAGCCGGCCGATGACCGGCTCCAGCCGGAGGATCTCGTGCAGGATCGCGAGCCGGCCGGCCTCGTCCGCGCCCCGGTAGCGCGCGAGCAGCGCGCCGTCGGTGAACAGATGCCAGGCGGCCGCATTGATGAACTCCCGGGTGGTGACCATCCCCGCGGCGGCGAAGGTGAGGCACTCGCCGAGGATCTCGGCCGCCGAGCACCCCTCGTCCAGCAGATGGGAGATCAGGTCGTCCCGGCGCCGCCGGCGGCGGGCCCGCACGGCCGGGCGCACATCGGCCAGATAGACCCGCAGCCAGTTCGCGGTCTGGCGCAGCAGCCAGTAGATCCCGTGCAGGCTGGTCAGCCCCGGCCGCCCGAACTTCTCGGGGAAGAAGCGCTCCAGCCGGTGCCGGATGCCGGGCCGGCTCTCCGTCAGACCGATCACGGACGCGGCCACTTCGATCGACAGATGGAAGCTCAGATCGGCCAGATGGGCCCGCCCCGCGGCGCGGACCCTGCCGATCTGCACCTCCGCGGCCCGGACCATGACCTCGCGGTACCGCTCGTCGACGCGGCGGGGCGTGAAGAACCGGGCGGTCTGCCGTCGGTGCTCACGGTGTTCCGGGCCGTCCCGGTAGAGCACCGGCCGCCGGAGCCCCGACGGCAGGTTCTCCACGGTCTCGATGCCGAGACCGGCCTGCACGGTGCCGGTGGCGCGCAACACGGCGCGCGCCTCCGGGTATCCGCGCACCTGCCAGACCCCGTCGGGGCCCCGCCGCACCGGGCAGTCGGAGGCTCCGTCGGGGTCCGCCGACCGCTCGATCTTGCGCGCCCCGTGTTCCATCCGTCCCCCCCCCGCCTCCGGCCGGTCCGTCCGTCCCCAAGGACACTCGTCCCCCGTGGCGGGCCGGATTAACGCATTGCCGAAGCCCGGTGTCCGCGCGGCGTCAGAAGCGGGCGCCGAGGGCCGAGCCGTCGCGGGGGACGAGGAAGGGCGAGGACGGGATCGAACCGTCCGCCGCGCGCGGACCGGTGATCGTCGCCGGGTCGGTGCTCCGCACCGAGCTCTCGTTCCACACCCCGCCCAGATCCCAGGAGTTGCCCTTGGAGGTGGAGCTGCCGAGGTGGACCGGCTCGGTGTCCAGGAGGGAGAGGTTCGCGTCGAGCGTGGCGTGCGACCGGTCCGTCCGGAAGCCGCTGCCGCCGTTGCGGTAGGTGGTGGTGCGGGAGATGGCGAGGTTGCCCGGGTTGCCGTTGTCGGTGA
Organism: Streptomyces sp. NPDC028305; assembly: GCF_055569495.1. NCBI lineage: Bacteria > Bacillati > Actinomycetota > Actinomycetes > Kitasatosporales > Streptomycetaceae > Streptomyces > Streptomyces sp. NPDC028305. The sequence goes on from NZ_JBVHTN010000007.1 coordinate 565,192, forward strand.
TGCCGTGCGCCGCGTTGCGGAAGGCGAGGGAGTTGCGCAGGGAGTGGTCGGCCGCCGGGTCCACGTCGCCACCGCCGCCCATCTTGAAGCCGTTGCCGTCACCGGTGAAGTCGGGGAAGTTCCACCGGTTGAACCCGTTTCCGTAGGCGATCGTGTTCTCGATGCTGATCGCGGAGGTGAACTGCCAGGCGTCGAAGCCGTCGTCCGCGTTGTTCCACAGCCGGGCGCCGCGGACCCGATTGCTCTCGCCCTGACCCTCCTTGATGGCCAGGCCGTCGGCGCTCTCGCCGTTCTTGCGCGGGTCGTGGTTGCCGTACGAGTCGAGGTTGGTGATCAGGTTGCGGCTGGAGGCGCCCTGGAGCTGGAAACCGGACTCGTAGTTGTCGCGCGTGGTCAGCCCGGTGAACTCGTTGTCGTTGCAGCCCGCGCAGTAGATCCCGTACGGCCCGCGGATGATCTCCAGGCCCTGGATCCGCCAGTACGACGCCTCCTGGTGGATCGCGCCGCGCTCGGCCCGGGGGATGGAGCCGCCCACGGGGGTGTGGCTGGCGGGCAGCCGCTCGCCGTCGATGACGACGTGCTCCCCGGAGTAGTTGGTCAGCGTGATGGGGCTGCCCGCCTTGCCGGAGGTGGCGATGGTGATGTTGTCGGTCAGCTCGTAGGTGCCGCCACGCACCGCGATGGTGTCGCCGGGGCCGCTGCTGTCCACCGCCGCCTGAATGGTGGCCAGCGGGTCCTCGAGGGTGCCCGCGCCCGTGTCGTGCCCGCCGACGGCCACGACGATCAGCCGCGCGTCGGCCGCGGGCGCCGCGGATGTCGGGGATGTCGCGGATAACGCCTGCGGCGCGCTCACCGCCGCCATCGACACCGCGCCGAGCAGCACCGTCACGGCTTTGTTGACCTTCACCTGGGCCCATCCCTTCACCGGTCCGTCCTGGCTCCCGGCTCTACGTCGCCGCTCCGGCCGGATAGGTTGCCGCCCCAGGGGCCGGGGCGCCCCGCGGGGGACACCCCGGCGGTGGACGGGGGGCTACAGGCTCTGCGAGAGCAGCAGCTCGTGGGCCAGCCGGGCGCCGCGGGACGCCGCCTCCGCGGCGGCGGTGTCCTGCGTCGGGATGTTCTCCAGGCCCTGGGCGAGCGCCCGGACCGCGTCGGCCAGGGTCTGCACATGCGTCTCCAGCAGCCGCAGCCGGTCCTCCTCACTCTGCGTGCCCAAGGTGCTCGGGCGGGTTCCGGCCTCGTGTTCGGTGGTGTGGTGCGTCATCTCCGGGCCCTCCTCCCGGGTGCGGTGGTCTCCAAGGAGAGGCGTCTCCTCTCAGCCTCGCACCTGGGACGGCGCCGCGGTATGCGGTGGCGGCGGACACCGACGGTGACGGCGGCGCCACGGGGCCGACGCGGCGCGGGGGCGGTACGGGCGTCAGGCGCGGATCGTCTCCATGTCCCGCAGGGCCGCGAGGAGTTGTGGTGTCACATGCCGGTGGGTGCGGGCCGACTGCTCCGGGGGATATCCCCGGGGCACCGTCTCCACCAGCATGATCAGATAGAGATAGGCGCGGTAGAGCGCCAGCCGCAGCCGCACGGAGGCGTCGAAGCGCGGAGGGCCGGCGACCTCCGCGTAACCGGCCACGAAGTCCGCGTCCTCCTCCAGGTTTCCGAGCAGCGCCAACGAGACGAAGTCGGCCACGGGGTCGCCCCAGAACATCCGCTCGCCGTCGATGACACCGCTGAGGGTCCGGGCCCCCGCCTCGCCGTCGAGCAGCAGGTTTCCGTCCCACAGGTCGAAGTGGACCAGGGCGGGCCGGGCCACGTCGTCGAGTGCGCCCGCCGCCGCGGCGAACAGCTTTCTGACCTGGGCCGGTGGCACGGGGAGCGGCGCCCGGTACCGCTCGGCGTCGTCGAGTACCGCGTCCGTCATCGCGATGAACGCCTCCCGCCAGCTCGCGGACAGGGGGCCGAACGGCTCGGCGGGGTAGCCGAAGGCGGTTCCCGTCACGGTGTGGAGTCGGGCCACCAGCCGTCCGAGCTCCTCCCTGAGGCGGCGGCGCTCGTCGTCCCCGATCGCCCCGGAGAGCTGGTGCCACGGTGCGCCGGGGCGGAGGGTGCTGATCAGATAGGGCCCGCAGGCCGCGTGCGGGTCGAGTTCGCTGTGCACGATCTCCGGCACCGGGATGTCCGCCGCCAGGGCCGCCGAGGTGTAGAAGACCACTTCGCCCCGCAGGATGTCCCGCTCGTAGCCGAGTGCGGGGGTCTGTGCGGGCGGGGGGACCTTCACCACCCACTGCCGGCGGTCGTCGAGGTCGACGCGCACCACGGTGTTGTACGTCCCGCCGGTCAGGGGTGTGCAGTGCGCGGCGTCCGCGTCGGCGACCCCCGCGGCCTTGAGCGCGGCGGCGGCCGCGGCGACCTGGTCGTCCTGGGGCTGTCGGCTCACGCGTGTTCCTCCTCGGCGGGCCACCCACCCGGCAGCCGGCCCGAGGGACGGGTTCCGGGCCGGAGGCCGGGTGGGCTTTCGGGTCAGACCTCCAGGTCGCCCTCGATCTTACGCAGTTGATGACGGGCCATCGCCAGGTTGGCCCGGTTCTTGTCCAGCGCCAGATAGAGGAAGAGCCCCTGGCTGTCCCGCCCCTTCAACAGCCGGATCAGGTGGTACTGGCTGCCGAGGGTGATCAGGATGTCCTCGATGCTGTCCTTGAGACCGAGCTGCTCCATGGTGCGCACCTTGGCGCGCACCACATCCGTGTTGCCCGCGGCGGCCACCGTCAGGTCGAGCTCCTTCCCTCCGCCCAGGGTGCCCAGGGCCATACCGCTGGAGTAGTCGACCAGCGCGACGCCGAGCGCGCCCTCGATGCTCGTCATCGCCTCTTTGAGCGCGGTCTGGGTGTTCGCCATGATCGTGGCAGTTCCTTTCGATGGGTGGTGTCCGGATGGTGCCGCTGTCGCGGCGGTGGGGGAAACCAAGGTGGGAGGGGACCGTGTGGTCAGGCCTGCTCGGCCTGGCCGAGTGCGTCGCCGACCAGTTCGGCGACGCGCGCGCCCGCCCTACGGGCCTCCAGATGGAGCCGGCCGACGTTGGTGCGCCCGTCCGCCAGCACGGTCAGGACGGCCGCGGGACCCGCGGCGTAGGTGGCGACATAGCCGTCCTCGCCCCGTACCAGCAGCTCGCGGAAGGCCCCCCGGCCGGTGGCCTCCGCCATCGACCGCGCCACCCCGAGGGCCGCGGCGGTCAGCGCGGCGACCCCCTCGGGCTCGATGGCGGCCGTGTCGTGCGCCAGCACCAGGCCGTCGCTGGTGGCGGCCAGGGCCCCGGTCACATCGGCGACGCGCGCCCGCAGCCGCCTGAGCTCCTCCAGCACCTCGGGCTCGGCGGCCATCAGCTGCTTCCTTTCCGTGCGCTGCCGCTCCGTGCGCTGCCGCAGGGTGCGTCTCATGAGGCCGGTCACCGGGCGGGCCGGGCGGTCGGGGGAATCACAGGTGTGCCTCCAAGGCGTCACGGAGCCGGCGCAGCAGGGTGATGTCGGGGTCGGCGAAGACGGCCGCGGCGGGGCCGCGGCCCGGGGTCGGTGGCGGGGGAGTGCGGGGCCGGGGTGTCTCGACGTGTCCCGCGGCCGCCAGCCGCCGGATGTCGATGAGGGTGTGGAAGGCGGGGCGCCCCAGGGCCCGGGCGATGGCGGCGGGGGTGCGGACGCCGTCGGCGAGCGCCAGCACCGCGCGCTGGCGGCGGGTGACCGGCGGGGCGTGGGCGTCGGAGCGGCGGGCCGCCACGGGCTCCTGGTCGACCTGCGGATACGGCCACAGATCGGCGAGCAGTTCCTGGCGGCGAAGGGTCTCCCGCTCGACGGCGCCCGCGTCCACCGGGCGCACCGGGCCCAGCCAGTGGGCCGCGCCCCGGTAGAAGCCGCGCGGACGGCTGTCGGGGCCCAGCGCGAAGTACGCGGCGTCGAACAGCGCGCCCAGGTGGCAGATCTCCAGCTCCGCGAGCGACAGCCGGCCGGTGTCGACGAGGCACCGGCCGACGCCGCCGAACGCCTCCCTCCGGTCCACCGCCTCCCGCCAGGAGTCGGCGGTGAGCCGCCCGCAGACGGTCAGCAGCACATCGATGCCGGGGGCCGCGGCGCTCTCGGCGTGCATCACCCGGCCCTCGGTCAGATACACCGTGCCCGCGTCGCACAGCAGGGCGCCACTGGCCCGCTCGGCGGCGAGTTCGGCGAGGCCGGGCGCGCGATGGGCTCTGCCGGAGGTCATATGAGCGCCAGACGCCGGGCCAGATCGCGCAGCCGCATCCGGGCGAACGCCAGGTTTCCCTCCTGGCGGTCGAGCCACAGATAGAGGAAGACACCGCTGTCGAAGGCCGTGTCGACGAAGCGCAGCAGGTGGTAGCAGGTGCGGGTGGTGACGATGACGTCTTCCACGGGCGCCGCCCCGGCCGCCTCGTCCTCCGTGTCCGTGTCCGTGTCTGTGCCTGTGTTGTCTGCCATGAGCGAGGCGAACGCGGTCTGTTCGGCGGCCATGCGGGCCAGTTCCGCGGTCTCCGCGGCGGTGGCCTCGGGGTCGCCGCCCCGGGTCTCGCCGACCATGCCGAGCGCGAGCCCGCTGGTCCACTCGATCACGGCCGCTCCCCGCGCGCCGTGCACGGTCATGGCCTCGAGCAGACACTCGTCGATTCCGGGCATGCGGCTCCCCTCCAGCGTGGCCCGAGTCGCACCGGCGGCGTTTCGCCAGTGACGACGAGGTTACGCACCGTTCAGCCTTGGGGAGGGAAATCCGGCAATGCTCCGAAACAACGGGGTGTTTGTAGTAGAGTCCGCGGCCCCGTCGGGTCAGGTCACGGGCGGCCGCTCGGCGAGCCGGGTCATCTGGCGGCGCGCCAGTTCGGTGGTCCGCCGCATATGCCGCAGCAGCACGGCGAGATCGGCCTCGCCGTCCTCGTGGAACAGTTCCTCCCAGCCGGCGCCCAGCTCCCGCCACACGGCGCCGAACCGCTCCAGCGCCCCCGGCACCACCTCCACCAGGACCCGCCGCCGGTCCTTCTCGTCCCGGCGGCGGGTGACCTGGCCGGCCTTCTCCAGCCGGTCCACCAGCCGGGTGGCCGAGCCGCTGGTCAGCCCGGTCAGCTCGGCGATCCGCCCGGTGGTGACCGGGCCGTCCTCGAGCGTGAGGAGGTTGAGGCACTGGAGATCGGTGGGGTGCATCCCCAGATGGTCCGCCACCGCCTGGTTGAACAGGATGTACGAGGCCATATAGCGCCGGGATTCCGGCCCCAGCTCCGCCAGCAGATCTTCGCGTGCCATCGGCAGGGCCTCCCGCGCCTCTCCGTCTCCAAATGGGGCGTCTCGTGCCGGCCGCGGACGGATGCGCCGCGCGGCCGCTGCGCCGCGCAGACATCTTACGGCCGGGCCGAGGCCATAATTATTTGCGTCACGCAGTCACTGCGTCCTATGTTTCTCTGCGTGACACAGATAAGTGATCAGCTTCCGGTGGCCGTGACCGGTGCCACCGGCGCCCAGGGCGGCGCCACGGCCCGAGCGCTGCTCCGCCTCGGCCGCCCCGTCCGCGCCCTCACCCGCGACCCCGCCTCGCCTGCCGCCGCCGAATTGCGGGCGCTCGGCGCGGATGTGGTCCGGGCCGACTTCGACGACCAGGATTCGCTGGCGGCCGCGCTCGCCGGCACCGCGGTGCTCTTCGCGATGTCCACGCCGTTCGGCAGCGACCTCTCCGCCGAGGTGCGCCAGGGGGTCGCCCTGCTGGACGCGGCTGCCGCCGCCGGGGTGCGGCACACCGTCTTCACCTCGGCCGCCAACGCCGACCGGTCCACGGGCATCCCGCACTTCGAGAGCAAGTGGCGGATCGAGCGGCACCTCGCCACCCTCGATATGCCATGGACGGTGATCGGCCCGGGCGCCTTCATGGAGAACTACGCGAACGGCTGGACCACGCGATCGCTCCGCGAGGGGGTCTTCCCCCTGCCCATGCCGCCCGGGCGCCCGCTGCCGGTGATCGCCGCGCGGGACATCGGCGCCTTCGCGGCCCTGGCGCTGACCCGTCCGGCGGAGTTCGCCGGGCGCCGGATCGACATCGCCTCGCAGTGGCGGACCCCCGAACAGATCGCCGCCGCGATCAGCGCCGCGAGCGGCCGTCAGATCCGCTTCCAGGAGGTGCCGCTGGCGGTCGCCGAGACCTACTCGGACGACCTGGCCGCCATGTTCCGCTACTTCCAGGAGACCGGGCTGGACGTGGACATCGACGGACTGCACCGCGACCACCCCGGAGTGGGCTGGCACACCCTCGAGAAGTGGGCCGCCGACCGCGCGTGGGACCTCTGACGCCCCTCGGGCCCCCGCCGGGCCCGAACCGCCGTGTCCCAGCCGGGTGGGACACGGCGTACGAGGTCAGCGGGACGGCTGCTGAGCCGCCCAGGAGTCGAGCACCGTCAGCACGTCCTTGAGGGTGTGCGCGGTGGCGTCGGGCTCGGCCGAATCCGGCCCGAGCTCCTCGTCGGGGATCTCGCTGTGCGGCACCCAGATCGTGCGCATACGGGCCTGCCGCGCACCGTAGATGTCCTCGAAGAGCCGGTCCCCGACGAAGGCGCACGCGCCGGGGTTGTCGGCGCCCAGCCGCTCGGCGATCAGCTCGAAGATGAGCGGGTTGGGCTTGGTCCAGGGCACCTCGCTGGAGTACACCGCGGCGTCGATGAGGTCATGGACGCCGTCCCGCTCGAAGATCTCGTGGTGCCATTCGGCCGACCACAGCGTGTTGGACAGCACGCCGACGCCCAGGTCCCGCTCGCGCAGCGTGCGCAGCAGTTCGGCCCCCTCCGGGTCGAGATAGGTGTGCTCCTCCCAGGCCCGCCGGTAGGCCGCGATCGCGGTGCCGTCCGGCACCACCTCCGCGGCGCGGAACACCTCGTCGAGGGTGGCCGAGCACTGGGTGTCCCGGCAGCGGGCCGCCAGGTCCCGGTCGGCCCGCAGCAGCCGCTGGGCGAGGTCCGGCGCGCCGTCCGGGTCGATCTCGCGCGCGGTCTCGAGCCAGATGCCCGCCAGATCCACCGTGTGCCACGGAGTGAGCGTTCCCGCCCAGTCGAAGACGACGTACTTGATGGTCATGCTGTTCCTCACCCTTCCCGCCCGAACCGGTCACGCCTGCCGTTCCCTGCCCACCGCGGCCCGCAGCAGTACGACGCCGACCGCGCATCCGGCCAGCAGCGTCGGTCCCACCGCCCACCACCCGTCAGCCGCGGTGACGACCAGACCCACCAGCGGCGGTCCCGCGAGCGATCCGACGCTGCCGAGCTGGGCCACCAGGCCGTTGGCGACGCCGACGTCCGCGCTGGTCCTCACCACGAGGGGGAGGGCCGCGAAGACGGTGGCGACGACCAACTCGTTGGTGACCGCGATCAGCACCGCGCTGGTCATGGAGATGCCCAGCCCGCCCGTCGCCCCGAAGGCGGCGAAGGCGCCGGCCGGCATCAACAGAGCAGCCGTGAAAAGGTACTTCATGGGCGCCCCCCGGCGCAGCAGCACACTCGCCGCGAAGCCCCCCGCGACCCCGGCGAAGGACACGCTTCCGGTGAGCGTCCCGGCCGCCGCGGTGGGCACGTCGAACTCGTCGTGCAGATAGGTGGGGTACAGCGCGACGAAGGTGACGATCGTGGCGCTGATGGTGGCGAACCCGGCGCCCAGCGCCACCGGGCGGGCGAGCCTGCGGGCGCGCGCCCGCAGGGCGGGGGACCCGGCGCCGTCCCCCGATCGCGTGACCCCCGAACCCTCCGGGGCCGGTCTGTCCGCGCCGGGTCTCGCCGATTCCGGTCCGTCCGAGTCCGAGCCCGCGTCCGCGTCCGCGGCGCGGGCCCCGGGCAGCCGGAGCGCCACACCGGCCACCACGAGGGTGGCGGCCGCGGCGACCGCCAGGGAGGTCCGCCAGCCGAACCCTCCGGACAGCAGCCCGCCGCCGAAGGCGCCCAGCGCGAGCCCCACCGGCATGAAGGTGCCCCAGATCGCCAGCGACACCGTGCGGTGCTCGTCGTCGCCGAGCCCCAGGATCAGCACGGGGGCCGCGATCACCACGACCACATAGCCCACGCTCTCCACCAGCCGCCCGCCGAGCAGCAGCGGAAAGCCACCGGCCCGGGAGACCAGCAGCCCCGCGAGCCCCATCACCACCAGACCGCCGATCAGCGTCCGCCGTGGATCAAGGGGGCGCAGCGCGAAGCTCACGGCCAGACCGAGCACCGCGGCCACCGCGGTGACCGAGGACGCGACCAGGCCCACTTGCCCCAGCGACAGTCCCAAGTCGCTCTCGAGGTCGATGGATACGGGGGTGATTCGGCCGATGCTGGTGGCGGCCATGACCCCCGACAGGTAAATTAATGTGAAATTCCACCAATAAGTGCGCTGCCCATGGACATGCTTGTTCTGCTCGCCGGATTCCGGAATCCCCGCGTCGGCGGTATCAGTGGTGTCGCTCTTCCTGCCCATCGGTCAAAGCCCTTTCCTTACGGGTCGACGAATCGGTCAACGGCATACATCGTGCGGAAACTCAGGGGAGGATCGCTCGACATGGTGGCAGCAGAGGATGGGACCGCGCCGCGCTCCGGCATTCTTGTGCTCGGTTCGCTGGCGATGGACCGTAAGTTTTTCGCCGCCGGGCTGTTCGGCCGCGGAGCGGCCCGCGGTGAAACGGTGTGGGCCGTGGAGCGGCACCACGGCGGCATCGGCCGGAATATCGCGACGAACGCGGCCCGGCTCGGCCTGCCGGTCACCTTCGTCGGCCTGTCCGGATTCGGCCCGGACGCGGCGGAGCTGGAGGGCGCGCTGTCCCGGCTGGGTGTCGTCCTCCACTTACGCCGCGCCGCCGAGGGCGTCGGCCGGTTCGACGTCACGCTGGATACGAACGGCTCACAGCTCTCCGCGCGCATCGCGCTGCCCGACCCGGCCCTCGGCAAGGCGCTGTGCGGACCGGAGCTGGCCAGGAGCATCGCCACCGCGGGCGCGGTGGTGATGGAGGGCGGGCTCGACGAGGACCTGATGGTGTGGGTGTCGGAACAGGCACGACGTCACGCGGTGCCGGTGTGCTGCCTGCCCACCCGGCAGGCCGACTTCGGCCCGCGCGCCCATCTGCTGCCCCGCTACGACGTGCTGGTCCTCAACGCCAAGGAGGCGCGCACCCTGCTGGGACAGGACCCCGGCGCGCCGGCCCGCCCCGCCGAGCAGGCAGGCCTGCTCCTGCGCCGGGGCCCGGAGGTGGTCGTGGTCACCGACGCCGCCCGAGGGGCCGCCCTGGCGACCGCGACGGGCCCCGGGCCGGTGCACCTCCCGGCCGAGCCGGGCGTATGCACCGACGACACGGGCGCGGGTGACGCGCTGGCCTCGGCCTTCGTCGTCGCCCTGGTGAACGGCGAGACACCGCGGGAGGCTCTGGCCCAGGGGCTGCGCGCGGCCCGGGTGACCATCGAGTGCCCGCAGACCACCTGCCACTCCCTGTCTCCGGCCGTCGTCGGTGCGGAGCCGACGGGGCGCGACCCTGTCGAAAGGGAGAGCGCGCGGAGGCCCCGAGGTACGAGGGGCCGAGCACGGTCGACCGTCGACAGGGGCTGAGGCGCCCCGGAGGCGTACGGAGTGTTGCAGTTCAGCCGCAGCTGACGGTGGAGGCCACCCGGTGCGCGCGCATCGTGATGCCGTCCGCGGCGAGGGCGCGCTCGATGACCTCGTGGTCGTACGACGCGAGCCCGGCGTCGGTGAGGATCTTCAGATCCGTGGAGTGCATCGGGAAGTCGTCGATGCTCCCCTGGCGGACCTCGCCCACGTTGTGCCCCGAGAAGCCCTCGGGCAGCTCATACGCGCGGTCGGCCAGGCAGGCGAACATCAGCAGGTGGTAGTCGCCCTGCTCCCACGCGCCGGTGAACTCGTAGACGGCGAAGAGCGAGCAGGAGTCCACGAGGATGCCGGTCTCCTCGTGGGCCTCCCGCCGCGCCGCGTCACAGGCCGCCTCGCCCGGCTCGATGCCTCCGCCCGGCAGCAGCCAGCTCCCGGCGTACGGCCCCTTCAGCTGGTGGACGAAGGTCACGGTACGGCCGGGCCCCGGCACCACCAGCAAGGCGGCGGGCAGCACACGGTCGAAACGGCTCATGCTGATGTCCTCATTCAGTACTCGGTGGGCCGCCCCTCGGGCGGAATGACCAAGGCCAGGCCCACGCGTTCGCCCTCCACCCTTCCCTTGCGGTGATATGGCTCCGTGTGCGTGGTGAAGCCATAAGTGGCCAGCGCCTGTCCGGGATTCGACAGGTCCGGGCCGCAGATGATCACCTTCGAGCGCACATCGAACGCCATCGCCTCCGCCACCAGCTCCTGGCTGGGCTCGTCGGACTCGATGTACGCCACGAACTCACCCCTGGCCTTGAGCGAGTAGCGTACCGAGCGTACGGAGTGCCCCCGACCGCGCAAATGCGCGTACATCAGATACTCGTTCTGGAAGCTCATCAGCGTCAGACCCGAGGTGGCCCCCGCCACGATGGTGGGAAACGGCGCGCCCGGCACGGCGGCCACCCGGTCGACCGTCATCACATTGCTGCGACGGGCCTCCGCGTAATAGCCCTTGAACTCGCCGAACGGGCCCTCGACCTCGTCCCTGGCCAGCACATGCCCCTCGATGACATGGGTGGCGTCGTCCGGCACCGGAGGGCTGCCGCCGAGGCCGAGCGGGCGCCCCAGCAGACGGGAGGCGATCTCGTAGTCGTCGCCCTCGGCGGGCAGCCGAGAGGCCGCCACCACGCTGATGGCGGGATCCGCGCCCAGGAACACCGAGATGGGCATGGGCCGTCCGCTCTCCAGCCAGGCCCGCAGATTGCGGTGGCCGTCGGTGCGCGGGTCCAGGAAGATGCGGACCTCGTCGGGCGCGACCACCTGGATGCGGTAGAAGCCGAGGTTGACGCCGCTCCCGTCGGGCCGGGTCGTCACCCCCACGCCCGCGGTGATGTACGGTCCGGCGTCGCCCGGGCGGTGCTGGAGGATCGGCAGGGCGTGCAGCAGCCCGCCCAACTCCTCCCGGCGATGGCCGCCTTGGGACGCGCGCACGGGATGCGCGGGGCCCGTCAGCCGGTCCGACATCTCCTCCAGGCGCTTCTCCTCGGTGGTGCCGAGCGCGGCGAGCAGCACTGCCCGCGGATACGGGTGCCCGAGCACCCGCCCGCCGGGACACTCCGCGACCCGGGTGAACACCGTCGTCGGACGTGTCCCCAGGGTCTTCTCGAACTCGGCGAGGGCGCGCGCCACCTCCACCCGTCGGCTGAGCGGGGTGTCACAGGTGTACAGGTCCACCGCGTCGTAACAGGCGGGCAGGGACACCTCGGCGGCGTTCTCCACCGGCACGAGCCCGCGGCCGGGCAGCCCCCGCGGGCCTCCCGCCGTCATCGGCGCCCCGTCCGCGCGGTGGCCGGGAGGGGGCGGCAGTCCGCCGTGCTCTCCCGGTCGGTCTCCCACGGAAAGACGATCCAGTCGTCGATGACCGCGGGACAGTAGTCGGGCACATAGCCGGACCGGTGGTTGCGGACCACCGCGGCGAAGCGCACATCGGACCGCGCCACCCCGGCGTCCGCCAGATACGCCAGCACCACATCGGCCGTGGAGCCGGTGCCGACGATGTCGTCCACCACCAGCACCCGGTCTCCCGGGCCCAGCTCGGGCGGGGAGCCGATGTCGATGACCGGCGCCTGCTTGGCGGCGTAGCGGGTGTCGTCCGCGGTCCTGCGCACCCGGATGGTGTGCTGGACGGGCGCGTCGAGGGCGCAGGTGAGAAAGCCGGCCGGGGTGAGACCGCCGCGGGCCACCGCCAGCACCGCGTCCGGCCGGAAGCCCTCGTCCCGCACCTGTGCGGCGAGGTCCGCCATCAGCTCCCCGAAGGAGGCCCAGTCCAGGAGGTACGGCCCCTGCCGGGACCACATGCCGGGCCGCTCACCGGCCACCGCGGGGGGCGTCGTGTCTCCGGACTCACTCATCGCCCACCGCCCGGGAGACATGGTCGATGTCGATCTGCTCCGAGCGCTCGCGCGCGTGCGGGCGGTTCTCGGCCCGGCCCGCGGAGGTCACCCGGATGAACTCGGCGCGTTCCCGGAAGCCGGCCATGTCCCGCGCCCCCGAATAGCTCATCGCCGACTGCACACCGCCCATGAGCCGGCGCAGCGTCCTGGCCACCGGGCCGGTGGCGGGGAAGGTCGCCTCGGTGCCCTCCGGCACATAGTCGTCAACCTCTTCCCGGGTGATCCTCTCGCCCGCCGCATGGCGCAGCGTCAGCTTCATGCCCAGGGAGACGAACCCGTTGCTGACCCGGTACGAGCGCCCGTCCCGGGTCACCGGGGTGGCCGCGCTCTCGTCGGCGCCCGCGAGCGCGGAGCCCAGCATCACCGCGTGTGCCCCGGCCGTCAGCGACTTGGCGATGTCGCCCGACTCCCGGATGCCGCCGTCCGCGATCACCCCCACCCCCCGTTCGGCCGCCGCGGCCGCGCAGTCCATGACGGCGGTGAGCTGGGGGACTCCGGTGCCGGCCACCAGCCTCGTGGTGCACACCCCGCCGGGCCCGATGCCCACCTTGACCACATCGGCGCCGGCCTCCGCCAGGTCCACGACCCCCGCGGCCGTGCCCACGTTCCCCGCGACCAGCGGCATCCGCGGGTAGGCGGCCCGCAGTTTGGCCACCGCCTCGATCACCTGGTCGCTGTGGCCGTGGGCGACGTCCACGAAGAGGATGTCCGCCGCGTGTTCGACCAGGCGCTCGGCGCGCTCCCGCCAGTCGCCGGTGACCCCCACCGCGGCGCCGGCCAGCAGCCGTCCGTCGGCGGCGCGGGTGGCCTCGGGCGCCGCGCCCTCCTCTGACCGGTGCGCCTTGACCGCGTCCAGGTGGTCCAGCTGCTGCTCCACGGTCTGCATCCGGTGCAGCACGCCCAGACCGCCGCTCAGCGCCATGGCCACGGCCATCCGGTCGCCCGTGCACCACTGGGTGTTCGCCGAGATGACGGGCGTGCGCAGCACGACGCCCGGCAGCAGCTCCGAGGAGGTGTCGGCCTGGCGGCGACTGGTCAGCGAGGTGCGCTGGGGCACCAGCAGGACATCGTCGAAACTCAGCCCGGTCCGCGGAGGTTCACTTTTCCGCACGAGATCTGTCTCCCTTCTCGACTGGGGCGGCCGGGCGCTCAGGAGCCGGGGCCGCGGAACGATTCGCTGGTGAGGGTGAGCAACTCGGTGCGCCGGGCGCTGTCCTGGAGCGCGCCGCGCCACACGGCCGTGGTCATGGTGGCGGGGGTACGGATGCCGCGCATGGCCATGCACAGATGCTCCCCCTTGCCGATCACGGCGACGTCCGGGCAGCCGGTGAGCTTCTCGACATCGTCCGCGATGTCCTGCGAGAGCCGCTCCTGAGACTGGAGCCGGTGTGCGTGCTGGTGCGCGATCCGGGCGAACTTGCTGAGGCCCAGGACCTGTCCGCGGGGGAGGTAGCCGATGGTCATCCGGCAGGAGAAGGGTAAGAGGTGGTGTTCGCACAGCGACCACACATGGATGCCGGAGACGGCCACCAGATCACCGCTACAGCTGGACTCGAAGACCGTATCGGTCGAACCGGGAGCGTACTCGGTGAACTCACGCCACCAACGCGCGTAGCGGGCGGGCGTGTCGCGCAGCCCTTCGCGTTCGGGATCCTCACCGATCTCCACGAGAAGCTGTCGGGCGAGTATTTCCAGGGGATCCTGGGGCGTCGCGCTCCGGTCGATCCGGTTGCTCCCCGGCAATTCGCTTATTCCACTGCTCATCAAACACCTCGTTTACTGCCCCATATGGTCACATGCAGCCGTCCGGACAGATTCCACTTCCGTCCGACGACCTGGTCCGCGAGCGTGCGGATGCCCTCGCTGATCTCCTCGGGAGACTGTCCGCGCGGCATGATCCAAATGTTCTTCAGCGAGTGCTGTGCGACGAGCGCGTCCACCTCTTCCAGGTCGGAGGCCGCCGCACAGACGAACTTGAAGGCCGTGCCGGGAAGCCGGGTGAACTCGCGCAGCACTTCCGGCACGATCCTGCGATTCTCGGCGACCCCCGAGTGGGCGAGTTTCGGCGACACGTTGAACCGCGCTCCGGTCGCGGTGAGCGCGTCTTCGGGGGCCACCGTCCCATTGGTCTCGATCTCCACCGCGACCCCCGCCCCGCGCAGCGCGCGGACCACCGGCACCAGCCTGCTCTGCTGGTTGAGCGGCTCCCCGCCGGAGACGACGATCAGGCCGACGCCGAAGTCCAGCAGCCGCCGCGCCACGTCGTCCGGGTCCAACGGGTGCAGCTCCTCGGCCGGGCGGTAGGCGATCCCGGTGTCCGAGACGCCCTTCCAGTCCCAGGTGTACGGAGTGTCGCACCAGCGGCAGTCCAGATTGCAGCCTCCCAGCCGCAGAAAGGCGCAGGACGTGCCCGTTGAGGGCCCTTCTCCCTGTACGGCCCTAGGTGGGCCCGAAGATCTCGTTGACCACGAGCTTCGGTGCCGTCACGTCCACCACCCCCTTTCGTGTCCTCCGTCGAGGATCGGGTCCCGGTCCGCCGTCAGAGGGGCGCGTCGACTCCGTTGGCGGAGGGACGGTAGGTCGCCCAGGTCTTGGGGGTCTCCGACACGCGTACGGCGGTGAGTTCGGGGAACTCCTTCACCCACCTCTCGTGGAGCCACATGGCGATGTTCTCCGCGGAGGGATTCACCCCGTCCAGCACATCGTTGAGATGCCGGTGATCCAGCGTCTCGTCGACCCACTTCTGGAACGAGGAGAGATCGCCGTAATCCCGGACGAAACCCGGACGTGCGAGATCTTCCGGCGCCGCGGACAGTTCCAGGACGACCACATAGTTATGGCCGTGCAGTCGGGCGCATGGGTGGCCGGACCGTAAATGATCCAGCTGGTGGCTCGCCGAGAAGTGAAACTCTTTGGTGATGGAGAGCATGATGAACCCTTCACCTCGCTTAAGTGAACAGGGGGCAGAAAAAATCTCCGCTCCGCTTTCCTGCTCAACGCCTTGTCGAGGATTCCCGAGCGCACGCCGGATCACAAGAGGGCCGTCCGGCCCTTTGGGCCCTTCAACCCAAGTGCGAGCGATCGTTGAGTGGTTCGCCCGCGCATGGAAATGTGGGGCCGGCTGCCGCCGACCCCACATTCACCGGTTTCCTCCGCCCCCGGAGGTTCAGGTGCCCTTCGACGCCTTGAAGTTACGGAAGAGCAGATAGGTGTCGAGGATGTCCGACGAGGCGCTTTCGACGGACCGGTAGATGCCCCACTTGGGCCGGACATAATCGTCCTGATCCGGGATCTTCACGCCCGACATGCTGCCCTGGACCGCCACCGGGGCCCCGGAGCCGGTGCCGTTGCGGGCCACGAACCCCGCCTTGCCGCTCGAGCCGATGGTGAGCGTCCACTCGATGGTGATCCACTTGTTGCGCAGCGGCGACAGGTTGGTCGAGGCGATGTCCGGCGACCCGGAGTTGGCGTACGCGCGGGCCCGCAGCGTCTCCGTGCTGCCGCTGCGGCCCAGGTCCAGGGTGACGTACGGGCCCCCGTTGTCCACGGGTGTCTTGGTCTGGAAGATATGCGTGAATTTGCTGGTGCCGTGCAGCGAGGTCGGCATGAACATCTCGTAGCCGATGGTCCATGTCTCGCCGTCGCGCATCTTCAGCTTCGAGCCGTCCTGCACCATGCCCTTGGACTCGGTGCGCTGACGGTCCCCGTCACCGGTGGTGTCCCGGTCGTCCTTCCAGATGTTGAAGCGGTAGTGATCACCTCCCTCGACGGTCACATAGTCCCGGTCGGGGTGGGCGCCTCCGCGGTCGGCCTCGATGCCCTCGAAGGCCTTGAGCCCGGCGCTTGACGGGTCCGGGTGCCAGAGCAGCTGCGGCGCCCGCGGGGCGGCCGACGCCTCCCGGCCCAGGGCGAGAGATGTGCCGACGGCGGCCGCGGTCATGGAGCCCAGTACCGCCCGGCGGCTGAGGTGGCGTGGAGCGTGTTCGGTCATGTTCGTTGGTTTCCTTCTGAGGATGTCAACCGATGACACACGCGGTGCGGACCTCTCACGATGGGCTGGCCCCCTAGGACTGTCAAGGTTCCTAACAATCTTTCATCCGACCTTTGCTCGGGCGACTTTCGCGTCTTGGGCCGTGCGGAATCGCTGAGCTGGGGCGCAGCAGGGGAGTTGCTCCGCTATTCCGGAATAACGTAATCTCCGTCCTATGGCTGGTGAGTCCCTGGAGAGACGGGTCGCCGCGCTCGAAGAACGGGTGGCGCGGCTGGAGGCAGAGCCCAAGGCGGAGCGGGACACGGTGTTCTGGGCCCTCGAGGGTCTGCGGAAGCGCCTCAGCGGCCCCGGTGAAGTGCTGTTCACCGGCGCGCTCGAACTCCCGACGGGCGAGACGTACGAATGGCAGCAAGGCGCCTCAACGGAAAGGCTGTTGGACGCCGACTGGTCGGAGTGCGCCGCGCCGCTCGCCGCCCTGGGCCACCCCGTCCGGCTCACTCTGCTGCGCGCCGCGCTGCGCGGCACCCGCTCCGCCGCGGAGCTCCAGGAGGTCGCGGGCCTGCACACCACCGGCCAGCTCTATCACCACCTCAAGCAACTCACCGCCACCGGCTGGCTTCAGGCCGAGGGCCGCGGCCACTACCAGGTCCCCGCGGGCCGGGTGGTGCCGCTGCTCGTCGTGCTGTCCACGGTGGTACCCACGGCAATCCGATCGACAGGGGAGTGACCATGCAGCGGAGAAAGTTCCTCACCGTGGCGACGGCGACGGCGGGCGGAACGCTGCTGGCCGGCAACGCCGCAGCCGCCGACGACCTGCCCGACCTGCCCGCGCTGGTGCGGCGGTATGTGACCCGTGCGCTGGAGGCCGGCAGCCCCAGCGTGGTCTGCGGGGTCATCCACGGCGGCCGCCGCCATGTGGCGGGCGCGGGCGAGGGCCCGGGCGGCGCGGCGCCCGACGGCAGAACCGTCTACCAGCTCGGCTCGATCGCCAAGACACTCACCGCCACGGCCCTGGCCCGCGCCGTGTGCGCGGGCACCACCCGCCTCGACGCCCCGCTCACCCTGCCCGCCCGGTTCCCCGTCCCGCACCGGGGGCCACGCCCGATCACCCTGGTCGATCTGGCCACCCACAGCTCCGGCCTGCCCTCGCTGCCGCCGAACCTGGCCGCCGACGCGGACCCTTACGACCCGTACGCCCACTACACGCTGGACGATCTGGCGAGCGGCCTCGGCGAGACCACCCTGGCCACCGAACCGGGTAGCCGCTACGCGTACTCGAACTTCGGGGTCGGCCTCCTCGGGCAGGCGCTGGCCTTCGATGCCGTCGATGCGATGCTGCGCCGCCGGGTGGCCGAGCCGCTCGGCCTGAAGGACACCACCACCGCGCTGCGGCCCGACATGGCGGCCCGCAAGGCGGTCGGACATTTCGCCGGACAGCCCGTCCCCGACTGGCGCGACCGCGTGCTCAGCGCGGCCGGCACCTCGATGTACGGCACCGCCGACGACATGGTGCGCTTCCTGAGCGCACAGCTGCGCCCGGGGCGCTCCCCGCTGCGGGCCGCCATCGAGCTGACCCAGCGCCCCCATTTCACGGCTGAGGGCGGCCTGCGGCTCGGGCTCGGCTGGCACCTCAGCCCGCTGCCCGGCGGCCGGACCATGACCTGGCACAACGGCGGCACGGGCGGGTTCAGCACCTGTGCCGCATTCAGCCGGGAGAGCGGCTCGGCGGTGGTGATGATGGTGAACACCTTCAACGAGCAGACCGCGACCGACCCCCGCCCGGTCGACGCCCTCACCTTCGGCCTGCTCGGCGAACTCACCGCGGTTTAGCGGTCGTCCGGGGCGATGCGCTCGGTCCAGACCATGGTTTCCTTGATGTCGGCGCCCGGGCCGACGCCATGGTTGGCCTTGCGCTGCCAGGACTGGTAGCCGGGCAGGAACGACTCGGTGTCGGTGTCGTTGTGCAGCGTGTACTGCACGATGAGCTTGCCGTCCGGGTCGGTGCCCTTGACGACGTAGTCCACGTTGTACGAGCCGAGCAGGGACTGCGCCTCGTTGGTGTCGCCGCCCCACAGATTGTCGAGCCCGGACATACCGGCCATGTCCTTGGCGAAGTCCTTCACCTGCCCGCCGAACGACTTGCCGGAGATCCGGTACGCGAGCTGGCCCTCCCCCTTGCCGGCCTGCCACCCCGCGAGCGTCTGGCTCCGGATGCCGTCCATGCTCTCGCTCTTGCGGAGTTGTTCGACGAACGGGTCGTGCTGGGAGAAGAAGTAGTGGTCGTCGCCCGTCCCGGCGACCCAGTTGGCCGCGAGGGTGCGCGGCGTGAGGTGGTTGGTCGAGGGGAAGGGGTCGAGGCCGTCCATGTCCCGGCCGAGGGCGTCATAGTGGTCCGTGCTGATGCCGCTGGTGTGGTTGATGTCCGTGCGGACCTGCCCGGTGTTGAACCACAGCTCCAGGCCGACGTTCTCCATCAGCGTGATCGACAGGTTCTGGTCGGCCTCGAACGCCTCCCGCAGGATCTCGTTGAGCCGGGTCTGGGCGGCGTTCACCTTCTTCACGTCGGCCGCGTCGTAGTTCTCCGGGGTGCACCCCTCGGCCAGGACCACCTGGGCCTTCGCCGGGTTGACGTACATCCCCTGCTCGCCGAACTCCCGCACCGCGTCGCTCAGCTTGCGCTGCGCGGCCTTCAGCTCCCCGGCCCCGTCCTCGATGCTCCGGCGGACCCCGTCGGCCACCTTGGCGGCGGCGGTCACCTGGCGCTGGATGTCATCGATCTGCGTCCAGGCGAAGGGGGCGGCCATGCCCTCCCAGTACCCCTTGTCCTTCAAGGGCTTCAGCACCTCGTCACGGACCTTGTCGTCGAGGTCCTTGATCCTGTCGTGGACGCCCTTCCACTTGGTGGCCAGGGTGTCCAGCGCCCCGAAGTCGGCCGATCGGAACTCCTGATAGAAGGTGGCCATCAGAACCTCGAGATCGATGAGAGGGACGGGTCGTCGGCCGGGAACCGGGGTTCCTTCAGGCCGAACGAATCTCCCGTGTCCACGTCCTGCTTCACATGGATGCCGGCCGCGGCCCGCAGGCTCTCGGAGATGTGGGCGAGCCAGGCGGTGACCGTGCCCGCCTGCTCCTCCCAGTGTTTGTGCGACTGTCTCAGCGCGCTCTCGGCCTGGAGACCGCCCACGCCCTTGAGCGCCGCGGAGGTCGGCTCCTCCAGCGACGCCGCCTGCTTGTGCAGCGTGTCGTACACCTCGTCCGCCTTGCCGGCCGCGCCGCGCAGCACGCCGGGGGCGATCGCGAGGTTCTGCGGCACCGGGCCCTGGACGCCGGGGGCGAGCGGACGCCGGGGCGCGGGCGCGCCGGGGTCGTAGATGTTGGGCTTGCCCGGCTGGGCCGCCAAGGGGGGCGGGGCGATGAGCCCGCCTCCCTCGGCCGATCCGGGCGGCAGTGGGAGCTGGTCGTCTCCCGGCTCGGGCAGATCGTTGTCGCTCATGGCGTCTGACACCCCCGTTGTGTGCACGACAGGGTACGTCGGTCGGCCCTGCGGGCGCCCTCATAACGTCCAAACAGATCGCCGGGAACGGCGCGGCCCCGCCTGATGACCGTGGCGGGGCAGGGCGCTCAGCCGAGCAGCAGCGTGTTGCACTCCCGCTGGAGCGCGAGGTCCTGCCACATCGGGTGGTGGGGCGCGGCGTTGGAGCACACCACCGTGCCCCAGGCGCCCACCCGGGCGGACTCGGCGACCGCGCGGCGGCAGAACGCGGCCCCGATCGGGCCCTCCTCGAAGGTGCCGTGCAGCGGGGTGTAGCCGATCCAGCCCTCGCCGAAGACCAGCGGGACTCCGGCCCCGGCGGCCCAGTCGGCGGCGGCCTCGATCCAGGTGACCAGCCGCTGCTCCATCGCGAGGCGGTGGACGGCGTACCGCTCGTACAGCCAGGCGTCCCATTTGACGGGGTCGCACCAGTCGTGTGCGTAGATCTCGCGGCCGACGAGCGTGGCCTCGAGACGCCACAGGTCGCCGGCGGGCGGCGCCCAGTCGGCCAGGTCCGGGGCGTCGGGGCGCAACAGGTGTTCCCGGGCGAAGTCCTGGGGGAAGGGGCGGGACGGGGCGCGCAGGGCGAAGGCGTCGATGAGCTCGTCGAGCACGCCGTAGACATACGGGTGGAAGACGGCGACGTCCACGTCGCGCGGGACGCCGCGCAGCGATCCGACCGGGACCTTGGCGTAGTTGACCGTGACCGGCCGGTCGGGGTGGCGCTCCCGGAACCGGGCGAGGCCGCGCTCCAGGCGCGGCCGCAGGGCGACCACGGTGTCTGGGCCCGCCAGCCCCTCGGTGAGCCGCCCGCCCTGGACCTCGTTGTGCAGCTCGGTGAAGGCGATCCGGTCGTCCAGCCCGTGGACGGCCAGGAAGTCGATCAGGTCGGCGAGCGCGTCGGCGAGGGCCTCGGCGCGCCGCTCGGGGGCGACGGCCATCAGGGCGTCGTACCAGGAGCGGTCGCCGCCGAACGACGGGCTCTGCTGGTACTCCCAGCTGGAGAGGATGACGAAGCAGCCGTGCCGGCGGGCGGCCTCGAACAGCGCGCGCAGATGGGCGCGGCCGTCGATCTCGGTGCTGCCGCCGACGTCGTACCAGCGGGTCCGCTGCCCGTATCCGCCGCCCAGGGGTGCCAGCCGGAGCCGGCTGGTGTCGAGCCCGGAGCCGAAGAGCAGAAAGGGCATGGCGCAGACGCGCACCGTGTTGTATCCGCGCGCCACGGCCTCGGCGAAGGCGCGGTCGAGGTCGGCGAAGGGTTCCCCGGGGCCGGTACGGGTGTACCAGCTGAAGTCCCACAGGGAGATGGTCAGTTTCTCCGGCAGGTGGTCGGGCGGCGCGACGGGCACGGTGGACCGGCCTTTCGGTAGGGGGACGGTTCATCGTCGGCGGGTGTCACAGGCAGTGTCAAGATGTATTCATATTTAATGCCCGCGATAGGGTGAGCGCCCGGATCTGCGAGGAGGAACCCCCATGCCGTCCTATTCCGGCCGAGGTGTGCACGGCCAGGTGGTCCGGCTGCTGGGTGCCCGCATCGTGGGCGGCGAGTTCGCCGAGGGCGAGGTCCTGGACGTACGGGCCCTCGGCGCCGAACTGGACGTCAGCCTCACCGTGATGCGCGAATCCCTGAAGGTCCTCGCCGGCAAGGGGCTCATCGACGCCCGCCAGAAGCGCGGCACCTTCGTGTGCCCCCGGGCCGCCTGGAACCTCCTGGACTCCGATGTCATCCGCTGGCGCGTGGAGGCGGGGGACGGCGAGCGGCTGATGCGCGATCTCGCCGACGTGCGCTCCCTCGTGGAGCCCGCCGCCGCCCACCGCGCGGCGCTGCGCCGCACCGAGGCCGATCTGGTCGCGCTCGGCGCCGCGCTCGCCGCCATGGCGGACGCCCGCGGGGCTGCCGCGGAGGAGGAGGCCGACGCCTCCTTCCACCGCGCGCTGCTCGCCGCCACCGGAAATGAACTCCTCGCCCGCCTCGATCTGTTGCTGGAGCCCGGCCTGCGCGAGCGGGACCGCCTGGTGCACGCCCACGGCGGCGCGGACGACCCCGTGCCCAGCCATCGCGCGGTCCTGGACGCCATACGCGAGCAGGACGCGCCCCGCGCCGAACTCGCCATGCTGGACCTGCTCGCCAAGGCGGCCGAGGACCTCGGCCAGGTGTCGGCCACGCGGGCCGACGTGAACTGACACCGGCAGGCTCAGCCCCTCGCCGACCCGGCCGGCACGGGTTCGGTCCCGCCGCCCCTCGGGCCGGCCGGTTCGGTCAGGTCGGCCAGGTCGACGGCGTCTGCCATGGCCTGTAGCCCCGTGTCGTTGAAGTGCAGATGGTCGCCGGTGTCGTAGGCGGGGAGGATGCGGTGCGGGTCCGCGGGGTCGCGGACCACGGCGTCGAAGTCCACCACCGCGTCGAACACCCCGCTGTTCCTGATGAACTCGTTCACCGCCTGCCGCACGGCCTCGCGGGCCTCGGTGTAGCCGCCGTTGCCGCCGTACGGGGTGATGGTGCCCCCGATGACGCGGATGCCGCGCGCGTGGGCCTGCTCGACGATGCCGCGGTAGGCGTCCGCGAACGCCGTGGGGTCGGTCTGGTTGGGGCTGCCCTTGATGTCGTTGATGCCCTCCATCACGATCATCGCGCGCACCCCGCTGCGGGAGAAGACGTCCGCGTCCAGCCGGGACAGCGCGCTGGGCCCGGTCCCGTCCAGCAGCACCCGGTTGCCCGAGATGCCGGCGTTGAGCACGCCCAGCTGTCGGCGCGGGGGCAGTACGCGCAGCCGCGCGGCCAGCCGGTCGGGCCAGCGGCGGTTGGCGCTCGCCGTGGACCCCGAGCCGTCGGTGATGGAGTCGCCGAGCGTGACCACGCTGCCGGGGGTGCGCGGGCTGAGCACGTCCACGCCGGTCACGTAGTACCAGGAGCTCGTGGTGGCCGTGAACGCGGCGCCGTCCTGGTCGGCGGTGTGGTCGCCGTCCGGGGAGAGGAACGAGGTCTGGAGGGCGGAGCGGTGGTAGGTCGCGGGCCCCGAGTCGGTCGGGGTGTACAGGGTG
Organism: Streptomyces sp. NPDC028305; assembly: GCF_055569495.1. Classification (NCBI taxonomy): domain Bacteria; kingdom Bacillati; phylum Actinomycetota; class Actinomycetes; order Kitasatosporales; family Streptomycetaceae; genus Streptomyces; species Streptomyces sp. NPDC028305. The sequence continues at coordinate 587,785 of NZ_JBVHTN010000007.1, forward strand.
ATCAGCAGATTGGTGTCCGCGGGGACGCGCAGCCGCACCGGGTCGCTGACCGCGTCCTCGCCGGCCGGCACGGTGGCCGAGGACCGGCCGTGGAAGGTGATCCGGCGGGCCGACCCGGCGATGGCGTTCGGGCTCTTCGGTGCCCCGGCCTCCTGGAGTGCCACGGTGGCCGCGCCGAGTTCGAGCGGGGCCGTGCCGAGCCGGTTGGATACTCGGATCCGGGCCGCCTGGCCCCCGACACTGGTGTGCACCACGTTGCGGATCGAGTTGCCGGGCAGGGCGGGTGCGGTGCCGGCCGCGGCGGCCTCCCAGGTGCCGACCCAGCCCCGGCCGCCGTGGCCGCCGGGGCCGGGGGCCGGTCCGCTGTCCGCCCAGGCGGTTGCCGCCCCGCTCAGCGGCACCAGGGCGAGTGTCAGTGCAGCGGCCAGGGTTGAGAGAACGTGCCGAATCGAGACCATGTGGTGCTGCCCTTCCAGGTGAGAGCCAGCCGGAGTGAGGTCACGTGCGGAACGGGGGCGCCGCGCCCGGCCGGGGTGCGGGCCGGGCGACATTGAGCGCGCCGTAGGCAATCATCACCAATACATCGGATGCGTCAAGGTGCCAGGCGCCGAAAACCTGGAGGCGCTGAAGACTGATGAGTTGATACACCCGATGTATCGAGGGTTGCTGTCCACGCCCCTCGGCGTCAGGCCGGGTAGGCGTGGGTCTGGGCGGCCTTGACCGAGGCCCAGACCGTGACCCCCGGGTGCAGGTCCAGCTCCGCGGCGGCCACGGTGGTGAGGTCGGCGGCGAGCGGGAGTTCGCCCGTGAGGTCGGCGCGGATCTGGTCGCCGTGGGACTCCAGCCCCGCCACCCGGACGCGCCAGACATTGCGCGCGCTGGACTGGGTGGGGCGGTCGCGGTGGAGGGTGACGGCGCCGGGCGGAAAGGCGACGAAGGCGGGGCCGGTCAGGTCGTCCGCGGTGATGATGGCGGGGCCGTCGGCCAACCGCACGGTGTGGCCGTCGGCGTGGCCCTTGTAGAGGTTGAGCCCGACCAGGTGGGCGATGTAGTCGGTCCGGGGGCGGCGGGCGACCTCGCCGGGGGTGCCCTCCTGGACCGCCCGGCCGCCCTCGATGACGACGAGCCGGTCGGCGAGCACCATGGCGTCCAGCGGGTCATGGGTGACCAGGACGGCCACCGCCTCGAACTCGGCGAGGTGGCGGCGGAGCTGCGCCCGTACGTCGAGGCGGGTGCGGGCGTCCAGGGCGGCCAGCGGCTCGTCGAGGAGCAGCAGCCGGGGGCGGGTGGCCAGGGCGCGGGCCAGGGCGACGCGCTGGGCCTGCCCGCCGGACAGCCGCCGGGGCTTGACGGAGGCGTGGCCGGCCAGGCCCATGCGGTCCAGCCAGGTGGCGGCCAGCGCGCGGGCCTCAGCCTTGGACAGGCCCTGGCAGCGGGGGCCGAACGCCACGTTGTCGAGCGCGCTCAGGTGGGGGAAGAGCAGATAGTCCTGGAACACCACGCCGACCGGGCGGGCCTCGGGCGGGGTGTCGCGCAGGGACCTGCCGTCCAGCCGCAGATGGCCGTCGCCGAGCGGGGCCAGCCCGGCCAGGGCGCGCAGGGCGGTGGTCTTGCCCGCGCCGTTCGGGCCGAGCAGGGCCAGGACATCGCCGGGCGCGGCGGTCAGCGCCACATCGAGGGAGAAGGCGCCCCGGTCGACGACGAGCCGCGCGTCCAGCCCCCCGGCGGGGGCGGCGGACGTGGCGGAGGCGACGGCGGAGGCGGTGGCACCGGATCCGTCGGTGGAGTCTGCGTCTCCCATGGTTCTCACGGCGTGGTCATCCAGCGGTCGCGCAGCCCGGCCAGGACCGCGATGGACACGGCGAGCAGCACCAGGCTCAGCGCGATCGCCGCGGCCGGGTCGCTCTGGAGGGCGAGATAGACGGCCAGCGGCATCGTCTGGGTGCGGCCGGGGAAGTTGCCGGCGAAGGTGATGGTGGCGCCGAACTCGCCCAGCGCGCGGGCCCAGGCCAGCACCGCCCCGGCGGCGATGCCGGGGGCGATCAGCGGCAGCGTCACCCGGCGGAAGGCGGTGAAGCGCGAGGCGCCCAGGGTCGTGGCGGCCTCCTCGTAGCGCGGATCGGCGGCCCGCAGCGTGCCTTCCACACTGATGACGAGAAACGGCATGGCCACGAACGCCTCGGCCACGATCACCCCCGTCGTGGTGAACGGCAGCGTGATTCCGAACGCGTCGTCGAGCCAGCGGCCCACCACCCCGTTGCGGCCCAGCGCCAGCAGCAGCGCCACACCGCCCACCACCGGCGGCAGCACCAGCGGCAGTGTCACCAGGGCCCGGACCAGGCCGCGCCCGGGAAACTCCGTACGGGCCAGCAGCCACGCGAGCGGCACCCCGAGCACCAGCGCCACCGCCGTGGCGGCCGTGGCGGTCACCAGCGACAGCCGCAGGGCCTCCCAGACACCCGGGCTGGTCAACTGCTCCGGAAGGCTGTGCCAGGGCGCCCGGACCAGCAGGGCGAACAGCGGCAGCAGCAGAAACGCCAGCCCGAGCAGCGCGGGCAGCAGCAGCGGCAGCGGCGCGAGACCCCGCCCGACGGCCCGCCGCCTCGGACGCCGGGGCCGCCGGCCACCGCCGGTGAGGGTGTCGACCGCGGCGTCCGAGGGGCCGGTCACGGCTTGAGGAACCCGGCGGCGGTGAGGACCTTCTGGCCCTCGGCGGACTTCACCAGGGCGACGAAGGCCTTGGCCGCCGCCGCGTTGGGCGCGTCCTTCAGCGGGGCGATCGGGTACGCGTTGATCGCCTCGGCCGACTCGGGGAACTCCACGCCGTCGACCTTGCCGCCCGCCGCCTTCACATCCGTCTTGTACACGACCGCGGCGTCGACCTCCTTCAGCTCCACCTTCGTCAGGGCGCCCTTCACATCCTGCTCATAGCTGACCGGGGTCAGCTTGAGACCGGAGGCGTCGAGCGCCTTCTGCGCGGCGGCACCGCAGGGCACCGTCTTCGCGCACAGGGCCACCTTCAGCCCGGACTTGGTGAGGTCCTTCAGGGTGCCGATCTGCTGCGGGTTGCCGGGGAGCGTCGCGATCGCAAGCTGGTTGCGGACGAACGTCGTCGGCGTGCCGTCGGTGTCATGCGCGTCGGTGACGATCTTCATCGTCTTGTCGCTGGCGGCCGCGAAGACATCGGCGGGCGCGCCGGAGGTGATGCTGGCCGCGAGGGTGTCGCTGCCGCCGAAGTTGAAGGCCACCTTCGTCCCCGGGTGCTCCGCCTCGAACTTCTCCTTCAGCGTCGTGAAGCTCTCCTTGAGCGAGGCGGCGGCGAACACCGTGACCGTGCCGGACAGCTTCTTCGCGGAGTCCTTCTCGGAGGAGTCCTTCTCCGAGGAGGAGTCGGAGGAGGACGAGCAGGCGCTCAGCGCGAGCAGCAGCGCGGCGGCCCCCGCCGCGGTCGTCGTCAGCGCGCGCGTCCTGCGGGGTGCGGAACGGGTCGTCACGGATATCTCCCTCTGCCCTGTCATGCCTTCTCGACGACCACGTTCGTCGACTTGATCACGGCGACCGCGGGAACGCCGGGCTCAAGCCCCAGTTCCTCGGCCGACTCCCGGCTGATCATGGACACCACGCGGAACGGCCCGGCCTGGATCTCCACCTGCGCCGACACATCCCCGAGGATCACCTCGGTGACGATGCCCGAGAAGCGGTTGCGCGCCGAGGAGCCGGTGCTCTCCCGCTCGGCGCGGTTCAGCTCCCGTACGAACGCGGCCAGGTCCGGCCCGGGGATGATCCGGCGGCCCTGCTCATCGCGCTCGGCGCGCAGCCTGCCGCTGTCGACCCAGCGCCTGAGCGTGTCCGCGCTGACGCCCATCAAGGCGGCGGCGTCCCCGATCCGATAGGTGTGCATACATCGATCATACTGCCGCAGATGCCAGCCCTACGATGCGTCTCACATCGCAGAAGCGGAACAATCAGGGGGAAGGCCTCGCAGATGCGGGACGGCCGAGACGGCACCAGCGGTGTTCCGGGGAACACCGCTGGAAGGAGGGACACCCGCGTCGGCGCGGTTACACGTTGACGCCGTAGTCCTTGGCGATGCCGCCGAGGCCCGTCGCATAGCCCTGGCCGATGGCGCGGAACTTCCACTCGCTCTCACGGCGGTAGAGCTGTCCGAACACCATGGCGGTCTGGTCGTGCGCGTCCTCGGTCAGCTCGTAGCGGCACATCTCCACGCCCGTCGCCTGGTGCACCAGGCGGATGTACGCGTCACGGATCCGGCCGAAGGTGGTGGCCGCCCCGCCCTCGTTGTGGATCGACACCACGAACACCACGGACTCGGCCTGCGCCGGGAGCAGGTTGAAGTCGACGGCGATCTGCTCGTCGTCGCCCTCGCCCTCGCCCGTCTGGTTGTCGCCGGTGTGGCGGACCGAACCCTCCGGCGTGGTGCGGCTGTTGAAGAAGACGAAGTGCTGGTCCGACAGAACCCTGCCGTTGCCGCCCAGGACCAGGGCGCTCGCGTCCAGGTCGACGTCACCGGGGCCGGTGTTCACCTTCCAGCCCAGGCCGACGACCACGCTGGCGAGACCGGGCTCGGCGCGGGTGAGGGAGTAGTTGCTGCCCTTGGTCAGGCTCACGGCCATGAGGTGTTTCCCCTTTAGTGCGAATGACTGCGAATCACATGCGCGTGAACGCGCGGCGTGCCATGGAGCGGACGGGCATGCCGATGGCGCCGGGAATCGCCGAGGACAGCCCGTCCACGCGTCATAATCTACAACGATGTAGAAGATGGCGGGTGGCTCTCGGACGATCTTCGGCCAAGCGGCGCACCTCCCGACGGCTCAGGGCCCGGCACCCCCAAGACGCCGCGCACCGGGCCGTGTTGGGCGGGCGGCCGCGGGTCCGATTGGCGTGGTGAGAGGCTTGGGCTACACCCTGTCGGCGTACAGAGCTGATCATGAAGCCGGTCGCGGCTGGTGACGGCAGGGGCCAGGGAGGGTGTACGGCATGCGCAAGAGGCTGCGGGAGCGGCTGCGTTACTGGTTCGACGGGACGATGGACCGTGGAACCTCGGCGCTGATCGGCTGGCTGGGGCTGGCCTCATTGGCATTGATCACCGTGGTGTCCTGCACGGTGGCGGTCCTCGCCCACAAGGACACCGAGGAGAACGGGGGCTGGCCGGGCGTCATCTGGATGAGCCTTCTGCGCACCCTCGACCCGGGCACGATGGGAGGGGACACCGGGCGGCCGGTGTTTCTGCTGCTGATGCTCACGGTGACCGTCGGGGGCATCTTCATCGTCAGCGCGCTGATCGGTGTGATCACCACCGGCCTGGAGTCCCGGATCCAGGAGCTGCGCAAGGGCAAGTCGCGGCTGATCGAGCACGGGCACACCGTCGTGCTGGGCTGGTCGGAGCAGATCTTCACGGTCATAGCCGAGCTGGTGGAGGCCAACCAGAGCGAGCGGCGCTCCTGCGTGGTGATCCTCGCCGACCGGGACAAGGTCGACATGGACGACGAGATCCGGCGGCGGATCCCCGACACCGGGAAGACGCGGGTGATCTGCCGCTCGGGCAGTCCGCTCCAGCGGGGGGACCTGGAGCTGGTGAGTCCGGACACCGCCAAGGCGATCATGGTGCTGCCGCCCGTCGGGGAGGACAGCGACATCGACGTCATCAAGCAGCTGTTGCTGCTGAACAGCCGCGTGTGGAGCGGGACGCGTCCGCATGTGGTGGCGGCGGTGCAGAGCTCCGAGAACCTGGCGGCCGCCCGCTTGGCCGCGGGCGAGAGCGCGCTGGTGGTCGACGTCGACGACATCGCCGTCCGGCTGATCGTCCAGTCCCACCGGCAATCCGGCCTGTCCACCGTCTTCAACGAGCTGCTCAGCTTCATGGGCAACGAGGTCTACCCGTGGGCCGAGCCCTCGCAGGTCGGTTCCACGTACGGGGAGTCCCTGAACGCCTTTGAGCTCGGCGTGCCCATCGGCCTGCACCGCGCGGACGGAGAGGTGCTGGTCAACCCCCCGATGGACACCGTCATCGGAAGCGGCGACCAGCTGCTGTTGGTCGCGGAGGACGATCTGCTCATCAAGGCGGCGAGCGAGCGGCCCACGATCGTCCGCTCGGCGATCGCCACAGCCGGCGTCGCGTCGCCGATGCCGGACCGGACCCTGATGATCGGCTGGAACCCCCGCGCTTCGAAGATCGTTTCACTGCTCGACCGGCTGGTGAAACCAGGGTCCGTGGTGGATGTCGCGGCCCCGCACCGGCCCGAGGAGGACCTGAGCGGAGAGCTGGCGAACCTGACGGTCGGCTACAAGCACTGCGAGCCGGTCCGCCGGCCGTCGCTGGAGTCCCTGGACCTGGACACCTATCGGCACATCGTGGTGCTGACGGACGACGAGATCGACGCCGGACGGGCCGACGACCGCACCCTGGTGACCCTCCTCCATCTGCGCGACATCGAAATCCAGCTCGGCGACCCGTACTCGATCGTCACCGAGATGAACGACGACGCGAACCGCGAGGTCGCGCAGGTCACCAAGGCCGACGACTTCATCGTCAGCACCAAGGTGATCAGCCTGCTGCTCACCCAGCTCACCGAGAACCGCCACCTGTACGCCGTGTTCGCCGACCTCTTCGACCCCGAGGGATCGGAGATCTACCTCAAGCCCGCGCCGAGCTATCTCACCCCGGGCGCGAAGGCGAACTTCGCCACCGTGATCGAGGCCGCCCGGCAGCGCGGTGAGTCGGCCATCGGCTACCGGCTGGCGCGGCAGAGCGACGAGCCGCCGCTCTACGGCGTCCACCTCAACCCCTCCAAGACCGCCCCGCTCGTCCTCCAGGAGGGTGACACGGTCGTGGTGCTCGCCGAGGACTAGAACCTGTCCGGCGGATCTTGACGCCTGCGGCGGGCTCGCCCCCGCCCCTTCCCGACCCCTGTCGATATGCGGCTCCGCCGCGCGGGGGGCTCCGCCCCAGACCCCGGGGTCCAGGGGCAAAGCCCCTGGTTACGGGAAGGGGCGGGTAGGGGAAAAGATCCGTCGGACACCCCCTAGGGTGATCCGTGTGACCCCTGAGCAACTGCGCTCCTTCTGCCTCTCCTTCAACGCGGCCGTGGAGGACTTCCCCTTTCCCCGGTTCGAGGAGATCTCGGCCTTCAAGGTGGGAGGCAAGGTCTTCGCCCTGACGACCCTGGACGCCCGCCCCCTCACCGTGAACCTGAAGTGCGACCCCGACGACGCGCTGCGCCTCCGCGGTGAGAACCCGGGGCTGATCGTCCCGGGGTGGCACATGAACAAGCGCCACTGGAACACGGTGACGGTGGACGGCGGGCTCCCGGACCGGCTGGTCCGGGAGCTCGTCGAGGACTCCTACGACCTGGTGGTCGCGCGGCTGCCGAAGGCCGAGCGCCTCAGGCTCGACCGCCCCTGAGGTCGTCCACCGTCACGCGGGGACGAGGCGGTACGTCCGTCCGGGGACGGTGTCGAACGAGGTGAGGTCCGGCTCGGGGTGGTCCACCCGCACCGGTTTTCCCTGCGCGATGACCCTCAGCCGGCCCGTCGACCGGACCACGGCCCGGGCTCCGGTGCCCGAGCGCAGCCGGCACTCGGCCAGGGCGCCGCCGCTCCAGGCGAGTTCCGCCTCGAAACCGCCACGGGCCAGCAGCCCCCGGATCCGGCCGTCGGGCAGCGATGAGGGCAGGGCGGGGAGGAGATGGAGTTCACCGGCGTGGGACTGGAGCAGCCACTCCGTGATCCCGGAGGTGGCGCCGAAGTTGCCGTCGATCTGGAACGGGGGGTGCAGATCGAAGAGGTTGGGCGCGGTGCGCTCGGGCGTGAGCAGGTCGCCCAGCAGTTTGAGGGAGCGGTCGCCCTCGTGGAGCCTCGCCCAGAAGTTGATTTTCCAGGCGAGCGACCAGCCGGTGCCCGCGTCGCCGCGCTGCTCCATGGTCCTGCGGGCCGCCGCGAACAGCTCGGGGGTTCCGCGCTCGGTGATCTGGTGGCTGGGGTGGAGCCCGTACAGGTGCGAGATGTGCCGGTGGCTCTGTTCCGGGGCGATGGCGTCCCAGTCCTCCTGCCACTCCTGGAGCTGGCCTTGGGCGCCGATCTTCATGGGCGGCAACTTCTCCCGCGCGGCCCGCGCCTCGCCCCGCGCGGCCGGGTCCTCGCCGAGCAGTTCGGAGGCCTTGACGAAGCCGTCGAAGAGATCGCGGAGAATCTGGTTGTCCATGGTCGGCCCCGCGCAGAGGGACACATCCGGGTGGTGGGCGTGCTCGGGGGACATCGACGGGCAGGTGACCAGGTGGCCGCTGGAGGGGTCGGTGACCAGGGCGTCGAGGAAGAACCGCACCGCGCCGGCGAGCACCGGATAGCGCTTGCGCAGCGCCTCCTTGTCGCCCGTGAACAGATAGTGGTCCCAGATGCCGGTCGCCAGCCAGGCCCCTCCGGTGGGCCAGGTCCCGTAGAAGGCCTTGTCGCAGGGGGCGGTGCCACGCCAGCCGTCCACGTTGTGATGGGCGACCCAGCCGCCCGCTCCGTACAGCGTCCGGGCGGTCTTCGCGCCGGACACCGACAGGTCGGCGAGCAGGTCGAAGACGGGCTCCCAGCACTCCAGAAGGTTGGTGAGGGGGGCGGGCCAGTAGTTCATCTCGGTGTTGATGTTGATGGTGTACCGGCACGACCAGGGCGGGCTGAGCACGTCGTTCCAGATGCCCTGGAGGTTGGCCGGCTGGGTGCCGGGCCGTGAGCAGGCGATCAGCAGATAGCGCCCGAACTGGTAGTGCAGAGTGATCAGTTGAGGGTCGGAGGCGGAGGTGAAGTTCTTCACCCGCTCGTCGGTGGGCAGCCCGGCCGCGTCGGTCACCCCCAGGTCGAGACCCACCCGGCGGAACAGGCGCCGGTGATCCTCGACATGGCGCTCGCGCAGCGTTCCGAACGGGACGTTGGAGGCGGCGTTGAGCGGGGCGGTGGCGCGGGCGAGGTGGTCGCCGGTCGGGTTCCGGAAGTCCGTATAGCTGGTGCCGACGGAGATCAGCAGGGTGACGGAGTCGGCGCCGGTCACGGTGAGTTCTCCGCCCTCGCTGCTGACGGCGCCCCCCTCCGCGTGGGCGCGGGCCAGCGCCCGGAACCGCACCTGCCCGGCGATGCCGCTCCGGGTCTCCCCTGAGCCGTCGATGGCGACGGTGATCCGGTCGGGCGAGGAGCCGGTCACGTCCTGGGGGCTGTCGAAGGCGGCGGTGAAGGAGACGGAACCGGGGGTGTCCGCGGTCAGCCGCATGGCGATGACCTGGTCGGGATGGCTGGCCATCACCTCGCGGCGGTAGGCGACGCCGCCCTGGGTGTAGCGCACGGACGTGACGGCGGAGTCGATGTCGAGCTCGCGCCGGTAGTTGCCGACCTCGCCCTGCGCTGGGAAGGTCAGCCGCAGCTCGCCGACCGTCTGATAGGGCAGCTCGGACAGCGGATTCCCCATGAACGTCTCGTCGATCAGGTCTTGGGCGCCGGCCCACTCCCCGGCGAACACCCTCCTGCGGATCTCGGGAAGGTTGCTCAGGCCCTGGGGACTCGCCGGGTCGTACGGCCCTCCGGCCCACACCGTGTCCTCGTTGAGCTGGAGCCGTTCGGTGTCGGTGCCGCCGAACACCATGGCGCCGAGCCGTCCGTTGCCGATGGGCAGCGCCTCCAGCCACGCGGCGGCGGGCCGCGGATACCAGAGGGCGAGCTCGCCGGGGAGGGGGGCGCTCGCGCCGGTGCCGGATGCCGCGGAGCCGGATCTCCCGGCGGCGTGGGCGCCTCCGGCCGGGACTCCGGACGCGATTCCGGCCGCGCCCGCCGCGGTCGCTGTGGACAGAGCGAAGAAATGTCTGCGGTCCATGGCCCCAAGACTCGATGCGTCGAATGGCTGGTGACTAGAGGCCGGCGACTGGTTTCAACGGGGGTGCGTCGCCCGCCGGAGCGGCGGATGTCCCCGCCCGGAGGCCGTCAGCGCAGGTGGCCGTCGGCGAGCCCGTTGAGGTACCTCTCGACGTGGGTGTAGCCGTCGGCGCCGGTGGCCTTGGCGTCGGCCGGGTCGGCCGGGTTCAACCCCTGCGCGCGTTCCCAGGCGTCCGGCATGCCGTCGCGGTCGCCGTCGGGCGGCGGGGTGCCGCCGCGCAGGGTGCCGAAGCCGCCCACGCTCTCCGGATCGCTGATGATGGCGCCGGTCTGCCGGGTCACATCGTCGACCAGGCGGGTGTCGATGGCGTCACGCGGCCGTGAGGCGCCCGCGCCCGCCAGCACCGTCCGGTACGCCTGCTGCGCCGTTTCCACGGTGACCGGCGGGAACGCGAAGGGCTTGTCCTCGACGGTGGCGGGCCCGAGATCCGCCTGTGTGGTCTCCCGGCCGTTGAGCCGCCCGTCGAGGTCTCCGTCGTAGAAATTGCCGGCCGCGTAGATGTGGTAATTGGCGTTGGCGCGCGAGAACGGACCGCCGGACGACGAGGGGCCCTTGATGAAGTAGTTTCCGATGGCGTTGGCGTTGCTCACGCCCGCCGAGTCGCCCAGGATGTAGGCGTCCGAACCCCAGTCGTAGATCACGCTGTTGACGTACTGGAGCCGCCCCTTGGACTTGGGATTGCGGGTCTTGTTGTGCAGATACAGATTGTGGCTCAGCGTCACACCGTCGCTCTGCACGAGGCCGCCGCACGAGTGCGGGGACAGGCCCTCGGCGATGATCGAGTTCTGGACGGTGACGTTGGTGCTCGAGTTGATGGAGAAGTTCTCGTCCCGCCCCCAGGAGGTGGAGACATGGTCGAGGATCATGTTGCTGCCGCTGTCGATCCCCACGGCGTCCCGGTTCTGGTTCGGTGTGAGCCCATGACGGAACCGCATGTACCGCACGATCACGTTGTCGGAGTTCGACAGGGAGATCTGATACCCCCGGGTGGACACCCCGTCGCCCGGGGCGGTCTGCCCGGCGACGGTGATGTCACTGGCGATGTGCAGCGGCGAGGCGAGCGTGATGTAGCCCCCCACGTCGAAGACGACGATGCGCGGGCCCCTGCTCACCGCGTCACGGAAGGAGCCGGGACCGGAGTCGGCCAGGGTGGTGACGTGATAGACCTCGCCGCCTCTGCCCCCGGAGACCTGCGCCCCGAACCCTTCCGCGCCGGGGAAGGCGACCGGTGCCATGACCGTACTGCTGCCCGCCGCGGCCGTGGCCGGAGCGCCCCCGGCCGTGGCCGGAGCGCCCCCGGCCGTGGGCGGCGTCAGCGGACCGGACACGGCGGCAAGCGCGATCGCCCCAAGGGCTGTCTTCCACCTGCGTAACACGAGTGGCGCTCCCTTCGGTTGGTTCTCCTGGTCCGTTGTCGCACCTGGAGGCCGGAAAGTTGCCGTGGACGAGCACGGGCGTTCTTGTCCACGGCGCGCCCCGCTGACACACTCATCCGCTGAAAGCGCTTACCCCGGAAATGCCCCTGACCGATCCAGTTCGAGGTGCGGAGACACGGTGAGCGAACACAGTCGCAGGCATGTGTTGCGGACCGGCCTTGGCGCGGCGGCCGGAACGACGGCGGTCGGCGGGGTCGGTGGTCCCGCCCACGCCTCGGCGGCGGCCCGGGCCGGCGGGGCGGCCGAGGCGGGCGGGGGAGCCGCGGAGGCGGCGGCCTCGGCGCGGGGGCGGCTCCCATGGGTGGCGGACCTGGGGGACGGCCGCTATCAGAACCCGGTGCTCAACGCCGACTGGTCCGATCCCGACGCGATCCGGGTGGGCGAGTACTTCTACCTGGTCGCCTCCACCTTCAACCGCGCCCCCGGACTGCCCGTCCTGCGCTCGGCCGACCTGGTCAACTGGACCGTCATCGGACACGCCCTGACCGAGCTGGAGCCCAAGGACCACTTCAGCAGGCCCCGGCACGGCGAAGGGGTGTGGGCCCCGGCGCTGCGCCACCACGACGGCAGGTTCTGGATCTTCTATCCGGACCCGGACTTCGGGATCTTCATGGTGACGGCCACGGATCCGCGCGGGCCGTGGAGCAAACCGCACCCGGTCAAGCCGGGCAAGGGGCTGATCGACCCCTGCCCGCTGTGGGACGACGACGGGAGCGCCTATCTGATCCACGCCTGGGCGAAGAGCCGCAGCGGCATCAACAACCGCCTGACGCTGCACCGTATGAGCCCGGACGGAACCACCCTGCTCGACGAGGGCAGGATCGTGGTCAACGGCGACGAACTGCCCGGCTACACCACGCTGGAGGGGCCGAAGCTGTACAAGCGGGACGGCTGGTACTGGATCTTCGCCCCGGCCGGCGGGGTCACCAACGGCTGGCAGTCGGCCTTCCGCTCCCGCTCCGTCCGGGGCCCCTATGAGGACCGCGTCGTGCTCGCCCAGGGCGACACCCCGGTCAACGGGCCGCACCAGGGGGCGTGGGTGGCCACCGCGAGTGGCGAGGACTGGTTTCTGCACTTCCAGGACCGCGGGCCCTACGGGCGGGTGGTGCATCTCCAGCCGATGCGGTGGCGCGCCGACGGGTGGCCGGTGATGGGCGCCGACGACGGCAGCGGCCGGGGCACCCCGGTGGCGGTGCACGCCAAGCCGCGCGTCGCCGGCCGGGCGAGGGTGACCGCGCCGGCCACCGGAGACGAGTTCACCGGGCCGGAACTGGGGAAGCAGTGGAGCTGGCAGGCGAACGCCGATCCGGCCTGGTGGTCGCTGCGCCGCTTCCCGAGCCGGCTCACCCTGGCCTGTCGGCCCAGCCCGGACACCGATGATCTGCGGCTGCTGCCCAACGTGCTGGGCCAGCGGCTGCCCGCCGAGTCCTTCGTCGCGACGACCTCGTTGACGCTGTCCACCAGGGACGGAGGGGCCCGGGCCGGGCTGGTCATGCTGGGCGGGAGCTACGCCTGGGCGGGCCTGCGCCACGACGGCGACCGGATCGTCCTGGCATATCGCACCGCGGCCGAGGGCGCCACCGAGGTGGACGCCGCACCACCGGTACCGCTGGGGAGAAGGCGCGCGGCGGTGCGGCTGCGGGTGAGCGTGAGCCCGGGAGCGGTGTGCCGGTTCGCGGCCGACGTGGACGGCGGCGGGTTCGCTCCGCTCGGCGCGCCGTTCCAGGCGACGGCGGGCAAGTGGATCGGGGCGACGGTGGGGCTCTTCGCCACCGCGCCGGAGGCCGCAGGACCGGGCGGCGCGGCGGCGTTCGACTGGTTCCGGGTGGGCCCGGGTCCGGCGCCGGGTCCCTAGGCCCTCGACGGGTGTGTCCGCCCCGGGGCTGAGCAGCCGGGTTTGAACGGAGAAACCGATCGGTTTACGATGCGTGGAAACCGATCGGTTTCATCGTTCCGTTTTCTGGTTGCGTTTTCTGGAGATCCCCATGACCACGATCAAGAACTCCGTCGTCCTCGTCACCGGCGGCAGCCGCGGCATCGGCAAGGCGCTGGTGGAAGAGGCGTACGCGCGCGGCGCCGGCAAGGTCTACGCCACGGCCCGCGACCCCCGCACCGTGACCCACCCCGACGCCGTCCCGCTGGCCCTGGAGGTCACCGACCCCGACTCGGTGGCGGCCGTGGCCGAGCGGGCCCAGGACGTCACCGTCCTGATCAACAACGCCGGCGTCTCGACCGGCGCGCGCTTCCTCACCTCGCCGATCGAGGACATCCGCCGCGAATTCGAGATCAACTACTACGGCCCGCTGCTGCTCGCCCGCGCCTTCGTCCCGGTCCTCGAGCGCAACGGCGGCGGCCACGTCCTCAACGTCCACTCCGTGCTGTCCTGGCTGGCCAACGGCTCCGCCTACAGCTCCTCGAAGGCCGCGATGTGGTCCCAGACCAACAGCCTGCGCCTGGAGCTGGTGCCACGCGGCATCCAGGTCACCGGGCTCCACATGGGGTACGTCGACACCGACATGACCTCCGGCGTCGACAGCCCCAAGTCCAGCCCGCGCGACATCGCCCTCGCCGCCCTGGACGGCATCGAGTCCGGAGCCGACGAGGTGCTGGCCGACGACCTCACGCGCTGGGTCAAGGGGGCGCTGTCGGGCGATCTGGCGTCGATGTACCAGCAGCTCGCCCAGTAGCGGCCGCCCAGTGGATCAGCCGAACGGACCCGGACAAGTCATGAACCGTGTTCATCCCTTCCGCGTGCTGCGCGCCAAACCCCTGTGGATCGCCAACGGCGTGATCGTGGGCGTCCTGGCGCTGCTGTTCACCGTGTTCTACGTCGGCGCCAACGTCGACCCGGCCGGCCATCTACGCAAGCTGCCGGTCGGCCTGGTCGACGCGGACAAGGGGGCGGCCGCCGACGGCAAGCGGATCGACCTGGGCGCGCGGATCACCGAGTCGATCGAGAAGTCGACCGCGGGCGGCGACAAGATCGACTGGAAGGTGATGAGCGAGAAGGAGGCGAAGGCGGAGCTAGGCAAGGGCAAGCTGTACGGGGCGCTGCTCGTCCCCGCCGACTTCTCCTCCTCCGTCACCGCGCTCTCCGCGACCACGGCCACCGCGGACCCGGTCCGCCCGCGGCTGACCGTGCTGACCAACCAGTCCGCCGGCAGCCTCGGCTCCAGCCTGGCGCGGGCGGCCACGACCACAGCCGCCGAGTCCGCCTCGCTCCAGGTCGGCAAGGAGCTGACCGCGCGGATCCCGCCCGCGCAGCAGGCGAAACTGCCGGCCGCCGCGCGGGTCCTGCTGGCCGACCCCGCCGCGGTCACGGTCGAGGACGGACATCCGCTCGACTCGCACAGCGGCCTGGGCCTGACCGCGTTCTACTACGCGCTCGTCCTCGTCGTCTGCGGAATGCTCGCCGCCAACGTCATCAGCGGCCAGGTGGACCACGCCCTCGGCTACACCCACAACGACATGGGCCCCCGCCGTGTGCACCGCCCCCTGCTGCGCGCCACCCGGGTGCAGACCCTCGCCATCGCCGCCACCCTCATGGCCGCCCTGTCCGTACTGATGGGCACCCTGGTGCTCGCGGGCGCGGTCGGCATCATGGGCATGGACGCCTCCCATCTGCCGCTGCTGTGGCTGTACTCGGTCGCCGCCATCGCCGTCTGCGGCATCGGCGCGCTCACCCTGCTCGCCGTCTTCGGCACGCCCGGCATGCTGCTGGTCACGCTGGTGTTCATCGCCATGGCGGTGCCGACGGCCGGAGCCACCACGCCCCTCCAGGCGCTGCCCGACTTCTACCGCTTCCTCGCGGAGTTCGAGCCGCTGCGGCAGATCACCGGCGGCGTCCGCTCGATCCTCTACTACGACGCCCAGGGCGACGCGGGCCTGACGCGAGGCTGGATCATGCTGGCCGTCGGCCTCGGGGCCGCCTGCCTCTTCGGCTTCGGTGTGACCCGGCTGTACGACCGCAAGGGGCTGCACCGCGTACCCGAGGAGGACGCGGTGCCCACAAAGGCCGCCGTTGCGGCGCGGTGAACGGAGTTAGCCTCTCACCATGACCACGGATGCGAAGCCCAGTTCCCGCGACCGGCTCCTGGAGGCGGCCGCCACGCTCGCCTACGCCGAAGGCGTCAGCATCGGCGTCGAGGCGCTGTGCAAGGCCGCGGGGGTGTCCAAGCGCTCGATGTACCAGCTGTTCGAGAGCAAGGACGAGCTGCTGGCGGCGAGCCTGGAGCGGCGCGCCGCCGCCTTCGCTGGCCGGCTCCTGCCCGAGGGGGACGACGCGCGGTCGCCGCGCGAGCGCATCCTGCACGTCTTCGAGCGGCTGGAGTCGCAGTCCGCCGCGCCCGAGTTCCTGGGCTGTCCGTATCTGGCCGTTCAGATCGAGCTGAAGAACCCCGAGCACCCCGCCAGCCGGGTCGCGCGGCGGATCAAGCAGGGGATGACGGAGTTCTTCCGCAAGGAGGCCGAGCGGGGCGGCGCGGGCGACCCCGACCTGCTGGCCAGACAGCTGGTCCTGCTCTTCGACGGGGCGAGCGCCCGCGCCGGGATCCGGGCCGACAGCCTGGCCGGTCTGATCGCCCCGACCGTCGCCACCCTGCTGGACGCGGCCGGCGTGGCCTGACGACCGAGGTCCGATGCCACGGGGACGGCTGGAAGGGGTGAGGCTGTGGCGGGGCGTCGTGAGGCGCCGGTGGACCGTTCCTAAAGACTGAGTGGGAGTGAGTCCTGTTGCCAGGGCTCATGCTCAGCCGGACGCCCCGAACGGTGTTGGGCGTTCTGGTCCACCGCGTTCGCTCCGCGACCGGCGCGCACGGATCGTGTCCGTGGTCCGGGGATGCGGGGGCGGCCCGCGGCCGGAGGCCGCTGATGAGCAGAGCCTCACGCTCTGGGGTGCCCGGTCGGGCCTGGACGGTCCGATGCCCGCACCCATCGCTCTGGTGGGTGCGGGGCGGTGCCGTCCGTCGCCGGATCGGGTGCCCCAGGGCGCGCCTTCCGACCGCCACGGCGGCAGCGTCGTGGCGTGTGGTCTTCCTGGTCTTGGTGGTGAGGGGCTTGTGCCAGTGCTGGGCGCCCCACTTGCTGGTGTAGGCCGGGTCGACGGCGATGATGGTGATGCCGAGTTCGGCCGCCATCGACACCAGCCGGGCCCGCAGCTTGCTGACGGGCATGCCGGAGACGAGGTTGCGGAAGCGTTTGCGGCGGCCATGTTTCTCGCGGGTGGTCTCCGCCTGGAAGTCGAGATCCTCGATCGCGACCGCGAGACCGTGGCGCTTGGCCCAGTGCAGCAGCCGGATCAGGGCGTGGCGGACCTGCGCGTCGCGGTGGCCGGCGGTGCCGGACAGGTCGTATGCGAACCGCAGTGGTTCGCCGGTGGGGTTGCCGTGCTCGTCGAGGCGCCAGGCGGCGAGGTGGTCGGCGTTGGTGTCCACCCCGATCAGCCCTCCCGCGCGGGCCGCCTCCAGCGGCAGGGCCTGGACCGGTGGCATCGTCCAGGACGCGGTCAGATACCAGCGCCCGCGGGCGGTGTCCTCGTGGATGCGGTAGGCGACGGCCCGGTGGGCGGTGACGCGGTCGGCCCACTGCTCGCCCCGGTGCGCGAACGCCACGCGGGCGGTGAGCACGTACCGGCCGTGCGGGGCGTTCGCCAGGTGCACAAGCGGTGCCGGGAGCCTGATCGAGACCTCGCCGCCGGGCGTGACGCGGATGGTCTCGTTGCCAAACCTTTTACCGGACTCGCCATCGGCCCGCAGGAACCGGCGCCCGGCCTCCCACCGCTTGCGCCACCCGGCCTCGGTCAACTCCGCTTCCGGCAGGTGGTGCCGGGTGTTCAGCAGACGTTTGCCGCCACGCACCACATCCACCCGCCCGGCCTCACGGTCGGCCCGCACGGCCTGAAGCCGGTCTTCGAGCACGCGCAGGCGGCGGGACTTGGCGAACCACTCCTGCCGTGTGCGGTAACCGCCCGGCGCCCCCTTGGTACCCCTCTCACCCACGGGCACGGACAGCCGGCGGGTGATCATCTCGATCCCGGCCTGAAGGCTCTGGAGGTACGCGAGCTGGCCGCGCCGGGCGAGCGCCCACTGGTCGTGAGTGGCCTTCGTGATACTGCCCGCCCAACGCGAAGAGGACTCCCCGGTCAGGACACGCTTGCGCTGCGCCCACTGCTCACTGCCGTGCTCCGGCCCGGCCGAACACCGGGCCTTGAGATCACGGGAAGCGAGCGAACCAAGCAGGTCGCCGACCAGGCGAAGCACCTTCTCGTCACCGGCAGTCAGGTGCCCCAGCCGGGTACGGATCGCGACCCCCGAAGGGCCGGGCACCACGAACGGCGCCACCACCTCCCGCAGTCCACCCACCCCCGCACCCCCGGCCAGTCATCGAATCAATCCGTCACCACACCCAACGACCACCACCGGCAAAGGTCACACATTCGATGCAAGAACCCCCGTTCCCCACCCAGGGAAGTGCTGCCTGCCACTGCCCGCAAGCTCACTCATACGTGCCAGAACACGCTCAAGTGCCGTCGATCACCACCTGTTCACAACCCCGGGGCGGGTCCGGTGCAACGGTTCGCGTTCGCGTTACGGAAGCTGCGGGAAGAGGCGGGCGGGATCACCTACCGGGCCATGGCGCACCGGGCGGGCTACTCGGTCACCACGTTGTCGCGGGCGGCGAATGGTGAGCAACTGCCCACGCTGCCCGTGACGTTGGCCTATGTTGCGGCCTGCGGGGGCGATGCGGACGAGTGGGAGGCGCGCTGGCGCGAGGCGGCGGAGGAGACGGCCGCCCGGCCGATCGTCGTGATCGACCCCTATCCGGGCAACCGATCGGTGGAGGTACGCGGCGCCGACGGCCCAAGGACACGGATCAACTGCCGCTGAAGCCCGGGCAGACCCTGCGCCGTGCGGCCGTCAGCGCGGACGACCGCCTGCTGGCGCTGTGTCCGGCGGGCGGGCCGGCCGAGATATGGGAGGTGACCACGCGCCGCAGGCTTCCCCCGCGCCGGTCCCTGGCCGGGCCGGATGTGTGCGGTGTCGGCCGGGGCGACCTCCGTGATCTGCGGTTCACCCCCGACGGCCGGAATCTGGCCGTCACGACCGGCGCCGGAGTCCGTCCGTACGACCTCGCCACCGGGCGGAAACGCCTGAGGATCGAGCGGCCGGGGCTGACCTGGACGCGGTTCAGCGAGGACGGAGAGCTGGTCGCGGCGGTCGGCGACGACGAGATTCTGGTGTGGCGAACCGCCGGCCCGGCCCGCCCGGTGCTCCGGTACCCGCTGCTCGGCGAGGAGGCGACCCAGCTCAGGCTGGATCCGGAGCGCGGCGTGCTCCGCTACCTCGGCGGCGCCTCGGGACACGTGGTCCGGTCCCTGGATCTGCGCGGCGTCGTCGGCACCACATGGCGCGAGAAGGCGTTGCGGTGGGCGGTGTTCAGCCCGGGCGGACGCACCCTGAGCACCGTGGACGGACAAGGAGAAAGACGGCTCTTCCGGGTGCGGGACGGACGCGGCGGGGCGGGCCTGGCTGCCTTGCGCGATGTGCCCTGTGCCGGCGGCGACTTTCCCGGACCCCGTCGCGCTCCGCGCGGATGCGAGAGATTCACGCTGTTCACCCGGGACGGGCGAACCATCGTGGCCGAGGTGTCCCCGCCGGATGCGGCCCGGCACCGGCAGGACGTCACGCTGACCGACCTCGCGGCACCGCACAAACGGACCGTCATCAACCTGGCGCCACCCGTGAAGTCCGCGAAGTCCGAGCAGGGCGGCGGCGGATCCGTGGACCTCAAGCTCACCCCCGACGGCAAGACCCTGATCGTCTCCCGGTTTCAGAAGGACAGGCCCATAACGGCCATCGAGCTGTGGGATGTCCGCCGCCGGGTCAGAACCAAGGTCCTGCCCCATACGGAGGCGGCCATCGTCGAGTTCCTGTCCGACGGGCGCCGTGTGCTCACCGCGGACAGCATCATCACCGAGGTGAAAACCGGCGCAGTGAGCCGACTCCCGTTCATGGAGAGTGGAATCAACGGGACCACGGCAGCGAGTGCGGATGGCCGGCTGCTGGCAGGGGGCACCTACGTCAGCCAGATCACCCTGTGGAGCGGGCGTACGCAACGCCGTCTCGCGGTCCTTACGGCCAACTCCACCGGCGTGTCGCGCAACGGCCCCGCGGGACTGATCTCAGCCATGGCGTTCTCCCGGGACGGCCGCGTCCTGGCCGCGGCCGGCGAGGACGGCGGGATACGGCTCTGGGACACCGAATCCCACCTCCAGCTGGGCCCGACCCTGTCCACCCAGGGCGACCGGATCCTGTCGCTGGCCTTCGGCCGGGACGGCGACACCCTGTACGCCGCCGGGCCGCGCGTCCCGCTGCACACGTACCCGATCGCCCCACGGCGCGTGGCCGAGGAGGTCTGCCGACGTGTTCAGGGGCAGCCGTCGACGGCGCAGTGGCGTGCGCTCATGCCCGATCTGCCCTACCGGAACCCCTGCTGAGCAGGAGGAACCCGCCGCCCCAGGTCAGGACTCCTCGCCCAGGGCCGCGATGTCGCCGAGCGGCACCGGCGCCGCCAGCGGCCGGCGGGCCAGCGGCAGGAGATCGTCCGCTTTCGGCGACCGGCCGGTGAGCGCCGCCGCCACCTGGGCGGTGGCGAACCCGCACACCCGGCCCTGGCACATGCCCATGCCGGGGCGGGCCAGCAGCTTCAGCGTCCGGGGGTCCTCGGCGCCGAGTTCGCGGGCCGCGTGGCACAGGTCGTGATAGGTCACCTCCTCGCAGCGGCAGATGACCGTGGACCGGTCGAGCCAGTCGGTCCAGCCCGGCGGAATCGGACAGGCGGCGTGCAGCGCGGCGGCGAACCGCCGCCCCCGGCGCACCCCGCGCTGGAGCCGGCGCAGCCGGCCCTCGTCGACCGCCCTGCCCAGATCGGCGGCCGCGGCGAGCCCGCTCAGCCGGCCCTCGCGGACGGCGAGCGCCGCGCCGCCGACCCCGGTGGCCTCGCCCGCCAGATAGACGCCGGGGACGCCGGGGACGTCGGCCCGCTGCCGGGCGTCGACCACGGCGACCAGCGAACCGTCCACGTCCAGCCGGGTGGCCGCGCCGACCATCAGCGGCAGCTCGAGCGACGGGGTGAAACCCCAGCCCAGCGCGACCAGATCGGCCTCCACCTCCATCCGCACGCCGTCGCGCGGACGCCCGTGGCGGTCCAGCGGCGCGATGCGCACGGACCGCACCCGGTCCTCCCCGCGGATCTCGGTGACCGCCGTCCTGGTCCGGTACGGGATGCGGTGCCGGGCCAGGAGCGCGGCGTACTGGGCGCCCTCGACCGCTTTGGCCGGTTCGCGCAGCGCGCCGCCCGGGTCGTGCAGCCAGCCGCGCAGCGGATTGGCCTCGCAGACCATGACGATCTCGGCCCCCGCCGCGGCGAGGCCGGTCGCCACCGGGAGCAGGAAGGGCCCCGTCCCCGCCACCACGGCCCGCCGCCCGGCGAGCGTGCCGCTTCCCTTGAGCAGGGCCTGCACCCCGCCGGCCGCCATGACCCCGGGCAGGTCCCAGCCGGGCACCGGGAGCTGGCGGTCGTACGCGCCCGGGCAGAGGATCAGCGAACGCGCGGTCAGCGCGCGGGCCTCGGGCTCGCGGGCGTCATGGCTCGGCCGCAGATGGAGGGTGAACCGGTCGGCGCCGCGCTCGATGAGCCACACCTGGTGCCCGAAGAGGGTACGGGTCCCGGTGCGGGCCAGGCCCGCGCGCAGGGCGGCGAACGTACGACGACCGTGCTGACCGGGGCCGGGGCCGTCGTCGTGCGGGCCATGCCGCCAGTACTGGCCGCCGGGCCGCTCACCGGCGTCCACCAGGACCACGGTCAGCCCGGCCGCCGCCGCCTCGACCGCGGCGGCCAGGCCCGCCGGTCCGGCGCCGACCACCGCCACATCGGCCACCGGCACATCTGCCGTTGTGTCATCGTTCCCGCGCATCGGCGTCCCCTCCCGCATGTCCGGACTCCAGCCGCATGCCGTCGGCCGCGGGCACCAGGCAGGCCCGCTGGTCGGGGTGGCCGTCGACGGTGATCAGGCAGTCGTAGCAGACCCCGATCCCGCAGAACAGCCCGCGCGGCCGCCCCTCCCCACGGGTGGTGCGCCAGGCGACCACCCCGGCCGCGACCAGCGCCGCCCCGACGCTCTGGCCCGGCCGGGCGTGGATGGTCCGCCCGTCGAAGGACAGCCGGCAGGGCGGGTTGCCGGGGGGCAGCTCAGGGGACATCTCAGGGGACATCGCGCGTCACCTCGTCGCCGGGCAGGGCTCGCTCGAATCGTTCGGGCGAGAAGGGGGTCAGGTCCAGGTCGGTCGGGCGGTCCGTCAGCGCCTGGGCGAGCAGCTTGCCGGTCCCCACCGACAGGCCCACCCCGGCGCCTTCGTGCCCGCAGGCGTGCCACAGCCCGGGGGCCCGTGGATCGGGACCGATCACCGGCAGATGGTCGGGACAGTACGGCCGGAAGCCCAGATAGCTGCGGATGGCCTGGACGGAGGCCAGAAACGGGAAGAGCGCGATCGCGTTGCGGGCCAGCGCCGCGAGGACGGAGGGCGGGGCGTCGCGGTCGAAGCCGACCCGCTCCCGCGACGAGCCGATCAGGACGGTGCCCGCGCGGGTGCCCTCGACGACGGGGGAGGTCTGGAGCGCCGCGTCCGAGCTGGCCACGTCGCCCACATACTCCGCCGCGTACACCTTGTGCCGGATCATGACCGGCAGGGGCTGGGTGACCAGCACACATCCCCGTCTCGGCAGCACCGGCACCCGCACCCCGGCCAGCTCGGCGACCGCGCCGGCCCAGGTGCCCGCCGCGTTGAGCACGGCGGGTGCGGCGAGCGGCCCGCGGGCGGTACGGACTCCGGTGATCCGCTCACCGGCCCGGAGAAACCCGGTGACCTCGGTGTCCGTCCGCACCTCGGCGCCCGCCTGCCGCGCCATGCGCAGCAGATGCGCCACCACCAGCATGGGCTGGACCTGGGCGTCCTGCGGGTAGTAGACGCCGTGGGCCAGCTTGGGGGAGAGGTGGGGCTCGTAGTCCCGCAGCTCGTCCCACGGGACGTCGACGGCGTCGATCCCGTGGGCGCGCTGCTCTCGCACGAGTTCGGCGAGCGGGCCCGCGCTGTCCGGGGAGGAGGCCACCACCAGGCCGCCCTTGGACTCGAACTCCCACAGCCCGGCGTGTTCGGCCAGTTCCTCGCGCCAGACCCGCTGGGAGTAGAGCGCCAGGTCGAGTTCGGGCCCGGCCTCCTTGTCGGACACCAGCAGATTGCCCTCGCCGGCGCTGGAGGTGCCGCCGGCCAGCGGGCCTCGGTCGACGACGGTGACCCGGAGGCCGGAGCGGGCCGCGAAGTACGCGGCGGCGGCGCCGACCACCCCGGCTCCGATCACCACCAGGTCGGCGGTGTCGGCGCGCGCCGCCCGACGGTCTTGGGCGGTCATGTGCCGCCCGCCCAGATGCCCCGTACATGTCCGATGTGACGGTGCATGAAGAGCTCGGCCGCCTCGGCGTTCCTGGACTCGACGAAGTCGAGGAGCTGGTGGTGCTCCGCCGCCGACTCCACCAGGGTGCCGTTCTTCACCAGCGGCGCCAGCCCCAGCAGGCGGGTCTGGGCCCGGAGGTTGGACACCACCTCCAGCAGGCGGCGGTTGCCGCCGTGCGCCAGCAGGGCGAGGTGGAAGACCCGGTCGGCCTCGACGTAGCCGATCAGGTCACCCCGCTCCGCGGCCTCCACGATGCGCTGGGCCAGCTCCCGCAGGGCGGGGAGGCCCTCCGCGGGGACCAGCGGTACCACCGCCCGGACCGAGGGCGGTTCCACCAGCAGCCGCACCGCGGTCACCTCGTCCAGGTCCCGCTCGGAGACCTCGGTGATGAGGAAGCCCTTGTTGGGCTGCGCCACCACCAACCCCTCCTTGACCAGGTCGATCATCGCCTCGCGCACCGGGGTGGAGGACACCCCGAACTTGGCGGCCAGCGTCGGCGCGGAATACACCGTGCCGGCCGTCAGCTCTCCGGAGATGATCGCGGCGCGCAGCGCGTTTCTGACCCGGTCGCGGAGGATTTCACGCTTTCCCACGGTGCGCAGGTGCGTCGTCGAGTCCTCCGCGACCGGCAGTTCGCCGTTCAACTGGTTCGCCTTTCTACAACAGGAATCCGGCCGGAAACGGGTCGTCCGGATCCAATGTGAACTGAGAGGTGCCGGTGACCCACGCCCGTCCGGTGATGGTAGGCACCACGGCGGGTCGCCCGGCCACCTCGGTCTCCTCGATCAGCCGGCCGATGAAGCGTGTGCCGATGAAGGACTCGTTCACAAACTCGGCCCCCAGGGCCAGTTCGCCGCGCGCGTGGAGCTGGGCCATGCGGGCGCTGGTGCCGGTGCCGCACGGCGAGCGGTCGAACCAACCGGGGTGGATGGCCATGGCGTGCCGGGAGTGTGCCGCGGTGGAGCCGGGCGCCTTGAGGTAGACGTGGTGGCAGCCGTGGATGTCGGGGCGGCCGGGGTGGACCGGCTCATCGCTCTCGTTGATCGCGGCCATGATCCCCTTGCCCGCCGCCAGCAGCTCGCCGGCGGCCCCCCGGTCGAACGGCAGGCCCAGCTCGGCCAGATCGACGATGGCGTAGAAGTTGCCGCCGAAGGCCAGATCGTAACGGACCTCGCCGAGGCCGGGCACCTTGACCGTGCGGTCCAGGGCGTGGGCGAAGGAGTCCACGTTCCGGAGGGTCACCGAACGCGCGCGGCCGTCCTGGACCGCCACCTCGGCCGTCACCAGCCCGGCCGGGGTGTCCAGGCGGATGACGGTGACCGGTTCGCGCACCTCCACCATGCCCGTTTCCACCAGCACCGTGGCGACCCCGATGGTGCCGTGGCCGCACATCGGCAGCAGCCCGGAGACCTCGATGAACAGCACGCCCCAGTCGGCCTCCGGGGTGGTCGGCGGCTGGAGGATGGCACCGCTCATCGCCGCGTGGCCGCGCGGCTCGTACATCAGCAGGGTGCGCACATCGTCGCGGTTCGCCATGAACCACGTGCGGCGCTCGGCCATGGTGTCGCCCGGGATGACGCCCACTCCGCCGACCACGACCCGGGTGGGCATGCCCTCGGTGTGCGATTCGACGGTGTGGAAGACGCGGCTGGATCTCACTTGTATCCCTTGGCGACAGCGACCTCGGTGTCCCGGACGACCCGCTCGGCGATCTCGGGCGGGAGCGGAGTGCGCGGCGGGCGGCAGGGGCCGCCGCGCAACCCGACGACGTCCATGGACAGCTTGATGGACTGGACGAACTCGGTCTTGGAGTCCCAGCGCAGCAGCGGGTGCAGATCGCGGTAGAGCGGCAGGGCCTTGGCGATGTCGGCGGGGTCGCCGGAGGTGGCGAGCCGGTAGAGCTCCACGCAGCTCTCCGGGAGGACGCCCGGGTAGCCGGCGATCCAGCCGACCGCCCCGGCCAGGCCCAGTTCGAGCAGGACGTCGTCGGCGCCGATGATCAGGTCGAGGCCGGGGGCGAGTTCGGCCAGCTCATAGGCGCGGCGGACGTCTCCGCTGAACTCCTTGACGGCGACGATCAGGCCCTCGCCGTGCAGTTCGGCCAGCAGGTCGGGGGTGAGATCGACCCTGGTGTCGTGGGGGTTGTTGTAGGCGACCACCGGAAGGCCGACCGCGGCGACCTCGCGGTAGTGCGCCAGCACGCCCTCGCGGTCGGCGCGGTAGGTGTTGGGCGGCAGCAGCAGCACCGAGTCGGCGCCCGCCTCGGCCGCCTGCTCGGCCCACCGGCGGGCCTCCAGCGCGCCGTACGCGGACACGCCGGGCATCACGGTGTGGCCCTCGGGGGATGCCTCGACGGCGGTGCGCACCATCCGGGCGCGCTCCTCGTCGGACAGCGTCTGGTACTCGCCGAGGGAGCCGTTCGGGCAGACGCCGTCACAGCCGCCCTCGGTGAGGAAGCGGACGTGCTCCGCGTAGGCGTCGTAGTCGACGGAGAGGTCGTTGCGCAGCGGCAGCGGTGTCGCGACGTGAACACCGCGCCAGGGGGTGTCGGGGCCAGCAGTCATGGATCCTCCTTCGGGACAGTGCAATGTTACATGCCACTGTAGTGGATACTACTTCGATGCTTGGGCTTGTTACGGTTCCCCGGCCGACGGGCCGACGGTCCATCGGCCGGGGGTCGGCAGACGGTCAGCGGGTCGTCATCCAGCGCTCCAGACCCGTCGCGTCGAGCGGCAGCGCCGAGGACAGCACCTCCGCACCCTCCTCGGTGACCAGCAGATCGTCCTCGATGCGCATCCCGATCCCGCGGAGCTCCGGCGGGAGGGTGCGGTCGTGCTCGTGGAAGTACAGCCCCGGTTCCACAGTGAGCACCATGCCGGGCGTCATCTTCGCCCCTTGGTACGCGTCGTAGTCCGCCCGCGCGCAGTCGTGCACATCGAGACCCAGGTGGTGGCCGATGCCACACACCAGATAGCGCCGGTGGTGCTGGCCCTGCGGGGACAGCGCCTCGTCGACGGAGACCGGCAACAGCCCCCAGTCGGCGAGGCCCCGCGCCACCACCTCCATCGCGGCGGTGTGGAAGTCGGCGAAGTCCCGGCCCGGGGCGACGGCGGCCAGGCCCGCCCGGTGCGCCCGCTCCACCAGGTCGTGCGCGGCGCGCTGGGCCGGGCTGAACCGGCCCGAGGCCGGGAAGGTGCGCGTCACATCGGCGGTGTAGTAGCTGTTCGTCTCCACACCCAGGTCCAGCAGCACCGCCTTGTCCTCCGCCACCGGGCCGTCGCAGCGCACCCAGTGCAGCGTGGCCGCGTGTGCGCCGCTGCCCACGATGGACGCGTAGCCGGGGCCGTTGCCGTGGGTGCGGGCGTAGCGGTCGAAGGTGCCCTGCAGCCAGCGCTCTCCGCCGCCCGCGATGGCCGCCGGGAACTCGCGCACCACGGCGGCGAATCCCTCGACGGTGCGGTCCACGGCCTGCCGCATCTGCTCGATTTCCCAGGCGTCCTTGACCATGCGCAGTTCGGACAGAGTACGGCCCAGATCGGCGGACGCGGCGAGTCCGTGGCGGTGTGCGGTGTCGGGGTCGAGCGCGCCGGTCAGCAGCGGCTTGGTCAGTCCGGCCAGCGCGGCGTCGAGCTCGTCGAGCGGGCGGACGTCCAGGCCCAGCGCCTCGCTCCACTCGTCAAGCCCGGGTGCGCCACCGACCCACAGCTCGCCGTGCGCGGCGTCGGCGAAGAACCCCAGATCCCCGGGGCGGGCCGGGGTGGGCAGGTGCAGGGTCGCGTCATGGCCCCCCGGTACGGGGCGCAGCACCAGTACGCCGTGCTCCACCCCGCCACACCCGGTCAGCCAGTAGAAGTCGCTGTCCGGGCGGAAGTCGTAGTTGGTGTCGTTGGAACGCACCGGAGCGCGCCCGGCGGCCACCACGATCGGCGCTCCCGGGTGGGCGGCGCTGAGCCGCGCCCGGTGGTGTGCGGCGGCGTCCGCGGCTCCCGGCACGGTCCGGGCGCTGCGGTCGGGGGTGTCCCAGCCCTCCGCCATGAACGCCGCGAAGGAGGGCAGCTCGGCCAGCCGGGGCATACGGGGGTCCAGCCGCGTGGACCGCGGCGAGGACTGCGGCGCGGTGGCGGCGGCTTCCGTGGCGGGGGTTTCCGTGGCGATGGCGGGAGCCTCCGTGGCGGTGGCGGTACGGGATCGGGTTGACAGGTCGTCGGTCATGGCAGTTCCTCGGGTGAGGCGGTGATGGACGCGTGCTCAGCGGCGCCCTCGCGGCGCCGGCGGTCCCATTCCGGGTCGATACGGGGTATCGCGGCCAGCAGGGTGCGGGTGTACGGGTCCCGGGGGCGCTCGAAGACCTCCGCG
Source organism: Streptomyces sp. NPDC028305 (assembly GCF_055569495.1). Classification (NCBI taxonomy): domain Bacteria; kingdom Bacillati; phylum Actinomycetota; class Actinomycetes; order Kitasatosporales; family Streptomycetaceae; genus Streptomyces; species Streptomyces sp. NPDC028305. Next base: position 615,010 of record NZ_JBVHTN010000007.1, read on the forward strand.
CAGGGGCCGGACTCCACGATGACACCCTGCTTCATCACCGCGATACGGTGCGAAATCCGGCGCACCACGGCGAGGTCGTGGGCGATGAAGAGGTACGAGAAGCCGCTCTCCTGCTGGAGGCGCAGCAGCAGGTCCATCACCTGTGCCTGCACCGACACATCGAGCGCGGAGACCGCCTCGTCGCAGATCACCAGCTTGGGGCCGACCGCGAGGGCGCGGGCGATGCCGATCCGCTGGGCCTGTCCGCCGGAGAACTGCGCCGGGTAGCGGTGCAGATGGTCGGGGTTGAGGCCGACCCGTTCCATCAGCTCCCCGGCGAAGGCCCGCCGCCCCCTGGGGATGGGAAGCCCCTGGTAGACCAGGGGTGCGGTGAGGATGCGCTCCACGGTGTGGCGGGGGTTGAGCGAGGAGAAGGGGTCCTGGAAGACGACCTGGACGTCATTGCGGAAGCGGGCCAGGTCGGTCCCGCGGGCATGGGTGACGTCCCGCCCGGCGAACTCGATGGTGCCGTCGGTGGCTTCCATCAGCTTCGCCACCAGCCGCGCGGTGGTGGACTTCCCGCTGCCGGACTCGCCCACCAGCGCCAGCGTCTCGTGCGGAAACACCTCGAAGCTGACCGAGTCCACGGCGGTGAACACCGATTTGCGCCCCAGCGGACCGCCCCCGCCCCGCGTGGTGAAGCGCTTGGTGAGATCGCGGGCGCGCAGCAGCGGCGGTGCATCAGCTTGGCTGCCTCGGCTGCCGGTCACCGGACTTCCTCCTGTGCTGGGGCGGGATCTGTCGGTCGGGCTGGTCGGGCCGTCGGCGATACGACGCCCGGTGCGGCCAGCTCGTCGTCGATACGCGGGATGCTCTCCAGCAGCATCCGGGTGTAGGGGTGGCGCGGCGCGGAGAAGACCCGCTCCGTGTCGGCGTATTCGAGCTGTTCCCCGTCGCGCATCACCAGCACCCGCTGGGCGATCGTGGCGATCACCGCCAGGTCGTGGGTGATGAAGAGCATGCCGGTGCCGGTCTGCCGCTTCAGCTCGGCCAGCAGCTCGAGGATCTGGGACTGCACCGTGACGTCCAGCGCGGTGGTGGGCTCGTCCGCGATGAGCAGGGCGGGTTCGCAGATCAGTGCCATCGCGATCATGATGCGCTGACGCTGTCCACCGGAGAACTGGTGCGGATAGCGGTCGACCCGCTCGGCCGGGTCCGGGATGCCGACCCGGCCGAGTGCGTCGATGGCCATCCGGCGGGCCGCGCGGCGCGAACCGCCGCGGTGGCAGCGGTAGACCTCGGCGATCTGGAGGCCCACCGTGTAGTACGGGTTGAGCGAGGACAGCGGGTCCTGGAAGACCATGGACATCGCGTTTCCGCGCAGCCGGCGCAGCTCGGCGTCCGGGCGGCCGAGCAGTTCGGTGCCCCGGAACCGGATGCTGCCGCTGGTGCGCGCGCCCCGTGGGAGCAGCCCCATGACGGCGAGCGCCGTCATGGACTTGCCCGAGCCGGACTCGCCGACGATGCCCAGGGTTTCGTTGTTCCGCAGAGTGAAGGTGTTGTCGCGGACGACGTCCACCGGTCCGCGGGTGGTCGGGAAGGTCACGGTCAGGCCCTCGACCTCCAGCAGGTCCGCGGACTCGTCCGGTCCGGCCCGGTGGGCTGGGGATTCGGTCATGACGCGGTGGTCCTTACGCGCGGGTCCAGCGCCGTGTAGAGCAGGTCGACCACGACGTTGCCGATCACCACGAAGAACGCCGCCAGCAGCGTGACCGCCATGATCACCGGCTGGTCGTTCTTCGCGATCGCATCCGAGGCCATCTTGCCCACGCCGTTGAGGCCGAAGACGGTTTCGGTGATGAGGGCGCCGCCGAGCAGACCGGCGAAGTCCATCCCGAAGATGGTGACGATCGGGGTGAGCGCCGGCCGCAGCGCGTGCCGGCGGAGTATCAGGACCGGCCCGAGCCCCTTGGCGCGGGCCGTGCGCATGAAGTTCTCGGCGAGCGTGTCGATGACGTTGGCCCGGGTCATGCGGGCGTAGAGACAGGCGTATCCGATGGCGAGCACGATCCACGGCATCAGATACGACTGGAACCAGGCCACCGGATCGTCGCCGAACGGGATCGCCGCAGGAAACGGCAGCACTTGCCACTTGACCACGAGCAGGTACTGGAGCGCCAGGGCGAGTACGTACGGGGGGATGCTGGAGCCGCCGAGCGCCAGCGCCATGGTGGAGCGGTCCCACCACGTACCCTCCTTGACCCCGCTCAGCAGCCCGATGGTGACCCCGCCGAGCAGCCAGAGCACGGCCGCGCCGACGGCGACGGTGACACTCACCGGGAGCCGCTCGAGGACCATCTCCCACACCGACTGGCCGCTCTGGAAGCTGTAGCCGAGGCAGGGGGCGGGGCAGTGGACCAGATTGGCGCCCGAGCCGTAGTCCCGGCCGGCCACGATGCCGCGCAGGAAGTCCCCCAGCTGCTGAAGGAAGGGGCGGTTGAGGCCGAGGGAGGTCCGGATCGTGTCGATGCGCTCCGGTGTGCAGGTCTTGCCGCAGATCATCACCGCGGGGTCGGGTGAGAGCTGGAAGAAGATGACATAGGTGAACACACAGACGGCCAGCAGGATGACCAGCACCCAGGAGAGCCGGCCGACGATGTAGCGGAGCATCAGGAGGCCTCCCCCGCGTCCAGGGCGTGCCGCAGCCGGTCGCCCACCACGGTCAGGGCGAGCACGGTGCCGAAGAGGAAGGCGCCGGGGATCACGAAGTACATCGGGTCCACCTGGTACCAGCTGACCGAGTTGGCGATCATCTGCCCCCAGGAGGCGGTCGGCGGGGTGACCCCGACGCCGAGGAAGGAGAGTCCGGCCTCGGTGCCGATGTATCCGGGCACGGCGAGCGTGGTCATCACGATGATGGTGCTGCGCAGATTGGGCAGGATCTCCGCGAAGATCAGCGCCCGGCTGCCGGCCCCGGAGGACCGCGCCGCCTCGACGAACTCCCGGCCCGTCAGGGTCAGCGTCTGACCGCGCACCACACGCGCCAGATACGGCCAGCCGAAGACACTCAACACGATCACCAGCAGCACCGGGCGGTTGCCGGCCGGCAGCGCGGACAGCACCGCGATCATGAAGATCAGGGCGGGAAACGCCATCAGGAAGTCCATCAGCCGGGAGATGACCTGGTCCACCCAGCGGCCGTAGAACCCGGCCAGCAGGCCGAGCACCACGCCGATGACGGTGGTCAGAAGGGTCGCGGAGACGGCGATCAGCATCGAGATCCGCGCCCCGTAGGCGATCCGGACCAGGATGTCGCGGCCGTTCTGCGGTTCCACGCCCAGCCAGTGGTCGCCGCTGATGCCACCGAGCGACCCCTTGGGCAGCCCGCCCAGGTCCTTGTCGACGGCCGCGCTGTCGAAGGTGTCCGGGCCGTGCCCGGCCAGCGTGCCGATCAGCGGCGCGAAGAGGGCCATCAGCACGATCAGGACGAGAAACGCGGTGCTGAGCACGGCCCCGATGTCGCGCCGCAGCTCGCGCAGGACACGTCGCGCGGTGCCGCCGGGCGGCGCGGCGCCGGTCGGTGGCGAGGGCAGTGACGGCTGCGCCTCGTGGAGGGTGGTGGTCGCCATGCCGGTTACTTCTTCGGGTCCGCGAGGCCGATGCCGACCAGGTCGATTCCGCCGCTGTACGAGATCGAGGTGTGGGCGCCCGCGATATTGGTGCCGACCACCAGCACGGTCTTGGAGTAGTTGAGCGGCACGATCGGGGCGCGCTTCATGATCTCGGCGTCGAGCTTGCCGTAGGCCTCGTTCTGCGCCGTCTCGTCCTCCATCGCCGCGATCTCGTCGATGCGCTTCTGGATCTTCTTGTCGTTGAGCATGGAGAGCACCGAGTTGCCCTTGTCGGAGATGAGGCGTCCGTCGAACAGCGGCGGCAGGAAGGTGGTGCCGCCCGGCCAGTCCGGGCACCAGCCGGTGAGCGCCGCGTCGTGCTGCTGTGAGGGCGTGCCGATGACCTCGTAGAAGGTCGAGGTGTCAATGGTGTTGATCTTCACCTTGATGCCCACCCGCTTCAGCCCCTGCTGGACGGCCACCGCCACCGCCTGCTCGGTCGCGTTGGCGCGGGCGTCCACGGTGAGGGTGAAGCCCTTGGACTGGCCGGCCTCGGCCAGCAGTTTGCGGGCGGCTTCCGGATCGCCGGTGCCGTCCTTGGAGGGATACACATCCGTGGCGTCCCGCCCGGGGATCGACGGGGGCTCGATGGAGGTGGCCGCGGTGGCCAGGGCGGAGCCGCCGAGGGCGTCCACCGTGGTCTGCTTGTTGACGGCGTACTCGATCGCCTGGCGCACCCGGACGTCCCGGAGCGGCCCCTTGGTGGTGTTCAGGCTCATATACGTGGTGCAGCCGGTCACGCCGGCGAGCGTGCGCTGCTTGAGCTGCGGTGTCTGGAGCCGGGCGATGGTCGCGGGCTGCACCTTGGGGCCGACGGCGTTGATGTCCTTGCCCTGCCCCGCTATCAGACGCTCGTCGATGGTCGCCGCGTCCAGGCCGAAGGTCCATACGAAACTGTCCGGGCGGGCGGCGCGCACCGTGTCGGTGGAGCGCTTCCAGTGCTTGTTGCGGACCAGCTCGAGCGACGAGCCCCGCCGGTAGTTCGCCACCTCGTACGGGCCGGACGCGATCGGCTTGGTGTCGAAGGCGGCCTTGGCGCCGGTGCCCTTGGGGAAGGGGGTGAAGTTCGGCTGTGCGACGACGCTGGAGAACTGCGGATAGGACTTCTTGAGATGGAAGACGATGGTGCGCTCGTCAGGGGTCTCGATGGTGTCCAGGTCGCCCGACTGGTACGGGCCCTTGTAGTCGGCGGGTGCGGCGATGACCTGCTTGGCGTACGGCGAGCCGATGCCCGCGTCGGGATCCCAGGCCCGCTCCACGCCGAACTTGACGTCCTGGCTGGTGATCGGGGCGCCATTCTGGAAGAACAGCCCCTTCTTGAGGGTGAAGGTCCAGGTCTTGTTGTTCTCGGAGGCCCGGCCGGTGTCGGTGGCCAGATCACCGACGATCTTCGTCCCGTCGCTGTGCGGACCGGCTGCCTCCCGGGTGGTGAGGGTGCGGTAGATCAGGCGGTAGAAGTTGTTGACCCCGCCGTCGAAGCCGCGCGCCGGATCGAGGTGCGAGAAGTCGGGCTTCTCCAGGAAGTGCACGGTGCCGCCGGTGGCGGGGTCCGCGGTGGGCTTGGCCTGGCCGGAGGCGGCGGGCCCGCCTCCGCTGCAAGCGGTGAGGGTCAGGGGAATGGCGGTGCACAGGGCGGCACAGGACAGGACGGCTCTTCTCATGGGGCCTTCTCCGGAAGTGAGTGACGCACGGACAAGGGGACGCACACGTGGGGGAGGTGCGAGTAAAGGGGGGGGTACGGGTGACGTACCTGCGGCCTGGGGGCCGGGGTCCAGGAGGACCAGGGGATCAGGGGATCAGAGGAACCAGGGGGAGGCTGGTCAGACGTTTCTGATCCACACGCGCATGGGGCCGGGCTCTCGGTTGCCCCACGCGAAGTACGGAACGAGCAGCATGTCAGCGGTGCTGGTGTCGGTGTCGGTGTCGGTGTCGGGGGAGGCTTCTCGCGGTCCGGCCGTGAGCACGGGATACAACTCCGGTGACCGCGGCGGCGCGACATCCGCCGCCACCCGGATCAGCACCGTCCCCGCCGGACCGCCGCCGTCGGCCTCCGGGGCGACGACGGTCCCGGCGGCCGCGAGGTGTTCCGCGCCGATCACCACGTCGTCGACGCCGGCCGGGCAGTCCTGCTGCTCCACGCAGTAGACCAGCGGGCCGCGGGCCACCGCGACCGCGCCACGCGTCGCGTCCAGGTGGGGATGGGAGACATGGCCGCGGACCGGCATGGGCAGGCTCAGCCGCAGCTCGTCACCCGGGCGCCAGAGCCGTTCGACGGTGAGCCAGCCGTCCACCGCGGTCCCGGCCGGCACCTCCCCGGCCACGGCCTCGTCGCCCACCGTGAGCCGGATCCGCCCGGCGTCCGCCCAGCCGGGCACCCGGAGCGAGATCCGGTACGGCCGGTCGGGCGCCCGGCGCACGGTGAGCCGTACCTCGCCGTCCCAGGGATAGCCGGTCGCCATGTCCAGCGCGACCTCCGTCCCGTCCACATGAGCCTGCGCATACCCTGCGACCAGCAGTTCTCCGGCGCGCTCGGCGACCAGGAAGTCGGCGAGCTGGGCCATCCAGCGCACCACATTGGGAGGGCAGCAGGGACAGCCGAACCAGGCCCGGCGCAGTGCCTCACCGCCCTCCTCGGCGCCGCTGCGCTGGTCGTGGTCGGCGCGCCGCTGCAACGGGTTGTCGTAGAAGAAGGCGCGCCCGTCCGCCGCGGGGCCCACCGCGAACGCGTTGTACAGGACGCGTTCCAGGACGTCGGGGTAGTGGGCGTCACCGGTGGCCAGGAACATCCGCCAGGCCCACTGCATGGTGCCGATGGCGGCACAGGTCTCGCTGTAGGAGCGCTCGGAGGGGAGTTCGTAGCGGTCGCCCACGGCTTCGTCGGAGTGGCGGCTGCCCAGCCCGCCCGTCACATACAGCTTGGTGGCCACCATGTCGTCCCACAGCCGCCGCAGCGCGTCGAGCAGTTCCCGGTCGCCGGTCTCCCGGTACACATCGGCGGCGCCCGCGGCCAGGTAGGTCATCCGCACCGCGTGTCCGGTGACCGACGGGAGTTCGCGCAGCGGCACATGGTCCTGGAAGTACTGGGAGCCGAAGACCCGTGACACCACGGTGCCGCGGCCGCGGCGGTCCACGAACAGCCGGGCCTGGGTCAGATATCTCTCGTCGCCGGTCTCCCGGTAGAGCTCCACCAGAGCCATCTCGACTTCGGGGTGGCCGCAGACCGCCTCCTCGCCCGTCGGCCCGTAGCGCTCCACCACCAGGTCCGCGAAGCGGATGGCCACATCCAGCAGGCGTCGGTCGCCGAGCTGCCGGTGGGCGGCGACCGCGGCCTGTGCGAGGTGACCGAGGTTGTACATTTCATGGCCCCATGCAAGATCTTCCCAGGGGGCCTTGGCACAGTCGGGGTCCTGGAAGAAGGAGTTGAGGTAGCCGTCCGGGGCCTGGACACGCTCCAGCAGCCCCACGGTCTCCTCGTAGAAGTCCCGCATCACCTGCCGCTCCAGGTCGCCGCCCTCGTCCGGCCGCGCCAGTTCGTAGGCCAGCCCCTCCAGGGTCTTGTAGAGGTCGGTGTCCAGAAACGGATACCGGCCTTGATAGGGCCTGACCTGCTCATTCTCCGCGAGCTTCGTGGGCAGCAGACGACGGAGGTTCTCCAGGTTGCCCGCCTTCTCGAGCTGTTCGAGCGTGTGCGGCACGGTGGCCTCGCGGTTGCGCCGCTGCCAGTCGGCCAGCAGCCCCCCGGTGATCCGCACCCGTGAGCCGCCCAGGGGTGTCACCTCTCCGGGGGCCAGCGGAGCCACCGCGCCGGTCCGGCCGACGGCGTCACGCGGGGATCGGTCCAGGGAATCCCGATCATCCATTCGCATCTCCAGTGCTGTGTAGCATTGCACTGAACCATAAACAGTGATGCGGGACATGCCAAGGTCTTGGACGGAAGAGAAACTTCCGCGAAATCCGGAGGCAGCCCGACCGGGTCGCCCAGCGGCCGGGCACGCCTCGGGTCACAGCCAGGGCGGCAGTTGCGGCAGCGGCGCCCCCGTGGTGGTGTGCAGGCCCTGGGCCCGCCCGCGGCCGGTGAGCCACCGCGCGAGATCGGCGGCGCGTCCCTCGACGCGGACCGCCGCGCCACCGGCCTCGTGGGCGCCGCCGGTTTCGCGGTCGGTGGCCCGCACGTCCGACTCGACCCCCTGCGTGCCGCGCCGGCGAGTCAGGGCGTCGCCGATCAGCGCGTCGAGCAGAGCGTCGGGGAGGGCCGTGAAGTCGCCGCCGTCCGGCAGATCGCACGCGTGGATCCACACCTCGCGACAGCGCAGCCAGGGGATCGTGGCCGCGGGCACGGTCCGGCCCTGGGCCGTGACCACCTCGGCCCGCCACCCCTCGTCGGTGATCTTGTCGAGCGCGGTGTCCAGGTGTTCCTGTTCCTCCTCGACGAAGTCGCGCAGCCGGCTCGCCGGCCATCGCGCGCCGGACTCGATCTCCTCGGCGCGGGCGGACGGGCTCGGGTACATCGGCGTCGGCTCCCCGGTGGCCGCCCAGTGCGCCAGCCGGGCCAGCGCCGTCGCGTTGTGGCCGACGTGGGACAGCAGGTGTCCGCCGGACCAGCCGGGCAGGGCGCTCGGCCCGTCCAGCCGCTCATCGCCGATGGCTTCGAGGCGGGCGGTGAAGTACTCGTGCCCCTGCGCCATCCAGCGCAGATACGTCACCGGTGCGGTGGCGCTCATGACGCGGTGTCCGGTTCCGCGCGCCGCACCGGGGTGACCGGCTCGCCGATGCCCTCGATGCGGGTGACCAGGCGCTGGCCGTCCCGCAGACAGCGCGGTGGTTCGCGCGCGTGACCCACCCCTCCGGTGGTGCCGGTGGCGATCAGGTCGCCCGGGTCGAGGGTGACGATGGTCGACACATAGGCGATCAGGTCGGCCGGGTCGAAGAGCAGATCACCGATGGTGGACTTCTGGACGACCTCGTCGTCGAGGGTGCAGCTGATCTCGGCGTCGGGGGCCAGCTCGTCCGGGGTGACCAGGCAGGGGCCGAGCGGAGTGGTGTCCTCCCAGGTCTTGCCCTGGAGCCACTCGCGGGTGCGGAACTGCCAGTCGCGCAAGGTCACATCGTTGAGGATGGTGTATCCGGCGATGGCGGCCGCCGCGGTGGCGCGGTCGGCGCGCCGGACGCGCCGGCCGACGACCACGACGAGCTCGGCCTCCCAGTCCACCGCGTCGGACTCGGGCGGCAGGGGCAGCGGGTCGTTCGGGCCGATCAGCGCCTCGGGGAACTTGGCGAAGAGCGTGGGGAACTCGGGCAGATCGCGGCCCATCTCCGTGATGTGCGTACGGTAGTTGAGCCCCACACAGACGATCTTGCCGGGGCGGGGGACGACCGGGGCGAGCCGGGCGGGCTCGATCGGCAGGAGGTCGCCGGTGGCGGCTGCCGCGACCGTCCGCCAGTCCGCCCGGGTGAGCAACTCGCCCACGTCGCCGGGGCCGATGTCGACATGGCCGTCGGGCTCGACACGCACCGTGCGGAACCCGCCCTCGGCGCGTACGGTCGCCAGCTTCATGCTCGGTCGCCTCCCTGGTGGGAGCGGTGGAGATGCAGTCGTTCGAAGATCGGCGCGTCGGAGAACCGGAACAGGTCCAGTCCCCGCTCGGTCGCCACGGTGAGCGGCTGCCACGAGGGGACGACGAACAGGTCGCCGCGCTCGACGGTCCAGCGGGACGCGCCGACCGTGACCTCGCCGGTGCCGTCGAACACCTGGAACACCGAGGAGCCGACCTCGCGCCGGGTGGCCGTCGCGGTGTCCGGGGCCAGCCGGTGGAACTCGGTGCGCAGCGTCGGCATGACGTCGCCGCCCGTGGTCGGGTTGGTGTAGCGCACCGCGGCGTGGCCGGGCTCGACGGTCACGTCGTGGCCCTCGCGTTCCAGGGCCAGTTGCTCGCGGAGCGCGTCGTCGGTGTGTTCCCACCGGTAGGCCAGCAGCGGTGTGGCCGGGGTGGGGTGCAGATGGGTCAGCGGGCGCAGCCCGGGGTGGGACCACAGTGTAGTGCTGGAACGGGATGTCCAGCCCGTCGATCCAGGCCATCGGGCGGTCGCTGTGGTTGAGGTGGGCGTGCCAGTGCCAGCCGGGCTGCGGCAGGAAGTCGCCGCGCCGCATGGCCACCGGGTCGCCGTCGACCACGGTCCACCCCCCCTCGCCCTCGACCACGAAGGGGAAGGCGTGCTGGGTGTGGCGGTGGACCGGCGCGTCCTCGTTGGGGTTGAGGTACTGGATCGCCGCTCACAGCGTCGGCGTCGCGAACGGCTGAACGCCGAGCCCCGGGTTGGCCAGCGCGATGGTGCGGCGTTCGTCGCCCCGGCCGACCGGGACCAGCCGCCCCGCGCGCTCGGCCGAGGGAAGCAGGTCGTTCCAGCGCCACAGGTGCGGCAGGGCCCGGGAGGAGGGGTGGGCCGGCATCAGCTCACCGATCTCGGTCCACAGCGGGACGAGGAGCTGCTGCTCGAACTCCCGGTAGCGCCACCTGAACCGGGCCGTCTCCCGCGTCGAGGGGGAGCTGCGCTCCGCGGCCTGACCGGCCCGGTGCCGGGTGCACCGCTCACTGGTCGGTGGCGAAGAGCGTAGCGAGCCGAATGGACAGCTCCAGCAGCTATCGCCAACTCACTGCCCCAGTTCCTCGCCCCGCTGATCGCACCGCTCTTCCTGACCATCGGCGGGGGAGACAGCAACTACCCGGCCACGGCGCCGATCCGCGGAGAGCGCTGACGCGGAGTGCGCTGACGCGGCGTCGGCGTAGCGGCGGGCCAGGCGCGCGAAGGCGTCCTTGAGCTCGGCCGGCCCGATGACCTCGATACCGGCGTCGAACCTGCCGATGGCGGCGGCCAGCGCGGGCCATGACCACGAGCCCAGCACGAGCCGGCAGCGGTCCGGGCCGAGTTCCTCGACGACCCCGTCGTGGGCGTGGCCGGACACCTCGCGGGCGGGCAGGTCGAGGATCACCTCGCCGCGGCAGGGCCAGCCGCCGGACCCGTCGGAGCCCCGGAACCGGTCGGCGACGAAGGCGGCCACGTCCCCTCCGGGCAGGTCGCGCGGGGTGAAGCGGGGCCCCGTCGGGGTGCGCGGGGCGATCCGGTCGACGCGGAAGGTGCGCCAGTCGTCGCGGTCGAGGTCCCAGGCGACGAGATACCAGCGCCCGCCCCAGGTGACGAGGTGGTGTGGCTGCGCCCGGCGCGGCGGAGCCGCGGCGGCGAGTCCGGCGTCGGCGGCTCCCGGCGGATACGCGGGGGCATAGTCGAAGCGCAGCACCTCGCGGGCGCGCACGGCCGCGCTGAGCGTCATGAGCACCCGGGGGTCGACCTGCGGATTCGGCCGGGCCCCGGGGCTCTCGACGGCGGTGACCCGCAGGGCGTCGACACGGTGACGCAGCCGCGCGGGCATCACCTGCCGGACGGTGTTCAGCGCGCGGGCCGCGGCCTCCTCGATGCCGACACCGGCGGTGGCGGCGGCGGTCCGGAGCGCCACGGCGAGGGCCACGGCCTGGTCGTCGTCGAACAGCAGCGGCGGCAGTTCCGTGCCCGCCTCCAGCCGGTAGCCCCCGTCCGGGCCCTTGGTGGTGAAAATCGGGTAGCCGAGCTCGCGCAGGCGGTCGATGTCGCGGCGCACGGTGCGCGGACTGACCTCCAGCCGCTCCGCCAGCAACCGGCCCGGCCAGTCCCGGCGCGCCTGGAGCAGGGAGAGCAGGGACAGCAGTCGCGCTGAGGTTTTCGGCATGAGGCCCATGGTGCCCGGAGAAGCGGCCACACCCTGACCTCTTCCCCTGCCACGGTTGTCCCTGCCGGAACGAGAACGACCAGAAGGAACCCGAACACCGTGACTGCCACCACCACGCCCCCCGCAGCCCTCGACGGCGAGCGGGCCGACCTGCTCGCCGAGCTGGCCGCCGCGCGATCCGCTCTGACCAACACGGTGCGCGAGCTCGGCGACGAGCAGGCCGCCAAGCGCCCGACGGTCAGCGAGCTGAGCCTGGGCGGGCTGATCAAACACGTCGCATCCATCGAGGAGGGATGGCTGCGCTTTGTGGCCGATGGCCCGTCGGCGCTGCGTTACGACCTGCCCGACGGCGTCACCTGGGCGGATCTCGCGGGTGGTACCGCACGCGAGATCCCGCAGTGGGCGATCGACCACCGGAACAACTTCCAGATGCTCCCCGGCGAGACACTGGCCGGGATCCTCGAGGGCTACGAGCGGGTCGCCGCCCGGAGCGAGGAGATCATCGCCACCGTGCCCGACCTGTCGGCGACGCACCCACTGCCGGAGGCGCCCTGGAACGAGCCGGGAGCGGTGCGGAGCGTGCGCCGGGTGCTGATGCACGTCATCGCCGAGACCGCCCAGCACGCCGGGCACGCGGACATCCTGCGCGAGGCCCTCGACGGGCGGAAGTCGAGCTGACGGTGACCGTTCTGGACAACCGGGCCCTGGGCCGCGCGACGCTCGCCCGGCAGTTGCTGCTCGATCGCGCCGACCTACCGGCCCTGGACGCCGTCGCCCACCTGTGCGGCATGCAGGCACAGGAGCCGCAGGAGCCGTTCGTCGGGCTCTGGTCGCGGCTGCGCGCCTTCGGCCCGGCGGTCCTCTCGGAGCTGCTGACGGGGCGGAGCGTGGTGCGGACCCATCTCATGCGCCGCACCGTCCATCTCCTCACCGCCGACGACGTCCTGGCCTGGCGATCCCGCCATGACGCCATGCTGCGCCAACGGGTGCTCGGGACCTACCGCCGTGAGTTCGAGGGGATCGACCTCGACGAACTCGGCGAGGCGGGCCGGGCGGTGATGGCCGACGGCGAGCCCCGCACGATGGCCGAGCTGGTGCGGGTGGTCGCCCCGCACCGGCCGGCGCCGCAACCGCGGGCGCTGGGCGAAATGCTGGTCGCGGCACTCGTCCCGGTGGTGCAGACACCGCCTCGCGGGCTGTGGCGCACCAAGGCGGGGGTGCGCAACGTCCTGCTCTCCTCCTGGCTGGGGCGAAAGCCCGACCCGCTCGCCCCGGATGGCTCCGACCCGGTCGGCCAGGCGCTGGTACGGCGCTATCTGGCCGCGTACGGCCCCGCGGCCTCGGCGGATCTGCGCGCCTGGTGCGGCCTGGCCGGACTCCCCGCCGCGGTGGCCGCGATCCGCGAGGAGCTGGTCACCTTTCGCGACGAGCGGGGCCGCGAGCTGCTCGACCTCCCCGGCGCGCCTCGCCCCGACCCCGACACCCCCGCTCCGGTGCGGTTTCTGCCCGCCTTCGACAACGCGATCCTCGGCTACCACGACCGCGGCCGGATCATCGACGACGCCCACCGCGGCCTCTCGGTCGCCGGCGAGCGTGTCGTGCTGGTCGACGGGCGCGTCGCCGCGACGTGGAGCGTCAAGGCCGACACCGTGGTCGTCGCCCCGCTGCGCGGTTTCTCCCCGGCAGAACACGCCGCGGTCGCCGAGGAGGGGCGGGAACTGGCGGCGTTCCTCTCGGACGACGAAAGCCACCGCGTGCAAGTCGCCTCGTCCCCGGGCTGATTCAGTGTGATCCCGCCCGTTCGGGCTGCGCGTGTTCGAAGGTGTCGTCGACGAGTACGACCTGATGTCCCGCGGCGGCCAGCAGGGAGGCCGCGATCGCGGCCCTGAAGCCGCTGTGACAGTGCACCCAGATCTCGGCGTCCGGCAGGGCGGGAAGGGCGCGGGGCAGCTCGGGCAGCGGTATGTGGCGGGCGCCGGGCAGATGTCCGCGCCGCCACTCGCCGCCGCTCCTGACGTCCAGCACCTCCACCGGCCGCCCGGCCAGGGCGGTGGCCAGGGTGGCGAAGTCCGTGCGCGGGTAGGAGGCCAGCCACCGGGGGCCTGCCCATTCCAGCGGGTTACCGGTGGCGACGGCCGCGGGATGGTCGAAGCCGATCCTGAGGAGCTCCCTCCGGGCGGCTTCGAGCTGTTCGGCGTCGGTGGCCAGCAGGGTGAGCGGTCCGTCGAACGGCACCAGCCAGCCCAGATAGGTGGCGAAGGCGCCGCGGGCGTCGATGTTCACGGCGCCCCGCAGATGGGTGTGCGCGAAGTCCGCCCGCGGCCGTACGTCCACCACCCACTCCCCGGCCGCGATGCGGGTGGCCACCTCGGTCAGGTCCGCGGGGCGGGGAGCGCCGAGGCCGGCCACGGGGGCCGGCCCGGCGGCATTGATCGCGGCCATCCGGCGGTAGTACGCGGGGAAGGGCTCGAGACCGGCCAGCGCGCCGGAGACGAAGGCCTCCTCGTCCAGGTTGAACACGGGATTGGCGGCGCGCTCCGAGCCGATCGTCGAACGCTCGACCGCACCGGCCGTCGCCGCGGCACAGAAGCTCCCGAAGCCGTGGGTCGGCAGGATCACGGTCTCATCGGGCAGCACCTCGGCCAGGTGGCGGGCCGACCGGTACTGGCGGCGGGCCAGCGGCTCGGCGAGCTCCGCCCCCATCAGGTCCGTGCGCCCGGTCGTCCCGTACAGCACCGAGCCGCCGGTGCAGACGAGCCGTGGCGCCCCGTCGCAGGGCGCGAACGCGTACGCGAGGTGATGGTCGGTGTGGCCGGGGGTGGCGATCACCTGGATCCGCAGCTCCCCGGCCCGGAACTCGTCCCCGTCGCCCGCCCTTACGGCGTCGAAGCCCAGCTTCGGACCCGTCGGCACCACATAGTCGGCACCGCGGCGTCGGGCCAGTTCCAGACCGCCCGTGACGTAGTCGTTGTGCAGATGGGTCTCCACCACCGCCCCGAGCCGAAGCGCCCCCGCGTCGAGCGCGGCCGTGATCCGCTCGATGTCACGCTGCGGGTCCACGGCGACCGCGACCGCGCCATCCGTGATCAAGTAGCTGCGATTTCCCAGGCTGGGCGTGGCGAGCTGGATGACGCCCGCCTCGGCCGCCGGGCTCCTGGCCACGTCCGTTCCCTTCCGTACCCAGCACAACGCTCGACACTTCGGGCGTCAAATCGATGGCCGGGCGGATCGCGGTGCGTAGTGGCCGAGGAACATGTCGACGCCGCCGGCGATCAGGCGGTCGGTGAGGCCGTCGTCGACGTCGGCGCCGTAGGCGCTGAAGACGAGGTGCGGGAAGACCAGGAGCGAGTACAGCTGGAGGAGGGCCACCTCGATATCGGGGATGGCGAGCCGGCCGTCCTCGTCCAGTCTCCGGAGCGCTCCCGCCACGGCGGGGTGGTGGTGCTCGGGGCCGGACTGGTGCCACACGGCGCCGAGTTCGGGGAAGCGGTGCAGCTCCCGGGCGACCACGTTCCGCAGGGCGAGGATGTCCGGGTCGGCGTGGATGCCGTCCACCCAGGCCCGGGCCACGGTGACGAGTGCCGCCCGCAGGTCGTCCGAGTCGGCGAGTCCGTCGATCGCCGCGACCAGGTCGCCGCTGAGCGGCGCGTCCAGCGAGTCCTTGACGACCCCGATGAACAGGGCTTCCTTGCTGCCGAAGTGGTTGTAGACGGTCACCTTGGACACGCCCGCGCGCGCGGCGATCAGATCGACGCTCACCTCGAAGCCCTCGCGCAGAAACAGTGCGCGGGCGGCCGTCACGATGGCCCGCCGCTTGGCTTCGGCGCGTGGCCCGGCGGGCGGCTGCTTCGCGGGTGTCCTGACCGTCTCGGGGCTCATGGCATGAGTCTACCCGGCATCTGAACTGTACGGTTGAGTTCAGTTGAACTGAACCGTACAGTTCATGTGTCCGCGCATCGCGTGCGTCAGGCCCGTACGGAGGAATCGTCATGAGCCACTCTCACCACACCGCCCACGCGCAGCATCCGCCCGCGCCCCACGAGGAAGTCCCGCCGCGCCGATGGCTGATGCTGGCGCTGCTCTGCCTGGCCCAGTTCATGCTCATCCTGGACGTCACCGTCGTGAACGTCGCCCTGCCCGACATGGCCGCCGACCTCCATCTCGGCCGCGAGACGCTCACCTGGGTCGTCACCGCCTACACGCTCTGCTTCGGCGGGCTGATGCTGCTCGGCGGCCGCCTCGCGGACGCGCTCGGCGCCCATCGCACGGTGCTCGCCGGGCTCGCGGTGTTCACCGCGGCGTCCCTGCTCACCGGGGTCGCCACGGACGCCACCACGCTGCTCGCCGGGCGGATCTGCCAGGGCGTCGGCGCCGCGCTG
Organism: Streptomyces sp. NPDC028305; assembly: GCF_055569495.1. Classification (NCBI taxonomy): domain Bacteria; kingdom Bacillati; phylum Actinomycetota; class Actinomycetes; order Kitasatosporales; family Streptomycetaceae; genus Streptomyces; species Streptomyces sp. NPDC028305. The sequence continues at coordinate 630,798 of NZ_JBVHTN010000007.1, forward strand.
CTGTCGCCCTCGGCCCTGTCCGTCGTCACCACGACCTTCCTGGGCGAGGAGCGGAACAAGGCCCTGGGGGTGTGGGCGGCGATCGGCGGCACCGGGTCGGCCTTCGGCGTCCTGCTCGGTGGCGTCCTGACCGACGGGCCCGGCTGGCAATGGGTCTTCTACCTCAACGTCCCCGTCGGTGTTCTCGCGCTCGCCACCCTGCCGGCGCTGCTCCCGCGCCGGGCGCCCCAGCCCGTCCGGCTCGACGTGCCCGGCGCCGTGCTGGTCACCGCGGGCACCGCGTCGCTCATCTACGGCCTGGTGAAGGCGGGGGACGCGGGCTGGGGCGATGTCACCGCCGTACTGCCGCTGCTCGCGGCGCTCGTCCTGTACGCGGTGTTCGTCGTCGTCGAACGCGCCGCCCGGTCCCCGCTGATGGACCCGCGGATGTTCACCCGGCGCCCGGTGGTCGCGGGGGCGTTCCTGATGCTCGTCGCCACCGCGCTGCTGATCGCGTTCTTCTTCCTCGGCTCGGTCTATCTCCAGGGGATACGCGGACTCGACGCGCTGAAGACCGGGCTGGTGTTCCTGCCGGTGGCCGTGGCCACCGGCCTCGGCGCCCACCTCGGGTCGCGGTTCGTGGGCCGGATCGGCAGCCGTCCGACGGCCGTGGCGGGCATGGCGGTGGCGGCGGCCGGGACCGTGCCGTTGGCGTGGCTGCCGGCCGACGGCAGCGTGTACGCGAGGCTGCTGCCCGGGCTGGCCGTCGCCTCGCTCGGCATCGGCGCGGTCTTCGTCACCGCCACCACCACCGCGCTCGCGATGGTCGCCCACGAGGAGGCGGGGCTCGCCTCCGGGGTCGTCAACACCTTCCACGAGGTGGGCGGTTCGGTCGGGGTGGCCGTGATGTCCACCGTCGCCGCGGCCGGTATCGAGCGCGGAGCGATCGACGGCTTCACGGACGCGTTCACGCTCAGCGCGATCGTGGCCGCCGCGAGCCTGCCCGTCGCCCTGCTCCTCGTACCGCGCGGCAAGCCGCGGCCGTCCGGCGGCCCCCACGTGCACTGACACCAGGAGCGGAGCACACATCACGCCCGGTCGGCCTCGAGCGCGGGTTCTCGTCGGTGGTCCTTGCCGAGCAGGGCGGCTATGAGGACGGCGCCGAGCGCGAGCAGGGCGGCCGCGACGGTCAGGGCGAGGGAGAAGCCCTCCGTGGCGGCGTGCTCGGGGCCCCGCTCCGCGGTCAGGGCCTCGCTGCGCCGGGTGGCCAGGGCGACCAGGACCGCCAGCCCCACCGCGCCGCCGACCTGTTGGACCGAGCTCAGCAGGGCCGAGCCGAGCCCGGCGTTCTCCTCGGTGGTGCCCGTCACCGCCGCGACGGTGAGAGCGGGCAGGCTCAGCCCGGAGCCCAGGCTGGTGACGAGTATGCCCGGCAGCACCCCGGAGGCGTAGCCGTCGCTCGGCGCCACTCCGGAGAGCAGCAGCAGGCCGGCCGAGCAGATCAGGAACGACCCGACGAGGGTCCGGCGCACCCCGAACCCGATGACGGCACGGGACGAGAGCCATATCCCCGTGAGGATGCCTGCGCCGTAGGGCAGATACGCGACTCCGGCCGTGAGCGGGCCGTAGTCGAGCACCGTCTGGAGGTGGACCATCAGCAGGAACGCCATCGCGTAGAAGGCCGCGGAGAACAGCAGCGTCGCGGCGTTGGCGACGGCCCGGGTGCGGAAGGAGAGGAACGAGAGCGGCACCAGTGGCTCGGCCGTACGGGACTCCACCGCGAGGAAGGCGAGGGCCAGGGCGACGGCGAGTATCACGGGCGTGACGGAGAGCGGGTCGCCCCAGCCCGACTCCCCGGCCCGGGTCAGACCGTAGACCAGGGACAGCAGGGCGCCGGTGCCCAGGACCGCTCCGGGGAAGTCCGGACGTACCCGGCCGGGAGCCCGGCTCTCGGCGACCAGCCGGGGGACGAGCGCGAGGGCCACGGCGGCCACCGGCAGGTTGATCAGGAAGATCCAGCGCCAGGACGTGAAACCGGTCAGGGCGCCGGAGATCACCAGGCCCATCGTGCCGCCCAGCCCCGCGATGCCGCCCCACACACCGAGCGCCTTGGCCCGCTCCTCGGTGCCGGGGAACAGCAGGGTGATCAGTGACAGCGCGGCCGGGCCGGCCATGGCCGCGCCCGCACCCTGGACGAACCGCCCGGTGACGAGCTGCCAGGGTTCCTGGGCCAGCCCGCAGAACAGGCTCGCGGCGCCGAACAGCGCCACGCCGCCGAGGAAGACGCGCCGGCGGCCCAGCAGGTCGGCCGCGCGGCCGAACAGCAACAGCAGCCCGCCGAAGGCGAGGTAGTACGCGCCCGCGACCCAGGCCAGCCCCGCGGCGCCGAAGCCGAGCTCGCTCCGGATGCTGGGCAGAGCGACGTTCACCACCGTGTCGTCCAGGACGAGCATGAACTGCACGAAACACAGCACGACGAGCGCGAGCCGGCGACGGTTCGCGGCCGTGGTCCGGGCCTGAGGCGTGGCGGTCATGACGGCCGTCCCGCAGGGTTCGGCTGCGGATGAGTACCGGGGCGGCGCGCTGGGCGCGAAGGTGTGATCGGCATACGACGACGCTATGGACGGGCCGAGTTGGCCACCATCCGCCATGAGGCCATGTCATATCGCGTTGAGGCCATACGCTGTGCCGCATGACCGAGGAAGTCTCGCGTGCCGTCCCACCGGGGGTCGGCGCGATCGTCGTCGGGAAGTTTCCGCTGTTGTCGGGGGAGTGGATTTCCGCGCACAGCCATCCGGAACACCACATGCTGGCCTGGACGCGGCGCGGTGTGCTCGGCGTCGCCGTGGACGACACCTACTGGGTGCTGCCGCCGACCCGGGCGCTGTGGGTGCCGGCCGGGGTGGTCCACCGGGCCGGCGCGACCCGCGAGGCGGTCCTCTGCAGCGTCTATGTCGCGCACGCGCGGTGCGGTCTGGACTGGACCGAACCCATGCCGGTCGGTGTCGACGGGCTGCTCGCCCACCTCATCACCTACCTCGGTCGCGAGGACCTCGCCGACGACGCGCGGCTGCGCGCCGAGGCGGTCCTGCCGGACCTGCTCCGTCCCTTGCCCGCCCTGCCCATCGACGTGCCGCGGCCCGTCGATGACCGTGTGCGCGCCGTGGCCGACGCCCTGCTCGCCGATCCCTCCGACCGCCGTGGTCTGGATGCGCACGCACGGGCCGCCGGTGCGAGCCGACGCACCCTGACCCGGCTGTTCGTCCAGGACACCGGCATGAGCTTCGACCGCTGGCGCACCCATGCGCGGCTGCGCGCCGCGCTGCCCCTCCTCGCCGAGGGCCGGCCGGTGTCCCGTGTCGCACACGCCGTGGGATACGCGACCCCGAGCGCGTTTCTCGCCGCGTTCCGCCGGACCGTCGGCACCTCTCCGAAGCGCTACCTCAGCGGCGAGGTGTCCTTCGACACGGCCGCCATGAGCGCCGCTGACGACACATGACCCACGCCGCGTGAGGTGAAGCCCGTCACGCCACCATCATGAGCAGCATCGCGGACATGGCTCCGCCCATGCCGATATGAGCGGCCAGGGCCGCGTCAGGCGCCGCGCCGAGCCTGCGCCGACGGCCGTGGCTTCCCCGTTCCGTCGCCCTGGCCCGGTCCCACACCGAGAGGGTCAGCGATGCCAGGAACACCACAACCGTGTCCGGCATGGCGAGCAGCCAGCGACCCCAGCCGCGACCCCGGCCGCCCTCGCGGCCGATCGGACGCCTGCGGCCGGTGCCCCGGACCCGGGCCCACACGGACGCGCCGATCGACAGCAGGAAGTACACGGCGAGCCCCGCGATCACGAAACGCCAGACGGAGCCCGAAGCCGAGGCGGTGGTGGTGTCGGCGGCGGTCATGCCCGGCATGCTCATCCCGGGCATCGACCCCATGTCGTGCCCCGATCCGGTGTCGCGTGGCGCCGGCTCCATGCCCGGCATGTTCTCCATGCCCGGCATGTTCTCCATTCCAGGCATCCCGGCCATCGAAGAACCGCCCAGTGCGAGCACCGGCCCCGAGGATGTGGTCGTCATGGCGAGCGTCATGATCACCATTCCGGCGCTGCCGACGATGAGGTGTACCCAGTGGCGGCCGTGGCTCCAGCCGCACTCACGGGTGTGTTTGACGGCCATCGCCACGCCGCCGAGCCCCAGGAGGGCGAACGCGGTGGCCCACCACATGCCGTACCCCGCGTACCAGGCCGTCGTCGCGGGCAGCGCCATGACGGCCATGCACACGCCCATCAGTAGATCGCTCCCCGCCGCGAAGCGGGTTTCGCCGCTGGTGGTCGCCACCCGGACCATGCTGACGGCGGCCACCAGTGCGGCGATCGCCGCCACGGACCAGCTCAGAGCCAAGGTCTCCATCATCACCCTTTCCCGTCCCCCTCAACTACTGATGCTCTTAGTACGTAGTGGCTTAGGAGAATGTTCAGCGGGTGAGCCCGTCTTACCCCCGCGGGGTATATTGGCGGCGACACCCACCGGAAACACGGACGGAAGCGATGACGACAGCGGGCACTCGGCGGATCCGCGCCCGTGGTGGCGCGGTCCGCTGGACGCGGGTCGCCGTCATCGCGCTGTTCGCCGCGCTCGTCGTGCTCGTCCACCACGAGACGGCCGCCGTCTCCGCCCCGGCGCACGCGACCGCCATGAGCGGGATGCCGGGCATGGGCCACGCGCCCGCCACTGCGACGCCGTTGGACGCGACGGGGCACGGCAGCGCCGCGTGGCCCGCCGCTCCGGTCGCGGACAGCGACGTCGGCCCCTGTCCGGGCATGGCCATGCAGCACTGCGCGACCGCCGGTGTCGACGTGGTCAAAATCGCCCCGCCCGCCGAACTCCGTGTCGGGGTCGGCCGCGACACCCGCGCCGCTCCGGCCGGGCGCGATGTCCCCGGCACCGTGAGCCGCGCCCCGCCCGATCTCTCCGTTCTCTCCCGACTGCTCCTGTAGGCCGCCCCACGGCCGTCCGCGCGCCCGCGCGCGAACAGCCGTGCCCGCACGCGACCGAACAGAAGGCATGTCGAGAAGAGGACACCATCCCCATGAACAGCATCAACCGTCGTTCCGTCCTGCTGGCCGGGCTCGGCCTCGCGGGCGCGGGAGCGCTCGCCGCGTGCAGCGGCTCCGGGGAGGGCTCCGGGAGCGCCCCCAAGCTGGTCCAGCCGTCCGGTGCGGCGGTCGCCGCCGCCGAGAAGAAGCGCGCCGGCACCGGCAGGGTGCACCGGACGACCCTGACCGCCGCGCCCGCCACGCTGGACCTCGGCGCCGGTGTCATGGCCAGGAGCTGGGCCTTCTCCGGCCGGACCCCCGGAAAGGAGCTCCGGGTGTCGGTGGGCGACACCGTGGCTGCCGAGCTCTCCAACCAGCTGCCGGACCGGACCGCCACGTCCATCCACTGGCACGGCATCGCCATGCGCAACGACATGGACGGCGTTCCCCCGGTCACCCAGACGGCCGTGCGGTCCGGAGCCAACCACACCTACCGCTTCATCGCCGACGCCCCGGGGACGTACTTCTTCCATCCGCACGTCGGTGTCCAGCTCGACCGCGGTCTCTACGCCCCGCTGATCGTCGAGGACCCGAAGGAGCCGCTGTCGTACGACGACGAGTGGGTCGTGGTCCTGGACGACTGGGTCGACGGCGTCACCGGCACCCCCGACCAGGTCTTCGCCGAGGTGAAGCGGGGCATGGACGGGATGCACTCGGGCGGCCACGGCATGGACGGCATGGACATGGGCGGCGGCACGGCCGGGACGAGTGACTCGCCGTCCGCTTCCGGCGACGGCATGTCGATGAAGTTCATGCTGATGGGCGCGGAGAGCGAGCTGCTCGGCGGCGACGCCGGCGATGTGAAGTACCCGTACCACCTGATCAACGGCCGCGTGCCGGCCGACCCGGACGTGTACCGGGGCAAGCCCGGCAAGCGGGTCCGCCTCCGGATCATCAACGCGGGTGGCGACACCGCCTACCGCGTCGCGCTCGGCGGCCACAGGCTGACCGTCACCCACACCGACGGCTTCCCCGTCGAGCACGAACAGGCCGACGCCCTGCTGATCGGTATGGGGGAGCGCTACGACGTCCTGGTCACCCTCGCCGACGGCGTCTTCCCGCTCGTCGCGCTCGCGGAGGGCAAGAACGCGACCGCCATGGCCCTGGTCCGCACCGGCTCCGGCGGTGCGCCGAAAGCGACCGTACGGCCGAAGGAGCTGAACGGCATGATCATGACGGCGTCCCGGCTCCGGGCGGCGGACGGCGTCCGGCTGCCCTCGAAGAAGGTCGACCGGGTGCACCGGATCGAGCTGACCGGCGGCATGGCCAAGTACAACTGGGCCATCAACGGCAAGGCATACGACATGCGTAACCCGACGGCCGACCCGATCACGGTCGAGGAGGGCCAGCGGGTCCGGCTGGACTTCGTCAACAGCACGCAGATGTGGCACCCGATGCATCTGCACGGCCACACCTACCAGCTCGGGAAGGCCGGCCCGCGTAAGGACACCGCGATCGTGCTGCCGAAGAAGAAGCTGTCCGTGGTCTTCGACGCCGACAACCCCGGCCAGTGGATGCTGCACTGCCACAACGCCTACCACGGCGAGGCCGGGATGATGGCGATGGTGGCCTATCGGGCCTGATCCCCATTGCCTGACGCTGGGGGCCGCGGTGGCCCCCGGCGTCACTCCGTGGTTTCTCGCGGGTGGCCCTTGCGGGCGACGCCGATGACGCACGGAGGGCTGAGCGTAGAGGTGTCCGCCCGGCCGCAGGACGCGGGCGGCCTCGGCGAGCGCGGCGGGGACGTCGGCGATCTGTGTGCGGCGGCGGGTGAGTGATTCACTCAAAAGTGAACTATGCGTGCATAGCGTTCTCAATTGGCTAACATCGGCGCCATGTTCCGGGGTGTGGTGAAAGGGCCGGGGAAGTGCGGCCCGCTGGCGGGGTTGCTCCTGGGTCTGGCGCTGTTCGCCGTGGCCCATGCGCTCGTCTGCGCGCTTCACGTTCCTGGCGGCCACCGCGGACCGGTGTCCGTCCGGGAGTTCGGCGCGGTCGGGGCATCCGTCGACCGATGGGGCGGAATCCAGCCTTCTGATCACCGCGTCTCGGGCGGTGACGGTGGCTGCTGTGAGTCCATGGCGCACCCCTGTGACGGTCCGGCCCGCGTCGAGTCGCTGTTTCCGTGCGCGCTGCTGCTCGGGCTCCCCGCCCTGGGGACGGCGGTCCTGAATGCCCGCCCCGCCCCTGCTCATTCGGCGATCCATGTGGCGAGGGGGTCCCCTCCGGGCCGTGGCGCCGATGTGCTCCGGATGGCCTGCGTCAGCCGTACGTGACCGATTCCGTTCGCCGCGCGGGCAGGTTGGCGCGATGTTTCAGGGGTGTTTCTCGGGTGCTCCCGCGGCAGTGCTAAGGTCACGGCATGGTTACGGCCTGGTCGCCCTCCGTTATGCCGCGGTCCCGCCCCTCGGGGCGCCCGCTGCGTCTGCTGTGGGTGGCCGCGCTCCTGTTCGGGCTGGTGTACGCGCATGGCGTGAGCCCGGAGGGCGTGACGAGGCACCTCGCCACCATCGCGGCGGGCCAGGGTGTTTCCGTGGGCCACGGCGGCGCTGTCATGACGGCATCCGCCGCCTCGGAGAAGACCTCTGACGGTGCGTTCGTGACGCGTGACCACCACGACGGCCACCACGGCTCTCCCTATCCCGCACACGAGTGTCTGGTCGCCCAGCCACAGCACGGTTCCGGAGTGGCAGCTCCCTGCCCGGCGTTGCCCGGCCGGGAGCCGGCTGCCCTGATCGCGCCGCTCGAGGCGACCGGCCGGGCACCGATGTCCTGGGCCAGGTGCCCGTTCCAGGACTCCGCCGTCCGCGCGGTTCTGAGGATCTAGGCTCCGCCGTACCGTCGGCCTGCCGGCGTATGCCGCATACGCCGCCCCGGTCAGGCGCTTCCGGCTCACGGCTCCCCGACTTCCGGTGGCGCGCCGCTCAAGGGCGCTGATCCGGAGAGGTCCGGGCGCCGCCACCCCCCCCATGCCCACTTCTGCTCACCACCCACGCCCTCCCGTAGGGCGGGGTAGGTGTGTCATGCGGAGGAACCGTTGCCGTTCCACTCCCACGTCCGCCATGCCCTTTTACCGGGCTCGTCGTGGTATCGCGGTGTTGTCGCGCTTCTGTTGTGCGGGTTGCTGCTGACCGCTGTCGACTGCCTCGGCCCGCACAAGGAGCCGGCCGACCCGCGCGCCATGGCGCAGACCACCTCCGGGCCGCCCACGGCGGCGTCCCCCGGGGACCCGGACGCACCCGAGGCGGCGCGCGGCGTCGAATCCTGCGCTCCCCTCGGCCTCACCGGCCTGTCCACGCCGCGGCCACCGGCGCCGTCCCGCGATCTGACGCCGACTGCCGGTGCGCTCCCGGCGCCGGCCAGGGCGGCCTTCCGCGCGGCGATACGGCCCCGGGAGGAACGGGGCAGCCGAGCGCGGTCCGGGATTTCCAGACTCGCCGTCGTCTGCCGGTGGCGCATTTAGGCCATGCCCGCCACCGCCGTCCCGCCACCGCACGCGAGGGGCCTCCCCGGATCGGGAAGCCCGCCGCGGCTCGGCCGTGACGCGGTCAAAGACGACCCGACACTTTTCACGCTCTGCGGAGAAAACACGAAGATGCAATCCACCACGACCACCGACACCGGTTCGCTCACCGCAAGGTCGGCCATTTCCGACCTGGTCGGCAACACCCCTCTGCTGCGGGTGTCCGAGCCCCTCGCCCCGGCCGGCCGCGGCTTCTGGGCCAAGCTTGAGGGCTTCAACCCCGGCGGCATCAAGGACCGCCCCGGGCTGCACATGGTCGAACGGGCCCGGGCCCGCGGCGAACTGCGGCCCGGCGGCCGGATCATCGAGTCCACCAGCGGCACTCTCGGACTGGGACTCGCCCTGGCCGGCATGGTCTACGGCCACCCGGTCACCCTGGTCACCGACCCGGGTCTCGAGCTTTCCATGAACCGGCTGCTGACCGCATACGGCGCCCAGGTCAACGTCGTATCCGAGCCCCACCCCACCGGCGGCTGGCAGCAGGCCCGCCGCGACCGCGTCCGGCGCCTGCGGGACCAACACCCCGGCTCATGGTGTCCGGACCAGTACAACAACCCCGACAACGTCGCCGCCTACACCCCGCTCGCGCTGGAACTGGCCGGCGAACTCGGCCACATCGACACCCTGGTGTGCAGCGTCGGCACCGGCGGCCACTCCGCGGGCGTCTCCCGGGTCCTGCGCCAGCTCTACCCCGGCCTGAAGGTCGTCGGGGTCGACACCACCGGCTCGACCATCTTCGGCCAGCCTGCCAGGCCCCGCCTGATGCGCGGACTGGGATCCAGCATCTACCCCCGCAACGTCGCCTACGACCAGTTCTCCGAAGTGCACTGGGTGGCCCCGGCGGAGGCGGTGTGGACGTGCCGTCAGCTGGCCGCGTCCCACTACGCCACCGGCGGATGGAGTGTCGGAGCGGTCGCCCTGGTGGCCGGCTGGCTCGCCCGGACCAGCCCCGCGGACACTCGCATCGTGGCGATCTTCCCCGACGGCCCGCAGCGCTACCTGGGGACGGTCTACGACGACGACTACTGCGCCGCCCACGGTCTGCTCGACTCGCCCCCGGCACCCGAACCGGAGGTGATTGGTCACCTCGACGAGAAGGAGGCGACCCGCTGGACCCGGTGCACCACCGTGGTCGACCCCCTCTCCCACGACGGCGCCACCGAGGACGCCGGCGAGGAGGAGGGCCGGTGAAGGCACTGTTCACGCAGGCGCGTTCCTACGAGCGCAGCGTCCAGCTGTTGATGGTGAACCAGTTCACCATCAACCTGGGCTTCTACATGCTCATGCCCTACCTGGCCGCCCATCTGTCCGGAACCCTCGGACTGGCCGGCTGGCTGGTCGGACTGATCCTGGGGGTGCGCAACTTCAGCCAGCAGGGCATGTTCCTGGTCGGCGGCACCCTGGCCGACCGGTTCGGCTACAAGCCGCTGATCGTCGCCGGATGCGTGCTGCGCACCGCCGGGTTCGCGGCCCTCGGGCTCGTGGACTCCCTGCCCGCGCTGCTCGCGGCCTCGGCGGCCGCCGGGCTCGCCGGAGCGCTGTTCAATCCCGCCGTACGGGCGTATGTCGCAGCGGACGCGGGGGAGCGCCGGGTGGAGGCGTTCGCGCTGTTCAACGTCTTCTACCAGGCCGGTATCCTGCTCGGCCCGCTGGTGGGCATGGTGCTGACCGGCATCGACTTCCGCGTCACCTGCCTTACGGCCGCGGCGGTCTTCGCGGTGCTCAGCGTCGTCCAGATCCGGGCGCTGCCGTCCCGCCGGGCCGACGACGCCGAGGACGGCGGTCGGGGCGCCGCGCGCGAGAGCGTGTGGTCGCAGTGGCGGGACGTGGTGGCCAACCGGCCGTTCCTGCTCTTCTCCGTCGCCATGATCGGCTCGTATGTGCTGTCGTTCCAGGTCTATCTGGCCCTGCCGCTGGAGGTGCGCCGCCTCGGTGGCCAGGGCGCGGGCGGGACCGCGGCGGTGGCGCTGCTGTTCGCCGTCTCGGGCCTGGCCACCATCCTCGGGCAGACGAAGGTCACGGCCTGGTGCAAGGCCCGGATGGCGCCGGGGCGGGCGCTGGCCTGGGGACTGCTCACCATGGGCGTGGCGTTCGTGCCGCTGCTGGCCGCGACCGCCGTTCCCGAACCGGAGGGCGGCGTGGGCCGCTGGCTGCTCGCGGCCGTTCCGCCCGCGCTCTCGGCGCTGTTGCTCGCTCTGGGGACGATGATCGCCTATCCCTTCGAGATGGACACCATCGTCCGGCTCTCGGGTGACCGGCTCGTGGCCACTCACTACGGGCTGTACAACACCATCTGCGGGGTGGGCATCACCCTCGGCAACCTGCTCACCGGCGCCGCGCTGGACGCGGCCCGGGCGGCGGGGATGTCCGCGCTGCCGTGGTGCGCGCTGCTCGCGCTGGGCCTGGCGTGCGCCGCCGCGCTGTACGGGCTGCACCACACCGGCCGCCTCGCGGCGATGCCCGCTCCCGGGGCGCGGCCCGCGGCGGCCTGAGGGGGCCACGGACGGGAAACGGGCGGCGGACGGTCCCCGGCACCGCCCGCCGCCCCTCCACCGGCCGGTGGAAACTATCCGAGGACCGGGGGGCAACCGACCAGGAAAGGGAGCACCGGAACCGCCGTCACACCGACGGCCATCGCGGCCGACAGCGCCGGATGGGGGCGGCGCCGCGGAGCCAGTACGCGCCGGAGCCGTATGAGTACGTCGGCGCCGCCCATGGCGAACGCGCCCCGGGGTGTCTTCGCGGCGGCCATGTCGCACATGGCCGCCGCGAGCACCGCGCGCGGCTGGCGGCGCAGGGCGCGGTCGTCAGCGATCATCTCCAGGAGGATCGCGGTCTGTTCCCTGGCGTGCCGGGCCAGCGGCAGTCGGCGGAAGGTCCGGGCGAACGCCTCGGCGGCGGCCAGGGCCAGGTGGTGGCGGCCGGCGATATGGCCGCGCTCGTGTTCCAGTACGGCGTCGAGCTGGTCCGCGGTGAGCAGGCTCAGGGCGCCCCGGCTGACGACGACCCGGGAGCGCAGGCCGGGCAGGCTGTAGGCGGTGGGCAGGTCATGGTCCAGGACGGTGGCCCGCAGCGCTGCCGAGTGGCGGCCGACGACGTCCAGGACGCGCAGATGGCGCGAGCGTCGCCACCGCGCGTGCGCCACCTCCAAGGCGAACGATCCCAGGAGAACCAGCGGTACGGCGGCGGGCACGGCGATGGCGAGGGCGTCCGCGATGCCCGGGGTCGACACGCCGCTCTCCGGGGTGTCGGCCGGCCCGCAGGCGTGCAGGAAACCGGCCGCTCCCGTGTGGCGGTGTGGGGCCGGGACGGCCAGGTGATAGGCGGCAAGAGCCACCGCGGTCGTGAACGACACGGCCAGCGCGTGCCAGGCGAAGACGGCGAGCGCGGGCGAGCGGTGGGCCCAGCCGCGCAGCATCAGCCGGGGTGCGAGGAGGCCGACCGCCGCCGCGTAGCCGATCAATGCCGGGACCGCGGTCATGTGTCCGTGTGCCGTCCGGCGGTCCTCAGGGCCTCGCGCAGCGCGGCCACCTCGGTGGGGGACATCTGCCCGACGAAGTGGGCGAGTGCCGCCGGACGGTCCTCGCTCGCGCCCAGGGCGTCCTCCATCATGGCCGCGGAGTACTCCTCGCGGGTGCGGACCGGCTCGTACAGCCAGGCTCTGCCCTGCTTCTTCTCGCGCAGGAGCCAGCCTTTCGCATGAAGGATGTTGGCCACGGTCAGCACAGTGGTGTAGGCGAGGGGCCGCGTCTTGTTGATGTCGTCCACGATGTCGCGGACTGTCGCCGGGCGCTTCCACTTCCACAGGCGGTCCATGATCTCCGCCTCCAGTTCCCCCAACCGCCGCATGGCCGTTCCTCCCTCTCCGGCACCCCGTACGAAGGGCCATCGTAGGGCGATCTTCTCGTCCCTCATGCCCGAGGCCGACATGCGGAGCGCGGCCCGCTGCTGCCCCGTGAGGCCGTCACCGCCGGGCGGATCGCCGTCGCCGGCTCACCTGTCCGCCGGCTGGAAGCCGCGCAGCCGGAGGCTGTTGCCGACCACGAACACGGAGGAGAAGGCCATGGCGGCCCCGGCGATCATCGGGTTGAGGAGCCCGGAGGCCGCGAGGGGGAGCGCGGCGACGTTGTAGGCGAAGGCCCAGAAGAGGTTGGACCTGATGGTGCCCAGCGTCTTGCGGGAGAGGCGGATGGCGTCCGGGGCCGCCCGGAGGTCGCCGCGCACCAGGGTCAGATCGCCCGCCTCGATGGCGGCGTCGGTTCCGGTGCCCATCGCCAGCCCGAGGTCGGCCTGGGCGAGCGCGGCCGCGTCGTTGACCCCGTCGCCGACCATCGCCACCGAACGGCCCTCGCCCTGAAGGCGCTTGACCACATCCACCTTGTCCTGCGGCATGACCTCGGCGATCACCTGCTCGGGGGCTATGCCCACCTCCGCGGCGACCGCCTCGGCGACGGTCCGGTTGTCGCCGGTCAGCAGGATGGGGGTGAGGCCGAGGGAGCGCAGCCGGCTGATCGCCTCCGGGCTGGTGTCCTTGACGGCGTCCGCCACCTCGAGGACCGCACGCGCCTCGCCGTCCCAGGCGACCGCGATGGCGGTGCGCCCGGAGGCCTCGGCCTCGGCCTTGGCGCGCTCCAGTTCGGTGGGCAGCGAGATGGTCCATTCGGCCAGCAGCTTCTCGCGGCCGACCAGCACGGCGTGGCCCTCGACGACGCCCTGGACACCGAGGCCGGCGAGGTTGGCGAAGTCCTCGGGGGCGGGCAGGGCGCCCACCCGGGCGCCGGCGCCGGCGGCGACGGCCTGGGCGATGGGGTGTTCCGAGGAGTGCTCCAGGGCGCCCGCGAGCCGCAGGACGTCCGTCTCCTCCGTGCCCTTGGCGGTGTGGACGGCGAGCAGGGCCATCCGGCCGGTGGTGACGGTGCCGGTTTTGTCCAGGACGATGGTGTCCACCTTGCGCGTGGTCTCCAGGACCTCGGGGCCCTTGATCAGGATGCCGAGCTGGGCGCCGCGGCCGGTGCCGACCATGAGCGCGGTCGGGGTGGCCAGGCCCAGGGCGCAGGGGCAGGCGATGATGAGGACGGCGACCGCGGCGGTGAAGGCGGCGGACAGGCCCGCGCCGTTGCCGAGCCAGAAGCCCAGGGTGCCGAGCGCCAGGGCGATGACGACCGGGACGAAGACCGCGGAGATCTTGTCGGCGAGCCGCTGGGCGGCGGCCTTGCCGTTCTGCGCGTCCTCCACCAGCTTGGCCATGCGGGCGAGCTGGGTGTCGGCGCCGATCCGGGTGGCCTCGACGACCAGGCGGCCTCCGGCGTTGAGCGTGGCGCCGGTGACGCCGTCGCCCGCGCCGACCTCGACGGGCACGGATTCGCCGGTGAGCATGGAGGCGTCGACCGCGGAGGAGCCCTCGACGACCGTGCCGTCGGTGGCGATCTTCTCCCCGGGCCGGACCAGGAACCGGTCGCCGACCTTCAGCTCGCCGACCGGGATCAGCTCCTCGCGGCCGCCGCGCAGGACGGTGACCTCCTTGGCGCCCAGCTCCATCAGCGCCTTGAGCGCCGCCCCCGCCTTGCGCTTGGACCGCGCCTCGAAATAGCGGCCGGCCAGGATGAAGGCGGTGACGCCGGCCGCGGCCTCCAGATAGATGTTCCCGGCGCCGTCGGTGCGGGCGATGGTGAACTCGAAGGGGTGGGTCATGCCGGGCGTCCCGGCCGTGCCGAAGAACAGGGCCCACAGCGACCACAGGAACGCCGCGCTCGTGCCCACGGAGATCAGGGTGTCCATGGTGGCCGCGCCGTGCCGGGCGTTGGTCCAGGCCGCCCGGTGGAAGGGCCAGGCGGCGTAGGTCACCACGGGCGCCGCCAGCGTCAGCGACAGCCACTGCCAGTACTCGAACTGGAGCGCCGGGACCATGGCCATCGCGATCACGGGGACGGCGAGCGCGACGGCGGTGGTCAGCCGCTGGCGCAGCGGCCGCAGCTCGTCGGACGCCTCCTCCTCCGCGTCCGCGCCGCCGTCGGAGGCGGACCCGGTGCGCCCGCGGTCCGGCTCGGGCTCCCGCGCGGTGTAGCCGGTGGCCTCGACGGTGGAGATCAGGTCGGCGACGGCGATGTCCTCCCGGAAGGTGACCTTCGCCTTCTCGGTGGCGTAGTTGACGGTGGCCTCGACCCCGTCCATGCGATTGAGCTTCTTCTCGATCCGGGCCGCGCATGAGGCGCAGGTCATGCCGCCAATGGCGAGTTCGACCTCGGCGGCGCCGGGCGTGGTGGTGGTCATGTCTGCTCCTCGCAGCTCACGGGATGGCGGGCGGGGCCGCGGCCGGTGGCCCCGCCCGGGTGGGGCGGGTCAGGCGTCGGCTCGGCCGACGAAGGCGTAGCCCGCCTCGTCGACGGTCTTGGCGAGTAGCTGGTCGAACGCCTCGTCGGGCGCGGCGGAGCTCGTCACGGTCACCAGGCCGGTGCCGATCTCGACCTCGACGGCCTTGACGTCGTCCAGGGCGCCCACCGCCTTGGCGACGACGCCCTGGCAGTGAGCGCTGCCGACGCCCTCGACCCGGTATCGGGTGGTGGACGTGGTGTGGCAGCTTCCCTCGGGGGTGCAGCAGTCCGACATGGGATCCTCCGTCGTCGATCGAGATACCCTGGTGGGGTATCGCTGTGGCGTGTTCCTGTATACCCCCCACCCGTATCCTTCGCAAGGCCGTGGCCGACTTGACTTCATACCCCCGGGGGGTATGTTGAGGTCACGATATGCGGCTCCGCCGCGTGGGCACGGAGGCCGCGAGCACGGGCGGCCGGAAGACGAGGAGTGCGTCATGAACACCGGACTGCGGATCGCCGCATTCGCCGCCGCGCTCGCCGCGACCTTCGGCACCGCGTACGGCGTGGGCAGCGGGGTCGGCGAGATCTCACCCGAGCCGTCGGGCGGGGCTCACCAGGGACACTCGGCCCCCTCGCACGGCGAGAGCGGTGACGGAGGTCACGGGCAGGGCCATGTCGGAGGCCAGGAGTCCGCTCCGCCCGGAGGCCTCCAGGTATCCGAAGGGGGCTACAGCCTCGATCTGAGGACTCCGCGCCTCGAGGCGGGCAAGAGCGCCGACCTGCGCTTCTCCGTCGTTCGGGACGGGACGGGGCGCCCGCTCACCGCGTACGCCCGCGAGCACGACAAGGAACTGCACCTGATCGTCGCCTCACAGGACCTGGCGACCTTCCGCCATCTGCACCCGACCAGGGCGGCCGACGGCACCTGGTCCACCCCCGTGAAACTGCCCGAGGCCGGCGGTTACCGGGTCTTCGCCGACTTCAGGCCCAAGGGCGGGGAAGGGCTCACCCTGGGCGCCGACCTGGCCGTCTCCGGGGCGTACGAGCCGGCGGCGCTGCCCGCGCGGAACGCCAAGGCCACCGTCGACGGCTACGAGGTCGAGCTGGGCGGCGCGCTGACGCCGGGCCGCAGCGGCGAGCTCACCCTGACCGTCACCCGGGACGGCAAGCCGGTGCGGGACCTCCAGCCCTACCTCGGCGCCTACGGCCACCTGGTCGCCCTGCGCTCCGGCGACCTCGCCTATCTGCACGTCCACCCGAACGGCGAGCCCGGAGACGGAGAGACGAAGCCCGGCCCCGAGATCTCCTTCACGGCCACGGCGCCGAGCGCCGGCGCCTACCGCCTGTTCCTGGACTTCAAGCACCAGGGCAGGGTCCACACCGCGGCCTTCACGGTGCACGCTGCCGCGCCTACCTCAATTGAATGAGTCGGAATTCTCTCAATTGGTGTATTCGGATTTCGGCTAAGCGTACGAAGATGCAGGCCAGGTCATTTTCATAGCCTCCGAGGGATGGAAAAAGACGCCGCGGATTTTTCCGCGGTAATACACCCCATTTCCTTTCGGAAGAGCTGAAGTCGTGATTCCTCCTGCCTCTCGCGTACGTCCCGCCCTCGATCAGCCCGGCCGCCGCCGCAAGCGCATGGTGGGCGCGGCGGTGGCCGCGGGCCTGGCGCTCGGCGCCCTGACGGCGCCCGCGGCGGGGGCCGTGGGCCACGGCCCCCTGAGCGGTGCCAAGACGGCCGGTGCCAAGACCGGCCCCAAGCTCGACACCGGTTCCCCGGTACGGGTCAACCAGGTCGGCTACCTCACCCATGGCCCCAAGCAGGGCACCGTCGTCACCAGCGCCACCAAGCCCCTGAAGTGGACCCTCCGGGCCGCCGACGGCACCGCGCGGGCACGCGGGACCACGACCCCCGCCGGTGTCGACCCGAGCTCCAGGCAGAACGTCCAGACCTTCGACTTCAGCAAGGTCACCGCCAAGGGCAAGGGATACACGATCAACATCGACGGGAAGCAGAGCGAACCGTTCTCCATCGATGACAACATCTACAGCCCGCTGGTCCGTGACTCGCTGGAGTACTTCTACCAGAACCGCAGCGGCATCAAGATCGACACCGACATCGTCGGCGGCAAGTACGCGCGCCCCGCGGGCCACGACAAGGCCGCCCCGCACGGGGGCGACACCAACGTGCCGTGCCAGACGGGCGTCTGCGACTACCGCCGGAATGTCTCCGGCGGCTGGTACGACGCCGGCGACCAGGGCAAGTACGTCGTCAACGGCGGTATCTCCGTGGCCCAGCTGATGTCGGAGTTCGAGCGCACCAAGACCACCAAGGGCGCCGACGCCAAGCCGCTGGGCGACGGCAAGCTCCGGGTGCCCGAGCACGGCAACGGCATCCCGGACATCCTCGACGAGGCCCGCTGGGAGATGGACTTCCTGATGCGCATGCAGGTGCCCAAGGGCAAGCCGCTCGCCGGCATGGCGTTCCATAAGGTGCACGACAAGGAGTGGACCGGGTTCCCGACGCGGCCGGACCAGGACAAGCAGCAGCGCGAGCTGCACGCGCCGTCCACCGCCGCCACGCTCAACCTGGCGGCCACCGCCGCCCAGAGCGCCCGCCTCTTCAAGCCCTACGACCCGCAGTTCGCCGCCCGCAGCCTGCACGTGGCCAAGACCGCCTGGGCCGCTGCCAAGGCAAACCCGAACATGATCGCCAGTGACCAGGACTCCACGGGCGGTGGCGCGTACGGCGACGCGAACGTCAGCGACGAGTTCTACTGGGCCGCGGCCGAGCTGTTCATCACCACCGGTGACAACGCCTACCGCACGGAGCTCCTCCAGTCGCCGCTGCACGGCGACGTCGAAGCGCTCTTCCCGCGCACCAGCGCCGTGTCCTGGGCATCGACCGCGGGCCTCGGACAGCTCGACCTGGCCACCGTGGACAACAAGCTCACCGCCAAGCAGCGCGCCGACGTGCGCAAGACGGTGATCCGGGCCGCCGACCGCTACGCCGCGGAATCGGAGAAGTCGGCGTACGGCGTCCCGTACGCGCCGAAGGACGGCAAGTACGAGTGGGGCTCCAACAGCCAGGTGCTGAACAACATGGTCGTGCTCGCCACCGCACACGACCTGACCGGCAAGACCCGCTACCGTGACGCGGTGCTGCGCGGCATGGACTACCTGCTGGGCGCCAACCCGCTCAACCAGTCCTATGTCACGGGCTACGGCGAGCGGAGCTCCCACAACCAGCACCACCGCTTCTGGGCGCACCAGATCGACCCCAAGCTGCCGCACCCGGCCCGCGGGTCGCTGGCCGGAGGCCCGAACTCCGGGCTGGAGGACCCGGTCGCCCAGAAGAAGCTGAAGGGCTGCGCACCGGCGATGTGCTACACCGACAACATCATGGCGTTCTCCACCAACGAGATCACCATCAACTGGAACGCCCCGCTGGCCTGGATCTCCTCCTACGCCAACAACCTGGGCAAGGACATGGCGGCCCGGGGCTGAGCCCCGGTCCGTCCGAGTGACACCACGCCGCAGAGGGCGGCCGCGCACCTGGCGCGGCAGCCCTCAGCGGTTGACGGGGCACGGGGCGAGGGCCCTAGGAGATGGTGATGGCCAGCTCGTCGTCGGTGAAGGTGCCGTGGGCGGGGTTGATGTCCGTTTCCCCGCCGCGGCCGTCGCAGCCCCGGTCCGGGTTGAACATCAGATAGGTGCCCGAGGAGCAGCCGATGGCGATCTCGGCGTCGCCGCCGAGGACCACGCTGCCGGAGAGATTGGCTCCGCCCTGGACGATGGCGTTGTCCTTGACCACGACGTTGCCGCCGACGGTGGCGCCGGAGTTGACCCAGGACAGGCCGTCGATCCGGGCGTTGCCGGTGACGGTCGAGTTGCCGTACACCGCGGCGCGCGGCCCGACATAGGCGGTGGCCGCGACGTTGGCGCGGTTGTCGACCCAGCCGCCGCCGTTGGAGTGCCAGTGTCCGCCGCCGGTGGCGGTCGGCTTCTGGTAGCCCGGCTCATAGCCGGAGGGGACGGCGCCGCTGATCCGGAACTCGTACGGGTAGCGGTAGTTCTTGGTGTAGCCGTCGAGGTAGGCGTAGTGGTGCACGGTGGTCGGGGTGCCCGTGACCACCAGGTACACCTCCTTCTCACCGGCCTGGGTCTGGAAGCTGAGCTGACCGTCGGCGCTGGTGGAGACGGGTCCGTAGCGCGGGGTGCCGTTCTTGACCGCGACGAAGCCGTAGGACCAGCCGGACCCGGCGGCCCCGTTGACATGGCCCTTGAGGTGCAGTTTGATCAGCGCCCCGTCGTTGCTGGGCACCAGCTTGATCTTGTTGTAGCCGTAGTCGGACGGGGCGAGCGCGTCCGGGATGGCGTAGTGGCCGGTGGCCTGGTTGACCGCGTTCACCGGGACGCCGTTGTACGCGTTGATGAAGCCCGCGCCGTAGACGTTGTTGATGAACGGCATGATGTGGGACCGGTTGGAGTAGTCGTAGGTGACCTGGCGCTGCCCGTACTCGGCGACCCGGGTGTTCAGCTGCTCCTGGGTGAGGTTGTTGATCCGCCGGTAGGCCTCCAGCGGGTGCTCGTTGTTCCTCGCCTGGTTCCAGATGTCGGTGAAGGTCTTCATCCCGCCGTAGCGGTCGACCAGATACTGCACCAGCATCCAGTTGCCGTAGTGGTGGCGGCTGGAGGAGTAGGCCAGGTTCTCGGTGCGCAGGAACCGGGTGAGATCGCCCGCGCCCCCGTCCGGGTACACCTGCATCGCCATGTACTCGGCGCCGGTCTCCCAGAACGTCCCGGCCGAGGGGTCGGTCAGCCCGGCGCCGCCGCCCTTGCCCATGAACGTGTAGTTCTGGAACACATGGCCCAGCTCATGGGCCAGTCCCCAGGAGCCGGGCTGGGCCGCGCCGGGGGCGATGTTGATCACGCCGACCCGGCCGTCGGCCTGGCCGCCCGTGGCCCAGGCGTTGAGGTTGCTGTTGTTCCAGGTCTGGGTGATGATCACGTCGATCTTGTGCTGGGCCAGCAGGCCCGTCTCCGGCGTGAACTTCAGCGTGTTGACGTAGAAGGAGTACAACTGCTCCAGCTGGCTGAGGATGTTGTCGGGGTCGAACCGGTACTGCCCGGAGGCGTTCTTGGGATCGGTGCCCGACTTTTCCCCCCACAGCAGAATGAAATTGTTCGACTCCTTGGTTCTGTTCTGGGCCCACGGCACCTCGCCCGTGGCCGCCCAACTGGGCGGGATGTACACCGTCTTGGCCGCCGCTGCGGTCGGTCCCTGCTGGCGCGCGGCCGCCGGTGTCACGCCCAGTGCGACGGTGAGTGCCAGCATGGCCGCCGCCACGATTAATCGTCGCGGCCATGTCAATAACAGGGATCTCATGCCAGATCCTCCGTTCCGATGGGAATCCCGTGGGGCGAGGGAATGGTCCCACGGGAGCGCTCCCACGGCTACGGTCCGCGGATCGATGACGTCGTCCCACGGTCGCACCTACAACCATCCGACCCCCTCGCATGTCTCCTGGATGACGCAAACAGCGTCCAGAGGTAATAAGGGGGATACATGAAGCTTTCTCGCTATATGGCCGCCACCGCGGTCCTCGCCTCCGCCGTCGCCGGCACCGCGGCCCTGGCCCCGCAGGCCACGGCCGCCACCAGGGCGGCGTACAACGGGGTCTGCGGGAGCGGCTACAAGGTGGTGAACTCGGCGCCGATCGGTCAGAAGGGCACCGTCTACCTGACGTACAACGCCACGAAGGGCAAGAACTGCGTGGTCACCGTCCGGAACGCCGCGGGTTCCGCGGTCCCGATGTTCGCCTATCTCTATGCGTACGACGGCGAGTACCAGGAGGACACCGGCAACTACACGTCGTACGCGGGCCCGGTGTACGTCTCCGCGCGCGGGAAGTGCGTGGACTGGGCCGGTGGCATCGACAACCAGTCGACCTGGACCTACGGGAGCAACTGCGGGTCCCTGAGGGAGCACCGGGTGACCAAGGGCTGGTGACCGGTGGCCGGTTCGCCGCCGGGTCCGGGGAATGCGCGCATCCGTGCGGGTGTTGAGGTGGTACGTTCCGGCCGGACACCCCCGGGGTGTCGCGGTACCTGCCCCCTGCGGAAAGGCTCTGAACTGTGGCGGCCAGCCTCTCGGACGGCTTGAAGAAGTACCTCGATGAATCACGCGCCTTCGCGACCGTGGCGACCATCTCACTGGACGGCCGCCCTCACCTGACGGTCGTCTGGGTCATCCGCGACGGCGACGACCTGTTGTTCTCCACGACCGTGGACCGGCTCCAGGGCAAGAACCTCCGCCGTGACCCGCGGATAACCGTGATGGTCAACCCGCCGGAGAACCCGTACGTCTACGCGGAGGTGCGTGGCACCGCCACCCTCACCCCGGACACCGACAAGGAAGTGCTGAACAAGGTGTCGCAGAAGTACACGGGCAAGGACTACGCCACCTTCAACCCGGCATCCAAGGACGACGGTGAGCGTCTCGTCGTACGGGTCACTCCGACCAAGGTCGTGGGCAAGCTCTGACACACCGCACCCCCCGCGTCCCGCCCGATGGGCCGCGGGGGGTGTTCCGCGCTCAGCCCCGTCGCAGGGCGGCCAGCGTGGCGTCGAGGTCGGCGGGGCGGGGGCGGTTGTGGGGGAGCCGGGCGAGGAGCGCGGCCATGCCGCAGGTGTCGGTGAGCGCCGAGAAGACCAGACCTCCCGCGATGCCCGCCGAGACCAGCCGCCAGGCCGGGTGCAGCAGGCCGAGGCCCAGGCCGGTCAGCACGACGGCCCCGGCGGTGAAGCGGACCTGGCGCTCCATGCTCCAGGTGGCGCGGGAGGCGGCCGTGGGGTGGTGCAGTTCATGGCCGCGGTCCGCCCAGGCGCCGGTCCCCCCGGTCAGGGTCGCGGCGGCCACCCCGTGCTCGGCGAGCGTCTCGCACGCCTTCGCGGAGCGGGCGCCGGACGCGCAGACCACCAGTATCCCGCCCCTCCCGGCGGCCTCCTCGATCGCGGGCAGGGCGCGGACGAGCTGCTCGAGGGGGATGTTGTGGGCGCCGGGCAGATGCCCCGAGGCGTACTCGCCCGGTGTGCGGACGTCGATGACCGTGAGGTCGTGCAGCCGGGCGCGGGCCTGGTCGGCGGTGCAGGCGTGGGGAGCGTTCATGGTGGATGCCATCCTGAGTGTTTGTCGACGATGCCCCGGGCGGGGAGTAAATTACCCCTAGGGGTATTTCGTGGAGGAGTTTTCGTGGAACTGGATCTCGCCAGCGCGGAGCTGAAGGCCGTGCTGAACCGGTTGCGGCGTGCCCAGGGGCAGATCTCCGGCGTGATCCGGATGCTCGAGGAGGGGCGGGACTGCGAGGACGTCGTCACTCAGCTCGCCGCCGCGTCCCGCGCCCTGGACCGGGCGGGCTTCGCGATCATCGCCACCGGGTTGCAGCAGTGTCTGACCGATGTCGAGGCGGGCGGAAACGCGGACGAGGACCGCGAGCAGATGCGCGCCAGGCTGGAGAAGCTGTTTCTCTCGCTCGCGTGACCGTGACGCTCATGCGATCACGTCGATCAGCATGAACGCCGCCACCGCCAGCAGCACCGAGGCGAAGACGCGGCGGAGCGCGCCGCCGGAGACCCTGGCCGCGAGGCGTTTCCCGTCCCAGGCGCCGAGGATCGCGGTCCCGGTGAAGGGCGCGAGGACCGCCCAGTCGATGCCGTGGGCGCTGCCGCCGCGGGTGAGCAGCGCGGCAAGCGAGTTGGCGGTGATGACCAGCAGGCTGGTGCCGACCGCGGCCCGCATCCGCAGGCCGACCGCGCCCACCAGAGCCGGTACGGCGAGGAAGCCGCCGCCCACGCCCAGCACGCCCGTCACGGCGCCGAGACCGGCCCCGGCCGCGGCCGCCCGGTTCGGCCGCACCGGACGGTCGTCCTCCGGGGCGGGCGCATGGCGGAACATACGCAGCGAGGCGGCGGCCGCGACAAGCGCGAACGCCCCGGTCAGCAGGGCCGGCGGCAGCCGGCCGGCGACCAGTCCGCCCAGGGCCGCGGGCAGCAGCCCCGCGGCCGCGAAGAGCGCCCCCGTACGCCAGTGGACCTGGCCGTCGCGCGCATGTGCGTACAGCGCGGTGGCCGAGGTGGCGGTGACCAGGATCAGGCTCGCGGTGGTGGCCGCGGCGGGGGAGAAGCCGAGCGGATAGATCAGGGCGGGGACGGCCAGCACGCTGCCGCCGCCCCCGAGCGCGCCCAGCGCGAGGCCGATGACGGCCCCGGCGGCCAGGGCGAGGAGCGGTGCGCTCACGCCGTCGCGCCGCCGTCGCCCGGGCCGCCGGAGACGACGGGGAGCCCGGCGTTCCGGGCGGAGTCGAAACCGTCGTCGACGGCCACGACGGACCGGTCGGCGGCGTCCAGCAGCGAGGCCGCGACGGCGGCCCGCGCACCCCCGGCGCAGTGCACCCACACGGTGCCCGGCGGCACCTCCGCGAGCCGGTCCCGCAGCTGGTGCAGGGGGATGTGCACCGAGCCCGCGAGATGCTCCCGGGCGCGCTCGGACGCGCGGCGTACGTCGAGGACGACCGTGTCCGTGGCCCGGTCCGTGTCCCGGTCCGCGGTCCGGGCGGCGAGTTCGGCGAAGGTGGCACGCGGGAAGGAGCGCGGGCGCTCCCCGTCCCGCAGCCATCCCGCGAGGGGGCCGGTGGCGGCGGCAGCGGGCCGGTCGACGCCGACGCGCACGAGCTCGCGCTGGGCGGCGGCGAGCTGCCCGGCCGACTCGGCGAGCAGGGTGACCGGCTTGCCCCAGGGGATCAACCAGGCCAGATGGGTGGCGAGTTGGCCGTCGGCCGCGAAGTTGAAGGTCCCGGCGACATGACCCTCGGCGAAGGCGACGCGGCCGCGCAGGTCGACGACCCATTCGCCGGCCGCCAGGCGCGCGGCGATCTCGTCGGCGTCCGCGCGGGCGGGCGGGGTCAGATCGACGGGCGCCGGTCCGGCGGCGTTGGCCGGGCCCATGTGTGCGTAGTACGCGGGTATGTCGTCGAGCCCCGACAGCAGTCGGGCGACGAAGGTGTCGGCGTCCTCGGCGACCGCCTCATTGGTGGCGCGCTGCTCGCCGATCGTGGTCGTGTCACCCGTGGCCGGCCCGGAGGAACAGAAGCTCCCGAAGCCGTGGGTGGGCAGCACGGCGGTCTCGTCCGGCAACTCGGCGGCGAGCCTGCGGACGGAGCCGTGCTGGGCCCGGGCCAGCCGCTCGGTCAGCCGCGGTTCCACCAGGTCCGGGCGCCCGACCGTGCCGATGAGCAGGGACCCGCCGGTGAAGACGGCCACCGCGCGCCCGGCCTCCTCCAGCACATACGCGGTGTGGTGCGGGGTGTGGCCGGGGGTGGCCAGCGCGCGCAGCGCCAGCCCGCCGTCGATGTCCACGGTGTCGCCGTCGTCGACCGGCACCCGCTCGTAGGCCACCCGCGCCCCGGCGGGGACCAGGTAGGCGGCGCCGGTGAGCCGGGCGAGCTCCAGGCCGCCGGTCACATAGTCGTTGTGCACATGCGTCTCGACCACATGCGAGACGCGCACTCCCCGCCGGGCGGCCATGGCGATGACCCGGTCGATGTCGCGGGGCGGGTCGACCACCACGGCCGTCTCGCGGCCGCCGGCCAGATAGCCGCGGTTGCCCAGCCCCGGCACGTCCACGGTGTCGATGAAGAACACCTGCGCTCTCCCTTCGTGTGTGATTTACCCCCCGGGGTATATCGCCGACCCTAGCAGAATTACCCCCGGGGGTATCTGGGCGGCCGCCCCGGGGGCTAGAAAGCGCTGTCTCCAGCAGTCGGCGACAAGGTCCGAGGGGTGTCCGCCGGGGACGACAAAGTGGCACTGCACAGGCCGTGTTCGGCGAAACGGGCGTCTGATGTCTTGACAGGGATCGCTGACAGCGCTTTCCATGACTCGGCCGCAGCGCGGCACCCATCCCGAGGAAGGGGTCGATGATGACACCTGTACACCCAGCCGGGCGCGCCGGACGCGTCAGACGCGGGCGGCTGCTCGGCCCGCTCGTCGCGGTCGCCCTGGGCGCCCTCTCGCTGCTCGGGCAGCCCGCCACCGCCCTGGCCGCCGACGTGCCGGGTGGAACCACGTACTACGTGGACTCGCGCTCGGGGGACGACAGCGCCCCGGGCACCAGCGCCACCACGTCCTGGCGGAGCCTCGACCAGGTCAACCGGACGACGTTCCAGCCCGGCGACCGCATTCTGCTCAAGGCCGGCGGGTCATGGCAGGGACAGCTGTGGCCCAAGGGGTCGGGGGAGGAGCACCGGCCGATCGCGATCGGCGGCTACGGCAAGGGGCCGAAGCCGCGGATCCAGGGGGAGGGGCGCGTCGATGACGCGGTCCGCCTGTTCAACCAGGAGTACTGGGAGATCCGCGACCTCGACGTCAGTAACGAGGTCCCCGCCACCGGCACACCCGGCGAGAACCTGCGCGACCTGCGCGGCATCCACGTGTCGGGGGACGACTCGCGGCGGCTCGACCACTTCGTCATCGAGCGGGTCGATGTCCACGACGTCACCGGCGAGGTGAACTGGATCAGCGGCAGCGTCTCGAACAACGCCCCGGGAATCCACTTCAAGACGGGCTGGGACGGCTCCAAGAAGACCGGTGGCATCATCTTCGACACCACCGTGCCCGACATCACCACGCCGCCCGCCGCCCCGACGGTCCTCAACGACATACAGGTGCGCCACTCCACGGTGCGCAACACCTCGTTCGCGGGGATCGTGGTGAAGCAGTACACGGGTGACGGGAAGGACGCGGACGGCAACACCATCGCCACGCCGACCGGTTGGGGCACCCGCACCTCGGCTGGCGACACCACCTTCACCCCGCACACCGACGTCACCATCCGGGACAACTACATCACCCAGGCCGGCACGGCCTACGGGTGCAACGGGGTGTATCTGACCAATGTGCGCGGCGCCCTGGTCGACCACAACGTCGTGGACGCCACGGGTACCTCGGGCATCGAGACGTACTACTCCGACGACGTGGTGATCCAGCGCAACGAGGTGTACCGGACGCAGCAGAAGGCCGGGGGCGCCGACTCCAACGGCATCGACGCGGACAAGGGCACCACACGGGTCGTCATCCAGTACAACTTCGTCCATGACAACGGCGACGGCCTCCTGCTCTGCCAGTTCGCGTTCGGCGATGTCGTGGTCCGCTACAACATCCTCAGCGGCAACTCCCGGTACCCGTTCTATCTGCACTCCGACAAGGCGGCCACCGCCGAGGTCTACAACAACACGGTGTCCAACACCACCAGCCGCTATGTCGTGTACGGCTACGGCTCCTCCCTCGCCGCGCGCTACGACCTCCATGACAACGCCTTCTACTCGTCGGTCGCCGACGCGTCCCTGACGACCAGCCCGACCATCACCTACTCCCGCAACTTCTACGGCGGCGCCACGCTGCCGGTCCCCGCCACCGACACGGCGGCCCGCACGGGCGACCCGCTGTTCCGGGACCCGGCCGTATCGGGTCCGTACGGCACCGCCGCCACCGGACCGCAGCTCAAGACGGCCCTGGGCCTCGCCCCGGCCGAGGGCTCACCGCTGATCGACACCGGCGCGGCCACCGCGGACAACGGTGGCCGTGACTACATCGGCACCCGGCTCTACCAGGGCTCCCCGGACCTCGGCGCCGTCGAGTACCGGAGGTGACGGCCGTGCCCGGCCGGTGGCCGCGCCACCGGCCGGGCACACCGCAACGCGTGCAGGTAAAGACTGGTAGAGAGGGGAAGGTGACCCATGACCATCCCGAATCCACCCCGCGCGACCGGCCCGGCCGGACCCGCGACCAGTGGCGCTCCGTACGTGCGGAGCTGAACCGGCGCCGGTCCGACCTGACCGCCCGCGCCGCCGAAGCCTTTCCCGCCCACCGGCGGGTGGCCGGCACCCCCCTTCTCGCCCGGCCCGGGTGGATCCCCGACCGGCCCGTCCCGCTGGAGCGGGTGCGGCTGGTGTGGACCGGCGAGGCCCCCGCCACTGAGGTGGACGGGCACAGCCCCGCGCTCGACCCCATCCGGCCGCTGCGCGACGACGGCACACCGTATGCCTCCTACTCCGACGCCGTCGGTGAGCTGGCACGCCCCCGCCTGTTCGAAAACCGCGCGTGTTACCGGCTGCTCCGGGTGAGGGGCGGTGACGCACCCACGCTCACCTTCGGCCGCGGCCACTACTTCGACGTCATCGACATCTGCGAGGCCGTGGCACACGAGTTCGCCGCGGCCTCGCTCGGCGGCGGCACGCCCCGCACGCCGTTCCGCGCTCTCGTCGGCGACCCGACCGATCTGACGCGCCGCCCGGTCATGGCGGCCGTCAGCACTCTCCTTCTGCGCCAGGACACGGCCCATCACGCCGAATTCATCCTCCACTGGCGCGATCCGGCGAAGGTCGCCACCGGGGGCGGGCTCCACCAGGTGACGCCGGTCGGCATGTTCCAGCCGTCCCACGACGCCCCGTGGAACGAGGCCAACGACTTCGGCCTGTGGCGCGCGACCGTCCGGGAGCTCAGCGAGGAACTGCTGGGCACGAGCGAGGACTACGGCAGCGACACCGCCCCCATCGACTACGACGGGTGGCCCTTCCACCGGGCCCTGGGCGAGGCGCGCGCCTCCGGCGCGGCACGTGTCCACTGGCTGGGGCTCGGCGTGGACCCGCTGACCTTCGTCACCGACATGCTCACCGTCCTCGTCCTGGACGCCGAGGTCTTCGACGAGCTCTTCCGGGACCTGGCCGCGACCAACGACGAAGGACATCTCGTCGGCGTCGAGGACGGCACCGGCCGCTCCCTGGGCGTCCCCTTCCGGGCCGACCACATCGAGCGGCTCACCACCGTCGAACCCATGCAGCCCGCCGGCGCCGCTCTGCTCAGGCTCGCCTCGCTCCACCGGGACGCATTGCTGGGACGGGCCTGACCCGGCCCGTCCCAGCCATGTGTCCCGCGGGTATCAGCGGCGCAGCGTCAGCCAGTCGAGGGCCGCGACCCGCGGGCCGCTGGTGGCGACGAGATAGACGTCATGCGTGCCGGTGACGGTGCGGGGGAGCGCCACCGACCGTTCCCGCCAGGTGTCCGTGCCCCCGGTGTCCCGCACGGGCAGCGTGGCCGCCACCCGGCCGTCCGGGGCGTCCAGGCGCAGCTCCAGCGAGCAGCCGTGTCCGCAGCCCGCGGAGGCCAGCCGTACGGTCAGCCGGTCCGCGCCGGCGCCGAACCGCACCCCGCGGAAGCCGATCCGGTCGCCCGCCCCCAGCACGCCGGTGGCCGCGTCGCCCCGCTCCGCCCCGCGCACGGAGGTGGCCTGCTCGGCCTGGAGGGTGGCCGCGGCGTCGGGGCCGTCGGCGTAGAGCCGGATCTCGTTCACGGCCCAGGGCTGCTCGCCGGGGGCCGTGAGCTCGACGCGCAGATAGCGGGCGGTCTGCTGTGGGAACACCGCGTCCTGGGTGAAGGAGCGGCCGCCGACCCGGGCGAGCGGCGCGCCCCAGTGGCTGCCGTCGTCGCTGACGGACACGGTGAAGCCGTACGGGTGGCCGGTCGCGTCCATCCCGGCGTCGAGCGACAGCCGGCCGAAGGTCTTCGCCGCGCCCAGGTCGAGCGTGAGCGACTGGCCCAGGGCCTGTGCGGCGGCGCCCTTCCACTGGGTGGTCTGGACGCCGTCCACGGCGGCGGAGGCGTCGGATCCGTCGGAAGCCGTGGCTTTCCAGCCGTCGTTGCGGACCCGGGACTGGCAGCCCGGCAGGTCGCAGCCGGACGACCAGATCGGCGCGCCGTACTCGTACGCCCCCTGGTCGGGGCCCGCGCCCCGCACCTCGGCGGTCACCCCGTCCACGGCCTCCCCGGCGTCGATGGCGGGCGAGCCCGCGCGCGGCCACAGCTCGCCGTTGCGCGCGTCGGTGTAGCCCGGGTCGGCGGGCGGCAGCAGGTTGCTCCGCACCACCGGGGCCGGGTCGCCCGGCCCGCTGATCTCCATGGGCGCGAGCGCCACGTCGTTGCTGACATAGGTGCCCGAGGCGTCGGTCGCGCCGCTGAGCCGGACGGCCGTGGAGACCCCGAGGCCGTAGGACGAGTTGTGGTCGCGGTTGCCGAGGCTCACGCTGCTGTGGCCGTTGAAGAAGGTGCCGCGGGAGCCGGTGTTGTACGCCACGTTGTGGTGCAGCAGGAAGTTGCCGGAGGAGTTGTCGATGTAGTAGCCGACCTGGCCGTCGGCGTCGTGGACGGTGTTGTGGTCCACGCTGGTGCCCTTGGCGTCCAGGTTGCAGCACACATAGAACGGACTGCCGTCACGAGAGGTGCGCATGGCCTCGGACAGGTCGTTGTACGCGATGCGGTTGTCGTGGAAGGGCACCCCGTTGAGCTGCCACGCGGTGTCGATGCTCGCGCGGCCGGTGCGCCGGATGGTGTTGCGGGTGACGGTGTGTCCGCTGCCGTTGACCTCGATGCCGGGGGTGTAGCTGCCCATCCAGCCGACGTCATGGATATAGCTGTTGGTGACGGTGTTGCCGCTGCCGCGCAGCAGCACGCCGGTGCCCGCGGAGTACCCGATGTCGCTGTCGCGCAGGGTGTTGCCGCTGCCGAGGATCTGCACCCCCGAGTCCAGCACCCGGGAGGCGACGATATGGCCCTCGAAGGGCGGGATGGCCAGCTCGTCGTCGCGCGGCATGGGCAGCGTCGAGAACTCGGAGATGTAGCGGGCCCGCAGCTTCTCGACGAGCACACCGGTGCTGTCGGCGCCGGTGCGCAGCGAGGTGCCCCACAGGTCGAGTCCGCGGACGGTGACATACGAGCTGTCGCTCAGGTCCACGCCCCAGCTCTCGTACTTCGCGGTCACGGTGTGGCCCGCGAGGCCCCCCTTGGGCTCCACCAGGTACAGCCGCTTGGCGTCCTTGTCGTAGTACCACTCGCCCGGCTGGTCGAGCGTGGACTTGGCGCCCACCAGGTAGTAGTTGCGGTAGTTCTGGTTGCCCATGCACAGCGGGGTGCAGCGGTAGTTGCCGCCCTTGAAGTCGAGCGCGCCCGGGGCGGTGGCGGTCACCGTGCCGGTCTGCTGGCTCCACGGGTTGGAGCCGGCCCACAGATGGACGGTGGCGCCGGTGAAGTCGCCGGCCGGCAGGTCGGGGTCGTCGATGTGCTGATCGGTGGAGGTCCGCTCGGCCACGGCCCAGGACGGGTTGAGCGGATCGGGCCCGGAGTTGGGCCAGCGGCCCTCCATGGCCCGCTCGCCGTCGACGAACAGGGCGTTCTCGGTGGCGGGCAGCGGCAGGTCCACGTCGGCGGCGACCAGCCCGTCCCCCGCCTCCCGCCAGCCGGTGACGGTCCTGGTGCCGTCGACGGTGACGGTGCCGTCCCCGTACGCGGCGATGGTGACCGGCGCGCCCTTGGCGCCCGAGGGCGGGGCGACGCGCTCGCGGTAGCGGCCGCGGTGCACCAGACAGGTGTCCCCGGGGCGGACCAGCTCGGTGCAGCGGCCGATGGTGCGCAGCGGACGCTCCGCGCTGCCGCTGTCCCGGTCGGCGCCCCAGGTGGCGACGTGGTACGTGTGGCCCCGGGGCGCGCCGGGCGCGGTGTCGGCGGCCGCGGCCCCCGGGAGCGAGAGCGTGACCAGGGCCGCCGCTGCCGCGGCGCCCATGGACACGAGCCTGAGCGCGGATCTCATGTGCGTCCTCCAGTGTTCGGGTGTGCGGGTGGGCGTCTCCAGGCAGCCTCGCCGTCCGGCCCCGGGGCGGTGCCGAGGACGGCGCAGCGCAGCCAGTGCTCGCCGGGCGGAAGGTGTCCGGTGAGCGTGGGCAGGGCGGTGCGCCGGGCGAGCACATTGGTGCCGGGCAGACAGTCGACGACCTGTCCGGTGCGCTGTCCGTCGCTGTCGATCAGCCCGGTCAGCCCGGCCGGTCCCCAGGCGCGGGCCCGCCCGGCGCAGCCCTGCCGGGTGAGGCCCTGGTCGCGGTCGATCGCGAAGCCGCCCTCGGCGGTGTGCAGGGCGCGCCCGGTGCGGATGCGATGGGTGCGCAGATGCCAGGGCGGGGCGGCGGTCAGCCAGGTGGTGATCTCCACGTCCGGCCAGGGGTGCCACACACAGCGGACCGTGTCCTCGTCCACCTCGGTGGAGCCGGGCTCCTCGCGGACGCGGTAGTGGGCGCCGTCCTCGCTGAGGGCGAGCATCGAGTCGTACGCGCCCTGCTCCAAGCCCAGCGGCCCCGCGGGCAGGCTGAAGCCGAACCGGGTCGAGTAGGCGAACTTGGCGTACTTCTCCGCCCCGTGGCGCACCCACGCGTGGTGCTGACGGCCGGCCAGCAGGGTCACCTCGCCGCCCGTGCGCATCAGCACCGCGCCCGCGTGGGGCTGGGCGCTGACCGGGGCGAGGGCGGGGGCGGGCAGTTCCGGCGCGGTCCAGAAGGGGTGGTCAGCGGGGAGCGCGAGCGGCAGCAGGGACTTCATCGCCCAGTACGGAGAGCCCGGGGCGTTGTACTGCTCGGCGAGCGCGGGCTGCGGATAGCCGTACCCGATGGACAGCAGCCCCTCTCCCACGGCCTCCGGGCGCCGCTGCCACCAGCGCAGATGGCGCAGCAGATGCCCCTTGACCACGCCCCACGGGAGCGCCTCGACCCCGGCGTACGGCAGCGCGGCCCAGAACGCGGCCTGCGCGAAGCGGTAGGTGAGGCTGCGGCCGTACGGGACGGCGGCCCCGTCGTCGGCGAACCAGTGCCGCAGGTCCGCCGCGAACAGCGAGGCGCGCATCCGGAAGCGCACCGCGCGCTCGGGGTCGCGCTCACCGGCCAGCGCCGCGTACAGCAGTCCGTAGAAGTGCATGGCCCAGGGCACGTAGTAGTCGCGGCGCTCGGTGGGCCCGTCCGCGTACCAGCCGTCGCCGAGGGCGAAGGACTCCAGCCGGTCCAGCCTGGCCTTGATCGGGCCGCGGTCGTGGGACACCCCGACCCGGTCCAGGCCGAGGCCGATCAGGACGGGGAAGAACAGCCAGTTGTTCTCGGTGGTCGGGCGGTCGAGGGCGGAGCGCAGCCAGCGCGCGACCCGGTCCCGCTCGGGCCCCTTGAGCGGATCCCACAGCCGGTCGGGGGCGAGCGCGAGGGCGAAGCCGATCGCGGCCATCTCCACGATCCGCTGGTCGTGGGGGCCGGGTTCGCCCCAGTACTCGGGGTGGTCCGGGTCGGTGCCGGCGGCCAGGCCGCGCGCCCAGTGGCCCCAGTGCTCGAAGGCCCCGCCGCCCGCGGCGAGCGGCGCAAGACCCCACAGGGGCCGGGCGAAGGACTCCAGTTCGGCGGCCGTGTCGTCGTGGATGGCGGTGTTGACGCCGAGCCTGAGCCTGGCCCGGCCCGCGCTGAAGTGCGGCAGCAGCGGCTCGGTGAGTCGGCGCGCGAAGCCCTGCAACTCGTTGCGGTCGGTCATCCCTCGAAGACCACCTCAATACCTGGGAGTTGATGTTGCGATAGTTTTCGCAACACCGAGATCGCCCCGAAAGGTAGGAGAAACATCGGATGGGGTCAACGGCTGGGGACGAAATGGCTGGGGCGACTTTGGCCGAGATAGCGAAAGAGGCGGGCGTTTCCGTGTCAACCGTCTCAAAAGTGCTGCACGACAGATCCGATGTCTCATCGAAGACCAGAGCCAAGGTCCAACGCCTGCTGGAGCGGCACGGCTATCTCGCCCGGCACCGGGCCGCGACCCCGGCGCTGCCGCGCGGCGGGCTGATCGACTTCGTCATCAACGAGCTGGACAGCCCCTGGGCGGTCGAGCTGATCCGGGGCGCGGAAGAGGTCCTGCACGGGGTCGGCATGGGCCTGGTCGTCTCGGCCACCCACGGCCGCACCAGAGCGGCCCGCCAGTGGCTGGACTCCCTGGCCACCCGGCCCACCCGTGGCGCGATCCTGGTCGTGCCCGAGCTGACCACCGCGCAACACGAGGAGCTGCGCCGCCTTTCCCTCCCCTTCGCGCTGGTCGCCCCGGTCGACGAGCCCGCGCCCGGCGTGCCGTGGGTGGGCGCCACCAACTGGCCCGGCGGGCTGGCCGCCACCCGCCATCTGATCGCCCTGGGCCACCGCCGTATCGCGATCATCAGCGGTCCGCCCCGCCGCCTCACCTCACGCGCCCGCGTGGACGGCTACCGCTCCGCGCTGGAGGAGGCCGGACTGCCCTTCGACCCGGAGCTGGTGCGCTACGGCGACTTCACCCACGACCTCGCCCACCGGCACGCCCTGGACCTGCTCGCCCTGGACCGGCGGCCGACCGCGATCTTCGCGGGCAGCGACCACCAGGCCCTCGGCACCTTCCGCGCGGCCGCCACCCTGGGCCTGCGCATCCCCGAGGACCTCAGTGTGGTGGGCTTCGACGACCTGCCCTTCGCCGACTGGGTGACCCCGCGGCTGACGACCGTGCGCACCCCGCTCGCCGACATGACCGCGCTCGCCGCCCGGATGGTGCTTCAGCTGCTGGCCGGCGAACAGCCCGAGACCACCCGGGTCGAGGTCGCCACGGAGCTCGTGGTCCGCGAGAGCAGCGGACCGCCCGGCGGCGCTCGGCCCTCGGCCGGCTCGATGTCGTCGTAGCCGGCCGGCCCGAACCCTACGAGGCGGTGCCCTCCACGAGTTGCACCACCCGCTCCGGCGCGTAGAGGCCGTCGGTCAGCAGCTGGGACAGGCCGAGGATGCCGGCGTGCGGGTCCAGTTCGCTGCGCACGATCTGGAGGTTGCGGGTGGCCAGCGGCAGCGAGCGCCCGTACACGACCTCACGGATCCCGGCGAACAACTGCTCGTCGGTGTGGGCGAGTTGGCCACCGATGGCGATGACGCTGGGATTGAACATGTTGACGGCGTCGGCGATGGCCCCGCCGAGGATGCGCGCGGCGCGGCGCGCGAGCCGCACGGCGGTCGCGTCGCCGGAGCGGATGAGCCGCACGGCGTCGTCCACCGTGGTCACCTCGTAGCCGGCCTCCTTCAGGTCCCGGACCAGCGCCCAGCCGCCCGCGTACGCCTCCACGCAGCCGGTGTTGCCGCAGCGGCAGACCGGCGGCTCGGTGACATCGTCCACGGTCACCTGGATGTGACCCACGTCACCCGCCGCCCCGTCGGCCCCCCGGTGGATCCGGCCGCTGGCGATGAGGCCGGTCCCCACCCCGGTGCCGATCTTGACCATGAGCAGATGGGCGGTGTCCGGGTAGCGCAGCCGCTGCTCCCCGTACGCCATGGCGTTGACATCCTTGTCCACCAGCACCGGGCAGTCGTAGCGCGGGGCGAACCAGCCGGGGATGTCGTAGCGGTCCCAGCCGGTCATGATCGGCGGGCTGACCACGCGCCCGGTGGCGAAGTCCACCGGGCCCGGCACACCGAGGCCCACGCCGAGGACGTCCGTCTCGTCGTGCCGCGTCTCCTTGAGCAGCCGGCCGAACAATTCGTCGACCAGGGCCAGTACGGCCGTCGGCCCGGCCGTCACATCCGAGGTGGCCTCGCGCTCCGCCCGTACCTCCCCGCCCAGATCGCACACGGCGGTGCGCAGCCCGGTGGCGCCGATGTCCGCGACCAGCAGCACTCCGCGGTGGCGGTTGACGACGAATCGGCTCGCGGGGCGGCCGCGGGTGCGCGCGTCCTCCGGTGCCGGGACGAGGAGTTGGGCGCCGAGGAGGCTGTCCAGGCGCTGGTTGACGGTGGTCCGCGAAAGGCCCGTCAGCCGTACCACATCCGCCTTGGTGAGGCCCTCGTCGACATCGCGGAACAGGGCGAGAACATCGCCGAGAGCGACCCCGGTCCGGAGAGCGCCTGCGCTGATGGTGTCCACCCGCACACTCTAGCGATGGGCTTGATGCGACGGAAGATGCTCGTCTTGTGACGGAAAAAGTTGAAAGAAGGGTTGCTTGATCTCATAACCAGGGCTACGTTCAGCCGCATCACCATCGGAAGGGACGCCTGATGCGGAGAAAAGCCACCGTGAGAAGAGGGAGCGTTGTCGCCACCGCCGCCGCTGTCGTGGCCGGAGCCCTGGTCCTGAGCGGCTGCGGATCCGGTGACACGGGCGCGTCGGGCAGCACCAAGGTCGCCGCCGTGATCAAGGGGCTGGACAACCCGTTCTTCCAGAGCATGCAGCAGGGCATAGAGACCCAGGCCAAGTCGGCCAAGATGTCGACGACCGTGCAGGCCGCCAACTCGATCACCGACACCACCGGCCAGGCCGACAAGCTGAACGGGCTGGCGGGCCAGGACTACGGCTGCTTCATCGTCAACCCGATCTCCGGCTCCAACCTCGTCCAGGGGCTGGCCAAGCTCGCCGCGGCGAAGAAGACCATCGTCAACATCGACAACCCCGTCGACGCCAAGGCGGCCAAGGCGGCGGGCGCCACCCCGGCCACCTACATCGGCACCGACAACGTGGCGGCCGGCGAGACGGCCGGCCGGCGGATGACCGAGCTGCTGCCCAAGGGCGGCAAGGTCGCCGTCATCGGCGGCATCGCCGGCGATGTGACCAGCAACGCCCGCGTCGAAGGGTTCAAGAAGGGCGTGGACGGCAAGCTGACGGTGGTTCAGACCGTCGCCGCCGACTGGGACCGGCAGACCGCCCTCACCAAGGCCACCGACGTCCTGCGCGCCAACAAGGACCTGTCCGGCTTCTTCGTGGCCAACGACGACATGGGCCTGGGCGTCGCACGCGCCGTCGCCAACGCGGGCAAGACCGGCAAGGTCAAGGTCATCAGCGTGGACGGGGTCAAGGACGCGCTGAAGGCCGTCGAGTCCGGCACCCTGGACGCCACCGTGGCCCAGTACCCGTACGCCATCGGCCAGATGGGCCTCGAGGCCTGCCAGGCCGCAGCCAAGGGCAAGAAGCTGCCGGCCGACGTCAAGGCACCGGTCGAGCTGGTCACCAAGGACAACGCGGGCAAGGCCCTGGCCGCCACCCCGAAGCCCTTCGGCAGCTACGACGACCCCTTCAAGAAGCTCCTTCGCTAGGGCCGCCCCCTAGCAGCGACGAATCCGGCGGGCGGGTGGCGTGCCACGCCACCCGCCACCGCCAGGAGGACACACATGGCAAACGCAACGCTCGCGGCACCCGACCGTGACACTTGGCCCACGCGCCTGCGTGACATCGGTTTCTGGGCCGACTGGGCGGCCCTGGTCGGGCTCATCGTTCTCGTGGTGGTCTTCCAGGCCGCCAACCCGACCTTTCTGAGCACCGGCAACATCCAGTCCATGCTGGAGGCCGCCGCGATCCTGATCATCCTGGGGGTCGGGCAGACCTTCGTCATCGCCACCGCCGGCATCGACCTGTCCATCGCCTCCACCATGACCCTGGGCGCGGTCGGCTTCGGCCAGGCGTACTCGGCCGGCTGGGGACTCGCCGCGTCCTGCGCGGTCGCCGTGGCCGCCTCGACCCTCGCCGGGATGGTCAACGGCTTCGTGGTGGCCCGCGGCAAGATCACCGACTTCATCGTCACCCTCGGAATGCTGTCGGCGGCCTCCGGGCTCGCCCTCATCGTCTCCAACGGCAAGCCCGTGACCGTCATCGAACCGGCCCTGCTGCGGCTGTCCACCAACGGCATCGGAATCCTGGGCTGGATGTTCCTCATCGCCGCCGCCGTCGCGATCGTGGCCCATGTGGTGCTCTTCCACACCCGGTTCGGCACCCATCTGCTCGCCACCGGCGGATCCCCCGAGTCGGCCACCGCGATGGGCATCAGCACCGCGCGGATCAAGATCGCCGTGTACGCCGTCGCCGGGCTCCTCGCCGGCCTCGCCTCCATCCTGCTGGTGGCGCGGGTCGGGGCCGCCGAGCCCGCCGCCAACACCTCGTTCCTGCTGAACTCGGTCGCCGCCGTGGTCCTCGGAGGGGTCAGCCTGTTCGGCGGCCGGGCGACCGTCCTCGGCCCGGTCATCGGCGCCCTGCTGCTGACCGCACTGGTCAACGGCCTGACTCTGCTCGGCGTCTCCCAGTTCTACCAGCCGCTGTCCGTCGGCATCGTCGTGGTGCTCGCGGCCTTCCTGATGAGGTTTCAGCGATGACGACCGTGAAGTCCGAGCCCCAGCCCGCGGCCACCGCGTCGGACGAGTTGCTGCGCTGTGAGGACGTCTCGCTGTCCTTCGGCAACGTGCGCGCCCTCGTCGATGTCTCGGTGACCCTGCGCCGCGGCGAGATCACCGCGCTGGTCGGCGACAACGGCGCGGGGAAGTCCACCCTCGTGCGGTGCGTGTCCGGGATCCACCGGCCGGACAGCGGCCGCATCCTCTTCGACGGATCGCAGGTCGACTTCGGCTCGCCCGAGGACGCCCGCGACGCCGGCATCGAGACCGTGCACCAGAACCTCGCGCTGGTCGAGGACCTCACCGTCTGGCAGAACCTCTTCCTCAACCGGGAGATCGTCCGGCGCATCGGGCCGGTGTCCTTCCTCGACCGCAAGGCCATGCAGACCCGCGCTCAGGAGATGGTCTCCACCCTGGCGGTCAACGTCCCCGCGGTTACCTCGCGGGTGCGGCGGCTGTCCGGCGGCCAGCGCCAGGCCGTGTCCATCTGCCGGGCGGCCGGATTCAGCTCGCAGCTGGTCATCATGGACGAGCCCACGGCCGCCCTCGGTGTCCAGGAGACCGCGCGCGTCGAGGAGCTCATCCACAAGCTGCGCGACGACGGCCACGCCGTGCTGCTGATCAGCCACAACTTCGCACAGGTCATGCGGCTCAGCGACCAGGTCTGGGTGATGCGGTCCGGCCGCTGCGTCGCGGGCCGCCGGACCGAGGAGACCACGGGCGAGGAGATCGTCGCCCTCATCACCGGGGCCCAGGCCGGCTAGCCACCCCCCACCGACCAGCCACACAAAGGAACACTGTTCATGACCACCGTGACCCAGGCCAGCCCGATCGGCGTGCACGCCCTCGTCTGGGCGGGCGACACCTCTCCCGCGTCGCTCGCGTACGCCATCGACAAGACGAAGGCCACCGGCTACGACCTCCTCGAACTGTCGCTGCACGACTCGGACTCGATCGATGTCCCCGCGGCGCGGCGCCAGTTG
This sequence comes from Streptomyces sp. NPDC028305, assembly GCF_055569495.1. Lineage (NCBI taxonomy): Bacteria > Bacillati > Actinomycetota > Actinomycetes > Kitasatosporales > Streptomycetaceae > Streptomyces > Streptomyces sp. NPDC028305. Next base: position 668,747 of record NZ_JBVHTN010000007.1, read on the forward strand.
GAGGACGCCGGACTGCGGGTCGCCTGCTCCCGCGGCCTCGCCTTCGACGCCGATGTCTCCAGCGAGGACCTCGCCGTGGTCGAGCGCGGCGAGAAACTCCTGCACAGCTCCCTCGCCGTGACCCACGGCCTCGGCGGAACACACTTCACCGGCGCGCTCTACAGCGCGCTCGGCAAGTACGCCGGTCCGCTCACCCCCGCCGGCCGGCGCAACGTCGTCACCGTACTGAAGCGGCTCGCCCAGGAGGCGGCGGGGCTCGGCATGACGCTGGGCCTGGAGATCTGCAACCGCTACGAGACCAATGTCATCAACACCGCCCGCGACGCGCTCGCGCTGGCCGATGACATCGGTGCGGACAACGTCCTGATCCACCTGGACACTTACCACATGAACATCGAAGAGGACGACCTCGTCCGACCCGTGCACGAGGTCGGCGACCGGCTCGGCTACGTCCACATCGGCGAGAACCACCGCGGCTACCTCGGCTCCGGACACCTGGACTTCACCGCCTTCTTCCATGCCCTCGCCGACATCGGCTACCAGGGCCCGATCACCTTCGAGTCCTTCTCCTCCGCTGTCGTCGCCCGGGGCCTGTCCAACGACCTCGCCGTCTGGCGCGACCTGTGGTCCGACGGCGAGGACCTGGCCCGCCACGCCCACACCTTCATCACCAACCAGCTCGCCGTGAGCGGCCGCGGCCGATGACGCCGACAACACCGCCGACGCCGCCGACGCCCATGGCGATCGAGGAACTCGCGGCCCGCGCCCGCGCGCTGGTGCGGCCCGGGAGGCGGGCGATTCTCGGAATCACCGGAAGCCCCGGGGCCGGCAAGTCCACCCTCGCGGAGCACCTCCTGGCCGCGCTGCGCTGCGGCCCGGCCGCGGACGGGGGAGACGGCTCCGGGGACTGGATCGCGCATGTGCCGATGGACGGCTTCCACCTCGCCGACATCGAACTCGACCGACTGGGGCGCCGCGACCGCAAGGGCGCCCCGGACACCTTCGACGCGGCGGGCTACGCGGCCCTGCTGCGCCGGTTGCACGAGGACGAGGACGAGGTGGTGTACGCGCCGGGCTTCGAACGGGAACTGGAGCAGCCGATCGCGGGCAGCATCCCCGTACCGCGCACCGCCCGGCTGATCATCACCGAGGGCAACTACCTCCTGCACGACGAGGGGGACTGGGCCCGGGTGCGGCCGCAGCTCGACGAGGTCTGGTACTGCGAGCTGGACGAGGAGGAGCGGGTGCGCCGGCTCGTCGCCCGCCATGAGCGGTTCGGCAAGGACCACGCCGCGGCGGTGGCCTGGAGCCTGGGCACCGACCAGCGCAACGCCGACCTGGTGGCCCGCACCCGGGACCGGGCCGACCTCGTCGTCACCGGGGACGCCGGGGGCGTCGCCGTCGCAGGGTGACGGCCGCGCCGGCGCCCACGGCGAGCACCGCCGCGCCGCCCGCGTACAGCGTCAGCGAGGTGCTCTCGTTGGCGTCGGCGGCGCGGTCGGTGTCCTGGCCGGTGTTCTCGGCGGTGCTTTCGCGGGTGGGTGTGTCGGTGGGCTCGGCGGTGCTTTCGGCGGTGGGTGTGTCGGTGGGCTCGGCGGTGGGTGCGGCCGGGGCCTTCTTGCCTGTCGTGTCCTCGGCTCCGCCGAACACCACATCGGAGCACGAGTAGTAGGTGTCCGGTGTGCTGGTGTTCCGCCAGATCGTGTACAGGAGCTGACGGCCGGTCCGGCCGGCCGGCAGCTTGGCCTCGATGTGGTAGGCCTCGTCGACCAGGGCCGGGTCGGTGGCCGTCGCGAAGGGCTTCGCCTCCAGATCGGACCATTTCAGCGGGCGCGTGGGGTCGTAGCCCTCCTTGGTGAGGTACAGCTCGAAGCTCCCGGCGTGGGGGATGGTCGAGCGGTAGGTGAGGGTGAGGTCCGCCCCGGCGGTCAGCCGTGTGGAAGGCCAGTCGGCGCGGGGCAGGTCCAGCCCCTGGTATGCGTCGATCCCTCCGCTGCACAGCTTGCCGTCGGGGATCCGCTGCCGGTCCTTGCCCGCCACCCCGGCCACGCGCAGATTGTCCCACTCGGCCGCGACCCCGCCCGCGGCCACGGCCGCCTTGCACGCGGCCGACCGGGCGTTCTCGCCCCCCTCGGGCGAACAGGCCACCGCCCGGCTGACCGGGTCCGTCGGCGCGCCATGCGCCCGGGCGGGCCCGGCGGCCAGCGCCGTGAGCAGGAGCGGGGCCGCCCCGACAAGGGCGGCCACGGTAGCGGTGCGGTGTGCGGTCATCCGATGCAGCCCTCCTGGCCCGAGCCGCGGGTCTCATTGCCCGCCCCGTGGAGTACGGAGCGCACGGGCGGCGCGTTCAACGCCCGCGCCCCGCGGCGCGAGCGCCATGCGAGCCACCCGGCGAGCGCCGCCACCGGAACCGTGGTGAGGAGCATGGTCGCGATCGCCCCGAGGCCGTCGGCCCCGGTGCCCAGCAGTTGGCCGGTGAGCAGGAACAGGACCATGTTGTTCCCGGCGTGGGCCAGGCTCGCCACCCAGACGGTGCGGCTGCGCAGAAACAGCCATGCCAGGACGACTTCCTGGCAGAGACAGGACACCGTCCAGATCACCAGGCCGAGCGGCATGTTCTCGAAGTCGGTGTAGCCGACGAAGGCGAGCGGATAGTGCCACACCGCCCAGATGACGCCCGTGGCCACGACGGACGGCACGAGTCGGCCGCCGAACAGCCGCGGCCTGAGGTAGCTGGTCCAGCCGAACTCCTCGCCCCAGTACACCGGGGTGAGCAGCGGAACGACCAGCATCAGGACGAGCAACGCCGTCCACCTGGACATCCCGGGCGCGAGTTCGTCGAGCGGGGACAGCTCCGGCCGCCACAGCCCCAGAACGGCCGCGAGCGCCATGGTCGCCGCGGCCAGTGCGAGCGGGCCGAGCCAGGCGGCCAGATAGTACGGCCACGCGGCGCGCGGCCGCAGCCGGAGCCCCGCGTCGGCGAACCCCTCCCGGGTGACCCAGCGCCGCACCACGACCGCCGCGATCCCCGGCACACAGAACCCCGGCAGTTGCAGCAGCGGGTTCAGCGCCGACAGGCCCAGGACACCATGGGCCACCCACAGCCACACCCAGGTACCGCCGAAGGTGATGGCGAGAAACGCCACGACCCCTCTGTCCCTCTTCGTCTTCGACATACGCGCCTTCCCTCGCGACCGGACCGGATCCGCGGATCAACGTGTCATCCGCGGGTACGGGCCCACATCGCTGGGCGGAGCGAAATCCTCTTCCCCCGGTGGCGGGAGGTGGCGTTGGCTCGCGCGAGGGAGGTGCCGGGGGCAATGCGTACGTCGAACTGCCAGGGCCAGTGGGGCGGCAGGCGGTGGCGGGCGTCCTCGGCTACTTGATCGCGAACACCGGTGGCGTGTCCTTCGCCCCGTCCGAGTTGACGATCACATACCGGCCGCCCTGCATCCGGTGCAGGGCGAGGACGCTGCTGAGCGGTGCGCCGCGCAGCAGGGTGCTGTCGTGCTTCTCGCCGGTGGCCGGGTCGAGGCGCCACAGGTCGCCACCGGCCAGGAGACCGAGTTCTCCGGAGCGGTCCTGCGTCAGGGCGGCGACGGTCCCGCCGAGCGATGTCTTCCAGACGCCTCTGCCGTCCTTGAGCGAAAACGCGGCGACGTGCTGGGGATCGTTCTGGTCCGCCGGGCCGACAGCGCTGATGAACAGCCCGTTGGTCACCACCGACCGGAAGACCGGCCGGGCGTCGAAGGGTTGGCCGTAGCCGTACTGCATGACCTCGAAGTCGAGGTCGTCCTCCTGCCCGAGCCGGGGGATCACGGCCTGCCGCCGTCCCTTGTCGTCGAAGCTGATCACCGCGTCGGTTCCGCGATCGTCGTCCTCCTTCACATACACGACGATCGGATCGGCCGACAGCATGAACACCTTCTCCCAGCGGCTCTCCGTCGGCAGCGTGCTGCGCCACTGCCGGGCGCCGGACCGGGGGTCGAGGGCGGACAGCCGCATCTTCGTGTTGTCCCCGTCGGTGCCGGTGCACTGCTCCATGACCAGGGCGCGCTCGGGCGTCGCGTCGACGGCCAGGGCCTGGCAGTTCCGGTCCAGCGGGCTGCGCCACCGGGGCGCGCCCTCGCGCAGCCCGAGCCCGACGACCGCCTTCTCCTCCAGGACCACCGCGGTGTCGCCGGCGCCCACCAGCCGGGCGTCGGTGGCCCGGTTGACGGAGTCATCGGCGTTGATCTTCTTCGTCCACAGCTCACGGCCGGAGGACAGATCGACGGCGACCACGGTGTCGCAGGGCTTCTCGTACCGTCCGAGGCCCACAAGACCGATGGAGGAGGGCGTGGTGCGGCTCATCGCGCACACCGATCTCCGCTCGGGCGCCGGGACGGTCCACCGCCGGGTGCCGTCCGAGGTGTCGTAGGCGAACAGCCCGTCGTTGCGCGCCCTGATGAGGGTGGACGGCCCCGGCATCCACTCTCCGACGGCCCGCGCGGAAGAGGGGCGGTCCCGGGGCGCCTCCCAGGCCACGTCCAGGTGCGGCCCGCGCAGCCATTCGTACCCGAGCACGCCCGTCCACACGCCGCCGGCCAGGCCCGCCACGACCAGCGACACCATCCAGGGTCTGGCCAGCGACCCGCTGTTCGCCCCGACGGCGAAGGACATCCCGATGACACCGGCGAAGGTGAAGACGAACGCGAGGATGAGCACCGGCGGGAGCCCTTCGGGGCACGGGGCGTGCCTGCCCCCGCACGCTCCGTTCGACTCGCTGGACAGCGCGGACCACCCCAGCCAGTGGAACACCACGGCCCAGGACACCAGGACCCCCGCCAGCACCAGGGCGACGGGCTTGACGGCACGCGAAATCGACACGGTCCCCCCACGGATGCGATCAGCGCGCGTACGGCGCGCAGGAGACATTAACCCAGCGTTCCGGACCAGCGGCGTCCCAGGGCTCGTCCATTTATATAGGTGCGTGATACAAATGAATGCATGGGTGATGCAGCTGTAGAACGTGTAAGCCCGGTCGACCGCGAGCGGCGCGCGGAGATCGCCGACCTCCTGGAGCAGCTGGCCGTGCTCGCGGTGCGCCAACTGGGCCGGCGGGACATCAGCATGACCGCCGCCTCCGCCCTCGGCCGGCTGGCCCGCGAGGGCCCCGCCCGGCTGACCGCCCTGGCCGCCGACGAAGGGGTGAGCCAGCCCGCCATGACCCAGCTGGTGCAGCGTCTGACCAAGCAGGGGCTGATGGCCCGGGTCGCCGACCCGGACGACGGCCGGGCCGTGCTCGTGTCCATCACCGACGCCGGGCGGCGACTGCTCGCCGAGCGCCGCCGGGACCGTGTCGCGCGCCTGTCCGACCTGTTGGCCGCGCTCCCGCCCGAGGACCAGACGACGCTCGCCGCCGCGGTCGGCTCGGCCGCGCCCGCCCTGCGGCGCCTCGTGGCGGCCGCCACCGACCTGGGCGGCCGGTCCGCGCCGCCCGCCGGGTGACGCCCCGTCACCCGGGCCCGGGCGCCGTCACGCCACTGATGACGCCTGCCTCGTGACGCGCCGTCACCCCTTCTTGCCGCGCCCCGACTCCATCACCCGAGAGCGCATTCAGAGAACGCATTCCTGACTGGAGTACACCTTGTCCGCTCATGCCAGCGCCCCGAGTCCGTTCCGGCAGCCGAAGGCCGTATGGGCCGTGGCCTTCGCCTGCGTGATCTCCTTCATGGGCATCGGGCTCGTCGACCCCATCCTGCCCGCCCTGTCCAGCCAGCTGCACGCCACGCCCAGCCAGGTGTCGCTGCTGTTCACCAGCTACCTGGTGGTCACCGCCGTCGCCATGCTGGTCACCGGTTTCGTCTCCAGCCGGATCGGCGCCAAGCGGACCCTGGTGGCGGGCCTGGCGGTCATCGTGGTGTTCAGCGCCCTCGCGGGCGCCTCCGGGAGCATCGGCGGCATCGTCGGCTTCCGCGCGGGCTGGGGTCTGGGTAACGCTCTGTTTATCGCCACCTCGCTCGCCGTGATCGTCGGATCGGCGAGCGGCGGCTTCGCCGGGGCGATCATCCTCTACGAGACCGCGCTCGGCGTCGGCATCGCCGTCGGCCCGCTGCTGGGCGGCGAGCTGGGCGGCATCAGCTGGCGCGGGCCCTTCTTCGGCGTCGCGGTGCTGATGGCGATCGCGCTGATCGCCACCCTGGCCCTCGTACAGCCGACCCCGACCCCCGCCCGCCGCGCCTCGATCCTCGATCCGCTCAAGGCGCTCCGCCACCGCGGGCTGCTCACCATGGGCCTGATGGCGCTCTGCTACAACTGGGGCTTCTTCACCGTCCTCGGCTACGCCCCGTTCCCGATGGAGCTCGGCACCCATGAGCTCGGCTATGTGTTCACCGGCTGGGGCGTGCTGGTGGCCGTCTTCTCCGTGTTCGCGGCGCCCCGGCTCCAGGCCCGCTTCGGCATAGCCCGCACCCTGTACCTCAACCTGGCGCTGTTCGCCCTGGACATCCTGGTCATCGGGGTGTTCACGGACTCCCGGGCCACGCTGATCGCCGCCGTGATCGCGGCCGGCGCCTTCATCGGCGTGAACAACACCATCACCACCCAGGCCGTCATGACCGTCTCCCCGGTCGAGCGCCCGGTGGCCTCCGCCGCCTATGGCTTCGTCCGGTTCATCGGCGGCGGCCTGGCGCCCTACGCCGCCGGCCGGCTGGCCGAGCACTACGACACGCATGTGCCGTTCTACGTCGGGGCGGCCGCGGTCCTGGTCGGGCTGGCCATCCTGTCGACCGGCCACTCCCTGCTGGCCGACGCCGAGCGGGCCCAGGCGGCCGAGGCGGCCCGGCACACCCCCGCCGAGAACCGGGCCGAGCGGCTGGAGCGGGACGCGCTGGCCGAGGACATCGGGTCCGCAAGCTGAGACGGGCCGAAGCGTGCGCCGAGACGAGGCGAGCCCCGTGGGTGCGGACCCGGGCCGCGGGGCTCGCGGGCCCATGGCGGGCGCCGGCGCACCGCACGCTGTGCGCCCCTCCGTGACCCGTTCGGAGGCTCCCGTCCCGGGCCCCCGCCCGGGCCCCTGACCGGCCCCGTCGTGGCCCGATTCAGCGCGACGCGGGCCGGTGGCCGCCGTACCCGGTCCCGGGACGGGGTGTCCACTCCTTGGGAATCAACGCGCACGCCGTTCTGGATCTCGTTAATCTGGCGACACATCCGGTTCAGCCGACACTAGGGAGTGTGCGGTGACCCCCGAGAAGACACAGAGCGACGATTCGCCGACACGGGACCGCGACATGCTCGCGGATCGGTCGGAGGTGGGCAACCTGGAAGTCTGGGCGAGATCGGCCCCGATCCGGCTCGCCGGGTACGAGGACGACTTGGCCGAGCCGCACATCCTCCAGAGCGTGGACTGACCCGGCGACCCCGTCGAACTTAACGGCCCCGCGCGGCAGAACGCGGCGCTCCCCGCATTCCCCTTCCTCTCGCCGCCCGCGCGCCTCAACTGACGGTTAAGTCCACCCGGCCATCGTCGGCCGGGGGTGGGCTGGTGTGTCGCCCGATGCCCATGGCAGGATGCATCGCGCGGCCGAGTCCGCCTTAACCAACCGTGAGTGAGTGCGCGGTGACCAGCAGGAGGGGGTGCGGATGGCAGTGGGGACCGAGCGGTCGCCGGACGCCGACGACAGCCCGCTGGCGCGGCGGCTCAACTATCTGTTCACCGCCATGCACCCGCCGGGCGCGCCCTACACCAACGCGCATGTGGCCGAGGCCATCAGCGGCGGCGACGAGTACGGCGGGGTCCGCCTGACCGAGCAGTATCTGTCCATGCTGCGCAACGGCAAGCGCACCAACCCCAGCCCGGACGTGCTGCGGGCCCTGGCGAAGTTCTTCGGCGTGCCCGTCGGCTATCTGCTGGGGGACCTGTCCCCGTCGCAGGCCGAGCGGGTCGAGGAAGAGGTGCGGTTTCTCGTCGCGATGCGCGACAAGCGGGTGCGCGGCATCGCGCTGCGCTCGGTGGGCCTGCCACCCGAGGTCCAGGACAGCCTGACCGCCATCATCTCCCAGTTCCGACAGCAGATGAACCTCCCACCGGACCCGGCCGACGCGGGCGGCCCGGGCGACCCGGGGGATCCGGACAACGGGGCGCCCAGTGGTCGACGGTGACCAGGAGCGGTTGTTCCAATCCTGGCGGCGGACCGGATGCGAGGACGGTGCAGGCATGCGAGTCGGGCGGATACGGCGGCGGTGCAAGCAGCTCATCAAGGAGCTCGGGCTGCCCGCCGCGACCGATCTGCGGGGTCTGTGCGACCTCGTGGCGGGCCGCGTCGGCCGCCCCGTCCACCTGGTGCCGATGAGCCTGGGCGGCGTGGTCTCGGGCATGACGGCCAGCACCGACGACGGGTTCTGGATCTTCTACGAGCTCCGTACGTCCCCCTGGCACCAGACCCATATCGTGCTGCACGAGGTCGGACATCTGCTGCTCGGCCACGACCAGGACCCCGCCGTGACGGAGGACGCGCTGCGCATGTGGGCGCCGTCGGTCGATGTGACCACCGCCATGCGCCGGTTGGGGATGACCGCGGACTTCGCCCGCCACCACTGCTACGACGATCTGACCGAGCGCGAGACCGAGGTGCTGGGCACCCTCCTCATGGAGCGCGTGGTGCCGGCCTCGCCCGACGACGGGCTGCCGCTCGAGGGGCGGGCGGCCGAACTCGCCGCCGCGCTCGGACCCGCGCTGCGGCATGTGCGCGGCGCGCGGGCCGGTGGCTCCCACGGCGTCCAAGGCGGGGGCGCGGATGTTTGACGTCGTGTACCTGTGCTTCGGCGCCGCCGCGTGGGCGATCGTCGCGTACAAGGCCCGCGCCTGGTTCCGCGACCGGCAGAACGCCGACCTCGGTCTGACCTGCGTCATGACGGCCGGGGTGGCGAATGTGTTCCTGCTCTCCGCGCCGAGCGTCTACCGCTGGTTCGACCGCCTGGTGGGCGTCGCCAACCTGGCCATGGTCCTCCTCTACTCCTCGGTGATGGTCTTCGCCACCGGCGCCCTGGTGCTGATGCTGCGCTGGACCGGCTCGGCGGTGCGGCCCCGCACGGTGGTGGCCGCCGTGGGCGCGGCGTGGTCGGTCGCCGTCATCGGCTTCGCCGTAGGCCGCCCCGACGCCGTCGAGCACCCCCGCGACTTCTCCACCGCCTACGCGGACGCCCCCGGCGTTGTCATCTTCCTGGCGCTGTATTTGGCCATTTTCGGCGCGGGCCTGGCCGGGCTCGGGGTGCTGTGCCGGCGCTACGCGTCCACCCTGCGCGGCTCCTGGCTGGCCCGGGGGCTGCGGGTGCTGGCCACCGGGTGCTGGCTGGGCCTGGCGTACTGCGCCTGCAAGGTGATCGGCCTGCTCTTCTCCTGGGCGGGCCGGGGTCTGCCCTGGCTGTCCAACGGCGTGGCACCGCTGACCGCTTCGGTCGCGGCCCTGCTGGTCCTCGCCGGGTTCGCCATCCCGGCGCTCGGGCCGCGCGCCTCCGCCTGGCGCAGGCTGCGCCGACTGGACCCGCTGTGGCGGGAGGTCACCGCCCAGGCGCCCGAGGTGGCCATGGCGACGTACCTGGGTTCCCCCCGCTGGACCGGCTGGTGGCCCTTCGCGGACCTGGAGTGGCGGGCCAACCGGCAGATGGCGGAGATCCGGGACGTACAGCGCGGCGTCCGCCGCCATGTGGAGCCGGAGGCGCTGGAGATCGCGCGTGTCAAGGGTCGTGCCGCGGGACTCGGGGATTGGCAACTTGTTGCATTCATGGAAGCGGCGGCGCTCCGACGCGGTTTGCTGAACCAAGCGGCCGGGCGGGTGCCGGTGCCCGGCGCGGACAGCGTGGTGGTGGAGACGGGGGCCGGGCCGGGCCAGGAGCACGAACACCTGGCGCGCGTCGCCGACGTGTACCACCGGCCGCTCGTCGACGAGGTACTCGAAGAGCTGGGCGAAAGGTCCGCCGCCCAGCGGCAGTGAAGGGGGACCGAGAACGAGGCGGCCCTGGACGGGGGTCGGGGCCGCCCGTGGCACAGGGCGGCGCCGGGGACATTCGGCCCCGGCGCCGCCTCTCGGCCAACACGCGTCACATGCACGGCCGGTGCTCGGAGACCGGGGTCCGGGGGGGGCTCCGTCCCAGGCCTCCGGGGTCCAGGGGCAAAGCCCCTGGTTGCGGGAAGGGGCGGGTAGGGGACGAGCCCGCCGCAGGAGTCAAGGTCCCGGGCCGGGCCTAGAGTCGGGGCCATGCAGAACACCGCGAACACCGCCGTTCCCGGCCCGTCCGAGCCGCTCGACACCCGTGCGCTGCTGGAGGATCCGCACCCCGCGTACGCCGCGCTGCGCGAGGCGGGCCCCGTGCACCGGATCTCGGGCCCGGACGGGCGGCCCGCCTGGCTGGTGACGCGCTATGACGACGTACGGCGGGCGCTCGCCGACCCCCGGCTGTCCCTGGACAAGAGCAACGCGCTGCCCGGCAACTTCCGTGGCTTCGCCCTGCCGCCCGCCCTGGACGCGAATCTGCTCAACATGGACCCGCCGGACCACACGCGCGTGCGCCGGCTGGTGTCCAAGGCCTTCACCCCCGCCCGCGTCGAGCGGATGCGGGAACCGGTCCGGCGCGCCGCGGACGAACTGCTGGACGCCGTCGAGCCGGCCGGCCGGGCCGACCTGATCGCCGCGTACGCCGGGCCGCTGCCCATCACCGTGATCTGCGACCTGCTCGGCGTCCCCCAGCGGGACCGGCGGGACTTCCGGGCCTGGAGCGACGCCCTGATCGCGCCCGACCCGGCGCGGCCGCACCTGGCGAAGGAGGCGGTCGGCAGCATGCTGCGCTTCTTCACCGGCCTGATCGCGAGCAAGCGGGAGCAGCCCGGCGACGACCTGCTCTCCGACCTGATCGCGGTGCGGGACGACGCGGGAGGCGGCGAGGGCACCGGCCCCGGCGGGGACCGGCTCACCGAGGACGAACTGACCTCGCTGGCCTTTCTGCTCCTGCTCGCCGGGTACGAGAACGTGATCCACCTCATCGGAAACTCGGTGCTCGCGCTGCTCGACCACCCCGAGCTGCTGCGGGAGCTGCGCGAGCGGCCCGCCGGCCTCGCGGCGGCGGTCGAGGAGTTCGCGCGCCTCGACGGCCCGGCGCCGCTGGCGATCCGTCGCTTTCCGCTCGAGGACCTGGAGATCGGCGGCGTGACCGTACCGGCGGGGGAGACCGTGCTGCTCTCCCTGGCCTCGGCCAACCGCGACCCGGGCCACTTCAAGGAACCGGACCGGCTTGATCCGAATAATGGCCGAATGGGACATCTTGCCTTCGGGCACGGGATCCACTATTGCCTCGGCGCGCCGCTGGCCCGTCTGGAAACCGAAACCGCGCTGGACGCCCTGCTGAGCCGCCTGCCGGGGCTGCGTCTCGACATTCCGCGCGCAGAGCTGCGCCGGCGGCCGACGATCCGTGCACATGGCTTGATCTCGCTTCCTGTCGCGTGGTAGCGGGGAAAACGAACACGCTTTTGATGCATAACTGCGCTTCGATGCGGTAAAAAGGTCTCGAGCCCGCCCGGTGTGCATCCCCCGTCGCACCGGGCGGGCCTTCGTCGTTCCAGGACCGCCGGAAGGCGATCACAGGTCCGGATGGGCTAGAGATTCGGCTAGAGAGCAAGGTCACAGAAGGAGACTCTGCTGTCGCTTTAGGTGCGCGCACTAGCCTCCTCCCATGACGGTCCTGCCTGACGACCTCCCGCTCGCCGCCGACTTCCCGGAGGCGACCCGAGACCAGTGGCACCACCTCGTCGAGGGGGTGCTGCGCAAATCCGGCACGGTCGATGCCGTGGGGGCGGAGGCCGCTGCGGCGCTCGCCACCGCCCTCGAGGACGGAATCTCGGTCCACCCGCTCTACACCGCCGAGGACGCGCCTCCCGACGCCGGTTATCCCGGGTTCGCGCCCTTCGTGCGCGGCGGGCGGGCGCAGGGCTCCACGGTCTCCGGCTGGGACGTACGCCAGCGCCACGCCCACTCCGACCCCGGGCACACCAACCGCGCGGTGCTCGCGGACCTGGAGAACGGGGCCGGCTCGCTGTGGCTGGCGGTGGGCGCGGCCGGACTGCCCGTGGAAGGGCTCCCGGAGGCCCTCAAGGGGGTCTATCTCGACCTCGCCCCCGTCGTCCTCGACGCGGGCGCCGACTTCGAGCCCGCCGCCCGCGCGCTGCTGCGGCTGTTCGCCGACCGCCAGGTGCCGCCGAGCGCCGCCCTCGGCAACCTCGGCGCCGACCCGCTGGGCCTGGCGGCCCGCACCGGCGACCACACCGACCTCGCGGGACACCTGTCCGCCGCCACCGAGCTGGCGGCGGTCTGCGACCGCGACCACCCGGGCGTGCGGGCCTTCACCGTGGACGCCCTGCCGTACCACGAGGCGGGCGGCTCGGCGGCGCAGGAGCTCGGCTGCTCGCTCGCCGCGGGCGTGGAGTATCTGCGCGCGCTGACCGACGCCGGGCCGCTGTCGGCCGAAGCGGCCTGCGCCCAGCTGGAATTCCGCTACGCGGCCACCGCCGACCAGTTCCTCACCATCGCGAAGCTGCGCGCCGCCAGGCGGTTGTGGGCGCGCGTGGCGCAGGTGTGCGGCGCGCCCTCCGAGGCGGCCGCCCAGCGCCAGCACGCGGTGACCTCCTCGGTGATGATGACCCGCCGCGACCCCTGGGTGAACATGCTCCGCACCACCGTCGCGGCCCTGGCCGCCGGGGTGGGCGGGGCCGACGCCGTCACCGTGCTGCCCTTCGACAGCGCGATCGGCCTGCCGGACGACTTCGCCCGCCGTATCGCCCGCAACACCTCCACCATCCTGCTCGAGGAGTCGCACCTGGCGCGGGTCATCGACCCGGCCGGAGGCTCCTGGTACGTCGAGAGCCTCACCGACGACGTGGCCAGCGCGGCCTGGGCCTTCTTCCAGGAGATCGAGCGCGCCGGGGGGCTGGCGCGGGCCCTCGCCTCCGGGCTGGTGGAGCGGAACCTGGCCGCCACCTGGGAGCGCCGCACCAAGGACCTCGCCCGGCGCAAGGAGCCGATCACCGGCGTCAGCGAGTTCCCGAACCTGGCGGAGCAGCCGGTGGAGCGCGAGCCCGCGCCCGTACCGCCCGGCGGCGGCCTGCCGCGGGTGCGCCGCGACGAGGCGTACGAGGCGCTGCGCGCCCGCTCCGACGCCCACCTGGCGGCGGAGGGCACCCGGCCCCGGGTGTTCCTGGCCGCGCTCGGCCCCGCGGCCGCGCACACCGCGCGCGCCGCGTTCGCCGCCAATCTCTTCCAGGCGGGCGGGATCGAGGCGGTGCACGAACCCGCCACGGTCGACGCGGAGTCGGTCGCCGAGGCGTTCGCCGCCAGCGGCGCCCGGGTGGCCTGCCTGTGTTCCAGCGACAAGGTGTACGAGCAGGAGGCGGTGGCCGTGGCCGAGCGGCTGAAGGCGGCCGGAGCGCTGCGCGTCCATCTGGCGGGCAGGCCCGGCGAGCGGCGCCAGGAGCTGGAGCTGGCCGGGGTGGACGAGTTCGTCTTCGCCGGCTGTGACGCGGTCGGGGTGCTCGCCTCGACCCTCGAGACCCTGGGGGTGGCGTGACCGTGAGCAAGATCCCTGACTTCTCCACGATCGACCTGGGGACACCCGGCGAGGCGTCGTCCGGCGCGGTCAGCGCCGGGGCATGGGCCGAAGCGCTCCAGGGAGCCATCGGCAAGGACGCCCTGGACCTGGTGTGGGACACCCCCGAGGGCATCGGGGTCAAGCCGCTGTACGGGCCCGAGGACCTGACCGGGCTCGACTTCCTGGGCACCTACCCGGGCATCGCCCCGTATCTGCGCGGCCCGTACCCGACGATGTACGTCAACCAGCCCTGGACCATCCGGCAGTACGCGGGCTTCTCCACCGCCGAGGAGTCCAACGCCTTCTACCGCCGCAACCTCGCCGCGGGCCAGAAGGGCCTCTCCGTCGCCTTCGACCTGCCCACCCACCGCGGCTACGACAGCGACCACCCCAGAGTCACCGGCGACGTCGGCATGGCGGGCGTGGCCATCGACTCCATCTACGACATGCGGCAGCTCTTCGACGGCATCCCGCTGGACCGGATGAGCGTGTCGATGACGATGAACGGCGCGGTGCTGCCCGTCCTCGCGCTCTACATCGTCGCCGCCGAGGAACAGGGGGTGACGCCCGACAAGCTGGCCGGGACCATCCAGAACGACATCCTCAAGGAGTTCATGGTCCGCAACACCTACATCTATCCGCCGCAGCCGTCGATGCGGATCATCTCCGACATCTTCTCCTTCACCTCGCAGCGGATGCCGCGCTACAACTCGATCTCCATCTCCGGCTACCACATCCAGGAAGCGGGCGCCACGGCCGACCTGGAGCTGGCCTACACCCTGGCCGACGGCGTGGAGTATCTGCGCGCCGGGCTCGACGCGGGCATGGACGTGGACGCCTTCGCGCCCCGGCTCTCGTTCTTCTGGGCGATCGGCATGAACTTCTTCATGGAGATCGCCAAGCTGCGGGCGGCCCGGCTGCTGTGGGCCAAGCTGGTCGGCCGGTTCGACCCCAAGAACCCCAAGTCGCTGTCGCTGCGCACCCATTCGCAGACCTCCGGCTGGTCGCTGACCGCCCAGGACGTCTTCAACAACGTGGCCCGCACCTGTGTGGAGGCCATGGCCGCCACCCAGGGCCACACCCAGTCGCTGCACACCAACGCCCTCGACGAGGCCCTCGCGCTGCCCACCGACTTCTCCGCGCGCATCGCCCGCAACACCCAGATCCTGCTCCAGCAGGAGTCCGGCACCTGCCGGGTGATCGACCCGTGGGGCGGCAGCGCGTATGTGGAGCGGCTCACCCACGACCTGGCCCGGCGCGCCTGGCTCCACATCGAGGAGGTCGAGGCCGCGGGCGGCATGGCCAAGGCCATCGACGCCGGCATCCCCAAGATGCGTGTCGAGGAGGCCGCGGCCCGCACCCAGGCGCGGATCGACTCGGGGCGGCAGCCGGTGATCGGCGTCAACAAGTATCGCGTCGACAGTGACGAGCAGATCGACGTCCTCAAGGTCGACAACTCCGCGGTGCGCGCCCAGCAGATCGAGAAGCTGCGCCGGCTGCGCGCCGAGCGCGACGACGCCGTCTGCCAGGACGCGCTGCGCGCGCTCACCGCGGCCGCCGAGTCCGGCCCGGGCGCCGGCCTTACGGGCAACCTCCTCGCCCTCGCCGTGAACGCGGCCCGCGCCAAGGCCACCGTCGGCGAGATCTCGGACGCGCTGGAGAAGGTGTACGGGCGCCACTCCGGCCAGATCCGTACGATCTCCGGTGTGTATCGAGACGAGGCCGGACCGTCCTCCGGCGTGGACCGCACCCGGGCGCTGGTCGAGGAGTTCGAGCGTGCGGAGGGCCGCCGCCCGCGCATCCTGGTCGCCAAGATGGGCCAGGACGGGCACGACCGCGGCCAGAAGGTGATCGCCACCGCCTTCGCCGACCTGGGCTTCGACGTCGACGTCGGCCCGCTCTTCCAGACGCCCGAGGAGGTCGCGCGGCAGGCGGTCGAGGCCGATGTGCACATCGTCGGCGTCTCCTCGCTGGCGGCAGGCCATCTCACGCTGGTGCCCGCGCTGCGCGAGCAACTGGCCGAGGCGGGGCGGGAGGACATCACCATCGTGGTGGGCGGGGTCATCCCGCCGCAGGACGTGCAGACCCTGCACGAGGCGGGCGCCGCCGCCGTCTTCCTGCCCGGCACGGTGATCCCCGACGCCGCGTACGAGCTGGTGCGGACGCTGGCCGCGGACCTCGGCCACGAGCTGTAGGCCCATGCCGCCGAAGAAGCGACCCACTATCGACATCGACACCTACGCCAAGGGTGTGCTCGACGGCTCGCGCGCCTACATCGCCCGCGCGATCACGCTCGTCGAGTCCACCCGCCCCGACCACCGCGACCTCGCCCAGCGGCTGCTGATCGAACTGCTGCCGCACGCGGGTGGGGCGCGCCGGGTGGGCATCAGCGGTGTGCCCGGGGTCGGCAAGTCCACCTTCATCGACGCCCTGGGCTCGTTGCTCACCGGGCTCGGCCACAAGGTCGCGGTGCTCGCCGTCGACCCCTCCTCCACCCGCACCGGCGGCTCCATCCTGGGCGACAAGACCCGGATGGAGCGGCTGGCCGTCGATCCGGCCGCCTTCGTCCGCCCCTCGCCGAGCGCGGGGACGCTGGGCGGGGTGGCCCGCGCCACCCGCGAGTCCATGGTGGTCATGGAGGCCGCGGGCTATGACGTGCTGCTGGTCGAGACGGTGGGCGTGGGCCAGTCGGAGACGGCCGTGGCGGGCATGGTCGACTCCTTTCTGCTGCTCTCCCTCGCCCGCACCGGCGACCAGCTCCAGGGCATCAAGAAGGGCGTCCTGGAGCTCGCGGACGTCGTCGCCATCAACAAGGCCGACGGCCCCCACGAGCGCGACGCCAAGGCCGCCGCCCGCGAACTCAGGGGCGCGCTGCGGCTGCTTCAGCCCCCGGACGCGCCCTGGAACCCCCCGGTGCTGACGTGCAGCGCCCGCGAGGGCACCGGCCTCGACGGGGTGTGGGAGCGGCTGGAGCAGCACCGCCGGGTGCTGGAGGCGACCGGCGCGCTGGACGCCAAGCGGCGCGACCAGCAGGTCGACTGGACCTGGTCCATGGTCCGCGACCAGCTGCTGACCCGGCTGCGCGAACACCCCGGGGTGCGGCGGCTCGGCCCCGTACTCGAACAGCAGGTGCGCGACGGCACGCTGACGGCGACGCTGGCCGCCGACCGGCTGCTGGAGGCTTTCGGGACGCCGGCCGACGCCGATGGCTGACCCGCCGCTGCCGGGGTCCGAGGTGGGGCCGTTCTTCGCCCTGCGCACCGGCCCCGGCGCCGGCGATCCGCGCGAGCAGGGCTATGTGCCGGTCGGCGCGGCCTACCGGACGACGCCCGAGGGGACGGCCGCGCCGCCGCTGCGCGCCCGCGTCGAGGCGGTCGCCGCGACGCTGCGCACCGATGAGCCGAGGGTCGCGGCTTCCCTTGCCTTCCAGGGGTTCGCCGCCCGGGTGTGGTCGCTCGCGCTCGGCCCGGCCGCGCTCTCCGGCAGGGTCTACAACCTCCGCCCCGACCGGCTGTGGTGGCACCCCGGGCGCACCGCCCCCGACGACCTGTGGTGGCCCGGGACGCCGTCGGTCATGGGCGAACCCGGAGGGCTCGCCGGCCAGGTGGGCGACGCGGCGTACGCCCAGTTGCTGCCGCTGCACGCAGCCGTCACCCGGGCGTACCGGGTCTCGGGGCGGCTGCTGTGGGGCAACGCCGCCTCGGCGCTGGCCGGTTCGCTGCGGGTCCTGCACGACTGGTGCCACGCGCACGGCCTCCCAGAGGCGGCGGAGCGGGCCACCGAGCTGGCCCGCGCCCAGCTCGCCCACCCGCCGCTGCGCGACACCGGCACCCTGACCTCACCCCCGCCCGCCTTCCGGCGCCGCACCTGCTGCCTCTACTACCGGGTGCCCGGTGGCGGGCTGTGCGGCGACTGCGTGCTGCGCCGAGCCCCGGGGTGAGGCAGACGGGCCCGCGGCGGGGCGGATACGGTGTGCGAATGCCGAAGAACGAGAACCTGTTCTCATCCTGGCGGGGCCGGCCCGGGCGCCTCACCTCCCGCCTGGTCCACCGCGGATGGCGCGCCGTACAGCGAGCCGGCGCGGTGACGGCCGACCGCCCCGGCCCGTACCGCTTCGCCCGCTTCGGCGTCGGCACCCGTCTCGCGTTCCCCCAGGGCACCATCTTCGGGGAGCCGTGGATCCAGCTCGGCGACCACTGCGTCATAGGCCAGCACGTGACGCTCACCGCGGGCATGATGCCGGGCCTCGACCTGGGCCCCGACCCCGTCCTGCGGCTCGGCAACGGCGTGGTCCTGGGCCGCGGCAGCCATGTGATCGCCTCCCGGACCGTGGAGTTCGGCAACGACGTCTTCTGCGGCCCGTACGTCTATGTCACCAGTGACAACCACTCCTACGACGACCCCGACCAGCCCATCGGCCGGCAGTGGCCGCGCTCGGCCCCCGTCCACATCGGCTCCGGCAGCTGGCTGGGCGCGGGCGCGGTGATCCTGCCCGGGGCGCGGCTCGGCCGCAACGTGGTGGTCGCGGCGGGCGCGATCGTACGGGGCGAGGTGCCCGATCACGCCGTGGTGGCCGGGGCGCCCGCCCGGATCATACGCCGCTGGGCCCCGGAATCCGGCTGGCAGCCGCCGCTGCGCACGCCCGCGCCGGTGCCGATCAGCGAGGACACCACGGTCGAGCAACTGCTCGCCCTCGCCGAGCGGGAGCGAGCGCGCGAACAGCGGGACGGAGCCGGGGACACGGACGTCGTAGCAGGTCAGTAGAGTTTCGGGGACTGTCCCCGACCGACGAGGTAACACCTGTGAGCCCGCCCCCTTCCCCCGTGACCGTGATCGGCATCGGCGCCGACGGCTGGGACGGGCTCGGCCCCGCGGGGCGGGAGGCGCTGCGCGCGGCCGAGGTGGTACTCGGCGGACACCGCCAACTCGATCTGCTGCCACCGGAGTGCCCCGCCGAACGGGTGCCCTGGCCCTCGCCGCTGCGCCCCGCCGTACCCGGGCTGTTCGCGGCCCACGCTGGGCGGCGGGTGTCCGTGCTGGCCAGCGGCGACCCCATGTTCTTCGGGATCGGCCGCACCCTGGCCGAGGAGTTGGGCGCCGACCGGCTGCGGGTGCTGCCCCACCCGTCGTCCATCTCGCTCGCCTGCGCGCGGCTCGGCTGGCCGGTCGAGGACACCGAGGTGATCAGCCTCGTCGGACGGCCCCTCGCCTCCCTGGCCCGTGCCCTCTACCCCCGGCGGCGGCTGCTCGTCCTCGGCGCGGGCGCCGCCACCCCCGCCGAGGTCGCCGCGCTGCTGCGCGACCGCGGCTTCGGCCCGAGCCGGATGCGGGTCCTGGAGCAACTGGGCGGCGAGCGCGAGCGCCACCTCGACGGCACCGCCGACCACTGGCACCACACCCCCGGCGACGCCCTCAACGTCATCGCCCTCGACTGCGCGCCGGCCGCAGATGCGTTGCGCCTGTCCGCCGTCCCCGGACTGCCGGACCAGGCGTACGAGCACGACGGCCAGCTGACCAAGCGTCACGTGCGCGCCGCCACGCTCGCCGCCCTGGCCCCCGCCCCCGGCGAACTGCTGTGGGACGTCGGCGGCGGCTCCGGCTCGATCGCCGTGGAGTGGCTGCGCACCCACCGCGCCTGCGCCGCGGTGTCCATCGAGCGCGACCCCGTACGGGCGATGCGCATCGGCCGCAACGCCGCCGCCCTCGGCGTGCCGGGGCTGCGCGTCGTCACCGGCGCCGCGCCCGGCGCCCTGGCCGGTCTGCCCACCCCCGACGCGGTGTTCATCGGGGGCGGCCTGACCGCGCCCGGCCTGCTGGAGGCCTGCTGGGCGGCGCTGCCGGCCGGCGGGCGGCTCGTCGCCAACACCGTGACGCTGGAGTCGGAGGCCCTGCTCGCCCAGTGGTACCGGCGGCACGGCGGGGAGCTGGTCCGGATCGCCGTCGCACACGCCGCCCCCGTCGGCGGCTTCACCGGCTGGCGGCAGGCGATGCCCGTCACCCAGTGGGCCGCGGCCAAACCCGCCGAAGGAGAGACTTCCCCATGACCGTGTACTTCATCGGCGCGGGCCCCGGCGCCGCCGACCTGATCACCGTGCGCGGCGCCCGCACCCTGGCCCGCTGCCGGGTGTGCCTGTACGCGGGCAGCCTGGTCCCCCGCGAACTCCTCGCCGAGTGCCCGCCGGACGCCCGCCTCGTCGACACCGCCCGGCTCAACCTCGACCAGATCACCGACGAACTGGTCGCGGCCCACCGGGCGGGCGAGGACGTGGCCCGGCTGCACTCGGGCGACCCGTCGGTGTTCAGCGCCGTCGCCGAGCAGATGCGGCGGCTGGACGCGCACGGGGTGCCGTACGAGGTGATCCCGGGCGTCCCCGCGTTCGCCGCCGCCGCGGCCGCGCTCGGGCGCGAGCTGACCGTGCCGACCGTCGGCCAGACCGTCGTCCTCACCCGCGTCGCCCAGCAGGCCACCCCGATGCCGGACGGCGAGGACCTCGCCACCCTCGGCCGCAGCCGGGCGCTGATCGTGCTGCACCTGGCCGCCCGCTACGTGGACCGGGTGGTGGCCGAACTCCTGCCGCACTACGGCCCCGACTGCCCGGCGGCGGTGGTCGCCCGGGCCAGCCGCCCCGACGAACTGGTGCTGCGCGGCACGCTGGGCGACATCGCGGACCGGGTGAAGGAGGCGGGCGTGGTGCGCACCGCGGTCATCATGGTGGGCCGCACGCTGGGCGCGGAGCAGTTCCGCGACAGCCACCTCTACTCGGCCCGCCGCGAGCGGCCTTAGGCGGCGCCGCGGCGGCTACGGTGCGATGCCCCTGCGGTGCGGTGCGGTGCGGTGCCGCTGCGCTGCGCTGCGGTGCGGTGGTGCCCCCCTGCGGGGCAAGTGCCCAGCGTGCGGCGGTGCCGCACGTGCGGCGCGGTGCCCCTGCGGTGCGGCGCCCCCGCGTGTGGCGGTGCCCCTGCGGTGCGGTGCTCCGCGTGCGGCGGTGCCCCCTGTGCGGCGGTGCCCCCCTGTGGTGCAGTGCCGCTGCGGTGCAGTGCCCCACGTGCGGCGCGGTGTCCCCCTGCGGTGCGGTGCCGCTGCGGTGCGGCGTCCCACATGCGGCGGTGCCCCTGCGGTGCGGTGCCCCACATGCGGCGGCGCCCCCCGTGCGGCGGTGCCCAGCGTGCGGCGGTGCCGCAAACGCAGTGTCGATGTGCGGCTCCGCCGCGTGGCAGGGGCTCCGCCCCTGGACCCCGGGGTCTGGGGCAGCGCCCCGGTTCGGGAAGGGGCGGGGCGGGGAAGGGGCCCGCCGCAGGCGTCGAGAACCGTCGGACACCCCCAGCCCGAGAGCGCGTGTCGGGTCACCGCTCCCGGGGGCCCCGGGGCACCGCGCGGCCGACGATCGTGCCCGCGCGGTCGATGCAGAGGACGTCCACGGACACCGGCGCCCCGCGCAGCACACCGAGCGCCGTGTCCTGGGCGGCCGCCGCGACCAGATCGCCGAGCGGCACCCCGCGCGCCATGCACAACTGCACCGCCTCCAGGCCGGTGTTGGCCGCCGCCACCGCCGCCGCCAGCTCCTCGTCCGCCCCGCCACGGCGGGCCAGCTCCGCGAGGAAGCCCTTGTCCACCTGTGAGCGCGAGGAGTGCAGATCCAGATGTCCTGCGGCCAGCTTGGAGAGCTTGGCGAAGCCCCCGGCGACGGTCAGCCGGTCCACCGGATGACGGCGCAGATACTTCAGCACCGCCCCCGCGAAGTCGCCCATGTCCAGCAGCGCGTCCTCCGGCAGCCCGTGCACGGCGACCGCCACCTTCTCGGAGGTCGAGCCCGTACACCCCGCCACATGCGTACGCCCCGCCGCGCGCGCCACGTCCACCCCGCGCCGGATGCTGTCGATCCACGCGGAGCAGGAGTACGGCACCACGATGCCCGTCGTGCCGAGGATCGACAGGCCGCCGAGGATGCCCAGGCGCGGATTCCAGGTGCTGCGGGCGATCTCCTCCCCGTGGTCCACCGAGATCTCGACCTCCACATCACCGGCCCCGCCGTGCCGGGCCGCGACCGCGGCGATGTGGTCGCGCATCATCTGGCGGGGCACGGGGTTGATCGCGGGCTCGCCGACCGCGAGCGGCAGGCCGGGGCGGGTCACCGTGCCGACCCCGGGCCCGGCCCGGAAGACCACGCCGCCGCCGGGCGGCAGCAGCCGCACCGTGGCGCGCACGACCGCGCCGTGCGTGACGTCCGGGTCGTCGCCCGCGTCCTTGACCACCGCGGCCATCGCCCGGTCCGCCGTCAGCTCCTCGCCCGCGAGGGCGAACGCGGGCCGCTGCCCCTTGGGCAGCTCGACCGTCACCGGGTCCGGGAACTCCCCGCACAGCAGCGCGGTGTACGCGGCCGTGGTCGCGGCGGTGGCACATGCCCCGGTGGTCCAGCCGTGCCGCAGCCCAGAACGCTCCAGCTGCGCCCCGCGCCCGCCGCCCGCCGCCTTGACCTCCGCCTCCGCCTCCGCCTCAGCCACGGGCCGACCGCCCCGCATACGATGACGGGCGTACGGACGACGAAAGGCCCCCGATGAACAGCGCGCCAGTGCGCCATGTGCTCATCCTCGGTGGCACCACCGAAGCGCGCCGACTGGCCGAGGAGCTCGCCGACGACCCCGCGCTGCGCGTCACCAGCTCGCTGGCCGGGCGTGTCGCCCAGCCACGGCTGCCCGCCGGGCAGGTGCGGATCGGCGGGTTCGGGGGGCCCGAGGGCATGGCTCGCTGGCTGCGCGAGCAGCACGTGGACGCGCTCATCGACGCCACCCATCCTTTCGCCGGCACGATCAGTCTCAACGCGGCCCGTGCGGCCGCCGACGTCCATGTTCCCCTGCTCGCCCTGCGCCGCCCCGGCTGGGTGCCGGGCCCGGGGGACCGCTGGCACTGGGCCGGGTCGCTGGACGAGGCGGCCCGGCTGCTGCCCGCCCTGGGGCGGCGGATCTTCCTCACCACCGGGCGGATGGGCCTGGCCGCGTTCGCCCAGCTCACCGAGCAGTGGTTCCTGGTGCGCTCCGTCGACGCGCCCGAGCCACCGGTTCCGCCGCGCATGGAAGTGCTCCTGGACCGCGGCCCGTTCACCCTGGAGAGGGAGGCGGAGCTGCTGCGCCGCCACCGCATCGACACCCTGGTCACCAAGGACAGCGGCGCCGGTGCCACCGCGGCCAAGCTCACCGCGGCGCGCGAGGCCGGGCTGCCGGTCGTCGTCGTACGGCGCCCCGCGGCCCCGGACGGCGTGTCCGTCGCGCCCGACCCGGCGGCCGCGCTGGCGTGGCTGCGCGCCACCCTGAGCTGACCGCCCGCCCGGCCGGAGGGTCGCCCGACCGGCGAGTCGCCCGGCGGGTCAGCGCTCCGGGTACCGGCGTGGCGTCCAGACGATCTCGGTGCCGTCGCCGCGCCGGGCCGTGCGGGTCTGGGAGGAGCCGACCAGCAGGATGGTGCGCATGTCGACCTGGGCGGGGTCGAGGTCGGCGAGTCCCACGATCCGTACCCGCTCCTCCGGGCCGCCCACGTCCCGGGCGACCACGACGGGCGTGTCGGGCGCGCGGTGTTCGAGCAGCAGCTCGCGTGCCTTGCCGACCTGCCAGATCCGGCTGCGCGAGCCGGGGTTGTACAGGGCGAGCACCAGGTCGGCGGCCGCGGCGGCGCGCAGCCGCTCGGCGATCACCTCCCAGGGCTTGAGCCGGTCGGACAGTGAGACCACCGCATAGTCGTGGCCGAGCGGGGCGCCCGCGCGGGCGGCGGCCGCGTGGGCCGCGGTCATGCCGGGCACCACCCGGACCGGCACCTCGCGGTACGGGTCCCCGGCCGCCGCCTCCAGCACGGCGGTGGCCATGGCGAAGACGCCCGGGTCTCCCGAGGAGACCACGGCGACCCGCCGCCCGCGCCGGGCCAGGTCGAGCGCGAACTCGGCCCGCTCGGCCTCCACCTTGTTGTCCGAGGCGTGCCGCCGCTGCCCCGGGCGCCGCGGCACCCGGTCCAGATAGGTGGTGTAGCCGACCAGGTCCTCGGCGGCGGCCAGTTCGCCGCGCGCCTCGGGGGTCAGCCACAGCGGGCCCGCCGGGCCGAGACCCACCACCACGACCTCGCCCGGGCGAGCCGGGGCCTGGGCCCCGATCCGGCTCGGCAGCAGTGCCACCGAGAAGTAGGGCACCGACTCGGGGTCCACCTCGGCCAGCGGCGCGGTGCGCTCCGCGTCCATCGTGGCCCGCTCCACGTACCGGGCCTCCGCCAGCCGCCCCGAGCGCTCCAGCGCCCGCCGCACCGCCGGGAAGGTCCGGCCGAGCTTCATCACCGCGGCCGCGTCGGTGGTGGCCAGACGCGCGGTCAGCTCCTCCTCCGGGAGGGTGCCGGGCAGGATCGTCAGCACCTCCTCGCCCTCCACCAGCGGCGCCCCGAGCCGGGCGGCGGCCGCGCTCACGGAGGTGACGCCGGGGACGACTTCGGTGGGGTAGCGGTCGGCCAGGCGCTTGTGCATGTGCATATACGAGCCGTAGAAGAGCGGATCGCCCTCGGCGAGCACCGCGACCGTTCGCCCCGCGTCCAGGTGGGCGGCCAGCCGGGCCGCGGCGTCCGCGTAGAACTCCTCCATCGCGCCGCGGTAGCCGCCGGGGTGGTCGGTGGTCTCGGTGGTGACCGGGTAGACCAGGCGCTCCTCGATGTGGTCGGGGCGCAGATGGCGCTCGGCGATGGAGCGCGCGATGCTGCGGCCGTGCCGGGCGCTGTGGTACGCGACGACATCGGCCTCGGCGATGACCTCCACGGCCCGCACCGTCATCAGCGAGGGGTCGCCGGGGCCGAGACCCACGCCGTACAGCCGGCCGGTCTGGTGCTCGCTCACTCTTCCTCGCTCGCAATCGCGTTGACCGCGGCCGCGGCGATGGCGCTGCCGCCGCGTCGGCCGCGCACCACCAGGTGGTCCAGCGCGGCCGGGTGCCCGGCCAGCGCATCCTTGGACTCGGCCGCGCCGATGAAGCCGACCGGCACGCCGATGACGGCGGCCGGGCGGGGCGCGCCGGCCCCACCCTCTTCGATGATCTCGAGCAGCCGGAACAGCGCGGTGGGCGCGTTGCCGATGGCCACGACCGCGCCCTCCAGCCGGTCGCGCCACAGCTCCAGCGCGGCGGCGCTGCGCGTGGTGCCCATGCGCCGGGCCAGTTCGGGCACCGCGGGGTCGGACAGGGTGCACAGCACCTCGTTGTCCGCGGGCAGCCGCTTGCGGGTCACGCCGCTGGCCACCATGTGCGCGTCGCAGAGCACGGGCGCCCCGGTGCGCAGCGCGGCGCGGGCGCGGGCGACCACCTGGGGGGTGTACGCGAGGTCCTGGACGAGGTCGACCATGCCGCAGGCGTGGATCATCCGTACCGCGACCTGGCTGACGTCGGAGGGAAGGCCGCCCAGGTCCGCCTCGGCGCGGATGGTGGCAAAGGAGGCGCGGTATATGGCCGCGCCGTCCTTCTCGTAGTCGAACACTGTGCCCTCGATCATGTCGCTCCACGGGCCGACGCCACGGCGCCGGCCAATTGGTCTGCTGTCACGTCCACGCCGGGCGTGGACCCTCCGGGGTCTCGCGCGGCGACCCGGTAGCCGTCGCCCGTCGCCAGCACGTCGACCCATCGGCCGCCGGGGTGGCCGCAGCGCCGCTCGCAGCCGGAGAAGTACACGGGCGGACGGCCCGGCGGCGGGTCCGGGCGGCCGTCGCCGGACGCGGCGCCCGCCACCGCGCCCGCCACCGCGCGCGCCGCGTCGGCGCGCACATCGGCCAGGGACTTGGCGCAGCCGGGCCGCCCGGTGCACGCGGCGATCCCGAGCCACGGGGAGTGCGGCGTGGCCACCAGCCCGGCGTCGGCGAGTTCCCGCAGCGCGGCCCGTGCCTCGTCAGGGGAGAAGCCGGGCAGCACCACGCCGCGCCAGGGTGTCACACGCAGCTCGCCCGAGCCGCCCCGGGAGGCGAGCCCGGCCAGCAGCCGCCACTGCGTGGCGGAGAGCCGCCCCAGCGGGACGGCGACGGACACCGCGCACCGCCCGTCAGGCCCGACGACGAGCCCGACGGCGGGTGTGGGGTCGGCGGCGGGTGTGCCCGCTGTGGTGGTCGGGGACTGGGGGCCGAGGGGTTTGGCCTGGATCCCCGCTGCGGCGAGTCGCCCGGCCAACCGGTCGGCCGTCACGGCGTGTCGCGCCGGCAGCTCGCGGACGCGCCAGGCCCGTGTGCCGCTCGCGCGCACCGCGTCGAGAAACGCCACGGCTGCCAGCGCGGCCGCGCGCGGCGCGTCCTCGGCGCGCACCAGGAGTTCGGCGCCCGAGGGGCCGTCACCGAGCCCGGGGGGACCCGGCGGCCGCGCCCTGCTCGGCGTGTCGTCGCCCGCTGCCCGCCCGGCCCGGCGCGCCGCGACGCCCGGCGCGCCGGAGTGGTCCGGCGCGCCGGAGTGGTCCGTCGCGTCAGGGCGGTCCGTCGCGTCGGGGGAGTCGGCGGCGTTCGGTGCGGTGGAATCCGCGCGCGCGAGTCCGTGACCCCCGGCGGAGCCGAGCCGCAGCACCGCCTCGCCGTCCGGAGTTGCGATCAATGTCACATCCGCGCCCAGCGCCGACACATCGCCGCGCCCGTCGTCGAGAGCGAACAGGAACCGGCCCGACAGCCCCGCCAGTTCGGCGAATCCGGACCCCGCGGGCACCTCGTCGCACAGCAGCGCGTCCAGCGCCCTCGCCCACGCCGGGGCATCCGCGTGCCCGGCCCCGTCCAGCCCGGACAGCGGGGACGCCACGATGTTGCGCACCCGGTCGTGGCGGTCCGACGGGAGCAGCCCGGCCGCCCGCAGCCGGGCCGCGAGGCCGGCCTCGCACCCCGCGTCGAGTCCGCGCAGCTGGAGATTGCCCCGGGAGGTGAGGTCCAGTCGGCCGTCTCCCAACTCCTCGGCCACGCCTGCCAGCACCAGGGCCTGACGTGCCGTCAGCAGCCCGCCCGGCACCCGCACCCGGGCCAGCGCGCCGTCGTCCGCCGAGTGCAGCCGCAGCGCGCCGGGACACGCGTCGTCGCGCCCGCGCACGGGGGTTTCATCCCCTGGTGGGGCGGTTGTCGGGGGGAGGGACATGGCGGCGAGCATACCGACGATCCGCTTCGCCTCACCGCCCCGTGGCAGGTCGAGAAGCCCTACTATGCTCACCGGCGGGTCGGTCCCGGCCCGCCACTGCACAAGACGGCACAAGGGTAGGAAGCCGGTGGAAATCCGGCGCGGTCCCGCCACTGTGAGCGCGGCAGCCGGTACGCGGCGGCCGGGCGAGCCAGGAACTCCCGCCGTCTTCGAACCCGCCCGGGGCGCGGACCCCGAGGAAGGCCTGCCGTCGCATGATCCTGCTGCTGTCGACGTCCGACACCGACCTGCTCAGCGCCCGCTCGGCACCGACCCCGGTGCCCTACCGGCTCGCCAATCCCGCCCGGCTCCCGCTGGACGACCTCCCCGCGCTCCTCGACGGCGTCGAACTCGTCGTCGTACGGCTGCTCGGCGGGGTGCGCGCCTGGCAGGAGGGGCTCGACACGCTGCTCGCCGGGGACCGCCCGGTCGTTGTCCTGACCGGAGAACAGGCCCCGGACGCCCAGCTCATGGAGGCCTCCACGGTCCCGGTCGGGATCGCCGCCGAGGCCCACGCCTACCTCGCGCACGGCGGGCCCGGGAACCTAGGTCAGCTGGCCCGCTTCCTGTCCGACACCGTCCTGCTCACCGGCCACGGCTTCGAGCCGCCCGCCCCCGCGCCCTCCTGGGGCGCGCTGGAGCGCACCGCGCGCGAGGGTGTCACCGGCCCGCGGGTCGCGGTGCTCTACTACCGCGCCCACCACATGAGCGGCAACACCGCCTTCGTCGAGGAGCTCTGCCGGGCCGTCGAGGACGCCGGGGCCCGCCCGCTCCCGCTGTACGTCGCCTCCCTGCGCGCGCCCGAGCCCGAGCTGCTGGAGGCCCTCGCCGGGGCCGACGCGGTGGTCACCACCGTGCTGGCCGCGGGCGGCACCCGGCCCGCCGAGGCGTCGGCCGGCGGCGACGACGAGGCCTGGGACGCGGGGGCGCTGGCCGCGCTGGACGTCCCGGTGCTCCAGGCGCTGTGCCTGACCGGCCCGCGCGCCGCCTGGGAGGAGAACGACGAGGGCCTCTCGCCCCTGGACGCGGCCACCCAGGTCGCCGTCCCGGAGTTCGACGGACGGCTGATCACCGTGCCGTTCTCCTTCAAGGAGACCGACCGGGACGGCCTGCCCGTCTACGTCGCCGACCCCGAGCGCGCCGCGCGTGTCGCCGGGATCGCGGTACGACACGCCCGGCTGCGCCACATACCCGCGGGTGACAAGCGCCTCGCGCTCGTCCTCTCCGCCTACCCCACCAAGCACTCCCGCATCGGCAACGCGGTCGGCCTGGACACCCCCGCCAGCGCCGTCGCCCTGCTGCGCCGACTGCGCGCCGAGGGCTTCGACCTCGGCCCCGAGGACGGGCCCGACGCGCTGCCCGGCCTCGCCTCGGGCGACGGCGACGAGCTGATCCGCGCCCTGATCGAGGTGGGCGGCCACGACCAGGACTGGCTCACCGAGGAGCAGTTGGCCCGCAACCCGGTCCGGATCCCCGCCGCCGACTACCGCCGCTGGTACGCCCGGCTGCCGCAGGAGCTGCGCGAGGCGGTGGAGGAGCACTGGGGGCCGCCGCCGGGCGAGATGTTCGTCGACACCAGCCGCGACCCGGAGGGCGAGATCGTGCTGGCCGCGCTGCGCCGCGGCAACCTCCTCGTCGTCATCCAGCCGCCGCGCGGCTTCGGCGAGAACCCGATCGCCATCTACCACGACCCCGATCTGCCGCCCTCCCACCACTACCTGGCCGCCTACCGCTGGATCGCCACCCCCCGGGCCGACGGCGGCTTCGGCGCCGACGCCATGGTGCACCTGGGCAAGCACGGCAACCTGGAGTGGCTGCCCGGCAAGAACGCGGGCCTGTCCGCCGCCTGCGGCCCCGACGCCGCGCTGGGCGATCTGCCGCTGATCTACCCGTTCCTGGTCAACGACCCCGGCGAGGGCACCCAGGCCAAGCGCCGCGCCCACGCCACCCTCGTCGACCACCTCGTGCCGCCCATGGCCCGCGCCGACTCCTACGGAGACATCGCGCGCCTGGAGCAGCTGCTGGACGAGTACGCCGCCATCTCCGCGATGGACCCGGCCAAACTCCCCGCCATCCGGGCCCAGATCTGGACCCTCATCCAGGCCGCCCGGCTCGACCACGACCTCGGCCTGGAGCAGCGGCCGGAGGACGACGGCTTCGACGACTTCCTGCTGCACGTGGACGGCTGGCTGTGCGAGGTCAAGGACGCCCAGATCCGCGACGGACTGCATGTCCTGGGCGCCGCCCCCTCCGGCCCCGAGCGCGTCAACCTCGTCCTGGCCATTCTGCGCGCCCGGCAGATCTGGGGCGGCACCACGGCGCTGCCCGGGCTGCGCGAGGCACTGGGCCTCGACGAGTCGGCCGCCGGCCGCACCGACACCGACGAGGCGGAGGACAGGGCCCGCGCCCTCGTCCAGGCCATGGAGGACGCCGACTGGGCCCCGGAGGCCACCGAGAAGGCGTGCCTGGGCCTGCCCGACGCGCAGCGGGACGCGGTCGCCGCGATCCTCGACTTCGCCGCCCGGGAGGTCGTGCCGCGGCTGGCCGCCACCACCGACGAGATCGACCACGCGGTGCACGCGCTGAACGGCGGCTTCGTGCCCGCGGGCCCCTCCGGCTCACCGCTGCGCGGCCTGGTCAACGTCCTGCCGACCGGCCGTAACTTCTACTCCGTCGACCCCAAGGCCGTGCCCAGCCGGCTGGCCTGGGAGACCGGCCAGGCGCTCGCCGACTCGCTGCTGGAGCGCTACCGCCGCGACAACGACGGCGCGTGGCCGCGCTCCGTCGGCCTGTCGCTGTGGGGCACCAGCGCGATGCGCACCTCGGGCGACGACGTGGCCGAGGCGCTCGCGCTGCTGGGCGTCCGCCCGGTGTGGGACGACGCCTCACGACGTGTCACCGGACTCGAACCCGTCCCCCTCGACCAGTTGGGCCGCCCCAGGGTCGATGTCACGCTGCGCATCAGCGGCTTCTTCCGTGACGCCTTCCCGCACGTCGTGGCGCTGCTCGACGACGCCGTACGCCTCGCCGCCTCCCTCGACGAGCCCGAGGGCGACAACTACATCCGTGCCCACGCCAAGGCCGACCTCGCCGAACACGGCGACGAACGCCGCGCCACCACCCGTATCTTCGGCTCCCGCCCCGGCACCTACGGCGCGGGCCTGCTCCAGCTCATCGACAGCCGCGACTGGCGCACCGACGCCGACCTCGCCGAGGTGTACACGGTCTGGGGCGGCTACGCCTACGGCCGCGGGCTGGAGGGCCGCCCGGCCCGCGCGGAGATGGAGAGCGCCTACCGACGGATCGCGGTCGCGGCCAAGAACACCGACACCCGCGAACACGACATCGCCGACTCGGACGACTACTTCCAGTACCACGGCGGCATGGTCGCCACGGTGCGCGCGCTCAAGGGCACCGCCCCGGCCGCGTACATCGGCGACTCCACCCGCCCCGAGACGGTCCGCACCCGCACCCTGCACGAGGAGACCTCCCGGGTCTTCCGCGCCCGCGTGGTCAACCCGCGCTGGATCGAGGCGATGCGCCGCCACGGCTACAAGGGCGCCTTCGAACTCGCCGCGACCGTCGACTACCTCTTCGGCTACGACGCCACCACCGGCGTGGTCGCCGACTGGATGTACGACAAGCTCGCCCAGAGCTACCTCCTGGACCCCGAGAACCGCTCCTTCCTCCAGGAGGCCAACCCGTGGGCGCTGCACGGGATGGCCGAGCGCCTGCTGGAGGCGGAGAGCCGCGGCCTGTGGGAGCAGCCCGACCCCGAGATCCTGGCGGCGGTTCGGGAGCTGTATCTGGAGACCGAGGGCGGCCTGGAGGGCGGGGAGGACGAGGCCGAGTGACCAACGGGGGGAGTGGGACGGCGCCGCTGGAGTCGGTGGCCTGGGTCTGTGTACGCGACGGGCGGCTGCTTGCGGTGCGCACCCGCGGCCGCGACGCGTTCTACCTGCCCGGCGGCAAGCTCGAACCGGGGGAGGACGGGCCGCGGGCGCTGGCCCGGGAACTCGCCGAGGAACTCGGCCTGATCGCCGTGCCCGCGACCACGGCCGGGCCGGCCATGCCGGCCATGTCAGCCATGTCGGAGGTCTACGTCATCGAGGACGAGGCGCACGGCCAGGGCGGCCGACGGCTGCGGATGACCTGCTACACGGGCGAGGCGCAGGGCGAGCCGACACCGGGCCGTGAGATCGCGGAGCTGGCCTGGCTGACGGCGCAGGAGGCGGATCGCTGCGCCCCCGCGCTGCGTCAGGTGCTGCGCCGGTTGGTGGCGGAGGGCCGCGTCCGCCACCGGTGACGCGGCCCGCGCGTCAGGGGTGCTTGAGGGACACCGGGGAGGTGGCGGGGCGGGAGGCGGAGCGGACCCGCTCGGGCCAGGCCGGGCAGTTCACCAGCTCGGCCCACTCCCGGTCGTAGCGCCCCGGCACCGCCCGTCCCGCGGAGGCCCAGCGCTCGACCAGTGCGGCGTAGATGGGCACACAGGTGCTCTGGTGGAGCGTTTCGCCGCCCGCGGTGCTCCGGTCCAGCGCTCTGCTCGGCTGTGAGAGAGAACGGCGTCGCATCGTCGTCGTCATGTCAGGCCAACGCGCCGCGCCCGGCGCGGTCACCCGCTTTCCGTGGAGCTCACCCGGACCGGGGCGGTCTCGCACATCTCATCGAGCGACTCGAACTCGAAAACCGGGGAAATCGATTCGGAGATATGCGCGTCGAACTGGTCCGCGATCGCGTATCACCAGGCACGGGCACGATTGAGACGAATAAAGGTGACGATCTACTGATCGCGCAGGCCGCAGGTATGCTCGGCTGCGACCTGAATACGGGGGCACGGTCAGGGCCTTGTGAGACCACCATGAACCGGGGGTTCGCGAATGAGGTTTCAGGTTCTGGGCAACTTCGAAGTCCTGGCCGACGCCCGTGTCCTGACGCCGACCGCTCCCAAGCTCCGCCGGGCCCTGGCCCTGCTGATACTGCGGCACAACGAGGTCGTGCCCACCAAGGCCCTCATCGGCGAACTCTGGGGAAGCAGCCCCCCGGACAAAGCCCTGCGCGCCGTACACACCTATATCTATGAACTCCGCCGCGGCCTGGCCCGCCCCGATGACGGCGGACAGCCTTTTCTCCAGACCCGGCCGAGCGGCTATGTCGTCCGTGTTCCGGAAAGCGCGATCGACCTCACTTCGTTTCGCGTCCTGGTCGAAGAGGGCAGGGAGGCGCGCGCCGCGGGGGACCCGGGACAGGTCAGGGTTCTGCTGAACCGGGCCCTGGGGCTGTGGCAGGGCAGCGCCCTGGCCAATGTGGACCGCGGCCCACTGCTCGAAGCGCACGCGACCGAGCTGGAGGAGAGCCGGCTGCGCGCCCTGGAGATGCGCATCGACGCCGATTTCCGGCTCGGCCGGCACCATGAACTCACCGGAGAACTCAAGGTCCTCGCCGCCTCCGGGCCCCTCCACGAAGGCCTCCACGCCAAACTGATGCTCGCGCTCTACCGTTCGGGGCGGCGCGGCGAGGCGCTCAAGGTCTTCCACGACCTGCGCCGCCAGCTGATCGACGAGCTGGGCCTGGAGCCGGGCCCCGAGATCCAGCGGCTCCAGCGCTCCATGCTCGTGGGGGACCCGTCGCTCGATCCGCCGCCTGCCCCGCTGCCGCCGCCGCGCCGCGCCCATCCCCCGCCCGCCCAGCTTCCCCGGGACACCGTCGACTTCACCGGGCGGCAGGCCGAACTCGACGAGGCGGGCCACCTGCTGGCGGCCCACGGCGACGGCACCGGCCTGCCCGTGGTGTCCCTGGTCGGTATGGCGGGCGTCGGCAAGACGGCCACCGCCATCCACCTCGCCCACGCGGTCCGCTCCCGCTACCCCGACGGACAGCTGTACGTCCCGCTGGGCGGATCGCAGCCCGTCCCGGCCACCGCGGCGGAGGGGATGGAGCACATCCTGCGGGCGATCGGCGTGGCGCCACGCGACATCCCGGCCACGCCGACCGGGCGGACCGCGCTGTTCCGCACCTGGAGCTCCGACCGCCGGGTGCTGCTGGTGCTGGACGACGCCGACTCGCCCCAGCAGGTCGAACCGCTGCTCCCGGGCGGCACCGGCTGCGCCGTGCTGATCACCAGCCGCTCCCTGCTGTACGGGCTGCGCGGGGCGCGGACCGTGGCGCTGGGCTGTCTGTCCACCGCGGAGGGCGAGCGGCTGCTCACCCGGCTGATCGGGCGCGAGCGCACGGACGCCGAGCCCCAGGCCGTCGCGGAGGTGGTGCGGGTCGTGGACGGGCTGCCGCTGGCCATCACCTTCCTCGGCGAGCGGCTGACGGCGATGCGGTCGGTCAGCGTCGCCCACGTGCTGGCGAAGATACGATCCGCCAAGGGGCAGCACCGGCTCTCCGAGTTCTCGGCGCTGGGCCTCGACCTCTACGACCGGCTGGACAGCTGCTTCCGCAAGCTCGACGGGGACGCCCAGGCGGCCTTTCTGCGGCTGGCCGTGATCCCGCGCCCGCTGTTCACCGCCGGGGAGGGAGCGCGGGCGCTGGGCACGGACACCACCACGGCCGATGTGGTGCTGATGCGGCTGGTCGACGCCTCGCTGGTGGAGGTCGCGGGGGAGCGGGCGGCGGGCCGGCGGCAGTACCGCTTCCGGGAACTGGTCCGCGCCTACGCGCTGGAGCGCATGGTGGCCGGTCGCGCGGTGCCCGCGGTGCGCCACTTCATGGGCTTCTGACGCCCAAGGCCCGGGCTCAGCGGCCCTCCCCACCCGGTCGGCCGCCCGGCCGGTCGAGGGTGACCGGCGGCATGAAGTCGCGGATCAGTGTGCGGTGCCACCACGCCCCCGTGGTCCGCAACTCGCTCCAGGTCGTGAAGCGGTAGAGAAACAGACGCGCGCGGATGTGCGTGGGCGGCGCGTCGGGGAAGGGGCACACCCGCAGCAGCCTGAGCGTCCTCCGGTCGCCCTCCAGCAACTTGGTGACCAGCGGGCCGAACCAGGACCGGGCGTAGCCGGGCGAGATCCCGGCGAACCACATCATCCAGTCGAGCCGCAGATGGTACGGGGCGAACTGGCGCGGCATCCGGCGCACATCGCCCGGCTTGCCCCGGAACTCGTACTCCTTCCACACCGCGTCCGGCGTGGGCACCGGCGCGTCGGTGCCCTCGATCACCACCTCGAACCGGGCGCGGTTGACGCTGCCGAAGGCCCCGTAGGTGTTGACCAGGTGGAGCGGATTGAAGGAGTAGTTCATCAGCTGCCGGCCCGACACCAGGTTGCGGGCGGGCCAGTAGCTGAGCACCACCACCAGGGCGGTGGCGGCCAGCACCAGGGTCTCGAACCACACCGGGGTAGCGGCGAGCGGCGGCGGCTCGGGCAGCCCCAGCGCCCGGGCGGCGCGCCGCCCGTCGACCGCGGCGAGGGCCAGCAGGATGGTCAGCCAGTTGAGCCAGGAGAAGTTGCCGGACGCCACCAGCCACAGCTGGGTGACCACGATCACGCCCCCGGCCACGCTCGCCACCGGCTGCGGCGTGAACAGCGCGAGCGGCACAAGGAGCTGGGCGACGTGGTTGGCCGCCACCTCGATCCGGTGCACGGGCTTCGGCAGCCGGTGGAAGAACCAGCTCAGCGGGCCAGGCATGGGCTGTGTCTCGTGGTGGAAGTACAGACAGGTCAGCTGCCGCCAGCAGCGGTCGCCCCGGATCTTGATCAGCCCGGCGCCGAACTCGACCCGGAACACCAGCCAGCGCAGCAGCCACAGCACCAGGACGGGCGGCGCGGTGTCGGCGTTGCCGAGGAAGACGGCCAGGAAGCCGGTCTCCAGCAGCAGCGACTCCCAGCCGAAGCCGTACCACACCTGCCCGACATTGACGATCGACAGATACAGCAGCCACAGCACCAGCCACATCAGCATCGCGGCCCACAGCGGCACCCGGTCCGCGGCCCCCGCCGCCACCGCGGCGGCCAGCGCCGCTCCCAGCCAGGTACAGCCGGTGAAGAAGCGGTCCGAGAAGTGGAGCTGGAAGAGGCTGGGGGAGCGCCCGAACGGCATCCGCGCGACGAACCACGGCACCGGCGTCAGCCCCCGCTCGCCGATCAGGGCCCGCCCCTGGTTCGCCGCGACCAGGAAGGCGACCACATAGACGGCCGCCAGCCCCCGTTGGAAGACCAGCCGGCTCAGCCAGTAGTCGGATGAGGTGAACCACTCCATGCGGAACCGCTCCCTGGGCTCGTCAGTGCCTGGGCGTCCGGCTATCCGTACCACCTGGGCCCGAGGGGCGCGGCCCGGCGGGCCCCGGGGCGGGCGTAGTTCATCCGGTCGGCGCGCGCCCGTCGCCGGTCCGCGCTTAACCGGTTCAGGGGCGCCGTGGCGGGGCGGTGCTGCCGCGCGGGGTGAGGGCCGGGGTGGGCGACTGATGGGTGCCGGGCGCCGCGTCGTCGAGCACATCGAACAGCCGGCGGGCGACCTCGGCCCCGAAGCCGAAGACGTCGTGGCTCATCGCCGACAGCGTGGGGCGGGTGAGCTGGCACAGCTGGGAGTCGTCCCAGGCCAGCAGCGAGACGTCCGCGGGCACCGAGAGACCCATCTCGGCGGTCACCGACAGCCCGGCCACCGCCATGATGTCGTTGTCGTAGATGACCGCGGTCGGCCGGTCGGCCGAGGCCAGCAGCGCCCGCGTGGCGCGCGCCCCCTCCTCCCCCGAGAAGTCGGTGGCGACCGTGCGCCCGTCGGCCAGGCCCAACTCCCGCACCGCGGCCTCGAAGGCGGCGGTGCGGATCACGCTGTGCCCGAGCGAGGCCGGGCCGCTCACCCGGGCGATCCGCCGGTGGCCCAGCGCCGCCAGATAGCGCACCGCCTCGACGACGGCGCTGCCGTCGTCCGTCCATACGCAGGTGAACCCGCCGGCCAGGGAGGGGTGTCCGGCCGCGACGGCGGGCAGCCCGAGCCGGTGCAGCGCGGGGACGCGCGGATCCTCGTCGTGGAGGTCCACCAGGATCGACCCGCCGATCTGGCGCCCCCGCCACCACGCCTCCTGGACCTCGATCTCCTCCCGGACGTCCCGCACCAGCCGCAGCAGCAGCGAGCAGTGCCGCTCGACGAGCACGCTCTCGATGCCCGAGACGAACTCCATGAACCACGGCTCGAGCCCCAGCATCCGGGCCGGCCGGGCGATGGCCAGGCCCACGGTGTCCACCCGCGCGTTGGACAGCGACCGGGCGGAGAGATGGGGTGCCCAGCCCAGCTCCCGGGCGGCCTCGAAGATCCGGGCCCGGGTGGCCTGGGAGACCCCGGGGCGGTCGTTGAAGGCCAGCGACACCGCGCCCTTGGAGACCCCGGCCCGCGCGGCCACGTCCTTGATGGTGACGCGCCGCGGTGGGCCCGCCGTGACCTCGCTGTCCATGCACCGACTCCCGCTGCTCGGCTGCCGCTCGCGACGAACGCCACACCTTACCGCGTCGGTAAACCGGTCAAGGTGGATTTTCGCGGGGCCTCGCTCAGGACTTCCGCTCAGGACCCGCCGCCCCGGTACACCGGCGGAAGGGGCAGCCGGTGCCAGGGCACGCAGCGGTCGACCAGGCCGAAGGCCGCGCGCACCGGGAGCGACAGCACGGCGTCGCGGCGCGGCGTCGCGGTGGGGAAGCGCGGCCCCGGCCGCTGGGCGCCGCTCGCCTCGTACGCGGCCCTGCGGGCGCGGTTGAGGTTGCCCAGCGGACGGAACTCCTCCGTGGTGTGCCAGGGGTTGAAGGCGAGCCGCTCCACCCGGTGCGCCGCCGAGCATGCCTCGGCCCCCTCCAGGTCCTGGCGCGGCACGGTCAGCACGGCCACCGGGACGACGGGCGCGTCGCTCTCCTGCCACTCCACCGAGCCGTCCTCGACCGGGGTGCGGCGCTCGTCCAGATACCGCTGCACACACAGCTCGAAGCAGACGTCGCCGGTGGACAGGCGCTGCGTCAGCTCCCGGTGGAGATAGCCGGGATCGCCGCGGTCCGGCGGCGGGGCGGGCGTGGAGCCGGGGGCGGGGCGCAGCCGGTAGCGGACCGGCCCCGCGTCGCCCCACAGGATCGCGCCACAGCTCCAGAAGGTCTCGCGGGCCAGCGAGCCGACCATGTGCCGGGTGGCGGTGTGCACATGGCGGCGCATCCGGGCGGCGGTGGACCAGCCGACGGCCAGCGGCAGCTTCACCAGCAGCCCGAAGACCCGCTCGGCGGCGCTGCCCGCGTCCCCCATGGCCTTGGCGAAGGCGACGTACTCGCGCGCGTCCGCGGCGTACGAGACCGGGAAGCTGGTGGTCAGCAGATCGTGCGTCCCCCCGGGCCCGGCCTGCACCCGCACGGCCATCCCGCGCAGATCCGGCGCGGCGTCCGGCCGCTCGGCGCCGCTCGCGTCGGCCAGCCGCACCGCGGCCGGATACTCGGCGCCCGGCTGTGCGTAGCCGACCCGCAGCGCCTCGGGGAGGTCGTCGTGGAAGCGGATCCGGGCGTTGTCCACACCGAGCGCCGGTTTGGCGTGGACGGTGCGCAGAAGGTGCGCGGGGCCACCGTGCTGGTTCCCCCGCCGCACGCCCGCCAGCTCGCGCGCCAGCTTGTCGAAGACCAGCCGCTCCGCCTCCGGGCTGCCGCCCTGGTACTGCTCGTAATGGAACGGAAACCGTGCGTGACGCAGTGCGGGCCGCTCATGCTGTGCGGTGTCGATCATGGGGGGAGCCTCCGTGCGGAACGGGAGAGCCGCGGTACGGCGGGAAGCGGGGCGGCACGGGCGTGCCGAGCCGGTGCGCGGCGCCCGGTCCGGCTCTGCGGTCAGCGTAGGGGCGGGCCGTCGGACCCGCAGCTCAGCACGGCTGGAGGGGTGACCGGAGGGGCCGGCCCGCCCGGCGGCGGGCGGCCGGCCGCTGCGGCACACTGGTCCCATGCCGGAACTGCCCGAGGTGGAGGCCCTGGCCCGGATCCTGGCCGAGCGTGCCGTCGGCCGGCAGATCGCCCGCGTCCACCCCGCCGCGGTCAGCGTCCTCAAGACGTACGACCCGCCGCTGACCGATCTCGAAGGGCGCACCGTCACAGCCGTCCGCCGCCACGGCAAGTTCCTCGACCTGGCCACTGACGGCCCGCATCTGGTCTTCCATCTCGCCAGGGCGGGCTGGCTGCGCTGGCGGGACGGCCTTCCGGAGGCGCCGCCCCGCCCCGGCAAGGGCCCGCTGGCGCTGCGGCTGCGCCTGGCCGGCCCGGAGGGCGCGGGCTTCGACCTGACCGAGGTGGGCACCCGCAAGGCGCTGTCCGTCTACTGCGTGCGCGACCCCCAGGAGGTGGAGGGCATCGCCCGGCTGGGGCCGGACCCGCTGGCGGAGTCCATGACCCCGGAGGTGTTCGCGGGGCTGCTGCGCGGGGTGCGCCACCGGATCAAGGGCGTGCTGCGCGACCAGAGCGTCATCGCCGGGATCGGCAACGCCTACTCCGACGAGATCCTGCACGCCGCCCGGATGTCGCCCTACCGGATGGCCGGGGACCTGACCGAGGAGGAGGTCACCCGGCTGTACGAGGCGATGGGCACCACGCTGCGCGACGCCGTCGAGCGCTCCCTGGGGTCGGCGGCGCGCGATCTGAAGGCGGAGAAGCGCAGCGGCATGCGGGTGCACGGCCGCACCGGCCAGCCGTGCCCGGTGTGCGGCGACATGGTGCGCGAGGTGTCCTTCGCGGACTCCTCCCTCCAGTACTGCCCCACCTGCCAGACCGGCGGGAAGCCGCTCGCCGACCGGCGGCTGTCCCGGCTGCTCAAGTAGCGCGGCTGTGCAAACAGCGCCCGCCTCAGGGGCGCGTCGCGGTCTTGTCGTCGCCCAGGAAACGGAACCGCCTCCCTTGGCTCCCTTGACGGTCACCGGCCCGATCCGCGAGGTGCCCCAGATCTGGTCGTCCGCGGTCTCCTGTCCCCGCCGCCCCCACGGGGCGCCCGAGGACAACAGCGAAATGATCCGCTCGTCCTGGTTCAGCCGCTGCTCCGGGCAGGGGGCACCGCCCAGCGGTAGCCGGGGGAGCACCACCTCCTCCAGCGTGGTCGCCATCTCCTGGTCCGCGCTGTCGGTGTCGGC
Organism: Streptomyces sp. NPDC028305; assembly: GCF_055569495.1. Taxonomy (NCBI): domain Bacteria; kingdom Bacillati; phylum Actinomycetota; class Actinomycetes; order Kitasatosporales; family Streptomycetaceae; genus Streptomyces; species Streptomyces sp. NPDC028305. The sequence goes on from NZ_JBVHTN010000007.1 coordinate 707,574, forward strand.
GTGCACCGACACCACCGTCATCACCCGCACCGGCCCCTTGGCGGGGCTCTTGGCCGGCAGCACGCTGCGCTGCGACAGACTGGCCAGCACCCCCGGTGGCAGCTTCTCGCGCTGCCACACACACGTCTCGTCCAGCACCGCCCAGGTGTCCGGACCGCTCTCGAAGGGGCGCTGCCGACGCCTTCGGAGCGACGCTCCCCGACGGCGGCACCCCCAAGTCCGAAGGCGTTCCGCGGTCCTTGGGGCCCGCCCCGTCGGCCCCTGACGAACAGCCGCCGAGCAGGGCGCCGGCCGACACGGCGACCAGGCCCCCGCGAAGCACCTTGCGCCATCGCACAGTTGCCCCCTCCCCCCACATTTGACCGTTGATGACACCTTAGGATGCCGCCGTTCCACGCGGGACCCGGCGAAGACATCGGCCGGGGACTGGACGGTCGTCGGCCGACCCTGATAGCGGTGTGCCGAGAGACACCCGCACCACCCTCTGTCCCCCCACTCCACTCCACGGAGCACCATGACCAATGCCCTGATCATCGGTGGCGGAATCGCCGGAACCGTGACCGCGATCGCCCTGCGCAAGGCCGGGATCAACGCGGCCGTGTACGAGGCGTACCCCACCGAGGCCACCGACACGGGTGCGTTCCTGCTCGTCTCCGCCAACGGGATGGAGGCGCTGCGCACCATCGGCGCACACCGGCCGGTGCTGGACAACTCCTTCCCGGCAGGCCGCTCAGACTTCATCAGCAACACGGGCAAACGGCTCGGCGGGCGGCCCATGGCCGGCTCCGAGGAGGGCGCCCTCGGCGCCCGTACGATCAAACGCGCCACCCTGGGGCGGGTGTTGCGCGAGGAGGCGGAGCGCCGAGGTGTCCGCGTCCAGCACGGCAAGCGCCTGCTGGCCGCCCAGACCGGCCCCGACGGGCGCGTGGTGGCGTCCTTCGCGGACGGCGGGCGGGCGCAGGGGGACCTGCTCGTCGGCGCCGACGGAATCCACTCCCTCATCCGCAGGACCATCGAAGCCGCGGCGCCCCGGCCGCGCTTCACCGGCCAGCACACGGTGTGCGGCTACGCCCGGGACGCCGCGTCGCCCCCGGACCCCGACACCTACGCCATGATCTACGGCAAGCGCGCCTTCTTCGGCTGCACCACGGCCCCCGACGGCGAGGTCTGGTGGTTCGCCAACACCCCCGGCACCGAGCTGTCCAAGGACGAACTCGCGGCGACCACCCCGGAGCAGTGGCGCGAGCAGCTCGCCGCTCTGTTCGCGGAGGACAACACCCCCGCGGCCGACATCATCCGGGCGAGCGGCGAGTCCATCGTCGCCACCAACGCCTATGACATCGCCTCGACGCCCACCTGGTCCGACGAGACGATGGTCCTGGTGGGCGACGCGGTGCACGCCTGTGCGCCGAACGCCGCCCAGGGCGCGTCCCTGGCCATCGAGGACGGCGTCGTGCTCGCCAAGTGCCTGCGCGACCTGCGCAGCCCCCGGCCGGCCTTCGCCGCGTACGAGAGGCTGCGCCGCGAGCGGGTGGAGCGGGCGGTGGCGACCAGCGCGGGCCTGGTCCGCCGCACCGCGCCCGGGCCCGTCGGCCGGGCCCTGCGGGACGCGATGCTGCCGCGCAAGCTCGACCGGGCGGGCACCGACGGCGCCACGGACTGGCTGACCGGTTACCGCATCGACTGGGACGAGCCCGTCCCCGGAGAGGTGGCGCGAGCCCGTCGCTGACGGGACGGCCGGAGCGAGCGCGGCGGCCCGGCCTCGGGAATTCACTCCTGAGGCCGGGCCCGGCGTTTGGGGACGGGACCCGGGGGCACTTGGTGCGTTCCGTGAGATCCGTACGCACGGGAGCCCCGAGTGAACCGAGTCCGCATCGTGATCGTCGGCGCGGGATTCGCCGGCTACCAGGCGGCCCGTACGCTCTCCCGCACCCTGCGGGACGAGGCGGAGATCGTCCTGGTCAACCCCAACGACTACTTCCTGTATCTGCCACTGCTGCCGGACGTGGCGGCCGGGGTGCTCGAACCCCGCCGGGTCTCGGTCTCCCTCACCCAGACCCTGCCCCGGGTCCGCCTGGTGCTCGGCGAGGTCGGCTCCGTCGACTTCGCCGAGCGGCGGGTCGGCTGGACGGACCCGGAGGGCCGGTCCGCCGGGACGGACTACGACCGGCTGATCCTGTCCGTCGGCAGCGTCAACAAGCTGCTGCCGATCCCCGGCGTGGCCGAGCACGCGCACGGCTTCCGGGGCATGCCCGAGGCGCTCTACCTCCGCGACCACATGATCCGCCAGATCGAGCTGGCCGGCGCCGCCGACGACCCCGCGGAACGGGCCGCCCGGTGCACCTTCGTGGTGGTCGGCGCGGGGTACACGGGCACGGAGGTGGCCGCCCACGGCGTGCTGCTCACCGACGCGCTCGCCCGCCACAACGCGGGGCTGCGCGACGCGCCGCGGCCGCGCTGGCTGCTGGTGGACATCGCCGACCGGGTGCTGCCCGAGCTCGACCGGAGGCTGTCCGACACCGCGCACCGGGTGCTGTCCAGGCGCGGGGTGGACATCCGTACGGGCACCTCGGTCAAGGAGGCCACCGCGGACGGCGTGCTGCTCGACACCGGTGAGTTCGTGGCCACCCGGTCGCTGATCTGGTGCGTGGGCGTCCGGCCCGACCCGCTGGTGGACGACATCGGTCAGCCGACCGCCCAGGGACGGCTGTGCGTCGACCAGTATCTGGCCGTGCCCGGCCACCCCGAGGTGCTGGCCTGCGGGGACGCGGCGGCGGTGCCCGATCTGACCCGCCCGGGCCGGTACACGCCGATGACCGCGCAGCACGCCCAGCGGCAGGGCAGGGTGGCGGGCCGCAATGTCGCCGCCTCACTGGGGCACGGCTCGCGGCGCCCCTACAAACACCACGACCTCGGGTTCACCGTCGACCTCGGCGGGGTACAGGCCGCCGCGAACCCGCTGCGTGTGCCGCTGTCCGGGCCGCTCGCGAGCCTGGTCACCCACGGCTACCACCTCATGGCGATGCCCGGCAACCGCGTCCGGGTCGCCGCCGACTGGCTGATCGACACGGCGCTGCCGCCCCAGGGCGTACAGCTGGGCCTGGTGCCCTCCTGGGCGGTGCCGCTGGACACCGAGGCGCCCGAGCGGCCCCGGCTGCCCCGCAGGGCCCCGGCCGACCGCTGACGGACCCGGAAGGAGTGCTATGCAAGACCACCTGCTCAGCGAGCTCGGGCAGCAGCTCCGGGTGGACTCGGTGCGGGCCGCGGCGGCCGCCGGGTCCGGACATCCGACCTCGTCGATGTCGGCCGCGGACCTGATGGCCGTCCTGCTGGCCAACCACCTGCGCTACGACTTCGAGCAGCCCCGCCACCCCGGCAACGACCACCTGGTCTTCTCCAAGGGGCACGCGTCACCGCTGCTCTACTCCATGTTCAAGGCCGCCGGGGCGATCAGCGACGAGGAACTCCTCACCTTCCGCAAGCTCGGCAGCCTGCTGGAGGGACACCCCACGCCGCGGCTGCCGTGGGTGGACGTGGCCACCGGCTCGCTGGGGCAGGGGCTGCCCGTCGGCGTCGGGCTGGCGCTCGCCCATAAACGCCTGGAGAGGCCGGACGGGGCCAACAGCCGCGTATGGGTGCTGTGCGGGGACAGCGAGCTGGCCGAGGGGTCGGTGTGGGAGGCCTTCGAGCACGGCTGCTACGAACACCTCGACAACCTCACCGCCATCATCGACGTGAACCGGCTCGGCCAGCACGGGCCCACCCGCCACGAGTGGGACCTGGGCGCCTACGCGCGCCGTATGCACGCCTTCGGCTGGCACACCATCGAGATCGACGGCCATGACGTCGCCGCCGTCGACCGGGCCTACGGCGAGGCGGCGTCCACGGTCGGCCGGCCCACGGCGATCATCGCCCACACCGTCAAGGGCCGGGGCGTGGCCTCGGTGGAGAACCGGGAGGGCATGCACGGCAAGCCGCTGCCGAACCCCGAGGAGGCGGTCGCCGAGCTCGGCGGCGTACGGGAGATGGCCGTGCCGGTGCTCGGCCCGCCCGCGGTGAGCGCCGGGCCGCCGCCCGGTGACGGGCATCTGAGCCTGCCGCGGTTCGACCCCGGCGAGCGGGTCGCCACACGGGACGCGTTCGGGCAGGCGCTGGCCGCCCTCGGCACGGCCCGCGGCGATGTGGTCGTGCTCGACGGCGAGGTGGGCGACTCCACGCGCACCGAGTTCTTCGCCAAGGAGCACCCCGAGCGGTTCTTCGAGTGCTACATCGCCGAACAGCAACTGGTGGCCGCCGCCGTCGGGATGCAGGCGTGCGGATGGCTCCCGTACGCGTCCACCTTCGCGGCCTTCTTCACCCGCGCCTACGATTTCGTACGGATGGCCGCCATCAGCCGGGCGGACCTCAACCTGGTCGGCTCGCACGCCGGGGTGGCCATCGGCGAGGACGGCCCCTCGCAGATGGGCCTGGAGGACCTGGCGGCCTTCCGCGCGGTGCACGGCAGCACCGTGCTGTACCCGTGCGACGCCAACCAGACCGCCCAGCTGACCGCCGCGATGGCCGAGCAGTCCGGCATCCGCTATCTGCGCACCACCCGCGGCAGGACCCCGGTCCTCTACCCGCCCTCCGAGCGCTTCCCGATCGGCGGCAGCAAGCTGGTGCGCGCCACGGACGGCGACCGGGTGACCGTCGCCGCGGCCGGGGTGACCGTGCCCGAGGCGATCGCCGCCGCGGACCGGCTCGCCGGGGAGGGCATCCCCGTCCGCGTCATCGACCTGTACTCGGTCAAGCCGGTGGACGCGCAGACCCTGCGGGCCGCCGCCGAGCTGACGGGGCGCCTGATCACCGTCGAGGACCACCACCCCGAGGGCGGGCTGGGGGACGCGGTGCTCGAGGCCTTCTGCGACGGCCGCCCGGCGCCCCGCACGGTGAGGCTCGCCGTGCGCACCATGCCGGTCTCCGCCACCCCGGAACAGCAACTGTCCGAGGCCGGGATCGACGCGGAGGCCATCGCCGCCGCCGCCCGCGAACTGGTCGGCGCGGCGACCTGACGTACAACCGCCCACTGGACTTCACGAGGAGCGGACCATGAGCAACGAGCGCGGAAAGCGTGTGGTGGTGGTCGGCGCCACCGGCAACACCGGCACCAGCGTCCTCCGGGCGCTCGGCGAGGACCCGGACGTCGCCTCCGTCGTGGGGATCGCCCGCCGCGTCCCCGCCTGGACGCCGCCGAAGGTGACCTGGGTCCGGGCCGATATCGCGGAGGAGGCGGACGACCTGGTCCGGCCCCTTCAAGGCGCCGACGCCGTGATCCACCTGGCCTGGCTCATCCAGCCCAGCCACGCGCCGGTGACCACCTGGCGGACCAACGTCCTCGGCAGTATCCGCCTCTTCGAGGCCGTCGCGGCCGCGGAGGTGCCGGTGCTGGTCCACGCGTCCTCAGTGGGGGCGTACTCGCCCGGCCCCCAGGATCGCCGGGTGGACGAGTCCTGGCCCACCCACGGCTGGCCCGAGGCCGCGTACTGCCGCGAAAAGGCGTACCTGGAGCGGGTGCTGGACGCTTACGAGGGCGAGCATCCGCAGGTGAGGGTGGTGCGGATGCGCCCCGCCTTCCTCTTCAAGGAGCAGTCAGCGGCCGAGCAGCGCCGCCTGTTCCTGGGCCCGTTCCTGCCCCGTCGGCTGGTGCGCCCCGCCCTGCTGCCGGTGGTGCCCGACATCCGCGGCCTGCTGCTTCAGGCCCTGCACACCGACGACGCGGCCGAGGCCTACCGGCTGGCGATCGGCCGGGATGTGCGCGGCGCCTTCAACCTGGCCGCCGAACCCCCGCTCGACGCGCGGGTGCTCGCCGAGATGGTGGGCGCCAGGGTGGTCCGGACGCCACGCGTCGCCGCCCGCTCGGCACTGGCCGCCGCCTGGCACCTACGCCTGCTCCCCGCCGCGCCCCAGCTGTTCGACGCCGCGCTGCGGCTGCCGCTGATGGACGCCGGCCGCGCCCGGGACGAACTGGGGTGGCAGCCGCGGCGCACCTCCGCGGAGACGATCGAGGAGTTCCTGCACGGTCTGCGCCACGACGTCGGCATGGAGACGGCACCGCTGGTGGGACACGCGGCCCCGGGCGGCTGAGGGGGTACGGCTACCCGTCCTCTTCCCTGAAATCCTCCCATCGCGCTCTGACCACTCCGTCGGAGTCCGGCACGACGGCGCGCCAGTTCTCCATGGCGGAATCCTTGAGCATGAACGTGAAGCCCTCGTCGGTGATTTCGGCGAGAGAATCCGCGCCACCCGGATAGGAACGGTAGGTCAACTCTCCTGGCGTCAATGGAGCCTTGAAGGCCGTGAAGTCGTCGTCCAGCAGATCCGCGTCGAGCCGCAATTCGGGGTCGGACACGACACACAGCAGTGAGCGAGGGCGGACGGCTTCGGCCACCTCGGCGGAGTTTTCAGAGGTCACCCGGAACCATCGGTAGCCGCACGCGCCGTGCGCCCAGCGCTCGCACAGCAGGGTCAGCTCCGCGGTAGCTGTTCGTACGGCGGCCCAGAATTCCGCATCGGCCGGCCTGTCGACGATCCGTGACCCGTCCGCGGGTTCCGGTGCCGCGGTGCGCCATTCGAGACTCACGTCGTCGCCGTGCAGGCCCGCCATCCGGCCGGCCATTTCCGGCGTCATAAGGAGATGTACGAAACCATTCCATCCCGATTCGATGCGCAGCTGATCCGTGCTGGTCAGCCGGCAGTAGGGACCGCGACCGGCCGCCATGCCCACGGCAAGGTCCACAGCCTCCCGCGGGCTGATCTCCAGCCCGTTGCGGAGCGCGGAGAGCTCGTCGGGCAGCGGCTGGCCGACGAACAACTCGCTGACCTCGAGAGTGTCGGCGCCGCTCGCCTCGATCACGGCCCCGAGCACCCCACGCAACTCCGCGGCGTAAGAACCCCAGCCTTCGGCTTCGTCAAGCGCGTCTCGCACGTTTTCGTCACGAGGGCCGGCAATCAGCTCGGTGACTACTTCGCGATCCACTTGAGGCCTCGTATCTCTCCATTGGGTCCGACATCCAAATCGTAGGTGCCGTCCCGGGCCGAGTCCTTGGTGGACTGGAAGGGATTTTTGAAGTTGGCGCCCTTGAAAATTCCTCCCTTGTGCCCGGTCCGGTCCCAGGTGATGTAGCGCGGAAGTGTTCGCCCTGGCTTCTTGTGCTCCCAGATCATGGGTCCTGCGGCGGATTTCTTGCCGGTGTTTCTGTAGCCCAGGTACTTGGCGATGTCGTCGGACCACTCACGTGTGATCGGATTGCAGTTGCTGTTACGGGGTTTGTCGGCCGTCACCCGATCACCGGGGCGGATGTCCTCGCCGGGGCGGCGGGTGCCGTCGGTGAGGAGCGCCCGGGTGCCGGTGGCGAAACTGTGCGGCCTGGCGCAGTTCGCGCTGTTCCGCTCCTGCTTCACCCGGTCCACGAGCCGCTTCACCTCGAGCGTCGCCAGCGCGCGGGCGGTGACCAGGGTGCTGGCGGTGTACGGGATGCGGTACTGGACCGGTCGGCCGCCGTTGGCCCGGGAGCGGGCCCGGGCCTCCGCCTTCTTCTGCGCCTCGATCGAGGCGAAGGTCGGGCCGGCGCCCGCGTTGGAGCAGGACAGGTTGCCCGAGACGCTGGTGCCGCTGACGGCGAAGGTGCCCTGCCGGCTCGTGCACCCGCCGGCGGACTTTCCGTCGATGGTGAAGGAGGCGTTCATGACGGCGGTGACCTTGCCGTCCGTCAGGCGGCTCCTCGCGCTGGTGGTGATCTGTCCGGTGAAGCTCTGGCCGGCGGTGCAGCCCCCGGAGCCGCACTTGACCGATCCCGAGCCGCTGAGTGTGAGGGAGATGCCGCTGTCGGTGGCCTTGTTGAGTTCCTTGGTCCGCTTCTCCAGGGTGTCGAGCATCGGGTCGACGGCGTCCCCGGTGACCGGGGCCAGGTCCATGCCCTGGGAATCACTGCCTTCGAGAGGACCGTCCGTCACCTCGGGGGAATCCTTGGCCGCGGTCAGGCTCACCCTGCCGGCAGTGCCGCTCGGTGAGGGTTCCCCCAGCCGGGACGGGGCGTAGGTCTCCAGGCGCAGCACGCGGTGCGGCTTCTTCGCGGTGACGAGCAGCCGGCCCGCGGAGGTGTCCACCGCGAGGGCCGGTGTGCCGTGCACCGTGCGGGGCGGCCGAGCCGACTTGCTCGGGGCCGGAGTGCCCTCCAAGGCGTCCAGGGCCCGGGAGAGCTGAGTCGCCAGCGCGGCCGGGGACGGCCGGTGCTCGACCACTTCCTTCGCCGAGTCGGCGCTGCTCCCGTACCCGGCGTCCCATGTGCCGGGAGCCTCCTTGCCGGGCTTGGCGTCCTTGCCGGGCGCTGGGTCCACCCGCCAGCGGGTGAAGGTCTTGCCGCCCACGTTCAGGATCTCGCGGTCGAGCGACTTCTGGCCGTGGCCCATGGTGCCGAAGCGGCTGCCGGAGGCGGTGACGGTGACGTCGCGCTTCATGGTGTCGGCTGTCGAGGATTCTTCGTACCGCAGGCCGGGGGCCAGCAGAAGATTGTCGACCGCCTGCCGGAACGGCGCCAGGTTCAGCTTTGGCACGTTCCGCTTCGCCTGCGGCTCATCCGATCCCGACTCCGAGGCGTTGTCCCAGACCAGCAGCCCGGCCACCAGCGCCAGGATCAGCGCACCGGCCCCGCCGAAGAGCAGGAAGCGCCCGCGCCGCCCCGAGGGCAGCAGCCGCCGCGCTCCGCCGTGCGGCCCCGGAGATGGCGGTGGGGGCGGCGGGGCCCAGTACGGTGCGGCCTGCGGCGGTCCGTAGGGGGAGTGCTGCGGGGGTGGTGGGTACGGCGTGCCCTGCGGGGGCGCGTACGGGGGTTCCGGCGGAGGCCCGAAGGCGCCGGGGGGCGGGCCGAACGCGCCGCCCTGTGGCGGAGGTGGACCGTACGCGCCGCCCTGTGGCGACGGGCCCTCTGGTGGCCGCTGGCCGTCCGGGCGTGCCGGCTCCGTCATGAGATCCCCCGATCCCCCGTGTGCTGTCGATACCGCCGCCGCGACGTGATCGCGTCACTCGCGCGACTCCCTGCCCCAACTGCTGATCAGAAAGCCCATGTTCGCAGCAACAGGGCCTGATGGCCAGGGACGCGACCCGTGGCCCCGCGCGTCATCGAGTCGCGGACGGGGGCGGCGTGATGCACGGTGGGAGGGGCAGCTCCACGGTGAGGGGAAGGACCATGTCCAATCACACATACCGCGTTGTCGAGGTCGTCGGTTCGTCGGGGGACGGCATCGACGCCGCCATCACGAACGGCATCGATCGGGCGTCGAAGACCCTGCGTGGGCTTGACTGGTTCGAAGTCACCGAGATTCGCGGACACATGGAACAAGGGCGGATCGCGCACTACCAGGTGGGGCTGAAGATCGGCTTCCGTATCGAGGACACCGACTCCTGACGGCCGGCGGGCACGGTCGATCGCACTGATGTGCGGCCAGCCGTCCGGCGCCCCGGTCAGGGCACCACGGTCACCGGCCAGCGCCCGGCCTTGACCAGCCGGACCGCCACCGAGCCGATGAGACGGTGCCCCGCCTGCTCGGACGCGCCCACCACCACGGCGTCGGCCTTGAGCTTGTCGGCCGCCTGCACCAGGCCGCTGTACGGGTCGCCGCGGAACGTGTGGAACTCCCAGCGCACCTCGAAGACCCCGCGCAGCCGCTCCGTGGCCTCCCGGATCTCCTGGATCAGCTCCTCGGCGACCGCCTCGGTGGTCTGGGCCACCGAGGCCCCCAGCGCGGCGCCCGCGGCCAGCACCGGCTGCACATAGACCACGGCGAGCAGGGCGTGCTGCCGCCGGGCCAGCCCGGCCGCGTACGCCGCGGCGCGCCAGGAGGATTCGGAGCCGTCCACTCCGACCACGATGACTTTCGGGCCGTCCGTGCCGCGTTCGAAGGACGCGGGGAGTTTGTCCACCACATCTGCGAGGCTAGCGCCAGGGACGGGTAGGTGATCAACCGGCCCGGGCCGCGGCGTCCACGCGCCGCGACCCACCATGACCGGCACCGTACGACAGGAGAATCGATGGGCGGAACGCACCGCGGCGAGCTTCTCGCCATCAGTGATCTGCATGTGGCCTACCAGGAGAACCGGGAGATCGTGGAGCGGCTGCGGCCGGGCTCCGACGACGACTGGCTGATCGTCGCCGGGGACGTCGGCGAGCTGTTCGCCGACATCGAGTGGGCGCTGGGGCTGCTCAGCGAGCGGTTCGCCAAGGTCATCTGGTCGCCCGGCAACCACGAGCTGTGGACGCACCCCAAGGACCCGGTGAAGGAGCGGGGCGTGCGGCGCTACCAGGCGCTGGTCGACATGTGCCGGGCGAAGGGCATCGTCACCCCCGAGGACCCCTACCCGCTGTGGGAGGGCATCGGCGGGCCGCTGACCATCGCCCCGCTGTTCCTCCTCTACGACTATTCGTTCCGACTCGAGGGCCTGGAGACCAAGGAGGCGGCCCTCGCCCATGCGCACGAGGCGGGGGTCGTGTGCACCGACGAGCACTTCCTCCACCCGGAGCCGTACGCCACCCTGGACGCGTGGTGCCGGGCCCGCGTCAAGGAGACCGAGGCGCGGCTGGCGGCCTGCGACCCCGAGCTGCGGACCGTGCTGATCAACCACTGGCCGATGACCCGGCTCCCCACCAAGGTGCTGCGCTATCCCGACTTCGCCCTGTGGTGCGGCACCGAGCTCAGCGCCGACTGGCATGTGCGGTTCCGGGCCGAGACCGTGGTCTACGGCCATCTGCACATCCCCAGGACCACGGTGGAGGACGGGGTGCGTTTCCAGGAGGTCTCCGTCGGCTACCCCAGGGAGTGGAAGCGCCACGGGCTGCTGCCGGAGGACCCGCTGCGCCGGGTGCTGCCGGTGCCGGTGTCCTGACCCGCCGGCGTCGCGTACGCGCCCGTCTTGACGGCACCGGCGGGTGGCGCCGTACGGTCACGGCTGTGAACCCTGACGCGGTGTTCCTTCCCGAGACCTACGCCGCCGGTGTCCCGTACGCGCTCTTCGCACAGGCGCGCGCCACCCGCCCCGTCTGCTGGATCGAGGAACCCGCGGTCGGGGCGTGGCCCGCGGGTTCCGGCTTCTGGGCGGTCTTCCGGCACGCCGACGTCAAACAGGTGCTGCGCACGCCGGACGTGTTCTCCTCCCATCTGGGAGCCACCCAGATCCGCGACCCGGACACGCCCGCCGACCTGGAGTTCGTCCGGGCGATGATGCTCAACCAGGACCCGCCGGACCACTCCCGGACGCGCCGGGTCGTCGCGGCGGCCTTCACCCCGCGCGCGGTGCGCGAACTCCACGCCGTCATCGAGGCACGCGCGCGGGCGCTCGTCGAGGCCGTGGCGCCGCGGGGCGGGACGGACTTCGTGGAGCTCGCGGCGGACCTGCCGGTGTGGACCCTGGCCCATGTCATGGGCGTGCCCGAGAGCGACCGGCGGCTGCTGTTCGACTGGGCGAGCCGGGTCATCGGCTACCAGGACACCGAATACGCCGCGTCGAGCACCGCCGAGGCCGCGCCGCTCAGTCCGATGGGGCGCGCCGCGCTCGCCCACCGGCCGCGGTCACTGACCCGCCCGGACGGGCGGCCGATGAACCCGCGCTCCCGCGAGGCCCTCGCGGACATGTTCGCCTACGCCCACGCCCTGGCCGAACGGCCCCGGCCCGGCACCGTGATGGCGCAGCTGCGGGAGGGCGGCCTGAGCCGGGAGGAGTTCGAGAACATGTTCTTCCTCTTCGCCGTGGCCGGGAACGAAACCCTGCGCAACGGCATCCCCGGCGGGCTGCTGACCCTGCTGGACCACCCCGAGAGCCATGAACTCCTGCTGGCCCGCCCGGAGCTGACCGACTCCGCCGTGGAGGAGATGCTGCGCTTCTGGCCGCCCGTCATCGACTTCCGCCGCACCGCGACCCGCGAGGTGGAGCTGGGCGGGCAGCGCATCCGGCGCGGCGACAAGGTCGTCGTCTACCACGCCTCCGCCAACCGCGACGAGACGGTCTTCGCCGACCCCGACCGCTTCGACATCACCCGCAGTCCCAACGACCACGTCAGCTTCGGCCACGGCCCGCACTTCTGCCTGGGCGCGCACCTCGCCCGGCTCCAGATGCGGGCGATGCTGCGCAACGTCCTGACCCGCCTGCCCGGACTGCGCCGGGCAGGCGAGCCGGTGCGGCTCACCTCCAACTTCCAGAACGGCCTCAAGCACCTTCCCGTCAGCTGGGAAACAGATCCTTGAACGGCTCGGCCGTGTCCCCGACCGACCGGCCGAAGGGCGCGTCGAAGTCCCAGACCAGGAAGAGCAGAAAGACGATCAGCGCGCTGAACATCGCCGCCATCGCCAGCTCGCGCGGCGTACGGCGGATCTGAAGCGTGAACAGCAGCCCGATCACCAGCGCCGCGCCGACGAGCAGCCCCAGCCAGACCATCCTGGGCATCGTCGGCCCGGCGTTCGCCGCCCGCGCCTGGCGGGCGGCGTCCACCGCGGCGACCTGGTCCACCAGCGGCTGGTAGATGTGCCACTCCCGCTCGGTGCGCGGCGTGTAGTCGGTGACATCGCGCCGCAGCTCCGCCAGCAGCACGGCGCCGCGGTCGGTGAGCTCGCCCTTGTCGATCATCACCCGCCACTCCTTGGACGCCACATGGTCCGCGTACGCCTTGGCGTCCGCGCGGATGCGGTCGCGCACCGCCGCGGGGTAGCCGCTCGCGCGCTCGCTCACCTCGTGCAGCGCCTGGGCCTCGGTGCGCACCCCGTCCTGCGCGGCGCCTCTCGCCTCCCAGACCCCGGCGATGGCCAGGCCCAGCACGATGGCGTAGACCACGCCGATCATCATGATCATGTACTCGATGACATCGGGGGTCCCGGAGGGGTCGTCGTCCTCGGCGACCCGCCGCTGGTTGAGCAGGGTGACGGCCACGACGAGCGAGCAGACCCCCGCCGTCACGAGAGTCAGAATCAGCCATTCGGGCATGGGCAACCTCCGTCAGGTCGTCGGCGTCGGCGTCAGCCGCGCCGCCCGCCGCCGCGCGACGCGGAGCGCGAGCGAGAGCGGGGGCGCAGGGTGGCGGCCGCGAGCACCGCGGGCGCGGTGATCAGCAGGGTGAAGGTGACCAACGAGATGCCGCCGCCCTGCTGCCGGGGCGCGGGCGGGCGGTACGCGCGCAGCTCCGCGCTGTGAGGGGGCCCGGTCGGCGCCGGAGAGCTGGGCGTCGCCGTCCTGGGCGGCTTCTTGGGGGCCGGCCGGGACGGTGACGGGCGCGCGGGGCGCTCGGGGAGCGGCGCGGCCGAGGACGGCGCCGCCGGCTTCCCGGGCGGGGTGGGCGCCGGGGTGTGGGTGGGGCGGTGCGTCGGCGTGGGCGCGGTCGTCTGCGTGGGGGTGGGCGTCGGCGTCTGGGGCGGCGTCGACGTCTGCGTCGGGGTGGGGGTCGGCGTGGGGGTGTCCGTGGGTGTGGGCGTCGGGGTCTTGGTGGGGGTGGGGGTCGGCGTCGGACACCACCACCCCGGCCAGATCAGGTCAACACCCGGAATGCGCACCTTGACCTCGAGATGGAGCCCCACCCGCGGGCCGTCGGCCGGGTCGTCGGCCCCGTCGGCCCCGTCCGCCCCGGCTACCGGGCCCGCCCAGATCGAGGCGAGCACCAGGGCCGTGGCGAGAATCCCTGAACGCCATGTGCGTTGCCATCGGTTCACGACGCAGATCTTCGGCTGATCGGGCCCGTTGCAGCCGTATGCCCGCATAGATTCCCTCGAATAGGTGAATCACGCGGAAAACACCCTCTTGGGCGGCGACCGCTCTCAGCGCGCGTCCTTGAGCCGCGCCCGGTCCAGGATGGGGCCGGTGTCCACCCCGGGCGGCAGGGTGCCGAAGGCGTGCCCCCAGTCCCCGTCGAGCCGCGAGGCGCAGAAGGCGTCCGCCACCGCCGGGTGGCTGTGCCGCACCAGCAGGCTGCCCTGGAGGACCAGCGTCATCTGCTCGGCGAGGCGGCGGGCGAGCAGCTGGGCCCGCTGCGGGTCGGCGAGCTGCGGCAGCAGGCCGCGGAGGCGGGCGACGGCCGCGTCCAGCCGCGCGTCGGCCCCGGCGGCGGCGTCCACCTCGGCCAGGAAGGCCTCCAGCGCGCCCGTCTCCCGGCCCAGCGCGCGCAGCACGTCGAGGGCCGCGACATTGCCCGAGCCCTCCCAGATCGACAGCAGCGGCGCCTCCCGGTACAGCCGTGGCATGCCGGAGTCCTCCACATAGCCGTTGCCGCCCAGGCACTCCAGGGCCTCGGCCGCGTGTGCGGCGCCGCGCTTGCACACCCAGTACTTGCTCACCGCCAGCCCCAGCCGGCGCAGCGCCGCCTCCGTCTCGTCCCCGGCCTGAGCCCGGTCCAGGGCCGCCGCCAGCCGCATCGCCACCGTGGTGGCGGCCTCCGACTCGACGGCCAGGTCGGCCAGCACATTGCGCATCAGCGGCTGGTCGATCAGCTCCGCGCCGAACGCCCGCCGGTGCTCGGTGTGGTGCAGCGCCTGCCGGAGCCCGGCCCGCATGCCGGCGGCCGAGCCGATCACACAGTCCAGCCGGGTCACGTTGACCATCTCGACGATGGTGCGCACCCCGCGGCCCGGCTCGCCGACCCGCCAGGCCACCGCGCCGTCGTACTCGACCTCGGAGGAGGCGTTGGAGCGGTTGCCGAGCTTGTTCTTGAGCCGCTGAAGACGCATCTCGTTGCGCGTCCCGTCGGGCAGCACGCGCGGCACCAGGAAGCAGGTCAGGCCCTCGTCGGCCTGGGCGAGGGTGAGGAAGACGTCGCTCATCGGCGCGGAGGTGAACCACTTGTGACCGGTCAGCAGATAGCTGCCGTCGGCCTGGGGCAGGGCCCGGGTGGTGTTGGCGCGCACGTCCGAGCCGCCCTGCTTCTCCGTCATCGACATCCCGGCGATCAGCCCCCGCTTGCCCAGCGGCGGGCGCAGCCCGAAGTCGTAGACGCGGGAGGCAAGCAGCGGCTCGTACGCGGCCGCGAGCTCCGGCTCGGCGCGCAGCGCCGGGACCGCGGCGTACGTCATGGAGACGGGGCAGCCGTGGCCCGGCTCGGCCTGCGCGAAGACATAGAACTTGGCCGCGCGCGCCAGATGGGCCCCGGGGCGGCTGTCGCCCCAGGCGGCGGCGTGCTGCCCGCTGTCCACGGCGGCGGCCATCAGCCGGTGGTACGCGGGGTGGTACTCGACCTCGTCGACGCGGTGGCCGTACCGGTCGTGGGTGTGCAGCACCGGAGGGTGCTCCTCGGCCATCCGCGCCCAGTCCTGCACCTCGGCGGACCCGGCCAGCGCGCCCAGCTCCCGCACCTCCGGCTCGCCCCAGGCCGCTCCGTCCCGCCGCAGGGCCTCCAGCAGCGCGGGGTCGTCGGCCGTGCTGAAGCCGGTCAGCGGCGGAGCCTGGTTGAGGACTTCATGCGTGGCACCCATGGCGTCTCCTCGTGCGCGGCGGCCTTGCTCTCTTACACTTCCATCATGCGCGACAAAGAACTGTAATGGATAGGGTTCCGAGCACATATGGACGACACCCGTGGCACCCGCGAACCCCCTGATACCCGTGACAGGTCCGTACCTGGCGCCACCGATGCGGACGGCGCCCCCGGGGCCCTCGCGCTGCGCCCGCTGACCGCCCGCTCGGTCGTGCTCAGCACCCTGCTCGGCCACCACCCGCCGCAGCTGCCCGCCCGCGCCCTGGTCCGTGTCGGCGCGCTGTTCGGCACCGCGGAGGGGACCATCCGGGTCGCGCTCACCCGCATGGTCGCCGCCGGCGACCTGGAGCAGCGCGGCGGTGCCTACCGGCTCACCGACCGCCTCCTGGCCCGCCAGGCCCGGCAGGACGACAGCCGAGCCCCCCGCACCCGGAGCTGGGACGGCGGCTGGGAGATCGCGGTCGTCACCACCGACCGCCGCGCCGCGCCCGAGCGGGCCGCGCTGCGCCAGGCCATGGCCGCCCTGCGCCTGGCCGAGCTGCGCGAGGGCACCTGGCTGCGCCCCGCCAACCTCGTACGGCCGCGCCCGTCCGTCGCCGCCGAGCAGTGCGCCTGGCTGACCGGCGAGCCCGAGGGCGACCCGGCCCGGCTCGCGGCCCGGCTGTGGAACCTGGACGGCTGGGCCGCGCGGGCCCGGCTGCTGGCGGCAGCCCTGGACGGGGCGGACGGCCCGGCCGAGCGGTTCACCGTCGCGGCCGCGTCCCTCCGCCATCTGCTCACCGACCCCGTGCTGCCCGCCCGGCTGCTGCCCCCCGACTGGCCGGGCGCCGGCCTGCGCCACCGCTACGACGCCTTCGAGCGCGACTTCCAGGCCCTGCTGCCCCGCTACGCGGGGGACTGACCTCGGGGCGCGTGCGGTCCGACCTGCGCGGCGGTCCGGCGGTACGCGTCGTCGGCCAGGCCGAACAGCGCGGACGCCCCGCAGGCGCTCGACAGCTCCTTGGCCCGCCCGTACTCGGAGAGCGCCTCGTCGCGGCGGGCGAGCGCGGCCAGCGCCGTACCGGCCGTGACGCGGGCCTCGGCCTCGTACAGCGGCATCCGGGCCGCGCCGAACGACGCGGCGGCCTCGAGGGCGGCCCGGGCGGCCCCCGCGTCGTCGCCGGCCAGCCGCACCTGGGCCTCGGCCAGCAGCGCGAAGCCGCGCTCTCCGGCCGGGCCGTCGGGGGCCACGACGGCGGCCGCGCGGCGGGCCCACCGCTCGGCGGCCGGCACGTCGCCGCGCGCCAGCTCCGCGGTGGTCAGCACCCGGAACCACAGCGGGCGCGCGGGGGACTCGAACCTGAGCAGCTCCGGGCCGTCGCCCGCCTCGGTCACCGAGCGGACGCAACCGTCCGGATCGCCGCCGGCCAGCAGCGCCCGGCCGAGCATCCCGGTGATCGCGGCCCGGTTGAAGCCCGGTTCGGTTTCGTCCTGCGACAGCGACTCCTCGCAGATCTTCAGTGCCCCCGCGAAGTCGCCCCGCCACAGCGAGACCGCGGCGCCGACCACGTCGGCCAGGGAGCGGGGCTCCCGGCTGCCGGTGAGGGCCGCCGCGTCCAGCGCGTCCTCGGCGTCGGCCGCTGCCGCGTGCAGCCGGCCGAGGTCCAGCAGCACATAGGCCCGGGCCGCGAACAGGTCGGCGAGCAGGGCGGTCCTGCCGGTGCCGCGGGACAGCTCCAGGCCCCGGTCCAGGTGGCGCAGCGCGGACGTGTGGCGCCCGCGGAACATCTCCGTCCAGCCGATTACGGCCAGGATGTGCACATGCTCGGCCAGCTGGTGGTCACCGGTGTCGTCGATGGCCGCGAGCGCCTCGGCGAGGTGGTGGTCGGCCCGCGCGGTGTCCCCGGCCGCCGTGTGGGCGAGGGCGAGCATCCCGCGGGCCGTGGTGACCCGGATCGGCGCGCCGTCCTCCGCCAGCGTGCGCAGCGCGCGCTCGCCCCAGTCGACGGCCGTGGTGATGTCGGCGGTGCGCAGCGCCACGGCGGCGACGCCCAGCTCCAGGCCCGCCGTGACCCGGCGGGAGCGGCCGTCGGCGTTCCGCAACTCGCGCGTCAGCAGCGAGATCGCCTGCTGGTACCGGCCGAGCTGCCATTCCACCGTGGCCCGGGACCCGGCCACCTGGGCGGACAGATCGCGGGCCTCGGCGGGCAGCAGGGACGCGGCCGTGCGCAGGATGTCCCGGCTCTCCCGCAGATGGCCCGCCACGCTCAGCGCGTCGGCCTGCTTCAGCAGCCACTCCGGACGCGGCCGGTCGGGGCGCTCACCGAGCAGCCGCAGGGCGTTGCCGATCCACCCGGCGGCGGTCAGCGGGGCGACCGCGAGGATGTCGTCGGCCGCCTCGACGAGGACCTCCGCCGCCTGTACGTCGCCCACGCGGGCCGACTGCTGCACATGCGGTGCCCGCGCGGCCAGGGGCGCGCCGCGCGAGGCCAGCCCGCGCGCGGCCCGGGCGTGGGCCTCGATCCGCCAGCCGACGCCCGCGCCGTGGTAGACGGCGGCGCGCACCAGCGGATGGCGGAAGGCGAACCGCCGCGGGACGCCCCCCTGCCGTATCAGATCCCGCTCGGCGAGCTCGTCCACGGCCGCCAGGACATGCGCCTCGTCGGCCTCGGCGACGATCGCCACCAGGTCGGTCTCGAAGGAGTCCCCGAGCACGGCGGCCGCCTGCGCGGACATCCGCGCCCCGGCCGACACCCCCTCCAGCTCCTCCAGCAGCGTGGCGCTCAGGGACCGCTCCGGCTCCTCGGCGACGGCCGGGGCCGCCCCCGGGCCCGCCGCCACCCGCTCCCGCCTCCTGGCCAGAGCCTCCAGATAGAACGGGTTGCCGCCGCTGGCCTCGTACAGCTCCCGCTGACGGCGGCGGTTCATCTCCGGGCCGCACAGCTCTGCGGCCTCCGCCGCGGACAGCGGCCCCAGCCGGATCCCGGCCACCCGGTCGAGCACCCCGGCCCTGGCCAGCGCCGCGGGCAGCCGGGGCGGGGCCTGCCGGGGCCGGTAGGCGAGCGCCAGCAGCAGCCGCGTTCTGGGCGGGTGCCGTAACAGATGGCCGATCAACTCGACCGAGTCCTCGTCGGCCCAGTGCAGATCGTCCAGGGCGAGCACCAGCCCGGCCTCGGAACTCAAGCCCTCGAGCGAGGCCCGCACGGCCCGGTGGAACCCGTGCCGCTCGGTCACCTGTGCGCCGGCCGCCGCCGGTTCCGCTCCGGCCGGGCGCAGTGGGGCGCGGGCCGCGAACACCGCGCCGAGCGGGCCGGGCGCGTCGGGCGCCGGTGCGCCGTACGGTGTCCCGGACGCGTCCGCCGCGGCCCAGTGGTCCTCCAGCGCGTCCAGGATCACCCCGTACGGCGCCTGGGTGAACTCGGCGCCGCGCCCGGCCAGCACCGTGAACCCCCGCCGCCGCGCGCGCTCGCCGAACTCGCCCAGCAGCCGTGTCTTGCCGATGCCCGGTTCACCGACGATCTCCACCACGCGCGGCACATCGGCCCCGGTGTCCTCGAGCGCCCGGTCGATGACGGCCAACTCCGCCGCGCGGCCCACCAGTCGGCCTCCCGGGCGAGGGCCCGGCGCCGCGGGAGCGGGCACCTCGGGGACGGTAACTTCGGGGACGGGCGCCGGACCGTGTGGCCCGGCGGGGTCGGCCAGCCCCGGATCGGCGGCCAGGATGCGCTGGTGCAGCGTGCGCAGCGCGGGGCCCGGGTCACAGCCGAGCTCCTCCACCAGCCGCTGCCGGGTGCGCTGGTAGTGGTCGAGCGCCTCCGCCGGGCGGCCGCACCGGTACAGCGCGAGCATGAACTGGCCGGCCACCCGCTCGTCCAGCGGATGCGCGGCGGCCCGGGCGGACACCGCGGCCACCAGCTCGGAGTGGCGGCCGAGGCGCAACCGGACGTCGTCGAGGTCGAGTTCGGCCGCGAGCCGCTCCCGGCCGAGGGTGAGCCGGAGGGTGTTGATCCACGGTGTGTCCAGCCCGGCGAAGGCATCGCCCCGCCAGAGCGCGAGCGCCTGCCCGAACCGGACGGCCGTGTGGTCGTCCTGCTCGCAGGCGCGGGCCCGGGTGACCAGATCGCGGAAGCGGTGCAGATCCACCGCCGTCGCCGCGACGCCGATCAGATAGCCGCCGGACCCCCGCACGATCTCCACGCCCTCGGCGCTCTTGTCCTCGGCCGCGGTCAGGATCTGCCGCAGCCGGGAGAGATAGCCGTAGAGGGTGTCCCGCGCCCGGCGCGGAGGACGCTCGGCCCAGACGCGGTCGATGAGCTGCTCGACCGTGACCGGCCGGCCGACGTCGACCAGCAGAGCCGCCAGCACACAGCGCTGCCGGGCATGACCCAGATCGAGGGGCCGCCCCTCGGCGTACGCCTCGACGCTGCCCAGCAGACCGAACTCCACAGCCGTCCCTCCGACGGTCCCACGTCTCGGCCGACCAGCCGATTCTAGCTTTATTGCAGGTTCTCCGAGGGTGCGCCGCGCACGACGGTGTCCCTCGCGCGAGCCGCGCCGGGGTCCGAAAGCGGCATGAATACGGAGGACTTGGCGAATGCCGTACGGCCGAGCCGCCGATACGGCCGCCGTCTCAGGCCGTCTCGCGGAGGACCAGCTCGGTCGGCAGCACGAGTGATGGTTCGATCTGCTCGCCGGAGGCCAGGCGCAGCAGCTGGTGGGCCAGCTGCCGGCCGATCTGCGTGATGGGCTGGCGGACCGTGGTCAGCGGCGGCTCGGTGTAGCGGGCGGTCTCGATGTCGTCGAAGCCGACCAGGGCGACATCGTCCGGGACCCGGCGGCCGGCCTGCCGCAGCGCCCGCAGCACGCCCACCGCCATCAGGTCGGAGGCCACGAACACGGCGTCGAGGCCGGGGTCTTCGCGCAGCAGCTCGCGCATCGCGACCACCCCCGACTCCTGGGTGAAGTCGCCGAAGGCGACGGCCCCGGACAGCCGCGCCTCGGCCAGCGCCGCCCGGTAGCCGGCCAGCCGGTCGATCCCGGCGACCATGTCCTGCGGGCCCGCGACGGTGGCGATCCTGGTGCGCCCGGAGCGCGCCAGATGGCGCACGGCGGCGGCCGCGCCCCCGGCGTTGTCGACGCCCACGTACGGCAGGGACACCGGGCCGAGCAGCCGCTCGTTGGAGACCACCGGGATGCCCATGCGGGCGAGGCCGACGGGCAGCGGGTCGGCTCCGTGCACGGAGGCGACCATCACCCCGTCGACATGGCGCCCCAGGGCGAACCGCTCGATGCGCTCCCGGCCGGCGGAGGAGCGGGCCATCATCAGCACCAGCTGCTTGTCGGCCTCCTCCAGCCGCTGGCTCACCCCGCGCACGACGCCGGGGAAGAACTGGTCGTCGGAGAACACCCGGCCCGGCTCCTCGGGCAGCACGAGGGCGAAGGAGTCGGTGCGCTGTGTGACCAGGCTGCGGGCGGCCTGGTTGGGGACGTATCCCAGCTCACGGATGGCGCGTTGCACCGCCTCGCGGGCGTCCTCGCCGACCCGGGTGGAGCCGTTGACGACACGGGACACCGTGGCGCGCGAGACGCCCGCGTGCAGCGCCACGCTCTCCAATGTGGGCCGGGTCCGGTGCATGGGGACATACCTCGTTCTTCGTCGAGCCGCTGATCCGTGGGGGCGGCTCGTCACAGCATGGATCACCCGGCGCGGCGGACGGCACCCTTCGGCCGAAGTGGCACCGGCTGACCGCTCCCGGCGGGGCCCGCCCGGGATGGACTGCTCACGTCGCCAGGACGCGGGCGCGGCAGACGGAGGGGGAGCCCCAGGCGGTGCGCAGCGCGCGGGCCTTGCGGATCCACAGGGACAGGTCGTACTCGTCCGTGTAGCCGATCGCGCCGTGCAGCTGGAGCGCCGTCCTGGCCGCCGTGTACGCGGCCTCCCCCGCGGCCACCTTGGCGGCCGCGACCGCCGCCCCGGCGGCCCGGTCGGCGCCGTCGGCCAGCGCCAGCGCGGCCCCGAACAGCAGCGGCCGGGCGAACTCCAGGGCGATCAGGACATCCGCGAGCCGGTGCTTGACCGCCTGGAACGAGCCGATCTCGCGCCCGAACTGGGTGCGCTGTTTGACGTATGCGACGGTTCGCTCCAGCAGCGCCAGCCCGGTGCCGAGCGCCTGCGCGGCCGTCGCGAAGGTGGCCCAGTCCGCGGCGCGCGCGGCCGCCGCCGCGACGGCCGGGCCGCTCGCGAGCACCTCGCCGCCGCCCAGCGGCCCGGCCAGCCGCCTGGCCGGGTCCAGCGAGGGCTGCACCGGCCCGTGCCCCGAGCCCGTCCGCAGCCGTTCGCCCTCGACGACGAACACCGCGTCGGCGGCGTCCGCGTCCAGCGCGTACGGACCGCCCGCGGGGGTGGCGACGGTGACCACCGCATGCCCGGCCGCGATCCGCGGCAGCCAGTGCTTCGCCGCCGCGATCGCGTCGCCGCGCTCCGCGAGCGCGGCGAGCAGGACGGCCGCGGCGGCCGTCTCGACCAGCGGCCCCGGCACCGCGTGGCGGCCCGCCTCGACATACGCGACGGCGAGCTCCACCGGCAGCGGTCCCGCGCCCTCGTAGGCCTCCGGGACGGCCAGCGCGAACACCCCCGCCTCGCCCAGCCGCCCCCACACCGCCCGGCCCGGCCCCCGCTCCCCTCGCGCCCAGGCCCGCAACGCCTCCGCCGTCCCGGCGGCGGAGAGCATCCGGTCCAGGGTGCGGCCGAACTCCGTCTGTTCCTGGTCCAGCAGGAATCTCATCCGCACCGCCCCTTCCACGCTCGTGACGGCAGGGGACCGCGCCTCATCTGCGGCCCTTCGGCAGGCCGAGCAGCCGCTCGGCGATGATGTCGCGCTGGATCTCGTTGGTGCCCGCGTACACCGGGCCCGCCAGGGCGAAGGTGTAACCGTCGGCCCAGGCGCCGCGCGCGGGCGCGTCGAGGGCGGAGTCGGCGAGTTCGCCGTGGGGGCCGAGCAGGTCCAGGGCCGTTTCGTGGAGGGCGATGTCGAGCTCGGACCAGAAGACCTTGTTGAGGCTCGACTCGGCGCCCAGGGAGCCGCCGGCCGCCAGCCGGGACGCGCCCCCGTACGCGAACAGCTCGTACGCCCGGGCGTGGATCACCGCGTCGGCCACCCGGTCGCGCAGCGCGGACGAGTTGTCGGTGGCCGGATGGTCGCGCCACAGCGCCGCCAGGCGGCGCGCGGCCGCCGTGAAGCGCCCGGGGCTGCGCAGCGTCAGCCCCCGTTCGTTGCCCGCCGTGCTCATCGCGACCCGCCAGCCCTCGCCCGGTCCGCCGATCACGTCCTCGTCGGGCACGAAGACCTGGTCGAGGAAGAGCTCGGCGAAGGCGGGCTTGCCGTCGAGGCGCCCGATGGGGCGCACGGTCACCCCCGGCGCGCGCAGCGGGAACATCAGATAGGTCAGCCCGCGATGGGGGGCCGACGCGTCCCGGTCGCTGCGGAAGAGGCCGAAGGCGCCGTCGGCGAAGGCGGCCCGCGAGGACCAGGTCTTCAGACCGTTCAGCAGCCAGCCGCCGTCGGTGCGCTCGGCGGTGGAGCGCAGGGACGCGAGGTCCGAGCCGGACTCGGGCTCGGACCAGGCCTGTGCCCAGACGACCTCGCCGCGGGCCAGCGGCGGCAGCACCCGGGACCGCTGCTCCGGTGTGCCGTGCTCGAAGAGCGTGGGGGCCAGCAGGCTGATCCCGTTCTGGCCGACCCGGCCGGGCGCCCCCGCCGCGTAGTACTCCTCCTCGAAGAGCAGCCACTCGAACAGCGAGGCGCCGCGCCCGCCGTACTCCTCGGGCCAGCTCACCGCCGACCAGCGGCCCGAGGCGAGCGTGCGCTCCCACGTCCGGTGGGCGGCGAAGCCCTCGGCGGTCTCCAGGGAGGGCAGCGGCTCGGCGGGCACATGCGCCGCGAGCCACCGCCGGGCCTCGTCCCGGAACTCCCGCTGCCGCTCGGTCAGATCGAGATCCACCGCGGCTCCCGCCTCCCTCCCGGTTCCCTAACAAGTGTTTGGTAGGTTACCGTGGCGCCGTGACGGACAACAAGGCGGGCAACAAGGCCAACCGAGCGCCCTATGTCCCCGGCCACGGCCTCCTCACCGGCCGCACGGCCGTCATCACGGCCGCGGCGGGCAGCGGCATCGGCGGCGCCACCGCCCGCAGATTCCTGGAGGAGGGCGCCCGCGTCGTCATCGGCGACGCCCACGCCCGCCGCCTGAAGGAGACCGTCGCCGCGCTCGCCGGGGAGTTCGGGGCGGACCGGGTCGCCGGGACGGCCTGCGATGTGACCGACGAGGACCAGGTGGCCGCGCTCCTCGACCTCGCCGAGGAGACCCACGGCCGCCTCGACGCCCTCGTCAACAACGCCGGGCTCGGCGGCACCGCCGAGCTGACCGGGATGACCGACGAGCAGTGGCACAAGGTCATCGACGTCACCCTGGGCGGCACCTTCCGCTGCACCCGCGCCGCGCTGCGCCGGATGAGGGCCGACGGCCGCGGCGGCGTCATCGTCAACAACGCCTCCGTCGTCGGCTGGCGCGCCCAGGCCGGCCAGGCGCACTACGCGGCGGCCAAGGCCGGGGTGATGGCGCTCACCCGCTGCGCCGCCGTCGAGGCCGCCGCCTACGGCGTACGGGTCAACGCGGTCTCACCGAGCCTGGCCATGCATCCGCACCTGGTGAAGGTGACCACCCCCGAACTGCTCGCCGAGCTCACCGAGAAGGAGGCGTTCGGCCGGTACGCCGAGCCATGGGAGGTCGCCAACGTCATCGTCTTCCTGACCAGCGGCTACTCCTCGTACATGACGGGCGAGACGGTGTCCGTCAGCAGCCAGCACGCGTGAGGCGGAGGGGCCGGGAGAATGGACAGGTGCCGAAGACGAGCGAGAACAGCAAGAAGACCACCGTGACCCCGTCCCCCCAGCGACGCCGCGAACTGCTCTCGACGGCGGCGGAGGTGTTCGCCGCACACGGGTACAACGCGACCACCGTGCGCCGCATCGCCGACGAGGTGGGGATGCTCGCGGGCAGCCTGTACTACCACTTCGACTCGAAGGAGGCGATGGTCGACGAGATCCTCTCCACCTTCCTGGACGAGCTGTGGGCCGGTTACGAGGCCGTGCTCGGCGCCGGGCTCGGCCCCAGGGAGACCATCGAGGCGCTCGTCACCGAGTCCTTCCGGGAGATCGACCGGCACCGGGCGGCGGTCGCCATCTACCAGAAGGAGTCCAAGCACCTCTCCGCCCAGCCCCGCTTCGGCTATCTCACCGTCTCGCAGCGGAAGTTCGAGGAGGCGTGGCTGGGCACGCTCGAGCGGGGGGTGGCCGAGGGGGTCTTCCGCGCGGACCTCGACATCCGGCTTGCGTACCGCTTTCTGCGCGACACCGTCTGGGTCGCCGCCTCGTGGTACCGGCCGGGCGGACAGCACAGCCCCGAGGAGATCGCCCGCCAGTACCTGTCGATGGTCCTGGACGGCGTCACCCCGCGGGCCTGACCACCGGGACACCACCGGACAGGAGGGATCATGGCCGAGGCATACATCGTCGAAGCGGTACGGACCCCCGTCGGCAAGCGGAACGGCGGACTTGCGTCCGTCCACCCGGCCGACCTCGGCGCGCACGCACTGCGCGCCCTGATGGAGCGCTCGGGCGCCGACCCCGCCGCCGTCGAGGACGTGGTCCTCGGCTGCCTGGACACCGTCGGCCCGCAGGCCGGGGACATCGCGCGCACCTGCTGGCTGGCCGCCGGGCTGCCCGAGGAGGTCCCGGGCGTGACCGTCGACCGGCAGTGCGGCTCCTCGCAGCAGGCGATCCACTTCGCGGCGCAGGCGGTTCTCTCCGGCACCCAGGACCTGGTGGTCGCGGGCGGGGTGCAGAACATGTCGATGGTGCCCATCGCCTTCGCCAGCCGCCAGGCGACGGTGCCGCTCGGGCTGACCGAGGGCCCCTACGCGGGCTCGGAGGGCTGGCGGGCGCGCTACGGCGACCGGCCGGTCAACCAGTTCTACGGCGCCGAGCTGATCGCCGAGAAGTGGGGCATCACCCGCGAGGCGATGGAGGAGTTCGCGCTGCGCTCGCATCAGCGGGCGATCCGCGCCATGGACGAGGGCCGCTTCGACCGCGAGCTCGTGTCGTACGGGGAGGTCACCGCCGACGAGGGCCCGCGCCGGGACACCAGCCTGGAGAAGATGGCCGGACTCAAACCGGTCATGGAGGGCGGCCGGATCACCGCCGCCCTGTCCTCCCAGGTCTCCGACGGGGCCGCGGCGATGCTGATCGCCTCCGAGCGGGCGGTGCGCGAACACGGCCTGACGCCGCGCGCCCGCGTCCACCACCTCTCGGTGCGCGGCGAGGACCCGATCCGGATGCTGTCCGCGCCGATCCCGGCGACGGCGCACGCGCTGAAGAAGACCGGCATGACCATCGACGACATCGACCTGGTGGAGATCAACGAGGCCTTCGCCCCCGTGGTGCTGGCCTGGCTGCGGGAGACCGGCGCCGACCCGGAGAAGGTCAACGTCAACGGCGGCGCCATCGCCCTCGGCCACCCCCTCGGCGCCACCGGCACCAAGCTGATGACGACCCTGCTGCACGAACTGGAGCGCACGGGTGGGCGCTACGGCTTGCAGACGATGTGCGAGGGTGGCGGCCAGGCGAATACGACGATCATCGAGCGGCTGTGAGGCGGTCGACGACCTCCGCCGCCTCCGCCATCACCCGCTCCACCAGCTCCGCGCACGACGGCAGGTCGTCGATCACCCCGGCGACCTGCCCGGAGGCCATCACCCCGCTGTCCGTGCGGCCGTCCACCATCGACGCCTTCAGCAGCATCGGCGTGTTGGCGGCCAGCAGCACCTGACTCCAGGTCAGCTCCTTGCCGTGCTTCATCGCCAGCCCGTCCCGCACCATTCGCGCCCAGCTCAGCCCGGACAGCCGCCGGAAGGCCGCGGCGTGTCGCAGCGCCCGCGTCAGCGCCGCGACGCGCCCGGACCGTTCCAGGGACGCGACCAGCTCGCTGCGCAGCATCCGGTGGGGGAGCCCGTCGACCGCCGTGGTGACGGTGACATCGGCGACCGACGCCGCGAGATAGCGGGCCTTGACCGGGTCCGGGACCGTGCTGTCGGAGGTGAGCAGAAAGCGGGTGCCCATGGCGATCCCCGCGGCGCCGTACGCGAGCGCGGCCACCAGCCCGCGCCCGTCGAAGAAGCCGCCGGCCGCCACGACGGGGATGTCGACCGCGTCCACGACCTGGGGCAGCAGCACGGCGGTGCCGACGCTCCCGGTATGGCCGCCGCCCTCGCCGCCCTGGACCACGACCGCATCCGCGCCCCAGGCGGCGACCTTCTCGGCGTGTCGCCGGGCCCCGACGGACGGGATGACGACCACGCCCGCGTCCTTCAGCCGGGCGATCAGCTCGCGCGTGGGGGCGAGCGCGAAGGACGCGACCCGCACCCCCTCCTCGATGATGATCCGCACCCGCTCCTCGGCGTCCGCCGCGTCCGCCCGCAGGTTCACGCCGAAGGGCGCGTCGGTGCGCGATCCGACCTCCCGTACGGCCGACCGCAGCTGGTGCGGGGTCATGGTGGCGGAGGCCAGGATGCCGAGGGCACCGGCGTTGGCGGTGGCGGACACCAGCCGCGGCCCGGCGACCCACCCCATGCCGGTCTGCACGATCGGATGGCGCACACCGACGAGTTCGGTCAGCGGGGTGTCCATTACGCGGGCACCTCGCGCTCGCGCAGCCCCTCCGGGTCGATGACCTCCCGAATCAGCCGCAGCTCCGCCGCCGTGGGCTCACGGGTGTACGGGACGTCGTCCGCGATGTCGAGCGGGAAGCCGGTGGCCTCCCGCACCTGACCGGCGCTCACCCCCGGGTGCAGGGAGCGCACCCGCATGGTGCGGTCGGGCGTGGCGAAGTCCAGGACCGCGAGGTCGGTCACGACGCACGGGATGCGGTGGAAGCGGGTGGCGGAGGGCCCGGCGGCGGCCGCCCGGTCGTAGCCGACGCCGCAGACCATGTCGACGCGTTCGACGAAGACACGCCGGGAGTGCCGGGGCACCCAGTAACTCGTCGGGTTGTTCAGCGTGTTGACGGGCGCGCCGCGCACGCCCAGCAGCTGCCGCCGGGGCCGCTTCCAGTCGCCGATGCAGCTGATGTTCTGGTTGCCGTGCCGGTCCAGCTGACTGGCGCCCATCATCACATGGCGCTTGCCCGCGGTGACCAGCGCGAGGTGCTGGCGGTAGGGCAGCCAGCCCTCCACCACCCCCGGCCCGGCGCCCAGCAGCAGCGCCTCGCCGTCGGTGAGCAGCAGGTCGGGCGCGAAGGTGAGCCGCGCCAGCTGGGCGCCGGCGCGCGGCACGGCGCCCATCGGGGCGGCGAGGACCTCGCCGTCGCCGCGCCACGCCTCCGCGCAGGCGACCACGCAGTATTCGGCCCGGGTGACCGTGCTCATGCGCCCTCCTCCGCGAACGCCGCCACCGCCGTCTGGTACGCGCCCTCGTCCCCGCTCAGGAAGCGCTCGGTGAACTCCCGCCACGCGCCCGGGTCCGCGGCGGCCTTCGCGTACGCGCTCTGGAACGCCTCGTCGCGCCCGTAGTCGGGGGCGCAGGAGGTGAAGTGGGCGCCGTTCGGGGTCTCGATCACGCCGGTCACCGAGTGGCGCTTGACCAGCAGCGTCTGCGGACCGCCCGCCGCCGCGAACTCCGCGCTGTCGACGAGGCGCTCGCAGGAGACGTATGCCGCTTCGGCGGCCTCGCAGAACAGGTCGTCGAAGTACGGGTCCGGGCCCAGGTACTGGCCGTTGCCGTGTGCGTCGGCCCGGTTGAGGTGGACCAGCGCGGCGTCCAGCCGCAGCGCGGGCACCGCCACCAGCTCCTCCCCGTCCTCGTACGGCGAGGTGACCGTCCGCAGCCCCGGATTAACCGTCATCACGTCCGAGCCGAGCCCCGCCCGCACCGGCATGAACGGCAGCCGGTGGACGGCGGCGGTCAGCCCCCACATGAACATCGCCTCGTCCAGCTCCACCAGTTCGAGCTCCCCGCGCTCGCGCGCCGCCCTGAAGTGCGGTTCGAGCGGGATCGAGTCGAGCGTGGCGAAGGCGGCGACCAGCTTGCGGATCTTCCCGGCGGCAGCCAGCAGCCCGACGTCCGGCCCGCCGTACGAGACCACGGTCAGATCGGTGACCGGGGAGCGCAGCAGCGCCCGCACCAGCGCCATGGGCTTGCGCCGCGACCCCCAGCCGCCGATGCCGACCGTCATGCCGCTCTCGATCCGGCCGACGGCCTCCTCCAGGGACATGCGTTTGCCGCTGCCGGGCCTCAACGCCGCTCACCCGCCTCGGAAACGCCGGACACGAACGCCTCGCGGTGCCGGTCGGCGATCCCGCTCAGGTTGGCCTCGAAGGTGAAGCCCTGCTCGAAGCGGTAGCTGCGGCGCACATCGACCGGGTCGATGCCGTTGATCGCGGCCTTGGCCAGCCGCAGCAGCGCACCGTCCTTGGCGGCGATCTCGCGGGCCAGCGCCAGCGCCGCCGCCGACAGCTCGGCGCGCGGCACGACCCGCCACACCGAGCCGTGCCGGTGCAACTCCTCGGCGGTCACGGTGCGCGAGGTGTAGTACAGCGCGCGCATCAGGTGCTGCGGCACCAGCCGGGCCAGATGGGTGGCCGCGCCCAGGGCGCCCCGGTCCAGCTCCGGCAGCCCGAACGTCGCGTCGTCGCTGGCGACGATCGCGTCGGCGTTGCCGACCAGGCCGATGCCGCCGCCGAGGCAGAAGCCGTGCACCGCGGCGACGACCGGGACCTGGCAGTCGTAGACGGCGGCGAACGCCTCGTAGCAGCCGTGGTTGGCGCCGATCAGAGCCCCATGCCCCTCGGTGCGCTGCATCTCCTTGATGTCCACGCCCGCGTTGAAGCCCCGGCCGGCGGCGGCGAGGACGACACAGCGCACCTCCGGGTCGCTGCCCGCGCCGCGCACGGCCGCGGCGAGCTCGTACCAGCCCTGTACGGGAAGGGCGTTGACGGGTGGGAAGTCCACGGTGACGACGGCGATGCCCGCGTGTGGGGCGGAGGTGGAGACACCCATGAGCAGATCCGCTACCTTTCCACCAAACATTTGTTAGGCGAGAAGGTAGCAGCGGTCGGGGCGCAGCGGGAGGTGTCACGTGGCGGTCACCGTCGATCTGGCCGGGCGCGTCGCCCTCGTCACCGGGGGCACGCGGGGCGTGGGGGCGGGCATCGCGCGGGCGCTGCTCGCCGCGGGCGCCGAGGTGGTGGTCTGCGCGCGCCGGCCCGGGGAGAGGCCCGTCGAAGCGGCGGGCCGCACCGCCCGCTTCCTGCCGCTCGACGTCCGGGACCCGGACGCCGTCGGCGCCTTCCTCGCGCGGCTGCGCGACTCGTACGGACGGCTGGACCTGCTGGTCAACAACGCCGGAGGCAGCCCGTTCGGACTGCTCGCCGCCGCCGGGCCGCGCCGCGCCGCGCGTGTCGTCGAGCTGAATCTCATCGCACCCCTGACCGTCTCCCTCGCCGCCTATGAGGTGATGCGACATCAGCGGCGCGGCGGCTCCATCGTGATGATCGGCAGCGTCAGCGGGACCCGCCCGTCGCCCGGCACCGCCGCCTACGGAGCCGCCAAGGCGGGGCTCGAGAACCTCGCCCGCTCCCTCGCGGTGGAGTGGGCCCCCACGGTGCGGGTCAACACCGTGGTGCTGGGCATGGTCCGCACCGAACTGTCCCATCTGCACTACGGCGACGAGGCCGGGCTCGCCGCCGTCGGCCGCACCGTCCCCCTCGGGCGGCTGGCCGAGCCGGGCGAGGCGGGCGACGCCTGCGTCTTCCTCGCCTCCGACCTCGCCGCGTACATCAGCGGCGCCGCCCTGCACGTCCACGGCGGCGGTGAACGCCCGGCGTTCCTCGACGCCGCCAACGTCAACCAGCGGGAGGACTCACGATGACCGGACTGTGCGAGGGGCGGGTCGCCGTCGTCACCGGAGCGGGCCGCGGCCTGGGGCGCGCGCACGCGCTGGCCCTCGCGGCCGAGGGCGCGAGGGTCGTGGTCAACGACCTCGGCGTGGCCCTGGACGGCGGGGACGGCGCGGCGGACCGGGGCAGCCCGGCCCAGGACGTCGCCGGGGAGATCCGGGCGCTGGGCGGCGAGGCGGTCGCGCACGGCGGCGACATCGCCACCGCCGACGGCGCGGCCTCGCTGGTCGCCACCGCCCTCGACACCTACGGCCGGCTCGACTGCCTCGTCAACAACGCGGGCTTTCTGCGCGACCGCATGCTGATCAACCTGGACGAGGACGACTGGGACGCGGTGGTGCGCGTCCACCTCAAGGGCCACTTCCTGCCGCTGCGGCACGCCGCCGCTCACTGGCGCGCCGAGGCGAAGGCGGGCCGCGCCCCGGCTGCCCGCGTGGTCAACACCGGCTCCGGGGCCGGGCTGCTGGGCAGCGTCGGCCAGGGCAACTACTCCGCTGCCAAGGCCGGGATCGTCGGGCTCACCCTCGTGGCCGCCGCCGAGCTGGGCCGCTACGGCATCCAGGTCAACGCCATCGCCCCGGCCGCCCGCACCCGGATGACCGAGCGGACTCATCCCGAGACCATGGCGGCGCCGGACGCGGCGGACGCCTTCGACGCGATGGCCCCCGGGAACGTCTCGCCGCTCGTCGTCTGGCTCGCCTCCGCCGACAGTGCGGGCGTCACCGGCCGGGTCTTCGAGGCCGAGGCCGGGCGGATCACCGTCATGGAGGGCTGGCGGCCGGGCCCCACCGCCGACAAGGGTGCCCGCTGGACCCCGGCCGAGGCGGGCGAGGCCGCCCGGAAGCTGCTCGCCGACGCCGAGCCGCCCCGCCCGGTGTACGGGGCGTCATGAGCGGGCCGGACCCGCCGGGGTGCACCCCGCGCGGCGCAGGGTCGTCAGAAAGCGCGCGGCGAAGACGGGGTGGCCCGCGGGCGCGGGGTGCAGCCGGTCCAGGCCCTCGGGCTCCAGCAGCAGCCGCGTACAGCTCGGCCCGAACACCTCAGGGCCGTGCACATAGTGCAGATTCGTGTCCCCGTGCGCACGCAGCAGCTCCACCGCGCGCCGTATGTGCGCCCGGCACTCGCGCATCGTCATCCCGGACGGCCCCGGCACCTCCTCCCGCTCCGGCGCGACGATGCTCGACATCACCGCGAACGGGGTCGTCGGATGCCCCTCGCGCACCGTTTGCACAAAGCCGACGAGCGACGAGGTCAGCGAGTCGCGGTTGTGGCTGCCCAGTGCCTGGATGTTGATCCCGACGCAGACGGTGAGCAGCTCGGCCGGCAGGTCCCGCATCAGCCGCGCGGTCATCGGCTGAAGCTGGCAGGCCGCCCCCAGCGCCAGCGAGGTCAGCTCCCACCCGGCGCGCCGGGCCACCAGGGCCGTCCATGCCCGGCTCGGGGAGGCGGCGCCGCGCCCCTGCGAGATGGAGCTGCCGTAGTGGATCCAGCGCGGCCGCCCCTCGGCGCCGTCGCGCTCGACCGCCGCGCCCGCGTCCAGCGCCACCTCGCACAGCCGGAACTGGTGGTAGAAGGGCAGCCACAGCTCGACCGTCGCCAGGCTTCCCGGCCGGCCGCCCAGCCCGTCGACCCGGAACTCCGCGTCCCCGCCGTGCGTTTGCAGTTCGACGGTGGCCGTGTGCCGCCCCTCGCACAGCACATCCAGCCGGGCCACCTCCGGCGGCCCGTTGAGCTTCGGCGCGGGATCCGCCTGGTAGCGGCAGGTCAGCCCGGTGCTGTCGGTGCGCAGCGCCACCCGCACCCCCGACGGCATCGCGGCCCGCCCCAGCCCGCCCTCGGGCAGATGGAGCGCGGCCTCCCGGTGCGGCAGCCGCCAGGGCGCGGTCCAGCCGGGGCCCCGCTCCAGCGACACCGCCCCCCGATAGCGCAGCCGCGGATCGTCGTGGGCCAGACGCACCCGGCACTCTCCTCCGTTTTCTGTCGGGCGAAGGGCGCGTACCCCACCCCACGGCGGGCGCACGACGCCCGTACCTCGCACATCGTGCCACGGAGCGCCGAAGGCCGACCGGAAATGCATCGCGGATGGACCCTCCGCTACGGGAAACTGACGCGGTGCGCACGCGGAGGGGGTGGTGCGATGCCGTGGCCGCGGCGACGCAACCAGCAGGCCACTGACGAGACATCGGAGTCCGAGCGACTGCTCTTCGGCGGACGGCTCCGGTACGACATGGGATTCAGCCGCTACGACGACGCCTATCTGCATCTGTCGTTATGGGCCATGGCCCGCAGGCTGCCGCGCCTGGTGGGCTCCACCGTACGGCTCGCCTGGGCCGCCGACCGCAAGGCGCTGCGCACGGTCGCGGCGGCCGAACTCGGCCAGGGCATCGGCCAGGCGTTCAGCCTGGTGGCGGTGAACGACGCGCTGGCGGCGCTGCTGGCCGACGGGGCCACGGCCGACCGGCTGCGGGGCGCCCTGCCGTCCCTGATCGTGGTCGGCGTGGTGGCGGTCCTCGGCGCGCTGCTGGCCTCGGCGTCGACGGCGGGAACCGGCCGACTGGAGCCCAAGGTCGAACGGCTCGCGACCGAACGGTATCTGGAGTGCGCGGCCCGGGTGGAGCTGTCCGCGATCGAGGACGCGGAGTTCCACCGGCTGCTGGACTCCGCCCAATACGGGGCCTCTTCGGCCCGGCGCATGGTCAGGTACTGCGTGGCGGTGGTCAACGGGCTGCTCGCGGTCGTCGCCGCGGCCGGGGTGCTGACGGTGCTGCACCCCGTGCTGCTGCCGCTGCTGGTGCTCATCGCCCTGCCGCGCAGCTGGAGCGCGCTGCGCATCGCCCGCCGCCGCTATCTCTCCTTCCACACCATGATCGAACACGCCCGCGCGGGCCATCTGCTCAGCCGGCTGCTCACCGAGCGCGAGGCCGCGCAGGAGGTCCGGGTGCACGGCGTCGGCCGCTTCCTGCTGCGCCACTTCCGCCGGATGTCGGAGTCCGCCGAGGCCGAGCAGACCCGACTGGCCGACGCCGCGGCCCGCACCGAGCTGATCGCCGCGGCGTTCACCGGAGCGGCGACCCTCGCCACGTACTCGGCGCTCGCCGGGCTGCTGCTCACCGGCGGCATGGAGCTGTCCGTCGCGGGGACCGCGGTCATCGCCATCCGCACCGGCTCGCAGAACCTGTCCACGCTGGTGCTCCAGCTCAACCAGCTCTACGAGGAGATGCTGTTCGTCCAGGACCTGGACCGGCTGTGCGAGGACGCCGAGCGGTGCGCCATCCCCCAGGGCGGGCTGCCGCTGCCGAAGGAGCCGGAGGAGATCCGCTTCGAGTCCGTCTCCTTCACCTACCCCGGCAGCGACCGGCCCGCACTGGACAAGGTCAGTCTCACCATTCCCGGCGGGGGCGTGGTCGCGCTCGTCGGCGAGAACGGGTCCGGCAAGTCCACCCTGGTCAAGCTGCTCGCCGGACTCCATATGCCGGACTCGGGGCGGATCCTGTGGGACGGCACCGATATCGCGGAGGCCGACCGGGAGCAGCTCTTCTCCCGGATCGCCATGGTCAACCAGGACTTCAAGCGCTGGCCCTTCACCGCCAAGGCCAATGTCGCGATCGGCAGCCCGGAGACCCCCATCCGCGCCGCGGCCCTGGACCGCGCGGCGGTCTACGCCGGGGCGGACGACATCGTCGCCGGGCTGCCGCACGGCTGGGACACCCTGCTGGCCCGGGAGTTCCGCGGCGGCCACCAGCTCTCCGGCGGCCAGTGGCAGCGGCTGGGCATCGCCCGCGCCCGCTACCGCGCGGCCCCCGTGCTGCTGGTCGACGAGCCCACCTCCGCCCTCGACGCCCGCGCGGAACTCGCCGTCTTCGAGCAGATCCGCGCCCTCACGGGGGAGGGGCAGACCGTCGTCCTGATCACCCACCGGCTGGCCTCCGTCCGGCACGCCGACCTGATCCACGTCCTCCATGAGGGGCGGGTGACCGAGTCGGGCACCCCGCAGGAGCTGCTGGACCAGGGCGGCATCTACGCCGAGCTGTTCCATCTGCAAGCGTGTCAGTACGACCTCAGCGGGCCGTGACCACGCCGTGTCCGGCGAGTTCGGACAGCAGACGGTCCCTGCGGCGTGCGGCCTCGGCCGGGTCGCGGACGTCGGCGCTCAGCATCCCGAGGCGGTCCACCAGCTTCTCCACCACCGCGTTCCGCGCCGGCGACCGGCCGGGCAGCAGGGGGGACTCGAAGCCGTGCTGCCACACCCGGGCGATCGCGTGGTCGTTCTTCCAGCGCACCTCGCGCAGGGTCTCCAGCTGGAGCCGGGCGGCGGTGCGGCTGTCCATCCCGTGGTGGGTCCAGTCCTCCGCCTCGCCGTCCAGGTCGAAGACCTCCAGGCCGAAGCGGTCGGCCTCCTGCCAGACCGGCATGGTCTCGTCGTTCATCATGAAGACGTAGAGCGCGAACTGGCCGGAGTACTCCGAGACCAGGAACCGCCGGGTGTCCTCGAAGAGTTCGGGCGTCTCACCGGGATAGCCGACGATGAACGAGACGAAGGAGTGGATCGAGCTGTCCGAGAGCAGCTCGAAGGCCGTCCGGTTGGCGCGCGCCTTGACCTGCTTGTGCATATAGCCCAGCGTCGTGTCGTTCATCGACTCGAAGCCGATGGACAGCGCGCGGCAGTGCGCCCGTTCAAGGTCCGCCACGACCTCCCGGTCCCGGATCGAGTTGGCGCGTGTGTACGCCTCCCAGCCGACGTCCGCCTCCGCCAGCAGCGGCAGCAGCGCGCGCAGCCGGGTCGGCGGCACCGTGAACGTCGAATCCAGGGCCTTGATGTACTCGGCCCCGTTCTCGCGGCGGTAGCGCAGGAAGTCGTCGGCGATCTTCTGGGCCGACTTGTAGCGCCACTTCGGCGACGCGGCGGGGAAGGAGCAGTACTTGCAGCTGAACGGACAGCCGCGCATGGACTCGTAGGGGACGACCGGGAGCGTGCCGACCGGGCTGGGCGAGGGCTGCGCGTCCAGGTCGATGTACTCGATCCGGGTCATGCGCAGCCGGTCCGTGTCGCGGTCGCGCCACACCAGGTTGGGGATCTCGGCCACGTCGCCCTTGGTGCGCAGGGCGCGCAGCAGCGCGGGCAGGGCGGCCTCGGCGTCGCCTCGGACGATGTACCGGACGAAGGGGTGATCGGACAGGATCCGCTGGAACTTGAGGTTGCTGTACTGCCCGCCGAGCACCAGGACCGCGGTGGGGCAGCGTTCCTCCACCCAGCTCACGGCCTTGGCGAGGGTGCGGCGATCCCAGATGAACGTCGTCGAGAGCAGCACCACGTCCACGTCGGCCGGGGGTTCCACCGCGGAGCCGGTCCAGATCCGCTCGATCGGGAACACCTCGTGGTCGAATCCGGCGGCCAGAAGGATCGACTGAAGGGTGAAGGTGGTCAGATGGGGTGCCGTCTCCGGCTCGTGTTCCTCCTCGACGGGTGCGGAGAGGCGCACCGAGCTGACCGCGCGGGCCCGGCCGCCGGTGCGCCTCGGACGCAGCAGCGGGCGTCTTGTCGCGTCCGCCGTGCGCAGGAGGGACAGGTCGAACACCTCGCGCCGCCCGGCGGCCGCGCGGTGGCCCGCCGGGGCCAGTAACGCCTCGAACGAGGAGCCCTCCAGAAGCTTCTTGTTCGGTACCTCCGGCCCCATGCCGGAGATCAGGAGAACGTTCATCGGCTTCCTCCCGGGAAGTGTGTGCCGGCTTGGCGCCTTCAGCGCAGGAAGGCCCTGACCGCCGCGGCGATGCCCGCCTCGTCGAGCACGGGGGCGGGCGCCGCGGCGTCCCAGGGGGTGCCGAGGGCACGGAGCCGGTGCGGGACGTTCACCAGGGCCTCGGCGACACACCGCGCCGAGGTGCCGGCCAGATGGGGCTCGACCAGGACGACGTCGGCCCGGTCGGCGGCCAGCACCGCGGTGCGCAGGCCGACCGCGTCGAAGGGGCGGATCGTCGAGGCGTACAGAACGGTCAGGTCCAGTCCGGCGGTGGCGCGCACCACCGTGTCCAGCGTGGGGCCCACGGCCAGCACCACACCGCCCGCGCCCAGCCTGATGACCTCGAACGCCCCCGAGGCGCCGTGGGGTTCGGCGTTGCCTTGTTCGGGGAGTCGGATGTACGCGCTGCCGTCGCCGGCCGCGGCCTCCCGCAGCAGCCGCCCGACCTCGTCGGGGTGTCCCGGCACATGGACGCTCCAGCCGGGGAGCGTACCGAAGAGCGCCACGTCCTGCGGCGCGGTGTCGGGCGAGGCGCCGTAACCGACCAGCACCGTACGTCCCCCGGAGTGGCCGAGAACCGGCCCGAGTTGTTGCAGAACGCGCTCGACGGGTGCGCCGAGGTTGACCGGAACCGATCCGGCCAGGGTCGAGAGCGTGTCCGGATCCCATCCCTTGCCGAATCGATCGAGAATTGCTGATGGCGGATCCGACAGTCGAGTCATGCCCGGTCCTCTCGTGAATACCATTCGGGCTGCCCGAGAATGGTGTGATCCGGAGTGTGGCCCCGGGCAAGTAAGGAGGGCGTTAAATATTCAACCTTTAATTACTTGCCCATTCGTTTACTGTTTTGATGCCTTGGCTAGGGATGCGCAGGAGGCCAGCGGGGTTACCGTGATTCACCGTCAGGAAAGTTGCGGCGAAGGGGATTTCGATGGCTGGATCACCTGGCGGAAGCCCGCAGTTCGTGCATGTCATCGCCGGACCCACCGGCGTCGGAAAGAGCGCGGCCGCCACCGCGCTGGCCCGGATCACGGGCGCTCCGATCGTGGTGGCCGACCGGATCCAGTGCTTCACCGACCTGGCCACCACCAGCGCCCGGGCCGGTGAGGAGACGGCGGACGTGGAGCGTTCCTGGCTCGGCGACCGGACCGTCGCCGACGGGGACTACCCGGCCGAGGAGGCGGCGGACGCGCTCGTCCGCAAGCTGGAGCAACTCGGTGAGCAGCACCGGTTCGTGATCGTCGAGGGCGGCTCCATCTCGCTGCTCCAGGCCTTCGCGGAGCGGCTCCCGGAGCTTGACTGCCGGCTGACCGTACGGCTGCTGCACATCCAGGACCGGGAGGGCTATGTGGTCCGCCTGGCGCGCAGGGCGCGCCGGATGCTCGTCCCCGAGGGGGCCGGGAGCAGCATGCTCGAAGAGCTGGCCGCCCTTTGGGCGAGCCCGGACCATCGATTCTTCGCGGCCTCAGTCAACGGGCTCGAAGCGATTCTTGAATGGTGCGCCACCTATTCGGTGGGCGTGGAATCGCTGACCTCATATGAGCTCTCCGAGGCGCAACTGGAGAAGATGGCGTGGATGGTGGCGGAGCGCCACGCCGAACACGGCTTTTTACAGGACAGAATCTTCTCGAAAGTTTTCGACGGAATACCTTCGGCCATTTATGGCGCAGCGTGAGCCCCGAGGCGCCCCTGCGCCGGGTCACGGTTTTCTGCGGGGCCTCTTCCGGCTGCCGCCCGGTCCATCTGCGAGCGGCGGCCGAGTTCGGCCGGGCCGTGGCCGAGGCCGGGCTCGAGCTGGTGTACGGAGGGGCCCGGGTGGGTCTGATGGGGGCGGTCGCCGACGCCGCCCTGCGCGGGGGAGCCGCCGTCACGGGCGTCATCCCCCGCCACCTCGAGCGCCACGAGATCAGCCACACCGGACTCACCCGGCTGCTGGTCGTGGCGGACATGCACCAGCGCAAGGCGCGCATGGCGGAACTCGGCGACGCCTTCGTCGCCCTGCCGGGCGGCCTCGGCACCGCCGAGGAGATCTTCGAGGCGCTGACCTGGGCTCAGATCGGGCTGCACGACAAGCCCTGCGCCCTTCTCGACACCGGCGGCTACTACCAGCCGCTGCTCGCCTTTCTCGCCCACGCCGCGGCCGAAGGGTTCGTATCGCACCGCGACGTGGACGGCATCGTGGTCTGCGCTCGCCCCCGGGACGTCCTGCCCCGGCTCGCCGAGCGTCGAAGGCTCAGATGCTGAGGCCGTGCGAGCGCAGATAGGCCAGCGGGTTGATGTCCGAGCCGTAGCCGGGGCCGGTGCGGATCTCGAAGTGGAGATGCGGGCCGGTGACGTTGCCCGTCGAGCCCGACCGGCCCACCTGCTGGCCCCCGCTCACCTGTTGGCCCGCCCGGACGGACAGCTGCGACAGATGCGCGTACTGGCTGTATCTGCCGTCCGGGTGCCGGATGACCACCTCATAGCCGTACGCGTCGGCCCAGCCCGCCGAGACCACCTGGCCGGTGCTGACGGCCTTGACCGAGGTGCCGATGCCCACGGGAAAGTCGATGCCGGTGTGATGGCCGCTGGACCAGCTGCTCCCGGCCGCGCGGTAGGCCGTGGTCGGGCTGACCCCGCTGACCGGCAGGGTGAAGCCGGAGCCGGTGGCGGGCTTGGCCGCCGGGGGCTTGGGGGTGGTCCGGTGGGAGCTCTCCGGCTTGGCGGTCTTCGGCTTCGCTTTCGGTTCGGCCTTGGGCTTGGCCTTCGCCTTGGGCTTGGCCTGTGCCTCGGGTTTGGCCTGCGGCTTGGCCCGGGAGCCGTCCAGGGCTAGTCTCTGGCCCGGGTAGATCAGATCCGGATCGCCGCCGATGGTCTCGCGGTTGGCCTGGTAGATCGCCTGCCAGCCGCCGCCGACCTCGTGCCGGTTGGCGATCCGGGACAGCGAGTCGCCGCTGATCACCACATACTTGCTGTCCTTGGCGGTGGTACGGCCCGGCAGGCTGGTGGGCGTCGGCGTGTCGTGCTTCGTCTGCTTGGCCGGCTCGGCGCGCCGGGGCTGCGCGGCCTGCTGCCCCTTGGTCACCGACGCGTTGACGGCCTTGGCCGCACTGTGCGGCTCCGCGTCGCCGCGGGCCAGCCCGGCCCGCCCCGAGCAGCTCGGCCAGGCGCCGGGGCCCTGGGCGTCGAGCACCTTCTCGGCGATGGCTATCTGCTGGTCCCTGGAGGCCAGGTCGGCCCGGGGCGCGTAGGCGGTCCCGCCGTACGCCGCCCAGGTGGACTGCGTGAACTGGAGGCCTCCGTAGAAGCCGTTCCCGGTGTTGATGTCCCAGTTCTCGGTGGACTCGCAGTGGGCGAGCTTGTCCCAGGTCTCCTCGCTCGCCGCGCTCGCGCCGGTCGCTCCGACCAGGGGCAGGGCGAGACCGGCGCCGCTCGCCGTGACGCTGAGCGAGGCGCGGGAGATGCGGTTGGGCTTGTAGCGGCGGTGGCGTCCGCGTAAGGCCATGGACGGCTCCTTGTCATGCGCCTTCGCGGCGCGCTGCCGGGCGCGCCAAAGATTAGGGGTGTGGATTTCGCCACAACAAGAGGGAGTTGGGTCACGAATAGGGGTCATAGCGCGCTACGCTGCGGCCTCGCCATCACGATGTGATGTGGATCACATTATTTCGTTGGGTGTTGTGGGCGGGACGGAGCGTAGTGGCCCAAAGGGGCGCGGTGACAGCGGAGTTGTGCGCCCCCTTCGGCGCGGCGGGCGCGAGCCGCGAGTCACGGCCCGCGCCCGGACCGGCTCGGGGGCTACCCCTTGACCGCCAGCGACAGCGCGAACCGCCCCGCGCGGTCGGTCCACCACCGCCGCGGCTCGAGCCCCGCCGCGACGAGTTCCGCCCGCACCCGCTCCCGCCGGAACTTCGCGGAGACCTCGGTGCGGATCTCCTCCCCGGGCGCGAGATGGACCGCGAGGTCCAACGCGGGGATCTTCGCGGTGACCGCGCCGCGGGCCCGCAGCCGCATCTCGATCCACTCCCGCTCGGCGTCCCACAGCGCCACATGGTCGAAGTCCGCCGGGTCGAAGTCGGCGCCCAACTCCCGGTCGAGGACGGCCAGCACATTCTTGTTGAACTCCGCCGTGACGCCCTGCGCGTCGTCGTACGCGGCGACCAGTGTGGCCTCGTCCTTGACCAGGTCGGTGCCCAGCAGCAGCGAGTCGCCGGGCACGAGCAGGGCGCTGACCGAGGCGAGGAAACCGGCCCGCTCGACGGGCAGCAGATTGCCGATGGTGCCGCCGAGGAACGCCACCAGGCGTGGGCCCGGGGTGTCCGACGGCAGGGTGAGCCCCTCCAGGAAGTCGGCGACCAGCGCGTGCACCGTCAGCTCCGGGTGCTCGGCGAGCAGGGCGCGCCCCGCGAGGGTCAGCGCGCTCTCGCTCACGTCCACCGGCACATAGGCGTGCAGCTCGGGCAGGGCGCGGAGCAGATGGCGGGTCTTCTCGGAGGAGCCGGAGCCCAGCTCGACGAGGGTACGGGCGCCGGTCGCGGCGGCGATCTCCGCGGCCCGGGCGACCAGGATCTCCCGCTCCGCGCGGGTCGGGTAGTACTCGGGCAGCTCGGTGATCCGCTCGAACAGCTCGCTTCCGCGGGCGTCGTAGAACCACTTCGGCGGCAGCTGCTTGGGGGTACGGGTCAGGCCCTCGGCCACATCGGCGCGGAGCGCGGCGGCCGTGGCGTCGGCGGGCAGGGTGCGAGTGAGGGTGAAGGGGCTCACAGGGAAGCCTCCTTGAGTGCGGTGAGCTGGACATCGGAGCGGGTGGCGGAGAGCAGGGTGCGGTCGGGGACATCGGTCCAGCGCGGGTCGTCGTCGTAGGGCTCGGAGGCGACCACCACGCTGTGGCCCGGCTCGGCCAGATAGCTGAGGGTGTCGCCCCAGGCGGTGGCGGCGATGGTCTCGCCGTCGGTCAGCAGCAGATTGAGCCGTGACCCGGGCGCGGCGGCGGCCACCGTGCCGGTGGTCTCGCCCAGCGCCGTGGGCAGGTCCTGGCCCAGGCGCAGCCGGTGCAGCGTCAGCGCCCACAGGAACGCGGCGTCGCAGCGCGCCTCCATCCGCAGCAGATCGGCGGGCGGCAGGGTGGTGGTCAGCTCGGCCACGGAGTGGGGCCAGTCCTCGACCCTGCCGTTGTGGCTGAACAGCCAGGCGCCCGAGGCGAAGGGGGCGGCGCCCGCCTCCCCGTCGGCGCTCGTCTCGGAGGCGTTGCGCACGGCGGCGAGCAGCGCGCCGGTGCGCGTCACCCGGGCCAGATCGGCGAACGACAGATCGGCCCAGATGGGCCCGGCGCGCCGGTAGCGGGCGGCCACCGGATCGCCCTCCGCGTACCAGCCGACGCCGAACCCGTCGGCGTTCATCCTGCCGTGCCGCTGCCGCCGTGGCTCGTAAGACTGCCGGTACAGCCCGTGCGGGGGCGCGATGAGGAGTTCCCCCACGGGCCTGCTGGGTCCGAGGTAGGCGAGATGCCGGCACATCGGCATCACCCCCTTCCGATCCGGGTGGGTCCGTTCCGGGCAGCGTTCACGCCTCACCGGGCCCCGCGTCGCGGGCGGTGCGGAAGCCGGAGAAGATCTGGCGGCGGACCGGCAGGTCCCAGTTGCGGAACGTGCCGCGGCAGGCGACCGCGTCCACCGCGAAGGAGCCGCCGCGCAGGACCTTGTAGGTGTCGCCGAAGAAGACCTCCGAGTACTCGCGGTACGGAAAGGCACGGAACCCCGGGTAGGGCAGGAAGTCACTGGCCGTCCACTCCCACACATCGCCGATCAGCTGCCGGACGCCCAGCGGCGAGGCGCCGCGCGGATAGCTGCCGGCCGCGGCCGGGCGCAGATGGCGCTGGCCCAGGTTGGCGTGGTCCGGGGTGGGGTCGGCGTCGCCCCACGGGTAGCGCCGGGACCGGTCGGCGGCCGGGTCGTGCCGGGCGGCCTTCTCCCACTCCGCCTCGGAGGGCAGCCGCCGCCCCGCCCAGCGGGCATAGGCGTCGGCCTCGTACCAGCTCACATGTACCACGGGCTCCTCGGGCCGCACCGGCTCCGTCACCCCGAACCGGCGGCGCAGCCACTGCCCGCCCTCCCGCCGCCAGAACAGCGGCGCGCTCAGGCGGTGCTCGCGGACGTGACGCCAGCCCGGCCCGGTCCACCAGCTCCGCCGCTGATAGCCGCCGTCCTCGATGAACCGGGCGAAGGCTCCGGCCGTGACCGGGGCGGTGTCGATGAAGAAGGCGGGGACCACCCGGCGGTGCGCCGGGCGCTCGTTGTCCAGGGCCCAGGGCTCGGTGGACGTGCCCATGGTGAACGGACCGCCGGGGACCAGCACCTCCGACGGCAGCGATGCGCCGTCCGCGGCGTCCGGCGGGGGCGGAGCGGCCAGCGCGGCGGGCCCGCGCCGCAGCTGGTGGGTGATGAGCATCGTCTCGTCGTGCTGCTGCTCATGCTGCGCGATCATGCCGAACGCGAACGCGGCGTCGAGCAGTGGCCCGCCCCGCAGCGGGATCCGCTCGAGCACGTCGAGCACCCGGCCGCGTACATCGGCGACATATCCGCGGGCCTCGGCGGGCGGCAGCAGCGGCAGCGAGGGGCGCTCGGCGCGCGGGTGCTCGAAGGCGTCGTACACCGAGTCGATCTCGGGGCGCAGCGCATCCTGCCCGGCGACCGCCCGCAGCAGCCACTGCTCCTCCTGGTTGCCGATGTGCGCCAGATCCCAGACCAGCGGCGACATCAGCGGGGAGTGCTGGGCGGTGAGGTCGTGCTCGTCGACGCAGCTGGTGAGGGTGCGGGTGCGCTCGCGCGCCCCCCGCAGCGCCGCTTCGGCGCGCCTCCGCAGCGCCTCGGGGTCGGTGTCGGGTCCGGAAGCGGTCGTCATGGCCGGTACTCCTTCCCGGTGGCGGGGGTGAGCAGATCGTCGGCCGGACACCGGCCGCGGGCGACATAGCGGTCGGTGAAGGCGGCCACGGCGGAGGTGATCGCGGGGGAGGCCCCGAGCCGGGGCAGCGCCTCCAGGGCCGTGGCGAAGCAGACGGCGGCGGCGGCGCGGAGCTCGGGGTCGGCGAGAGCGTGCCGGGCGGCGGCGCGCCACAGCGGATTGGCCGGCGCGGGCTGCGGGCCCGCCGTCTCGGCGAGGGGCTTCACCACACGGTAGACGGTTTCCGTCGCCTGGGGGTCGTCGAAGAGGGCCACGGTGACGGCCAGGGGGACGATCCAGCCGTCGTCGCGCTGCGCGTCGATCATGCGCAGCTCCAGGTGGCCGCGGGGCCGGACGGGCGGGAAGAGCGTCGATACGTGGTAGTCGAGGTCGTCCCGGGTGGGCGGCCGGGGCGCGCCCGTGCGGATCCAGTCGCGGAAGGTGAGGCCGTACGGCACGGACCACGCCCCCGCGCCGTCCCGGACGGCCATGACGGGCGCGTCGAGCACATACCCGGCCCAGGCGGCGCGCGGGTCCGGGCCCGCGGGCGGCGCCAGCGTCCGGCCCGGGTCCATCGCGGCCCACACGGCCTGCCGGGTCGAGCGGTAGCCGGTCGGGGCGCCCATACGCAGCGGGGAGTTGGCGAAGGCGGCGGTCAGCACGGCCCCCAGCAGATGGGCCAGCCGCCAGCGCCGCCCGACGCCCAGCGGGCCCGGCTCCTCATGGCCGGCGTCCACGCACACCTGCACGGAGGCGGTGTTGCACATCATCGTGCGCCCGGCCGGTCCCCGGCGGTCGAAGTAGGTCTCCATCGTGGCGTAACGGGGAGTGGTGAGAAACCGCCGCGGCGGGCGCCAGGGGTCGTGCCCGTGGCCGGCGATGCCGAGGCCGAGGCGGGCGAGGAGGGGGCGTACGAGCGCCAGATCGGCGGCGGCGGACTCCACCAGGTCGGTGAGCGAGTCGGCCGGGAGGGAGCTGAGCTCCAGCTGGCCGCCCGGTTCGAAGGTGAGCGCGGACCGGAGCGGAAGCCCGCGCAGTGCGGTCACCGCGGCGTCCAGCCGGGCGGTCTCCACCGGGCGCGCGGGGTCGTGCGCGTCGTGCACAAGCCATTCGAGCTCGACACCGAACCGCCGAGGCGGTCCGGTCTTGAAACAGATGCCCCGTATTCGGGCCTCCGCCTCGGCTTCGCTGATCGCCTGGTTCTCGGGCACCGTCGTCTCCCGTCCGCCTTTTTATGGGCTCGGCAGCCATATCGGCTCGGCAGTGGCTCGCCGTGGTGCGAGTCGATGAGCCGTCGCCCACCCTCACCTGTGAGTGGTGTTCGACTCAAGGGCCCGTCCAGCCTCAGGGCCCGTCCAGCGTCGCACAGGAGTTCATCGGCCGCCCGGCGGAGTGGTCCTGGCGTGCCCCGCAGGACGGTTCCCCCGTTCGTACCGACTGGTTAGTATGCGGTTTCGGCGCGGGGACCGCGCCGACCGACAGCGTGTGGGAGGCCACCGGTATGCAGGCATGGCGAGTGCACGAGACGGGCGAGCCGCGCGCGGTGATGCGCCTGGAGG
The DNA here is from genome assembly GCF_055569495.1 of Streptomyces sp. NPDC028305. Lineage (NCBI taxonomy): Bacteria > Bacillati > Actinomycetota > Actinomycetes > Kitasatosporales > Streptomycetaceae > Streptomyces > Streptomyces sp. NPDC028305. Next base: position 752,248 of record NZ_JBVHTN010000007.1, read on the forward strand.
AGGTGGCGGAGCCGGTCGCCGGGCCCGGGGAGCTGCTGCTGCGGGTCAGGGCCGCCGACGTCAACTTCCCCGACGCCCTGCTCTGCCGCGGGCAGTACCAGGTGCGCCCGCCGCTGCCGTTCACCCCCGGCGTCGAGGTGTGCGGCGAGGTCCTGGCCGTCGGCGAGGGCGCCCCGGGCCGCCCGGGCGACCGCGTCATCGCCACCGCCGCGCTGCCCGCCGGCGGCTTCGCCGAGACCACGGTCGTCAGCGCCGCGGCCGCCCTGCCCGCCCCCGACGCGCTGGACGACGCCGAGGCCGCCGCGCTGCACATCGGCTACCAGACCGGCTGGTTCGGCCTGCACCGCCGGGCCCGGCTGGAGCCCGGGGAGACACTGCTGGTGCACGCCGCCGCGGGCGGCGTGGGCAGCGCCGCCGTCCAGCTCGGCAAGGCCCACGGCGCCCGGGTGATCGGCGTCGTCGGTGGTGCGGACAAGGCCGAGGTGGCCCGGGAGCTCGGCTGCGACCTGGTCGTCGACCGGCGGCGCGAGGACTTCGTGGCGGCCGTCAAGGAGGCCACCGGAGGACGGGGCGCCGATGTGATCTACGACCCGGTCGGCGGTGACGCGTTCGCCAAGTCGGTCAAGTGCGTGGCCTTCGAAGGCCGGATCGTGGTCGTCGGCTTCGCCAGCGGCGTGGTCCCGCAGGCCGCCCTCAACCACGCCCTCATCAAGAACTACGCGATCCTCGGCCTCCACTGGGGCCTGTACAACACCCACGACCCGGCCGCCGTCCGCGCCTGCCACGAGGAGCTGGCCAAGCTCGCCGCCCAGGGCGCGGTCAGGCCCCTGGTCAGCGAGCGGGTCCCGCTCGACGCGGCCGCCGACGCCGTCCAGCGCGTCGCGGACGGCACCACCACCGGCCGCGTCGTGGTCGTCCCGGGGCAGCGCCAGGGGGTGGGACGGTGAGCACGACCGCCGAACCGGGGCGGGTGACCGCCGACGAACTGCGCGACCGCGTCCGGCGGCTGCTCGCCGAGCACCCCGTGGCCACCACCGGCCGCCTGGACTTCCTGCGGGCCCGCTTCGACGCCGGACTCGCCTGGGTCCACTACCCGGCGGGGCTCGGCGGCCTGGGCGCCCCCCGCGCGCTCCAGGCCGTCGTGGACGCCGACCTCGACGCCGCGGGCGCGCCCGACAACAACCCCCGCCGCATCGGCATCGGCCTCGGCATGGCCGCGCCCACCATCCTCGGCTTCGGCACCGACGAGCAGCGCACCCGCCTGCTGCGCCCCCTGTGGACCGGCGAGGAGGTGTGGTGCCAGCTGTTCAGCGAACCGGGGGCCGGCTCCGACCTCGCGGCCCTCGCCACCCGGGCCGTGCGCGACGGCGACAGCTGGGTGGTCGACGGGCAGAAGGTCTGGACGTCCGGCGCACACCTCGCCCGCTGGGCGATCCTCATCGCCCGCACCGACCCCGACCTGCCCAAGCACCGCGGCATCAGCTACTTCACCTGCGACATGACCGACCCGGGCGTCGAGGTGCGCCCGCTGCGCCAGATCACCGGCGAGGCGGAGTTCAACGAGGTCTTCCTCACCGGTGTGCGCATCCCCGACAGCCGGCGTCTCGGCGGGGTCGGCGAGGGCTGGAAGGTCGCCCAGACCACCTTGATGAACGAGCGCGTCGCCATCGGCGGGGGCCGCGTCCCCCGCGAGGGCGGCATGATCGGCAAGGTCGCCGGCGCCTGGCGCGAGCGGCCCGAGCTGCGCACCCACGACCTGCACCAGCGGCTGCTCGGGCTGTGGGTGGAGGCCGAGGCGGCCCGGCTGGCGGGGATGCGGCTCGGCCAGCAGCTCGCGGTCGGCCAGCCAGGCCCCGAGGGCTCGGCGATGAAGCTCGCCTTCGCCCGCCTCAACCAGGAGATCAGCGGCCTGGAAGTGGAACTGCTGGGGGAGGAGGGCCTGCTGTACGACGACTGGACGCTGCGCCGCCCCGAGCTCGTCGACTTCACCGGGCGCGAGGCGGGCTACCGCTATCTGCGGGCCAAGGGCAACTCCATCGAGGGCGGCACCTCCGAAGTGCTGCTCAACATCATCGCCGAACGCGTCCTGGGCCTGCCGTCCGAGCCCCGGACCGACAAGGACCTCCCGTGGAAGGACCTGCCCCGATGAGCACCCCGGACCTGCTCTACTCCGAGGCCGAGGACGATCTGCGCTCCGCCGTGCGCTCGCTGCTCGCCGATCGCTGCCCGCCCTCCGCCGTCCTCGCCGGAGCGGAGAGCGCCCGCCCGTACGACCCCGCGCTGTGGCGCTCCCTGGCCGTGGAGATGGGGACGGCCGGGCTGCTGGTGCCGGACAAGCTCGGTGGACAGGGCGCCACCGCGCGGGAGGCGGCGGTCGTGCTGGAGGAGCTGGGCCGTGCCGTCGCCCCCGTCCCCTACCTCACCAGCGCCGTGCTCGCCGCCACGGCCCTGCTGGGCTGCGACACCGACGAGGAGCGGGTGGCCCGGCCGCTCGGCGCGCTCGCCGAGGGGCGCGCGGTCGGCGCGCTCGCGCTGCCGCTGTCCACCGCGCCCGGCGGCGGCGCGCCGAGCGCCACGGTCACCGCCCGCGGCGACGGCGCCCTCAGCGGCCGGGTCGGCGGCGTGGCGGGCGCGGCCGGAGCGGACATACTGCTCGTCCCCGCCGAGGGCCCCGACGGATACGGGCTCTATTCCGTCGACGCTGCCGCTGCCGCCGACGCCCCGGGCGTCACCGTGGAGCCGCTGACCCCGCTCGACCTCACCCGGCCGCTCTCCGCGCTCCACTTCGCCGACGCCCCGGCGCGCCGCCTCGCCGGGCCCGACCGCGCCCGGGACGCGGTCGGCCGGGCCCTGATGGCCGGGGCCGGGCTGCTCGCCTCCGAACAGCTGGGCCTGGCCGAGTGGTGTCTGACGGAGACCGTCCGCCACACCAAGGAGCGCCATCAGTTCGGCCGCCCCATTGGCTCGTTCCAGGCGCTCAAACACCGGATGGCCGGGCTCTGGCTGGAGCTGGTCTCCGCCCGGGCCGCCGCCCGGCACGCCGCCGACGCGCTCGCCACGGACAGCCCCGAGGTCCCCCTCGCGGTGGCGGTCGCCCAGGCGTACTGCGCGCGGGTCGCGGTGCACGCGGCCGAGGAGTGCGTACAACTGCACGGCGGGACCGGCATGACCTGGGAACACCCGGCGCACCTCTACCTCAAGCGGGCCAAGAGCGACGAGATCGCGCTGGGCACCCCCGGCCGTCACCGCGCGGCGCTGGCCGGGCTGGTGGACCTCCCCGCCCCCGTCGGCTGAGCGGAGCCGCCCCCGGCCGGTGCCCGCCGACCGGGGGCGGACGGGGGCGCCGGGGCGTACGGGCAGGGGCGGCCCGGGGGTTCGCACCCGTGATCGGCACCCGTATGGAGCACCCGAGATGGCGCGGGTCAAGGGGGTGTCTGGGCCAGACTGGCGGCCGGATTCCGATCCTCATGAAGCGCCTGAGGAGGCTCGCCATGGCCATTTCGATCTCCGTGGTCCTACTGCTGCTGATCCTGGCGGTGGTCTTCCTGCGGAGCGGAGGGCTGCGTGTCTCGCATGCGCTGGTCTGCGTCACCCTGGGCTTCTACCTGGCCAGCAGCAGCATCGCGCCCACCATCTCCGAGGGGCTGGCGGCCACCGCGGACGTGGTCAGCAGCGTGCGGCCCTGACCGGCGGGGCCCCGGCCGCAGGACGCAGAAACCCCCGGTCGGCGGGGGCGACCAGGGCCCGCGGCCCGGCGGCGCGCAGCACGACGTCCAGCACGGCGTCGGCCTCGGCGGCGTACGAGTGGGAGAACCACGCCATGTTCGCCTCGACCGCCGCCCACCGCTCGCGCCCCGTATCCGGGTCCCGCACCAGCCCGACGTCCAGCGTGACCGCGCTGGGCAGCGAGTCCCCCACGGCGGCGAGCAGCCGCCCGGCGAACCCGCGCACCGCCCGCTCGTGCGGGTCCCGGTCCAGCGCGGCGACGTCCAGCCGCCCGTGGGCGGCGTACCGGCTCCCGGCGGCGATCCGCCCCTCCAGCACGAACAGCCGGTACTCGACGGCGAACATCACCACCTCGGAGACCAGCACGGGGGTGTGCGGGCCGATGCCCTCCCCGGAACGGGGCAGCCGTGAGCCGTGTCCGTAGACCGCGGCGGGGAACGACTTGTCGCTGGGCGGCTTGACGAACACCGGGCCGCGGGCGGCCCGCGCCGCCGCCAGCGTGGTCAACTCGACCTTCCGGCCCGTGAACTCCCGCGGCAGCCGGGCGAGCCAGGCGTCCGGCGGCTCGAGCAGCCCGAGGCCGAGCCGGGCGGCCACCCGGTCGGCGGTGCGCGGGCCGCCGTACCAGTGCACCGGCCGGCCCGCCGCCTCGTCGAGCCCGCGCGGGCCCGAAAGCACCAGGACGTCCATTCCGCGCCGGGCCGCCGCCTCGCTCAGCAGGCCCGCCGTGCTCGTACGCTGAGCCGAGGTCAGAAGCAGCCGCACCACGCGGCTCACCGTATCGGCCGCCTCCCCGCGCGGACCACCCGGATCGCACCGGTCAGGTCGTCTCAGGGGCGGTCGGTGGTCGTCTCGGGGGCGGGGCGGGTGAACACCCCGATCCCGTTGGGGACCGGCCGCTCGGTGCCGCCCGAGGGGTGGTTGCGTACGGTCGCCCGCCCGCTCTCCGCGTCCCGCACCACGAGCGTGGAGGAGCCGCCCCCGTCGAGGTTGACCACATCGTCGGCCCCGAGGGCGAGCATCACATCCGCGAGCTCGCTGAGGGTCAGCCCGGCGCGGTAGGTCATCTCGCCGTCCAGCACCAGCAGATACAGCAGACGCCCGCCCTCGCCGATGCCCGCCGCGGTGCGCACCGCCCCAGTGAGCGGGTCGAGCCCGTCGAGCCTGTGACGGTCGCGCACGATCGGGAAACCGCCGAGCGCGAAGGCGAACGGCGGGCGGTGGGTCTCCCGCAGCCCGTACTCGAAGCGCACCGGTTCGCCCAGCCGCAGCTCGCGCAGCGCCCGCGCCCCCGCCTCCCGCCCCACCAGCACGAACGAATCCTCCGGGATGGGCCCCTTGCCGGGCGTGACCGCCCGCCGTGCGACCAGGCCCGCACGGACCGTCACCTCATAGGTCTCCGCGCTGCACGGCGCCGACCGGGAGGTGTCCACGCCGCAGGCGGCCCGCACCCGGGACGCGCCGCCCCAGCCGGAGGTGTACGCCCCGATGCCGTCCACCGCCACCGCGTACTGGTTCAGTCCGCGCAGCGGCCGGGTGCCCCGCCCCTCCGCCGTCACCGTGCCGCGCAGCGTCAGCCGGCCCACGCGGGCGATCCGGTCGGTGCCGACGCCGACCACGTCCTCCGTCGAGGTGCCCGGCGGCGGCGCCGGGCCGAATCGCTGGCCCTGGGGCACCGCCGACTTGAGCAGCTGCCCGGCCGAGACCTCCGGGCCCACCGCGGCGCCCGTCGCCTCCACACCGGGGTGCTGGGTCTCGGTGATGTGGAAGAAGTCGCCGTTCACGGCGGCGACCGCGGCGCGCTCGGCGGCCATGTCCGAGACCCGGGAGCGCGAGGCGACCGCGTCGGGGTGGAGCAGTCCCAGCGATACCCCCGGCTCCCGCAGGTCGACGGTGAGCAGATGGCCCAGCGCCGTGCCGTGCGAGGTGGCCAGCGTGAACTCGCGGTACTCCACGCCCGGCGCCGGTGCGGAGCGCTCCAGGTAGCGCGGCGCGGCGCGGGCCGTGGGCGCGGGACCCGCCCCGGCCCGGCCGGCACCGGCCAGCACGCCCCACGCGAGAGCCACCGCCACCGCCGTACGCATTCGCCCGGACCGCCTACGCACCCGCCCGGACCTTGAGCGACTCCTCACCGCCATCGCGCACCTCCCGTCAACCGCCCGGTCCCGGGCACCGCTTCGGCTTGAGCCGCGCTTGTGACGGGAACGGCGCGGAAATGGCCGGAGACCACCGGAGGAACTCTTCGCACGCCCCTGCCCAAGCGGCCCACGCCGCCCCGATACTCACTGGCGTCCGTCGAGCAACCCCGGCCCCGCGCCGGGGCAAGAGCCGGGAGGCCCCCATGGTCCGCCGCACGCGCCGTGCCTTTGTCGTCACCCTCGGAGCAGCCGTCGCGGGCGGGATAGCCGCCCCCGCATACGCGAGTTCGGGATCCGGCAGGGGCAAGCCGCCGCTGGCCAGAGCCCACGCGCACAACGACTACGAGCACCCGCGCCCGCTGCTCGACGCGCTCTCGCACGGCTTCGGGAGCGTGGAGGCCGACATCTGGCTGGTGGACGGGCAGTTGCTGGTCGCCCACGACGCGGCGGACCTCGACCCCACCCGCACCCTGGAGGCCCTCTACCTCGACCCGCTGGCGCGACGCGTCAAGCAGAACGGCGGACGCGTCTACCGCGGCCACGACCTGACGCTGCAACTGCTCATCGACATCAAGACCGCGGGCGAGCCCACTTACCTGGAACTCGCCAAGCGCCTGCGCCCCTACCACTCGATCCTGAGCAGCGCCCACGGCGGCGTCGGGGGCCGGGTGCGCCGCTCCGCGGTGACCGCCGTGATCTCCGGCGACCGCGGCGCGCGGGCCCCCATGGAGGCCGAGCGGGTGCGCCACGCCTTCTACGACGGGCGTCTCGAGGACCAGGGCACCGGCGTGCCCGCCTCCTTCATCCCGCTGATCAGCAGCAACTGGACGCAGAGCTTCGGCTGGCTGGGCTCCGGCGAGATGCCGCCGGCCGAGCGGGAGAAGCTGCGTCAGATCGTGGGTTCGGCGCATGCGAACGGCCAGCGCGTCCGCTTCTGGGCCACCCCCGATGTGGCGGGGCCGGAGCGCGAGGCGCTGTGGCGCGAACTCCTCGCCGCCGACGTCGACTACATCAACACCGACGACCTGGCGGGCCTGGAGGACTTCCTGCGCGGCGCTCACTGACCCGCGTCGCGGGCTCACGGCAGTCACTGGCAGATCGTATGATCAACACACGCGCCTCCCCGTGAGGCACGTGTGGGCCAGTCGGGCGACGCCCCGCACGCCGTGCCCCGCGAGACCTACGCGCCGCGCTGCTCCCTGAACGCCGCCGGGTCGTCCAGGACCGCCTGCACCACCGAGCCCGCCGCGCCCAGCACCGGCCCGTCGGAGCCCAGCCGGGAGACGGTCACCACGCCCTGGCCCGGCCGGGCCGGATCCGTGAGCCGCCGCGCCAGCTCCCGCTCCAGGGCGGGCAGCAGCCAGGGCGACAGCGGGGTGAGCGCCCCGCCGAGCACCACCTTCTGCGGGTCCAGCAGATTCACCGTGCCCGCCAGGGCGATGCCGAGCGCCGCGCCCGCCCCGCGCAGCGCGCTCCGCACGCGCGGGTCGCCGTCCGCCGCGTGCCGGGCCAGCAGGGCGATCCGGCCACCCGGGGCCCGGTGTTCGGCGGCGGCCTGCTCCGGGCTCAGGCCCCCGGCCCGCAGCACCGCCTCCTCGCCCGCGTACTGCTCCAGACAGCCGCGCCCGCCACACGCGCACTCCGGCCCCTCGGGCCGCACCGGCACATGCCCCAGCTCGCCCGCGAAACCGTGTGTCCCGCGCAGCAGCCGCCCGTCGATCACGACGGCGGCGCCGATGCCGATCTCGGCCGAGACATGCACGAAGTCACGCGGCGCGGGGTCGTGGCCGCCGAGCCACAGCTCCGCGAGCGCGCCCAGGTTGGCCTCGTTGTCGACGGTCAGGGCGCCGCCCGGCAGGGCCTCCCGCAGCGCGGCGCCCACGTCCACGCCCGACCAGCCGAGGTTCGGGGCGCGCACCACGACACAGGACTCGCGCGCCACCAGGCCCGGCACCGCCACCGCGAGCCCCACCGGCCGCAGCCCCTCGCCCTCCGCCTCCGCCGCGACACGCCGTACGAGCCCGGCGAGCCGCTCGAGCACGGGGCCCGGCGCCCGGCCCCGGTTCGCCGACTCGACCTGGGCCCTGGCCCGTACCCGCCTGCCGAGGTCCATCGCGTACACCGCAAGGTGGTCCACGCCTATCTCCGCGCCGAGCCCGGCCGGCCCGCGCTCGTTGAGCTGGAGCGCGCTGCCGGGGCGGCCGACCGTGCCCGGCCGGGACGGCCCGAGCTCCACCAGCAGTCCGTCCCTGGCCAGCTCGTCCACCAGGGTCGAGACGGCGGCCCGGGTCAGCCCGATCCGGGCCGCGACGGCGGCCCGGGACAGCGGACCGTGCGCGGCCACGGCATGCAGGACGAGGGAGAGGTTGCGTCTGCGCATCGCCTGCTGAGTGTTGGGCAGTGGCGCTGCCACCTGACCGTTCTCCCCTCGTTCCTGCTGGTCCTGGCGGTCCTGGACCCCGCGCGGTACCTCCGTGGCCCGGCCCCGACCCTACGGTGTGGCCCTGCGCAGCAGCGCGTCGGCATCGGACAGGACCCCGCCCAGGCGCTCCAGCGCAGCCTCGTCGCGCTCCACCGCCTCCCACGACGGCCCGTCCGCCGTCTTCCAGCGCCGGGCCACCGCCGCCGGGTCCTCGCCCAGCAGCAGGCCCGCGGCCTGCGCGGCGGCGCCGAGCGCGACCAGTTCCTCGGCCCGTGGCACCTGGACGGGCCGGCCGCTGAGGCGGCGCACCGTCTCGCGCCACGCCGCGCCCTTGGCGCCGCCGCCGATGAGCAGCAGCGGAGCGTCCGGCGCGGCGTCCGCGTCCAGGACCTCGTCGAGCGCTGTGAGCAGGGCGAACACGGCCCCGTCGTAAGCCGCCTGGAGCACTTGCCCCGGCGTCGTGTCATGGCGCAGCCCGTACAGCAGCCCGGAGGCCAGCGGCAGGTCGGGGGTGCGCTCGCCGTCGAGGAACGGCAGCAGAACGGCCGAGCCGCCCTGCTCCACCGCCTCGCGGTCGCGGCCGAGCAGGGCGGCGATCCGGTCCACGGCCAGCGTGCAGTTGAGCGTGCAGGCCAGCGGCAGCCAGGCGTCACGTGCGTCCGCGAACCCCGCGACCACCCCGGTGGGGTCGGTGGGCCGACGCCCCGAGACGGCGTAGACGGTGCCGGAGGTGCCCAGGCTCAGCACCGGCTGCCCGGGCCGCAGCCCGAGGCCCAGGGCCGCCGCCATGTTGTCGCCCGTGCCGGTGGCCACCAGGGCGCCGGCGGGCAGCGGCAGGCCGGGGAGGTGCCGTACGGTCCCGGCCGCCTCGCCGTGCCGCAGCACGCGCGGCAGCAGCTCGGGGGAGAGGCCGACGCGCTCCAGGATCTCCCCGTCGTACGACTCGGTCGCCGACGCCCACCAGCCGGTGCCGGAGGCGTCGCCGCGGTCGGTCGTGCCCTGGCCGGTGAGCCGTTCGGTGAGGTAGTCGTGGGGGAGCCGCACGGCGGCGGTGGCCCGCGCGGCCTCGGGCTCGGTCTCCTTCAGCCAGGCCCACTTGGTGACGGTGAAGGCGGGCGCGGGCACGCTGCCGATCCGCTCCGCCCACACCTTCGGCCCGCCCAGCTCCTCGACCAGGCGGTCGCGCTGCGGGGCCGAGCGCACGTCGTTCCACAGCAGCGCCGGGCGCACCGGGCGCCCCGCCGCGTCCAGGGTGACCAGGCCGTGCTGCTGGCCGCCGACCGAGATGGCGGCCGCCTGCCGGGCGTGCGCCCCGCACTGGCCGAGCGCCTCGGCCAGTGCCCGCCACCACTGCTCCGGGTCGCTCTCCTTGCCGTCACCCCCCGCCCCGCCGCCGACGGTGTGCGGCGCCTGGCCGCGCGCGACGACCTGGCCGGTCGCGGCGTCGACGACCAGCGCCTTGGTGGACTGCGTGGAGCTGTCCACGCCGACGACCAGCGGTCCCTCCGGCACGGGCACGGCTGCTGCTGCCATCGTGCTCTCCTCCTTCACGTCCCTGTCCCCGAGCGGGGCTTCCCTCGGGGCACTCGCGCATACTAATTTGTAAAGTGCCATGACGAAATAGGCGAGGGAGCCGCGATGAGTTACAACCCCACCCCCGAGGACAAGTTCACCTTCGGTCTGTGGACGGTCGGCTGGCAGGGCCGGGACCCCTTCGGGGACGCCACCCGCCCGGCCCTCGACCCCGTCGAGTCCGTGACCCGGCTCGCCGAGCTCGGCGCGTACGGCGTAACGTTCCACGACGACGACCTGATCCCCTTCGGCGCCTCCGCGACCGAGCGCGAGTCGCACATCAAGCGCTTCCGGCAGGCCCTGGACGCCACCGGCATGACCGTGCCCATGGCCACCACCAACCTCTTCACCCACCCGGTCTTCAAGGACGGCGCGTTCACCGCCAACGACCGCGACGTACGCCGCTACGCGCTGCGCAAGACCATCCGCAACATCGACCTCGCCGCCGAGCTGGGCGCCAAGACCTATGTGGCCTGGGGCGGGCGCGAGGGCGCGGAGTCCGGCGCCGCCAAGGACGTGCGCGCCGCGCTCGACCGGATGAAGGAGGCCTTCGACCTGCTCGCGGACTATGTCACCGAGCAGGGCTACGACCTGCGGTTCGCCATCGAGCCCAAGCCCAACGAGCCGCGCGGCGACATCCTCCTGCCGACCGTCGGCCACGCCCTCGCCTTCATCGAGCGGCTGGCGCGGCCCGAGCTGTTCGGCGTCAACCCCGAGGTCGGCCACGAGCAGATGGCCGGGCTGAACTTCCCGCACGGCATCGCCCAGGCGCTGTGGGCGGACAAGCTCTTCCACATCGACCTCAACGGCCAGTCCGGCATCAAGTACGACCAGGACCTGCGCTTCGGGGCGGGCGACCTGCGGGCCGCCTTCTGGCTCGTCGACCTCCTGGAGTCGGCCGGCTACCAGGGCCCGCGCCACTTCGACTTCAAGCCGCCGCGCACCGAGGACATCGCGGGCGTCTGGGCCTCCGCCGCCGGGTGCATGCGCAACTACCTCATCCTCAAGGAGCGCGCCGCGGCCTTCCGGGCCGACCCGGAGGTCCAGGAGGCGCTGCGCGCCTCGCGCCTGGACGAACTGGCGCGCCCGACGCTGGGCGAGGGGGAGACCGTGGCCGGTCTGCTCGCCGACCGCACCGCCTTCGAGGAGTTCGACGTCGACGCCGCGGCGGAGCGCGGCATGGCCTTCGAGCGCCTGGACCAGCTGGCGATGGACCACCTCCTGCGCGCCCGCGGCTGACCGCGCCGCCCGGCGGCCGGCCCGCGCGTGCCGCGGGCGGGTTGGCCGCCTGCCCGCGCGTGTTGCGGACAGGTCTGGCTGCCGGTCCGCGCGTGTCGCGGGCAGGTCCGGCCGTCGTTCCGCGCGTGCTGCGGGCAGGTTCGGCCGCCGGTCCAGCCCCCCGACGGGACCGGCGGCCGGGTCTGTGGGGCCGGAGCCCGTCAGGGCGTCCAGTCGCCCAGCCAGTCCGCGATCTCGTAGTCCGCGGCCTGGGAGTCGCTCAGCTGCGGCCGGTCGGTGCTCGCCGGTCCGGAGCCCGCCCCGGTGTTCTTGTACTCGGCGAAGCGGTCGTCCTTCCAGGAGAAACCGCTCATGTCGGTCCACGGGGTGGTTCGGACCGCGGCGCTCAGGGAGGTGTTGCGGACGACGGTCTGCGGATCGAGGCTCGCGTCGCCGCCCGCGTGCCAGGGGCGGCCCAGGTAGTGGCTGCGGTCGCTGACATCGCCGGTGACGTTGCTGTTGATGATCAGGAAGCCGTGCTTGCCGGCCGCGGTCGAGGGCGCGGCCACATACCCGGCCGAGCTGCCGTCGTACCGCTTGACCAGCCGTATCGTCGACTTGGTGATGACGGCGGAGGCGCGGCCGAAGATGAAGTCGACGTTGCCCTGGATCCAGGCGTTGTTGACGTACACCCGGCCGACCTTGTCCTTGCTCGCGGAGTCCAGCAGCAGGGTGTCCTGGTCGCCCAGGGCCCCGATGTTGTCCAGGACTATCTTGTCGCCCGCGGTGCGCAGCGCCACCGCCTGCTTGTCGGTGATGCTGGTGTTCGCCTCGTTGAAGTCGTTCACGAACTGGAGATTGCGGGCCTGGAAGTCGTCGGCCTCGACGGCGAAGGTCGCGCTGCCACTGGTGCCGTATGTGCCGCCGCCGGGCTTGGGGGTGCCCGAGGCGTTGTTGTAGACGATGGTCACGTCGTTCTTGCTGCTGGTGGTGCCCACCAGCCGGATGTGCGGCTTGTTGCCGGGGATCTTCACGGTCTCGCGGTACGTGCCGGGCTTCACGGAGATGGTCACGGCGGAGGGGTTGTTCGCCGGGACCGCGTCGACCGCGGCCTGCACGGTCGTGTAATTGCCGCTGCCGTCCTTCGCGACGACGATCGCCGCCGCGGCCTTCGCGTGCGCTGCCGGGGCGCCCGCTGCCATCAGCGCGGCGCCCGTGACCAGGGCGAGGGGAGCGCTGACGAGCGGTCCAGTGAGGCGCCGCCTAGGGCGCCGGTCCGTTGTGGACATGGGGGGTGACTCCGTCCCGTGGAGACGTGCCGGACATGCGGATGCTCTGCGGTTGCCGCGTGAGGCGGAAAGGTTGCCGGGGTGCGGTGGGCCGCTCTCGGCCCGGCTCTTCCGATGTCCGCTGGCTGCCGTTGTGGTTCCCGGCCGCGGCTCGGGCCGGTCTCGCCGGGCTTCGCGGAGCCCTCGGGCGACGGAGCGCGCAGTTCACCCCGGCGGTGCGCACGCCAAGTGGGCCCCATCCGCCGCGTCGTGCCGGTCGGCCGGCCGAGGTCCGGTGGGCGCGCCGCTTCGCGGACGGCGCGGTGCCGGGGGAGTCCGGCGGTTCTTGACGCCTGCGGCGGCCGCGCGGCGGCCATGCGACCGTGCGGCGGAGTCGTGTGTCGGCGCGGCGGCCCCGTCCCGCCCCTTCGCGGGCCCTGGCCCTGTACGCGGGCCCTGGGGTCGGGGTCCAGGGGTGGCCCCCGCCACGCGGCGGAGCCGCACATCGACGCTGCCGGAAGGGCCGAGGAAAGGATCCCGCTGCCGGACACCCCGACCGCGCGGCGCCGTCAGCCCGCGCCCGCCGCCGCCCCCACCATCCCGGCCCCGCGCGGGGACGGCGCCTCGAGGGACGCCAGCGCCGCCGCCGGGTCGTGGTCCGCCGGCCCGGCGGGCCACCAGCGGCCGCGCTCCTTGCGGTAGGGCCACCAGCGCCCGTCCCGGCCGTAACGCAGCTGCGCGTCCGCGCCGACCACCGTCCAGCGGTTGCTGCCCACCGCCCGCAGCCGCGGCGCCCGCTCCTCTCCCTCCCAGGCGGTGGTGAGCGAGGCGCGGGCGCGTGCCAGCGCCTCGTCGGCCGGGCTCCACTCCTCGTCCAGCACGGTGAGCGCGGCCGGTCCGCCGTGTCCCCAGGCGCGCACGGCGCGCGCCAGCTCGCCGCGGTCGCGGCCGCAGCCCGCGGCGAGGCGGTCGGCGATACCGGCCGGAGGCCCGGCGGCGGCCAGCCGCACCGCGTCCTGCCAGGGCGTGAGCGCGCTCGGCGGCGGGGCCGTGGCGTGGCCCGGCGCCAGCGCCTCGGCCAGCAGCCGCCGGGCGCGCACCGCGGCGTCCGCCGCCAGGAACTCCAGCGCGACGACGTCCAGGCCGGGCGCCGGGTCGCCGCCGCCGCTCAGCGCCGGCGGCCGGCCGGGCTCGGCCACGGTCGGCGGGGGCGCGGGCAGCGGTGGCAGGGAGGCGGCCGCGGCGAACGCCTCCCGCGCGGGTATGCCCTCCGGGGCCCGGCCCGCGCCCTCCTCGGCCGCGCCGCCCGGCGCGCGCCCGGCGGCGCGCGCCACGCTGCGCACCTGGAGCTCGTCCAGGAGCTCGCGCTCCCCGCGGCCGCGCATCAGCAGCAGTACGAAGGGGTCCTCGTCCAACAGCCGGGCGACCTGGTAGCAGAGCGCGGCGGTGTGGGGGCAGTGGTCCCACGCCTCGCATCCGCACTCCGGCTCCAGATCGCCGATGCCCGGGAGCAGTTCGACGCCCGCGGCCGCCGCGTCCTCGACGAGCTGCGGGGGCATGTCCCGGTCGAGCAGGGCGGCGATATGCCCGGCCCGGTCGGCGACCACGTCCAGCAGCCGCTCCCACTCGGCCTCGCCGAACTCCTGGAGCAGCACATCGGAGCGGTGGGGCGTGTGGTCGCGGTCCCGTACCACCGCGGTGATCCGGCCCGGCCGCACGCACACCGCCCCGACCGCCCCCTCGCGCGCGTGCTTGCGCCCGCGCCCCAGCTGTTCACCGTCGAGCGCCGTGTCCTCCAGCGCCTTGAGCCACGCCCGGCCCCACCAGGTGCGGGCGAAGCCGCGGCCGCGGGCGGGCGGCAGGGCCTCGAAGACGCGCTCGCGCTCGTCGTACCCCTCCCGGACGTTCCCGGTATCGGTCATCGCTCGGTCCCCCTCAGCTCCACGAGCTCCGCCAGCTCGGCGTCGGTCAGTTCGGTCAGCGCCGCGTCCCCCGCGCCGAGCACCGCGTCCGCCAGCTCCCGCTTGCGCTCGAGCATCGCGGCGATCCGGTCCTCCACCGTGCCCTCGGTGATCAGCCGGTGCACCTGCACCGGCTGGGTCTGCCCGATCCGGTACGCGCGGTCGGTGGCCTGCGCCTCCACGGCCGGGTTCCACCAGCGGTCGTAGTGCACGACATGTTCGGCCCGGGTGAGGTTGAGGCCGGTGCCCGCCGCCTTCAACGACAGCAGGAACACCGGCACTTCGCCCTGCTGGAAGCGGTCCACGAGCTCCTCGCGGCGCGCCACCGGCGTGCCTCCGTGCAGCAGCTGCGCGGCGACGCCGCGCGCCGCCAGATGTTCCTCGAGGATCCGCGCCATCCGGACGTACTGCGTGAAGACGAGGACGCTCGCGCCCTCGGCGAGGATGGTGTCCAGCAGTTCGTCGAGCAGTTCCAGCTTTCCCGACCGGCCGGGGACGACGGGTTGGTCCTCCTTCAGATACTGCGCGGGGTGGTTGCAGATCTGCTTCAGGCCGGTCAGAAGCTTGACGATGAGCCCGCGCCGGGCCGGCCCGGCGGTGCCGGAGATCTCGGCGAGCATCTCGCGCACCACCGCCTCGTACAGCCCGGCCTGCTCCTTGGTGAGCGCCACGGCGCGGTCCGTCTCGGTCTTCGGCGGCAGCTCGGGCGCGATGCCCGGGTCCGACTTGCGGCGCCGGAGCAGGAACGGGCGGACGAGCTTCGCCAGGCGCTCGGCGGCGGCCGGGTCGCTTCCGCTCTCGACGGGCTGGGCGTAGTGGGCGCGGAACCACCCGTGGCCGCCGAGCAGCCCGGGCGTCGTCCAGTCGAGGATCGCCCACAGCTCGGAGAGGTTGTTCTCGATCGGGGTCCCGGTGAGCGCGACGCGGGCCTTGGCGCCGATGGCGCGCAGCTGCTTGGCGGTCGCCGAGTACGGGTTCTTGACGTGCTGCGCCTCGTCGGCCACCACCAAGCCCCAGCCGTCGGGCACGGCCTCGGCCAGCCGCCGTGCGTCGAGCCGCATCGTCCCGTACGTGGTGAGGACGAACTCGCCGTCCGCCAGGTCCTCCAGGGCGCGCGCGGCGCCGTGGAAGCGGCGCACCGGGGTGCCGGGCGCGAAGCGTTCGATCTCGCGCTGCCAGTTCCCCAGCAGGGAGGCGGGCGCGACCACGAGGGTGGGCCCGGCGGCCTCGGGGACGTCCTGGCGGTGGAGATGAAGGGCGATCAGGGTGATGGTCTTGCCGAGGCCCATGTCGTCGGCGAGCGTGCCCCCGAGGCCCAGCGAGGTCATCCGGCTCAGCCAGCCCAGGCCGCGCAGCTGGTAGTCGCGCAGCGTGGCGGCCAGGCCCACGGGCGGGGCGACGGGCCCGTGCGCCGGGCCCTCGGGGTCGGCGAGGCGGTCCCGCAGCGTGGCCAGCCAGCCGGCGGCCCGCACCTCGACGCCGGTGCCGTCGGCCTCGGCCCGGCCGGTCAGGACGGCGCCGAGCGCGTCGGCGGTGGTGATGTCACGGTCCTCGCGGCCGTGGGCGCGGCGGACCGCCTCCGGGTCGATGACGACCCATCGGTCACGCAGCCGCACCACCGGGCGGGCGGCCTCGGCGAGCCGGTCCAGCTCCGCCCGGGTGAGTTCCCGGTCGCCGACGGCGAACCGCCAGCTGAAGCGGAGCAGCGCCTCGGCCGACAGATACGAGGGCAGCCCGGATCCGGCGGTGTCCGGACCCTCGCCGTCGACGCGCCCCTGCGGGCCGACGACGGCACGCGCGGTCAGGCCCCGGGCCAGCTCCTTGGGCCAGTGCACCTGGACCCCCGCGGCGTCCAGCGCCGCGGCCGCCGGGCCGAGCAGCTCGACGACGTCCTCGTCGGCGAGGTCGAGCGCCTCGGGTACGGCGGCGGACAGCAGCGGGGCGAGCGGTGACCAGGCGCGGACGGCCCGGCGCAGCGTCAGCAGCGCGTCCATGCGGGCGCGGGGGCCGAGGGCCGCGGCGGCGGGCGACGCGCCCGCCCATACGTCGGCGGCGTCCGCCACCAGGGTCGGGTCGGCGAGGCTGTGGAGTTGGAGGACGGCACGGAAGCGCGGGCCGGGGGACGGGGCCCGGTCGCGGCTCCCGTCGTGGCTTCGGTCGTGGACGAGGCCGTGGTCGCCGTCGCCGCCGAGGTCGCCGCCGAGGTCGCCGTCCAGCAGCTCGATCCGAAGCGACAGCCGGACACCGGCGTCGTGCCCGGCGGCGAGGTCCGCCGCCCAGGCCCGCTGCTCGGGCAGGCGTTGCGGCTTCGCCGCGGCGAACGCCGGACCGCCGGCGGCCAGGGCCGCCGCGGGCGAGCGCGGCAGCCCGTCCGCGACCGCGTCGAGAAACGCGCGGACGTGCCGCTCCGGCTCCGGGAGGCGCAGCGGGTCGGTGCCGGGCAGCGGCACGGCGTGGGCGGCGGGAGGCATGGCCGCCGCCAGCTCACGCACCCGCCGCAGATCCTCCTCGGCCAGCGGGCCGACGCGCCACGCGTCGTGGTCGGTGGCCGTGAGCCCGGGCAGCAGCCGTCCGCGCGCGGCGAGCTGGAGGGCGAGCACCGCGGCGGTGCCCCAGAAGGCCGCTGTGGGATCGGCGGGTGGGGAAGCGGTGTGCGCGGCGCGTGCGCGGGCGCGGGTGAGCACCGGAAGCGCCTCGCTCAGGGGCAGGACGAGGGCCCGTACGGCGCGGGTACGGACGCCCGGGTCTCCTTCGGCACCATCGGCCTGATCGACCTCATCGGAGGTGGCCGGGACCACGACGGTGATCTCTTCGGGGGTGCCCGGCCCGGTGGGGTCCGGGCCGTCCGGCCGCCAGAAGGCGACGCGTCCGGTGCGTGCCGGGTCGGCGGGGAGGAAGACGGTGGTGCAGCGGCTGAGTTCGGCGATCTCGGAGGGCGTTGCCACGGTGCGTGGTGTCACGGAGCTGACACATTCCTCAAATTTGACTAGCGGGAGCGGTCGAGGGTACCCGACGAGAGGCCCGCCGGGGCGGGCGTCCGTTGTGAACCGTCTCACCTGGGCCCTTCGCGCTCCGGTGGATGCTTCGCACTCAGGAACCGGACGCGGCCGACGTCCGTTGACACAAGTGAAGCGGCATGAGCCGCGAAGGAGGCAGAGGGAGATGTCCAAGCGCGCTGTGGCCGTCGCGGGGGGCGCGGCGGTGGGAGTGATCCTGCTGTGTCAGCTGTTGCCGTTCTGGGCGGCAGTGCTGGTGATCGTCGGTGTTCCCACGCTGGCGTATCTGGTGCTCGACCCCTCTCAGCGGCGCAGGCTGCGCCGTGTGTCGCGCAAGGAGCTGGGGCGCTGACCGGCCCTTTCGCGCGCCCTGATGGCGAATTCCCGGATGGAAACGGGGAGAAGGGAGCGGCGGGCCGCGGCGGGGTGGAGCAGGGCCGCCGGCCGAGCTCGGGGCCCGGGGTGACACGCGCCTTGGAGTGACCGCGCAACACCGATCGCGGGTCACCCGGACCCCGTCCCCGTTCCGTAAGTCACTTGTGCGGTCGGCCGGTGCTGGGCGAGCATGCTCGCCATGACGCATGGAAAGGACGGCCTCGCGACCTCTCGGTGATCGCCATGGCCGCATACGAAACTCCTCAGCCGCTGACCCCTTCCTGGCTCCGGGCGCACTTCGACCCGCTGCCCTTCCCCGCCCGGATGAGCGCCCTGGCGCGGTACGCCCGTACGCTCTCCCCGGACGCCTGCGCCACCCTGCGCGCCGCCCTCGACTCCTCTCCCGAGCCGGACGACCGGCACCTCGCGCTGTTCCTCGCCGTCGCCCGCCGCGACCTCGACGCCGTGGCCGCCGCGCTCGCCGACCCACTGTTGCGCCGCCGCGCCCTGTCCGCGGCCATCCGCCTGCCGGTGCCCGAAGCGGCCCTGGCCCGACTCGCCCTGGACGAGAGCCGGTCCGTACGCCACGAGACATACCGCGTTCTGCGCGTCGGGCGGCGTACCGGCCTCGCCGACCGGCTGCTGCCGCGGGCGCACACCGCGTACGGCCCCACCGACGCGGCCCGGCTCCTCCCCGCCTGCTCACCCGGCGTGGCGGCCGAGTGGCTGCCCCGTCTCGACCCGCCGATCGGCGTCCTGCACACCCTCGCCCGCACCGCCCCGGCGGCCGTCGCCGCCCGGCTGGCGGCCGACTACCAGGCGCGTGACGACTACGGTCGGCGCCGACTCGCCCGCCGCCACCGCCTGTTGGCCGCCGCCGTCGCGGAACGCGACACCGACGCCGGGCTGCTGCTCCTCGAACGAGCGCCCGCGCTCATCGACGGCCGCGGCACGGTGGCGCTCCTGCGCAAACCTCGGCAGGTGCTGGCGATCCTCCGGCGCGCCGCGGACCGCACGGACGCCGACCACCGCGGCGGGTCGGAACGGACGCCTGCCCTCCGTCCGCCCACCGGGCCGCTGCCGCGGTCCGTGCTGCGGGCCCTGCGCGCCCTCACCCCCGAGGAACTGGCCGAACTGGCCGAGGCGAGCTTCGGCGGATTCCGCCGGTACCGCGCCGACCGGCTGGACATCACCCCCGACCCCCTGCTCGCCCTGCTCCCCGCCGCCGCGCGGCGCCGCGTCGTCGAAGCCCGGCTCCCCGCGCGCGGCCCCGGCCGGAGGACCAGGCTCAACGCCCTCGCCGCGCTCGACCCGGCGGACCGCGCGGATCTCATGCGCCCCGTTCTCGCCCGGGCGGACCGGTCGCCGCTGCTGCGCAACCAGCTCCTCGCGGTGGTTCCGCTCGCCGACGCCGAACCGATCCTGCTCGAGGGGGCGGCGAGCCACCGCCCGTACGAACGCGCACTCGCCTGGCGCACGCTCATCGCGTGCGCCGAGCTCAACGCCGACCCCGCGGCCTTCGCGCGGACCGTGGCGGCCTGCGAGCGGGCCTGGCACGACCGCGAGGAGGTACGGCTCGCCGCGTTGGGGCAGGTCGCCGGCGCGTCGCCCCGGATGCTGACCGCGGTACCGCTGAGCGTGCTGCGCGACGCGGCGCTGACCACCGTCCACTCCCGCGACTCCACGTCCGCCACGGTCGCCGCCGCCGAACGGTGGCTGCGCCGTACCACGGAGAGCGCGGCGGCCAGGGGAGACGCCGAACGGGCGGCGCGCGTGGCCCGCCTGCTGTGCCAGGTCGTGGGCGATCCGCGCCGGCGCGGCCCGGTCGCACCGCTGAGGCTCGATGCCCGCGCGGCGGCGGCCATCTGGGCCGGAACGGCCCCCGACCCGCTCGGCGATGCCGCCGACCGACGGCCGTGTCCCCCCGCACACGTGGACCGGGCGGACGGCCGGGCGGAGAGACGCCTCCCCACCTCCCGGCTCGTGCCCCTCGCCGAACTCCTCACGCCCCACCTCCCCGCTCTGCCGGAGCTGGACGCGTTCGTGGGCCATACCGCGTTCGACGGCGAGGATCCCGGGTCGGCCGTGCGCGCGGCCGTGGCGTGGCTCGCGGCTCCTGCCACGCGAGAGCGCCGCTGCGCCCAACTGGTCGCCGCCGACGTATCGTTCGCCACGCTGGAACCGGTGCTGCGCACCCTCGCCACCCGCCGCACCGACCTGTTGGAGGACGTGCTGCGCGCCGCCCGCCACGGGCTGCGCGGTCAGCTGTCGGGGCGCGCCGCCAACTGCTGGGTGCCGCGCCTGCCGTGCTCCCTCACCGGCCGGTGGACCGCGCGGGCGCGCCACCTGCTGGCCACCCATCTCGCCGCGGTGGCGGCCGACGACGAGGCTCCGCCGCGCGCCCGCGCGGACGCGGCGGCTCTGGTGCGCGACCCGGCGCTCCTGGCGGACCTGGCGTCCGGCGCGCCGCAGCCCGTGGCCGCGGCGGCGCTGACCGCACTGAGCGAGAGCGCGGCGCTCCACGCGCACAACGTCGCCACGCCGCCGACGCGCACGGACCCCCGGCCCGACCCGACCCCGCGCGACTCCGCCACGCGAGACGTGCCGGGTCCGGGCCGGATGCTCGGTGGCGACAGGACAGGCGGCCAGGCGAGCGACGGCGTGGCGCCCGTCCGCGAGGCGCTCGAGGACGTGCCCGACGACGTGCCCGAGGGGGCCGCCCCGAACGCCGTAGCGGATTCGGACACGCCCGCCCTCGACGCCTACGGCCCGGTCGCCGACGCCCCTCACACGCCGCCCGACGTCCTCTCTTTCCTCCTCCGACACGCCGGAACCGGGGGAGCGCGGGGGAGGGCTGCCATGGCGGGGGTGCGGCGCCTGCTGGGCGGCGTACCCGACCGGAGGGCGGTCGCGCTGCTGGCACCCGTGGCGCGCTTGGTGACGACGCCGGTCGGCAGCCGTAAGGAGGCCGCCCGCGCGCTGGCCGAGCTGCCGGGTGACGGCGCGTTCGCCGCGCTGCTCGCGGCCTGGGACGAGCCCGGGCAGCACCGGGACGTGCGGGTGGTGCTCGCCCGTTCGCTCCTCGCCCGCGTCGACGCGCCGGGCGTGGCCGACCGGCTGACGGAGCAGGTGCACGAGTCCGCCGTCCGCGAGGCCGTGATCGTGAGCGATCCGGAGGCGGCGGGCATCCGTACCCGCTCGGCGTACGCGTCCTTCCTCGCCGGGGTGGTCCGCACCGGGGACGACGCGGCGGCCCGGGCCGCCTGCGCCGCGCTGCCGCACTGCGTGGCGGTCGGGGCGGCCGGCGGGTTCGAGGACGGGGTCGGCGCGCTGACGGCCGCCGCTGTCGCCACGCACCGGCCGTCGAGGGTGTGGCGCGCCGCGGTGGACGCGCTCGGGCGGCTGCCCGGAGACGAAGGGGGCGCCGCCCTGCGCCGCGTATTCGAGACGCTGGTCGCCCGCACACGCACCGAAACCGGCGCCGGTGAGGGGAGCGGACGCGCGAGCCGCGCCGACGCGCTGCGGCGGCTCGCGGACTGCGGGTCCGCCGTCATCAGCAGGCTCGTCCAGGAGTCGGCGGGCGAACTCCCGACCGGTGAACTCGCGCAGGGCGACGCCGTGGTGGACGCGCTCCTGGCCGCCGGGCTGCGCCGCCAGGCGACCAGCGCTGTGCTGAGCCTGGCCTGTGCCGGGCTCAGCAGGGGCGACCCCGGCCTCGGCCGCTGGGAGCGCTATCTGTCGCTGGTCCAGGAGCGGCCGGATCGCCTGCACTTCTTCGACCACTTCGCCTTCGACCATGAAGACGAGCGTGTGCGGGCAGCGGTGCGCAGTGTCGTCGGCGTGTTGCGCGAGCGCGGCGACGCCCCCGGCGGGCTGACCGCCCTCGTCCTGGTGAAGGCCATGGGCGCCAGGAACGGCTGGCAGGACCCGTGGCGGGCGGAGCTGGACGCGCTGTGCGGGCACGCCGACCCGGATACGGCCGAGGCGGCGCTCCTCGTCGACCCGTGCCGACGCCGATGACCGCGACCGGCGGCGGTGCCCCACGCACCGGCCGCGCGCGCCGGGCACGGCAGCCTCCTCTTGCGGGCCCGCCCGCCGGGGCGCCGTCAGGCGCCGCCGGTCTCCCGCAGCGACTCCAAAGTGCGGCGCAGCCAGGACTGTTCCGCCTGGCTGGTGGCGCGGGCGATGGTGAGGATGCCGCGCCGGAAGGGGTCCTCGACCTCCTCCGCGCGCAGCGGCCGGCCGCCGTCGTAGAAGAAGCTCGTGGGCTGCCGCAGAAACTCCAGCCGGCGCTCCAGCACCTCCGCCTGCGCCGCCGGGTCCTCCAGGTGCCGCAGAAACGCGAGCAGCGTGAACCAGCGGCTCTCGTCGGTGATGTCGGCGTGCGCCGGCCGGGCGAGGCGCAGGCGGAGTTCGGCGCGGCCCGCGGTGGTCAGGGTCAGCACATGCCGGGGCGCGGCCCCAGCACCCGGCTGGGTCTCGCGGGCCAGCAGCCCGGCCCTCTCCAGACGCTTGATCGCCGGGTACAGCGTGCTTTCGGCCACCGGCTTGACGTGCCCGGTCAGCGCGGCGATTCGCTTGCGCAGCTCATAGCCGTGCAGTGGCGTGTCGCAGAGAAAGCCCAGGATGGCGAGTTCCAGCATGTGCGCATTGTGACGCACGGGCGTTGTACCTCGACCGGGTAATACATCGCTATGGATGTATAGGCCTGCCTGCCGACTCAGCTCCGACACACCGCTCAGCCCTGGCGGACGGCTCAGCCCTGGCGGACGGCGAGGGCCAGGAAGCGTGTGTCCCGGTCCGTGTACGAGGTCAGCGCCCAGCCCGAACGGGCCAGCAGCGGGCGCAGATTGGGCTCGGCCCGCAGGTCGTCAGGGGTGATCGGGCGGCCCTTCCGGGCCGCGAGCGCCGCCCGCCCCACGGGGTGGAACAGCGCGAGCCTGCCCTGGGGGCGCACCACCCGCGCCAGCTCCCACAGCCCGGCCTCGGGCTCGGGAAGGTGGGAGATCAGCCCGGCGCCGAACACCGCGTCCAGACAGCCGTCACGCAGCGGCAGCCTGGTGACGTCGGCGAGGGCGAGCCCGGCGTCCCGGTGTCGTCCGGCGCGCACGGCGGCCGCCAGCATCGCGGGTGTGACGTCGGCGCCGAGGACCGTCCCGGCCGGGCCGACGGCCGCGCGCAGCGCGGGCAGGGCGCGGCCGGTACCGCAGCCGGCGTCGAGCACCGCGTCCCCGGCGCGCAGGCCGATCTCGGCGATGGCGGCGGCGTAGGCGGGGCCGTCGTCGGGGAAACGGGCGTCCCAGTCGGCGGCCCTCGGGGCGAAGAAGTCCCGGGCCTTGGCCAGGTGGTCGGCGGGGGTGTGCTGGCGGCTCATGCGGCTCCTCGGACGGGCGCGGATCGTCGGACGGGACAGATCATGAGGAAGCTGAGGGAAAACCCTGAGCGAGAACCCGAATATTGTGCACGTTCGAGCATCGACCGATCGTTCTGTCGTCTGTCCCTGTCAAATTCCAGCATCTTCCGAATGCGCCCCCTCTGTGCGCCCCCTCCCGGCTAGCGTCCGGCAGAGTTTCGCGGAACCCGACAGAGGGAGACGGCCATGACCGAGCACCGCCGAATCGCCGCCCGCTTCCCGGACGGTCTCGACTGCCTTCTGGACGATCTGGTGCTCCGTGTCGGGGACGTACGACACGCCGTCGTGCTCTTCGGCGACGGAGTGACGGTGAGCTCCTCCCGCGGGCTCAATCGACGCGACGCCGAGCAGCTGGCCGCCATGGCCTCCGGGTTCCACGGCCTCGTCGTCGGCGCGGCGGGCCGACGGCGAGGCCGTGCGGCACGCCAGACCATGGTGGAGACGGGGGTCGGCAACCTCTTCGTCGCGGCGGCGGGCGAGGGCTCGTGCCTGGCCGTCCTGAGCGCGGCCACCGCCGACCCCGCGCTGATCGCCTCGGAGACGGCCCGGCTCGTCGAGCGTGTCGAGGAGCATCTGCGCACCCACCCGTGCCTCCCGGAGACCCCCGCCGCCCCCGCCTGACCGGCTCACGCCACGCGGCCTCCGTGTCCCCGGCACACGGAGGCCGCGCGGAGGGCGCTGCTTGCCGGCTTTCCGCGCGGGTACTCGCGAACTCATGGCTGGAATCGAGCTCAACAGCGCCGCGTTCGACGACCACGACCCGATCCCGCGCCGCTACACGAAGGACGGGGAGGACCTCTCACCGCCGCTGACCTGGTCCGGTGTCCCCGCCGGCACGGCCGAGCTGGCCCTGCTGTGCGAGGACCCGGACGCGCCGTCGGGGACGTTCGTCCACTGGCTGGTCACCGGCATCGCCCCCAGCAGCGGCGGGGTGGGCGCCGGGCAGATACCGGCGGGCGGGCTGTCGCGCACCAACGGATACCACCAGGAGGGCTGGGGCGGGCCGCACCCGCCCGAGGGCGACCGGGCGCACCGGTACTTCTTCCGGCTGTACGCCCTTCCCGAACCGCTGGTCCTCCCTGACGAGGCCTCCGCCCACGAGGTGCACCAGGCCGTCGACCGCAGCCAGCTCGCGAGCGGCACACTGGTCGGCCTCTATCAGCGCTGAGACACCCAATGGTTTTCGGCCGAATCGGGCTAGTCGGCGACTCCGGCGAGGGCGATGACTTTCTCGATACGGACCCGCACCAGCAGCTCGCCCGGGACGCCGTTTCGGGCGCCGTACTGCTCCGCGACGTCCTCGCCCATGTACCGCGCCGCGATCCGGGTGGCCCAGTCACGGACCTCCTCCAGCCGGTCGCTGAGCTCGGCGCGCCCCTGAAGCGTGACGAACGCGAACGGGGGCCGGTCGTCGTCCACGCAGAGGCCGACCCGTCCGTCCCGGGCCAGGTTGCGGCCTTTGACGGTGTCCTGGCCTGTGTTGAAGACGAGGTCGTCGCCGTCGAGCAGAAACCACACGGGCGCGATATGCGGGCTGCCGTCGTCGCGCACCGTCGACAACTTCGCGGTGCGAGTGCCCTCCGAGACGAACTTCTGCCACTGATCCTTGGTCATTTTCCGTGCCATGTCTCCATCTTGTGTCAAGCGGCGCACATCGGCGCGCCGACAGGCGGGCCGGGTTGCCCGGAGAGCGGAGGTGAGAAAGGCTGGCCCGGCAGCTGTGGTGGATGGCCGGACGGGGAGGAACGGTATGGCACTCAGCAAAGGGCTCGATTGGCTGTTGGACGACCTGACCGAGCGGATCGCACAGATACGGCACGCCTTGGTGCTGTCGAACGACGGGCTGGTGACGGGCGCGAGCTCATCGCTCGTCCGCCAGGACGCCGAGCACTTGGCCGCGGTCGCCTCGGGCTTACACAGCCTGGCCAAGGGGTCCGGGCACCATTTCCGCACGGGGCGGGTGCGGCAGACGATGGTCGAATTCGAGGAGGGCGTGCTGTTTGTGACGGCCGCCGGCGACGGCAGCTGTCTGTGCGTGCTCAGCGGTCCGGACGCCGACGTCGGCCAGGTCGCGTACGAGATGGCGCTGTTGGTCAACAGGGTGGGGGAGCACCTGGGCGTCGAGGCGAGACAGGAGAGCGGGGCGCCCAGCGGGCTGTGATCCGGAGTTATCCACAGGCCTGATGGGCTGCCTTGCCCAGCGGCTATCGTCGTCACTGTCAGTGATTGACCAGTCGCGGGGGAGGGCCGTCGTGGTAGTGGAGGAACGTCAGAGGACGGGCGAGAAGTCGCGCCCGAGGTCGAGCCAGGGGTCTGGCCAGAGGTCGCGCCGGCAGCTGCGGAGCGGGCCGGTGCCGGCGGTGCCGGACGGCATCGAGGAGACCGTCGCGTTCGACAGGGCCGCGAGGGAACTGGGGCTCAAGCTCGGCGAGTTCGAGCTGGCCGTCCAGCTCGGCGAGGTGCTCACCGTGGCCGTGGGTGCCCTGGGGCGACGGGTGGGGCGTGCGGAGTTGCTGCGGCTCGCGGCCGCCGAGGGCTTCCCGAGCGCGTTGCGCGCGCGGCTCCGTGTTGTGGGCACGGCGGAGGGAGCCGAGCTGCTGGACATCAGCCCGGGGCGGTTCTCCCGGCTGGCGCGCGGTGGCTTCTTCACCCCGGTCCGCTTTTACGTCAACCGGTACCGAGCCGTGGTGTGGCTTTACCCGGCCGCGGAGCTCCGCGCGTTCGCGGAGCGGGAGCCCGCGCTGCTGACCGGCCGCATCCCGGCCGGGCTGCGCGCCACTCTCAGCGCCGGGGAGGACCAGCGGGCCGCCCGATGGCGCGGCCGCCGTATCGAGCAGTTGCTCACCCGGACCGAGGACCCCTGGGAGCGGGCCGCGGTGTGGGCCGCGGTGCTGGCCCCCGCCGAGTTGGACGCGACGCTCACCGACCCGGCCGAGCGCGCGTATGTGCGCGCGCTGATGCCCCGGCTCGCCCCGGTGGCCTCGGGGACCGGCTTGGCGGCGGAGGTGATCGCGGCCGTGGTGACGGTCGGCGACCCCACCGAGATCCGGCGCTGCCGGGCCGCGCTGGACACCTGTGTGCGGGACGCCCGGCGGGCGCGCCCCGCCCCGCGGCCGCCGGACGAGGCGGCGGCGCCGGACGGTGATCCGGTCCCGTCTGTCGGCGTGCTCACACTGCCCGACGGCGATCCCGCGCCGCCCGCCCTGTCCCCGGGGCGCCCCCGCGGGCTCTGGCACCGTCTCGTCGGCGGGCGCCGGGGCGCGGAGGGTGGCCCCATGGCTCCCTACAAGGGGCGGAAGAGCCCCTCCTGTACGACGGAGACGAGGAGCCGGCCGGCCCGGTCGTAGATCCGGCCGCGGGCCAGCCCCCGGCCGCCGGTGGCGATCGGCGACTCCTGGTCGTAGAGGAACCACTCGTCGGTGCGGAAGGGGCGGTGGAACCACATGGCGTGGTCCAGCGAGGCCATGTCGAAGCCGCGCCGGCTCCACAGCGGTTCCACCGGCACCCGCACCGCGTCCAGCAGCATCATGTCGCTCGCGTAGGTGAGCGCGCAGGTGTGCACCAGTGGATCGTCGCCGAGCGGGCCGACCGCGCGCATCCACACCGCACTGCGCGGCTCGGCGCCCTTGAGCTCCTCGGGCGTCCAGCGCAGCCGTTCCACATAGCGGATGTCGAAGGGCTGGCGGCGCGCCATTCTCTCGAGCGCCTCGGGGAGCGTCCCGAGATGCTCGCGGATCTCGTCGGCGAGTTTCGGCAGGCTCTCCGGCTCAGGCACCTCGGGCATCGGCAGCTGCTGTTCGATGCCCGGCTCGGGAAGATGGAAGGAGGCCGTCAGATTGAAGATCGTCCGTCCCTGCTGGACCGCGACGACCCGGCGTGTGGTGAAGGAGCGGCCGTCGCGGACGCGCTCCACCTGGTACACGATCGGCACGCCTGGCCGCCCCGGGCGCAGGAAGTACGCGTGGAGGGAGTGCACCGGGCGCTGCCCGTCGGTGGTCCGCCCCGCGGCCACCAGCGCCTGCCCGGCCACCTGCCCGCCGAACACCCGCTGGAGCGACTCGTCGGGGCTCAGGCCGCGGAATATGTTCAGCTCGATCTGCTCCAGGTCCAGCAGATCGACCAGACGCTCGGCGGGATTGGTCATCGGTGGTGCTCCTTCACTGGTGGTGCTCGTCGCGGGGCCCGGCCCCGCGACGTCTGGGGCCATGGCGCTTGGGCCCGTGGCGTGTCGGGCCGGGACGCCTGGGAGGCTACAACTGGCCCACGTCGGTGATCCGCACCACCGCACGCCCCTCTTCGTCGGAGGCGGCCAGGTCGACCTCGGCCGAGATGCCCCAGTCGTGGTCCCCGTTCGGGTCGTCGAAGGTCTGCCGCACCTGCCACAGCCCGTGCTCCGGCTGCTCCTCGATCCGCAGCAGCTTCGGGCCGCGCGCCTGAGGGCCGGTGCCCAGGTCCTCGTACTCCTCCCAGTAGGTGTCCATCGCCCTCGACCACGCGTCCTCGTCCCAGCCGGAGTCCGCGTCCATCTCGCCGAGCTCGGCCACCTTGTCCAGCGCGGCGAGCTCGACCCGGCGGAACATCGCGTTGCGCACCAGAACCCGGAAGGCGCGCGCGTTCGCGGTGACCGGCCGGACCTGGTCGGCGCGCTCCTGGGCCTCCTCCGCGGACTCCTCCTCGGGGTTCGCGAGCTGCTCCCACTCGTCCAGGAGGCTGGAGTCGACCTGACGCACCATCTCGCCGAGCCAGGCGATGAGGTCCTGGAAGTCGTCGGACTTCAGATCGTCCGGCACGGTGTGGTCCAGGGCCTTGTAGGCGCCGGCGAGGTAGCGCAGCACGATGCCCTCGGTCCGCGCCAGGTCGTAGAACGAGGTGAACTCGGTGAACGTCATCGCGCGCTCGTACATGTCGCGGATCACCGACTTGGGCGACAGCGGGTGGTCGCCGACCCAGGGGTGGCTCTTGCGGTAGAGGCCGTACGCGTGGAACAGCAGCTCCTCCAGCGGCTTGGGGTACGAGACGTCCTGGAGCCGCTCCATGCGCTCCTCGTACTCGACGCCGTCCGCCTTCATCGCGGCCACCGCTTCGCCGCGCGCCTTGTTCTGCTGCGCCGCCAGGATCTGGCGCGGATCGTCCAGGGTCGACTCGACCACCGAGACCATGTCCAGGGCGTAGGAGGGGGATTCGGGGTCCAGGAGTTCGAAGGCGGCCAGCGCGAAGGTGGACAGCGGCTGGTTCAGCGCGAAGTCCTGCTGGAGATCCACCGTCAGCCGCACCGTCCGCCCCTCGGCATCGGGCTCCTTGAGCTGCTCCACCACGCCGCCGTCCAGCAGCGATCGGTAGATCGCGATGGCGCGGCGGATGTGGCGCAGCTGATTGCGGCGCGGCTCGTGGTTGTCCTCCAGGAGGCGCCGCATCCCCGTGAAGGGGTTGCCGGGCCGGGCGATGACCGACAGCAGCATGGCGTGGGTGACCCGGAACCGGGAGGTGAGCGGCTCGGGTTCGGAGGCGATCAGCTTCTCGAAGGTGTTCTGCCCCCAGCTGACGAACCCCTCGGGCGCCTTCTTGCGCACCACCTTGCGCCGCTTCTTGGGATCGTCCCCGGCCTTCGCCAGCGCCTTCTCGTTCTCGATGACGTGCTCGGGCGCCTGCGCCACCACAAAGCCCGCGGTGTCGAACCCGGCCCGCCCGGCCCGGCCCGCGATCTGGTGGAACTCCCGGGCCCGCAGCGTGCGCACCCGCTGGCCGTCGTACTTCGTCAGCGCGGTGAACAAGACCGTGCGGATGGGCACGTTGACGCCCACGCCCAGCGTGTCCGTACCGCAGATGACCTTGAGCAGCCCGGCCTGTGCCAGCTTCTCCACCAGCCGCCGGTACTTCGGCAGCATCCCGGCATGGTGCACCCCGATACCGTGCCGCACATAGCGGGACAGATTCCGGCCGAACTTGGTGGTGAACCGGAAGTTGCCGATGAGCGCGGCGATCTCGTCCTTCTCCGCCCGCGAGCACATGTTGATGCTCATCAGCGCCTGGGCGCGCTCCACCGCGGCCGCCTGGGTGAAGTGCACGATGTAGACGGGCGCCTGCCGGGTCTCCAGCAGCTCGGTCAGCGTCTCGGTCAGCGGAGTGGTGCGGTACTCATAGCTCAGCGGCACGGGCCGGGTCGCGGACCGCACCACGGTGGTGGGCCGCCCGGTGCGCCGGGTGAGGTCCTCCTCGAACCGCGTCACATCGCCGAGCGTCGCCGACATCAGTACGAACTGGGCCTGGGGCAGCTCGATCAGCGGGATCTGCCAGGCCCAGCCGCGGTCCGGTTCCGCGTAGAAGTGGAACTCATCCATCACGACCTGGCCGATGTCGGCGTCCTTGCCGTCCCGCAGGGCGATGGAGGCCAGCACCTCGGCCGTGCAGCAGATCACCGGCGCGTCCGCGTTGACCGACGCGTCGCCCGTGAGCATCCCGACGTTCTCGGTGCCGAAGATCTTGCACAGCTCGAAGAACTTCTCCGAGACGAGGGCCTTGATGGGCGCGGTGTAGAAGGTGACCTCGTCCCGGGCGAGCGCGGCGAAGTGGGCGCCCGCCGCCACCAGGCTCTTGCCCGAGCCGGTGGGGGTGGACAGGATGACGTTCGACCCGGACACCACCTCGATCAGCGCTTCCTCCTGGGCGGGGTAGAGCGAGATGCCCCGCTCCTCGACCCACGTCGAAAACGCCTCGAAAAGGGCGTCGGGGTCGGCGTCGCTCGGCAGCTGATCGATAAGAGTCACCCCCCTATACTGCCTGCTTTCCCGCGCGAGCCGGGAACCGGCTGGCGGGACGAAGATCGCTCGCCGCTAGGCTGTGCCGCGCTGAACAGACCGAACTCCCGCGCGTACGCGGGCATGAACAGGGGCGGGGTTAAGACCATGATGGGACCGGCGCATTCGCTGTCCGGGGCGGCGGCCTGGCTGGGGGTGGGCGCGGCGACCGCGGCGGCGGGCCATGCGATGCCCTGGCCGGTGCTTGTCGTCGGCGCTCTGATCTGCGCCGGGGCGGCACTCGCCCCCGACCTCGACCACAAGGCGGCGACGATATCCCGCTCGTTCGGGCCGGTCTCGAGAACCCTGTGCGAAGTGACCGACAAACTCTCGCACGCGGTCTACAAGGCGACCAAGAAGCAGGGCGACCCGCGCCGCTCGGGCGGCCATCGCACACTCACCCACACCTGGCTGTGGGCGGTGCTGATCGGCGGGGGCGCCTCGGTGCTCGCCATGATCGGCGGCCGCTGGGCGGTGCTCGCGATCCTCTTCGTCCATATGGTGCTGGCCGTCGAGGGCCTGCTGTGGCGGATGGCCCGGGTCTCCAGCGATGTGCTGGTGTGGCTGCTCGGCGCGACCAGCGCCTGGATCCTCGCCGATGTGCTGCACAAGCCGGGCAACGGCGCCGACTGGCTGTTCACCGAGCCGGGTCAGGAGTACCTGTGGCTCGGCCTGCCGATCGTCCTGGGCGCGCTGGTGCACGACATCGGGGACGCGCTCACCGTCTCCGGCTGCCCGATCCTGTGGCCCATACCGATAGGCCGCAAGCGGTGGTACCCGGTCGGGCCCCCGAAGGGGATGCGGTTCCGGGCGGGCAGCTGGGTCGAGGTGAAGGTGCTGATGCCGGTCTTCATGGTGCTGGGCGGCCTGAGCGGCCTGGGCGCCCTCGGCGTCATCTGACGCCGAGGACACCGGGCCCGGCGGCGCGGGGGCGCCGCGCCGCCGGGGAGGCGGGCTACTGATGCCAGGAGCGCCACAGCGCCGCGTAGGCGCCGTCCGCCGCGACCAGTTCGTCATGGCTGCCCAGCTCGCTGATCCGGCCCTGCTCGACCACCGCGATCAGATCCGCGTCGTGCGCGGTGTGCAGCCGATGGGCGATGGCGACCACGGTGCGGCCCTCCAGCACCCGGGCCAGGGACCGCTCCAGGTGCCGGGCCGCCCGTGGATCGAGCAGCGAGGTGGCCTCGTCCAGCACCAGCGTGTGCGGGTCGGCCAGCACCAGCCGGGCCAGGGCGATCTGCTGGGCCTGCGCCGGGGTCAGGGCCAGCCCGCCCGACCCGACCTCGGTGTCCAGACCGTCCTTCAGCGCCCGCGCCCACCCGTCGGCGTCCACCGCGGTCAGGGCCGCCCACAGCTCGGTGTCCGCCGCGGCGGTGCGGGCCAGCAGCAGATTGTCGCGCAGCGACCCCACGAAGACATGGTGCTCCTGGTTGACCAGGGCGACATGCTCGCGCACCCGCTCCGCGGGCATCCGGGCCAGCTCGGCGTCGCCCAGCGTCACGGTGCCGACCCGGGGCGCGTAGATCCCGGCGAGCAGCCGGCCCAGCGTGGACTTGCCCGCGCCGGACGGCCCGACCAGCGCCAGCCGCGTCCCCGGCCGTACGCTCATCGTCACCCCGTGCAGCACATCGCTGTCGGCCCGGTACCCGAACCGCACCTCGTCCACGCGCACATGGCGGCCGCCGGGCGCCACCGTGTCGTCGGCCGAGTCCGGCTCGATCTCCCGCACCCCCACCAGCCGGGCCAGCGACACCTGCGCCACCTGGAGCTCGTCGTACCAGCGCAGAATCAGCCCGACCGGCTCCACCAGCATCTGTGCCAGCAGCGCCCCCGTCGTCAACTCGCCGACCGTCATCCAGCCCCGCAGCACACAGGCGCCGCCGATCATCAGCACCGAACCGGTGATCAGCGAGTACGTCACATTGATCACCGGGAACAGCACACTGCGCAGCCACAGGGTGTACCGCTCCCAGGCGGTCCACTCGCGGATCCGGCGCTCGGACAGGGCGGTCCGCCGGTCGCTCAGCCGCTGCGCCTCGATGGTCCGCCCGGCGTCCACCGTCTCGGTGAGGGACGCGGCCACCGCGGAGTATCCGGCGGCCTCCGAGCGGTAGGCGCTCGGCGCGCGCCGGAAGTACCAGCGGCAGCCGATCACCAGCACCGGGAGCCCGACCAGCACCGCCAGCCCCAGCGGCGGCGCCGTCACGGTCAGCGCGCCGAGCAGCAGCCCGGTCCACACCACCCCGATGGCCAGCTGCGGCACCGCCTCACGCATCGCGTTCGCCAGCCGGTCGATGTCGGTGGTGATCCGGGACAGCAGATCGCCGGTCCCGGCCCGCTCCAGCACGCTCGGCGGCAGGCCCACCGACCGTACGAGGAAGTCCTCGCGCAGATCCGCCAGCATCCGCTCGCCCAGCATCGCGCCGCGCAGCCGCACCAGCCGGACGAACACGGTCTGCACGGCGAGCGCCACCGCGAACAGCGCGACGGTGCGTCCGATGTGCAGCTCACGCTCTCCCGCCGAGATGTCCTCGACCAGCCCGCCCAGCAGATACGGGCCGACCATCGAGGCGATCACGGCGGTCGCGTTCACCGCCATCAGCACGGCGAAGGCCGTCCGGTGCCGCCGCAGCAGCTCGCGTACGTAGGTCCGCACGGTGGCGGGGGAGCCGACCGGCAGCGTCGTCGCCGACTGCGGTGCGGCCGGGTCATAGGCCGGTGGGGCCACTCCGATCATGCCGACTCCTCGATTCTGTCGATCCGCCCCACGGCCCCGGTCCCGGTGGTGGTCCCCAGGCCGGTATCCGCGTCCGCGTCCTCCGGCTCGCGGGTGACCACCGCGCGGTACGCGCCCTCGGTGCTCAGCAGTTCGCGGTGGCCGCCCGCGGCCGCCGCCTTGCCGTCCCGCACGAACACCACCCGGTCCGCCCGGTCCAGCAGCAGCGGGCTGGAGGTGAAGACCACGGTGGTCCGCCCCGTCCGCAGCCGCCGCAGGCCCTGTGCGATCCGTGCCTCGGTGTGCGAGTCCACCGCGGACGTCGGCTCGTCGAGGACCAGCACCTCGGGGTCGGTCACCAGCGAACGGGCCAGCGCCAGCCGCTGCCGCTGGCCGCCCGACAGCGAACGGCCGCGCTCGGTGATCCGCGCCCGCAGCGGATCCGCCGCGCCCGGGCCGTCCACCGACGCCTGCGCGAGTGCGTCCAGCACATCGCCGCACTGGGCCGCCTCCAGCGCCTCCGGCACCGTGACCGCCCCCGAGCGGGGCACATCGAGCAGCTCGGCGAGCGTGCCCGACAGCAGCACCGGGTCCTTGTCCTGGACCAGCACGGCCCGGCGCGCGGCGGCCAGGGGTACCTTGTCCAGCGGGACGCCGCCCAGCAGCGCCGACGGAGCCGGTTCGGCCTCCGCCTCCGCCGCGTCGTCGTCGCCTCCGTCGTCCGGGGGGTGCCCGCCGAGCCGGTCGGCCAGCCGCCCCGCCAGGTCCGGGTCTCCGCAGACCACCGCGGTCAGCTGCCCGGCGGGCGCGAGCACCCCGCTCGCCGGGTCGTACAGATCGCCGTCGAGGCTCTCCCCGTCCGGCCCGTCGGCCGTGGCGCCGACGCCGAGGGCCTCGGCGCCGGGCGAGGAGCGCCGCAGCCCCAGCACCCGGGCGGCGCGCCGCGCGGAAGGCCGGGAGAAGGAGTACGCCATCGCGATCTCCTCGAAGTTCCGCAGCGGAAAGAGGAGAAAGGTCACCGCGCTGTAGACGGTGACCAGCTCGCCCACCGTGATCTGCCCTTCCCGGGCGAGTGTCGCCCCGTACCAGACGACACCGATCATCAGCAGCCCCGGCAGGGCGATCTGGACGGCGGCGATCAGCGCCCACATGCGGGCGCTGCGCACCGCCGCCGTCCGCACCTCCTGCGAGGCCCGCCGGTAGCGGTCGAGAAACAGCTCCTCGCCGCCGATGCCGCGCAGCACCCGCAGCCCCGCCACGGTGTCCGAGGCCAGCTCGGTCGCCCGGCCGGCCTTCTCCCGCTGCTCGTCCGCCCGCCGGGTGGCCCGGGGCAGCAGCGGGAAGACCGCCAGCGCCAGGGCCGGCACGCCGAGGGCCACCGCCACCCCCAGCGCGGGCTGGTACACGACCAGGGCCACACACACCGCCACCGTGGTGATCGCGGCCGCCGTGAAGCGGGACAGCGCCTCCACGAACCAGCCGATCTTCTCGACATCGCCGGTGGAGACGGCCACCACCTCACCCGCCGCCACCCGCCGCGTCAGCGCCGAGCCCAGCTCGACCGCCTTGCGCGCCAGGAGCTGCTGCACCCGTGCCGCCGCTGTGATCCAGTTGGTGACCGCCGCCCGGTGCAGCATGGTGTCGCCGAGCGCGGTGAGCCCGGTCAGCCCGGCCATCAGCCCGCCGGCCAGCGCCAGCCGCGCGCCCGAGCGGTCCACGACCGCCTGCACGGCGAAGCCGATGGCCACGGGGAAGGACACCAGGGCGGCCATGTGCAGCAGACCCCACAGAGCCGCCTTCACCTGCCCGCCCAGCTGATTTCGGCCCAGCCACCACAGGAAGTGGGGTCCTGACCGGACGTCGGGTCGACCGGGATCGTCGTACGGAAGATCGCGAATGTGCATGGTGTCCCAGGGCTCGGGCGGGGTGACGGGCAGGCAATGAGCCGTGAAAGACTCGCGCCCCACCCCCGAGGCATTCAACTGGTTTTCCCGGGCCGGGACACGGAACACGCCAATCCCGTGTACGCCATCGCGATGTGGGAGTGGGACGATGGGGGACATGCGAATTTCCGGCACCCCCTCCCTGCGCGCCGCGGCCGCCACCGGCGCCGCCCTCATCCTGCTGACGGCCTGCGGTGGCGGGGCGGGCGGCGACGGCGACAAGGGCGGCGCCCAGGGCAAGCAGGCGCTGCGCAGCGCTTCACCCGCGCCGGATCCCACCCGCATCCCGGACGTGGGCGACGCCCTGCAGGCGAAGATCCCGGCCGACGCGCGGCAGGTCGTCGCGGTGTACGGCAAGGGCGTGAACTCCGCGGACGCGACCGTCGTGCTGTACTCGAAGCAGGGCAAGAACTGGCAGCGAACCCGCAGTTGGGCCGGGCACAACGGCAAGCGGGGCTGGACGACGGAGCATCACGAGGGCGACAAGCGCAGCCCGGTCGGCGTCTACACGCTCAGCGACGCGGGCGGGGTGCTGGCCGACCCGGGGGCCCGGTTGCCGTACTCCGAGGCCGCGGCCTTCGCCGCCCCGCACTACTGGCCGAAGACGCACTGGAATGACTTCAACTATGTCATCGCCATTGACTACAACCGCGTCAAGGGCACCTCACCGCTCGATCCGACCCGGCCCGAGGGTCAGAGCAAGGGCGGATCGATCTGGTTGCACATGGACCACGGCAGCGGCACCTCGGCGTGTGTGAGCCTGTCCAAGTCCGGCATGGAGTATCTGCTGAAGAACCTGGACCCCGAGCTGCACCCGGTCGTGGTGATGGGGGACAAGGCCCACCTGGCCGGGTGAGCCAACGGCCGCGCGGGCCGGGCCCGCGCGGCACCCGCTCAGCGTGGCGCGAGGGAGGCGCGCACCACGTCGATCACCTCTTCATCACGGACCTGCGCGAAGTCCTCGTACCACAGGCCGACCGCCTGGAACGGGTCCGGCTGGTCCAGAAACACCAGGTCGTCCGTCTCGGGGCGGACCGCCGCGGCGGCCTCCGGCGAGCACACCGGCACCGCGAGGATCACCCGGGCGGGCTCGCGCCGGCGTACGGAGCGCAGCGCGGCCCGTGCGGTGAAGCCGGTGGCCAGCCCGTCGTCCACGACGATCACCGTGCGGTCCCGTATCTCGGCGGGCGGGCGTCCACGGCGGTAGAGCTGCTCGTGGCGGCGCAGCTCGGTGCGCTCCTCCCGGGCCCACGGGGCGAGCTGGGCCGGCGTCAGATCGAGCAGGGCCAGCGCCCGTTCGTCGTACAGCGGTGGATCATCCCCGGCGAGCGCGCCCACCCCGAGCTCGGGGTTGAACGGGGCGCCGATCCTCCGGGCCACCAGCACGTCCAACGGCGCCCGCAGCGCCTGGGCGATCTCGTCCGCCACCGGCGCGCCGCCCCGGGGCAGCGCCAGCACCACGGGACGTCGCAACCGCTCGCCGCGCGGCGGCTCGCACAGCCGCTCGGCCAGCTTCCGCCCGGCCTGTCTCCGGTCGCGAAAACGCATCGTCCCGCGTCTCCCTTCTGCGGTCGTCCCCGGCGGACGCTCCTCGCACCCGGGTGCCCACCGGCCGGGGCGGTATGCGCGGGGAGGATTTTCCCGCTTGTTACACGCGGCTCTTCCGTGGAACCTCGCGCTCCGCCATAGTGGCGCATCGCGGAATTTATTTTCCGCATCTCAGAAAACGAGCCCGGAGGTGTTCACGTGCCGCTCGCCGCACCATCCCTTCCCCTGCGCGCCCTGAGACTGCTGCGCACCTCGCTGTTCACACAGGTCGCCTGCGCTCTCGTGCTCGGAGTCGCCGTCGGGCGCCTCTGGCCGGACGTGGGCACGGCCGTCCAGCCGCTCGGTGACGGATTCGTGCGTCTGATCAAGGCGGTGATCGCCCCGCTGGTCTTCTGCGTCGTCGTCGCCGGGATCGCCAAGGCGGGGGACCTCAGGGCCTTCGGACGGATCGGGCTCAAGGCCCTCATCTGGTTCGAGGTGGCCTCCACCGTGGCGCTGGTCCTCGGTCTGCTGGCGGCCAATCTGACCGGCCCCGGCGCCGGAATGCACGTCGACCCCGCCTCGCTCGACTCCTCCGCCGTCGACGACAAGACCGGTGGCGGGCATCTGCCCTCGACCTCCCAGTTCGTCCTGGACGCGCTGCCGGAGAGCGCAGTCGGAGCCTTCGCCCAGAACTCCCTGCTCCAAGTGCTCGTGCTGGCCTGTCTGGTGGGCGCGGCGCTGCTGCACCTGGGCAAGACGAAGGTGCCCGCGATCCTGCCGGCCGTCGAGCAGGCTCAGGAAGTCGTCTTCGCGATCGTCGGCTTCATCATGAGGCTCGCCCCGCTGGCGGTCTTCGGCGCCATGGCCCACCTGGTCGGCCAGTACGGGATGGGGGCCCTGACGACCTACGGCAAGCTGATCGCGCTCTGCTACGGCGTCGCGCTGCTCTTCCTGGCGCTGCTCGGCCTCGCGCTCAAGGCCATCACCGGGCTGAGCCTGTGGAAGTTCGTCAAGTACACCCGCGAGGAGATGCTGCTGGCCCTCGGGACCGCCTCCAGCGAAACCGTGATGCCGCGGATGATGCAGAAGCTGCGCGCGGCCGGGTGCCGGGACGACGCGGTCGGGCTGGTCCTCCCCACCGGATACTCCTTCAACCTGGACGGCGCCTCCATCTATCTGTCCATCGGCACGCTGTTCATCGCCCAGGCGGTCGGCGTGGATCTGAGCCTGGGGCAGCAGATCACCGTCGTCCTCGTGCTGATGCTCACCAGCAAGGGCATGGCGGGCGTGCCCGGTTCGGCCTTCCTCGCCCTCTCGGCGACCGCCTCCGCCCTCGGGGTGATCCCCGCGGCCGCCGTGGCGCTGCTGCTCGGCGTGGACCGGATCATGGACTCGATGCGGGTCGCGACCAATCTGCTCGGCAACTGTGTCGCCGTCTTCGCCGTCTCGCGCTGGGAGGGCGCGCTGGACGCGGCGAAGGCCAAGCGTGTGCTGGCGGGGGAGGAACCAGCCGTCGATGAGGAGCCCGCGCAGGACGCGGCATCGGCCGAGGCCGCCCCGCCCGCGGCGTCCCCCGCGTCCGGGCGCTGAGCGGACGTCGCCGGGCGCGGCGTCCCGGGGCGGGCATAGCGCGTCCCGGCGACGGGCGCCTCAGTAGCGGCCCTGATCGGGAGTGCCGGCGAGCGTGTCCAGCAGCTCGCCGAGCACATCGCGCTGCCGGTCGGACAGCGGGGCCAGGATGTCCTCCGCGGCGGCCCGGCGCGCGTCGCGCAGCGCGCGGAGCGTGGCGCGGCCGGTGTCGGTGAGCTCGACGCGCACCACCCGGCGGTTCTCCGGATCGGGCGCACGGCGCACCGAGCCGTGCGCCTCCAGAGCGTCCACCAGCGTGGTCACGGCGCGCGGGACCACCTCGAGCCGCTGGGCGAGGTCCGCCATGCGCGGCGGCCGGTCGCAGTGGGCGACCGTGCGCAGCAGCCGGGACTGGGCGGGGGTGATGCCCAGCGGTTCCATGTGCCGCTTCTGGGCGCGGTGCAGTCTGCGGGTCAGGCGCAGCAGCTGCTCCGCGAGGATGCCTGAGGTCTCGGGCGTGGGCATGATCGCAGTCTATCAGGACAAGGTTCATTGTGAGTATAGGTAACAATGAGCTATGCTCTGAAAGGCCGCGCCGTCAGCGGCCACAGGTCGTCCGCCCCTGCCCTGAAGGAGCCCATGCACCACGACACATCCCCGTGGACCCCACCTGCCGCCGACCCCGACCAGCCCGCCCAGCTGCGGCGCATCCTCGGACTCTTCCGCCCCTACCGCGGCCGCCTGGCCCTTGTCGGCCTGCTCGTCGCCGCCTCCGCGCTGGTCTCCGTCGCCTCGCCGTTCCTCCTCCGCGAGATCCTCGACACCGCGATTCCCGATCGCCGCACCGGACTGCTGACCCTGCTCGCCCTCGGCATGATCGCTGCCGCGGTCGTCACCAGCGTCTTCGGCGTGCTTCAGACGCTGATCTCCACGACCGTCGGCCAGCGCGTCATGCACGATCTGCGCACCGCGGTCTACGACCGGCTTCAGCGCATGCCGCTCGCCTTCTTCACCCGCACCCGCACCGGCGAGGTGCAGTCCCGGATCGCCAACGACATAGGCGGCATGCAGGCCACCGTCACCTCCACCGCGACCTCACTGGTCTCCAACCTCACCAGCGTCGTCGCCACGGTCGTCGCGATGCTCGCCCTCGACTGGCGGTTGACCGTCGTCTCGCTGCTCCTGCTGCCGGTGTTCGTCCTGATCAGCCGCCGGGTCGGGCGCGAGCGGAAGCGGATCACCTCGCAGCGCCAGAAGCAGATGGCGGCCATGTCCGCGATGGTGACCGAGTCCCTGTCGGTGAGCGGGATCCTGCTCGGCCGCACGATGGGCCGGTCCGAGTCGCTGACGCGGGAGTTCGCTGGGGAGTCCGAGCGCCTGGTCGGCCTGGAGGTGCGCTCCAGCATGGCCGGGCGCTGGCGGATGTCCACCATCGGCATCGTCATGGCCGCCATGCCCGCCATCATCTACTGGGCCGCCGGCATGGTCCTGGACTCGGGTGGCCCCACGGTCTCCATCGGCACACTGGTCGCCTTCGTATCGCTCCAGCAGGGGCTGTTCCGCCCCACGGTCAGCCTGCTGTCCACCGGAGTGGACATCCAGACCTCCCTCGCCCTCTTCCAGCGCATCTTCGAGTACCTGGACCTGCCGATCGACATCACCGAGCCGGCCGAGCCCGTGCGGTTGGAGAAGGTGCGCGGTGAAGTCCGTTTCGACCATGTCGACTTCTCATACGAGCAGGGCGAGAAGGGCGCGCTCAGTTCCATCGACCTGACCGTCCCGGCGGGTGGCAGCCTGGCCGTGGTCGGACCGACCGGATCCGGCAAGACCACCCTCAGCTATCTGGTGCCGCGGCTCTACGACGTGACCGGCGGCCGGGTTCTGATCGACGGAGTGGACGTTCGCGACCTCGACTTCGACACCCTTTCGCGCGCGGTCGGAGTGGTCTCCCAGGAGACCTATCTCTTCCATGCCTCCGTGGCCGACAATCTGCGCTTCGCCAAGCCCGACGCCACGGACGAGGAGATCGTGGCGGCCGCGCGGGCCGCCCAGATCCACGATCACATCGCCTCGCTGCCCGAGGGCTATGACACCCTCGTCGGCGAGCGTGGCTACCGCTTCTCCGGCGGTGAGAAGCAGCGCCTGGCCATCGCCCGGACC
Source organism: Streptomyces sp. NPDC028305 (assembly GCF_055569495.1). Classification (NCBI taxonomy): domain Bacteria; kingdom Bacillati; phylum Actinomycetota; class Actinomycetes; order Kitasatosporales; family Streptomycetaceae; genus Streptomyces; species Streptomyces sp. NPDC028305. Next base: position 792,049 of record NZ_JBVHTN010000007.1, read on the forward strand.
GTACTGCGCGACCCGCCCGTCCTCATCCTCGACGAGGCCACCAGCGCCCTGGACACGCGCACCGAGCACGCCGTGCAGGAGGCCATCGACACCCTCTCCGCCGGGCGGACCACGATCACCATCGCCCACCGCCTGTCGACCGTCCGGGACGCCGACCAGATCGTGGTCCTCGACGGCGGCCGCATCGCCGAGCGGGGCAGCCATGACGAACTGCTGGTCATGGGCGGGCGGTACGCCGCCCTGGTGCGGCGCGACGAGAGCCTCGCGGCCCCGGCCAGGTGAGCCCCGGCCGGTCCGCTCCGCTCCGCTGCCGGGAGGGATCGGCGGGGCCGCGCCCGCTCACCCGAACAGGCCGCGCAGAAACGCGATCTGCTCGGCCTGCTGGTGCACGCCCCCGCCCTCGTGGCCGTTGAAGGCCCACACCTTCAGGTCCTTGTCGCCCGCGTAGTGGTTGTACGCGGCGAACCCGCAGGACGTGGGGGTGACCGCGTCGCGCAGCGCGGTCGAGAAGAGCGCGGGGGCGTTGGCGCGGGCGGCGAAGTTGAGCCCGTCGAAGTGGTCCAGCGTGGCCAGGACCTGATCCGCCAGATCCCGGCGGCCGGCGCAGAACCGGGCCACCTCCCCGTACGGGTCCGCGTCGGTGATCTCCATGGCGCGGCGGATATGCGTCATGAACGGCACATCGACCAGCGCCCCGGTCAGATCGGGCACCAGCCCGGCCGCCGCCAGGGCCAGACCGCCACCCTGGCTGCCGCCGCTGACGACGATCCGCGCCGCGTCGACCAGCGGGTGCTCGCGGGCGGCCGCCACAGCGCGCACCGCGTCGGTGTAAAGACGGCGGTAGTAGTAGTCGTCCGGGGACAGAATGCCCTTGGTCATCTTGCCGGCGGCCTCGGGCCCGGTGCCGCCGACCGGATCGGGCGTGGTCCCGGGGTTGTTCGGGGACGTGCCCTGGCCACGGCTGTCCATGACGAAGACCGCGTAGCCCACCGAGGGCCACAGCAGCCAGTTGTGCGGCAGGCCCCGCCCGCCGCTGTAGCCGATGTACTGCACCACGCACGGCAGCGGGCCCTTCGCCTCGCGCGGCGCCAGCAGCCAGCCGTGTATCCGGTGCCTGCCGAAGCCGGAGAACTCCACATCGTAGGTGTGCAGTCGCGCCAGCCCCGTGTCCGTCTCGGTGAACACCGCGTCCAGGGCGTGCTCGCCCGCCTCGGCGAGGGTGCGGTCCCAGAAGGCGTCGAAGCCCTCGGGCTCGGGCAGGGACGGCCGATAGGCGCGCAGCTGGTCCAGGGGCATATCGACGAACACGGCGGAGGTACCTCCCGGGTGAGTGGTGCGACGGTGCGGGCGGGTCGGGCGCAGAGCTCTGGTAAGCGCTTACCATAGCGCTGTCGCTCGTCGCCGTACATGATCGTCCGGATGTCCGGTCAGTGTTCGACTTCTCGGTCACGAGAGAACGCCGGGCGGAGGCGCGGTGCTGGAGCGGACCACCAGCCGGGTGGACAGCTCCGTCCGGGTGCCCTCGGGCACCTCGCCCGACATCAGCCGCAGCAGGCTGCGCAGCGCCGTCGCCGCCATCTCGGACAGCGGCTGGCGCACCGTGGTGAGCGCGGGCGTGACCCAGCGGGCCTGCGGCAGATCGTCGAAGCCCACCACACTGATGTCGTCCGGCACCCGCAGCCCTCGCTCCGCCAGCGCCTGATACACGCCGAGCGCCATCTGGTCGGAGCAGGTGAAGACGGCGGTGGGCGGCTCGGGCAGCTCCAGGAGCTCGCACATTCGCTGACGGGAGACGCCCTCGTCGAAGTTGCCGTACCGCACATAGTCCGGCGGGACGCGCAGCCCGGCCGCCGACATCGCCGAGCGGTATCCGGCGACCCGGGCGCTGCTGCACTGCTTCCGCCGGTATCCGCCGATCACCGCGATCCGCCGGTGTCCGAGGCCGATCAGATGCTCGGTCGCGCTCACCCCGCCCTGCCAGTTGGCGGCGCCGACGGAGGGCACCCCGGGGGGCGGGTCCAGCACGGGATCGATCATCACAAACGGGATGCGGTGCTCGTCCAGCCACGCGTACTGAGTGGGCGTCAGCTCGGCGAGGTTGAACAGCACCCCGGCACTGCCGCGGGCGCACAGCTTGTCCAGCCAGCCCCGCTCGGGGCGGCCGCCGCGGGTGCGGGTGAGCCCGGCCGATACCACCACGTCGAGACCCGCGTCGTACGCGGCCTGCTCCACGCCGTGCAGCACCGCCCCCGACCACGCGGTGTCCAGCGAGTGCACCACCAGGTCGATCAGCGCCGGCGGCTTGGACGCCTCGAAGCGGGGCCTGCGCACATACCCCAGGCGGTCCAGCACCTCGGTGACCCGGCGCCGGGTGTCCGGGGCGACGTCCTCCCGGCCGTTGACCACCTTCGAGGCGGTCGGCACCGACACCCCCGCCTCGCGGGCGATGACCGCCAGGGTAGGACCCGTCGACCCCGAGGATCGCGCCATCGAGAATCCCCTTCCGTCCCCACCGGTTGATGCGAAAGTTTCGAATACGGGCGCTTAGCGCCCGAGATGTTGACCGGATAGCAACCGGTCCCTACATTAAGGCGCCCCAAGTCAACGGGGAAGCCCTCGGAATTGAGGATTCAACATCGCTCGAAACTTTCGAAAAACCGAGGACAGGCCCCGTACGCTGGGGGGCGTACGGGGCCGCGGTACGGGTGCTACAGGCCGTACCGGCTCTTCAGATGGCGCCAGAAATCGCGGTACATCCACTTGTCGAACTCGGTGATGCGGTCGGCCGTCCCCGCCTGCATCAGGAAGCCGCCGACACCGGTCGGGGTCCAGTCGTAGAAGTCGTCCAGACCGTAGGTGTGGCCGATCTCGTGGAGCAGGATGTGGATGTTGTCCTGGTTCACCGCACCGACCATGTACTCACTGCCGATGCGCTGGCCCCAGTCGCCGCCCGCGCCGCCGCCGAAGCCCTTGGTGAGCCACAGCGACTGGTCGTAGTGGCGCGCCGCGCCGCCGGGGCACTTGGAGTAGTTGCCGTCCTGGTGGAAGAAGCGGCCGCAGTCGGGGGAACATTGCGGCGCGCCTTCGCTCTCCAGCCCGGTGTAGATGTCGACCGAGTTGTCGGTCCACTGGAGGGTCGAGCGGTTCTTGACGGCCCAGCCGACGATCTTGACCGGGACGTCGTTGTACGGGAAGCCCTCGAAGCCCGCGACGGAGTCGATCCACTTCTTGGACTGCCGCTTGAGGGCGGTGTGGATCTGGTCGCGCAGCGCGGCACTGACGGGCTGGTCGGATTCCCAGCGGACGCAGTAGTTCAGGCTGCCCTTGTTGGCCATCACCTGGTCCCAGCCGTAGTTCTTGAAGCCGTACAGGTTCGGGTAGGTGGACTCGACGTGCTTCCAGACCTCGTTCAGCGGCTGGACGAGGTTGCTCGGCGGGTTCCAGGTGTCGGCCGTCGCCGAGGGGGCGGCCACCGCGGGGGCGGAGAAGCCGATGACGGACAGCGCCCCGGCCGCCACGGCGACCAGGAGCATTCGGAGTTTTCTCAAGAGCGGCATGGCGGCTCGCTTCCGGGTCGGGAAGTGGACGCGGGCGGCACGCCCCCGTGGAGGGGCGGTACGGGTACGTGCCGGCCCGCGACGGTTGGTCGCCGCCGCTCATCGAAACGTTGCTGCCCTGCCCGCCGAAAATCGCCGCCCCTGTTGCCACCGCCGGCGCGATCGCCACCGCCGCTGCTAGCGCCGCCGTCGCCGCTTGCGGCGCTTGCTCCAGAACCAGCCCGCCGGGGGCTCGTCGGCGCGCCACGGCTGAGGCTCGGGCGCGCGGCGCCGCCAGCGGGCGGTCAGCATCCGGGTGCGCGCGGCGGGCTCGGACACCTCCGCGCCCCGTATGAACTCCTCGTCCAGCACGACATCGTCCCAGTCGCCTGGGTCGCCGGGGTCCGCTCCCCGGTCTGTGGAGCCGGTGCTCAAGGCGCACCTCCCGTTCGCCGGTGCCCTCGGGCACAAGACCGTGTTCCTCGGCCGGACAACGTCCGGGCCGTACGGTGAGTTCCACGGCTCGTACGAGGGCCCGTCGAGCGGGTCGTCCGCACAAGCCCTTACACCGGGATCCACACCCGCATCGCGCCGGCCTCGCGGTTGGCCCACGCGTAGTAGGGGATCGCGGTCACCCGGACCGGCTCGGCCGCGGGGGAGCCCGGTCCGCCGGCCGAGCCGGCCGCGCCGGGCGCCTTGGCGTCGGCGTACGGCCACCAGCCCTCGGGCCGGATCCGGGGGCGCAGCGCTCCGGCGGTGATCGCGGTGACCCCGCCGAGCAGCTCCGGCCGATGCCTGGCGGTCGGCGTCGCCGCGGGGTCGAGCCGGACGCGGTCGAGCCGCAGCCCGTCCGGCTGGTCCGGCTCCTCCAGGCAGTACACGAGCGGCCCGCGCTCGATCGCGACGCAGCCGCGCACCGCGTCCACCCGGGGGTCGGGACGGGTGAGCCGGGGGCGCAGCGGCAGGTCGAGCACCACCGTCTCGCCCGGCCGCCAGCGACGCCGCAGCCGCAGCCAGCCGTTCTCGGCGCGCGGGGCCACCGGCTCGCCGTTCACCGTCACGCCGTACTTGTCCGCCCAGTGCGGGACGCGCAGCGACAGGGTCCACTCGCCGTCTCCGGGGACCTCGTCCACCACGACCGCGATCCGGCCCTCCCAGGGGTAGCCGGTGCCCACCCGCACCGCTCCGCCGCCCGCCGCGTACGAGCCCGAGGCGTACTGGTGCAGCTGAAGGCCGTCCGCGTCGCCGCTGGCCACGTAGTGCGGCAGCGAGGCCAGCAGCCGCATCACGTTCGGCGGGCAGCAGGCGCAGCGGAACCACTCCGTGCGGCGCGCCCCCTGGTCGCCGTGCGGGCCGGTGTAGTCCTCGCGGACCTGGAGCGGATTGACGTACAGCCAGCGGTCCCCGTCCAGCGAGACGCCCGACAGGAATCCGTTGTACAGGGTGCGCTCGATCAGATCGCTGTAGCGGGCCTCGCCCGTCAGCAGCGCCATGCGCCAGCCGAACTGGATCGAGGCGATGGCCGCGCAGGTCTCGGCGTACGCCCGGTCCGGCGGCAGTTCGTACGCGTCGCCGAACGCCTCCAGGTCGTGCCGGGAGCCGACGCCGCCGGTCAGATAGGCCTTCGTGGCGGCCATGTCCTCCCACAGCCGCACCAGCGCCTCCCGTAGCCGCGCGTCGCCGGTCTCGGCCGCCAGATCCGCGGCCCCGGCGAGCAGATACAACTGGCGCACGGCGTGCCCGGTGACCTCGGTCGCGTCCCGCACCGGGGCGTGGTCCTGCCAATAGGGGGCGCCGGGGCGGCGGTCGGCCTCCCGGTCCTCGGCGCCGTCGCCGAGGGTGCCCTGTCCCCGCCGGTCCATGAAGTAGGCGGCGAGGTCGAGATGGCGCCGCTCGCCCGTCTCCCGGTACAGCTCGACCAGCGCGGTCTCGATCTCCGGGTGTCCGCACACCGCGTCCACCGGCTTGCCGGGGCCGAAGGTGGCGTCGATGTGATCGGCGAACCGCACCGCCACATCGAGCAGTTCGGCGCCTCCGGTGGCCCGGTGGTGGGCGACCGCGGCCTGGATGAGATGGCCCGCGCAGTACAGCTCATGTCCCCAGTGCAGTTCGGACCAGCGCTGGGCGCCCGGTCTGACCTGGTAGTACGTCTGGAGGTAGCCGTCGGTGTCCTGCGCGGCCGCCACCAGCTCGATCAACCGGCCGACCTCCCGGGCCAGTTCCCCGCCGACCGTCCCTGCCGTCCCGGCCGCGCCCGCCGCCCCGTCGGCCAGCTGCCAGGACGCAGCCTCCAGCCACTTGTGCACATCGGAGTCCTGGAACTGGAAGTCGCCGGTGAACCCCGGTGACTTCGCCCTGGCGGCCGCGCGCAGATTGTCCAGGTTGCCCGCCTCCTCGAGCCTGCGCGGCCCCTGCGCGATGCTCACCTCGGCGTTGACGCGGCGCCTGGCCGCCCAGAAGCCGCCGGTGATACGGGCCGCGGTGGCCGGGCGCAGCGCGGTGTGCGCCCCCTCGGAGAGCCGGATCGGTCCTGCGGTCATCTGCCCACCACTTCTTCCTGGTCACAGCTCTGGAAACCGGTTGTTGCGGCGAGCCTAGGTAAGCCTGGTCTCCGCAACAAGCCTTCAGTCTCGACGAGTGAACTGAGGCCGATCCACAGTGTTTTCGAAAGTTTCGCACCTCCCACAGGGCCTGTCAGAACTCATCAGAAGCCTTAATCTCCGAACAAAATCGATCACGGGGGTCCGTCATCGGGAGACAGACATGAGCCGCAGTGAACAGCAACCCGGCCGCCGGCTGGTCCTCAAAGGCGCCCTCGCCGTGGGCGCCGTCGTGGGCGCGCCCGGCCTGGCCCATGCCGCGGACCGGGACGCCGCGCCGGGCGGGCGCCGGGCGGAGCCGTACCGCAATCCCCTCGTCCTCCAGCGGGCCGACCCGCACATCGTCAGGCACACCGACGGCTACTACTACTTCACCGCCACCGCACCCGAGTACGACCGCATCGTCCTGCGCCGTTCCAGAACCCTGAACGGCCTGGCCACCGCCGCCGAGTCGGTGATCTGGAGGAAGCACGCGAGCGGCGACATGGGCGCCCACATCTGGGCGCCGGAGATCCACTTCATCGACGGCAAGTGGTACGTCTACTTCGCCGCCGCGCCCGCCAACGACGTCTGGAAGATCCGGATGTGGGTGCTGGAGAACGCGAGCGCCAACCCGGTGACCGGCACCTGGACCGAGAAGGGCCGGATCGCCACCCCGCTGGACACCTTCTCCCTCGACGCCTCCACCTTCGTCCACCAGGGCACCCGCCATCTGGTCTGGGCCCAGTCCAACCCGGACGTCGGCAACAACTCCAGCCTCTACATCGCCCGGATGGCGAACCCGTGGACCATCACCGGCCCGCAGGTGGAGATCTCACGCCCGACCTACGACTGGGAGACCCGCGGCTACAAGGTCAACGAAGGCCCTTCGGTCCTCCAGCGGAACGGCCGGGTGTTTCTGACGTACTCCGCGAGCGCCACCGACAGCAACTACTGCATGGGGCTGCTGACCGCCTCCGCGGGCAGTGACCTGCTGGCCCCCGCGTCCTGGGCCAAGAGCCCGACACCGGTCTTCACCAGCAATGACACCACCAAGCAGTACGGCCCTGGACACAACTCCTTCACGGTCGCCGAGGACGGCCGTACCGATGTCCTCGTCTACCACGCGCGCCAGTACAAGGACATCGCCGGCGATCCGCTGCACGACCCCAACCGGCACACCCGCATCCAGACCCTGCCCTGGAAGGCCGACGGCACCCCGGACTTCGGCATACCGGTGGCCGACGCGCCCGCGCGCGGGCAGGGGACGGCGATCCACCCGAAGGAGACTGCGTGATGCCCGCCCCGCGGATGAGGCGCCCCCGCCTCTGGGCGCTCGTGGCCGCCGTGTGCGCGGCCCTGCTGGCCCCGCTGATGGGCGCCTCCCGCGCCCAGGCCGCCCCGGTGACCGTCCTCAACGGAACGCAGTTCGCCACCACCTCGGGCGATCCGGTGCACGCCCACGGCGGCGGAGCCATCAAGGTCGGCGCCTACTACTACTGGTTCGGCGAGAACCGGAACACCGACAACACCTTCCGCTATGTGTCCGCCTACCGCTCGAAGGACCTCAAGAGCTGGGAGTTCCGCCGGCACGTCCTGACGCAGGCGACCGACCCCGAGCTGGCGAAGGCCAATATCGAGCGCCCCAAGGTCCTCTACAACCAGCGGACCAAGCAGTTCGTCATGTGGATGCACAAGGAGAACGGCACCGACTACGGCGAGGCGCGCGCCGCGGTCGCCACCTCCCCGACCGTCGACGGCGACTACACCTGGCGGGGCAGCTTCCGCCCGCTCGACCAGCACATGTCGCGGGATATCACACTGTTCCAGGACAACGACGGCACCGGATACATGGTCTCGGCGGCCCGGGAGAACTACGACCTCCAGATCTACCGGCTGACCGACGACTACACGGGCGTGGCGAGCCTGGTGGCCAACCCGTGGCCCGGCGGCCACCGCGAGGCGCCCGCGCTCTTCAAGCGCGGCAACGTCTACTTCATGCTGACCTCCGGCGCCACCGGCTGGAATCCCAACCAGCAGAAGTACGCCACCGCGACCGACCTGGCCGGGCCGTGGACCGAGATGGCGAACATCGGCGACGCCACCGCCTACGGCTCCCAGACCGCGTACGTCCTGCCGGTACAGGGCGACGGGGCGACGTCCTATCTGTATCTGGGCGACCGCTGGGGCAACTCCTTCGGCGGCAAGGTCAACGACTCCCGCTATGTGTGGCTGCCGCTGTCCTTCCCGACCTCCCGCACCATGACGATGGACTGGTTTCCGCAGCTGGCCGTCGACACCGAGGCGGGCACCGTGACCGGCTCCGGCGGGCCGTACCGCACCCTCGTCGCGCGGCACAGCGGCAAATGCGCCGACATCACCTCCGCCTCGCAGACGGACGGCACCGCGGCTGTGCAGTACACCTGCAACGGCGGCGGCAACCAGCTGTTCTGGTCCAAGGACGCCGGAGGCGGCTATGTCCAGCTGATCGCCCGGCACAGCTCCCAGTGCCTGACCGCCAGCGGCGGCTCCGCCGACGACGGCGCCAAGGTCGTCCAGTCGTCCTGCGGCACGGCGGCCGGCCAGCAATGGCAGGCCACGGACACCGGCGACGGGTATGTCCGGCTGACCTCCCGGAGCAGCGGCAAGTGTCTGGACGTCGCGGACGAGTCCACCGCGGACAAGGCCGCCATCGTGCAGTGGACCTGCACCGGCGGGACCAACCAGCAGTGGAAGCGCGGCTGACCGGTCCGGTGCCCTGGTGCGGCTGGGACTGTTGACTTCCAGGGAGGGGCCGGTAGCGTCACCGTGCGCAACATGTCGGACATTGTTCGTAATTTCGAACCTCTGTGAGGGAAGAACATGAACGAACCAGTCGACAGACGGCACTTCCTCGCCACCACGGCGTCCGGCGCCGCGGCCGTCGCGCTCACGGCAGCGGCCGGTGGCACGGCCCTGGCGGCCGCCCCGGCCGCCCCGGCCGCCTCGGCCGCACCCCGCGGCCGGGCGCGGGCGGTCACCGCCGTCCGGCCCTTCCCGCTCGGCTCCGTCACCCTGCTGCCGGGCCCCTTCAAGGACAACCAGTCCCGCAACACGGCCTATCTGCGGTTCGTCGACATCGACCGGCTGCTCCACACTTTCCGGCTCAACGTCGGCCTGCCCAGCAGCGCCCAGGCCTGCGGCGGCTGGGAGAGCCCGACCACCGAGCTGCGCGGCCACAGCACCGGCCATCTGCTGTCCGGTCTTGCCCTCACCTACGCCAACACGGGCGACACCGCGCTGCTGGACAAGAGCCGCAAGCTGGTGTCCGCGCTCGCCGCCTGCCAGGCGAAATCCCCGGCAGCGGGCTATGGCCAGGGCTATCTCTCGGCCTTCCCGGAGGACTTCTTCGACCGACTGGAGTCCGGCTCCGGGGTGTGGGCGCCGTACTACACCATCCACAAGATCATGGCCGGGCTGGTCGACCAGCACCGGCTGGCGGGCAACGCCGAGGCCCTGGACGTCGTGCTGCGCCAGGCCGCCTGGGTGGACACGCGCACCGGCAGGCTCGGCTACGACCAGATGCAGCGGGTGCTACAGACCGAGTTCGGCGGCATGAACGAGGTGCTGGCCGATCTGCACGCGATCACCGGCGACACCCGGTGGCTGAGGGTCGCCGAGCGCTTCACCCACGCCCGTGTCTTCGACCCGCTCGCCCGCAACGAGGACCAGCTCGCCGGGTTGCACGCCAACACCCAGATCCCCAAGATGGTCGGCGCCCTGCGGCTGTGGGAACAGGGCCTGGCCGGCTGCTACCGCACCATCGGCGAGAACTTCTGGAAGATCGTCACCGACCACCACACCTATGTCATCGGTGGCAACAGCAACGGCGAGGCGTTCCACGAGCCCGACGCCATCGCCGCCCAGCTGTCCAACAACTGCTGCGAGAACTGCAACAGCTACAACATGCTCAAGCTCACCCGGCTGATCCACTTCCACGCGCCCGACCGCACCGACCTGCTCGACTACTACGAGCGCACCCTCCTCAACCAGATGCTGGGCGAGCAGGACCCGGACTCGGCCCACGGCTTCAACATCTACTACACCGGCCTGGCACCCGGCGCCTTCAAACAGCAGCCGTCCTTCATGGGCACCGACCCGAACCAGTACTCCACGGACTACAACAACTTCTCCTGCGACCACGGCAGCGGCATGGAGACCCAGGCCAAGTGCGCCGACACCATCTACACCTACGCGGACCGCAGCCTGCTGGTGAACCTCTTCATCCCCTCCGAGCTGCGCTGGCAGGAGAAGGGCATCATCTGGCGCCAGACCACCGGCTTCCCCGACCAGCAGACCACCACCCTCACCGTGGCCTCCGGCACGGCCTCCCTCGAACTGCGGGTGCGCATCCCCTCCTGGGCCACCGGCGCCCGCGCGGCGCTCAACGGCACCACCCTCCCCGACCAGCCCAAACCCGGCAGCTGGCTGGTCATCGACCGCACCTGGAAGGCCGGCGACCGCGTCGAGGTGACCCTGCCGATGGCGCTGAAGCTCGACCCCACGCCCGATGACCCGGACGTCCAGGCCGTGCTGTACGGGCCGGTCGTGCTCGCCGGGGCGTACGGCAACCGCCCCAATATGACCATGCCGCGGCTGGTGAAGGACTCGGTGCGGCAGCAGTCCGGCGCCACGCTGAAGTTCACCGCCACCGCGAGTGGCGAGACCGTCACCCTGCTCCCGGTCGCCCGTGTCCACCACCAGAACTACAACGTGTACTGGCTGACCGGCGAGCCGCCCACCCCGCCGCCCGCCTTCGCCGCCTGGCATCGCTTCGACGAGACCGGCGGGACCAGCGCCGCCGACGCCACCGGCAACGGCAAGACCGCCACGCTCACCGGCGGCGCCTCCTGGACGGCCGGGCGGACCGGAGGCGCCGTCGCGCTGGGCGGCACCGACGGATACGTCGCCCTCGCCGACGACCTCCTGGCCGGGGCCACCGCGTACAGCGTGGCGCTCTGGGCGCGGCTGGACAGCCAGGACACGGCGTGGACCCGGATCTTCGACATCGGGACGGGCGTGACCGCCAACATGTTCCTCACCCCGCGCGCCGACTCCGGCAAGCTGCGCTTCGCCATCACCGCGGGCGGAGGTGGTGCAGAACAGCGCATCGAGGCCGACCCGCTGCCGACCGGCCAGTGGACCCATGTCGCCGTGACCTACGGAGCGGGCACCGCCGTGCTGTATGTGAACGGACGCGAGGTGGGCCGCAACGCGCAGATCACCGTGGAGCCCCGCCACTTCGGCAACCACATCCGCGCCGCCTACCTCGGCAAGTCCCAGTACCCCGACCCGTACCTCAAGGGCGCGCTCGACGACTGCCGCGTCTACGGCAAGACGCTGACCGCGGCGGAGGTCACGGCCCTGGCACAATGACCACGATTGACACCAAGGTCGAAAACGAGACAAGAACAGAACGGGAACGAGGACGACGCACATGGTCTATCTCGCCGCCGAGAACCGCTACGGAACCATGCAGTACCAGCGCTGTGGGCGCAGCGGGGTGCTGCTGCCGAAGGTTTCCCTCGGTCTGTGGCACAACTTCGGCGACACCCATCCGCTCGAGACCCAGCGCGCGGTCCTGCGCCGCGCCTTCGACCTCGGCGTCACCCACATCGATCTGGCCAACAACTACGGCCCGCCGCCCGGCAGCGCCGAGTCCAACTTCGGCACGATCTTCGCCCAGGACTTCCGCCCGTACCGCGACGAGCTGTTCATCGCGAGCAAGGCCGGCTACCTGATGTGGCCGGGCCCGTACGGCGAATTCGGCTCGCGCAAGTACGTCCTGGCCAGCCTCGACCAGTCCCTGACCCGGATGGGCCTGGACTACGTCGACGTCTTCTACTCCCACCGCTTCGACCCGGACACGCCCCTCGAGGAGACGATGGGCGCGCTGGACACCGCGGTGCGGCAGGGCAAGGCGCTCTACGCGGGCCTGTCCAACTATCCGCCCGAGGCCATCGAGCGGGCCACCGCCATCCTGAAGGAGCTGCGCACCCCGTACCTGATCAACCAGCACCCGTACTCCCTCCTCCACCGCGACGTGGAGGGCGGGGTACTGGAGGCCTCCGAGCGGGCGGGGGTCGGCGTGATCGCCTTCTCGCCGCTCGCCCAGGGACAGCTCACCGACCGCTATCTCAACGGGGTGCCCGCCGACTCCCGCATGGCGGTCGGCCACTTCCTCAAGCGCGAGGTGCTCACCCAGCAGCGGCTCGCCCTGCTGCACGCCCTCAACAAGCTCGCCGAGGGCCGTGGCCAGACCCTCGCCCAGCTGGCGCTGGCCTGGGTGCTGCGCGATCCGCGGGTGGTGTCCGTGCTGATCGGCGCGAGCAGCGTCGCCCAGCTGGAGCAGAACGTGGCGGTGCTCGACTCGCCGGCGTTCACCGACGCCGAACTGGCCGAGATCGACCGGCTCTCGGCCGAGAACGGCGTCGCGATCCCCTGACCGCCCCGCCCCGTCCGGCCGGCGCCCCTCAGCCGCCCGGACGGGGCGCCGGCCGGACCCGCCCGGACAGGGGCTACGCGGCCCCGGGCCCGCCGAGCCCGGCGGTCCACTCCTCGACCAGCTCGATCAACGCCTCCGGTCGGTCCTCGTGCAGATAGTGGCCGCACTCCGGCCATGCCTCGACGCGGGAGTACGGGTGGGCGAGCGCGGCGCGCTCCCAGTCGGCCGCCGCCTCGCTCGAGTACACGCCCAGCACCGGGCAGCGGCGGCGCGCCAGATACGCCCGCGCCGCCGCCCGCGCCCCGAAGGCGTCCGGCGCCAGATACATCCCGTCGCGGCAGCGGGCGAGCACCTCCGGGTCCATGGCCGCCATCAGCCGCTCATGCCGGGCCCGCACCCCGGGCGGGGTGTGCGGCCCGAAAGCCCCGCGGACGAACTTCAGCGCCCACCCGGCCCCCTCGGCGCGCAGCGCCTCCTGCTCGGCGGGCACCCGGGCCAGCTCCGCCTCGTCCGCGCCGTACGCCGGGTCCAGCACCACCACGGCCCGTACCAGCGCGGGGTGCTCGACGGCCAGGGCGGTGACGATCTGCCCGCCCATCGAGTGGCCGACGGCGACGACCGGACCGGTGTCCAGGCGGTGCAGCAGGGCCGCGAGATCGGCGGCGAAGTCCCGCGGCCCGTAGCCCTCGCGGGGCGCGGGGGAGCGACCGTGGCCGCGCAGGTCCGGGGCGAGCACACGGTGCCGGCGCGACCACGCGGCCAGGTGCGGTGCCCACTCCCCGGCGTCGCCGCCCCAGCCGTGCACCAGCAGCAGCGGGGGAGCGCCCGTACCGCCCTGGTCGCAGTGGAGCGGCACGGCGGACGGGCGCGTGGTCATGCTGGCTTCCTTCTGGTCGGGGACGGCTGCGGCAGATCCTGCCAGAAAGCGCTTTCGCCCGCGCTGCCGGCTCAGTGGCCGGTGAAGCGCGGGGCCCGCTTGTCGAGAAACGCCCGCATGCCCTCGGACTGGTCCTCGGTGGCGAACAGGGCGTGGAACGTCCGCCGTTCGAACAGCAGCCCCTCGCGCAGCCCCACCTCCAGGGCCCGCTCCACCGCCTCGCGGGCGGCCCTGACCGCGGTCCTGCCGTACGACGCGATGGCCGCGGCCGCCTCCGCCACCTCCTGCGCGAGGCGTTCGTCCGGCACCACGCGGGAGACCAGTCCGCAGCGCTCGGCCTCCCGGGCGTCCATCGTCCGGCCGGTGAGGATCAGATCCATCGCCTTGGCCTTGCCCACCAGACCGGTCAGCCGCTGAGTGCCGCCGATGCCCGGGATCACGCCCAGCTTGATCTCCGGCTGGCCGAACACCGCGGACTCGCCCGCCAGGATCAGATCGCACATCATGGCCAGCTCGCAGCCGCCGCCCAGGGCATAGCCGCGGACGGCGGCGATCTTCGGGGTGCGCAGCGCGGCGAACCCCTCCCAGCCCGCGAAGAAGTCCTCCTCGGCCATCTCGGCGAAGGACTTGGCCGCCATCTCCTTGATGTCGGCCCCCGCGGCGAAGGCCCGCTCGGACCCGGTGATCACGAAGCAGCCGACGTCCGGGTCGAGGTCCAGCGGTGACAGCGCCGCGACCAGCTCCGTCATCACCTCGCTGTTCAGCGCGTTGAGCACGGTGGGGCGGTGCAGCCGCGCGGTGACCACACGCCCATGCTGTTCGATCTTGATGACATCCATGGTGTCTCCCTACGAGTCCCAGATGGCGCCGTACGCGGGGATCCCACGGCGCTCCATGCCGTGGACGACCTGCCAGGTCAGCTTCTTGTTGGAGATGCAGATCACCGCCTCCGCCCCGAACTCGGCGTACGCGGCGTAGGCCAGCTCGACCATGTCGGGCTTGCCGTGTTCGGAGGTGTCCCAGATCAGGGCGTCGGGCTGGACCGCGAGGATCTCGTCGACCAGCCCGTCGCCGTAGGTCCGGCGCGGATCGCGGGTGGCCCAGACCAGGCGGGCCGGGACCTCGCGGGCCAGCAGATGGGGCAGGCACGGGCCGATGCCGCTGCCGGTGGCCACATAGATCACCTTGGTGAACAGGGTCTCGATGTTGGCCACGCCCGCCGTGGTGATGCCCTTGACCCAGACGTGGGAGGGCAGGTCGTCGATGAACTTCCCGGTCCAGTCCCCGGCGCGGGAGATGGTGAGACGGAACCCCGCCTGGCCGGGGGCGGGCACGTTGGCGAACGAGTGCCACTCCAGCAGCGGGTTGCGGCTGACGGCCGTGGACGACCCGGCGAACGGTGTCACGCCGTGGTCGAAGCGGACGAGCGCCACATGCGAGGAGGGGCGCTCGATGGCCACCGGCACCCGGCGCAGCCGCAGCCACGGCAGGGCCACGCTGAAGGTCAGCACGGCCACGGTCCACAGCTCGGGGGCCGTCAGCAGGGCGTCCGCGGCGGAGCCGCCGCCCCGCTCGTCGAGCGTGGTCAGCACGGTCTGCGCCCACAGCAGCGCGAGCGCCGCCCAGCCGCCGAAGCGGTGTGCCTTCTCGAAGTGGTCGTGGAACCGCGCCCGGAAGGGCGGCAGCGCGGTGGCCACGATGGCCACCAGCAGCCCGAGCAGCGCGTACGAGACGGCGAGCGTGGCGGCCGGCGCCCCGTGCCGGGTGAGGGAGCCGACCAGGGCCAGGAACCACAGGGCGCCGGCGGTGGCCCCGCCGACGTGCAGCCCGCCGAAGTGGTAGACCTTGGCCAGGGCCCAACGGATCCGCAGCGGCCAGCTGGTGGGCGCCGCGGTGGCGAGCCGGAACAGCAGATTGATGACGTACTGCTGGCGGACCACGATCGCCAGCAGGAAGTTCGCCAGCGCGGCGTGGGAGAGGGTCCGCGGCCCGAGGCCCCCGTCCGGGCGGGTGGCGAGAAAGGCCAGGTTGACCGTCCACACCAGCAGGATCAGCCGGTTGTAGTGCATCAGGCGCGGATGCTTGAGGAGCCGTCGCGGCAGCGAGGTCGGCGGCGGCAGCGCCACCTGTGCCCGGTGCGCCGGGGCCGCGGTGCGGGCAGTGGTCACGACGCCACCTCGCCACTCGTCCGGCGCTCGGCGGCCAGCCGCAGCAGCGCCACCTTGTCGACCTTGCCGCGGCTGGTGAGCGGCAGCGCCGCCATCGGGTGCACCGCCCGCGGCACGCAGTAGTAGGGGAGGGCCGTGGCGACGGCCCGCCGCGCCGCCTCGGGGTCGAGGTGGGCGGGCGAGACAAAGGACACCAGGCCGGTGTCGTCCGGCTTCAGCGTCACCGCGCGGGCGCAGCCGGGCAGTGACTCCAGTACCGCCGAGACGGAGTCCAACTCCACGCGGAACCCGCGCACCTTCACCTGGTCATCGGTTCTGCCCAGGTGTTCCAGCTCGCCGTCGGGTGTCCAGCGGCCCAGATCGCGGGTGCGGAACATCATCCGGCCCCCACCCAGGAAGGGGTCGGGCACATAGCGCTCGGCGTTCAGCTCGGGGTTGCGGAGGTACCCGGCGGACACCCCGTCGCCGCCCGCCCACATCTCGCCCGTCTCGCCGATGGCGCAGGGCCGGCGGTCGGGGCCCAGGACGTACACGGTGTTGTTGGGGGTGGGACGGCCGATGGTCAGCCGCAGCGCGGCCGGGTCGTGGCGCTGCATGGTGTTGACGATGGTGGTCTCGGTCGGGCCGCACGCGTTGTAGAAGGCGCAGAAGCGGGCCCACCGGTCGGCGAGCCGGCGCGGGCACGGCTCCCCGGCCACGGCCGCCACCCGCACCTGCCGGCACTGGTCGGGGTCGAGCCGGCTGAGCACGGTCGGGGTGGCGATGACCACGTCCACCCGCCGTACGGTCTCGGCGATGTCCTTGCCGCGGATGACCAGCGTGGCGCCGTGGCTCAGGCAGCCCAGGATCTCCCACGCGGCCATGTCGAACGCCACATTGAGGATCTGGCCCACCCGCGTTCCCGGTCGCATGCCGAGGTCGCCGGGGGCGGTCAGCAGGATGTTGCAGACGTTGCGGTGGGTGACGGTGACCCCGTTGGGCCGTCCGGTGGTGCCGGAGGTGAACAGCACATAGCACCCGTCGTCGCCCCGCGGCGGCCGGGCGGGCCGGAACGCGACGGTGTCCCGGGCGCGGTCCAGCGGCTCCGCCATCACGGTGTCGATCGCGACGAGGACATGGCCCTCGGGCACCGGTATCCGCTCCGCGAAGCCGGACGTCGTGAGGATCACCCGGGCCCGGGAGGTGCGGATGACATGGTCCAGCTGGGGGCGTGGGGTGAGCCCGGCGTCCTGCGGTACGTACGCGGCTCCGGCCTTCAGCACGGCCAGCAGGCCGACCAGCATGGGGATGGAGCGCCGCACGCATAACGCGACATGGTCGCCGGGGCGCACACCGAGCCCGGCCAGATGTGCCGCCAGCCGGTTCGCCTGCCGGTCCAGCTCTCCGTAGGTGATGGTGGCGCCGAGGTGTTCGGCCGCGAGGGCGAACGGATCGGTGGCGGCGTGCCGTTCGAAGGCGTGGTGGACACAGGCGTGGGGCACCGCCGCCACCGGGCCCCGGCCGAATCTCTGGAAGAGGTGGCGGTCGTCCTCGGACAGCTCGTGCAGCGGGTGTGCGGACCAGGCCGGTGCCGCGGCCCGTTCGCTCGGTTCCTGGTGCATGGTGTCGATTCCCTCCGCGGTGATGGGGGCCAACCGCCGGTGTGTGCCGCTTTGTCCGGGCATGGGGGCGCACGTGGCCGGCGTGCCAAGCCAGATGTTCGGTATATCGTGCAGTGTTCGACTTGAAATTCGACTGAACGTGCCGGAGCTCGCCAGGGGCGGCGGGTGTGGGGCAGGCGACGAGCCGTGTGTGTCGAAGAGTCGGCGCTCGGCGCTGATCGTGGTGCGCGGGGCCCGGCCCGGGTCACACGGGCATCGTGTGGCGCAGGTGCATCAGCCGTCTCTCTTGTTGAGAGCTTAAGGACCCGGCGGGTGGCTGCGGAAGACGGCTGACAGGCGCAAGTCGGCCAGGATCCCACTAGAGTCCAGTGGCGCGGAATGGTATGGCTTGCGGAGTTGATGCCGACCTGGCGGTGGAGCGAGCACGGCTGCGGACGAGGAACCGTTCGACCGCCGGGGCGGCGCGCGTGGCCGAGACTGGTCATCGCCCCTGCGGGGGTTACGGTTGCGTCCCATGAGCGGTGAGACGGGCCTGCGGGAACGCAAGAAGCAGCGGACGTACCGGACGATCTCCGAAACGGCGATCTCCCTGTTTCTGCGGCACGGCTTCGACCAGGTGTCCGTCGCCGATGTGGCGGCCGCGGCCGAGGTGTCCAAGCCCACCCTCTTCCGCTACTTCCCGACCAAGGAGGACCTGGTGCTGCACCGGTTCGCCGACCACGAGGACGAGGCGGGCCGGGTGGTGCGGGAGCGCCCGGCGGGGCAGTCGCCTCTGGCCGCGCTGCGGCAGCACTTCCTGACCGGGTTGGAGCGGCGCGACCCGGTCACCGGCCTGAGCGACGCGGAGGGTGTCCTGGCGTACCACCGGCTGCTGTACGGCACGCCCAGCCTGGTGGCCCGGCTGTTCGACTACGTCAGCAGATCGGAGGCGGCGCTGGCCGCGGCGCTGGGCGCGGCGCTGGGCGCGGCGCCGACGGGGGGCGGCGAGCCGGACGACCTGACGCCGCGGCTCGCGGCGGGGCAGATCATCGCGGTCCAGCGGATCCTCGCCCTGGACAACTGGCGCCGGATCGACGCCGGTGCGACCGCGGACGAGGTCCACCCGGGCGCGGTGGCCGCCGCCGACCGGGCCTTCGCCATGCTGCGGTCCGGCCTCGCCCCGTACGCCGGATAGGATGAGCGGCCTCAACCACCCCCCCATGAGTCGCCGCACACGCATCGCTGCAACGGAGTCGCAACCTTGACCACCAGGCGGATCCCGGTCGTTCTCGTCACTGGTTTCCTGGGCTCCGGAAAGACCACCATGCTCAACCACCTGCTGCGCGGCAGCGTGGACACCCGCATCGGGGTCATCGTCAACGACTTCGGGAGCATCAACATCGACGCGATGGCCGTCGCCGGCCAGGTCGACTCCATGATCCCGATCGAGAACGGCTGTCTGTGCTGCGCCGCGGACTCCACCGAGATGGACGAGATGCTGGCCCGGCTCACCGAGCCGTCGCTCGGCATCGAGGTCATCGTGATCGAGGCCAGCGGTCTGGCCGAGCCGCAGAGCATGATCCGTACGCTGCTCTCCAGCGAGAACGAGCACATCCTGTACGGCGGGCTGATCGAGGTCGTCGACGCCGCGGAGTTCGAGAACACCCGCGAGCGCCACCCGGAGCTCGACCGCCATGTGCGCGCCGCCGACGCGGTGGTGCTCAACAAGGCCGACCGCGTTTCGGAGCAGGAGCGCGCCCGGGTGCTGGAGACGCTGGCCCGCATCGCCCCGGGCGCCCCCGTGGTCACCGCCGAACACGGGCGCGTGGACCCCGGCTTCCTCTTCGACCGCGGCCCCGGCGCACCGGGCGGGGAGCGCTACCGCCAGCTCTCCTTCGCCGAGGTGTGCACGGACGAGCACGACTGGCACGAACACCTCCACCACGCGTACCAGAGCGTGGAATTCACCGCCGACCGGCCGCTCGACCCACGCCGGTTCCTGGAGTTCCTCGACGGCCGGCCCGCCGGGCTCTACCGGATGAAGGGGTTCATCCACTTCGCCGCCCCGGGCCACGACCGGAAGTTCGCCTTGCACGCGGTCGGCTCCTACCTCCGCTTCCATCCCTCGGAGTGGGCGCCCGGCGAGGCGCGGATGACCCAACTGGTGATGATCGGCGCCGGAATCGACGCCGAGGCCCTCACCAAGGAGCTGACGGACTGTGTGGCCGCCGCCCCGGGGACCATCGCCGACCAGCACATGATGGGCATCCTGCGGTACGTCCAGGAGCGGACGGACGAGCTGGACACGGATGAGCCGGACGTCGAGGAGCCCGTGCCGGCCGACGCGTCACACACAGATTGATCGCGCCCGGCGCACAACCGTCGCCGCCGATCGGCAGTCCTCCAGGGTGTACCCGAGATGAAACCTGTACCAACAGCAGGAGGACTTGTGCGTCATCGCTCCATTGCCACCGCCGTGCGCTGCGCGATGGTGGCCGCACTTGTGACCACCCCGGCCTTACTGTCCGCTTCGGCCGCGGGCGCCGCCGAGCGGGGCGCCACCGGCACCTCCCTCGCCGGGGCCGCGCCGCGGGCCGACTTCAACAAGGACGGCCACCCGGACCTCGTCGTCTCGGCCCCCGCCGCCACGGTCGGCGGCAAGACCCGCGCCGGCTATGTCGCGGTGGTCTACGGCTCGGCCACCGGGGCGGACACCACCCACCGTCAGATCATCAGCCGGGCGACCGCGGGTGTCCCCGGCGACCCGGCGGACGGGGCCTGGTTCGGCTACCGCACGGTCGCCCGGGACCTGGACGGCGACGGCTACACCGACCTGGCCGTGCAGTCCCAGGGCGACTCGCCCGTCACCGTCCTGTGGGGCTCGGCGGGCGGGCTGACGGGCGGCACCGCGCTGTCCGACCAGACCAGCACAGACGGCCCTGGCCTGACCGGAGGCGACTTCAACGGCGACGGCCACGCCGACCTGGTCGCGGAGGGCACCGGCGAGGGCGAACTGCGCGTCCTGTACGGCCCGTTCACCCGCCAGGGCGCCGCGGCCACCGCGAACACCCTGAACACGGGCCGCACCTTCGGCCCGACCGAGATGGTCGCGGGCGACATCAACGGCGACGGCTCCGACGACCTGGTCACCAACCACGCCTTCGAGGAGATGTCCGAGGCGAGCCTGTACTGGAAGGGCGGCGCGAGTGGCCTGGGCTCGGCACCGACCCGGATCGACCACGCCGCCTCGGGCACCATCGGCGACGTCGACAAGGACGGCTACGCCGACCTGATCATCCGGACCGTCCCCGGCAACGTGGTGGAGAACCTGCCGTACGACCACGGCACCATCAAGGTCCTCTACGGCTCCGCGAGCGGCCCCGGCGCCACCCGCACCAAGGTCATCGACCAGAACACCGCGGGCGTGCCCGGGGTGAACGAGGACGGCGACCAGTTCGGCTACTCGCTGAGCGCCGGTGACGTCAACGGCGACGGATACGCGGACGTCGCGGTCGGCATCCCGTACGAGGACCTGGACGGCGGCGTGGACGCGGGCAGCGTCGTACAGCTCTACGGCGGCGCGGGCGGTGTCAGCGGCACCGGCGCCCAGGCGTTCACCCAGGACACCGCAGGCGTCCCGGGCGCGGCGGAGGCCGGGGACCACTTCGGCGCGGCCGTGCGGCTCGGGGACACCGACGGCGACGGCAAGGACGACCTGGCCGTGGGCGCGCCCGACGAGGACGGCACCTACACCTCGAGCGGCGCGGCCTGGGTGCTGCGCGGCGGCACGGGCGGGCTGACCACCACCGGAGTCGTCTCCTTCGGGCCGAACGCGCTGGGCGGCCCCGAGTCGGGCGCGCAGCTGGGCCGCGGCTTCGCGCGGTAGCGCGCCGCCACACGGCCGCACAGCGGGAGGGGGCGCGGGCGCCGCGGCACACACGGCGCCCGCGCCTCGGCGCCTCAGGCCGATTCCCGGATCACGAGTTCGGTGGGGAGGATGACCCCGGACGGCTTCTCGCCGCCGATCTGCGCCAGCAGCACCCGCACCATCTCGGCGGTGATCCGCTCCCACGGCTGGCGGATCGTGGTCAGACCGGGGCTGGCGGCCAGCGCGGCGGGGGAGTCGTCGAACCCGGCCACGGCGACGTCCTGGGGCACCCGCCGCCCGGTCCGCCGCAGCGCGGCCAGCACGCCCTGGGCCATCAGGTCCGAGGCGACGAAGACGGCGTCCAGGCCGGGCGCCCGCTCCAGCAGCTCGGCCGCCGCCCGCTCGCCGCCGGCGCGGCTGTAGTCGCCGGAGACCACCAGCTCCTCGTCCGCCGCCAGGCCCGCCGCCGCGAGCTCCTCGCGGTATCCGGCGAGCCGGTCGACGCCGCCGGGGGTGTCCAGCGGGCCGGTGACGGTCGCGATGCGGCGGCGCCCGCTGTCCAGCAGATGGCGCACCATGTCGCGGGCCCCGGCCCGGTCGTCGGCGGCGACGTAGGCGATCTCCGGGCTGGGGACCAGCGGTTTGCCGCAGGCCACCAGCGGCACCCCGGCCTTCCGCAGCCGGGTGGCGAGCGGGTCGCCGGAGTGGCTGGAGACCAGCAGCACCCCGTCGACATGGCCGCCGGTGAGAAAGCGCATGATCCGCCGTCGCTCCGGCTCGTCGCTCGCGCTCATCAGCAGCAGCGTGATGTCGTGTGCGGCCAGCGCCTGGGTGCAGCCGCGCAGCAGCACACTGAAGTTGGGGTCCTCGAAGAACCGCTCCTGTGGCTCGGTGAGCAGGAAGGCCACCGAGTCCGACCGGCCGGTGATCAGCGAACGGGCGTGCCGGTTGACGACATAGCCGGTCCTGCGGATGGCGGCGTTGACCGCCTCCAGCGCCGCCGGGCTCACATAGTGCCCGCCGTTGAGGACGCGCGAGACGGTGCCGCGCGAGACCCCGGCCTCGCGCGCCACGTCATGGATGGTCGGCGGCCGTCGTCGGCCGGGGGTGCTGTTGCCGGTGCGGCTCATGCGCGTTCTTATCTCTCCAGACATCGCTTCGTCGGTCAGGACTTTACGGCCCCGGAGAGCAGATCCAGACTCCAGAACCGCTGGATGACCAGGAACAGCGCGATGAGCGGGATGATCGCCAGCAGCGCTCCGGTGATGACGAGGGTGTACAGGGCCGGGGTGGCGGCGCCCTGCCTCAGCAGGGTGAACAGCCCCAGGGTGACCGGGAACTTCTCGTCGTCGCCCAGCATGATGTACGGCAGCAGGAAGTTGTTCCAGATGGTCACGAACTGGAAGAGGAAGACCGTGACCAGGCCGGGCCGCATCATCGGCAGCGCCACCGAGCGGAAGATCCGCCACTCTCCCGCGCCGTCCATCCGCCCCGCCTCGACCATCTCGGCGGGGACGGCCGCGGACGCGTAGATCCGCGCCAGATAGATCCCGTACGGCGACAGGATGTTCGGCAGCAGCACCGACAGATAGGTGTCGGCCATGTCGGCCCTGGCCAGCAGCAGGTACTGCGGCACGGCGAGGATCACCGGGGGCATCAGCACACCGGTCAGCAGGATGTTGAAGATGGCCTCGCGGCCACGGAACCGGTAGCGCGCCAGGGCGTAGCCGGACAGGGCCGAGACGGCGCAGGACAGCAGCGCGCCGAGCCCCGCGTACAGCAGCGAGTTGGCCATCCACTTCCAGTACACGCCGTCGCGGTACGCGGACAGGTCGGCGATGTTGTCCGCGAATCCGCTGCCCGGCAGGAAGGTGAACGTGGAGAAGAGCTCGGGTCCGCTCTTGGTGGAGGCGATCACGACCCAGGCGACCGGCAGCAGACAGTAGACGGCGCCGAGCAGCAACAGGGCGGTGGGGATCCAGGAGGGGCGGGCGCGGACGGCCGTGGTGGTGCTCATCGGGAGCCTCCCTGGCGGGTGCGGGCGCCCGCGACCCTCAGGAAACCGAAGGACAGGACCAGGGTGACGACCGCGATGATCAACGAGGTCGCGGCGGCCGCGTACACATCGCCCTCGACGAAGGCCTTCTGATGGACCACCATCAGGGGGCTCCAGGTGGTGGAGACCGAGTTGGTGAGCGGTTTGAGGGTGGTCGGCTCGTTGAACACCTGCATGGTGGCGATGATCGAGAAGAAGAAGGTGAGCACCAGGGACGGGGTCACCATGGGGATCTTGATGCGCAGCGCGATCTGGAGCTGGGAGCACCCGTCGAGCCGGGCCGCCTCGTAGACCTCGGCGGGTATGGAGCGCAGCGAGGTGTAGATCACGATCATGTTGAAGCCGCTGCCGCCCCACACCGCGATATTGGACATGGACGCATAGAGTCCGCCGCCGTCCAGCAGCTCGGGCCGCGGCAGCCCCGCCTTGCCGAGCAGATAGTGGAACGGGCTCACATCGGGCAGGTAGAGGAACCCCCACAGCAGCGCGGCGACCACACCGGGGATCGCGTACGGAAGGAAGATCGCCAGCCGTGAGAAGCCGCGCAGCAGGGTGTCCTTGCGGCCCCGCCGGTCGGCGTCGAGCAGCAGCGCGAACAGCAGGGCCAGGCCCAGCATCGTGGGCACGACGATCAGGCCGTAGCCGAGGACGCGCCGGGCGCCGTCGAGCAGTTCCGGGTCGTGCAGCGCGTCGGTGTAGTTGGAGAGACCGGCCCACACCTCCTCACGGGAGCCCTTGCCGAGGCCCAGGCCCTTGACGTCGATCTTGCGGAGGCTGAGGTAGAGGGCGTAGCCGATGGGCAGCGCGAACAGGCATGCGAAGAGCAGGATCGCGGGGAGGAGGAAGACATAGGGGGCGCGGCGCGGACCGTGCCCCAGAGGGCGCAGGGTCACTCGGCGACCTCGAAGCCGTGCTTCTTCAGATCGGCGACGGTGGCCTGCTGCATGGCCGCCAGCGCGGCGCCGAAATCGGACTTGTTCTTGGCGGCCTTGCCGAAGTTGTCGTTGAAGGACGCGTACGCGACGTTGACGTTCGGCCCCCAGGCGGCGGGCGCGATGCCCTCGGTGATCTTGGCGACCTCGGCGTAGAAGTCGGGCTGGCCGGGGAAGAAGTCAGGCGCCTTCTTCAGCGCGTCGCCGGTCTGCGCGGCGGTGGCGGCCGGGTAGACGTCGCTCTCCTTCACCAGCGCTGCGACCGCCTTCGGGTCGGTGTTGAGCCACTTCGCGAACTTCGCGGCGGCGTCCTTGTGCGCGCTGTCGTTGGTGACGGCGGTGGAGGAGCCGCCCCAGCTGCCGGTCCAGTTCGAGCCCTCGCTCCACTGGGGGAGGGGTGCCATGGCCCATGTGCCCTGGGTGTCGGGGGCCGCGGTCTTGAGGGTGCCGGGGGCCCACACCGCGCTGACCCAGGCGATCTGCTTGCCGGTGTTGAGCGCCTTGTTCCAGGCCGGGGTGTACATCGGCTGGTTGTCGATGGCCCCCTCCTTGACCAGGCCGCCCCAGAAGTTCGCGACCTTGCGGGTGGCGGCGCCGTCGATGGCCACCTTCCACTTGTCGCCCTGGGTGGTCCACCAACTGGCGCCGGCCTGCTGGGCGAGGCCCGCGAAGAGCCCGGAGTCATTGGCGGAGAAGGTGGTGAGGGCCTTGTCGGGGGCCTTCTCCTTGAGCTTGCGGGCGGTGGCCGCGAACTCCTCCCAGGTGGTGGGGACCTGGAGGCCGTACTGCCGGAACAGGTCCTTGCGGTAGTACAGCATCATCGGCCCGGAGTCCTGGGGCAGGGCGTAGACCGCGTCCGAGCCGAGGGTGACCTGGCGCCAGACGCCCGCGGGGAACTCGCCCTCGGCGTCGCCCACCTGACCGGATATGTCGGCCAGGACGTCGTTGCTGACCAGGGTGGGCAGCGCCTGGTACTCGGCCTGCACCAGGTCCGGGGCCTTGTGTGCCTTGGCGGCTGTGATGATCTTGGTGACGAGGTCGTCGCCGGACGCCTGCTTCTTGACCGTCACCTTGATGTCCGGGTGGTCCTGGTTCCAGATCGCCGCGACCTTGTCGAGGTCGGGTGCCCAGGCCCAGTAGGTCAGCTCGACCGGACCGTTCGAATCGGCCGAGTCACCGGACGAACCGCAGCCGGTGAGCAGGCCGGTGGCCGACAAGGCGGCCGCGACCGATACCGCGACGAAGCGAAGGTTGACGGGGTGATGGTTCACGAATGCCTCCTTGGGCGATCTGTGAGCGTTCACAGTAGAGAAACATGGTTGACGCTTGTCAATGCTCGTTGCCATGCGGTTATCTGGGGGCGGCCGCTGCTCTGTGGTCTGTGCACGTTCCCAGTGATTCCCAGGAGTGGAGGTCTGATGGTCGGCCTCGCCTATGGCGGCGACTACAACCCCGAGCAGTGGCCCGAATCCCTCTGGCCCGAGGACATCCGGCTGATGCGCGAGGCCGGGGTCACCATGGTCAGCGTCGGCATCTTCTCCTGGGCGCTGCTGGAACCCGAGCCCGGACGCCACGACTTCGGCTGGCTGGACCGGCTGCTGGCCCTGCTCCACGAGGCCGGCATCGCCGTCGACCTCGGCACGCCCACCGTGGCCCCGCCCGCCTGGTTCTACCGCGCCCACCCCGAGGCCCTGCCGGTCAGCCGGGAGGGCGTGCGCTACGAGTTCGGCTCACGCGGCGCCATCTGCCACAGCTCGCCCGCCTACCGCCGGGCCGCGGCCGCCATCACCGAACAGCTCGCCCGGCGCTATGGCGACCACCCCGCGCTCGCCCTGTGGCACGTGCACAACGAGTACGGAGTGCCGGTGGGCGCCTGCTACTGCGACACCTGCGCGGACGGCTTCCGCCACTGGCTGCGCGAGCGTTACGGCACCCTGGACGCGCTCAACGACGCCTGGGGTACCGCCTTCTGGGGCCAGCGCTACGGCGCGTTCGAGGAGATCAACCCGCCGCGCGCCACCCCCACCGTCGCCAACCCCGCCCAGCGGCTCGACTACGCCCGCTTCGCCGACGCCACCATGCGCGCCAACTTCACCGCCGAGCGCGACATCCTGCGCCGGCTGTCCCCGGGCATCCCGGTCACCACCAACTTCATGACCGCGCTCAGCCAGTGCGACTCGGCCGACTACTGGGCCTGGGGCCGGGAGGTCGACCTGGTCACCAACGACCACTATCTGATCACCGACGGCCGCCGCACCCACGTCAACCTCGCCATGGCCGCCGACCTGACCCGCTCCGTCGCCGGCGGCGCGCCCTGGCTGCTGCTCGAACACTCCACCAGCGGCGTCAGCTGGCAGCCGCGCAACCCCGCCAAGCGGCCCGGGGAGATGGCCCGCAACAGCCTGGGGCACGTGGCCCGCGGCTCCGAGGGCGCCCTGTTCTTCCAGTGGCGCCAGTCACGGCGCGGCGCGGAGAAGTTCCACTCGGCGATGCTCCCGCACGCCGGCACCGACAGCCGCGTATGGCGCGAGGTCGTGGCGCTCGGGGCGGACCTCGCCAAGCTGGGCGAGGTGCGGGGCAGCCGCACGGTGGCCGACGCGGCGATGGTCTGGGACTGGCAGTCCTGGTGGGCGCAGCGGCTGGAGTGGCGGCCGAGCGAGGACCTGGACGCGCGCGAACGCGCCGACAGCTTCTACGAGACCCTCTACGACCGCCACCTCACCGTCGACTTCGCCCACCCCGAGGCCGACCTGAGCGGCTATCCGCTCGTCGTCGTGCCCGCCCTCTACCTCGCCACCGCACGCGCCGGGGACAACCTGCGCGCGTATGTCGAGGGCGGCGGCACCCTGATCGTCTCCTGTTTCTCCGGCATCGTCGACGAACACGACGCCGTGCACCCCGGCCCCTACCCCGGCGCGCTGCGCGACGTCCTGGGCCTGGTGGTCGAGGAGTTCTCCCCGCTCGCCGAGGGCGGGCGGGTGCGCCTGACCGGTCCAGGCGGGGCCGAACTCACCGGCGATGTCTGGACCGAGATCGTGGTGGAGCGCGGTGCCGAGACCGTGTGGACCTACGCCGACGGCTTCGCCGCCGGCCACCCCGCCGTCACCCGCCACCGGCTCGGCCGGGGCACCGCCTGGTACCTCTCCACCCGGCTCGCCCCTCACGACCTGGCGACCCTGCTCGCCCCCGTCTGCGCCGACGCGGGCCTCGCGGACCGCCCCGACCTGCCCCGCGACGTGGAGGTGGTGCACCGCACCGGCGACAGCGGCAGCTACCTCTTCGCGATCAACCACGGCGACACCGACGCCAAGGTGCCCCACCCCACGCCCGGCACCGAACTGCTCACCGGCGAGCGCAGCGCTGGACACCTCGCGGTGCCCGCGGGCACCGTCCGCGTGCTGCGCCTGGACGGCTGAACCGCCCATACCCCCACTCGCTCATTGTCGAAGGGACTCGACGATGCACGACATACGGAGCACCACCCGCACCCTGCTGCGAACCGCCGCGCTCCCCGCCCTCGGCGCGCTGCTGCTGACCGCGCTCCCCGCGCCGGCCGCACACGCCGCGAGCACCCTGGCCAATACCGGATTCGAGGCCGACGGCACCGGCACCGCCACCCCGTCCGGCTGGAGCACCTACTCCGCCACCGGCAACAACAACGCCTCCTACTCCGAGGCCGGCGGTCACAGCGGCGGCTACCGGCTGTCCCACTGGTCCCCCTCGGCGTACAAGGTGCAGACCTACCAGTATCTTTCCGGCCTCGCGAACGGCACGTACACCCTCACCGCCTGGGTGCGCTCCAGCGGCGGACAGAACGCCGCGTACCTCGCCCTGCGCGACTGCGGCGGCGCCGAGCAGCGTACCGATCTGCCGCCTACCCCGAACGGCAGGTGGATCCGCCTGGTCACCTCGGTCACGGTCACCAGTGGCCAGTGCACCATCAGCCTCAACTCCGACGCCCACGCGGGGGAGTGGGCCAACCTGGACGACCTCACCTTCACCAAAGGCGGCACGGGGCTCGCGATCAAGGGCGGGGACGTGTCCACCCTCGCGAAGAACGAGGCCTTCGGCGCCACTTACCGGTCCGCCAACGGCACGAGCGGCGACGCCCTGGCCATCCTGCGCGCCTCCGGTATGAACTACGCGCGGCTGAAGGTGTGGGTGAACCCGGCCGACGGCTACAACACCAAGGCCAGGGTGGCGGCCATGGCCAAGCGTGCCAAGGCCCAGGGCATGAAGCTGCTGATCGACTTGCACTACTCCGACAGCTGGGCCGACCCCGGCAAGCAGACCAAGCCCGCCGCCTGGGCCGGGCACGACTACAGCCGGCTCAAGCAGGACGTGTACGACCACACGTACGACGTGCTCAGCGCGCTCAAGGCGCAGGGCACCACGGCCGACATGGTCCAGATCGGCAACGAGATCAACGGCGGCATGCTCTGGCCCGAGGGCTCCACGAGCAACTTCTCGCAACTCGCCGGGTTGCTCACCTCCGGTGCCAACGCCGCCAAGGCCGTCTCGTCCGGCACCAGGGTCGCGCTGCACCTGGCCAAGGGCGGGGACAACGGGGGCACGAGGTGGTGGTTCGACCAGGCGGTCGCGCAGAAGGTGCCGTTCGACGTCATCGCCCTGTCGTACTACGGCTACTGGCACGGCCCGCTGTCCGATCTCCAGGCCAACCTGGACGATGTGGCGGCCCGCTACGGCAAGCCGGTGCTGGTCGCCGAGACCGCCTACGCCCACACCCTCGCGAACGACGACGGCCTGGCGAACAACGTCGCCACCGCCGACCAGCTCGTCGACGGCTACCCCGCCACCCCCGCGGGGCAGGCCGCCAACCTGCGCGATGTGATGAACGTGGTGGAGGCGGTGCCGGGTGGCCGGGGGCTCGGCGTCGTCTACTGGGAGCCGGCCTGGACCGCGGTCAAGGGCAGCGGCTGGGACCCCACCGACCCGGGCTCCGGTAACGCCTGGGAGAACCAGGCGCTGTTCGACTACGGCGACAAGGCCCTGCCCGCGATGGACTGGTTCGGCCACCGCTGACCGGGTGAGCGTGTTTCGGAGCGCTGCGCGGGCTGGACTGAGGAGCCGCGCAGCGACGAAGGAGCGAGCAGTGACGAGGGAAGCCCGTGCGTAGAAGCGCTCCGGGACTGAGCGGGAGGAGGGGCTCATCCGCCTTCGTGCGCCAGATATGTTGACGGACGCTCATGTTTACCCGACGGTAGGTTCATGGCGACCACAGTGACGCACGGGATGAGAGTTCGTCTCCGAACGGGCCGCGCACGACTGCTCGGGGCGGCCGCCCTGCTGCTGATGGCGGCGGTCACCGCCCCGGGCGGCACGGCGGCCGCGGCCGAGCCGCCCTGGTCCGACGGCCCGGCCGCGGACCGGATCTCCGTACAGAGCGGCCGGTTCACCGACGGCCACGGGCGCGAGGTCGTCCTGCGCGGATTCAATGTCTCCGGCGAGGTCAAGCTGGCGGAGAACGACGGCCTGCCGTTCGCGGACGCCGCCGACGCCCGGAAGTCCGCCCAGGCCATGCGCGGCCTCACCGGCGCCAACTCCGTCCGTTTCCTGCTGTCCTGGGCCCACGCCGAGCCCGAGCCCGGCAAGGTCGACGAGGAGTATCTGCGCAGGGCCACCGAGCAGATGCGGGCCTTCCTGGACGCCGGGATCCGGATCTACCCCGACTTCCACCAGGACCTCTACTCCCGCCACCTGTTCGACAAGGACAGCTGGTACTCGGGCGACGGCGCGCCCCAGTGGGTCGTCAAGGCCGGCGGCTACGCCAAGGAGTCCTGCGGCATCTGTGTCCACTGGGGCCAGAACATCACCCAGAACCCGGCCGTCCAGGACGCCACCCGCGACTTCTGGAAGAACCGCACCCTCGAGACCTCCGCCGGGCCCGTCCGGGTCCAGGACGCCTTCCTGGCCACCGCCGAGAAGACGATGGCCTACCTCGCCGGCCATCTGACCGCGGACGAGTTCGCCCGCGTCGTCGGCTTCGATCCGTACAACGAGCCGTACGCGGGCCGCTACGACAGCGGCCAGTCCAGCCGCGCCTGGGAGAAGGACGTCCTGTGGCCGTTCTATGAGAAGTTCCGGGCGCGCATGGACGCCGCCGGCTGGACCGACAAGCCCGCCTTCGTCGAGCCCAACCTGTTCTGGAACTCCAACATCGACTTCCAGCGCCACGAGGGCGGACTGCTCGACGCCGGCGCCATCGGCTCCCGCTATGTGTTCAACACGCACTTCTACGACCAGAAGGCCATCTCCGGCGTCTTCATGCCCGGCAAGGCCCAGGACGGCCAGTACTCCACCGACTTCGCCACCGTGCGCGACCGCGCCTCCGCGCTCGGCACCACCGCCGTCGTCAGCGAGTACGGACACCCGCTGACCGGCTTCACCTCCGACAAGGCGCCGACCGTGGTCAAGGGCCTGTACCAGGCGCTGGACTCCCGGCTCGGCGGCGCCACCTGGTGGAGCAAGGCCGCCGCCTCCGGCCCGGTCCTGTCCGCCAACCAGTGGCAGTGGGACCTGTACAACGGGCGCCACCACGAGGCGATGAACGGCAACCCCGACAAGATCCTCACCGACGGCGACGCCTGGAACGACGAGGACCTGTCGGCCGTCCGCCTCGACGACACGGGGGCGGCCGTGCTCCGCCAGGACGCCCGGCTCCTGGACCGCGTCTACCCGACCGCGGTCGCGGGCCGCACCCTCGCCTTCACCTTCGAGGACCGCTCGCGCGACGGCTCCACCACCCTGAGCTGGGACCGCGTCCCGAGCAGCCTGCCCAATGTGGCACGGCTGGTCGGCTCCGGCCGCTACGGGATGCTGGTGTGGCGCCAGAACAGCGCCACCGAGGCCCCCACCGAACTGCATCTGCCCCGCCACTTCGACCCCGCCACCACCACCGTGGTCTCCGACCTGGGCACCGTCACCGGCCCGCCCGCCTACACCGCGCACGGACACACCGCCGACCACCCCGTGGCCACCGCGGCGGAGAGCGGCGGCACCGACGCCCGGCGGCTGCTGCTCTCCGCGCCGCCCGGCGCCGGAACCCTCCACTACGCGCTGGTCGCCGACGGCACCGCCGCCCCCTCGGCCGAGCTGCGCGCCGCGGCGCAGCGCGAGCTCAGCGGGTGGGCGCAGGCCGCCGGCTTCCCGAACTGACCCGCCGGCATCACCAGCGGTGGTGCACCTGGGCGCGGATCCGCCGGTCGTACAGCTCGCGGACCGCGTCCAGCGTGCCCGGCTCCAGCGCGGGCAGCGCCGCCGCCGCGCCGTTCGCCCGCGCCTGCTCGGGCGAGCGCGCCCCCGGGATGACCGAGGTCACCCCGGGCTGCTGGACGACCCACCGCAGCGCGGTCTGCGCGGGCGTCGCACCCTCGGGGGCCAGCTCGCCGAACTCCACCGCCGCCTCGACACCCTCCGCGAAGTCCACGCCCGAGAAGGTCTCGCCCTGGTCGAACATCTCGCCATGGCGGTTGTACGTGCGGTGGTCGTTCTCTGCGAACACCGTGTCCTTGGTGTACCGGCCGGACAGCAGACCCGACGCCAGCGGCACCCGCGCGATGATCCCCACCCCGGCCGCGGCGGCCGCGGGCAGCACCCGCTCCAGCGGCTTGAGCCGGAACGGATTGAGAATGATCTGCACGCTCGCCGTCCCCGGGCGCTCGATCGCCGCCAGCGCCTCCTCGCAGGTCTCCACGCTCACCCCGTACGCCGCGACACGCCCCCGGTCCACCAGCGTGTCCAGCGCGTCGAAGACGGCGGCGGAGGAGTGTACCGACGACGGCGGGCAGTGCAGCTGCACCAGATCCAGCGTGTCCACCCCGAGGTTGGCGCGCGAACGGTCCGTCCAGGCCAGGAAGTTGTCCAGCGTGTAGTTCTCCGCCACCTGCGGCAGCCGCCGCCCCATCTTGGTCGCCACGAAGATCCGCGCGTCCGGGCGGCTTCGCAGATAGCGCCCGATGAGCTGCTCGCTGCGCCCGTCCCCGTACACATCGGCGGTGTCGAAGAAGGTCACCCCCGACTCGACGGCCGCGTCCAGCACGGCCAGCGCGTCGTCCTCGCGGACCTCGCCCCAGTCCGCGCCCAGCTGCCAGGTGCCCAGCCCGACGACGGACACCGTCCGGCCGATCCGGGCGAACTCACGCTGCTCCATGGTCCCTCTCTCTCCTGTGGTCCGGCTCACCGTATCCGCACCCCGCGCCAAACCCTCCCGCAACCTTGTCAAGTACCTACAAAAACAATATTTGACCTGCGGCGATTGCTGTCGGGGTACCTGGCAAGTAGGCTGGGAGCATGTCAGCTCTCAACGTGGAATTCAGCGATCGGGAACTTGAGGACCTCCGCCAGATCGCCAAGGAGCGTGGCACCACGATGAAGGCCCTCGTCCGGGAGGCGACCGTCGCCGACATCGCCCGCCATCGGGCGCTCCAGGAGGGCGCCGAGGTCTTCCGGCGCTTCTTCGCGGACAACGCGCAGGCGTTCGCCGACGCGTTCCCCGACGATGAACACCGCCCCCACGACCCGGGACAGGCCGCCTGACCATGGCCCCGCTACTGCATATCGACGTCCCCTGGCTGCTCCAGCGCCACGAGGAGGTCATGCCGGAACAGCCGACCATCTCCGACTTCTCCGGCCTGGTCGCCGCCGTGGCCCGGCATCGCGTCGACCCGCCACGCCTGGGGGTCGACCCGGACCCCGCGTGGCGGGCCGCGGCGCTGCTGCACACCATCGCGCTGCTGCGCCCGCTCCCGGGGAGCAACGCGCGGTTCGCCAGCGCCACGGCCGTCGCCTATATGCACGCCTCCGGCGAGGGCATCGATCCGCCGTACGGCGCGCTGATCGACCTGGTCCGCGACATCCTGTCCGGCAAGGCCGATGTCTTCGACGCGGCGGGCCGCATCCGCTCCTGGCGGATCTGAGCCGCCCCCGCCGTCAGCCGAGGTCATCGTTGCCAGGTCCATGTCCGTACATAGTCCCCGGCGAGGAAGAGGTTGGCCACGGCGGTGGCCGCGGTGGGGCGGTTGTACCAGGTGCCCGCCGGGTGGATCAGCAACGACGGGCATCGGCTACGGGCAGCAGTCGGCGCAGCTGAGGGAGATCCGGGCGTTCGACCCGGAGCGGCAGGGCTGCTGGTCCTTCAGCTCGCAGCAGGCCACGCTTCGCCGTCTGGACAGGGCGTTTCAGGCGTTCTTCCGCCGGGTCAGGGGCGGGGAGAAGCCCGGATACCCGCGTTTCCGGGGGGTGAACTGGTTCG
Organism: Streptomyces sp. NPDC028305; assembly: GCF_055569495.1. NCBI lineage: Bacteria > Bacillati > Actinomycetota > Actinomycetes > Kitasatosporales > Streptomycetaceae > Streptomyces > Streptomyces sp. NPDC028305. The sequence continues at coordinate 825,400 of NZ_JBVHTN010000007.1, forward strand.
ACACCGTGGACTTCCCGAAGGACGGGGACGGCTGCCGGTGGGACTCGACCCCGCACGACCTGGTGACCCGTGTCCGCTTCCAGGGTGTCGGGCACGTCCGTGTGCACCAGCACCGTGCGGTCAAGGGCCGGGTCAAGACCGTCAGCGTGAAGCGCGAGGGGCGGCAGTGGTACGTCATCCTCGCCTGCGACAGCGTGCCTGCCGAACCATTGCCCGCCACTGGCGCCGTGACCGGCATCGATATGGGTGTCACTCACTTCCTCACCACCTCCCAGGGCGCCCACGTCGAAAACCCCGGACACGGGAAGCGCAGCGCCGATGCCCTGGCCGAGGCTCAGCGGGCACTCAAGGGGTTCCCGCGCAACCGACGCCGCGACCAGCGCGGCGCCAGGCACCGCCGGGCGGTGGAGAAGGTTGCCGGCCTGCACCGCAAGGTGCGCCGTCAGCGCACCGACCACGCGCACAAGACCGCGCTTGCGATGGTCCGCGGGTACGACCGGATAGGTCACGAGCGCCTGAACATCGCGAACATGGTTCGTGCGCCCAAACCGAAGTCCGACCCCGAAGCGCCCGGCGGATTCCTGCCGAACGGCGCTTCCTCAAAGGCCGGGCGGCGTCGCGCAGCACCGTCCGCCCGGTGCCGTACAGCGCGGCGCTCAGCCCTGAGCTGCCGCCGGCGGTCCACCGGCTCGCACTGCCACCGCCGCGGCCGGGCCGCCGGCCCCGAGAGCCCCCTCCCGCGGTCGGCGCCCCGCGGCGTAGGATCGCGCCCGGCAACGGACGGAGCACCCGGAGAAGGCGGCCGGGGCACCGGGAGAAAAGGGGCGGCATTGCGGTTCGGACTGCTGGGCACCGGCCACTGGGCGGCCGAGACACAGGGCGCGGCCCTCGCCGCGCACCCCGAGGCGGAGCTGGCGGGCGTCTGGGGCCGTGACCCGGCCAAGGCGCGGGCGCTGGCCGAGCGGTACGGCACCCGGGCCTACGACCGGGCCGATGAGCTGATCGCCGACGTCGACGCGGTCGCCGTGGCCCTGCCGCCGGACATCCAGAGCGACCTGGCGCTGCGCGCCGCCCGCGCCGGGTGCCATCTGCTGCTCGACAAGCCGCTCGCGTTCACCACCGAGGAAGCCGACCGCGTGGTGCGCGCCGTCGAGGAGCGCGAGCTGGCCTCCGTGGTGTTCTTCACCCGCCGCTTCGCGCCACCCGTCGAGGAGTTCCTGACCGGGGCCGCGGCCGCCGGAGGCTGGGACGGCGGCCGGGCGACGGCCTTCGCCGCCATCTTCCGGCCCGGCAACCCCTACGGGGACTCCCCGTGGCGGAAGGAACGCGGCGGCCTGTGGGACGTCGGCCCGCACGCCCTGTCCGTCCTGCTGCCCGTCCTGGGCCCGGTCGCCGAGGTCACCGCGGTCGGCGGGCCGCGCGGCGCGGCGCATGTGCTGCTGCGGCACCGCTCCGGCGCGGTCGGCACGCTCGCGCTCACCCTCGACGCCCGGCCCGCCGCCGTCGCGCACAGCTGCGACTTCTACGGCGAGCTGGGCGTGGCGGAGGTGCCCGACACCGGGATCACCGCCGTCGAGGCGTTCACCGCGGCCACGGACCGGCTGCTGCGCAGCGCCGGCACCGGGACCGGCGACCCCTGTGACGTGCGGTTCGGCCGTGAGGTGGTGGCCGTCCTGGAGGCCGCCGACGCCTCGCGCCGCACCGGCCGCACCGTCGCTCCGCGCTGACCCGCCTCAGGTCCGCCGCCCGCCCGCGGCCGTCGTGCGCCCGCACCCCGCTCGCCGCATACTTCGGCGGCTGCTGGGGAACCGGGAGCCATGACCGAGCTGCGCCTACCGCAAACCGTCCGGGCCTGCCTGTTCGACCTCGACGGGGTGCTGACCCGCACCGCCGTGATCCACGCGGCGGCGTGGAAGGAGATGTTCGACGACTTCCTCCGCCGCCGCGAGGGCCCTGACTTCCGCCCCTTCGACAAGGTCGGCGACTACGACGAGTACGTCGACGGGCGGCCCCGCGCCGACGGGGTGCGCACCTTCCTCGCCTCCCGGGGCATCGAGCTCCCCGAGGGGACGGACCAGGACCCGCCCGGCCTGGACACGGTGCACGGCCTGGGCACCCGCAAGAACGCCCTGGTCCTGGAGAAGATCCGGAAAGAGGGGGTCGAGGCGTATCCGGGGTCGGTGCGCTTCGTCGAGGCGGTCCGCGCCGCGGGCCTGCGCACCGCGGTCGTCTCCTCGAGCGCCAACTGCCGCGATGTCCTGATCTCCGCGAAAATAGAGCACCTCTTCGAGGTTCGTGTCGACGGCGTGGTCGCCGCCGAGCGCGGGCTGGCGGGCAAGCCGCACCCGGACACCTTCCTCGCGGCCGCCCGTGAACTGGACGTCGCCCCCGCGGCCGCCGCGGTCTTCGAGGACGCGCTGGCGGGCATGGAGGCCGGCCGCGCCGGACACTTCGGCCGGGTCGTGGGCGTCGACCGGGTCGGCCAGGCCGAGGCGCTGCGCGCCCACGGCGCGGACATCGTGGTGCGGGACCTCGCCGAGCTGCTGGAGGAGGGCGCCTCGTGATCACCGATTCCTCGTACGCCGTCGACCCGTGGGTGCTGCGCGAGACCGAGCTCCACCTCGATGTGCTGCCGCAGAGCGAGTCCCTCTTCGCGCTCTCCAACGGGCACGTCGGCTGGCGCGGCAATCTGGACGAGGGCGAGCCGCACGGCCTGCCCGGCTCCTATCTCAACGGCGTGCACGAGCTGCGCCCGCTGCCGTACGCCGAGGCCGGATACGGCTACCCCGAGTCCGGCCAGACCATGATCAACGTCACCAATGGCAAGATCATCAGGCTGCTGGTGGACGACGAGCCCTTCGACCTGCGCTACGGGCGGCTGCGCTCCCACGAGCGCGTGCTCGACCTGCGCGGCGGGCTGCTGCACCGCACCTGCGAATGGACCTCCCCCTCCGGCGTCACCGTGAAGCTGCGCTCCACCCGGCTGGTCTCCCTCACCCAGCGGGCGATCGCCGCCGTCGCCTACCAGGTGGAGGCCGTGGACGCCGAGATCCGGGTGGTCGTCCAGTCGGAGCTGGTCGCCAACGAGCAACTGCCGCAGCGGGCCGGCGACCCCCGGGCCGCCGCCGCCCTGGAGTCCCCCCTGCGGCCCGAGGAGCACGCCGCCTGGGACCTGCGGCTGCGCCTGATCCACTGCACCGAGGCCAGCCGGCTGCGGGTAGCCTCCGCCGCCGACCACTTCATCAGCGGACCGCCGCCCACCCGCAGCTCGGGCGAGAGCAGCGAGGACGTCGCCCGCCTCACCGTCACCTCGGTGCTCCAGCCGGGCGAGGTGCTGCGGCTGGAGAAGCTGGTCGCCTACGGCTGGTCCGGCGCCCGCTCGCTGCCCGCCGTCCGGGACCAGGTGGAGGCCGCGCTGGCCGGCGCCGCGAGCACCGGCTGGGACGGTCTGGTGGACCAGCAGCGGGGCTGGCTCGAGGACTTCTGGAACCGCGCGGACGTCGAGGTCGAGGGCGACGCCGAGATCCAGCAGGCCGTGCGCTTCGGCCTTTTCCATGTGCTCCAGGCCGGGGCCCGCGCGGAGGAGCGGGCCATCCCCGCCAAGGGCCTCACCGGGGCGGGCTACGACGGACACTCCTTCTGGGACACCGACACCTTCGTGCTGCCGCTGCTCACCTACACCTTCCCCGAATCCGTCGCCGAGGCCCTGCGCTGGCGGCAGTCCACGCTGCCCGCCGCCCGGGAGCGGGCCCGCCAGCTCGGCCACCACGGCGCCGCCTTCCCTTGGCGCACCATCGACGGCTCCGAGTGCTCCGGGTACTGGCCGGCCGGCACGGCGGCCTTCCACGTCAACGCCGATGTGGCCGACGCCGTGGTGCGCTATGTCTCGGCCACCGGCGACGAGGAGTTCGAACGCGACAGCGCGGTGGAACTGCTGGTGGAGACGGCCCGGCTGTGGCGCTCGCTGGGCCACCACGACCACCACGGCCGCTTCCACATCGACGGGGTGACCGGTCCCGACGAGTACAGCGCGCTCGGCGACGACAACGTCTACACCAACCTCATGGCCCAGTCGAACCTGCGCGCCGCCGCGGACATCGTCGAACGCCACCGGGACCAGGGCGCCTCGCTGGGGGTGGACGACGAGGAGGCCGCGGCCTGGCGGGACGCCGCCGAGGCCATGACGATCCCGTACAACAAAACCCTGGGCGTCCATGAGCAGTCGGCCGACTTCACCGACCACCAGGTGTGGGACTTCGAGGGCACACACCCCGACCAGTACCCGCTGATGATGCACTTCCCCTACTTCGACCTGTACCGCAAGCAGGTCGTCAAACAGGCCGACCTGGTACTGGCGATGTATCTGCGCGGCGACGCCTTCACCGTGGAGGAGAAGGCGCGCAACTTCGCCTACTACGAGGGGCTGAACGTCCGCGACTCCTCCCTGTCCGCCTGCGCCCAGGCCGTCATGGCCGCGGAGGTGGGCCATCTGCGCCTGGCCTACGACTACTTGGGCGAGGCCGCCCTGATGGACCTCAGGGACCTGGAGCACAACACCCGTGACGGACTGCACATCGCCTCGCTGGCCGGCACCTGGATCGCGCTGGTGGCCGGGTTCGGCGGCATGCGCCACTGCGAGGGCACCCTCGACTTCTCCCCCAAGCTGCCGGCGGAGAAGCTGGCCCGGCTGGCCTTCACCGTTCAATGGCTGGGCAGAAGTGTGCGGGTGGAGATCACCGAGACCGCCGCCGTCTACACCATGGTGCGCGGCGCCCCGCTGGAGATCCGCCACTACGGGCGGCCGCTCACCGTCACCGAGAAGTCGTCGCAGAGGCGCAAGATCCCCGAGCCCACCACCCGCCCCGAGCCGCGCCAGCCCCCCGGCCGCCGCCCCGACCGCCGCGCCTGAGGCCGCGGGGCGGGCGTCCCGCTCTGCCGGAGCCCTTGATCTGCCGGAGCCCTCGATCTTCCGGGTCCCTCGATCTTCCGGGGCCTTCGCTCTTCCGGGCGGGCGGCGGCGGGTGCCAGACTTCTCGGGTGCCCGACTTTGACATGCTCGTGATCGGATCCGGCCCGGGTGGCCAGAAAGCCGCCATCGCCGCGGCCAAACTGGGCCGCCGCGTGGCCGTGGTCGACCGGCCCGACATGGTCGGCGGTGTCTCCATACACACCGGGACCGTGCCCTCCAAGACCCTACGGGAGGCGGTGCTCTACCTCACCGGCCTGACCCAGCGCGATCTGTACGGCCAGAGCTACCGGCTCAAGGACGAGATCACCGTCGCCGACCTGACCGCCCGTACCCAGCACGTGGTCAGCCGCGAAGTGGACGTCATCCGCAGCCAGTTGTCCCGCAACCGGGTCGCGCTCTTCGCGGGGACCGGACGCTTCGTGGACGACCACACCGTGGCCGTCCGCGACGCCGACGGCCACGAACAGCTGCTGACCGCGCAGCACATCGTGATCGCCACCGGCACCCGGCCGGCGCGCCCGGCGACCGTGGCGTTCGACGAACGGACGATCATGGACTCCGACAGCGTCCTGAACATGGAGCGGGTGCCGCGCTCCATGGTCATCGTGGGCGCCGGGGTGATCGGCATCGAGTACGCCTCCATGTTCGCCGCCCTGGGCAGCAAGGTCACGGTGGTCGAGCAGCGCGAGGGCATGCTGGACTTCTGCGATGTCGAGGTGGTCGAGGCGCTGAAGTACCGGCTGCGGGACCTGGCCGTCACCTTCCGCTTCGGCGAGACGGTCGCCGCGGTCGAGCGCCACGCCCGCGGCGCCCTGACCGTGCTGGAGAGCGGGAAGAAGATCCCCGCCGACGCGGTCATGTACTCCGCCGGACGCCAGGGGCTGACCGACGAACTCGACCTCGGCCGGGCCGGTCTCACCGCCGACAAGCGGGGCCGGATCACGGTGGACGAGCACTACCGCACGGCCGTGCCCCACATCTACGCCGTCGGCGACGTCATCGGCTTCCCCGCGCTCGCCGCCACCTCGATGGAGCAGGGCCGCAGCGCCGCGTACCACGCCTGCGACGAGCCGGTGAACCCCATCCACGACCTCCAGCCCATCGGCATCTACACCATCCCCGAGATCAGCTTCATCGGCCGCACCGAGGACCAGCTCACCGACGCGTGCGTGCCCTTCGAGGTCGGCGTCTCGCGCTACCGCGAGCTGGCCCGCGGCCAGATCGTCGGCGACTCGCACGGCATGCTCAAGCTGCTGGTGTCCCCGGAGGACCGGCGGCTGCTGGGGGTGCACTGCTTCGGCACCGGCGCCACCGAGCTCATCCACATCGGCCAGGCGGTGATGGGCTGCGGCGGCACCGTCGACTACCTGGTCGACGCGGTGTTCAACTACCCGACCTTCGCCGAGTCCTACAAGGTCGCGGCCCTGGACGCGACCAACAAGATGCGGGAGATCGACCACCTCGGGGACTGAAGCCCCCGTTGTCAGTGCCGGGGCGCACACTGGAGGCATGTGCCGCAGCATCAAGACACTCCGCCCGCCCATGACGCCCGAGCTCCACGACGAGGACATCAGGGCGGCCGCCCTCCAGTACGTCCGCAAGGTGTCCGGGTTCCGCGCGCCCGCCGCCCACAACCGCGAGGCGTTCGACCAGGCCGTCGAGGCGGTGGCCGAGGCCACCCGCAGGCTTCTCGACGGCATCGAGGTGCGCGGCGGCGGTGGCCGCGCGAGCTGAGCGCCCCCTCGCCGCCCCCGCCCGCCGCGGCGGGCGGGGGCGCGTACCGTGCTTCCGGCTCAGGAGGCGGGCCGGTCGCAGCTGGTGCGGCCGGGCTGCGGGTGGCAGGCGATGGCCGCGAAGCCGCCGTCCGCGACGACCGGTACGGACAGGGTGTCCCCGCCGCGCACCACCCGAGACTCACGGACCAGGCCGCCCAGCCCGTCCGGGCCGTCGAGGACCAGATCGACCCGCCAGGTGCCCGGCCCCAGCCGCAGCGGCACCTCGGCGGTGCGGGCGGCACCGGCGAAGGTGCCGCCGATGAACCACCGCCCGCCGCTCTCCCGGGCCAGCACCGCGCTGTCGCCCGGCCGCCCGGCGAGCAGCCGGGTGCGGTCCCAGGCCGCGGGGAGCTGTTCGAGGAAGCCCAGGGCGAGCGGGCGCGCGTCGTACGACTCGGGGGTGCCCGCGAGGTTCTGGATGCCCGACTCGTACAGCACGGACAGCCCCAGCTCCCCGGCGTCCGAGGCCGCGTTCGGGCGCTGCGGGCGGTGGAAGGCCCCGGGGGTGAAGTCCATGGAGCCGATGACATTGCGGGTGAAGGGGAGGATGGCCAGGTGCTGCGCGGTGTTGACGCGCTTCTCCTCGCCGTTGACCCCCTCCATCGTCATCACCTGCGGCCAGGTGCGCTGGATGCCCTTGGGGATCGTGGAGCCGTGGAAGTTGACGAGCAGGTGGTGGGCGGCGGTGGCCGGGAGGATCTCGTCGTACCAGCGCAGCGTGGCCTGGGACTCGGAGTCCATGAAGTCGATCTTCACGCCCTTCACGCCCCAGCGCTCCAGGGCGGGCAGCCACTGCGCGCGCTCCTCGGCCGTGTCCAGGTCGCGCTGGTGCATCCAGACCTGGATGCCGACGCCGCGCTCCCGCGCGTACCCGACGAGCTCCGGCATCCAGCTGTTCGTCTGCCAGTCGGGGTCGGTCACGTCCCACTGGTCCGGGTCGAAGTACCAGCCCGCGTCGACCACGACATACGGCCAGCCGCGCTGGGCCGCGTAGTCCACATACTCCTTCTGCATGGCCAGGCTCTGCCCGGCCGGGCGCCCCCCGGCCAGCCAGGTCCACAGGGCGGGCCCCGGCCGGATCCACGAGGTGTCGGCGACCCGCGAGGCGGGCGCGAGGTCGTCGGTGAAAGTGGACTCCGTGACGGTCGCGAGGTCGCCCACGACCAGCGCCCGCCACGGTGTGCTCAGCCCGCCGTCGGACTCCACGCGCTCGTCCCACAGCCCGATGCGATAGGTGGGTTGGCCCGACTCGTGCACCAGGCGGGCGGCGGAGTAGCGGCCGGTCAGGTCGGACTCGGCGATCAGGGCGTAGCCGCCCCGCGTCTCGAACAGCGCCTGTGCCATGTACTCGCCGGTCGGCGCGGTGGCCGCCGGGTACTCGTTGAACAGGTTCTCGTTGTCGCGCCGGTAGGCGCCCAGCCACGCGGTCGCGTCCGCCGGCAGGGTGAAGGCCGAGGTCTCGCCGAGGACGTCCCCGCTGCCCTTCGGCAGGACATAGCGGTAGGCGACGCCGTCGTCCGAGACCCGGACCACGAGGTCGAGCCGGGTGCCCTCGCCGCCGCGGAACCGGAACCTCGTCTCCGTCATGCGTACGTCGCGCGAGCGGTCCTTGCCGGCGGTGGTCCGGTAGCGCTCCGCGACCACATGGCGCTCGCGCCCCAGGAAACGCAGTCCCCGCGACAGATCCGCCCTCTCGGTGCGGATGCCGACGGGCGAGGGTTCGAGCACGGTACGGCCGCCCCGCGACACCTGGAGCGTCAGGGCGCCCGCGGCCGAGTCGAGTTGCAGCCGGGCCTGCGGGCCGGAGCGCGCCGAGGGGCCGCTCACGGTCCACGCGGAGTCCTGGGCATGTGCGGGTGCCGAGACGAACAGCGTCATCGAGAGCACGCCGCTGAGCAGAAGAGCCAGGGTGGTGCGTCTGACAGATCTCGCCATGATTGCCTCCCGAGCCCGATACGTTACCCAGTCATCCGATAACTGGGGAGGGGTTGGGCGCCGTTGAGGGGAAAGAAGGGGAGAGATGGCGCAATAGATCGGATCTATAGTGGCCGATAGTCATGCGTATGCGCCGTCGCAGGCATCCCTGCAATCGTTCCCACACGTTTCATCCCATGGCCGCGGCAGACGCCCCGTCACTTCCCCCATGACCATTGACGGGTCTGCAAACGAATGCAACTCTTCCCTGGATCTTCAATCAGCCCAGCAGCGGGAGAGGAATCGCATGGCCGCCACCACCCCAGCCAGGCGCGTCGCCATCGTCGGCACCGGCCACCGAGCACAGACCTTCACCGAAGCCTTCTCCCGCCGCCCGCAACTGCATGTCGCCGCCCTGTGCGACCCCAACCCGGTGCGGATCGCCCACCACAACGACCTGCTCGCCGCCGCGGGCCGCCCGGCGGCCACCGCGTACGGCGCTGAGGACTTCGAACGGCTGCTGCGCACCGAGGACATCGACGAGGTGCTGGTCACCACCGTGGACGCGCTCCACGACCACTACATCGTCCCCGCCCTGGAGCACGGCGCGCGCGTCGTCACCGAGAAGCCCATGACCGTCGACGCCGAGCGCTGCGCCCGCATCCTGGAGGCGGTGCGCCGCACCGGCAACAGCCTCTCCGTGGCCTTCAACTACCGCTTCAACCCCGTCCATGAGCGGGTGCGCGGGCTGCTGGCCGAAGGCGCCGTCGGTGATGTGCTGTCCGTGCACTTCGAGTGGCTGCTCGACGTGCGCCACGGCGCCGACTACTTCCGCCGCTGGCACCGCGAGAAGGCCAAGAGCGGCGGCCTGATGGTGCACAAGTCCAGCCACCACTTCGACCTCGTCAACTGGTGGCTCGGCGCCCGCCCCGAGCAGGTCTTCGGCTACGGGCGGCTCGCCTTCTACGGCCGGGAGGCGGGGGAGCGCACCGGCTACCGGCGCGACTACGACCGGGCCCATGGGGCGCAGGCCGCGGCCGACGACCCCTTCGCCGTCCACCTGGAGGACAACGAGGCGCTGAACTCCCTGTATCTGCGGGCGGAGGCCGAGGACGGCTATCTGCGCGACCGCAACGTCTTCGGCGACGACATCACCATCGAGGACGACATGGCGCTCCTCGTGCGCTACTCCACCGGCGCCACCATGACGTACCACCTCACCGCCTACTCGCCGTGGGAGGGCTACCGGGTGATGTTCAACGGCACCCGCGGCCGCCTCGAGCTTCAGGTCGAGGAGAGCCTGTGGCAGCCGCCCCGGGCCCGTCTCGCCTCCGCCAAGGGTGCGGTCCACGGCGACACCGCCCTCGCCAACGCGGGCGGCCACCGCATCACCGTTCACCCGCTGTGGGAGCCCCCGCACGAGGTGGCCGTCACGGACTTCGACCACGCCGGACACGGCGGCGGCGACGCCCGCATGCTGGACGCCCTCTACGGGTCCGCCGACCCCGAGGCCGCGCCCGACACCGGCGACGCGGCCGGGCTGCGGGCGAACGAGGTGGACGGGGCGCTCGCCCTGGCCGCGGGCCTGGCGGCCAACCGGTCCTTCGCCACCGGGCTCCCCATGGACATCGCGGACGTGGTGCGGGTGTGACCCGATAGCCGACAGTGGGAGGCGGGCCGGACACGGCCCGCCTCCCACGTCTGCCCTCAGGCGCTCGGCACTCAGGCGGTGTGCAGCCGCAGTCCGTACACCGACAGGATCTCGTTCACCGGCTGGAACCAGGTCTCGCCGCCGCTGGAGCAGTTGCCCCAGCCGCCGGAGGTCACGCCCTGGGCCTGGTCGCCGCTGATGAACGAACCGCCCGAGTCACCGCCCTCGGCGCACACATTGGTCTTGGTCATCTGGTACACCGCGCCCTGGCTGTAGTTCACCGTCTCGTTCTTGGCCAGCACCGTGCCGCAGCGCCAGTGGGTGGTGGACCCGGAGCGGCAGATCGAGGCGCCCACCGGGGCCTCCGCGGAGCCGCGGACCAGCGCGTCGGGCACCGTGCCCCAGCCGAGCACCACCGGGACGGTCCACCAGCCGCTGCCGACGCTGACCCACGCGTAGTCGTTGCCGGGGAAGGACGAGCCCTGGAAGTTGCCGATGTACGAGCCGTCCCAGCCGTTGACGGAGGCGCCGGCCCCGCTACAGTGTCCGGCCGTGACGAAGCCGCCCTGCACCGAGAAGCCGATGGAGCAGCGGACGTTGCCGGTGTAGTACGGGTCGCCGCCGACCGTGCCCGCGGCCAGGGTGGCCGGCGCCTGCGCGGCGGCCTTCTCGACCGCGACCGGGACCGAACCCGCCCGCGCGGCCTGGTTCTTCGCCTCGTCGACGAACGCGCGTACGGCGGCGTCGCCCTCGGACCCCCGGCGTACGGAGATCACCACGCTGCCCGCCTTCGGGTCGACGCGCCAGCTGCTCACCCCGGCCGGGGCGGCCTTCTTCCCGGCCTTGTCGTCGAGTCTCGCCTTCACCGCGTCGAGCTCCTTCGCGGTGTGCCGGACGGTCCGGGCGGTGGCGCCGGTCGCCCGCACGGCCTCGGCCTGCTTCTCGCCGGTGACGCCGACGACCAGCTTTCCGGTGTCCGCGTCGAACCAGGAACCGCCGAACGCCTTGCCCGCGGCGCGCTCGGCCTTCGGTGCCAGCTTCATGGCCGTCGCTTCCTGGCTCAGCCGGGTCCGCGCCTGGCCCTCCGTCAGCCCCAGATCGCGGCCGAGGGCGCTGACGAGCTTCGTGGAGGGCGCGGACGAGTCGGAGCTCGGAGCCGCCGTGGCGGTGGAGAGCGCGGCTCCGGCCCCCGAGAGGGAGCCGAGGACGAGTAGGGCGGACAGGCCGACACGGACGGCGGTCGTGCGTCGCATGGCAGTTCTCCTTCTGTCGCACTGCGGGACGAGGGCAGAACAGGGGGAGACCTGAGAGCGCTCTCATGGCCGATCGCGGAGGAGCCTAGAGTGCGCGGACTTGATATGTCCATACCAATGGCGGGCGGTGGGGCCGCTCGGGGGAAACCTCTAGGGGTTCTCCCAGGCGCCATGCGCTCCGGCCCGTCCCGGCCGGTGCCTCCGTCGGCTCAGCGGCCACCGGGGACGACCAGGCCGGACTCATAGGCCAGGATCACGGCCTGGGTGCGGTTCTGGGCGCCCAGCTTGGTCAGCAGATTGCTCACATGCGTCTTGACGGTCTCCAGACTGACCGTCAGGTGGCCCGCGATATCCGGGTTGGACAGGCCGGTCGCCATGAGCCGCAGGATCTCGGTCTCACGGACGGTCAGCGGCGCCTGGCCGGCGGGCGGGCCGGCCGGGGGCAGCGGACGGGCCGCCACCAGCCTGCGCACGGCGTCGGGGAAGAGCACCGAGTCACCCGTGGCCACCAGCCGTATCGCGTGGGCGATCGCCTGCGCCGGGGTGCGCTTGAGGAGGAAGCCGTCGGCGCCCGCCCGCAGTGCGTCATAGACGTGGTCATCGCTCTCGAAGGTCGTGATCACCACGACCTTCGGCGGGTCGGCCAGGGCCGACCGCAGCCGCCGGGTCGCCTCGATGCCGTCCATCCCGGGCATCCGCACATCCATCAGCACCACATCCGGGCGGGTGGCCCGGACCAGGGGCAGCACCTCCCCGCCGTCCGCCGCCTCGCCCACCACCTCCAGGTCCGGCTTGGCCGACAGCAGCGCCCGCAGCCCGGTGCGGGTCAGCTCCTCGTCGTCGGCGATGAGCACGGTCACAGGCGCGTCGTTCAGGGGCGCGTCGTTCATGGCGCCGACCGTAGCGGTATCCGGGCCAGCAGCCGCCACCGGCCGTCCGGCGCGGGCCCGGTGGTGACCTCGCCGCGCAGCAGCCGCACCCGCTCGGCGATCCCGGCCAGGCCCTGCCCCCGCCGCCCGGGCCGGGTGAGCCCGAGCGCGCGGGCGCCCGCCATCGGGTTGCTGAGCTCCGCCTCCAGCCAGTCGTCCGTCACCGCCACGCGCAGCGTCACCGGCGCCCGGTGGGCATGGCGCAGGGCGTTCGTCAGCCCTTCCTGGACGATGCGGTAGGCCTCCCGGGACACGGCCGCCGGGACCCGCGCCCAGTCGCCGTCGATGTCGGCGCGCACCTCGGTGCCGGTCAGCCGCACCCGCTCCAGCAGGGCGTGCAGATCGCCCAGGGTGTGCTGCGGGGCCGCCGGGGCCTTGCCCTCCCGCAGCACACCGAGCACATGGTCCAGGTCGTCCATCGCGCTCCTGGAGGACTCCTCGATGCTGCTGAGCGCGCGCCGGGCCGCCTCCGGCTCCCGCTCCATCAACTCCGCCGCCACGGCGGCCTGGATGGTGGCGGCCGTGAGGGTGTGCCCGATGGAGTCGTGCAACTCCTGGGCCAGCCGGTTGCGCCCGGCCAGCAGGCGCGTCCGCTCCTCGAGCGCGGCCAGCCGCTCGGCCGGCCGGGGGCCGAGCAGGGCCGGGGCCGCCGACCGCAGGACGGCCACCGCGCCCGCGCAGACCCACGCCGCCACCGCGAGGCAGCCGACCGCGGCGAACGGGGCCCACCCGCCCCGCCAGCCGCCCGCCACCCGCACCGACAGACCGAGCAGGGCGATCCGCTCGCCACCGCCGAGCCAGACCGCGGGCAGCACCGCCGCCGCCATCACCAGCAGACCCGTCACGGCCACCACCGCCCAGCCCACCGCCATGTGCAGCGCCAGCCACGCCGGGGTGCGCAGCACATCGGGCCGGCCGGCGCCGGGGGACGCGACGGGCGCGGGCAGGCCGGCGCGAAGCAGCCGGTTGGCCAGGCGGACACACCTCGCGCGCACCGCGCGCAGGCGGCCGGCGGCCGCGAGCAGCGCCGCGAACACGGCGCCGAAACACACCCAGCGAAGCCCCGCCGGCCACGACCGCGCCGCCCCCGCCGCCACGGCGAGCGCCACCGCGATCGGCGGCAGGCTCCAGGCCGCGCCGGTCAGCGCGTACGCCCAGCCCCGCACGGTGTCCGCACAGCCGATCGCCTGCCACCAGGGCCATTTCCAGTCGGGCGCTCTCCACACGGGCACAAGTATCGTGGCCACCCCACACGATCCGCCTCCCCCCTGAGAGCCAGAGACGCCTTCCCCCGACCGGGGGAAGCGGAATTCCCTCCCCGCCGGGAAGCGCCCGCACACCCAGCCCGGCGACAGTGGCCCCATGCTCGAACTGATCGATGTCAGCAAGGTCTACCGGGGCGGAAAACGCGCCGTCGACCACATGACGCTCCGTCTGGGCCCCGGCCTGCTGGGTCTGCTGGGCCCCAACGGCGCAGGAAAGTCCTCTCTGATGCGGATGGCCGCCACCATCACCCGCCCCACCGCCGGAAGAGTCCTGTACGACGGGGTGGACGCGGTGGCGCGGCCGGACGTCCTGCGCCGGGCGCTCGGCTATCTGCCGCAGGACTTCGGCGTCTACCCCCACCTGACCGCGCGGGAATTCCTCTCCTACCTCGCCGCGGCGAAGGGCATCGCGGCCCGCGCCGCGCGCGCCCGCATCGACGAACTGCTCGAACTCGTCAACCTCACCGAGGCGGCCGGACGCCCCCTGGGCGGATACTCCGGCGGGATGCTGCGCCGGGTGGGCATCGCGCAGACCCTGCTCGGCGACCCGCGGGTGATCGTCGTCGACGAGCCGACCGCCGGCCTCGACCCGCAGGAGCGGGTGCGCTTCCGCAACCTGCTCAGCGAACTGGCCGCCGACCGGGTGGTGATGCTGTCCACACACATCGTCTCCGACGTCGAATCGGTGGCGTCCGACATCGCGGTGGTCGCCCACGGGCGGCTGCGGCGCCGCGGCACCCCCGAGGAGCTGCTGGGCGAGGTGGCCGGGCAGGTGTGGGAGGCGCTGGTCGGCCCCGAGCAGGCCGCCGCCGCACAGACGCGCTACCCGGTCAGCCGCGCCGTGCGCACGGCCGCCGGGGTACGGCTGCGGCTGCTGGCCCCCGAGGCGCCGTACCGGGACGCGGAACCGGTGGCCCCGGATCTGGAGGACGCCTACCTCGCCGTCATCCATCAGCCGGACGTCCAACCGGACGTCCCCCTCGCCGACCCGCGGTGGGAGGCGCGGCGATGACGGCCGGCCGGCTCGGCAGGCTCGCCCTCGCCGACTTCCGGGAGCGGGCCCGGCGCCCCGCCTACGCGCTGACCCTGGCGGCCGCGGTCGGCCTCGGCTACCTGGCCGTGCCGGACCCCGGCACCCGCTGGGTCATCATGCAGCTCGGCGACTACCGCGGCGTCTACAACAGCGCCTACACCGGCATGGCGACCGCGCTGGCCGGGGCGCTGTGGCTGACGCTCGGCGGCTTCTACGTCGTACGCGGCACCGTCGCCCGGGACGAGGCCACCGGCGTGGGCCGGCTCCTCGCCGCGACACCGCTGCGCGGCTCCGGCTACCTCGCGGCGAAATTCCTCAGCAACGCGATGGTGCTCGGCTCCATGGCGGCGGTGCTCGCGCTCACCGCGCCGGTGATGCAACTGGCCCGCGGCGAGTCCGACACCGTCGAACCCGGCCCGCTGCTGTTGCCCTTCGCACTGATCACCCTCCCCCTGGTGGCGGCGACGGCCGCGGCCGCGCTGCTGTTCGACGCCACGCCCCTGCTGCGCAAGGGGCTCGGAAACGTCATCTGGTTCTTCGTGTGGCTGGCCGTTGCGTTCGGCGGCCAGGGGCCCGGCGCACCGCTCGGCGGCCTCGGGGTGCACGGCGTCGTCGCCTCGATGCACGGCGACATGACGGCCCGTGGCCTCGATCTGTCCGGCCAGGAGTTCAGCCTGGGCCTGACCTACATCGACCGGCCACTGCGGACCTTTGAATGGCAGGGGTTCACCCCGGGCACGGAGTTCGTGGCCGCGCGGCTGACCCTGGTCCTGGCGGGGGCTCTGGTGGCGCTCCTCCCCGCCCTCTGGTTCGGCCGGTTCGACCCCGCCCGCGCCGGCGCGGCACCGCCGCCCCGGCGGGCCCGGCCGGACGGCACACCCCCGCCCGCGCCCGCGGCGGACCCGACGGCGCCGGTGTTCACCGGGCCGCCGCGCACCGCGGTGCGCCCGGGCGGCGCCCTCGGGCGGCTGCTGGCCGGCGAGCTCCGCATCCTCCTTCAGGGCACCCCGCCGTGGTGGTGGGCGGTCGCCGCGGCCATCACGGTCGCCGGTCTGGTGGCGCCGCTCTCGGCGATACCCCGGTTCGTCCTCCCGGCGGCCTGGATCTGGCCCGTCCTCATCTGGTCGCGCCTGGGCACCCAGCGCCACGAGTACGGCGTGGAGTCGCTGCTCGGCGCCTACCCGGCACGGCGCCGCGGAACGCTCGCCGAATGGCTGTCCGGGCTCGCGGTCACGGCGCTGGCCGCACTCGCCCCGCTGGTGCGGTTCGTCGCGGCGGCCGACTGGGCCGGGGCCGGCGCCTGGGCCGGTGGCGCGCTCTTCGTCCCGTCGCTGGCTCTGGCCCTGGGCACGCTCAGCCGCACCCACCGGCTCTTCCAGGCCGTCTATCTGCCGCTGTGGTACGCGACCGCCAACGGACTGCCGCTGCTCGACTTCATGGGCGCGGTCCGGTCCGGCGGCCACCCGGCCGGACCGCCCGCGGCGGCCGTCGCCGCCCTGTCCGCGCTGCTGCTCGGCGCCGTCTTCGCGGCCGGTGCCGCGCGGCGCGGCAAGGGCTGAGCCGCCGTCAGGGCTCGGAGCGCAGCGTGCGCACCACGGACCAGACGACCGACACCAGCGGCACGGCCACGATCGCGCCGATCACCCCGGCGACGAGGCTGCCGGCGATGACCGAGATCGCCACGACCACCGGGTGCAGCTGCACCGCCCAGCTCATCACCAGCGGGTGCAGCACATGGCCCTCGATCTGGCCGACGACGACGATGAGCACCAGCACGATCGCGGCGATGACCGGGCCCCGCCCGGCCAGCGCCACCACGGTCGCCACGGCCAGCGCGATGGGCGCGCCGATCAGCGGGATGAAGGTGGCGATGAACACCAGCACCGTCAGCGGCAGCGCCAGCGGCACCCGCAGCAGGAACAGGGCGATGCCCACCATGGTCGCGTTGGCGGCCGCCACGATGATGATGCCGCGCGTATAGCCCGCGAACGTGGTCCACGCAGCCCGGGCCCCCCGGTCCCACACCGACCGGGCGGACTCGGGCAGCTGGGCGTGGAACCACAGCCACATCCGGTCGCCGCCGTAGATGAAGAACACCGAGCAGAACAGGGCCAGGGCCGCGCCGGTGAGCGCTTCCACGGCCCGGTTGGCGCCGCTGACCGCCCGGCTGATCAGCGCTCCCCGGTGGGCGGAGACGAAGGTGCTGATCCGCTCGTGCAGCCCCTGAAGCGTGCCGTGCCTGATCCGGAACGGCGGCTGCTCCAGCCAGCGGCTGATCCGGCCCACCCCGCCGCGGAACTCGCCCACCAGCTTGCCCGCCTCCGCGGCCGCCACGCTGCCCACCAGCGCCAGCAGACCGAGCACCACGACGATGCTGCCGATCAGCGCCACCGCCACCGCGAGCGGCCGGGGGAGCGCCCGCGCGCACAGATCGGCCAGCGGCCGCAGCAGCGCGGTCACCACCAGCCCCAGGAACACCGCGACCGCGACGAGTTCGAAGCGCCCCAGCACCTTGAACGCCGCGTAGACGAGCGCCCCGACCACCAGCAGCCGCCACGCGTACCCGGCCGCGAGGCGCAGCGCGGGGTGTACGCGTTCGCCCCCGCCCTGCCCGGCCGCCCTCCGGTCCGGCGCGGCGGCGCGCGCCCGGGCCACCGCCCCCGGGGTCGTTCCGCCGGGGCGGCTGCCCCGCACCACGCGCCGCGCGCGTCGGCCGTCCGGTGGGCGAGATGTGCTGCTCACCTGGGCGCCACCGCCTCCTGCGTCCCGGTCCCGCGCGGCCGGCACGGATCTGAATCATGCCGGTATGTGCCGATGTGTACGCCAATTCAATCAGGGACGTGTCGCCCCATGACGGCAATCGGCCGCGGCGTGGCGGAGCGGGCGGGCCGGGCGCGCCGGGTTACGCCTCGGTCCTGCGCAGGATCAGATGGACGAAGCCGAAGGAGTCCCGGTAGTGGCGCAGCCACTCGGTGCGGTGTTCGGCGGCCGTCTCGAGCGCCTGGGCGCTGCTGGGGTCCTCGGGGTGGTCCAGCGCCCAGGCGGCCAGCGACCCCGTCCAGGCCCATTCGTACGCGTCCAGCTCCCCGCGCGTGCTGACGTGCCCGTGGACGGGGGTCCATCCGTCGGCGACGACCCGGTCCACGGTGGTCGCCAGGTCGTCGAACTCGCCCAGCATCTCGACGGCCTCCGGGGACGGCTCGCGCTCCCAGTACCCGTCACCGATCAGGACGCGCCCACCGGGGGCCAGATGGCGGCGTGCCGCCTCGAGCGTGGGGAGCAGCCCGCCGAAGGCGTGGGCGGCACCGACGCTGAGCACGAGGTCGAAGGAGTGCGGGGAGGTGAACCCGTCGGCCTCCTGCTGGTGGAGGACGAGCCGGTCCGCGACCCCGAGGCGCTCGGCCGCCGCGCGGGCGTCGTTCAGGGCGGGTTCCGAGACATCGACGCCCTCGGCCCGCACCTTGGGGTTCGCGGCCAACGCGCGCAGCAGCCACTCCCCGCCGCCGCAGCCGAGGTCGAGCACCCGTTCGTCGCCGCGCGGCAGGCCCACTTCGAGCAGCCGGCGCACCGCGTCGTCGGCGACGGGGGAAGCGATCGGGTGGTCGGCGTGGGCGAGTCTGGAGATCTTTTCACGATTCACCGCGGCAGACTGCCAGCCCTCACGCCCGGCCCGCATCTGGTTTTCCTCACGGGCGCGACGACCCGCCGGGCACCCTCTAGCCCGGGATCATCCGGGTGCTGATCGCGATGCGGTTGTACGCGTTGATGACGACGGCGGCCCAGATGATCGCCGCCACCTGCGGCTCGTCCCACACCTCGCACGCGGCCCGGTGGACATCGTCCGGCACATGCCCGTCCTGGACCGAGGTGACCGCCTCGGTCAGCGCGAGGGCGGCCCGCTCCCGCTCGGTGAAGAACGGCGTCTCGCGCCAGGCGCTCAGCGTGTGGAGCCGCTGGTCGCTCTCGCCGTGGGCGCGGGCGTCCTTGGTGTGCAGGTCAAGGCAGAAGGCGCAGCCGTTGAGCTGCGAGGCCCGGATCCTGATCAGTTCCAGCAGCTCGGGCTCGACCCCCGCCTCGGCTGCCGCCAGCGCCGCCGCCGCGTGCAGTTCGCCCATCGCCGACGAGACCTTGGGCGTCAGCTGCTTCAGATTCATCCGGGGAGTCGGTGCCGTACCGGGAGCCATCGTCATCGGAAATCTCCATTCGTCGTGGGCAGCGGTTCCGCCGCCGTGTCGAGCCAGGACTGCCAGGAGGCCGCGTACCGGGCCGGCCCCGCACGCAGGGGGCTGCCGAGCCACTCGGTGACCGGCCGGATGCCGTGCAGGGCGTTGACGAACCACACCTCACGGCCGTCCAGGTCCGCCGCGGTGGGCCGGCGGTGCTCCACCGCCACCTCCAGCCGCGTGGCCCGCTCCTCGATCAGGGCCGTTGTCACGCCCGCGAGCAACGGCAGCTCGGGGGAGGGACGGCACAGGACGTCCCCCTCCCACCACAGGACGTTCGCCGTCGTCCCCTCCAGCACCAGCCCGTCCGGCGTGGTGAGCATCAGCTCCTGCGCCGCGTGCCGGGTGGCCCGCCCGCGCAGCTCGGCCAGGAGGGACAGGTCGGGCCCCTTGCGGCGGGGAAGGGTCCGCGGGTCGGCCTCCTCGTCCACCCACACGGCCACGCTCCCGGTACGCGGCGGCGCGGGCCGTATCCGCAGAAACAGCCGGGCCGGTTCGGGGCCGGCGAGTTCCACCCGCGGAAACCACGCACCGGAGCGCGGCAGCGCGCCGATCGCCTCCTGCCAGAACCTCTCGATCCGCGCCGGGGAGTCGCCGGTGGCCTCCGCGCAGGCCGCGACGAACCGGTGGCGATGCCGCTCCAGGCCACGCACCCGCCCCTCGTCGACCAGCCATGAATCGGCGGCCAGCAGCGCGGTGTCCGGGACAGGCCGGCACGGCGTCAGGCCGCGGTCCTCGCACCACATCAGCGCCCGGATGTCCGGCTCGCTCCCCACGTCCTGGCCGACTTGCCACACCACGGCCATCTCCATCCTCACGTGCTCCTTCATGATCCGAGCCGGGTTCAGTATCTACCGGCCGAGGGGCTGCCGGGCAGTGCGCCCGGCGGTCCGTGGCGCGGCCCGTAGGGGGCGTGCTCCAGCCACGATCCGCAGCGGGGCACCACGGGGGCCAGCGCCGCCGCGGCGCGCTGTCTGACCCGTCCCCAGCGCCGGGGCCGCAGGTGCGCCAGCGCCGTCCCGGCGGCCGCGCTGTTGAACACCGCCGCGGCGCGCCGCGCCGCGGCGAACTCGCCGACGGCCGCCGTCGCCCGCGACGGATCGCGGCGCGCAGCCGCCACCGCCTCGGCCGCCGCCACGGCGTCCGCCATCCCGCTGTTCATCCCCCGCGCACCGAAGGGCGGGAACAGATGGGCCGCCTCTCCGATCAGCAGCACCCGGCCTTTCGGGTCGGCGAACGACGCGGCCACCTTGCGCAGGAAGTGATACCGCGACACCCACAGGACCTGGTCCCCGTACCGCTCGCCGACCAGCGGCGGCAGCCACCGGCGCACCGCCTCCTCGCTGCCGAAGGACTCCGGCGGGTCGTCGGCGCGGCACTGGATATCCACCTGGAAACCGCCGGTGAACGGCACCCGCAGCACACTGCGGCCGCCGACGCCCGGATGCTCGTAGTGGAAGACCCGCTCGACCGGCAGCCCGTCGTCGCCCGGCTCCGCCACGTCCACCACCACGTGGTATCCCTCGGACCGGTCGCCCTCCAGCGGGATGTACAGCGCCCGGCGCACCGCGGACCGCGCGCCGTCGGCGGCCACCACATGGCCCGACGTCCAGCGCCGCCCGTCGGCCGCGGACACCACCACCTCATCCCCGGCCACCCGGGCGTCGCTCACCTCCGCGTCCCAGCAGAACTCCACGCCCGCCGAGACACACGCCTCGAACAGAAACCGCTCGGTGTCCACCTGGCGGAGGCTGGCGAAGGCGGGCAGTTCCCCGCCGTCGGCGGCCGGGGAGTTGGTCCGCGCGAACACCTCGCGGCCGCGGTAGAGCGTGCGCCGGGTGCGCCAGGTCGTCCCGTACGCCGCGATGCGCGCGCCCAGTCCCGGCCGCCCCCGCTCCAGCAACCGCAGCGACTGCCGGTGCACGAACAGCGCCCGGCTGCCGGGCCGCACCCGCCCTCGTGGCCCGGCCTCCAGTACGGTGACCGGCACTCCGCGGGCGGTGAGGGCCAGCGCGGCCGTCATCCCCACCGGCCCGGCGCCCACCACCAGGACCGGCCGCCGCTCCGGCACGTCAGGCCCCGGTCCGCGCCGGGGAGAGCGTGGGCAGCTCACCGGAGGCGAGCAGCCGGGCGATCTCCAGTCGCTTGATCTTCCAGGTGCCGGTTCTCGGCAGGTCCTGGAACCGGCAGTGCACCGGCGCGGACAGCCGCGGCAGGTCCCCGGTGGCCTGCTGCCACCGGCCGTCCTCCAGCGGCTTGTCCCCGCGTGTGCACACCAGCGGCACGGGCCGCTCGTCCGGCCCGGGCACGATGATCACCTCGCGCAACTCGCCGAGCCGCGACAGCAGCGCGTCCTCGATCTCCAGGTTGCTGCCCAGCTCGGGGATCTGGTCGACCTCCCGGTCGATCAGATACAGCCCGCCCCACCGGTCCCGGTAGCCCATGTCGCCCATCCGCCACCACCCCCGGTCGACTTGCCGGGCGTACTGCTCGGGTGCGCCGAGGTAGGTGAGGATACGGCCCCGGGTGCGCGCCTCGATGGCCCCGGGAGTGCCGGGCGGACACGTGCGCCCGCGCTCGTCCACCACCCGGATCCGGGTGAACCCGGGGATCGCGTTGCCGACCCGCCGCCCGCTCGCGTGTTCCACGCCGCGGCGGGTGTGCCGGCGGAACACCACCGGCCCCGTCTCGCTCTGCCCGTACAGCTGCACCAGACGCGGCGCGCGGCGCCGGGACGCGCCCAGCAGCCGCCGTACGGTGCGCGGATGGATCGCGTCGAAGGTGGAGCCGTAGGCCCGGACGTTGGACAGCGGCGCGCCGGGAGCCGTGGCCAGGTCCTCCCACAGCACAAAGGTGTTGGGATGGGTCTCGACGATGCCGGGGCGGTGCGCCGCGAGCAGCGGGCCGGCCTGCTCCGGGTCCGGGTCGACGAGCAGCAGCAGCGGGCTGCCGAAGTGCAGCAGCACACCCAGCAGATGGTAGAAGCGGGAGTGCACATACGACATATGGAGCGCGGCGGGCTCGCCACGGGTCGGCCTGCCCAGCGCCTTCTGCGGCACCAGCCGGTTCCACATGGTGTACGGGCAGTGCACCGCCAGCTTCGGGATCCCGGTGGTCCCCGAGCTGTGGGTGATCAGGGAGGGTTCCCTGGGGTGGAGGCGTACGGCGGGCCGCCGCGGCGCCCCGCCGAACTTCGCGAGCGCGACGGCGTGTCCCGGGCCGTCCGGTGCCTCGTCCACCGTCAGCACACCGCGCGCCAGCCCGGTGTCCAGCCCGCTCAGGGGACCCTCGAGCGTCGCGCGGTCGGTGATCAGCCACGGCGCGTGCAGCCGGTCGAGCAGCACCCCGGTGACCGCACCGTCCAGCGAGGGCGACAACAGCGCGGGCACCGCGCCGATCCGCGAGACCGCGCAGGCCAGCAGCGCGATGTCGACGTTGTCCGACTTGTGGACCGCCACATGCTCGGTCGGCCGCACGCCGGCCGACCACAGCCGCCCGGCCATGTCATCGACCAGGTCCGCGAGTTCGGCGTAGCCCAGCTCCGTACCGGCCCCGGGGGCGATGTCCAGGGGGCGGTCCAGGGTCACCGGCACATTGCCGTGCCGGGCCGCTGCCTCCCGGAACATCAGCCCGATGTAGAAACCGTGTTCGGGAATCAGCTGTCGCAACATTTCCGGTTCCTTACGCGTTCGATGTACGTCACGAAGGCGGGCCCAGGCGCGGGGCGCCCGCCGTTCACCAGGACCCCTGCCGCACCAGATGGCGGCGGAGCTTGCCCGACGGCGTGCGCGGCAGCGAAGGCACCAGATGCACCGCGCGGGGAGCCTTGAAGGAGGCGAGCCGCTGCCGGGCCAGGGCGATCAGATCCGCGCTGAGCGCCCGCCCGTCGATCCCCGGGCCCTTCCCCGCGGGCAGGGCGGGGACCACGAACGCGTGCAGCCGCGTGGCCCCGCGGTCGTCGGGCACAGCGGCCACCGCGACCTCCCGCACCGACGGGTGATGCCGCAGCACGTTCTCGACCTCCAGCGGCGAGACCGTGATCCCGCCGACCATCTCCAGGTCGTCGACCCGCCCCAGATGGCGGTAGCTGCCGTCCGGCTCACGGCGCACCCGGTCCCGGGTGCCCAGCCAGCCGCCGACCAGCCGGGCCCTGGACTCCTCCGGCAGCCCCAGATAGCCGGGGGTCACCGTCGGGCCGCGCACCCACAGTTCGCCGTCCGCGCCGTCCGGCACGGTGGCGCCGGTGCCGTCGCGCACCTCCAGTTCGAACCGGGGCACCGGACGGCCCACGGTGCCGGGGGAGTTGTCCCAGACCGTGTTGGCGCAGAAGGCGTGCCCGGCCTCGGTCGAGCCGATCTGCTCCAGGACGGGCGCGCCGAGCAGTTCGCCGACCCGTTCCCCCAGCGTCATGGGCAGCCCCTCACCGGCGCTGACGGCCGCGCGCACCGAGGAGAAGCAGGCCGTGTGCCCGGCGCCCCGCTCGTCCACCAGCGCCGCGTAGGCGGACGGCACGGAGTACAGGACGGTCACCCGGTGGCGGGCGACGAGGTCGTCGGTGAGGGCCGGTCCCGGACGGCCCCCGGTCAGCACCGCGGACGACCCGGAGAAGAGGGGGAAGACGAAGGCGTTGCCGAACCCGTAGGCGTAGAACAGCTTGGACACGGAGAACGTCACGTCCTGCGGGCCGATGTCCAGGACGTCCTGGCCGATCAGCTCCCAGTACGCGGCCGGGTCGCCGTGGCAGTGCACCACACCCTTGGGCGGCCCGGTGGTCCCCGAGGTGTACTGGATGTACAGCGGGGCGCGGGCGGTCACCGGCTGCGCGGCGGTGGCCGGGGGAGCGGTGCAGGCCTGCGCCGACAGGTGGTCCGCCCCCAGCCAGCGATCCGCCTCGAAGTGGTCCTCGATGCCGGGCCCGGAGACACAGAGCACCGCCTTGGAGTTCTCGGCCATGAAGCGGTGCTCGTCGGCCGTGAGCGCGGGGTTGACCAGGACCGCGATCGCGCCCAGGCGCGCCGTGGCCAGGAAAGTGCTCACCCAGGGGACCCCGTCGGGCAGGGCGAGCAGGATCCGGTCGCCCGCCGCCACTCCCCGCCGTGCCAGCACGGTGGCGACGCGTGCGGCCAGGTCATGGATCTCGCCGTGGGTCCACACACGGTGGCCCTCCACGAAGGCGGGCCGGGCCGACCAACCCGCCCGCTCGGCGCGCACCGCGAGGTACTCGGCCAGATTGGCGGGCGCGGGTGCGGGCGCCGGCACGGGCCTGGGCGTGGGCGCGGCTGGGGCGGTCACCGGTCCGCCTCCTCGGCGGGGGTGCGGCCGCCGGGCGCGGCGGCGGCCAGGAGCGCCGGGCCGGGCTCCGCGGGGGGCAGGGCGCCCGCGGCGTGGTAGGCGCGCATCGTCGCGGCCGTCTTCACCAGCATCTCCTGGTACTCCTCCGCCGGGTCGGACGCCAGGACGACGGCTCCGCCCGCGCCGATGTGCATCCGGCCGTCGGTGAACACGGCGGTGCGGATGACGATGTTGAGGTCTGCCGCGCCGTTGCAGCTGAGGAAGCCGAGCGCCCCGGAGTAGACACCGCGCGCCTCGGTCTCCAGGTGGTCGATGATCTCCAGGGTCCGCGTCTTGGGCGCGCCGGTCATGGAGCCGCCGGGGAAGCAGGCCCGCACACAGTCGACGGCGTCCCGGCCCTCGTGGAGCCGGCCGCGCACGGTGGACACCAACTGGTGCACGGTGGCGTAGCTCTCGGTGTGCATCAGATCGGGGACGCGCACGGTCCCCGGCTTGCAGACGCGCCCCAGGTCGTTGCGGAGCAGATCGACGATCATCAGGTTCTCGGCGCGGGTCTTCGGGCTGGTGGCCAGGGTGGCCCGGGCCCGGGCGTCCTCGTCGGCGTTCCGGCCCCGCGGCGCCGTTCCCTTGATCGGCCTGGCCTCGGCCGTCCTGTCGGGCTTGATGCGCAGAAAGCGCTCGGGGGAGGCGCACGCCACATCCGCCTCGCCGAACCGCAGAAAGGCCGCGTAGGGTGCCGGGTTGACGCGGCGCAGGGCGCGGTAGAAGGCGTACGAGTCGTCCGGAGCGGGCAGCCAGGCCGAGTCGGTGAGACAGATCTCGTAGCTCGTCCCGGCCCGCAGCTCCCGCAGACAGGCCTCGATGTCGGCCAGGTAGCGCTCCCGGTCCCGCACCAGCCAGGGCTCGACGGCGGCGGTGTCGCCCGCGGACGGCGTCGGGGGCGGGGCGAGCTCGCCGCCCACCGGTATGCCGGTGAGCGTGGTGATGGTGTCGTCCAGCCACTCGGCGGCCTCGCGCCGGCCCTCGGCGGTGTCCTCGGTCAGACACAGGGCGTAGGTGACGCCCTCCTGGTGGTCGACCGCGAGGAACCGGTCGGCGAACAGCCAGCAGGCGTCGGGGGTCTTCGCCCGGTGCCGGTTGGGGGAGCCGCAGTCGGCCTTGAGCTCGTAGCCGAAGTACCCGATGTAGCCGCCGGCGAAGTCGAACGGGAGGGTGGGGGCGTCGACGTGGCGGCGCGCCAGCTCCTTCTTGAGGTAGTCGAAGACGCTGCCGGGCACCCGGGTCGCGGGCTCCCCGGCCCGCTCGACCTCGCACTCGCCCCGGTCCACGTCGTAGCGGACGAACTCGGACAGCGGGCCCCGTCCGTCGCCCAGGAAGGAGAAGCGGGCCTCGCCGGACCGCGTCCGCGCGCTGTCCAGCCAGAATGCGCGCGGCGCGTCCGCGTACAGGCGGGTGAAGGCGGCCTCCGCGTCGATGGGGACGGCCAGCCACCGGGAGTGCAGCCGGTAGCCGACGCCGTCCTCGGCGGCCACCGGCTGCCCGGTGGTCTCGGATGCGGCAGCGGTGGTGGCCGTGGCGGCCGTGCCTGAGAACGCCGGGTGTTTCACCGGGCCGGCTGCGGGGCGGGCGCGCGGGGGCGAGGACGAATCGTCCGCGGTCATCGCCGCGTATTCGCGGGTCAGATCGCGGAAGTTGGCCAGGATGCGGTGGCCGTATCCGGTGAGGACGGACTCCGGATGGAACTGCACACCCCACAGCGGCCGGGTGCGGTGCCGCAGCGCCATCAGCACACCGTCCTCGGACCAGGCGATGGCCTGGAGGGGCAGCGGCAGCGGCTCCGCCACGCACAGCGAGTGGTAGCGCACCGCCGTGAAGTCCTGGGGGAGTCCGCGGAACAGCCCGCGCTCACCGTGCCGGATCCGGGAGAGATGTCCATGGCGGGGCTCGGGGGCCGGCAGCACCCGGGCCTGGGCGCCGAGCGCGATGCCCTGGTGGCCCAGACACACCCCCAGGACCGGGATCGGGGACCGGTCGATCACCTGGGCGGTGGCCCCGAAGTCGCGCGGGTCGGCCGGATGGCCGGGGCCGGGCGACACCACGATGTTGTCGAACGTGGACAGGGCTGAACGGTCGACCAGGTCCAGGAGCTCCGGCGCGTCGTGGAGGACCACCGTCGGCTCCTCGCCGTTCACCTCCGTGAGCAGCTGGAAGAGGTTGTAGGTGTAAGAGTCGTGATGGTCGATCAGGAGCGTCTTCAGCGCGTCCATCTGTATTGCCTCCTCGCTTTACGACCGGCCGGGCCATCGCCTCGGCCAGGGCCCCCGTGGTCCGCGCGCTTTACCGGCGCGAACGTGGGCCGTTCGCCGCCACCCGCTTGTGACGCCCCCGAATCGACTGAAGCGGCGGATAGAGCCACTTCTTCAGGAGCATTTGCAGGCGCGGCATAACAAGCCAGGTCACCATCGCGGTCACGCCAAGACAGAGTGCAAGGGTCCGCAGCAGGAAATTGGTGTCGGCCAGAAATGGGATCACCAACACATTGAACATGAGGACGGGAGGGAAAACCGCACTCAAATTCACGAGCCAGAGCTTCCATTTGGGGGGCGGCGGCAGTGGCCGCACCGGCCCTTCGAACCAGTTCTTCAGACCGGCCATGCGCTGCACCCCGGTCTCCTGCACGAAGGACCCCGCCCGGGCCGCCCAGCGGGCGCGTTCCATCGAGTACTCCCAGGCCTGGGCGGATTCTTCTCTGTCGAATCGGTAGATGACATGCCACTCCGCGCGGCCCTGCCCGGAGCCCAGCACGCCGCCGCCCAGATAACCGGGAAGGCGGGCCGTGACATTCAGCATCGCAATGGCCCAGGCGTAGAACTCGCTCTCCTGGCCGGGGTCCACTCGGTATGCGGCAGTCACCGTGACCGGTTCACTGTCCACTCCAGCCGCAACTCCTTTCCGGGCAGCGTACGGCCCGACTGCGGGCCGTCGCCAAAAGGCCGTGCCGACGGCCTCTTCCGCCGCATCGGCCCGCCGGAACAACGCTTTCTCGGTGGGTCCTTGCTGCGGACGACTCGAAGTGTCGCACACCGGACATGCTTTGCGAGCGAAATGCTCACCAACGGATATAAATAAGCGAAGGAAAGGCCGTGACCTGGGCGTTACCCGGGGTTCTGGCGATAGCCGCCCGCGAAAAAAGGTTTTCTCGGGACCGAGGGGCGGCGCGCGGTGTATATTTCCGGGGCGGGTGAGTTTCCGTGCGGCGGCCCCCCGGCCACGCTTCTGTCAGGAGCGTTCGGCCATGCCGTTCAGATGCGGCAGATGATGGTCGAGGCGGTCCGCTTTGGCCTGGAGATAGGCGAGGTTCTCCTCGCGCGGCGGGATCAGCAGCGGCACCTGCTCCGCGATCTTGATGCCATGCCGTACCAGCGCCTCCCGCTTACGCGGGTTGTTCGACAGCAGCCGCACGGACCGCACGCCGAGGTCGTGCAGCATGTCCGCCGCCACCCGGTAGTCGCGGGCGTCGACCGGGAGTCCCAGCGCGAGGTTCGCCTCCACCGTGTCCAGCCCCTCCGCCTGGAGTTGCATCGCGCGGAGCTTGGCCAGCAGCCCGATGCCACGCCCCTCGTGACCCTGGAGGTAGATCAGAACGCCGCGTCCCTCGCTCACGATGGCGCGCAGCGCCGCGGAGAGCTGATCGCCGCACTCGCAATGCCGTGAGCCGAAGGCGTCTCCGGTCAGACACTCCGAATGCACGCGGGTGAGCGCTCTGTCTCCCTGGATATCGCCGTAAACCAGCGCCACTTGTTCGTCTCCGCGAATGCAGTCCAGGTAGCCGACCGCGCGGAAAGCGCCGTACTCGGTGGACAGTTGGACCTGTGCCACTCGTTCGACGCCTGACGGTCGAGTGTTCTCGCCGAACGGGCCATCGCTTTCTGTCATGTTCTGATCCTAACTGGAAAACGGGAAAATACTCGCGGTGTGCGCGAAAATGACAAAGGAAACCAACTCGCTGTCCGGTTCATCACGTTCGGTCGATGAAAGTGCGCCGGACCGCGTAGCCTGGCATCCCGCGCACAAACACGGAACGCAGAGCGAAAGGCCAAAGAGACATGACCGGTTCGGGAACGCGACCGCAGGCCCCGGGCCTGCTGCCGCCGGACACCACCGAGGACATACGGGCCCGGAAGGCCGGCGTCGCCGTCCTCCCCATCGGCAGCTTCGAGCAACACGGCGCATTTCTGCCCCTGGTGACCGACACGGTCATCGCCTCCACCATAGCCCGGGAGATCGCCGCCGCATATCCGGTCCTTCTCCTTCCCCCGCTCACCATCTCTTGTTCGCATGAGCACGCGGCCTGGCCGGGAACCGTCAGCATTTCCGCAGCGACCCTCCACGCCGTCGTGCGGGACATCGCCGATTCGCTCCGCCGATCCGGTGTCGACGCCCTGGTTCTGGTCAACGGGCACGGCGGAAATTACGTGCTGCGCAACGTGGTTCAGGAATCCGCCGCCACCGGTACCCGCATGGCGCTTTTCCCGGGGTCCGCGGACTGGAACACCGCGCGCACCGAGGCCGGAATCCAGACCCCGGCGCCGAGCGATATGCATGCCGGGGAAGTAGAGACATCCATTCTCCTGCATGCTCACCCCGAACTCGTCCGCCCCGGATACGAATCCTCTGATTTCCTCGCCGACGACCGTAGACATCTGCTCACCCTCGGTATGCCGGCCTACACCGAATCCGGAGTCATCGGCCGCCCTTCCCTGGCGTCCGCCGGGAAGGGAAAGGAACTCCTCACCGCACTCGTCGATTCCTTCGCCGAATACCTCTCCCTGCTGACCGAGAAGGAGGCGCGATGACCGTGCTCGACGAGGCGGCGGCCTGGGAGCGGCTGCGCGCCATCCGGTCGGCGGCGGACGCCGAGGCCGCCGGCCTGGTCCGCGGCCCCGACGGCGCCCGGCGCTGGCGGGAAGAGGCCTCGCCCGCGGCGCGGGCCCTCACCGACCGCTATCTGCCGCTGTGCCTGGCCGGCCCGCGCCTCACCTTCGCGCAACTCGGCCAGAGCCTCGACGGCTTCATCGCCACCCGCACGGGCGACGCCGACTATGTCACCGGGGAGGAGGACCGCGCTCATCTGCACCACCTGCGCGCGCTCGCCGACGCGGTGGTGGTCGGAGCCGGGACCGCCATCGCGGACGACCCCCAACTCACGGTGCGCGCCTGCACGGGGACCAACCCGGTGCGCGTCGTCCTCGATCCGCACGGCCGGGTGCCACCGCAACGCCGGGTGTTCACGGATGGCTCAGCTCCCACCCTGTGGGTGGTGGCCGCGGACAGCGGCCACGGCCGGCACCCGGCGCACGGCGACGGCGACAGCGTCGGCGTTGACATACTCACCCTCCCGGACAGCGAGGCGTTCGCGCCCCGGCGCCTGGTGGAGGCGCTGGCGCGCCGCGGCCTTGGCCGGGTGCTGATCGAGGGCGGCGGCGTCACCGTGTCGCGGTTCCTGCACGAGCGGGCGCTGGACCGGCTCTACGTCACGGTGGCCCCGGTGCTGCTCGGCGACGGCGTCCCCGGGCTGCGCTTCGCCGGTACGACCGTCATGCGGGAGGCGCTCCGCCCGCCGATGCGCCGTGCCCACCTCGGCGAGGACACCCTCTTCGAGATCGATCTGCGGACGGCGCAACCCGGCACACCACTGCGCCACGAGCACGCCGAAGCCGGGCAGGCTCGCCGCGAAGCTGAGCACTCCGTACACCACGGCGACGGTCAGTCCCTGGGCCGCGCCCAGTCCCGCGGCGCCGAAGGCCCAGGCGGTGACGCCCTCCCGGGGCCCCCAGCCGCCGACGTTCAGGGGCAGCGCCATGGCGAGCAGCGCCAGCACCATCAAGGGCAGCAACTCGGCCACCGGGGCCCTTGATCCGGCGGCCCGGGCGGCCAGCAGGAACATCCCCAGATAACCGGCCAGCACCACGACGGACGAGACCGCCACCCCCGGCCAGCTCCCACGGGCGAGCAGTCCGCGCCGCGCCTCCGCCAGCGCGGCGCGGACCGCCCGCCGCCACCGCGACGTACCCGGACCGCCACGCCGCCGTACGGCGGCCACCACCGCCAGGGCGCACACCACGGCGAGTACCGCCAGGGCGCCCGGCGTCGTCGCCACGTGGTGAGCGAGGCGGCGGATCTCCGCCACGGCCACGGACGGGTGGGCCAGCAGGACCGCCACCCCGACCACG
The DNA here is from genome assembly GCF_055569495.1 of Streptomyces sp. NPDC028305. Taxonomy (NCBI): domain Bacteria; kingdom Bacillati; phylum Actinomycetota; class Actinomycetes; order Kitasatosporales; family Streptomycetaceae; genus Streptomyces; species Streptomyces sp. NPDC028305. The sequence goes on from NZ_JBVHTN010000007.1 coordinate 855,937, forward strand.
GCCAGAACCACCTGGCCCGCGGCCCGCTCCAGCACCACCGCGCGCACCCCCCGGCCGACGTCGCCGGAGTCGCGACCGTGCCGCACCGCGCGGTGCACATCGCCGAGGACACCGCCGGGCAGCGCCGCGTTCAGGAACAGGGACCGGTAGTAGTCGGCGACGGCCCGGCCCAGCGGCAGCCGGATGCCCAGCGCCCGGGCCACCACGCACCAGCGCCAGGCGCTGAACACCGTGGTGAGCAGGCCGAGACCGAGCGCGCCCACGAGCGTCACGGCGTCGATCCGGCGCAGGCCGTCCAGAAAGGCGCCCGTGCCCACCCGCCACAGCACCACGGCGAGGATGACCGCTCCCGCGACCGTGCCGAGCCGGGCCTTCAGCGCCCCCGCCTTCATGAGACCCCGCCCCCGTAAGGCAGCGGCCCGGGCAGCGCCAGCAGGTCGCTGTGGTGCACCACCACCCGCAACTCGCCCGCCGCGCACTGCGCCAGACGGCGCTCCAGATACGCCTCGGCGCGCGGCGCGAGCTCCGGCCGCTGCTCGACGGCGGCCCCGACCCAGCCCCGCAGCCACTGAGCCGTCAGCGCGGACTCACCCGCGCCGAGCCGCCACGGGCTGCTGTGCACCCGCACCGTCGCGCCCCGTTCCGCGAAGGCCTCCGAGGCCACCGTGACCGCGTCCGGCCCCAGCAGGCCACCGCGGCGCTGATGGGCGTTGAACGCCTCCGCGATCTCGGCGTCCAACGGGTCGGCCGGGGCGAGCTCGACCCGCCCCGCCACCGACAGCGCGAGCAGCACCGGGCACTCGGCCCCGGCGCACGCGGCGACCAGCGCGTTCACCTCGTCCCGGGTCAGCACGTCCAGCAGCGCGGAGGCCGTCACCAGCGAGGCCCCGGCCAGGTCGTCCGCGATCAGCCGGCCGAGGTCGGCGCGCCGGGTCAGGACCGTGACGCCGCTGCCGTCGGCGGTTGTCGAGGGCGTCTGCGCGGCGGCCCGGCCCAGCAGCGCCGGATCGCGGTCGTACAGCACCCAGTGCTGCGGGCCGGGCAGCCGGGGCGCGAGCCAGCGGCCCATCGAGCCGGTGCCGCAGCCGAGGTCATGGACCGTCAGCCCGCCGGGCCGCAGTCCGGGGCCGGCAAGCCACGCGCGCAGCGGATCGAGGAGTTCAGGGGCGCGGGCGGCTGCGTCGGCGTCCTCCCGCAACTCCAGCCACTCCGGCTGGTACAGCGGCACATCCGTGGTGCTCATGCGGCCCTCCGGGGTTCATATCGAAGCTGTTCCAGCACCTCGGCCAGGCGCCGCGCCGTCGTCTCCCACCCGTCAAGAGCGGCGCGCCGCCCCCGGGCTGCGGCCTTCAACCGCCCCCGTACTCCCGGCTCGCCGAGCCAGCGCCGCAGCGCCGCTGAGAGCGCGGCCGGGTCCCGCGGGGGCACCAGAACGCCGGGCAGCCCGCCGTCGGGGGCCCGCCCCATCGCCTCCGGGACCCCGCCCACGGCGGTGGCCAGCACCGGAATGCCCCGCGCCAGCGCCTCGGTCACCGCCATGCCGTACGTCTCGGCGTACGAGGCGAGCACCAGAAGGTCGGCCGCGGCGTAGCTCGCGTCCAGATCGGCACCGGCGCGCGGGCCGGTGATCCGCACCCGGTCGCCGAGGCCGTGCCGGCCGATCAGTTCACGCAGCCGGGTGACATAGCCGGGGTCCTGGCCGAGGCCGCCGACACACAGCAGGCTCCAGGGCAGGTCGGCGACCTCGGCCAGGGCCTCGACCAGCTGATGCTGGCCCTTGCGCGGGGTCACCGCGGCGACGCACAGCAGCCGCGAGGCGCCGTCGGTGCCGGGCGCCGGGGGCGCGAGGTCCGCGCCGGGCGCGGCGACATGGACCCGGCCCGGGGCGAGCCCGTGGTGGGCCACCAGCCTGCGGGCCGCCCAGTCGCTGGTCGCCACCACCGCCGGGACGGCGCGCAGCGTCCTGCGCTCCAGCGCGTCCAGGTCCGCGGCGCGGCCGGGGGCGAGCCCCGTCTCGTCGCCCAGCGGCAGATGCACCAGCACCGCCAGGCGCAGCCGCTCGGCCTCGGGGACCACGAGGTACGGCACGGCGCAGGCCACCAGCCCGTCGATGAGGACGACGCTGCCGTCCGCCCGCTCGGCCAGGACACGGGCCAGCTCCGCGCGCGCCTCGGCCGAAGGCTGTGGCCAGGCGCCCGCGACGGCGTGCTCGTGGACCTGCCAGCCGACGCCGGGCAGGTCCCGGCACACCCTCAGGTCATAGGTGTTCCCGCCGCTCGGCGCGGCCGGGTCGGCCACGCCGCCGGGCATGACGACGTGCACGGAGCGCGGGTCCGTCGCGGTGGCGTCGGCGCGGCTCATCGGGCGCGCCCTCACAGATCCCGCTCGTAACTCGCCCAGGCGATGTGCGACTCGTGCAGCGTGACCGTCAGGCTGGACAGACCGCGGGCGCCCTCGCCCAGTGCGCCGTCCTGTACCCGGTCGGCGAGCCGGTCGGCGATGACCTTCGCCAGGAACTCCGTACTGGTGTTGGTGCCCGCGAAGGCGGGCTCCTCGTCCAGATTGCGGTAGTTCAACTCGCCGACCACGGCGTTCAGCTGCTGGGTGGCGAGGCCGATGTCGACCACGATGTTGTCGGCGTCCAGCTCGGCACGGCGGAAGGTGGCGTCCACCAGGAACGTCGCCCCGTGCAGGCGCTGCGCGGGCCCGAAGACCTCGCCGCGGAAGCTGTGAGCGATCATCAGGTGGTCACGGACGGTGATGCTGAACAACGTACGACCCTCCAGGTGCGGCACATCCGGCGGCCCTCGGCCGGGCCGCGTCATGTAGTACGGCCTACCCGTTCCCCTTGTTCAGAGCCGCGGCGAATCCGGATCCCCGGCGGGCGCGTACCGGACCAGGTGACACAGCGCGGGCAGCTCCCCGGACGCGAGGCGGGGCAGCACCGCGGGCAGCTCCTCGAAGGCGCACTCCCCGGTCAGCAGCGCGTCGAAGACGGGGTCGGCGAGCAGATCAAGCGCCAGCGCCAGCCGGTCGGCGAAGGTGCGCGAGCGCCGGGCCGGGGACACCGTCCCCACCTGGCTGCTGCGCATCACCAGGCGGCGGGAGTGGAAGGCCTCGCCCAGCGGCAGACTCACCTTCCGGTCGCCGTACCAGCTCAGCTCCAGAACGGTCCCCTCCGGGGCCAGGAGTTCGAGAGAGCGCGCGAGCCCGGCCTCGGTGGCGCTGGCGTGGACGACGAGATCGCGGTCGCCCGCGGCGTCCTGGGGGAGCGCGAAGTCCACCCCGAGGGCCTCGGCGAGCGCGGCGCGCGCGGGCTCCGCGTCGACCAGCTGGACCCGCACGCCCGGGTAGCGGGCGAGGACGGCCGCCACACACGCGCCGACCATCCCGGCCCCGACCACCGCGATCCGGTCACCGACCAGCGGTGCCGCGTCCCACAGGGCGTTCACCGCCGTCTCCACCGTCCCGGCCAGCACCGCCCGCGCGGCCGGCACCGTGTCCGGCACCGGGGTCACGGCGCTCGCCGGGACGACATACCGCGTCTGGTGCGGATACAGGCTGAAGACCGTACGGCCCAGCAGGGCGGGCGGCCCCTGCTCCACCAGGCCTACGCTGAGATAGCCGTACTTGACCGGACCCGGGAACTCGCCCTCCTGAAACGGGGCCCGCATCGCGGCGTACTGGCTCCGCGGCACCCCACCGCGGAAGACCAGGGTCTCGGTGCCCCGGCTCACCCCGGAGAACAGGGCGCGCACCACGACGTCGCCGTCGCCGGGCTCCGGCAGCGGGGCCTCCCGTATCTCGCCGTGGCCGGGTGAGCGGAGCCAGAAGGCGCGGGCGACGCGCTCCATCGACGTCCTCCAGAAAGATCGGGTCGAACCAGGTGCTGAACACTCGGCCCGTGACGCACGTACTGACCATCATCAAGCCGCGAACACGGTACGCGGCACTCAACAACTCCGCCACACAGCCGGAGGGTGCACGGTGGCTGCCCTGAACAACACATACGACACGACGCTGTTGCGGCAGGAGACCGCCGTCGGAGCGGTCGCACAGATACTCCTGCTGACGCTCCTCGGCACGGCGCTCGGCCTGGGACCCGCGGGATGGCTGACGGGCCTGGTCTTCGCGTTCGCCACCTGGGCCGTGCTCACCCGCGCCGTGTGCCGCTCCTGGCTCAGGACCTTCGGGGCGGCCAACCGCGTCACCCTGGCCCGCGCCACGCTCGTCGGAGGCGTGACCGCGCTGGTCGCCGACTCCTTCGAGAGCCCGCCGCGCGTCCCGGTCCTGGTCGCGCTCACCACGGTGGCGCTGATCCTCGACGGGGTCGACGGCAAGGTCGCCCGGCGCACCGGAACGGCGTCCCCCCTGGGGGCACGCTTCGACATGGAGGTCGACGCCTTCCTCATCCTGGTGCTCAGCGTCTACGTCGCCACCTCGATGGGCCCGTGGGTCCTGGCCATCGGTGCCATGCGCTACGCCTTCGTCGTGGCGGCCCGCGCGCTGCCGTGGCTGAACGGGCCACTGCCCGTGAGCACCGCACGCAAGACGGTCGCCGCGCTCCAGGGGATCGCCCTCCTGGTGGCCGCGTCCGCGCTCCTCCCGCGCCCGGCGGCGCTCGCGGTGGTCCTGGTGGCGCTGGCGCTGCTCGTCTGGTCCTTCGCCCGCGACATCATCTGGCTGTGGCACCACAGGACCCGCCACACCGCCCTGCCCCAGTCCGCCACCGCCGTCCGGCACATGACCCACGCGGACGCCTGATGTCCTGCGGCGGTGGCTGGTTGGCGCCGCCCGCCGGGAAGGCATGAGGCAGGATGGCAGACCGCGTCAGGGCCCCGCAGCACGCCCGGGCGCGGCCCGACATCCCAGGCACGAGCAGGTGACACGGTGACAAGACAGCACTCCGAACACCCCGGCAGACGCCGCCGCGAGGGCGCACCCGGACCACGGCCCGCCGCCCCGTACGGCCCGGCCCGCCACAGGTCGCCTCGCCCCTCGCGGCGCACCGTCCGAGGCGCGGGGAGCGGCCGGTGAACCGCGCGCTCACCCTGCACGACCTCATCGTCGTCTGCGCCGCGCTGGCGGCGAGCGTGGCGATGGGCCTGCTGTCCCGCATGGCGCTGCGCTGGCTGGGCGAGCGGGCGAGCAGAACCCGGTGGCGAGGCGACGACATCATCGTCGACGCGCTGCGCACCATCGCCCCCTGGGCCTGCGGCGCCGCCGGTGTGTCCGGGGCGGCCGCGGCTCTGCCACTGACCGCCACGGTCGACCACAGCGTCAATCAGGTGCTGACCGCCGTGCTCATCCTGGTCACCACCGTCGCCGTGGCCCGCGTGATCGCCGACCTGGTGCGCGCCCAGGCGCTGTCCCGGTCCGGAGTGGCGGGCAGCGCCACCATCTTCGTCAACATCACCCGCATCGCGGTGCTGGCGATGGGCGTCCTCATCCTGCTGGAGACGCTCGGCATCTCGATCGCCCCGCTGCTCACCGCGCTCGGCGTGGGCGGCCTCGCGGTCGCCCTGGCGCTCCAGGACACGCTGGCCAATCTCTTCGCGGGCGTCCACATCCTCGCCTCCAAGACGGTGCAGCCCGGCCACTACATCCGGCTCGGCAGCGGCGAGGAAGGCTATGTCGTCGACATCAACTGGCGTAACACCACCGTGCGCCAGCTGCCGGACAACCTCGTGATCATCCCGAACGCCAAGCTCGCCGGCGCCATCACGATCAACTACCACCAGCCGGAAGAGCAGATGTCCATCATGATCCAGGCGAGGGTCGACTACGACAGCGACCTCGACCACGTGGAGCGGGTGAGCATCGAGGTGGCCACGGAGGTGATGGCCGAGGTGTCCGGCGGTGTCCCGGACCACGAACCGGTCGTCCGATTCCACACCTTCGGGGAGGCCGGCATCGACTTCTCGGTCATCCTGCGCGTCCAGGAGTTCAGCGACCAATACCTGATCAAGCACGAATTCCTGAAGCGGCTCCACCAGCGCTACCGGACCGAGGCCATCGACATCCCCCTGCCGATGCGCACGGTCGTGCTGCAACAGCCGGGCCAGGTACCGCTCCCCGGCCCCCGGACCCCGGAGGGCGACCCCGCCCTGGGCCCGAAGTCGCCGGTGCGGATGTCGAAGGCCGGCCACTGAGCGACGCGCCGCACGCGGCGGCAGCGCCCGCGCGCTGCCGCCGCGGCCTACTCCTCGAACCAGACCACCAGGCGGACATGGTGTTCGCCGTGGACATCGGCGAGCGCGCGCATCACGGTCCACACCGGCCGCCAGATGCCGTCGGCCGGCACGGCATCGCGACGCCGGGCGCGCTCGGCGCGGAACACCGTGGTGCCCACCTCCCACTCCGTGCCCTCGTCCCACAGCTCGCCGATCCGGTCGGCGCCGACCGTCAAGGTGTCCACTCCGAGCATCGACAGCTCGATGGCCGCGTACCAGGCCGTCTCCCCGATCTCGAGCCCGGGGCCCCAGGTGCGGCACTCCACGAACCCTCTGATGTCTGTTCCCACAGGCAGATTCTGCCCCGGCCCGACCGGTCACGGGTTCTGGCGTACGACACGCGCCGAGGTGAGGAGCTCACGCGGCGACGGGCCCCCGCGCAGGCACCACAGCGCGATGACCGGGTCGCAGATCGCGCAGCCCAGCGACGAGTCGTGGAAGAACGGGATCAGGGGGCTGCCCTTGAGGTGGTGGACGATGTCCCACGCGGTGTGCAGCAGCCAGCCGATGCCGATGAACGTCCATGAGTCCAGGCCGCGGTAGGCCACGTAGGTGGCGAGCGCGGCGAACGCGAACTCCCAGCCGCCCAGACCGGCGCCGTTGCTGAGGTAGGCGGCGCCCGCCCCGGCGACCATGATCGCGTTGAAGCGGCGTCGGTGCGGTTCCCGGATGAGGGACATCAGCAGCGCGTAGAGGACGCCGATGACGATCGGCATGACGTATTGCATGGGTGTGCCCTTCCGGGAGCGTGACGGTGCGTCCTGCCGCCGGCTCGGTGGCGCGCGCCCGGGCTGCGAGACCTCTGGGTACGGGGGCGGACGCGGACCGGGCCGCGGAGTCGATCTCGACGCTATCGACGGGGCCCGGCTCCTCCCAGTGGCGTTAATGACGGATTCCAACGGGATACCGCCACTGCCGTGAGATGTGCGCCGACCTCCTCGGAAAGGCAAGATCGGCGCCGGGGCGCCCGCGGGGTCGGCGTGGCGGGCCGGTAGGTTCCGGACATGCACACGGTGGCCGTCCTCGCGCTCAGCCAGGTGATTCCGTTCGACCTCTCCACCCCGATCGAGGTCTTCACCCGCGCCCGGCTGCCCGACGGGCGCCCCGGCTACCGGGTGCGCGTCTGCGCGGAGCAGCCGGAGATCGACACCGGTGTGTTCACCCTCCGCGCGCCCTGGGGCCTGGAGGGGCTCGCGGCCGCGGACACCGTCGTCGTGCCGGGCATCGCCGACCCCGCCGCCCCACTCGCCCCCGCCGTGCGCACCGCCTTGCGCCGGGCCGCCGCCGACGGCACCCGCATCGCCTCCATCTGCACCGGCACCTTTCCGCTGGCCGCCAGCGGGCTGCTGAACGGCCTGCGCGCCACCACCCACTGGCTCGCCGCGGACAAGCTGGCCGCCGCCTACCCGGACATCGAGGTCGACGCGAATGTGCTCTACGTCGACAACGGACAGATCCTCACCTCCGCCGGCGCGGCCGCCGGGCTGGACCTGTGCCTGTACCTGATCCGCCGCGACTACGGCGCCGCGGTGGCCGCCGACGCCGCCCGTCTGTCCGTGATGCCGCTCGAACGCGAAGGCGGGCAGGCGCAGTTCATCGTCCACGACCACACACCCGCTCCGGCGGGCTCGGCGCTCGAGCCGGTGCTGGCCTGGATCCGGGACAACCTCGCCGGCCCCCTCACCCTCGACCAGATCGCCGCACACGCCGGGATCAGCACCCGTACGCTCATCCGCCGCTTCCGGGACCAGACCGGCACCACTCCGCTCCAGTGGCTCCACCGCGCTCGCATCCGCCAGGCCCAGCACCTGCTGGAGACCACCCAGCACTCCGTCGAACGCATCGGCGCCCAGGTCGGCTTCGGCTCACCCACCGCCTTCCGTGACCGCTTCAAACGCACCGCGGGCGTCAGTCCGCACACCTACCGCCGCACCTTCGGCGGTCGGCAGTGAGGGTGTCCGGTCCCGCTCAAAGCCGCCGGCTCAGCCAGCGCAGCGAGGAGAGGCCCAACGCGGTCATCATGGCCACGAGGTTGCGGTCCGCGGCCGGCCCGGCCGAGGTGGCGGCGCGCAGCAGAAAACCGGCGTGCAGTGCCAGCACCTCGTCGAGCCGGCCGCGGTCGAGGTCGCGCGTCAGCGGGTGGCTCTCGGCGATCGGCTGTGGATCCACACCGCTGAGCGACGCGCTCGACAGCAGCGTGACGACATCGCAGTGCCGGGGCCCGACCCAGGCGTGCGGCCAGTCGACGACGAAGACACGGTCCGCGGTCAGCATGATGTTGAACGGGTAGAGGTCTCCGTGCAGGAGCGTGCGGCCGTCGAGCGAGGCGTTCTCCTCCAGGCCGACGAGCCGGTCGATGCGGCGGGCCGCCCACGGCGACAGCTCCGCCACCTTCGCCCAGGCGGCGGTGTCTTCGGCCAGGGCCGACCATCCGCCGAGGCGCGGTCTGCCCAGCACCGCTGCCTCGACGGGCGACGGCGTCAGGACGTTCGCCATCTCGGTGACCGCCGAGAGCACCCTGTCGAGTTCCTCCGGCCGCCACGGCTGGGCCGGCAGACGCCCCGGGATCTCCTCGAAGACCAGCGCCACCCAGGTGCCGTCGTCGTAGGCGTCGAGCAGCCGCGGCACCGGCGCCCGACCGGGAAGCCGCCGCGAGACCGCGATCTCCCGGCGGTGGAAGTCCGCCACCGCGGGCGCCGTCGACGAGCCGGCCGCCTTGACGAACGCCCGGCTGCCGTCCGCCAGCAGCACTCGCGCGGCCAGGCCCTCCGAGAACCCGCCCGGCTGGCTGATCGCGGTGACCACCGGGCTGCCGAGCAGCCGCTCGATCCGGGTCGTCACCTCACGCGGCAGCGCCGCCCAGGCCACCCTCCGGCTGCCGGTGGCCTCGGGCAGGGCCAGGGCCACCGCGGCGAGCTCTTCGCCGGGATCGCGTGTCATCGTGGTTTTCCCCTGTCGATCGGCGTGGATGTGGCCGCGTGAGATTCCATCCGCCACTCGGCCGTGCCGGGCCGCGCCGTTCGCAGGGCTACCCGGCGGGCAGGGCCTCCCGCATCGACTGCGCGGTGGAAGCCGCGTCGTAGCCGTCGGGGAGGCCTCCGACCAGGATGATGTCGCTCCCGATGTGCTTCGAGCGCAGAGGGGCGATCTCCTGGTACGCGGGGGAGTCCCACCAGGCCCGCGCCTCGGCGGTCCCGGGGAAGCCGATGACCACGGCATACCCGGGCCAGCTGCCCTCCAGCACCTCGTGGCGCGTGGCGTGCACGAGGAAGCGGCCGCCGTACGGCTCGAAGGTGGCGGTGATGCGCTCAATGTACTCGGCGATCTCCGCGTTCGGGGCGGCTTCCTGGAGATGGGCTATGACGTAGGCGGTCATGGTGTCCCTCCGGTCGGTCTCCGTATGCCGACGATCGTGGCAGGTGGCCATGGCCGGGTCGATGACCTCACAGGTAAGCGGCCGTGCGTGAGGCCGTTCAGGCGAGCTTCTCGAAGAAGAACTCGTGCTTGAGGAACGATGTCTCGTGCTCGGCCCCGGGGTACGGCGGGATGAGCTGGGCGGCCTGGAACAGCCGCCAGCCGTCCTCCAGCGCCGCGACACCCGTCTCGTACGGGGGCTCGTCGCTGTCGCCGGTCGTGGGGCGGGTGCGGCCGGTGCCGTCATAGCGGGCCCAGCCTACGACGTCGGAGTCGAGGGCGGAGGTGGTCAGGTACAGGACGAGGACCTGCTGCTTCACGGCGCTCTCCGGAATCCTGGCGCTCTCGGTGTTCTCGGTGGTCACGCGGTGCTCCTTCACGCGGGCCGGTTGGCGACGCGAGTGGCCCAGTAGTCGATGTCGTAGCCGGGGTCGGCGGTCATGGCCCGCCACAGCTTGATGCGGTTGTGGATCTCCAGCCGGCCGGTGGCCTTCTCGTACCAGGGGAAGCTCCGCCGCAACTCCTCGCGGACCGCCGGGCTGTCGGGGCTGTCGGGGGCTGTGGTGTCCCACAGGCGGACCTGCGGCACGGTCGGATTGAAGCGGATCTTGTACATGTGGCGGACACGGCCGCTGTCGTTGCGGCGTCCGCCGTGCCAGATGCCGTGGTGCAGCAGGATGACGGTGCCGGCCGGACAGGTCAGCCGGGTCTGGCCGCGCAGGTTCTGGTAGCGGCCGGTGTCGGACTCGTTGGTACGGCGCAGATGGCTGCCCGGGACGATGAGTGTGCCGCCCATCGCGGCGGTGACTTCCTGCGGGTAGTACATGAGCTGTACGTCGAACGCGTCGGTCCGCAGGTCGATGAGGGCGTCGGCGTGCAGCGGCTGGGCGCTGCCCTGGTGCGGCTCCCGGGTGTGCACGAAGTGGTGGTCGACGGTCGGGTCCGGCCCCACCAGACTCTCCAACGCCCCGGCCACGAAGGGGAGCTCGACGAGCCGTCGGGCGAAGGAGCCCTCGGGAAACGCCTCGGGGACCGGCGTACCGTACGGCACCGAGGGCAGCCCGGCCTCGAACACGCCGAACGCCTCGTCGTTCATCTCCTGGGGGACGGCCCCGTCGAGCCTCAGGAAGCCGTGCGCCACGAACCGCGCCACCTGAGCGGACGTCAAAAGGTGTCGTGTGGTTGACATGCGACAACCATAGGAAGCCCCACTCGGCCAGTCGTGGGTCGTAATCAGCATCGACTGGTAATTTTTCACCATGACCGAGCGCGTGGAACTGGCCCTCGACCTGCCGCCGCAGGTCGTCAACGCGGGCGTGGGGGTGCACGGCTCGGCCGGGCCCGAGGTGTTCCGGCTTCCTCACCTGTGGCAGCTCCATCTGTACGGCTACTCCGGGACGTTGGAGCTGGGCGGGTCCGCGCATCCGATCCGGCCCCGGTATGTGAGCCTCGTACCGCCGGACGCGGAGGTGCGCTTCCACTACGGCGCGCGACGCTGTGAGCACCTGTACGCGCACTTCCGCCTGCCCGGCGGCGGGGAGCGCCGGAAGGTGCCGGTGATGCAGGACGCCGGCGCGGAGGCGGCGGCGCTGCGAGAGGCGCTGCGGCAGACGGTCGCGGCGACCGCCCAGTCCCAGGCGCGGGCATCGGCCGAGCTGTGGACGGTGCTGTGGCGCACGACCGGCCTGACCGGTGCCGCCGAGAGCCGCCCGGGCGCCCCACACCCCGCCCTCCGGACGGCCCTGGCCCATATCGAGGAGCGCCTGGCCGGCCCCGTGAGCGTTCCGGAGATCGCCCGTGCCGCCGGTGTCTCGCACACCCATCTGACCCGGCTGTTCCGCGAGGGCACCGGGGCCACGGTCGTCGGTTACATCAGACGGCGTCGCATGGAACGGGCCCGGCACCTGCTGCGGGCCTCGACCCTGGCGATCCCGGCCGTCGCGGCGACGGTCGGGATCCCGGACCTCCAGGCGTTCAACAAGGCGTGCCGCAAGGAGCTCGGGGCCTCGCCGCGCGCGGTGCGCGACGCCGCATGGTCGAGCGCGGCAGATCGCTGACCGTGCGCCGCGGGTCGCCGTTATTCGCGCGGCCCGCCTGTCGCCCCGCCCACCAGGGACTCGTGGGCGACTCGGAACTCGCTGGGCGATGCGCCGTAGGTGGCGCGGAAGAGCCTGCTGAAGTGGGCGGCGTCCGTGAAACCCCAGCGTGCGGCGATGGCGTGAATGGCGCGTCGGCTCTGGCGGGGATCCATCAGGGCGCGGCGGCACTGCTCCAGGCGTTTCCGCCGGATCATGGACGCGGGAGTCGTGTCGGCGGTGGCGAGCAGCTGTTGCAGATGGCGCAGGGAGACATGGTGAGCCTCGGCCACCGTCTGCGGGGAGAGGTCCGGGTCCCCGAGATTCTGGTGGATGAACGTGTGAACCCGGGCGAGCAGAGCCTGCCGATGGCTCTCCGGTGGCAGAGTGCGCAGCGCGTGGAGTTCATGGGCCAGGAGCGTGGTCAGCAGTTCCAGAGCGATGTCGAACAGACGGATGATCTCGGCGGCTCGGTACGGGGCGGGCTCCCTGAGGATTTCGCGCAGGCACTGGGACAGGATGCCGCCGATGCCGTCGCGGCCCGAGAGCGGTGTGGCCAGGAGGATGGCCACTTCTGTGGCGGGCAGCGGCAGCACGGCTTTGGGCAGGAAGAACATCTGGTGCGCGCCGCCCTCGTAGCACGCGCGGAACGGCTGCGAGGAGTCGAAGAGCACCAGATCGCCCACCCCGACGGTTGCCTCGCGGCCTCGTTGGCTGAAGCCATGGGTGCCGGTCCGGATGACTCCGAGCAGGTATTGCTCCGGATCCGACTGGCGGATGTGCTTGGCGGTGCGGTCCGCGCGCAACGGCGACCGCACCACTTCGGTGGACACCTGAAAGGTGTTCGTGCCGATCACCCGGGCCGAGGCGCGGAAGTCGGCCGCGTCCTCACTGCGCACCCGGGTCGAGATGAGCGCGTGGCGGGTCATCTCGTACCAGCTCGCGAAGCGCTCTCCGGCGGGTAACCTCTCGCTGTCGAAAACCGTCTCGATCATTGATCCCCCCGTGTGGCCGACCAGTCTTCGAGGCACGGACTCACCATGTGCGGCCGGTCTTGCCGGAACCTTGGCGGCACCTTGAAATGGCTGGCCGGGGCGTGGCGGGCGGCGACCGAGCCGCGGCACGATGCGTACAGGGGCCGGTCAGCACTGTCGCTCCGGGCCGCATGGTGGTGTTATGGAAGTGGCACCGAGGGCGACAAGAGACACGGAGAAGCGGTTCAGGCCGCGCACCGTGCAATCAGGGCCCGCGAGAAGTGGGCAGCCCTCGGCGCCCCGTGTTGTGACGGACGGTGGCGCCTCGTCACCCGCGGCACAGGGGCAGCAGACAGCTCTCGCCCGGGGCCACGGACACCGTGCGGCCGCCCAGCACCACGTGGATCGGTTCGCGGTCGGAGGACGGCACGGCGATCCGCAGCCGCTCGGTGCTCAGCGCCAGCCGCACCCCCCAGTGGCCCCGGTAGCGGATCGACAGCCCGAACCGGGACAGCTCGGGCAATGGCACGGGGTCCAGCCGCAGCGCCCCGCCCCGGGGCTCCAGTCCGGTCAGGCCGCGCTGTACGAGGTCGAGGGTGCCGGCCATGGCGCCGAGGTGGATGCCCTCCCCGGTGGTGCCGCCCTGGAGGTCGGCGATGTCGCCGGCGAGCGCCTCCTGGCAGAACCGCCACGCCTCCGCCCGCCGCACCCGGGGCAGGACCCAGGCGTGGACGACGCTGCTGAGGGTGGAGCCGTGGCTGGTGCGGCGCAGGTAGTAGTCGACGGTCCGCCGCCAGGTGGTGTCGTCCAGCTCGTAGCCGAGCCTGCCGAAGAGGCGGCGCAGCTCGGCGGGCGCGAAGAGGTAGCCGAGCATCAGCACGTCGGCCTGTTTGGACGCCTGGTAGCGGTTGACCGTGTCGCCCTCGGCCTCCAGGATCCGGTCCAGGCGCCGGATGTCGCCGTAGGCCTCGCGATAGCGGTCCCACGCGAGCTCGGCGAGCTCGCCGAAGCCGTCGAACTGGCTGATGATCCCGTGGTGCCAGGGGACCAGCAGCCGCCGGGAGACGTCCTGCCAGAGATCCAGCTCCGCGTCGGCGAGCCCGGTGCGTTCGAACAGGTCCCGGCGGCGCGGCTCGGGCAGGGAATGCAGCAGGTCGAGGGCGCGGGCGAGCACCCACGCCGCGGTGACGTTGGTGTACGTGTTGTCGTCGATGCCGGGGCGGGAGGCGTCGGGGTAGGCGTCGTGATACTCGTCGGGGCCGACCACGCCGAGGATCCGATACCGTCCCCGGGCGCTGTCCCAGGTGGCCGCGTCGGCCCAGAACCGGGCGATCTGAAGCAGCATCTCGGCGCCTTTGGTGTGCATGAACTCCGCGTCGCCGGTGGCCTCGCCGTACTGCCACACGTTGTACGCGATCGCCGAGCCGACGTGGTGCTGGAGCCGGGAGTGGTCGGGCAGCCAGCGCCCCGAGCGCGGGTTGAGGTGCAGCCGCTGGGTCTCCTCGCGGCCGTCGCTGCCGCTCTGCCACGGGTACATCGCGCCGGCCCGCCCGGCGTCACGGGCCGCGAAACAGGCCTGCTCCAGCCTGCGATGGCGGTAGGCCAGCAGTGCCCGGGAGACCTCGGGGAGGTGCAGGTTCAGATAGGGCAGCACGAACAGCTCGTCCCAGAACACATGGCCCCGGTACGCCTCGCCGTGCAGCCCGCGCGCGGGCACCCCGACGTCCAGGTCCGCGGTGTGCGGGGAGAGCGTCTGGAGCAGATGGAACAGATGCAGCCGCAGAATCCGCCCCGCCTCCCCCGGCACGTCCAGCTCGCACGCCCGCCACAGCTGCTCCCAGGCCGCACGGTGGGCGGCGGCCAGCGCCGTGAAGCCCGGCGCGCGGGACACGCGGTCCACGGCGGCGTGCAGCGGATCGCTGATCGCCGGGTCGCGTGAGGTGTGCAGGGCGACACACTTGTCGACGGTCACCGTCCGGCCCGGCTCCAGAGCGGGCCGCAGCAGGAGGCGGGCGCGTCCCGGCGCATGGGCGGTGGCCGTGCCCGTGTCGCCGTCGGCGGTGGTCCGGGCGGCCATGCCGACGCGGATGTCGGAAGTGCTGGTGCGGCAGCGCAGCCAGACCACGTCACCGCCGGGTGCGGTGCCCGTGTGCACATGGGTCAGATGCCGGCCGGCCAACTGCTGGTACCGGGCCACACCGGTGTTGGCCACCGTGCCGTCCAGCGCCGATTCCACCTCGAGCCGACCCGACCAGTCCTCCGCGGTGAACTCGGTCCGCAGCGCCGCCAGATGCGGGTCGCCCATGTGGATGAGGCGCAGCTGCCGCACCGCCAGGTGCCGGCCGGTGCCGTCCACGTACCGCGCGGTGCGCTCCAGGACACCGGCGCGCAGATCGAGGGCCAGCCGGTGGTCGAGCGGCGGGTGGGTGTCCGGTGAGAACCACGGCGCCGTGGACTCGTCGGCGGTGTCCCCGTCCCTGATCCGGAAGCGCAGGGGCAGCCAGTTGGGCAGGTTGACCAGGTCCTCGTTCTGCACGCGCCGGCCCGCCACCTCCGACTCCAGCCGGTTGTAGCAGCCCGCGACATAGGTGCCGGGGCTGTGCACGGTGTCCGCGGCGCACTCCGGGACGGCGCCCCGGGTCGCGAAGTAGCCGTTGCCGAGGGCGCACAGGGACTCCCTCAGCCGCTCCTCGGCCGGGTCGTAGCCCTCGTACACCCAGGTCCACGCGGGCGGCGTCGCACCCATGGATCACCCCCGCGGCTCCATGACGACCACCGCCCTTCCCGTGGGCTCCGTCTTTCCACCCTGCCCCCGCCACCGCGCGGTGTCAGCCCGGGGCGCGGCGGCACACACGCCGAGCGCCGGGGAGCGACGCAGCGGATGCGGCCGGGCTCCACCGACACCACGATGAAGGCATGACCGCCCCTCGCCCCGCCGACCGCTTCGAGGCCCCCGGGTGACGGAGGGGCTGTCGCGGGAGGAGGCGGCACGACGGCTGGCGGAGTACGGGGCCAACGTCGTCGCCCAGGAACAGCGCACCCCCGTGTGGCGCCGTGTGCTCCAGCAGCTGCGCGACCCCCTGATCGTGGTGCTCCTCGTGGCCGCCGTGCTGACCCTCGCCACCGGAGACCTCCCCGACGCCGCGGTGATCCTGCTCGTGATCACGGTGAACACCGTGGTCGGCGTCGTCCAGGAGGTACGGGCGGAGCGGGCCGTGGCGGCCCTCTCGGCGCTGAGCGCCCCCGTCGCCCGCGTGGTACGCGGCGGCGCGGAGTGTTCCGTACCGGCCGCCGATGTGGTGCCGGGGGACCTGGTCCTGCTGGCCGAGGGCGACATCGTGCCCGCGGACGGCGAGGTGTGCGACGCGGCGCGGCTCCTGGTGGACGAGTCGGCGCTGACGGGCGAGTCGGTCCCGGTGGAGAAGGCGGCCGGCGAGGACCAGTCGCTCCGTACGGTGTCGGCGGGCACGGTGGTCGTGCGCGGCCGCGGACGCGTCCGGATCACCGGCACCGGGCCGCACAGCGCGCTCGGCCGGATCGCCGCACTGATGGGAACCGCGTCCGGCCTGACCCCGCTCCAGCGCAGGCTGGCCCGGTTCGGCCGGGTGCTGGCGGCCGTCATCGTCGCGCTGTGCGCGGTGGTGCTCGCCCTGGGGCTGGCGCGCGGACAGCCGGTGGAGCTGATGGTGGTGGCCGCGATCAGCCTCGCCGTGGCGGCCGTACCCGAGTCGCTGCCCGCCGTGGTCACCCTCGCCCTCGCGCTGGGAGCCCGGCGGATGGCGGACCGGCACGCCATCGTCCGCCGGCTGCCCGCGGTGGAGACCCTGGGATCGGTCACGGTGCTCGCCACCGACAAGACCGGCACCCTGACCGAGGGGCGGATGGCCGCCGAGAAGCTGTGGACGCCACAGGGCGAGGCCACGGTCACGGGCGTCGGCTACGACCCCGAAGGCCGCGTCACGCGCGGCGGGCGGACCGTGACCGCGGACGACGCCCCCGACCTGGCCGCCCTCCTGTGCGCCTCGATGCTGTGCAACGACGCCGCGCTGGAACCACCGCCGGACGGCGACACGCCGTGGCGCGCGATGGGCGACCCCACCGAGGCCGCGCTGCTCACGGCCGGAGCCAGACTGGGAGTGGACCGCGGCGCGCTGGATCGCGGGCTCCCACGGGTCGACGAGATCCCCTTCGACAGCGCGCGCAAGCGCATGACGACGGTGCACCGCACGCCAGGTGGCGGACTGCGCGTCGTGTGCAAGGGAGCGCCCGAGGCCATGCTCGGCCCCGCGGTCCTCGCCGACCCTCCGGACACTCTCTCCCGGGCCGCAGCCCAAGCCGAGGAGCTGGCCCGCGGCGGATACCGGGTCCTCGCCGTGGCCTCGTCCGACCACGACGAAGCACGCGCCCGGAGCCCCGAGACCTGGGAGACGGGCCTGTCGCTGCTCGGGCTCGTCGGCATCCTCGACCCGCCCCGCGACACCTCGCGGACGACCATCGCCGCCTGCGAAAACGCCGGGATCACCCCCGTCCTGATCACCGGCGACCACCCGCTCACCGCACGGGCGGTGGCGGCGCGCTCGGGCATCGTGGCCCGGGCGGACGAGGTCACCACGGGCGAACGCCTCCGCCGGGGCACCGCGGGCGAGCCCACCTCGCTGCGCGTCTACGCCCGGACCACGCCGGAGCAGAAGCTGGACATCGTCCAGGCGTGGCGCACGTCGGGCCATGTGGTGGCGATGACCGGCGACGGCGTCAACGACGGGCCCGCCCTGCGCCGGGCGGACATCGGCGTGGCCATGGGAGAGCGCGGCACCGAGGTCGCCCGCCAAGCGGCCGACCTCGTGCTCGCCGACGACAACCTGGCCACCGTCGTCGCCGCTGTCGAGGAGGGCCGTCGCGTCTACGCCAATGTGCGGCGGTTTCTGCTGTACGCCCTCGCCGGAGGCACCGCGGAGATCCTGGTCATGCTCCTCGGCCCCTTCCTCGGGATGCCCCTGCCCCTGCTCCCCGCCCAGATCCTGTGGATCAACCTGCTCACCCACGGCCTCCCCGGGGTGGCGCTCGGAGCGGAACCCGTGGCCCCGGGCGTCATGCGCCACCCGCCCAGGCCGCCCGAGGAGAGTGTGCTGGGCGCCGGGCTCTGGCCCCGCCTCCTCGCCATGGGGGCCTTCGTCGCCGGTGTGACCCTGGTTGCGGGGGTGTGGGCGCGGGAGACCGGCCGACCGTGGCAGTCCCTGATGTTCCTGGTGCTCGGCGCCACCCAACTCGGTGTCGCCGCGGGCTCCCGCGCCCGTCCGGGCAGTCTCTCCAACCCGTTCCTGCTGGTCGCCGTGGGTGCGGCACTGGCCCTCCAGATGGCGGGCGTCTATCTGCCGCCCCTGCGCGCCCTGTTGGGCACCGAACCACTGCCGCCCCTCGACCTCGTGATCGCCTGCGCGCTCTCCGGCCTGGGACACGTCGTCATGCGGGCACAGCGGAGTCTCTTCCCCGAGCGCCCGCCACGCGCGGGTCCCGCGTCAGCCCCGGCCCGACAGCGCCGCGTCAGCGACGGAAGGGCCCGGTCACCTCGTACGTGATGCCGTCCGCGGAACTGCCGCTCGTGCCGCGCTGGCTGGAGAAGTACAGCCGGGTGCCGTCGGGGGAGAAGGCCGGGCCGGTGATCTCCGAGCCGGACTGGCCGTTGACGCGCAGGAACGGCGCGACGATCTCGTCCGGCGTGATCATGCAGATCTCCATGTTGCCGCCGTCCTCGGCGACGAACAGGTCGCCGGAGGACGAGCCGGTGACATTGTCCACGCCGGTCAGCGGGGCGGAGCCGGGGTTGACCAGGGAGTCGTCGTAGGCCAGCTCGTAGGTGCTGTCGGTCAGGTTGAGCCGCCAGACGCGGTTGTCGCCCTTGGTGGTGAACCAGACGGTGTCATTGGCGTAGTGGCAGCCCTCGCCGCCGTTGAAGATCTTGGCGCCCGAGACCTGGTCACGGGTGTACGTGGGAGAGCCGTCGGGGTCGGGCACATTCGTCCAGCTGAACGACCCGGCGGCGCCGCTGCCCGCGACCAGCACCTGAAGGGTGCCCGAGGAGAGATTGCCCCAGGTGGTCGGTATGAACCGGTAGAAGCAGCCGTCCGTCTCGTCCTCGGTCATGTAGACCACCTTGCGCACCGGGTCCGCGGCCGCCGCCTCGTGCTTGAACTGGCCCATGGCGGCGCGCCGAGTGGCGGCGTTCACACCCCACGGGTCCGTCTCGTAGACATAGCCGCGGCTGACCTCCTCACAGGACAGCCAGGTCTGCCAGGGGGTGGCGCCGCCCGCGCAGTTGTTCCGCGTGTTGGACAGGATGCGGTAGGCGCCGGTGATGGCTCCGGAGGAGTCGAACTTGACGGCGCTCGCGCCGCCACCGGTGCTGATCTCCGAGTTCGAGACGTAGATCCAGCCCGTGCCGTCCGCGAAGCAGGCGCCGCCGTCAGGGGCGTTGTGCCAGGCGTAGGAGGTGCCGGAGACGGCCTTTCCGGAACGGGCGATGACTCTGCTGGTGAAGCCGCCCGGCAGCAGGATGCCGTTCGCGTCGGCCGCGCCCAGCGCTCCGTAGGGGCTGGGGCCGTTCTGGGCCGGGGCCGCGTAGGCGGCGCCGCGCATCAGGGTGCCGCCGAAGGCCGCGGCCGAGGTGCCGATGACGGCTCCGCGCAGGAAGGTACGACGTTCCACACTCACTCCCGGGGGTGTGTTCACCCGCCGCCGGTCGGCGGCGGGCCGCGCTCAGGGACCCTAGGGAGAAGAGATTGACTGTCAATAGACGACCGATGAAGGGGTCGTGAGGTGCGACACAACGGCTGAAAGCGATCGCCCCAGCCGACAGCGCCGGTGCAGATCGTTCGCGTCGGTGCCGCTCAGCTACCGCCGGCGCAGAAGCAGGACGTGGCGATCGGAACGTCGGCGAGCGCGGCGGCGACGGTCAGTTGCTGGGCCACGATCCCCGCCTCCGCCACCTTGCCGAGCCGCACCAGGCATGCGTGGTACCCACGCAGCGACCATACGTTCCCGGGGTGTTGAGAGGCTCTCGGGAGCGTGTCGTCGAGCCCGAGATCCGCCCGGTACACGGCCTCCGCCTCCTCGACCCGCCCACGCTCGAGAAGCAGCGCGCCATATGCGTGACGGGTCGGTTGCATCCAGCCCCAAGGCTCGTCGTAGGGGAGGTTGTCGTCGAGGCCGATCGAACGGGCGAGCGACGCGAAGGCCGCGTCGTACTCGCCCTTTCGGTAGTGGAGCTCGCCGTCGAGCATCGCCGACGCGATCGCGAGAATGTCCCGGCAGGTGTTGTTGAACAGCATCCGGCGCTCCGGAACATGCTCGACCGCGGCCACGAAGGACTCACGTTCGGCTTCGGCCTGCCGGACCATCCCCGTGGCCGAGTACGCCACGCCCCGGGCATAGTGCAGCATCGCGGCCGTGACGCAGTAGAGCTGACGATCGGTCGGCGACGGCAGCGCGAGGATGTCCTCCCAACGGCCGAAACGGATCAGCACGTGTACCCGCATGGCGAGGAAGCCCTCGAGCCAGTCGGCCATGGGCGGGCTTTCGACCCGCAGCAGCTCCTCGGGGATCGACGCCTCCAGCCGGGCCGCGGTGTCGAGCGCTGTCCTGTACCGCCCGAGAAACATCGCACCGTAGATCTTGAAGTGATAGTTGTGGCAGCGGTAAAGCGTGTAGAAGTTCATCGCGCCCGCATGCCGCAGATATTTCTCGTCGGCCGCGATGGCGTCCGTGTTGACCTCCACGACGTGCCGGTAATCGCCGCAGAGTACATCGAGATGTGACGGCATGTGATGCAGATGGCCCGCGTCGGGAACCAGCCCGCGCAATTGGTCGGCGACCACGAGCGCCTTTTCGGGAGTCGGCGACATCTCCATCAGATGGATATACATATGGAGAACGCCGGGATGGCGGGCGCCGGCCTCGCTCACCAGCGCCCGGTTGAGCACGGTCTCGGCCTCGACCGTCCGCGCCTCCGCGGCGGGCTTCCCGGTGCGCAGGTCCCACAACTTCCACGGAGTGAGGTTCATCAGCGCGTCGGCATAGAGGGTGGCGACATCGAGGTCATCGGACGCCAGTCCGTACACCGCGCGCATGGCGTCGGCGTACGACGCGTTCCAGATCGAGCAGTCCTCCACCGCGTGCGACTGCGGATAACGGGCGCGCAGGGCTTCGACCAGCGCCCGCTCGGTGGCCGTCGCTCCTGCTGACGTCGCGTGGGCCCGCTCCGCCGCGGCGTGCGTCCTGCGGACCGTCCGCTCCAGATCCGCCTCGTCGAAGAAATCCCAGGGCTTGTTGTAATTGGGCCCCAGCGCGTACGCGACACCCCAGTGAGCCATGGCGCAGTCAGGGTCCGCGGCCGCGGCGGCCTCGAAGCAGACCACGGCCTCCTCGTGGTTGAACGCATACGTCCACACCATGCCGCGGTCGAACCAGAGCTGCGCTTCGGGTGAACGTGTCGAGACGGGCCGGGAGAAGGTCCCCAGGTCGAAATAGTCCATCAGCTGTGCCGTTCGGGAACTCGTCGTCGCCTTCGCGTTCGATGCGGGCGACGCCTGTTGCGGTGGCCGGGCGTGAATTCAAAAGATCGCGCGGAGTTCGCACCGTAGCATCCCGACGACCCGCTCGCGGTGTGCGTCAACCCTCGCGCGTTGGAATGCGCTTGTACGCGCTCACTCGGGGCGCTTGGCGGTCAGGATCGCATAGCCGAGTTCCATCGCCGCGGTGATCTGTGCCCACTCCGCCACGACCGTGTCGAACCGCTCGGCTTCGACGCCGAACGCCGCCGCGAAGTCCGCGGGCTTGGCGGAGACGGCATGGCCCAGGGCTTCCATGGACGGGCGGACGATGTCGTCTCCCAGGTCGGCCAGCTCCTCCAGGCGCAGGCCCGCGCCGAGGATCAGCCGGGGGTACTCCGCCAGTTCGATATGGGCCGGGACCGCGAACATCGAACGGCCGCGCTGGACGGCGTCGTGATCCCGCGCCGCGACCGGCTCCCGCAGCACGACGTCCATGACGGCGAGCCGCCCGCCGGGGCGGAGCACCCGCGCGATCTCCCCCAGCACCTGCGCCGGGCTCGGCATGTGGAACATGCACTCCAGCGCCCACACAGCATCGAACGAGGCGTCGGGGAACGGCAGTGTCATGGCGTCGGCGCAGACGAAACGCACCCGGTCGGCGACCCCTTCCCGCTCGGCGAGCGCCGTCGCCCGCTCGACCTGCACGGGGCTGACGGTGACGCCGACGACCTCGACGGGCGCGCTGAGCGCCAGCCGTACGGCCGGCTTGCCGGAGCCGCAGCCGACGTCCAGGACCCGGCGGCCGGCGATGTCGCCGAGCTTGCCGATGAGATGGTCGGTCAGCCGGTCGGCGGCGACCCCGAGCGGGCTCCCGTCGTGCGGGTGCGGCCAGTAGCCGAAGTGGAGGTTTCCACCCGCCGCCTCACCGAACAGGTCGGTGAGGCGGTTGTAGTAGTCCGCCACATGGTCGGGGGAAATTTCCTGCGATGCGGTGGTCATGGTGCGAATCCCTCCAGGTCAGGGGCGCCCGTGCGGGCGGCCGCTGCCGCCGTGACGCGACCACCCTAGGGATTCCGGAGCGGCCGGAGACCCCCCTAGTGACTCCAGTTGTTCAGCCCCGCCGCCGGTACGGGTTCGATGTCATCGAGATGCGGCTCCGTCGCGCGGCACCCCGGTCCGGGTGACGGCCGTGCGGCGGATGACCACCTCGCCCCGGTCCGTGGCGACGGCCACGGCGTACAGACCGGGACGCTCGCCGTTGTACTTCAGCGGAAGGTCGGCGGCGCCGTCGCCCAGCCAGGAGCGCATGTCCTCCTCGGTGCCGCCGACCTCCATCCAGGTGATGCCCCGGGGAGTGGTCTTCTCCTCGGACCGCGGCAGTGCGGCCGGGTGGTCGGCGAGGTCCTCGATGAGGAAGACATTGGGCAGCCCCCGCTGCCAGCAGGGGATCGTCTCGGGGACGCGGATCGCGTTGCGCTGGATGCCGTCCGTCCGCTTGCGCAGGGGCTTGTCGATGACGTCGGTGCCGAAGTGGATCGCCATCTGCAGCAATTCGTCGCGGGTGTCGACGCGCAGACACCAGCCGATGAAGACGTCCCCGCCTTCTATCTGGTCGTAGAACCAGCGGGCGTTGGGGTTGGTCTGCGGGGAGTACGCGTCGATGACGCTCTCCACCTCGATGTACTGGGCCGGGCCCAGCGGCACGATGCGGTTGGCGATGCCGAGATGGGGGAACCAGCCGCCCTCGTACTGTCCGAACCCGGTCTCCTCGCAGAGTCGTTCGGTTCCCTCGTAGATGTTGCGGGCGCCGAGGGAGATATGGTCGATGTGAAGCATGGTGTCCATCCTCGATGGGTGATCAGTGAGCGGCGATCTCTTCGGCGCCGTCGTGGTGGGTGGCGGTGGACCGGCCGTGGTCCGAGGGCCTCGGCCGGATGCGGTTGCCGGCCACGGTGACGACCGCGCAGGCGATGAGCGACACCGCGATGAAGTACAGGCCAGTGTCGAAGTTTCCGGTCGCGTCGCGCAGCCAGCCCACGATGTACGGCGCCATGAAGCTGCCGACGTTGCCGAGCATCGTGGTCAGGGCGATGCCGACCGACATGGCGACCGGGCCCGACAGGTGCGCGACCGGAATCTGCCAGATCAGGAAGAGGGCGGCGTAGATGCCGGAGGTGAGCAGGATCGTGCCGAGCAGGGTCGGCCACAGACCGGAGGTGGTGACGGCCACCACGGTGCCGACCGCCGCCAGCAGCGCCCCCGAGGCCACGTGCCACACCCGCTCGTTGCGCCGGTCCGAGCTGGAGACCCACACCAGGGCGACGAGTGTCGCCGGGACGTAGACGAAGCCCGACAGCAGCCCCGTCTGGATCAGGCTCAGCTTCGAGCCGGCGTGCTCGGCGAAGCCCGCGACGATCAGCGGCAGGAACGAGGTGATGGCGACGAAGCCGACCCACAGGAGGCTGACGCCCAGGGCGAGGGTGACCAGGCGCGCGTCGCGGACATGGTGGAGGATGTCACGCGCGCGGATCTTCGGCTTCTCCGTGGACTTCTCCGCCGAGGTGACCCGGAGCAGGGCTGCCCGCTCCTCCTCCGACAGCCAGGTCGCGGTCGCGGGGGAGTCGGTGAGGAACTTCAGCAGCACCAGGCCGATGACGACCGTGGGGGCTCCCTCCAGAAGGAACATCCACCGCCATCCGGCCAGGTCGGCCAGGCCGTCGGCGTACTGCATGATGAACGCGGACAGCGGGGTGCCGAGAATCGCGTAGAACGGCAGACACACCAGCGCGGTGATCCGTCCGCGCATCCGCGGCGGAAACCAGATCGTCAGGTACATGAACATTCCGGGGAGCATCCCCGCCTCGACGGCGCCCAGGACGATCCGGACGACGATCAGGCCCGTCTCGCCCTGGACCAGGCTCGTCAGCATGGCGACGATCCCCCAGGACATCGTGAGGAGACCGAGCCAGCGCCGCGGGCCCAGCCTGTTGAGCGCCAGATTGCTGGGGATCTGGAGGGCGATGTAGCCCGCGGAGAAGATCCCGGTGGCGAAGCCGAAGGAGGCGGAGCTGATGCCGAGGTCCGAGTTCATCGTGAGCGCGGCGGTTCCGAGGTTGACCCGGTCCAGATAGCCCGCTGTGTACAGGAGGAGGATCAGCGGGGCCAGCCGCTTGGCGGCCTTTCTGACGGCCTGGCGCTCGATCACGGAGGAGTCTTTCACTGTGGATCTCTTTCGGTTGCGCAGGTGTGTCGAGGCGCCGTCACAGTCCGAGGAACGCACGGGCGTTGGAGATGAGTGCTCCGGCGTCCGGTCCGTGGGTGGTGGCGAAGCGGACCGGGTCCCGCTGGGCCATGTCGAAGGGATAGTCGCTGCCGCAGACGACCCCGGCCTTGGAGGCGTGCGCGGTCAACAGCCGCAGGAGCTCGGGATCGTGGGTGACGGTGTCGAAGAAGAGCTCGCCGAACACCTCGTCCGGCGGCCGGGTCGAGTGGCGACGCACATCGGCCCGGGTGTGCCAGCCGTGCGTCCAGCGGCCGAGCAGCCCCGGCGCGCATCCCCCGCCGTGGACGAAGCAGATCCTCAGCCGTGGCAGCCGCTCCTTGACGCCCCCCAGGATCAGTGAGGCGACAGCGGTGGCGCTCTCGACCGGGTTGCCGATGAGGTTGGACAGGTAGTGGTCCGTCCACTCGGGCCGTGGCAGCTGCATCGGGTGGACGAGCACGGCGAGGCCGAGGTCCTCGGCGTCGGTCAGGATGCGGCGCAGCGGGTCCTGGTCCAGGGACCGGCCGCCGAGCAGGGGCGGTATCGCGACTCCGGCCATGCCGTCGGTCCGCGCCAGCCGCTCGAGCTGGGCGCGGGCCCGCTCGGGGTCGTCGAGGCTGACCAGCCCGAGCCCCACCAGCCTGCCGCCGGCCTCGGAGACCACGGCGGAGAGGGCGTCGTTGAACGCCGCCACATATGAGGCCGCCCCGGCCGTGCCCTGGACCGGGAAGGCGAACGGCGGCGCGGACAGGACCCGCACGCCCACGCCCGCGGCGCGCATGTCCGCGAGGATCGCGGGTATGTCGCTCATCGCCCGCGTCGGGATGGACAGCGGGATGTCCCCGAGACAGAGCTCGCCGTCGCGGTCCCGCATCGGCCCGTACGGGGCGCCCGGGGGAAGGTCGAACAGTTCGGCGGGCAGCCAGTGGGAGTGGACGTCGATCACTCCATCGGCGAGCGGAGCGCTGATCATGCCTGGCCCTCCTGCCGCCGGTCCGAGCCGTCGCCGTGGATGTCCAGGGGCGGGTTGGCGCTGTCGAGGTGTTCGACGGTGGTGAAAACCAGCTCGCCCTCGCCGATGTTCTCGATGTCGTGCAGCAGGTATTCGCCCGGGCCGAAGGTGAAGTGGCGGGTCTCCCCGGCGGAGTAGGAGACCTCACGGACGGTTCCGTCGTGGGTGTGCTGGCGGCTGCTTCCCGCGTTCACCGCGGTCCAGAAGTAGTCGAGGACATGCCGGTGGGCGTGCCAGCGCTCGCCGGGGGCGAGCCGGATCTCCCACACGCGCACCCGTGCTGTCTCGCTCAGCAGCCGGGAGCCGACCCGGCCGTCGTGGGAGTGGGTCTCGAACTCGTCCCGCAGGGCCGGTGACCATCCGTCGAACCCGGTGGCGACGAGCTTGCCCGCCAGGGGCAGGTCGGTGAGAAAACGGTTGTCGGTCATCGTTCCTCCGTCTTTCATCAGGGGGTCTCGGTGTACGTCGGGTGGTGTCAGAGCCCGGGGCCGTAGAGGCCGAACCGCAGGCTGGGGTCGCCGGGTGTCCAGGTGTTGGCGAACTGGGACCGATTCCCCATGGCGACCACCCGGTCGAGCAGTCGGGCGCTGAGTTCCAGCTGGGCCGGCTCCCAGGCGCGCAGGGCGGCGCCGATGTCACCCGCCGCCTTTTCGAGCGCGGCGCTCAGCGCCCAGGCGTCGGCCGCCGCCTTCGCGGTGCCCGCCGCCGCGTGCGGTCGCGCGGCGCAGGCCGCGTCCCCGATCAGGGCCACCCGGCCCTCGGCCATCCGGGACGCGCGTACATCGGTGACGACCTGGACGTACGGAGTGGCCGTCGACGTCACCACCTCGGCCGCCGCGGGGGACAGCATCCGGCGCGCGGCCTGCCGCATCTCGTCGACGTAACGGTCCTGGACCTGGTCCGGATGCACCGACACCGTGCCGGGGATGCCCCGCTTGTCGATCCGCAGCTCGGACAGGTCCGGGCCCTCGGGCACATTTCTGTACCAGACGTAGTTCATGAGCCGGTCCTGCGGGCCGGTCCCGCCGTCGCCGGGGATCGGGTAGAGCGTGATGTGCGAGTGCGGCACCACGGTGTAGCTGATGGAGTTCCGCAGCAGCTCACGAGTGTCCTCGGACAGCTCCCGCTCCGGCACCGTGCCGCGCCATCCGATGTAGCCCGAGTACCGCAGAGCCGCGGCCGGATCGAGGCGCTCGCGGCCCACCGAGGTGATCCCGTCGGCGAAGACCACCAGGTCCGCGGACACCTCGCGGCCGCTCACAAAGCGGACGGTGACCCGGCGTTCGTCCTGGTCGAAGCCACAGGCGAACTCGCCCAGGTGGTAGTGGTCCGTCCCGAAGTCGCCGAGCAGGGCCCGGTAGAACGTGCCCCAGGACGTATAGCTCCACCGCGTCCGCTCGCGGTGGACGACCGAGTTGTCGGTGTCCAGGTACTGAACCCAGTCGGTGCTGGTGCTCAGGTCCTCGGGGTGCTGCTCGCTGCGCTCGGTGAACCAGCGCAGGGTGTCCGGCTGGAGCACGATGCCACTGCCGCGGCCGTCGAGGGCGTTGGGGGTCCGCTCGAAGACATCGACCGAGAAGCCGAGGTCGCGCAGCAGCAGCGCGGTGGTCAGCCCGCCGATCGACCCGCCGATGACCGCCGCGGTGGCGCCGTCGTAGGCGTTCATGAATGCATCTCCTTGACTGTGGCCGGTCCGGCAGGCGCCTGCGCCTGCTCCGGACCGGGGTGGACGGGGTCGCGTGGCAGGTCCGCCCCGCGGGTCTCGGGCGCGTAGACCAGCCCCACGGCCGATATCAGGCCGACCGCCGCGACACAGGTGGTGGCCAGCCCCAGATCCCCGCCGAACCAGGAGGTCGCGATGACCCCGGCCACGAGCGGGCCCGCCGCGGTGATCAGGCGGCCGACGCTGTTGCACAGCGCCATACCGGTTGCCCGCACACTGGGCGGGAAGAGCTCGGGGCCATAGACGAACGTCCCGGACAACGCCCCGAACAGGCCGAATCCGACGACGGGAAGGGCGGCCAGGAACTCGCCGTAGCCGTGCTGGAAGGGGAAGAGGTAGGCGACGCCCAGGGTGGACACCGCGAAGCTGACGGCGAACGCCTTGCGCCGTCCGACCGCGTCGGCGAGGAACCCCCATGAGGCGTAGCCGACGACGCCGCCCGCGTTGAACAGCATCGACGCGACCGCGACATGGCTGTTGGCGGTCCCCGGGGACAGTTCGTCGGCGACGGCGATTTGACGGATGATCTGGGGGTACCAGGTCGACACGCTCCAGAAGGAAACCAGCGAGCCGGTGGCCAGCGCCGTGCCGACGAGTGTCCGGCTCAGGAAGGGCGGGGCGAGCAGCCGGCGCAGCACGAACCGGTCCTCCGGGGCGGTGTGGCCCTGAGCCTTCCGTGTCCTGCGGGCCGCGATGACATCCTTGATCTCCGGGGGGTCGGGGACGTACCGGCGGATGAACCAGACCAGGAGGGCGGGGACCACGGCGATGCCCAGCATGGGACGCCAGCCGTGGTCGCCGAGCAGCTCGTACGCGAGCGCGGCGATGAAGAACCCGGCGGCGTAGCCGGACATCATCACACCGCAGGCGCGCGCCCGGTAGCGGTTGTTCCACACCTCGGCCACCAGCGCGGCCCCCACGGGCGCCTCGACACCCGAGCCGAGCCCGGCGATGAACCGCAGCACGCCGAGCTGCCACCAGGTGTCGGTCAACGCCGCCAGCGCGGTGAACACCGCGTAGGTGACCACGCCGACGGACAGCACCCGGACCCGTCCGAAGTAGTCGGCCAGAACGCCGAACAGGATCCCGCCGACCGCCCAGCCGGTGAGGAACAGGGCCACCGTCAGTCCGCCGTACAGCCCGATCCCGCTCGCGTCGGCCTGGATGCCGCTGTTCGGGAGCAACTCGGTCATGGCCGGGCCGAGGACCAGGGCGTAGAGGCTTCCGGAGAAGCCGTCCAGGGCCCAGCCCAGCGTCGTCCCCAGCAGGACGAGCCATTGCATCCGGGTGATCTCCGTACGCCGGCCCTGGTCGGGGCTGCCGTCGGTCACTGATTTCGACATGTGCGGGTCCTTCGCTGTACGTGGCGGAAGAGGTGGTGTGTCAGAACCAGTGGGGGGTGAGGCCATGTGCGCGGTGGTCAGTTGAGGCGGCCGGGCTCGGCGCTCCCGTACCAGTCGACGTCGTCGGCGGCGGTGCGCACCACAACGGTCTTGACCCAGGTGAAGTCGTCGAAGGACTCCTGGCCGGCGTCCCGGCCGGTGCCGGACTCCTTGACCCCACCCCACGGAAGGGACGGCTCCAGCCGGTGGTGGTCGTTCACCCACACCATTCCGGCGACGACCCGGTCCGCGACCCGGTGGCCGCGCGCGATGTCCCGGGTCCAGACGCCGGCGCCGAGACCGAACCGGTTGTCGTTGGCCATCGCGACCGCCTCGTCCTCGTCGTCGAAGGGCACGACGACCGCGACGGGGCCGAAGATCTCCTCCTTCGCGACGGTCATCGACATGGTGGCGTCAGCCAGGACGGTGGGCCGCAGGTAGTAGCCGCCGGCGAGCTCGGCGGGCAGCTCGGGAACACCCCCGCCGGCGGTGACGCGGACGCCTTCCTCGACACCGGTGGCGATCAGCCGCAGCACCTTCTCGCGCTGGACCTCGCTGATCAGCGGGCCGAGCTGGGTACCCGGCTGCGCGGGATCCCCGATCCGGATCGCGGCGGCCCGGGCGCTGAGCGCCTCGACGAACGCGTCGTAGATGCCCCGCTGGACCAGGAAACGCGAGCCGGCGACACAGGACTGCCCGGCCGCCACAAAGGCCGCGAACGCCGCTCCCTCGGCGGCCACCCGCGGATCGATGTCGTCGAAGACGACGATCGGGGTCTTGCCGCCGAGCTCGGCCGTGACGCGGGCGAACCGGGCCGCGGTGGCCACCGCGGCCGCTCGTCCCGCCTCGGTCCCCCCGGTCAGGGTGATCTTGGCGATGTCCGGATGCCCGGTCAGCCGCTCACCCACCTCCCGCCCGCCGGTCACCACGGTGACGACCCCCTCCGGCAGCCCGGCGTCCCGCAGGATGTCGACCAGCGCGAGCGTGGTCAGCGGAGTCAGCTCGGAGGGCTTGACCACCACCGTGTTCCCGGTGGCCAGCGCAGCGGACAGACTGCGGGCCAGAATCAGGAGCGGGTGGTTGAACGGGGTGATGATGCCGCACACGCCGAGCGGTGAACGACGCTGGTAGGTGAGGTACGGGCCGTCTCCCGGCAGCACCGCGTCCCGCTGGGCGGCCAGCAGCCCCGCGTTGTAGCGGAACCACTCCGGAACACGCGAGAGCTGGGCCCTGGTCTCGCTGATGGGACGGCCGTTGTTCCGCGTCTCCGTCTGGAACAACACCTCGCTGTTCGCCTCGATCGCGTCGGCGCACCGCAGCAGGTGCCTGGCTCGTTCGCTGCGCGGCAGGCGTGGCCACGGGCCGGACTCGAAGGCGGCCTTGGCCGCCCTCACCGCCTCGTCCACCTCCGCCGCCGTGTTGTCCGCGACGGTGCGGATCACCTGGCCGGTGGCCGGGTTGACGATGGCTCGGTCGCGCCGGGGAGCGGCGGCGCTCGGCGTCGAGGCAGAGGTATGGGAGAGCAAGCTGCTCGTCTCCTTCGAGGTGCGGGCTTCGAACGAAGCGGGACTGCTGGTTCGTCCGGTGCGGCGGGCATGGCAGGGCAGCCGCGCGACGCGCGGAGTAGGGGTGCGTAACCGGGGCCGGTGCTGCTGTTCACCGAACTGCGATCGAGTATTGGCCGAGGCAAAACGCATTTCTATGTTCGGTCGGACATAGTCAGCGCATTTCTATGTCGGCTGAAACATTCCCCCGCCATGCGGCCCCCGGAGCCCCGGTGAACCCCGCGATCAGGGCATCTGCTGCTCGGTCCAGATGCATTTCCCGGCGGAGGTGTAGCGGGTGCCCCAGCGCTGGGAGAGGGCGGCCACCAGCTGGAGTCCGCGCCCGCCCTCGTCGGTGTCCGAGGCGTGGCGGATCCGGGGGGTGGTCAGACTGGCGTCGGAGACCTCGCAGATCAGCTTCTCGCTCCGCAGCAGACGCAGCCCGATGGGCCCCTTCGCATGCCGGATGGCGTTTCCGACCAGCTCACTGACCAGCAGCTCGGCGATTGTGGTGAGCGCGTCGAGATCCCAGCGGGCCAGCTGGTCCCGGACGTGGTCGCGGGCCTCGCGCGCGGCGATCGGCCCCTCGGGCAGCAGCCAGGTCGTGATGTCCTCGGAGGTGATCGCATGGGTGCGGGCGATCAGCAGCGCGGCGTCGTCGTCCGTGAGCTGTTTGTCCGGCAGCAGCTCGGCGAGCACGTCGTCGCACAGATGCTCCAGCGATTCGTTCTGTCCGCCCGGCCCGAGGCCGGACCTGGACACCGCTCCGGACAGCGCCCTCGCCAGATGGCTCATCCCGTGGTCGATATCGCGGGTGCCGGCCTCCACCAGACCGTCGGTGTACAGCACCAGCAGGCTCCCCTCCGGGAGGCTGATCTCGCTGGTCTCGAACGGTGGCCGGGCGGCGCCCAGCGGTGGGTCGGGGGAGTAGTCCGGAAACCGCACGGGCTGTCCCGGGGGCACGACGGCCGGTGGCGGATGTCCGGCGCAGGCGAAGGTGCAGGTGGCGGGCGCGGGGTCGTACACGGCATACAGGCAGGTGGCGTAGAAGCTCTCCCCGAGGTCGCTGACGAGGTCGTTGAGGCGGGTGAGCAGTTCGGCGGGCGGGAACTCCAGATCGGCCAGCGTGTGCACGGCGGTGCGCAGCCGCCCCATGGTGGCCGCCTCCGGCAGGCCGTGCCCCATCACATCCCCGATGACCAGCGCCACCCGGGCCCCGGACAGGGGGATCACGTCGTACCAGTCGCCGCCGACGTCGATGCCCTCACTGGCGGGCAGATAGCGCGCGGCGGTCTCCACGGAGCGCAGTGAGGGGAGCGCCCGCGGCAGCAGTCCCCGCTGGAGCTCCTTGGCGCGGTTGTGCTCGGTGTCGTACAGCCGGGCGCGCTCGATGGCCTGTCCCAGCAGCCCGCTGAGCGTGGTGAGCAGACCCCGTTCCTCTCCGTTGAGGTGGCGCCGCTCGGCGAAGGAGATGACGCAGCAGCCGATGCAGCGGCCGGAGACGATCAGTGGCAGAAAGGCCCAGGAGGCCTTGCCGGCCGCGGCGGGGAGCCGGGACATCAGGGGATAGCGGGCGATGTACTCCTCGACCGAGCCGATGAACGCGGGTTTCCCGCTGTGGTACACCTCCGCGACCGGGGAAATGGCGGCGACGGGGGATCCGTCGAGCCGGTCGAGAAACGCCTGGGGGTATCCGACGGCCCCGGCGATGCGTATCGCCTGGCCCTCGATGAGCTGGATGACCAGACCCGAGGCGCCGAACGGCGGCAGCAGCCGCTCCGCGATGGCCGCCACCACATCGCGCATGGTCAGGGCCTGTGCGAGGGCGGTGGTCAGCTCGGTGATCCGGGCGGTGCGCGCGGCCGCGGACCGTTCGGCCGCGGCGCGTTCCGCCTCCCGGACCTGGCTTTCGGTGACGTCGGCGGCGTAGACCGTCAGCCCGTCCGGCACCGGGACCAGCCGCATCTGGTACCAGCGCTGGTTGGTGGGCCAGCGCATCTTGAAGTTGGCCGGGACGCCGCTGTCGACGGCCTGTCGGCAGCGGGTCTGGAGGCCCGGCTCGGCGAGATCGACGCGCAGATCCGCGAAGGCGTCCCACAGGGTGCGGCCGAGCAGCGAGCGCGAGGCGCCCAGCAGCCGCTCCGCCTCCGCGTTGACGAACGTGATGCGCCACGCCCTGTCCAACGCGAAAAACGCGTCGCCCATGTGCCACAGCGCCCGGCTCACCGAGTCCGGCGCGGCGGGGGTCAGTCCGCCGCCACGCGGCGCGAGCCACGCGGCGAGCGCTTCGACGGCCGCGCGCTGCCGCGGCGTGAGCCCCTCGGCGGTGGCCGTCAGCACGGACAGTGCGCCCGCCGTCCCCTCGGGAGCGATCAGGGGAACGGCCAGCAGCCCACCGCCACCGGGCAGCGCCACACCGGTGCGTTCCTCGACGGCGCGGGAGGGCTCCCAGACCGGCACCCCGCGGGCCACGGCGCGGGCCGGGGCGGTGGGGCCCGTCTCGTCGATCTCCCTCCACTGCCGGGCGGCCGTGCGGAGCAGCCCGTGCACTGCCGCCAGCAGCAGCCCACGGCCGCCGGGGTCGCGTAGATGGACCATGCCGCCAAGGCCACCGGACTCGGTCACCGCGTGGTCGAGGGTGAAGCCCAGCAGGTCGGTGCCGGTCAGATGGTCGCCCGCTGTGGTGATCACGCGCAGTCTGGCAGCGGCCGCGTCCACGCGGGCCCGCTTGGACATTCGCTCACCTCCGCCGGGAGCGAGGGAGGTAGTTGTTCTCGATAGTTCTTATTTTTGCAATATATGGCGGCAAGGGGGCGTGCCGCGGGCACGGACCGGCGTCATCCGCGGGCGACCAGGCGCATGGCCGGGGGTGGTGCCGATCTCCTGGACGGTGAGATGGAGCGGGCCCGGCCGGGTCGGGCCGGCTCCAGACGCCAGCGTGCCGCGATGGTGGAGAGGGCGAGAACGCCCTCGATCGTGCCGAACTTGTCGCCGATGCATTTGCGTGCCCCGCCACCGAAGGAGAGGAACGCGCCCCGGGGAGGCTTCCGGCCAGTGTCCAGCCATCGGTCGGGGAGGAAGAGATCCGGCTGCGGATAGACGTCGGGGCGTCGGTGGACGACCTGACCCGAGTAGGCGACGACGCTCCCGGCGGCCAGACGGAGCCCGGCGACTTCGGTGTCCTCCGTGGCCACCCGGGTGACGAGCCAATCCGACGGGAAGTGGCGCATCGCCTCCGTGAAGATCCTCCCGGTCAGGGGCAGGGCAGGCAGATCGTCCCAGGTGGCGCATCGGCCGCCGAGCACCTCGTCCACCTCGGAGTGGAGGCGTTTTTCGATGTCGGGGTGTTGCGCCAGGTTGTGGAATGCCCAGCTGAGGGTGTTGGGGACGGTACCGGTGCCGGCGAGAACCATCGTCACGACCTCGGCGAAGATCTCCGCGTCGGTGAGCCCGCTGCCGTCGTCGTCGCGTGCGGACAGCAGCATGGACATCAGATCGCCGTGGTCGGTGTCACTGGCACGGTATCGCCGGGCCATGGTGTACACGGCGGAACGGAGTTCTTCGGTGGTGCGGGCGAAGTGGCGCTTGCCGGGGGTCGGTACCCCCTTGAGCGCCGCGTCCCACAGGAGCCGCCAGCTCAGCTTGGAGGTGATCAGCTCGGCGTAGGGGATGAGCGCCGCGATCGCCGGGCCGCTGAAGTCCGCGGTGAAGATCGTCCTGCTCAGCACTCTGGTGGCGAGCCCCGTCAACTCGTTGCGCAGATCCAGGATCTGACCGTCGGCCCAGGACCGCGTCGTCTCCTCGATCTGCTGGGTCATCACCGTGGCGTACAGAGGGAGCCGGGTGTGATGGAACGCCGGCTGCACCAGCCTGCGCCGACGGCGGTGGATGGCGTACGGACACGAGGCGAGACCGTCGCCGATCAGGTCGCGCAGCCTGTCGTACAGAGGCCCGCCCTTGTCGAAGCATCGGTCGGAGGCCAGGAGGCGGTGGACGAGTTCGGGGTGGCAGACCACATGGACCGGCCACGGCCCCATCCTGATCTTCACCAGGTCCCCTTGGTCCGGAAGGGAAGCCAAGAAGTCCAGCGGCTTGAACAGCAGTTGCGCGGCATGTCCCAGCAGCGGAACCCCGCCCCGCGCGGACGCCACCGAGAAATCCACGACCGGCGGTTCCGAACTCGGCCGGTGTCGGCTGTTGTCGGTCATGACGTCACCGCCGCCGCTCGACCAGCCGTACCGGAAGGTAGCGCGGGGGCGGGGCGACCGCCCCCGCGTGGGGGCGGACGCGCGCGTCGGGGAGGCACTCCAGGCGCCACCGGCTCGCGATCGTGGCCACGACGAGCTTGAGCTGGGCCATGCCGAGGACGTCTCCGACGCACTTGCGCGCGCCACCGCCGAACGCCTTGAAGGCGCCGCGCTGGGCGGCCGAATCGCACTCCGGGCGCCAGCGGTCGGGATCGAAGGCCCTGGGGTGTTCGAAGAGGTCGTCGCGGCGGTGCGGGATGAGGGGGACGACGAGAACGGTGGCTCCGGCCGGCAGGTCCCGTCCGGCCAGCCGGACTTCCCTGGTGGTCTTGCGGAAGATAGTCCACGCGGGCGCGTACAGGCGCAGTGTCTCGGTGATCACTCGGCCGGTGAAGGCCAGGTCGGGAAGGTCCGTCCAGCGAGCCGGGCGCCCGCCCAGCACGGCGTCGACTTCGCGGTGGAGCCGGTGCTCGGCCGCCCGGTGCTCGGCCAGCAGATAGAAGACGGAGGTCAGCACGGTGGCCGGGCTGTGACTGCCGGCCGCCAGCATGATGATGGCCTGGTTGCGGACCTCGGTGTCGTCCAGCCGCTCACCGTCCTCGTCCCGGGCGGCGAGCAGCGCCGACAGCATGTCCTTCCCTGTTTCACCGGCCCGCCGATAGTCCGCGACGATTCGGTCCACGGTGCCGCGGAGCTGATGGGCGGCCCATCGCCGGCGTCCTTCAGCCGGGCCGGGCCGCCTGATCAGCCGTGCCACCCCATGGCGCGGTGCGACTCCGCCGGTCATCGCGAGGAACAGGCGGTGCACCTCGTCCTTCGTCGCTTCGTCCACCCGGTCGGAGAACAACATGCCGATCACGGATCGCAGGGTGAAGGTGTACAGCACGGGAAAGAGGTCGAAGGTCTGCCCCTCGCGCCATGAGTCCGGCAGTGCCGCGGCGTCGGCCTCCACCACCGGGGCGTACCCATCGAGCCGGTCGTGGTGGAACGCGGGCTGGATGAGGCGGCGTTGTCTGCGATGACCGTGGTGCGTGGCCGTGGCCACGCACTCTCCGAAGAGTTCGAAGAACTGATCCTGAAGCGCGCCGCCACGGTCGAAGGTGCGGTCGTCCGTCAGGACCTGTCGCACCAGCTCGGGGTGGCAGGGCACATAGACCCGCTCGCGGCCGAGTCTGATCTCGACCAGGTCGCCGATGCCCGGCAGCGACTCCAGGAAACGAAGGGGGCGCCGCCGCAGCTGTCGCGCGTGGCCCAGCAGAGGAAGCGCTCCGGGCGCGAGGCCGGAGGTGAAGGTCTTCGACATGGTCGTTCTCTGCTCTTTCTGTTCTCGGAGTCGGGCGCGGAGTGGTCATCCGGCCGGAAACCCGCGGCTCAGCCCCCGCCCACCGTCATGAGCCACGCATGGACGCACCGGGCCGTTGAACCGGCGTGGTCGGCCAGCATGTTGAGGTGATTGCCCGGCACATCGACGACGGTGTGCGGAAGTGTCCAGGAGGGGCGGACGTCGAAGCCCTCCAGCGGCTCTCCCGTCCTTCCGGGAAAGGGATCCCGCGCGCGCAGCAGGAGGGTCGGGGTGGCGATCTCGGCCGGTGTCCAGTCGGCGAAGACCCGAAGATATCCGCCCATCGCGCTGACCATCGCGTGGTCCACCCGGACCAGGGACCGCACCCGTTCCCACATACCGTTGTTCATCGCCGTCTCGAAGACCAGGGCCGAGTCGTCGGGCGGGTAGGTGTCCATGAGCACCACACCCGCCGGGGCCATCCCGAGGCTCTCCAGACGGTGGGCCACCTCATGCGCGAACCAGCCCCCCGCGCACTGTCCGACGAGCGCGAACGGAGCCCCGTCGGCGCATTTCCGCGCGGTGTCGGAAAGCAACTCGGCGACCGCGTCCACGGTCGCGGGAAGGCGCTCGCCCGCGGCGAAACCCGGCAGCGGCACATGCCATACGTCGTGGCTGTTCTCCAGAGCCGAGGCGAAGCCGGCGTAATGGCGGTGATCGGGCGGGCCCGCGATCGTGGGAAAGCACACCAGGAGAGGCTGTTTGTCACCCCGCGCGAGCCGAGTGGCCTCCGGCAGCAGGCATTCGCCACCGGGGCGGTCGAAGGTGGGACGGAGCCGGGAGGCGGCTTTGATCAGTTCGATGCCGGCGCCGGCCCGGCCGGACGTGCAGGAATCGAGGAACATCGAAGCGACGGTGTCGGGTGTGTCCTCAACAGATGCCGCCCCGCCCCCTCCGCTGTCCTTGGCGACACCGCTCGCGGCACCAGGCTTCCCCGCCGTCAGCCGCGTCAGCAGATCCTGTGCCAGGGCCATGGGCGTGGGGTGGTCGAAGACGACCGTGGCGGGCAGTCGGCAACCGGTCGCGTGTACCAGCCGGTTACGCAGCTCGATCACCGTCAGGGAGTCGAACCCCATGGCGCGGAATTCGCGCTTCGCCTCGATCGTGCCGGTCCCGGTGTGGCCGAGGACGGTGGCGGCGTGGGTTTGGACCAGTTCCAGAAGAGCCTGGTCCTGCCCCTCCGGAGGAAGCCGGAACAGACGGTCACGGGTCCCCGCCGGGGCATCCGCGTTCCGGCCGGCGCGGCCGTGTGCCGAGCCGTGCGACGGCCGTCGTGGCCCTGCCGCGGCCGGGGCGATGAGCGCCGGGGTGTTCAGCCGGGCGGCGATGAGGCAGGGGCGGTGCGAGGCCCGTCCGGTGTCGAACAGGGACAAGCCCTCCTGCACGGTCATGGGGGTCACGCCCTCGCGCGCCATGCGGGCTCGGTCGGTGTCGCTCATGCGACCGGTCATGCCGGTGCTCTGGGCCCACAGGCCCCAGGCCAGCGAGACGGCGGGGAGCCCCTGCCCGCGGCGGTGTTCGGCGAGGGCGTCGAGGAACGCGTTGGCTGCCGCGTAGTTGCTCTGGCCGGGATGGCCCAGTACGCCCGCGGTCGAGGAGAACAGGACGAAGGCCGCCAGATCGGCGTCCTGGGTGAGCGCGTGAAGGTTCAGTGCGGCATCCACCTTGGCTCGCAGAACGGCTTCGCACCGTTCGGGGGTGAGCGAGGTGAGCACGCCGTCGTCCAGGACACCGGCCGCGTGGATGACGGCCGTCAGCGGATGCCGGTCCGGGACGGTGGCGAGGAGGCGGTCGAGCGCGTCACGGTCGGCCGCGTCACATGCCACCACCGACACCTCGGCGCCCGACTCCTCCAGATCCGCGGCGAGTCGGGCCACGCCCTCGGCCCCGACGCCCCGCCGGCCGGCCAGGATCAGGCGCCGTACCGCGTGAGCCGCCACCAGGTGCCGGGCCACCAGCCCGCCCAGCACCCCTGTGCCGCCGGTGATGAGCACCGTCCCGTCGGGGTCGAGCGGGCGAGGCACGGTGAGCACATTCTTGCCCACGTGCCGGCCCCGGCCGAGGAACCGGAACGCTTCCGGGGCCTGCCGCACGTCCCAGGCGGTGACCGGCAGCGGACGGAGCACACCGCGCTCGAACAGGGCCAGCAGTTCGGTCAGCATCCGCTCGATCCGCTCGGGCGCGACCGTCAGCAGGTCGAAGGCCCGGTACGCGATGCCACGGTGGCCCGCCGCCACGTCACGGGGATCGCGGACGTCCGTCTTGCCCATCTCGAGGAAGTGGCCGCCGCGTGGCAGCAGGCGCAGCGACGCGTCCACGAACTCCCGCGTCAGGCAGTTCAGGACCACGTCCACGCCGCGCTCCTGCGTGGCGGCCATGATCCGCTGTTCGAAGTCCACGGTGCGGGAGGAGGCGATCCGGCCGTCGCCGATTCCCATGGACCGCAGGACGTCCCATTTGCCGGGCGCGGCGGTGGCGAACACCTCCGCGCCGAGGTGGCGGGCGAGTTGTACGGCGGCCATGCCCACCCCGCCGGCCGCGGCGTGCACCAGCAGGGATTCGCCCGGCCGCAGCTCCGCGAGGTCGACGAGCGCGTGGTAGGCGGTGAGGAACACGACCGGGACCGACGCGGCCCGGGCGAACGACCAGCCGGCCGGGATACGGGCGAGCAGCCGCCGATCGGCGATCGCCACCGGGCCGAAAGCCCTGGTGAAGACGCCCATGACCCGGTCGCCCACGGCAAGTCCGCGGACCCGCGGCCCCACCTCGGTGACGACCCCGGCACCTTCGAGGCCCAGGCCTTCCTGACCGGTCACCAGACCATGCGCGACGGCGACGTCGCGGAAGTTCAGGCCGGCGGCCCGTACGGCGATCCGCACCTGCCCCGGCTCCAGCGGGGCCACCGCCGTGGAGCACGGCCGCAGGGCCAGGCTCCCCACCGTGCCCGCGGGAGGCAGCTCCAGCCGCCAGGACCGTGCCCGGGCCGGAGACGGCAGGGCGTCGTCGCGGCCCGCGCGGGCCAGAGCCGGAAGGTGGACGGCGCCGGCCCGTACGGCGATCCGCGGCTCCCCGATGGTCAGTGCAGACGGGAGCGCAGCGAGCGAAGCGGCCTGCCCGTCGACATCGGCGAGCATGAACCGGCCGGGGTGTTCCGCCTGCGCCGAGCGAACCAACCCCCAGACCGGAGCGTGTGCCAGGTCCCGTACTCCCTCTCCGGGAGCCACCGCGACGGCGCCGCGCGTGAGCACCACCAGCCGGACGGCGGTGAACCGCTCCTCGGCAAGCCAGGACCGCAGCAGATCCAGGACCCGGTACACCGCGGTGTGCACCGCCCCGGCCGCACCGCGGTCCGTCCAGGTCCCCGGCCCGGGTGCGCCATCGGCGAGGAAGGCCTGCGCTCCGTCCGCCAGGACGGGGACGATCACCGTGTCCGGGAGCGGAGCGCCCGTGGCGACGGCCTCACCCAGCCGGGCCGGATCCGTGTACCCGTCCACCGGGCTACCGGCGTCGCCCAGAGCCTCGGCGACACCGAGCGGGTCCGGGCCCAGGACCGCCCAGCGGCCCCCGGCCGAGGCGGATGTCTCGGGGACCACGGCTGGGTTCCACTCCAGCTGAAAGATCCCGGCGGCCCGGCCGGTGCGGGCGGCCTGGAGCTGCTCGTCGGAGACCGGGCGCAGCACCAGCGACCGTACGGTGGCCACCGGCCGGCCGCGGTCGTCGGTCACGGCCATGGCGACCTCGTCCGGCCGCAGTGGCGACAGCCGCACACGCAGCGCCGAGGCACCGCGGGAGTGCAGGGTCAGCCCGCTCCAGACGAACGGCAGCCGGATCCGCCGCGTCTCCCGCCCCTCCGCCAGGCCGAGCGCGAGCGGGTGCAAGGCGGCGTCCCACAGGGCGGGATGCACCGCGAACCGGTCGGACTCGGCGGCCTGCGCGCCCGGAAGGCACACCTCGGCCACGATGTCCCCGCCGTGCCGCCAAGCCGCCCGCAGCCCTTGGAACTCGGGTCCGTACTGGTAGCCGAGAGCGGCCAGCCGTTCGTAGACGTCATCGAGGCCGATCGGGACCGCTCCGGTCGGCGGCCACATTCCGTCTGCGTCGCACACCGCCCGCACCGAGGCCGGGCCGGCCTCGGTGTCCGACTCGGCCAGCACACCGGTGGCGTGCGGGGTCCACTCTCCGCGCGCGGGTGCGGCGGCCGAGCCGTCGTCGATCCGGGCGTACACGGCCAGCGCCCGCCGCCCGGCCGCGTCGGGAGCCTTGACCTGGAGCCGCACCACCACCGAGCCACCTTCCGGGATGGCGACGGGGGTCTCCAGGGCCAGCTCCTCCACCCGGTCACAGCCGACCTGATCCCCGGCCCGGAGCGCCAGCTCGACAAGTGCCGTGCCCGGCAGCAGCACCACACCGGCCACCGCGTGGTCGGCCAGCCAGGGATGCGTCCGCAGTGAGATCCGGCTGGTGAACACCGTCTCGCGGCCGTCGGCCAGTTCGACGACGGCGCCCAGCAGAGGGTGATCGGCCGCGTCCACGCCCAAGGCCGCCGTGTCCCCGGGCGGGGCGGGCGGCTCCAGCCAGTAGCGCTCCCGCTGGAAGGCGTAAGTCGGCAGCTCCACCCTCCTGGGCGCCGGCCGGCCCGCCAGCGCCGTGGCGAAGACCTTCGGCCAGTCCACTCCGACACCGGCCGTGTGGACCTGCGCCAGCGACGTCAGGAAGCGCGGCATCCCGCCCTGGCCACGGCGCAGCGACCCCACCACGACAGCGTCGTCGACACCGCTGCGATCCAGGGTTTCCTGTAGTCCCGCCGCCAGCGCCGGGTGGGGGCTGACCTCGACGAACACCCGGTGACCCGCCGTCGCCAGGGCCTCGGCGGCCTGCTGGAAACGTACGGTGTGCCGCAGATTGCGGTACCAGTACTCCGCGGTGAGCTCGGCGGTGGCGATCGGGCCGGCCGCTACGGCGGAGTAGAAGGGAATCCGGGCGGGGCGCGGGGCGATGCCGCAGAGCGCGTCGACCAGACGGTGCTCGACGGCCTCGACCTGCGGGCAGTGCGAGGCGTAATCCACGGCGATCCGCCGGGCGTCCACCC
The DNA here is from genome assembly GCF_055569495.1 of Streptomyces sp. NPDC028305. Lineage (NCBI taxonomy): Bacteria > Bacillati > Actinomycetota > Actinomycetes > Kitasatosporales > Streptomycetaceae > Streptomyces > Streptomyces sp. NPDC028305. Next base: position 896,780 of record NZ_JBVHTN010000007.1, read on the forward strand.
CCTCGGCCTGGTACGCGGCCATCAGTTCCGCCACGGCCTCGGCGTCACCGGAGACCACGGTGGTACCGGGGCCGTTGACCGCCGCCACCGCCAACCGGTCCTTCAAGTCCTCCCACTGCGGGGACGCGGTGACCTCCTCGGCCGGCCGGGGCACCGACACCATGCCCCCACGACCGGCCAGGGCGCCGACCGCCCGGCTGCGCAGAGCCACCACCCGCGCCGCGTCCTCCAGGGACAGGGCACCCGCGACATGCGCCGCGGCGATCTCCCCCTGGGAGTGGCCGACGACCGCGTCCGGCTCTACGCCGCAGGACCGCCACAGCGCGGCAAGGGAGACATTGACCGAGAACAGCACGGGCTGGATCACATCGACGCGGTCCAGTGGTGGCGCGCCCGCCGCCCCGCGCAGCACCTCGGGCAGCGACCAGCCGACGTACGGGGCCAGGGCCTCGGCACACGCCGCCATCCGCTCGGCGAACACCGCCGACGAAGCCAGCAGTTCGGTGGCCATTCCCGCCCACTGCACACCCTGGCCGGGGAAGACGAAGACCACGGCGGGGGCGGCTACGGCAGGGGCCGGCCCCCGGCCTTCGACGACCTCCGGCGCCGGTTCCCCGTGCGCCAGCGCTTCCAGACCGCGCAGGAAACCGTCGTGGTCCGCGGCGAGAACCACCGCACGGTGCTCGAGCATCGATCGGGTGGTGGCCAGGGCATACCCGACGTCGAGTGGCCCGGCGCCCCGTTCGTCCGCCACAAAACTCCGCAGCCTGCGCGCCTGGTCCCGCAGCGCCCGAGTGCTTCTGGCCGACAACGCCCACGGCACGACGGGCAGCACCGTGGAGGGGTGCTCCGCGCCACTGTCCTCGGCGGCGGGATCTCGTTCCTGTTCGGGGGCTTCTTCCAGGATCAGATGGGCGTTGGTGCCGCTGATGCCGAACGAGGAGACCCCGGCCCGCCCCGGCCCTCCGCCGCGGGGCCAGGGCGTCGCCTCGGTCACCAGCCGGACGGCGCCGTCCGCCCAGTCCACATGCGGCGAGGGCTCCGTCGCGTGCAGCGTGGCCGGGAGCGTCCGGTGCCGCAGCGCCAGCACCGTCTTGATCACGCCGGCGACTCCGGCCGCGGCCTGGGTGTGCCCGATGTTGGACTTCAGCGACCCCAGCCACAGCGGCCGTTCCGCCGGGCGTCCCCGACCATAGGTGCCCAGCAGCGCATGCGCCTCGATCGGATCACCGAGCCCGGTGCCCGTGCCGTGCCCCTCGACGGCGTCGACGTCCGCGGCGCACAGACGGGCGTCCGCGAGGGCCGCGTGGATCACCTGCTCCTGGGCCAGCCCGTTCGGCGCCGTCAGCCCATTGCTCGCGCCGTCCTGGTTGATCGCACTGCCCCGGATCACCGCGAGCACCGGATGTCCGGCGCGCCGCGCGTCCGACAGCCGCTCGAGGAGCAGTACGCCCACCCCCTCGGCGATGCCGAAGCCGTCCCCGTCGGAGGAGTACGCCTTGCACCGCCCGTCCGCAGACAGGGCTTTCTGCCGGGAGAACTCCACGAGGAGCCCGGGATCCGCGACGACCGAGACCCCGCCGGCCAGCGCCAGTCCGCACTCGCCCGAGCGCAGCGCCCGGCCGGCCAGGTGCACGGCCACCAGCGACGACGAGCACGCCGTGTCCACGGTGACCGCCGGGCCCCGCAGACCGAAGGCGTACGCGATCCGTCCCGAGACGACACCGCCCATGCCACCGGTCAGCAGATACCCCTCAACCTCCTCCGGCGCCCGGTACGGTCTCGGCACATAGCCCTGGTCGTACGCTCCGGCGAACACGGCGGTCCGGCTGCCGCGCAGGGTGGCCGGGTCGATCCCGGCCCGTTCGAACACCTCCCAGGAGGCCTCCAGCATCAGCCGCTGATGCGGATCCATCGCCAGGGCCTCGCGCGGACTGATTCTGAAGAAGCCCGCGTCGAAGTCCGCGGCGTCGGCCAGGAACCTGCCACCGCGCGCGTATGTGGTGCCCGCCCGGTCCGGATCCGGGTCGTAGAGGGCGTCCAGATCCCATCCCCGGTCGTCGGGGAAGCCCGGCGTGATCTCGCTGCCGGAGGCGACCAGTTGCCAGAGGTCTTCGGGAGAGCGCACATCCCCCGCGAACCGGCAGGCCATCCCGACGATCGCGATCGGCTCACCGGCGGAATCGGCCTGGCCCCTCACCGGCGGCGGGCCGGCCGAGGGTTGCGTGTCGCCCAGCAGGGCGCCCAGATGGCCGGCCAGTGCCCCCGCGGTGGGGTGGTTGAAGGCCACGATGGCCGGCAGCCGCAATCCGGTGGCGGAACCGAGGCCGTCGCGCAGCTCGAGCGCGGCCGCGGAGTCGAGGCCGATCTCCTCGAAACTGCGCTCCGGATCCACCGCGCCGGCTCCGGGCAGCCGCAACACCTCGGCCACCTGGCTTCGTACGAGCGCCAGCAGGCGGCGGCGCCGCTCCGCTTCGGGCAGACCGGAGAACCGGCCCGCCGGGCGAGGTGAGCCGGTCGCGGCGGACACGTCGCCGGGGGTTCGCGGTCGGCAGGGCTGCCGCTGGAACGCGTACGTGGGCAGGTCCACCCGCCGGACGCCGGGCGCGGAGAACACCGGCGCCCAGTCCACCTGGACACCGTGGACGTGAGCGCGCGCCAGGGAGTGGAGAAACTGCTCCATGCCGCCCCGGCCGCGGCGCAGCGTGCCCACGACCACGGCCTCTGGAGCGGCATCCTCGAAGGTGTCCCGCAACCCCATGGCCAGCGCCGGATGCGGGCTCAGCTCGACGAACAGCCGGTGCCCGTGGCTGAGCGCCAGCCGGGCCGCCTGCTCGAAGCGGACGGTCCGGCGCAGATTCCGGCACCAGTAGTCGGCATCCAGCTCCTTGGTGTCCAATCGACTGCCGACGACCGTGGAATAGAAGGGGATGGGCGACGACCGGGGCCTGATGGGCGCCAACGCACTCCGGATCTCGTCCATCAGCTCGTCCGTCTGCGGGGAGTGCGTGGCGAGATCGATCGCGACCGGGCGGGCGCGAACCCCCAGGGCGGAGACCTCCGTCACGAACTGGCGGACGGCGTCGCCGTCACCGGAAACCACCGTGGAATTGGGCCCGTTGACCGCGGCGACGGCCAAGCGCTCCCCCCAGGATCGTAGCTGTGAGCGCACCTGTTCCTCGGGCAGCAGCACCGAGGCCATCGCCCCGCGCCCGGAGAGCCTCGCCTGGGCCCTGCTCCACAGCGCCACGACACGAGCCCCGTCCGCCGGCGACAGCCCGCCGGCGGCACAGGCGGCCACGACCTCGCCGACACAGTGCCCGACCACGGCGGCCGGTTCGACGCCGTGGGAACGCCAGAGGCCGACCAGCGACATCATCGTGGTGAACAGGGCGGGTTGCACCACGTCAGCCCGATTCCAGGCAGCCGCGTCGGGCTCCTCGCGGCTCAGCAAGCTGAGCAACGACCAGTCGAGGAACGGCTCGAACGCCGCGGCGCAGGCCTCCACGCCCTCCCGGAAAACCGCGGAAGTCCGCAGCAGCTCCCGCGCCATCCCCGGCCACTGCGGGCCCTGACCGGGGAAGACGAACACCGGCCCGGTGTCGGGGACCGTCCGGCCCATGACGAGGCGCGGGTCGTCCCGCCCCGCGGCCACCGCCTCCAGGCCGTCCATGAGGTCCTCAGCACCGGCGCCGAGGACCACCGCCCGGTGTTCGAAGGACGCCCGGGTAGTCGCCAGCGAGTACCCGACATCCTCCGGCGCCGGCTGTGGGCGCCCTGCCACATGGTCGAGCAGCCGCCGCGCCTGCGCCCGCAGCGCGGCGGGGGTCCGGCCGGACAGCACCCAGGGGACGAGCGTGGCCGGCCGAGCGCCGCCGCGCCCTGTCGCCCGCCGGGACCGGGCCGGGGCGGCGGGCGTGTCGGGGGTGGCCGGCGGGGCTTCGCCGAGTACGAGGTGGCAGTGCGTGCCATCCGCCCCGGACGCCAGCACACCGGCCAACAGCGGCACGCCCTCCGCCCCGGGCCACGGGCGCGGCATGCGGCGGATGTCACCGGGGTCAGGCGGCAGGCAACGGTGTTCGATCGACAGCACACTCTTGAGAAGTCCCGCCACCCCCGCGACGCTGCCCAGCCGACCGATGCCGGTATCGGCCGAATCCGTCGCCGCCCCGGAGCCGTGCGCCCTGCCGGATTGGAGCAGCGCCCGCGTGGCCGCCCCGATGCCGTCCTCGGCCGAGGCTCCGCCGCCGTCGACCGCGAGATAGGAGACGCGGCCGGGAGCGACACCGGCTCGCGCACACGCGTCCCGCAACACCTGGGCCTGTGTGACACCTTGCGGGATGGCCGGCTCCTCGCCGCGGCCGTTGTGGACCGCTCCGCCCAGGATCACGCACCGGACCCGGTCGCCGTCGGCGAGGGCAAGGGAGAGCCGTTTCAGGGCGAACAGGCAGCCACCCTCGCCAGGGACCGGAGCTTCCTCCGTCAGGTGGCCGGGCCGGTCTTCATCCCACCCGATGCGCAGCCGCACGCCACCGGCGAGGGCGAGCACGCACTCCCCCCGGCGCAGACTCTCCCCGGCCGCGTGGACGGCGGCGAGCGCGGACACCTGGGCGGCGTCGACCGCGAGGCTCGGGCCGGTGGTGCCGAGGAAGGCGGCGACCGTGTCGGCGATGGTGTCACGAACCGTCTCGGAAGGCGGTTCCACGCCCTGCGCGCGCAGTACGTCGGCGTAGTCCTCGCGCGCCGCGCCGAGGAACACTCCGGTCTCGCCGTTCTTGACGCGGTCGATCACCACCCCGGCGTCTTCCAGGGCCTCCCAGCCCAGCTCCAGCGCCAGGCGCCGCTGAGGATCCATGGCCGCGGCGTCCTGCGGGGCCATTCCGAAGAAGGATGAGTCGAAGTGGTCGATGCCGTGAAGGAAGGCACCCCGGCGGGGAGCCCTCGACTGCTGTTCTCCGGGTTCCGCGAAGAGGGTCCGACGATCGCACGGCAGCCATGTGACGGCGTCCTCGCCGTCGCGGAGCAGTCGCCAGAAGCTCTCGGGATCGGGCGACTTCGGCAGTCGGCACGCGTACCCCACGATCGCGATCGGCTCGCCTTCCTGGCTGCCGGGATGTCCGCCGGTCATAGAACTCCCTGGGAGGCGAGGACGAGGTGAGCGGGCACTGGGACCTTAAGGAGGCCCACGGCGCCGTAGAACCCCCTAACCGCCCCTGGCCGGGAAGGCCGGGCGCTGCCCGCGAGGCCGTCGGAGCGCGGCGGGCGGGGCTCCGCCGCCGCGCGAGGGTGACTCCGCCGAGACTCGAGCGCGCCGGAACACACTGCGGTCCGGAAGTAGTCATGAGATGTGACATGAGTCCTGGAGGGCCATGCTCATTGAACGGAGCGCGCACACAGCCCTGGCAGAGGCGACGCTTCATGAGTGTGCGGCAGGCGCATTCCGGCTGTTGATCGCCGAGGGCGGGCCAGGGTGCGGCAAGAGCGAATTCCTGAAGCGATTCCTCGGGATCGCGGCCGAATCCGGTGCCGTTGTCCTCGACGTCCCCGGTCTGCCCGACGACCGCGCCACTCCTCTCGGGCTCGTACGGCGGCTGGCCGGGCACCCGGCGCTGCCGGACCGGACCCGCGAACGGCTGCGGCTCGCAACGGCACAGGACGCGGCCGACGCCACGGAGCCGCTGCGTGCGCTCTCCATATCCGCGCCGGTGGTGATCGCGGTCGACGATCTGCACCACGCGGACCAGCCATCGCTGCGGCAGCTGCTGCATCTCGCACACCACGCCCGCTCGGCCAGGATCCTGCTGATCGGCACGGAGGGCCCGTACGACCGGGGCGGCGACCCGCTGCTCGGCACCGAACTGCTGCGCCACCCCGGCTTCCGGCGCATCACGCTGGACCCGCTCAGCCCCGAAGGCGTGACCAGGCTGGTCGGGACCCTCGGCACCCTCGGCGACCAGCAGGCGGATGGCCGCCGCGGCGCCGAGTGCTACGCCATGACCGGCGGCAATCCGCTGTTGCTGCGGGCCCTGCTCCAGGACCGGTGGGCGGCGCCGGACACCGGCGGCCGGGGCCCGCGGCCCACCGCCGGGGGACCGTTCCACCAGGCGGTGGCGGCCTGTCTGGCCCGCACCGGCACGCCCACCCGGGACGTCGCCGGGGCGCTCGCCGTGCTCGGCCCCTCCGCCACCCCCGCCCTGCTGAGCCGGTTGCCGGGACTGGACACGGCCGCGGTGGCCCGCGCCCTCCAGGTCCTGGAACTGAGCGGGTTGACGGACGGACACCGCTACCGGCACCCGGTCGTCACCGCGGCCGCACTCGACCACCTGGACGCCGACGACCGGCGGCTGCTGCACGAGCGCAGCGCCCTGTTGCTGCACGACCAGGGTGCCCGGGCCACCGAGGTCGGCGAGCATCTGCTCGCCGCCCAACCCACGGCCCCCGCCTGGGCGGTCGCCGTACTGCGCGACGCCGCCGCCGAGGCCCTGGTGGACGACGACGCGCCCGCGGCGATCCGCTATCTGGATCTCGCCTGCCGCGCCTGCCAGGAACCGCCCCAGCGGGCCGCGACCCGGATCGCACTCGCCGCCGCCCTCTGGCGGGTCAACCCCTCCGCCGCCGAGCACCACGTCGGCGAGACGCTCGCCGACCTGCACACCGGCGCACTGGCGGACGGCGACACGGCCCCGCTCGTACGGCTGCTGATCGGTTTCGGCCGACTGGAGGAGGCGAGCCGGGCGCGGGCCCGGCTGGAGGCGGCCGGCCACCCGCACAGCGGTCCAGGGCCGGATCCCGACCCGGCGCGGCCGTCGGTGGTGCACCCCTGCCCCTGGCCCGTCGAGCCCGAGGAGAACCGGCCGCAGCCCGCGCCCGACGCGGCCGCCCCCCGCGAGCCCTGGGACGAGACCCCCGGCGCCGGCACGGCCGCCGCCATCTGGGGCATCCCCGGCCCCGGCACCAGCGAGGCCGCCGCCGACGAGGCCGAACGGCGGCTGCGCGCCTGCCCGCTGCTGGACGGCACGCTGGCGGTGGTGGCCAACGCCGTACGGACCCTGCTGCGGGCCGGCCGGACGGCCGAGGCCGACGAGTGGTGCCACCGGCTGCTGAAGGAGGCCACGACCCGGCGCTCGCCGGGCTGGGAGGCGGAGTTCCTCGCCATCCTCGCCGAGATCGCCCTGCGCAAGGGGGCCCTGCCGGACGCCGAGGAGCGCGCCCGGCAGGCCCTGGCCTGCCTGCCCGGCCGCGGCGGCAGCGTCCTCGTCGGAGGTCCGCTCGCCTCCCGGCTCCACGCGTACACCGCCATGGGCCGTTACCACGACGCGGCCCGCGTGCTGCACCACCCGGTGCCGGCCGCGCTGTTCCAGAGCGTGTACGGCCTGGCGTACCTCCGCGCCCGCGGCCACTACCATCTGGCCACCGACCACACCCGCGCCGCGCTCCGCGACTTCCTGGCCGTCGGCCGTATGGCACAGTGCTGGGGCCTGGACCACCCCGCCCTGCTGCCCTGGCGCACCGACGCCGCCCAGGCGTTCCTGCGGCTCGGCGAGCGCCCCGGGGCGGCGCGGATGATCACGGAACAGCTGTCCTGCGCCCGCCTGTGGAGCGACCCGCACACCCGGGGCGTCTCGCTGCGGCTCCGGGCCCGGGTCGCCGCCGCGCCGGAGCGCCCGCACCTGCTCACCCAGGCCGTCGAGGTGCTCCAGCAGTGCGGGGACCGGCTCGAACTCGCCCGGGCGCTCGCCGACCTGGGTGCCGCCTACCAGAGTGTCGGCGAGTCGGTCCGGGCCAACAACGTGAGGCGCAGGGCGTGGCGGATGGCCGAGGAGTGCGGTGCCAAGGCGCTGTGCGACAGCATTCTGCCCCGGCAGGCGATGTGCGGCGGGGACCGGCCGGACCCGCCCGGCCGCGACCAGGGAGCGGGACTCAGCGAGTCGGAGATGCGCGTGGCCATCCTCGCCGCGAACGGCAACTCGAACCGCGAGATCGCACTACGGCTGTGCGTGACGATGAGCACGGTCGAGCAGCATCTGACGCGTGTTTACCGCAAGCTGCGCATCAGCCGTCGCCAGCAACTGCCGAAGAGCCTGATCGGCCCGGTGGGGACACGGGCGACAAACCACAAAGAGCTGTCCTCGTTCTGACGAGCCGTTCGAACACACCGTCCGTGAATCCACGGAAGTCCGCAGGTTGGAGATGCCGATGGCCGCTGCCCCCGACAAGGTGATCGAGGCGCTCCGGGCCTCTCTCAAAGCCAATGAGCGGCTGAAGGAACAGATCCACAGACTCACCACGGCCGCGCGGGAGCCCATCGCCATCATCGGCATGGCCTGCCGCTATCCCGGCGGGGTGGCCTCGGCGGAGGACCTGTGGGGGCTGGTGGCCGACGGCCGGGATGCCATCGGCACCTTCCCCGACGACCGCGGCTGGGACGTGGAGCGGCTCTACGACCCCGACCCCGACCGGGCCGGCACCTCCTACACCCGACACGGCGGTTTCCTTTACCACGCGGGCGAGTTCGACCCGGGCTTCTTCGGCATCAGCCCGCGCGAGGCGCTGGCGATGGACCCCCAGCAGCGGCTGCTGCTGGAGATCTCCTGGGAGGCGTTCGAGCGGGCCGGGATCGACCCGGCTTCGGCGCGCGGCAGCCGGACCGGGGTTTTCGCGGGCGTGATGTACCACGACTACGGCTCCCGGCTGCACACCGTCCCCGAAGGGTTCGAGGGCTACGTCGGCAACGGCAGCGGCGGCGGCGTGGCGTCGGGCCGGGTCGCCTACACCCTCGGACTCGAAGGCCCGGCCGTCACCGTGGACACCGCCTGCTCCTCCTCACTGGTCGCCCTGCACCTGGCCTGCCAGGCGCTGCGGGCGGGCGAGTGCACCCTCGCCCTGGCGGGCGGCGTGACGGTGATGTCCACCCCCAGCCTGTTCGTCGAGTACTCCCGGCAGCGCGCCCTGGCGGCCGACGGCCGCTGCAAGGCGTACGGGGCCGGGGCGGACGGCACCGGCTGGGCCGAAGGCGCCGGGATGCTCCTGGTGGAGCGGCTCTCCGACGCCAGGCGGCTCGGCCACCGGGTACTTGCGGTGGTACGGGGCAGCGCCGTCAACCAGGACGGCGCGAGCAACGGCCTCACCGCCCCCAACGGCCCCGCACAGCAGCGCGTCATCCGGCAGGCGCTGGCGAGCGCCGGGCTGTCCGCGTCCGAGATCGACGCGGTCGAGGGACACGGCACGGGCACCAGGCTCGGCGATCCGATCGAGGCGCAGGCCCTGCTGGCGACCTACGGCCAGGGGCGGCCCGGGGACCGGCCGCTGTGGCTCGGCTCGATGAAGTCCAACCTCGGCCACGCACAGGCGGCCGCCGGCGTGGGCGGGGTCATCAAGATGGTGATGGCCATGCGGCGCGGGACGCTGCCGCGCACGCTGCACGCGGACGAGCCGTCGCCGCACATCGACTGGGACTCGGGCGCGGTGCGGCTGCTGAAGGAGCCCATCGCCTGGCCGGACCACGACCGGCCCCGCCGCACCGGAGTGTCCTCCTTCGGGGTGAGCGGCACCAACGCCCACATCATCCTCGAAGCGGCGCCCCACCCGGAAACCGGCGACGGACCCGAGCCGCCCGACGCGCCCGGCCATGCCGTGACGGGGCCGCTGCCCTGGCCCGTGTCGGGCGCCACGGCCGAGGCGCTGCGCGCCCAAGCGGCCGAACTGCGCCGCTTCGTGGCGGCCGACGAGCGGCTGAACCTCGCCGACGTCGGACACACCCTGGTGTCCGGCCGGTCCGACCTCGCACATCGCGCCGTCGTCCTCGGCGCCGACCGGGAAACCCTGCTGCGCGGGCTGGACGCCCTGGCCGGGGGCGAGCCGGACGACAGCGCGACCGTGCGGGGCGTGGCCGCGGCCGCGACCGGCGCGGGCGTGGTGTTCGTCTTCCCGGGACAGGGCGGCCAGTGGGCCGGCATGGGGCTGCGACTGCTGGAAACCTCGACCGTCTTCGCCGACCGGATGGCGGCGTGCGAGGCGGCGCTGGCACCCTATGCCGAATGTTCGCCGCTGGACGTCCTGCGCCGGGACCCCGAGGACCCGGTGTGGGAGCGGGCCGATGTCGTTCAGCCGGTGCTGTTCTCCGTGATGGTGTCGCTGGCCGGGCTGTGGCGCTCGTACGGCATCGAACCGGACGCCGTACTCGGCCACTCCCAGGGCGAGATCGCCGCCGCCCACGTCTGCGGCGCGCTGACCCTGGACGACGCGGCCAAGGTCGTCGCCCTGCGCAGCCGGGCCCTGCAGACCCTGCGCGGCAAAGGCGGCATGGCCTCCGTACCACTGCCACCGGACCAGGTCGGCGAGGTGCTGCGGACGGCGTGGCCGGACCGGCTGTGGGTTGCCGCCGTGAACGCCCCCACCGCCACCGTGATCTCCGGCGACGCGGAAACCCTGGCGGAGGCGCTGGAACACTACCGGGACCAGGGAGTCGACGCGAAGCGGATCCCGGTCGACTACGCCTCCCACTGCCCGCACGTCGAAGCCGTGGAGAAGGAACTGCTGAGCGCCCTTGGGGGGATCACCCCCCGGGCCGCCGACATCCCCTTCTACTCCACCGTCGACAACCAGTGGGCCGACACCAGCGGCCTCGACGCCCGGTACTGGTACCGCAATCTGCGCCGGCCCGTACGGTTCGCCGAAGCGGTCCAGGCCCTCGGCGCCGCCGAGTACCGCACCTACATCGAGGCCGGCCCGCACCCCACCCTCACCCCAGCCATCCAGGACACCACCGAGGCCGGCGGCGCCCCGGCCACCGTCGTAGGATCCCTGCGCCGCGGCGAGGACGACGCCCGCCGCATCCTGACCTCGCTGGCCCTCGCCCACACCCACGGCCTGCCCGTCGCCTGGGACCGCCACTACCGGGCACAGGCCGCCGCGCCACACCAGGTCGAGTTGCCCACCTACGCCTTCCAGCGCCGCCGCTACTGGCTGGACGCCCCCACGACGGCCGGGGACGTCACGGCCGCGGGGCTGTCCCCGGCCGGACACCCACTGCTCGGCGCGGCGGTCGGGCTCGCCGAGGGCGACGGACATCTGCTCACCGGACGGCTCTCCCCGCACACCCACCCCTGGCTCGCCGACCACGCCGTCGCCGGCGCCGTCCTCCTCCCGGGCACCGCGTTCGTGGAGCTGGCCACGCACGTCGGCGAACGCCTCGGCTGCCCCAGACTGGAGGAGCTCACCCTGCACACCCCGCTCATCCTCCCCGAGAGCGGCGGCGTGGCATTCCAAGTGGCCGTCGGCGCGGCGGACGACACCGGCCGCCGCGAACTGAGCGTCTACGCACAGCGCGACGACGACCCCGCACAGCACACGGCCGGCGAGGTCGCGTGGACACGGCACGCCACCGGCACACTCGCCGTGGACGGGGAAGACAACGGCGCCGACCCCATTCCGGCGGCCTGGCCCCCGCCGGGCGCCCAACCCCTGGACCTCGACGGCCTGTACGACCGGATGGCCGCCGCCGACTTCGCCTACGGCCCGGCCTTCCAGGGGCTGCGCGCCGCCTGGCGGCACGGCGAGGAGACCTACGCCGAGGTACGGCTCCCCGACCATGTCGCCGACGCGCCCCGTTTCGGCCTCCACCCCGCCCTGTTCGACGCAGCGCTGCACGCCCTGGCCCTCGACGGCGGCCGACCGGCCCTCGACGGCGGCCGGGAACGGGAGGACGACGCATCCGACCAGGGTCGGCTGCCGTTCGCCTGGCGCGGGGTCCGCGTACACACCGCGGGCACCTCAGCGCTGCGCGTACGGCTGCGGCCGCTGGGGCCGGACGAGGTGGCAGTCGACGTGGCCGACGAGACGGGCGCCCCGGTGGCCTCGGCCGAGTCGCTGGTTCTCCGGCCGGTGGCGCCGGAGAACCTACGGGCCCTCGGCGGCCGGCTGCGCGACGCTCTCCACATCCTGGAATGGCCCGTCGCGCCCGAGCCGTCCACGGTGGCCCTCGGACGATGCGCCGTGCTGGGCGACACCACCCCCGGATGGGCGGTCGCGCTGGAGGCGGCGGCCGACGGGCCCGTGCGGCGATACCCGGACCTCGCCGCACTGACGGCGGCCCTGGACGCGGGCGACCCGCCGCCGGACCTGGTGTTCGTGAGCTGCCCCCCGGCGGCTGCCGGGCCCGACGACACGACGATCGCCGACGTTCACACCCGCACCCGACAAGCGCTCGAACTGCTCCAGGGCCGACTCGGCGAAGCGCGGCTGGCCGACACTCGACTGGCCCTCGTCACCTGCGGTGCGGTGGCCACCGCACCGCAGACAGACCGTGTCGACGACCCCGCCGCCGCTGCGGTCTGCGGACTGGTGCGATCCGCCCAGGCCGAGGAACCCGACCGCATCCTCCTGATGGACCTGGACCCGGCTGAGGAATCGTGGGCCGCGCTGCCGCGCGCGGCAGCGTTGGGCGAACCACAGGTGGCCATCCGGGCCGGCCGCCTGCACGTGGCCCGGCTGGTGCGAGCCGACACCCAGACGGACGCTCTCCTCGTGCCGCCACAGAGCGGCGGCTGGCGCCTGGACTGCGCCGAGACCGGCACGCTCCAAGGGCTGGTGCCGGTGGCGTCCTCCGCAGACACCGCCCCGCTGGGCCCGCGCCAGCTACGGATCGCGGTACGCGCCGCCGGGCTGAACTTCCGCGACGTCCTGGTGGCCCTGGGAATGGTCCCCGGACAGCGGGGGCTGGGCAGCGAAGGCGCGGGGGTGGTGCTCGAGGTCGGTCCTGAGGTGGCCGACCTCGCGCCCGGAGACCGGGTGATGGGTGTGTTCGCCGACGCGTTCGGCCCGATCGCGGTCGCCGAACGGGCCACCGTGACCCGCTTCCCCGACCACTGGTCCTTCGCGCAGGCCGCCGCCGTCCCCGTCGTCTTCGCCACCGCCTACTACGGGCTGGTGGACCTGGCGCAACTGCGCCCGGGGGAGTCGGTGCTGGTACACGCCGCGGCGGGCGGGGTGGGAATGGCCGCCGTCCAACTGGCCCGCCATCTGGGCGCCGAGGTGTACGCCACGGCGAGCCCCGGCAAATGGGACACCCTTCACACCCAGGGCATTCCCCGAGAACGCATCGCCTCGTCCCGCACCCTGGACTTCGCGGACCAGTTCGCCGACCGGTTCGGCGAGCGGAGTTTCGACGTCGTCCTCAACTCCCTGGCCCAGGAGTACGTCGACGCCTCGCTGCGTCTGCTGACCGACGACGGCGGCCGGTTCCTGGAGATGGGCAAGACCGACATCCGCGACCCGGAGGAAGTGGCGCGGGCGCACCCCGGCGTCACCTACCGGGCGTACGACCTGATGGAGGCCGGGACCGAGCGCGTCGGGGAGATCCTGCGGACCGTGCTGCGGCTGTTCGACGAGGGCGTGCTGACCCCACTGCCGCTCACCTGCTGGGACATCCGGCAGGCCAGGGACGCCTTCCGCCATCTCCAGCAGGGGCGCGCCATCGGAAAGAACGTGCTCACCCTGCCTCGCACCGCCGATCCTGACGGCACCGTCCTCATCACCGGAGGCACCGGCACCCTCGGCGCCGCACTCGCCCGCCACCTGGCCGCCACCGGCCGGGCCCGGAATCTGCTGCTGATCAGCCGCCGCGGCCTCGACGCGCCGGGCGTGTCAGAACTCATCGCAGAACTTGAGGAGTTGGGCGCACAGGCGACCGTCGCCGCCTGCGACGCGGCCGACCGAGCCGCGCTCGCCGAACTGCTCGGGCAGCTGCCCGCCGAGCACCCGTTGACCGCCGTCATCCATGCCGCGGGCACACTCGACGATGCCACCATCGGCTCCCTCACCCCTCGCCACCTCGACACCGTTCTGGCCGCCAAGGTCGATGCCGCCCGGCATCTGCACGAGCTGACGCGTCATCTGGACCTGGCAGCGTTCGTGCTCTTCTCGTCCGCCGCGGGAGTTCTGGGTTCGCCGGGGCAGGGCAACTACGCGGCGGCCAACGCCTTTCTCGATGCGCTCGCCCACCAGCGGCGGGCGGCGGGGCTCCCGGCGGTGTCCCTGGCCTGGGGGCTGTGGGAGGAGGCCAGCGGAATGACCGGCCACCTCGACCGGACCGACCACACCCGCATGGCCCGCTCCGGCCTCCGGCCACTGGCCACGGACGAGGCCCTGGCGCTGTTCGACACCGCTCTCGCCGGTGGCCCACCGCTGCTCCTCCCGGCCCGGATCGACACCAGGGCGCTACGCGGCACCACTCCGCCGCCCCTGTTCCGGAGCCTGGTACGGCCCACCGGCCACCGGCCGGGCCCCGCCACTCCCGACGGCAGCTCCTCCCTGCGAGCCCGGCTCTCCGGGCTCGACCCTGCCGGACAGAACGAGGTGCTGATCACCCTCGTCCGCGGCCACGCCGCCACGGTCCTCGGCCACCCGAGCCCCGACGCCATCGCCCCCGACGCGACCTTCCGCGACGTCGGCTTCGACTCCCTCACCGCCGTGGAACTCCGCAACCGCCTCAAGGACGCGACCGGACTGCGGCTCCCCGCCACCCTCGTCTTCGATCACCCCACGCCTGCTGCCCTCGCCCAGCACCTGGGGGAGGGCCTCCTGGGCGCCGCCGATACGGTCACCCTGTCGCCCACCCCCACCGCGTCCGGGGCCGGGGCGGGAGCGGGGGTGGCGACTGGGGCGGATGAGCCCATCGCCATCATCGGTATGGCCTGTCGCTACCCGGGCGGCGTCCGCACCCCCGAGCAACTCTGGGACCTCGTCGCCTCCGGCACCGACGCCATGAGCGGATTCCCCACCGACCGCGGCTGGGACCTGGACCGCCTCTACGCCCCCTACGACCAGAGCCGGCCGGGCACCACATACACCCGACACGGGGGTTTCCTCCACGACGCAGGGAAGTTCGACGCCGGATTCTTCGGGATCGGCCCGCGTGAGGCGCTGGCGATGGACCCGCAGCAGCGGCTGCTGCTGGAGGCTTCCTGGGAAACTTTCGAGCACGCCGGAATCGACCCCACGTCGGTGCGGCGGAGCCGGACCGGAGTGTTCGCCGGTGTGATGCCGACGGACTACGGCCCCCGGCTACACGACACGGTGGCCGAGGTCGAGGGCTATGTCCTCACCGGAAACTCCGGCAGCGTCGCGTCAGGGCGCGTCGCGTACACCTTCGGCCTGGAAGGACCCGCGGTGTCGGTGGACACGGCGTGTTCGTCGTCTCTGGTGGCCCTGCACCTGGCCTGCCAGGCGCTGCGGGCGGGGGAATGCTCCATGGCGCTGGCGGGTGGGGTCACCGTGATGGCGACACCCGGAGCCTTCGTGGAGTTCGCGCGGCAGCGTGGGTTGTCGGTGGATGGGCGGTGCAAGGCGTATGGGGCTGGGGCGGATGGTACGGGGTGGGCTGAGGGTGTGGGG